>NZ_JBWDNK010000001.1:0-1400967 GCF_056269165.1 Paenibacillus sp. J22R232 | reverse complement strand
GGATGCTGCCCAGACGCTGTCCGGCCACCCAGAGGGCACAGGCGTAGGACAAGCGTCGGCGAACGATCGCAGCGCTTTGCAGGCAGCGATTAATGCCGCGCAGGCGATCGCCGACGATGCGCTGAACCAAACTCAGGATCAGTTGGATGAAGCCGTCGCCGATTTGGAAACGGCAATAGATACGTTCGAAGCCGTGATTATTCCGGTAGGAGATGCGACGGATCTGGAAGACTTGTTGGTGGATGCTGCCCAGACGCTGTCCGGCCACCCAGAGGGCACAGGCGTAGGACAAGCGTCGGCGAACGATCGCAGCGCTTTGCAGGCAGCGATTAATGCCGCGCAGGCGATCGCGGGCGATGCGCTGAACCAAACTCAGGGTCAGTTGGATGCTGCCGTCAGCTCGTTAAGTTCTGCGATTCAAGCCTTCAATGCCGCGATCATCGGATCCGGCAATCCGACGGCGCTTGGTGCAGCGATCACCGTTGCGGAACAGGCGATGACGGATCATCCGCAAGGCACGGGAGTAGGGCAGACGTCAAGTGGCGATCGCGGCGCGCTTGAAACAGCCATCGATACGGCACGGCAAATTCAAGATAACGCTGGCGATTACACGCAAAGTCAGTTGGATGCGGCAACAAGCGAATTGAATGCGGCGATTACGGCATTCCAGCAAGCCATCATGCCGGTTGGCGATTCATCGATGCTCAATACACGATTGACGAATGCTGGGCAGGCATTGACGGACCATCCAGAAGGCACAGGCGTAGGACAAGCGTCGGCGAATGATCGTAGCGCCTTGCAGGCAGCGATCAACGCCGCGCAGGCGATCGCCGAGGACGCGGAGAACCAAACTCAGGGTCAGTTGGATGCTGCCGTTGCCGATCTGGAAGCGGCAATGGATACGTTCGAAGCCGCGATTATTCCGGCAGGAGATGCGACGGATCTAGAAGACTTGTTGGTGGATGCAACCCAGACGCTGGCCGGCCATTCAGAAGGCACAGGCGTAGGACAAGCGTCGGCGAGCGATCGCAGCGCTTTGCAGGCAGCGATTAACGCCGCGCAGGCGATCACCGAGGACGCGGAGAACCAAACTCAGGGTCAGTTGGATGCTGCCGTCAGCTCGTTAAGTTCAGCGATTCAAGCCTTCAATGCCGCGATCATCGGATCCGGCAATCCGACGGCGCTTGGTGCAGCGATCACCGTTGCGGAACAGGCGATGACGGATCATCCGCAAGGCACGGGAGTAGGGCAGACGTCAAGTGGCGATCGCGGCGCGCTTGAAACAGCCATCGATACGGCACGGCAAATTCAAGATAACGCTAGCGATTACACGCAAAGTCAGTTGGATGCGGCAACAAGCGAATTGAATGCGGCGATTACGGCATTTCAGCAAGCCATCGTGCCGGTTGGCGATTCATCGATGCTCAATACACGGTTGACGAACGCTGGGCAGGCATTGACGGACCATCCAGAAGGCACAGGCGTAGGACAAGCGTCGGCGAATGATCGTAGCGCCTTGCAGGCAGCGATCAACGCCGCACAGGCGATCGCCGAGGACGCGGAGAACCAAACTCAGGGTCAGTTGGATGCTGCCGTCGCCGATCTGGAAGCGGCAATGGATACGTTCGAAGCCGCGATTATTCCGGCAGGAGATGCGACGGATTTGGAAGACTTGTTGGTGGATGCTGCCCAGATGCTGGCCGGCCATCCAGAGGGCACAGGCGTAGGACAAGCGTCGGCGATCGATCGCAGCGCTTTGCAGGCAGCGATTAACGCCGCGCAGGCGATCGCGGGCGATGCGCTGAACCAAACTCAGGGTCAGTTGGATAATGCCGTGGCCGATTTGGAAATGGCGAAGGCGACGTTCGAAGACGCTTGGGTGGGGTTATTGCTTACGGCACCGGCCAATCGGTTGTACGGTCCGAACCATATCCTTCTTTTTACGGTACGCTATGGATATGAAGTAATCGTTGCCGGGACGCCAGTTATTTCGCTTACGGTCGGTACCGGCTCCGACACTCGGACGGTGTACGCCGCATATACGGGAACGCGTAACGAGGCATTGACGGAGCTGACCTTCGAGTACGAAGTTCCAGCCGGAATTGTAGATGCGGATGGTATCGAAGTTGCCGCCGCACTTGAGCTTCCGGACGGCGCCAGCATCGTACGCTCCTCAGGCGGAGCCGCTTCTCTGGCGTACGGGACACCGGAAACGAGCGGAATCTACATCGTGGCGAAGGAGCCTGATGTTACGCTGACGGCTGAGCCTGACGGATCGACGCGGCAAGTGATCAGAGCGGCGGTAAGCGTATACGGTGCATCGGCTGGCAATACACTGACGGTGCTCCGATGGCTGAAAGGCAATCTCAACGCGGCTGATTTCGCAGACGGAACAGACGGAACCGATATTTTGTCAGAGCCTCGATTTACTGTCTTTGCGAACGGCGATTATACCGTATATGCCCGAGACGAGGCAGGCAATGATGCAGTGAAGGTGTTTGCCGTCACCGGTATCTCAACACCGTCTCCTTCGGTTGGCGGTGATCGACCGGCATCGAATTCCAACGTGACAATTAATCCGGATGGCGGGATTACCGCACTTGTTGGTTCGTCCGACATCGAACAAGTCACACGTCCTGACGGCACGGTGATCGAACAGGTCATCCTCTCTGAACTGATGCGGGAACGAGTGCTGGAGCTTTTGAGAGAGGCGAAGGAACCAATTATCACGATTGAGATAAACGATCGAGAGCATGCCGTGCAGACACGCCTTCCGGCTGCTTGGATCAAGGAGATGGCCAAAGGTTATCCGAATGCGATTATTGAGGCGAAGCTGAATGGATCCAGCTATCAATTGCGAATAAGTGCGCTCGACCTGGCCGATTTGGCGGAACGTCTCGATGCGGAAGCATCGGATTTGACCGTGAGCATCATTCAGGAGCATGCCGGCGAGGATATTCGACATGAGATCGAACGGATCGGCGTCTCTCAAGGATTTACCGTATTCGGTGGCGTCATCGATTATAAGGTGACGGCGGAATCGAACGGGCAAACGACGGAAGTGCAAAATTTCGGGGGAACCTATATGGTTCGGACGATTAAACTGGACGGGGAGGTGGCGAACCGCAACCTGGTTGCCGTTCAGTATGATCCGGCGACCAGAACAGTCGTTTTTGTTCCCGCGCGGCTGGGCACCAGACCCGACGGCTCAACGGAAGCGATTCTGAATGTGCCGCATAACAGCATCTACACGGTCGTAGACGTGAAGTCACGAACTTTCGCCGACTTAACCGGACACTGGGCGAAGGCGGATGTGGATCATTTAGCGTCCAAGCTGTTGGTGAACGGCGCGACGGCTGACCTTTTCGCGCCCGATGGTACCATTACTCGGGCAGAATTCTTGGCCTTGCTCGTTCGAGGGCTGGGGCTGTCGGTGAAGGAGGACGAGGACAGTTCCCATTATGCAGATGTCCTTGCATCCGCGTGGTATTCGCCAGCGGTCAATGCGGCGGTGGCGAACAAACTGGCGACCGGCATAAGTGCGGACCGTTTCGCGCCTAACGACCCGATTACCCGAGAGCAAATGGCCGTGATTATCGGCAGAGCCTTAACCTTCACCGGCCATGTAATCGATGGAGATGGCGGATCGGAAAGTCCGTTGGCTGCGTTCACGGATCGCGACTCCATCTCTTCCTGGGCGCAATCGGCGGTAGCCCTTGTATCAGAAGCCGGCGTCATGAAGGGGATGGAAGACGGACGTTTCGCGCCGACGGAAAATGCGACGCGGGCGCAGGCGGCGGTCATGCTGAAGAGGCTCCTGCAATACCTGCATAACATCGATTAAACTCTGTTGCACGTTCACTAACGGAAACGTTAGTTCAATGAACACTGGGAGTAGTTTGCCATAGGCAGACTACTTCTATTTTTATTAAGCTATTTGACAGGATAATACGGCCTCTAGACTGCGGTCATTAACCCAGGAAGAGAGGCTGTGCCAGTAGTGGCCGATTGGTTCCATGCCGAGGATGGTGTCGATAAGTCGGTGCGTTTCCTGCATATCTTTCATCCACTGCAGAAGTTGAACAAAGCCGGCATCGTTGTAAGAGATTTGAAGCGGAGCGCCGAGCATGATTCCACGGAAATTGACAGCGCGAGCAACATGGGACTGCTGGGCGCTATCGATGCCAACGACACGGTGCTGGGTTGAAATGCGTTCGAGCAGCTGATTTTGTTTGGCTTGAGCTTTAAAATTTAAGATAGAGCGAACTCCTTAAGATGGCTAAAGGGCTATGTCCCGTGACTACCCCATCTTACCGGAGTCGCTCGTTTTTATGCAAAGCACAAAATTAACGCTCTACAGGAATCCTAACGGGAAAAATAGTGTGGTGGAACGGCCATTTATTATCGCTATCTATTGCCAGAGTAACACATCCGCTTCGCCTACAATATGATGAGTCTAGAAATCTAAAGAGGTGAGCCAATGGCAGTCGTAAAAGCCAGGAAACAGGATATTGATATGTTGGCAAGGTTGCTTCGAGCTGAAGCTGAGACCGAAGGTGAAATGGGCATGCTCCTTGTTGGAAATGTTGGCATTAACCGAATAAGAGGGAATTGCTCCGATTTTAAAGATATCCGGACAATTCCCCAAATGATCAACCAGCCGCATGCGTTCGAAGCGTTGCAACATAGTATGTATTATCAAAACGCGAGAGAAAGGGAACGCCGTCTGGCGCAACGGGCTGTGAATGGGGAACGGAATTGGCCAGCAAAATTCTCTCTATGGTATTTCCGTCCAGGATCGTTTGAAAATCCCGGACCGTGTCCGCCAACTTGGTATAATCAGCCGTTCGTAGGACGATGGAAGAAGCATTGTTTTTATGAACCGACTGCGAAAGAATGTGAAAATGTATACAATACGTTTTAATTTAATAAACGAAAAGAGATTATTAGGATCTCTTAACCTGAATTGAGGGCTTTATTTATTCACGGATTAAGTTCTTGTTAGTCAATGTCAAAAATAGTTCAACGCACCTTAGAGCAGTTGCATCGGCAACTGCTCCATTTTTACATTAAGCTCCCTAAGAGAATTAAGTTTTCTCCCGAATTCTCGCAAATTCACAGGATATCACATATAAACTTAAATAGGACGGGCAGTATAATTACATAGAGGGGATAGAATAATGGATAAAGAAATTCGACAATGGGTCATTAAAAATGATATTGAAAAAACAACCATTGCTGGTTTTTGGATTTTCTTTAATAATTCGTACAAGATGACCCAGGGGAGCTTAGACAAGTATTTGGTGATGGTTTTGATGCTGAGCTACTAACAGTAGAAATGAAAAACGTAGCATTATTCATAGACACGTGGGATGAAACGAAAGTGTACGAAGGCTACTCATATGGTTTTGATTATGTCGTATCCTATATGCCGATTTATTAAGCTAACAGGGAACGTTAGCATTCCTGTAGAGCGTTAATTATCAGCTTTGCAAAAAGAAGAGCGCCTCGGTACGATGGGAGCACGCAATAGGTCATAGCCCTTAAAATCCCATCATCCAGGAGGACGCTCTAATATGAAGTTTAAAGCCCAAGACAAACAAAATCAATCATTGAAAGAATTACCCCTCAGCATCTGGTAAACTCTAGCATAACAATCGACAGAACGATACTGTCGGTATTGAATGACAGGCTAACGGAATGCCTCTTAGCCAATCATTTCAAAGCCTACCTAGGGAAGCGGGGGAGCTCCTAAAGGAAAAACGAGATATGAAAATCTTTAATTCGAGGAAACCTCTCTGCATGGTGCTGTATGGAGTTTTTTATATCTTTGTATTCTCTTGTTATTGTGCTAATGGGGAGGGAAGTTGGATTTTATTAAGAATAATTAAGATAAGATTATGGGATAGGTGGATTGCATTTGAAAAATCATGATTTTGATAAAGAACTGTGGTTCACCTTTAAAGAACATTGCAGCGGCAAGCACTTCATTGTGGGAAACCCACATACTTTTCATGGAAGAATATTCGCGTATTGCCCACAAAAAGATACATTCTTCAATGTTTCACTTGGGGAGATAGGCGATATGCCTTTGACCACAAAATATTGGATTAAAGGTTTTTTAGCAGGAAATGAACCATCCTGCCCGGTCGATGAGGATGGTCATGTTCTCCCACGAACACATGAAGAGTTCATTCAATGGGAAAGAAACATTAAATTATTCCTTAAAACAGGTTATTGGTATTCGGGGGATAGGAATTGTGGAGTTTGCGGAATAAAGTTATTACATTCCTGGACTGAATTTGATTGTGAAAACTGTTTTGAGAAGAAATAGAGTAGAGCTATGGGGAACGATAGTCTCAGCCGTTTTAAACAGCTATGTGGTAGCTATTTTTTCAATACACTAACGGATAGAATATTGGAGTAAATTATGTCTGGGAGGCTTGAAATGAAGGTCAAACGAATTGTCGCCAATATATATACGAAGGATATCACGGCAGCTAAATGTTTCTACCAGGATGTACAGATGGTCTGAACAAAAATTGGTGGTTTAGATTAGTGGCTTTTTTTGGAATTAAGGTAATGATGGACCATATGCATCATTCAATTTGTCCGAGGATGCTGACATTTAAAGGAAGCTTAGTTGAATTGACGATTTCGCCCATTACCAACTAACTTTTGAACTTATGAAGAACAATAAGTTAACCAGGCATGATAGCTGCCGGGTTAGCCTTCGTAATGGTATGAAATTCCTTATTTCACGAATCGTATGGCCTCTAATCATTAACATAGCGGTATTTTCTTATTATTTCAAATATAGAGGGTAAGGTACGAATAATGGAAAAGGGCCATCGTTGGACTTCCGGCGTCTAAATAGCGTACACTATACCCGTCGATAACATTATGCAAATGGAGGCTGAGGAATATGGGTAAAATTGCGATTTTCGGATTTGGCCGCATAGGTAGAATACTGCTGCGCGTCGCGCTTCAAGACAAGCTTTTCGTTCCAGTTTCGGTATCGGATATCAAGGATGTAGGCACGCTTGCCGCGCTGTTTGAAGTGGATTCCAACTATAAGCGATGGCACGAGGACGTATCTGCCCAAGAGGGCGCAATGGTCATCGGCGGACGAGAAATTGTTTACATTAATTCCTCGCAGGAAGTACCGGACTGGAAGAAGCTCGGTGTGGATCTCGTCGTCGATTGCACGGGCCGCGCCGTCGTTCGTTCCGTTGCGCAGGTGCATCTGGACCGCGGCGCGAAGCGTGTCCTGATCAGCGGGCCGAGCAAATCCCTCGACGATTGCGACGCAGTGCTGCTGAAAGGCATTAACCTTGACAGCTTCGATCCGGACAAGCACCGGATTATCAGTATGGCTAGCTGTACGACTAACGCCTTGGCCGCCGTCGTCAAGTTGGTCAAAGAAAATTATGGAATCAAATTCGGACTGTTCTCCACGGTCCACTCCTATACGAACACGCAATCGTTGACGGATCAGCCAATGAGTGACCGCCGGGATTCCTGGGCTGCGGCAGAGAATATCATTCCGTCGTCGTCTGGTGCCGCCAAGGCGCTTAAGTTCATCTGGCCGGATCTGCAGATTACAGGCAAAGCGTACCGCATACCGACCCGCACGGGCAGCATTGCTGAGCTGAACCTCATTACGGAGAAGCCGTGCTCGGTCCAGGAAGTAAACGATATGTTCCGCCGCGCCTCGCGGGAAGGCGACCTGAAAGGCGTCATGGACGTGCTCGAAGGCCAATGGGCGTCGTCGCGCATCGTTGGCGACCCGCATACGTCGATCATCGATCTGCCGCTCACGCACGTGGAAGGAGAGCTCCTTTCTGTCGCGACATGGTACGACAATGAATGGGGCTTCGCTACGCGTCTCGCTGAGGTAGCCGCTTTCTTGGCTAATAAATAACGGGGATTGCCCCGCATTGGCATTCCACACGGTGATGGGGTAACCTCTTCGCCCGCGGTAATCCAGAGAGAGTCGCTCATGTGAGCGGCTCTTTTTTCTCGTTTGGGGAAAAATCCCTTATTTCTGAAAGAGCACATAAAAACTTTGGAGCAGTTGCGTAAAAAATGGACACTCCTTCGCTTCGGTTGACTTTGCACTTCTCAGCCATAACAACTCCAGTATAAAATTCATCGCCCAGGGAATCGATAAACGCTCGTCTGGTAACAAGCGTCGGAGTGAAGCACTGCAAAGTGCTCCTGAAAACATCGCCGCCATGCTGCAACTGGCAATTGCTGCAGGCCTTTCTGCATCATATGTGCTCATGGATAGCTGGAACACGATGGATCGGTTTGTTGCACTTCAACAACTGATTGAACGGATGAATGAAATTTACGCGAAGGCAGGAAAGAGAATCGTCATCGTCTTGTAGATACAACGAATCACTGGGCAAAAGCTACTATTTGCGAAGCGGTAGGGTTCGGAATCGTAAAGGGAAGGATTATGTTGCAGATGCTCATGAAAACAGCCTTATAAAAGGACGGGAAAATAATCATTTTGCACCGAGAGGGTTGACTACTAGAGCTGAGGCGGCAGTCGTTCTATTGCGGCTTTGGATTGTTCTATACCAATAGATTACGTAAAGGAATGAGCAGGTGCCTCGGCACCTGCTTTTTTTATTGGATTTAGGGAATCAACATAACATGTTGAAACAGGGAATTATCATGATTTACTCGACAATCCAGCTTACTGATGTATTCTCAGTCAAGCTAAGCCTGTGTTTCGTAACAATATGACGAAGCAACATCATGCACGTCTGCATAAATTATAAGGCTGATACGGATATTAAGCTGATTGCACTGCCATAAGCAAAAAGGAGACTAAAACATGCATCAGCAACCGCAGCACAATTTCAATCAGCAAGGAAATCAGCAATATAACCATGGTGGGCATGAAATGTTCGACATGCACGAGGTATTGGCATGCTCGATTAATATACTCGACCAGTTCATGATCATGAGGCAATTCGTGCGAGACGCCGAGCTGCTGAGCATACTGGACCGCCAATATCATTTTGCACTCACCCAGTACAACCTGACGGTAGAATGCTTCTCGACTGGTCAAAGACCGCAGCAGAATACGGCAACCTATCTCATAAATGAAATCGTTCAACCCGTTTACGGCATACAGCAAGCTCCGCCTAAAAAGCCGATTCAATCGCTCAATGAAATAAACGATGCGGGAATAAGCGCATATATGCTAGGCTTGGTCAAATCGCATGCTTCGCTATTGACGATGAGCGCATTGGAGGTTACAAACCCTGCCGGGCGTCGCGTTCTTGCTTCACAGGTCCAACATTTCATTGAAATGGCATACGAGCTCTTTATGTATCAGAACAGAAGAAGTTACTACCAAGTACCGCAGCTTGCAACATCGGACATGCAGCTCATGGCCAATGCTTACGCTCCACAAACGGCCAACAACAACCCGTTTTTCAATTAGCTACACGAAGTGCGGCAGTAGCCAATATCGTAATCATCAATCGATGAAATGGATTACATTGGACTAAAACAATGGCAGCCGAGGACTTTATCTTATCGTCCACGGCTGCCAATTGTTCATTGGAGCAAATCTGGAATTTTATTATAAACGCCACGCATATCTGTTTCTTCGCTTTCATCTATAAACTCTCTCGCTTTATCGAGCGTTTCTACAATTTGACTGGATTCATGCTCAAGCCAGTCTGACGCCATCTCTGAGTCCATGCGGCCATTGACGACATTTCCGATAACGCGATCCATTTCGTTGGATGCTTCATCAAGTTCATGCACCAATGTTTTTTGTTCCGTTTCTTTCAACTGTAAAGGAGATTTACCGCATGTGATACAGGAGTAATCTAATAGGTTCCCTATCGGGATCTGATTGACATGATTGCAACCTATGCATGTAACCATTAATGATTCTTGCTTCGGCATCCTTTAAACTCCTTCCAGATCATCTATTTCATACTCGACAATGTGTTTAAAGCTTCCACTGCTCATGATTTTTTCGAAGATCCATTCTACTTCCACATTTCTGCCTTTAATACTGCGGATTTTCCCAACCTTTCTTGCCCCTCGAACACGCACATTGTCGCCTTCTCTCATTCATGGCCACTTCCGAATCCCACAAGCTTGGGCTGCCGAAGTAAGCCTGAGTCGCTAAATTCCAAAGCGGTGACCCTGCAGGGGAAGGGGACGCTAAGCCACCTAACGTCTGATTTTTTCATGCCAGCGGAAAGGTCGTGGAAAGGACAGTCTCCGGGATGCTGCTCCATGAATTGCATCAGCACTTTTTTAGAAGCTGCATCTAATCCCGCAACATGGCCGACGTAACGGTCCTTGTACCTTAAAATCAGGCTAGAAACATGGCCGGCTTTGAGTTTTATTCCGACGACGTCCGCAACGATTCGTACTTCCTTCCGTTTTTTAAACCAGTACTTATGTTTTTTTGCTTCTACATACGGGCTATCTAGCTTTTTGGAAATAATGCCTTCCCACTCCCTGGTATTCACCCAATCCCACAGCGCTGGACCATCGAAAACCAAGTCAGTAACGAATAAGCGTGGCTGCTTCTCCGGAAGCTTAGCCGTAAGCCGATCAAATCGTTCTTTAAAGGGGAGAGGCCGAATATCCTGTCCTTCATCGTAGAGCATATCGAACGCAACGAATATAAGGTTATCATCATATTTCTTGCGGTGTATGCCGACACGAACGCGCTGAAAGTTGGGCCGGGTGCCATCAAAGTATGCGATTTCCCCATCCAGCAAGCAAGCTCCGATTCGCAATGGGCTTAGCAATTCCACAATTTCCGGAAAAAGTGTGTTACGAGGCTCTAATCGCTTGGAGAATAATTCTACCCCGCCTTCGCCGTCGAGTCTGGCCAACGTGCGCACGCCGTCCCATTTGATTTGATAGACCCAATCAGGACCCGTAGGTATATCGGGAGATGTGATGGGTGCCATTGGAACATTTGGGAGCTCCATGACAGCTATCATGATACGTTATCCTTTGACTTTGCCGTGCTTTTTCGTTTCCTCTTAGGAGGGGATGTGTCGGGCAAAGGCTTCGTTGCGTCTAAGCTTGCTTGCAGAGCTGCCAAGAGATCAATGACATTCGATTTTCCTTTTCCAGAAGGAGCAGTGACGACATCCATGCTTTCGCCTGCAACCTTCTGTTCAATTAATTCAAGCAGGGCTATGCGATAATCATCCGTATATTTGCTAGGTTCAAACTTCTCGCTAAGCTGCTCCACGAGAGCTTTGGCCATTCCGAGCTCCTTTTCGCTGACAACGGTTTGCATGGGGAGATTAGGGACTTGGGAAATAGCGCGTATCTCATCCGGATAATACATCGTCTCCAAGCAAATACAGTTATCGACGACACGGATGGCTGCCAGACTGCTTTTGCTGCGTATAGAAATTTTGGCTATGCCAATCTTGCCTGTCTGCTTGATCGCTTCTAGAAGCAAGCTATAGGCTCCGGCGCCTGTCATATCGGGAGTGAGGTAATAGGCTTTTTGAAAATAGAGGGGATCAATATCGGAAAGGTCAACGAAATCCAATATTTTTATTGTTTTCTCGGCTTCGTCCTTGATGCTGTCGAGTTCTTCTTCCTTAATAATCACATATTTGTCTTTCTCGTACTCAAAACCTTTTACGATTTCTTCAGGACTGAGTTCTTTGTCGCAATGCCTGCATGTTTTCGCGTAGGAGATCGGCATGCCACAGTCTTTATGCAGGCTCCGGAAGTGAACGTCCTTGTCTTCTGTAGCGGTAAACATTTTTACAGGCACATGGACCAGGCCAAAGCTGATCGCGCCTTTCCAAACCGTATGCATAGAGGTCACATCCATTATTTTTCATTTAGAATGCTCTACATTTAGAAAAGTATTCAAATGCTGCATCATGCGTTGTTCTGACGGACTAGCTTCCGATTCGGACTATTGCAAGAAACCTGATTTGTGCGCCACCTAATGAAAGTCCACTTTTCCAAATAAAATGACCTTCTTTTAATCGATCCTCTTCTTTATAATGAGAGTATTTAGGGAATAAAAGGAGGGCGGAGCAAGATGAAAATCCTTATCGTAGACGATGAGCCGAGGCATCGCAGAGGCATGATGAACCTGATATTGTCCTTCCGGCCGGACGACCAGATTCTGGTCGCCAAGGATGGTGCCATTGCGCTTGAGCTCATTCGATCGGAGAAGCCTGACATGGTGCTTACCGATATTCGCATGCCGAACATGGATGGCCTTGAATTTCTGAAGCTGCTTCAGGACGAGAGCCAAAAGCCGAAGGTTGTCATGGTTACGGCATACAATCTGTTCGAATATGCCCAAGCGGCAATTCATCACGGTGCTTACGACTATGTTCTGAAGCCGGTGGATAGCGATCAAGTAGAGAAGCTTCTGCGCCGAATCGAATCCGAGCTGAGCATGGAATCGCAGCAGCTATCGGAATCGGAGGCACTGAAACAAAAATTGAACTTAACGCTGTCAGCCTATCGTAATCGCTTGCTCGTGAAGTGGCTGAACGGCGACTTGGCGCCTGATGAGCTTGCCGAGATGGATCAGATCGAAGGATTGAACGGCGAAGGCATGATCGTGTTTACGGAAATAGCCATCAATCCCGACAAAAGGAGAAGCTTTGATTCCGATGCGTTTCTAAACAGCTTGAATCAGTGCTGGTCGAATGCCGGAGAGGCATTCTCATTCACGCCTAATTCATTGGCCGAGAGCTTCGTGCGGGCCATTACGATTGTACTTGCTCCTGGTGTCCTTACAGCTGGACAGCGTGCGGATATCCGTTCCCATGCCGAGCGTCTGGAAGCGCGCTGGATCATGTACGGGCAAATATCCCATGGCATCGGAGCGAAATGTCAATCGGTTCAAGCGGAAGGACCTATGGCCTACCGATATGCTCAAACCGCGCAAAGCTACAGCTTTTATGAGTGTTGGAACGCTGTGGTTTTTCATGACGAACTGCTATACCTAAACGAGGCATTCCAGTTGGACACCGAGAAGCTTTATAAGCATCTGCAAAGCGGCGAACTCGCAACGGCGAATGAGCTCTGTCAGGAGGCATTCTGCAGCCTCGCTTCGAATGGCCATACAAACCCGGCTGTAATTAAAGAAAGCGCGGTGCTGACCTTGATAAAGCTTAAAAGCAGAAGCCGTAACCTTGTAGATCAGCGAATTGGAAGCGCTCTCTCCAATTCGGCGGCAATAGAAATACCGGCTTGCCAAACTTTTGAAGAGGTCATGGAGCTGCTGGAGCTTCGACTTAGAGAGGTCTATTCAGCGATCCAGCCTTCCCAATCAGAGAAGGATGCGACTCTTGCGGAGGATTGCTTGAAATGGATCGAGGAGCATCTGCAGGAGGAATTGACGTTAGAACGCGCAGCGGAGCGCTTCTTTTTTAATCCGTCCTATTTCAGCACATGGATCAAGCAGCAGACCGGAAGAACCTTTTCCGATCATCTCGCCGAAGCAAGGATGCGCAAAGCCCAAAGCCTGCTTAATGCCAACCGGAAAATCTACGAGGTTGCTTCCGCATGCGGTTATTCGGATACCAAATATTTTTGCCGGGTATTTAAAAAACATCACGGCATGTCCCCGGCGTCCTACAAGCATATGACGTCACTGAGGAGCGACATGGGATGAGGCAGACTTTTCGATTCAGGCTGCTTGCCAGCTACTTTCTGCTCATTGCCATTCCGCTGCTTGTTCTCGGCACGTTGTTTTATCGGACAAGCCTTCAGGTCGTCACCGACCAAGCGCAGAAATATGTGTACGAAATTGTGAAGAAAAACAATGAGGTCATGGATACGAAGCTGCGAATTATTGATCAGAACAGCATGGCCTTGTTCATTGATAAAGGATTATTCAATGTGTTCAATACGTTAAACCCAGGTGACGAGGCCGAACTGCTTGCAGCAGACCGTTTGGTAACGGAGGTGCTTCGCAATTACTTCTCGCAAATGAGCGACGTGTATGCGTACCAATTGTGGACATCCTATTTCACCTTTGGACAGCAGCTTCCGCAAGGAAACCCAGCAGAGTCTGATATATACCAAGCTGCGCAGGAGGCTGGGGGCAAATTGGTCTGGTATCCTACGTATGATTTTGTTGAAATGTACAACCAACCTTATTTATCTGAAGGCAATCTTGATTTCCGCTACTTATTTTCCGCTACACGCTTACTGGATTTTTCTTATTTGAACAATTCGAATTTGAGAAAGCTGGACGAAAACATCGAGCGGCCGATTCTGACCATCAGTTTCAAATATGAAACATTGCAATCGTTATTTGTTGACAGTATACCGACTAACTCCCGTTTTCTCGTTCTGGATACGAATAACCGCGTAGTGGCGAGCGATGATTCGCAGCGTATTGCCCAAATATATGATGAGTCATGGATTCAGGTTCTGCAGCCCGCGGGCAGCGGAACGAAAAGGATAACGCTAGACGGCGAAAGTATGATTGTGTGCTTCGACCGGTCGCAGGTAACCGGCTGGCTGTCCGTCGTCATGACGCCGGAGTCTGCCCTAATTGGCGGACTCGTTCCGATTATCCGGATGTCGACGGTGCTTCTTGCGGTCATCATGGCAATCGTGGCGCTTGCGCTGGCTTATTTCATTTCGGGGAAAATTACGAATCCGATCAAAAAGCTGATGATCGCGATGCGATCGGTCGGTGAGGGCGACTTTCAGACCCGTGTCAGCGTCAGCTCGAATGACGAGTTCGGGCTGCTCCTTCAACGTTTCAACCGAATGAATGGGCGCATCGGATCGTTAGTTACGCAAGTGTATGAAATCAAGCTGAAAGAGCAGGAGGCGGAGATACAGGCTCTGAACAGGCAGATGAATCCCCATTTTCTCTACAATACGTTGAATGTCATGAATTGGACCGCGATAGAAAATAACCAGAAGGAATTAAGCAAAATGCTCGTTTGCTTGTCCAACATGCTGCATTATACCTCCCGCAAGGAATGGGGAGCAGTCCAGCTATCGGAAGAAATCGAATGGATGAACAACTATTTTTATATCATGCTTGTCCGCTTCGAGGAGAAATTTACGGTTTCCCGCGACTTTGATCCGGTCCTCTACCATTACAAATTGCCGAGGCTGATCTTCCAGCCTTTCGTCGAAAACTCGATTTTGCACGGATTCAGCGAGATAGAGACGGGCGGGCATATCCGCATTGGAGGTTGGATAAAGGACGGAACGCGCTTTTACGAGATTTCGGATAACGGAAAAGGGATGAGCGCGGAGAAGATCGATACCATTCTGAATAAGGAAACCGCGTCAATTGGCATAAAAAACACAATTGCCCGCATTCGGATGCAATACGGCGAGGAAGCCGAGGTCTCCATTACGTCATCGCTAGGACACGGGACAAGGATTGTGGTCAAAATGCCACTTGGTTCCAACGAAAGTCCACCTTTCTAATGAGGTTCGGGTTATGTAAGCGTTATTTTGTATCTTATAATGAGTTCATCATAGACTGCAGCTATGAATCATCGGCTAACCAATGAAAGGGGACCGGAAAAATGACGGGACAGAAGAAAATAGCAACCGTTCTGATTCTTATGCTGTTACTAATTACAACCGTATTATCCGCATGTACTAAGTCTGATTCTAGCAATGGAAGCGAGGCTGCCGGAGGCGCTGCGAGCTCGACGGACGATAATACCGGCAAGGAAAAGATTACGCTGCGCTTAACCGTATGGGGAGCGCCGGAAGAAGTAAAACCATATAAAAACGTCATTCAAAAATTCGAAGCGGAGCATACCAATATCAAGGTGGAACTTCAGCATATTGCTGCGGATTACGATACGAAGCTAACGACGATGGTGGCCGGCAACGACGTTCCGGACATCGCTATGATGGAATCGGGAAGCATTGCTTATCCGCTCGCAGAACAAGGCAAGTTCTATAATCTTCAAGATTTTCTGGCAACGGATTCGAATATGAACGAAAGCAGCCTTGTTCCCAACATTACGTATTCGCTTGAACCGGGCAACGTAATCGGCATCGCGCCAGGCCCTGAAACCTTCGCTTTATTCTATAACGAAGATGTGTTCAAGGAGCTCGGAATCGAGCCTCCGCCTAGCAAAGCCTCAGAAGCGTGGAGCTGGGACCAGTTCGTAGAGGTAGCCAAGCAGCTGACGCTTGATAAGAATGGCAAAAACGCTGCAGAAGCAGGCTTTGATCCCAAAAATATTAAGCAATACGGGCTCAATCTTCCGACCTGGTGGGGCAGCTATAGTAATTTTATTTACTCAAACGGCGGAGATTTTGTATCACCGGACGGACAATCCTTTGCGCTTAATCAGCCGGAAGCGGTGGAAGCGATCCAGAGGATGGCGGATCTAATCAATGTGCATCATGTATCTCCTTCCCCTGTGCAAGCCAAGAACATTCCTTCGACAAACGTTGCGCTGCAAACGAAGAAGGTAGCGATGGCGATTGACGGTCAATGGGCGAGCTCTGCTCTCGCGCAATCGAATTTCAATTTTAACGTTGGCGTGCTGCCGGTTATGAAAGAGCCGATGACCACGGTCGTATGCGCAATGTTCTCCATCTTCAAGTCTACCGAACATCCTGAAGAGGCTTGGGAGTTGGTAAAGGCATTGATTGAACCCGAAGCTTCGATTGACATGCTTAAGGCAGGGACGTGGATGCCTGCGGCCAGAGACTGGTATACCGATGAGGCATTGCTTGCCAAATGGACGGAAGGCCTTGCGTCCCGCCCGTCCGGATACAAAGACGCTGTCATTGACGTGCTGCTGAACCATGGGCATCAGACTCCCACGGGATACGTGAAAAATTTCAATAAAATTATGGATGTCGTCAATCCTGCGCTGGATAAAGTGTGGCTGGGCAAGGAATCGGCACAGGAAGCGATGGATAGCATCGCGGCCAAAGCTCAGGAGCAAGTAAAAGGACGCCGTGACGTAGCGAATTAACAGAGGGCTGATACTACAACTAAAGAGCGGCGATTGCAAGGAGATATCGCCGTTCTCTTTAGCTATGGGTATCGGATTGGAGGCATACATGAGGAAGGGCTTGTTCTACGGGTTACTGTTCACGTCGCCCGCGATTATCGGGTTTATCATCTTTACTCTCGGTCCCATGATTGCCAGCATGGTGCTCAGCTTTACGGATTACTCTGTATTTAAGGAACAAACCTCATTTATCGGTTTCGATAATTATGCAACGCTTTTTTCGGGAGAGGACGAGTTTTTCTACAAGTCTTTAGGCGTTACGTTTTATTTTGTCGCGCTGCGCGTGCCAGCCGTCATTCTGCTCTCCTTTTTCATTGCCTTGCTATTGAATATGAACGTAAAGGGCAGAGCCATCTTCCGGACGATTATTTATCTGCCGAGTATCGTGCCTGCCGTCGCGTCCGCCATGATTTGGATGTGGCTGCTTAATCCGGATCTCGGGCTTATCAATTCGGTGCTCAAATGGTTCCATCTTCCCGAGAGCGATTGGCTGTATTCGGAGCAAAGCGTCATTCCGTCCGTCGTATTGACAACGCTTTGGGGCATCGGGGGAACGGTCATTATTTTCTTGGCTGGCTTGTCGGGAATTCCTCGCCAATATTATGAAGCAATCGAAGTGGATGGAGGAGGCTGGTACAGCAAGCTTCGCCATATTACGATTCCGATGGTTTCTCCGACGATTTTCTTTAACACGATTATGACGATAATCGGCTCCATTCAGGTGTTCAACGAAGCGTACATCCTGACGCAGGGCGGACCGAACAATAAAAGCTTGTTTTACGTGTTTTACTTATGGAGGACCGGGTTCCGCGATACGGAAATGGGATATGCCTCCGCGCTGGCTTGGGTACTCTTTATCATCATTTTGTTCTTTACTTTTATCGTATTCAAAACGTCCAAGTCTTGGGTTTATTATGAAGGGGAGGGGCGCACATGAGACAATCGAAGCTTGCGCTTGCCGCCGGATATACGATGCTTCTGTTCGTATCGGTATTGTTTTTCGGCCCGTTTTTGTGGCTGATCCGAAGTGCTCTAATGGATTTATCGCAAATATTCTCCATGCCGCCGGAATGGATTCCTTCGCCTTTTCGCTGGGATAACTTTCATAGGGCTCTTACGATTCTCCCGTTTGGGACTTATTTCACGAACACCTTCATCATCGTAGTCTCCACTATTGTAGGGACGGTTCTTACAAGCAGCGTAGCGGCGTTTGGATTCTCGAGGATTGATTGGCGCGGCAGGGATACCGTGTTCGGCATTCTGATGACCAGCATGATGCTGCCTGCGGCAGTCACCCTTATCCCAAGCTTTCTTGGCTGGCAAATGCTCGGATTTTACGATACGTATTATCCGCTAATCGTACCTGCTTATTTTGGCGGAGGCATTTTCAATATTTTTCTGCTTCGGCAATTTTATTTAACGATACCTAGAGACTTTGATGAAGCGGCATATGTAGACGGCGCGACATACTTCCAGATTTACCGGTCGTTGATTTTTCCATTGAGCCGTTCGGCCATTATCGTCGTTGCCTTGTTCTGCTTCCTCGGTACGTGGAATGATTTCATGGGGCCGTTAATTTATTTGAAAAGCGACAGGCTGTTCACGCTGGCTATCGGCCTTCAGATGTTTCAAGGCACTTATACGGCGCAATGGGATTTGCTAATGGCGGCTTCGGCGGCAGTCGTGCTGCCTTGCGTCATCGTTTTTCTGGTCGGCCAGAAATATTTTCTCGAAGGAATTACGCTGACCGGATTGAAAGGATAAGTAGGAGAACTAAGAGTATTCAAGGAAAGAGGGGAAAAAATGACAATGATCGAGCATGTTCTCAAGCACTGGCAGGACGTTCCGTTTACGAAAGTGGAGATACAGGATGCGTTTTGGCGGCCCCGGTTGGAGGTATTGAAAAAAAAGACGGTCAGAACCTGCTTAGACCAATGCGAAGCGACCGGAAGAATTGCGAATTTCTCCAAAGCGGCAGGGCGGATGGAGGGCGAATACGAGGGGATGTATTACAACGATTCTGACGTGTATAAGGTCATCGAAGGCGCGGCTTATACGCTTATGTTGGAGCGTGACTGGGAGCTTGAAGCCGAGCTGGACATGATTATTGAGCAAATTCAGGCAGCGCAGGAGCCGGATGGTTATTTAAGCACTTACTTTACGGTGTGCGCTCCGGAGCTTAAGTGGTCCGATATGGAAAAGCATGAGATGTACAATGGCGGCCATCTCATTGAAGCGGCTGTCGCTTATTTCGAAGCGACCGGGAAGCGGGTTCTGCTCGACGTCGCATGTCGGCTGGCCGATCATTACGACAGCATGTTCGGACCAGGCAAACGCCATTGGGCTGAGGGACATCAGGAAATAGAGCTGGCATTAGTCAAGCTCTATCAGGCGACAAAGCAAGAACGCTACTGGAAGCTTGCATTATGGTTGCTCGAAGAGCGCGGGCATGGGCATGGACAAGGCGAGATATGGAACAAGCCTGAATGGGGGCCTGCATACTGTCAGGATGATGTTCCCGTACGCGACATTGAGAAGGTAACCGGACACGCCGTTCGGGCGATGTATTTATTTGCCGCGATGGCCGATGTTGTACGCGTGTCGGGAGATTCCGCTTATGTAGGGGCTCTTCAGCGGGTATGGTCCCATACGGTGGAGCGCAATATGTACGTTACAGGCGGAGTCGGGCCTTCCGTGCACAACGAAGGGTTTACGCATGATTATGATTTGCCGAACGAATCTGCATATTGCGAAACCTGTGCTGCGATCGCCATGGCGTTCTGGAACCATCGTATGAACCTGCTGTTCGGGGAGGCGAAATATGCCGATCTCGTGGAGACCGAACTGTATAATGGTGCATTATCAGGCATTTCGTTGTCCGGGGACCGTTTTTTTTACGTGAATCCGTTAGCTTCCCAAGGCGCGCATCACCGTGTAGAATGGTTCCATACCTCCTGCTGTCCAACCAATCTCGTCCGATTTATTCCGTCAATCGGGCAGTATGCGTATGCCGCGACCAGTGACGGAATCGCAGTCAATCAATACATTGGCGGTCATGCGGATTTGGAGACAGGCTGCGGGAAAAAGGTTGAGGTTACGCAAAAAACGAATTATCCTTGGGATGGGGCAATCGAGCTAACGGTTACTCCGGAACAAGAGGGAGATTTCTCCGTACGCCTTCGTTTGCCTGGGTGGTGCAAAGGTTACCGTATAACTGTCAGCGGCGAGCAGACGGCAGTTCTTTCAGAGCATGGCTATTTGGATCTGCGTCGTCATTGGTCTCAAGGAGACACCGTCCTGCTGGAGCTGGACATGCCGGTAGAGGTGGTTCGGTCCAGGCCGGAAGTCGACGCTAATCGCGGCCGGGTAGCTTTTCAGCGTGGGCCAATCGTTTATTGCTTAGAGCAGCAGGATAATCCGGACTTGTCATATGATCGTTTCGCGATTTCACCGGGCGGCGGTATTTATGTGGATAATCGTCCTGAGCTGCTGGGAGGATTGACGACATTAACAGTCAATAGCACGCAGCCTGGCGAAAAGCCATACCGGTTGATCCCTTATTACGCGTGGGACAATCGGGAGCCTGGATTTATGCAGGTCTGGATGACTGAAGCAGACAACAAACAGCTGTATAGCCATTAGCGGGTTAAGGGGGATGGAGATGACAATGAACGAACATTCCGCAGAAGCAGTAGAGCGGTCTGCGATTAATCCGATCGTACCTGGCTGGTATGCGGATCCGGAAGCAAGAAATTTTGAAGGACGTTATTGGATTTATCCGACTTATTCAGCGGAATATGACGAACAAACTTTTTTTGATGCTTTTTATTCCGACGATTTGATTACGTGGACAAAGGCAGAAAATATTTTGGATATCAAACGAATTGAGTGGGCGAAGCGAGCTTTGTGGGCACCGTCGACGATTGAGAAGAACGGCCGATATTACCTCTATTTCTGCGCGAATGACATTCAAAGCGATCATGAATATGGCGGTATCGGAGTAGCGGTCTCCTCTCGGCCTGAAGGTCCTTTCCACGATGCGATAGGCAAACCGCTCATTGATCGATTCCAATTCGGGGCTCAGCCCATCGATCCGCATGTCTTCATTGACGATGACGGTACCGCCTATTTGTATTATGGAGGTTGGGGCCATTGCAACGTGGTAAAGCTTAACGAAGATATGGTCAGTCTTGATCGGCTCGAGGACGGATTAACCTATAAAGAAATCACGCCTGAACAATACGTCGAAGGCCCGTGCATGTTGAAGCGAGACGGTTTTTATTACTTCATGTGGGCTGAGGGGGGATGGGGCGGACCGGATTATTCTGTGGCCTACGCATGTTCGCCTTCCCCGCTGGGTCCGTTTGAAAGAGTCGGAAAAATACTGCAGCAGGACCCCCATGTTGCCACGGGAGCTGGCCACCATGGCGTATTTCAAGGCGCAGGCGCGGATGAGTGGTACATCGCATACCATCGAAGGCCGCTCACGGAAACGGACCGAAACCACCGGGTATTATGCGTCGACCGCATGAGATTCGGCGAAGACGGAACCATATTGCCAGTCACGATGACCTGAATTTTGTTTTATCCAAGCAGCAGCTTTAATACATGTAACATGGTTTTTATACGGGTACCCTTATGCTTGCCACTTTTTAAAGTGCCGAGAGTAGGGGTACCCGTTTAGTTGCATACCTTCATGTACCTTCAAAACATTTTAAAAATGATCATAAAGCCTATGTGCTATCGTACAGCGGCTATATCAAAAATGTTATTGCCCTTGACATGACATTGAAAGGTATACATAATTGAAATGTCACTAAATGGTGTCCAATCAACGACTATTCAGGCAAAGATAGCTTGGAGCATTCGTATGTCTACAATAGAAAATTGGAGGGATTGCAGTGAGCGTGAACAATGTGAAGCGTGATGTGTTCGATGCCATTGCAGATCCAACTCGGCGCCGACTCATTCATCTGTTAGCAGAGGCGGAGGAGATACCGCTATATGAATTAACGATACAGTTTGAAATGGGCCGTACAGCGGTTTCCAAGCATTTGACCATTCTAAAAGAAGCCGGACTGGTCCTTGACCGAAAAGTCGGCAGGGAAACGAGATTTCAGCTAAATACGGCTCCTCTCAAAGAAATTCAAGATTGGGTAGCTTACTACAGCAGGTTCTGGAGTGCGAATATGCTGCATTTAAAGCAACTATTAGAAGAAGAGGAAGAAGGTTAACCTCCTTCTCGGGCATGCCGGATTTTCAAATGCACAAGGACGAAACGGAGCTGAATTCGGGTGGCGCAAATGGCGCGGCAAGCCTGAGCGGGCAATGTAGTTTTTGAGCAAGCAAAACAAAAAAAAGGTGGTGCCTTGATGGCAAAAGGTGAAAAGAATTCTAAGATTGATCCCTATTTTAGAAAGCTTAAGAAATGGAAGGAAGAATTCGAGCTGTTGAGAGAAATCGTGCTTGACTGCGGTTTGACCGAGGAGTTTAAATGGATGCATCCTTGTTACACGTACGGCGACGATAAAAACATTGTTTTGATTCATGGCTTTAAGGATTACTGTGCGCTTCTGTTTCACAAAGGCGCGCTGTTAAAAGATCCCCATGGCATTCTAATCCAACAAACGGAAAATGTTCAGGCTGCTCGTCAAATCCGGTTCACCAACGTTCAAGCCATAGATGAGATGCAGCTTATTTTGAAGTCATATATCGATGAAGCCATTGCGGTAGAGAAAGCCGGCTTGCAGGTGGAGTATAAGAAGAATACGGAATACAGCATGCCTGAGGAGCTGGAAAATAAATTCGTTGAAATTCCCGACTTAAAAACGGCTTTTGAAGCACTGACGCCGGGACGGCAACGAGCATACCTTCTTTATTTCTCATCGGCCAAGCAATCCAAAACCCGGGAGTCGAGGATTGAAAAATATTTCGTGCATATTCTTAATGGAAAAGGAATAGATGATTAGCGTTTTAAACGATAAGGAGCAATAGAACATATATGGACTAAACTCCGCGCTTAGCGCGGAGTTTTTGATTTGCCGAACTGGCTAGAAGTAGGTTCATGTGGATAAATGCCGAGAGGAATTGTACATGGGCTTTACGATATGTTAAAAAGGAAAAGAGCATTCTTACAGAAAAACAGCTTGGAAACCGTAAAAATGAGAAGAAAATGGTCAAACCATGCTACGCATGATAGATATTCGATCTCGATAGGGAATCGAAATCTAGCAATCTTTATATTTTCTTTATCTTTGCTAATCTATTTCTTGGTTTTTGTGTATTATTCTATGCTCATACTTCATTTAAAAGGAGAAACGGTATGAGTGAATATGTATTGCGGACGAGAGACATAAGCAAGAAATACGGCGCCGCTTACGCCATAAATAACGTGAGCATGGAAATCAAGCGAGGCCAGATTTACGGGCTGATCGGCTTGAACGGCGCGGGGAAAACAAGCTTTATGAGGGTTGTCTGCGGACTTGTTTCTCCCTCCAGCGGCGAGTTGGAATTGTTCGGGCAAACGGGAGAGAACGCGTTGCAGCGCGGCAGGCGACGAATTGGGCAATCAATTGAAACACCAGCTATCTATCCGAACTTGACCGCCGTGCAAAATCTTGAAATCCAGCGAATCATCTCCGGCGTTCCAGACAAAAGCGCCATCACAAAGACGCTTGAAATTGTCGGACTGGCCGATACGGGCAACAAGAAAGCGAAAAACTTTTCACTCGGCATGAGGCAGCGGCTGGCGCTGGCAATTGCCCTGATTCCCAACCCCGAGTTTTTGATTCTGGACGAACCCGCTAACGGCCTTGATCCCAAAGGCATCATCGAGACAAGGGAATTGCTGCGACGCCTCGCGCGGGAAAGAGGGCTCACCCTGCTCGTATCCAGCCATCTGCTGGACGAGCTGGCGCAGGTTGCCACCCATTACGGAATAATCGATAAGGGCAGGCTTATCAAGCAGCTTTCCGCGGAGGAATTGGCGCTTGAATCCCGTCAGCACATCCGAATTGTAACGAAGGATGCAGCGAAAGCCATGGCTCTATTAAAGGAAAACTTCGGTGTAACAGACTGCCAAGCCATATCCGCTAACGAGCTATGGGTTCGTGAGCAGATTGAACGGACGGGCGAGATGAATACATTGCTAGTCCGCCTTGGGATTGTGGTGGAAAGCATTGCTGTTTCGGAACAAAAGCTGGAAGAGTATTTCTTGAATTTGACGGGAGGGATGAACGCATGACGACGCTGATTTATGCTGAATGGTACAAATTACTCCGCGGCAAAGTGCTCGCCATCATCCTTGCGTGCGTCACCGCGCAGACCGTAATTCAAGTCTTAGGGCAGTACACGACTACGGGAGAACCGTCATTTCCAGGTCAATTGGGAGTGTTGGTGGCTGCCAATGGGTCGTTTCTCTTGCAAGTGTGGCTCTCGGCTTTTGTGGGATATTTCGTCGCTTCAGAATTTCAAAACGGTACGATGAGAAATATTGTTGCTCTTGGCAAAAACAGAACGAATGTCTATTTGTCCAAGCTGTTTTCCGCATGTGTGGCCATAATTGCTATTTATACGATGATCACGATTGTTGCGACAGTTGGCTTCAGTGCGGTATTCGGTTTTGGAGACATGGCGGTTAATGAATTTGCGCGCTTTTTTACCTGGAATTTTCTCATGCAGATTCTGTACCATTTAACCTATGCGGCCATCATTACAATGTTTGCCTTCGTTAGCAGGAGTCTCGGAATGACGATTATATTGGGCTTCGGATATATGCTTGTCATGTTGTTTTTCCCAGGATTTTTAAGCAGGGTGGGGTTGGCGGATATGGAGGAGTATTTGCCTGGCTATTATATTTCTGGGTTTGGTCAATTAAGCGGCGACCCTGCTTTTGTCGCCAAAGGTATTATCGTCAGCGCTTCCTATTTCTTGATCACTTGTATAATAGGCTGTATCATATTTAACAAATCGGACATCAAATAAAGATGGAGTTAATGCCGAATGAACGAACCAATTCTTGTCATCGAAGATGATCCGTCAATCAACAGTCTCTTGTACGAGGCACTAACCGGAGCGGGCTACTGTCCCGAAAGCGCATATTCCGGCAGCGAGGCAATCCTGTTGATTCCAATGAAGCCATGGAAATGCGTCATTCTTGACCTGATGCTTCCGGGCAAAACCGGCGAAGAGGTTCTTGCCGAACTGCGAAAAGCGGAGAATATGCCGGTGATTGTACTGTCTGCTAAAGTAGAGAAAGAAAGCAAATTGAAGCTGCTCTCCCAAGGTGCGGACGATTACATGACGAAGCCCTTTGACATTGATGAATTGATGGCGAGGGTTGCGGCGCAACTCAGGCGATTTACCGTATATACAGATAACGAGTCCGCAACAATGCTAACCTTTCTTGATATCCATTTGAATTTAGAGACACATGAAGTAGCGGCAGGCGATTGTGCGATTCAGCTCACCCAGCGCGAATTTGAAATATTAGAGCTCCTGCTGCGTCATCCGCACAAGGTTTACAGCCGGATGAACATCTACGAAAGCATATGGAACGAGGAATTTTTCGGAGATGAAAAGACCATTAATGTGCACGTGAGCAATCTTAGGGCAAAGCTGAATGCCGTATCCTCCCATAAGCATATTAAAACAATCTGGGGCGTAGGGTTCCGGCTCGCGGAATAGGGGGTGCTGGCATGTACTGGCTGATCGGCGTATTGGCATCTATGTGCCTGATTTTCGCTACTCGTTTCTATCTGTTACGGCGGGAAATAAAACGGTTGGCTGTTCAAATGCCGGATCTTGCCGCGAGCGCGCGTTATGGGCAAAGACTATATCTGGAAGAACATGATTCCGCGCTGGCAAAAGCCATCCTTGAGATCAACGGGATGGTGGACGTTTATGAAAATCAGCTCAGGCGCGTAGACGACCTAGAGCGGAATATCCGGCTGTCCATTACCGGCTTGTCGCATGACTTGCGAACGCCGCTCACGTCCTTAGCAGGTTATTTGCAGCTATTGGAAAAGGCCACGTCGCCGGAAAAACAACAGGAATATTTAGCGATCATTTTGGACTCGGTCAAGGTGCTGCAGGGTTTGACCGAACGCTTCTATGAATTGACGCTCCTTGAGTTGAATGAGAATAGTTATGACATTCAGAGCTTGAATTTGGAACATGCCGTTTGCGAATGTTTTCTAAGGTTTTATGAACAATTTGATCGGGAAAACATGGAGCTGGATATCCAGGATGCAGCGATTCCTCCCGGAGTCCGCGCTGATCCAATGGCTTTACAGCGGGTGATGTATAACTTGATTCAAAATCTGCTAAGGTATGCCCATGGAACGGTAACCATATCCTTTTATGAAGAAGGCGGGTTTCATGCCGTGAAGGTTGGCAATGAAACCGAGATTCCTTTGCCAGATGACATTGACAGCATTTTTGACCGCTTTCATACCGCGGATCCTAGCCGCAGCAGTCAGGGCACGGGTCTCGGACTCTACATTTCCCGTAAGCTTGTGCAAGGCATGGGTGGCATGATCAGCGCTGAAAAAGACAAGCAAATGCTGTTCATTACAGTTAAACTGCAGATGGATCACAGCATGCAGGAAATAATGTAAAGTGACAGGCTTGAATGATTTTAGATCGATCTCACTTCATTCTCATCGTGAAAAAAACACCCTTAGGGGTGTTTTTTTTGCTTATTACTATACTAATCTGCAATTGGTTAACTTTTGGAATATTGCTATTAAATGAATCGTTGGCTTTAAACGAGCTGCTCGTCAACCGAATTACGTAGCGTTAATAAGCTGGGCAGTAATTATTAATTATACGTGAACTTTATGATCAACCTTGGAGCGTTTCGTTTTATTATTATAGGGAGTCCCTTGCCGTTCACGAAGATCGATATATACGGCAAGCTTAATTGAAGGAGTGATGGATTATGAAAAATGATCAATGCCTAATAGCTGTTGCGTCAAAGAGACCTATCAAGTAAGGGAATTCATTGTACGGGTTCTCAAAAACGAGGAGGAATCCACCATTGCTTACGCTAAAAGCAGTAACTAAGGATAATTGGGCAGAAGTTGTCCTTCTTAAACCGAAACCAGAACAAGAACAGTTTATGGCTTCAAACCTATATTCAATTGCTGAAGCACAATATTTGGAGTCATTTGTCATTAAGGCGATTTACGATGAGGAGGCAATGATCGGATTTACCATGTTTGGGCTAGACCCCGATGACGGTAACGACTGGATTTATCGTTTTATGATTGATGGAAGGTTTCAACAACAAGGTTACGGCTACCATGCGATGTTGCTCGTTATCGATGAGATAAGAAAATGCGGCAATAGAACTGAAATGATTATGCTGGGATATAAACCTGAAAACGAACAAGCCAGAAGATTTTATGCGAAATTAGGGTTTAGGGAGGAAGGGCTATCCCCGTGGGGAGAAATAATTGCCAAGTATACCGTGGTGTAGATGGCAATTAGCAATTAAAACAATACCAAAAAAGCTCGACTTGCTCATACAGCAGGCGAGCTTTTTTGGTTGTTAGGCATGGAGATTGGCCAGCCGATATTCGGTTGGCGTAATTCCTTTGTATTCGCGGAATAGGCGTCCGAACACGTTGTACGAGCTGAAACCGACTTCAAGCGCAATGTCCAGAATGCTCATGTCGGTTGCGCTAAGCAAGCTGCAGGCATGGCGAATTCTAATTTTGTGGAGCAGATGTAGGAAGTTGATGCCTGCATGTTTTTTAATTTCGATGCTAAGTCTCGTTGGCGGAATGCGGAAATGGTCGGCTAAGCCGGAAAGGGATAGATCGTCGCGGTAGTGATAGTGAATGTATTCGATAACCGGCCAAATCGAGCCGTTGCCTGTGGGATAAGCCTTTTCCTGCGCGCTCATGCCTTGCCGGGATACCCGAGTCCGTTGAAACTGCAATAGGATTTCATGGAGCTTCATGGTAAGGAGCTCGTTGCGGAACGGAGACGTTTGGTTGTATTCATTATGCAGACTGTGCATCATTTCTTCGAACTTCACCAACTCTTCGCCGTCCAGATGGAAGAATGGCCGCTGGTTTTCCGCTAGCAGCGCTTGCAGGTATGGGGATCCGGTCTTAACCGACGAGACGAGCAGCTCCATGGCGAACATGCAGTTGAAAAGCCGAATCGGAGTCGCGGAATACGTAACAATGTCATGTACCTGATAAGGTAGCAGAAAGGTGAAGGTGCCTCGGCTCATCGGATGGCGGATTCCGTTGATCGTTTCATGTCCTTCGCCTGCGATAACGAGCGAGCATTCCAGAAAATCATGCCGATGCGCGGGGAAGGAATGGCGAACCTCGTTGATCGATACGTAGAAGGGGAAGTCCGCCGCAATCATTTCATAATCGGATAAATCTTTGTTCATTGGAAAAATCGTCAGGATGACCCCTCCTAAAATTGTAGTAAAAATTAGTGTGTTGACAATAATTTTTGCACCATTGACTGAGCGATTATACCATAAACTGTGTTTGTAAGCGCTAATCAATTTACGAACATCAAGGAGGATTTACATGATATTACCGTCAATTGGACTGATCGGAGAGCTTGCGTCAAGCTCGGTCATCCTGCGTCACCCGAACAATCCCATTCTTACGAGAGAGGACGTTCCTTACAATCCCGCGCTCGTATTCAACGCCGGCGTAACCAAATTCCAAGGCCAATACGTGATGGTGTTCCGCAACGATTACGGTCAACCGGAAAAGCAGACGCTATCCCCCTCCAGTACGACGAACCTCGGTATCGCGTTCAGCCCCGACGGCATCAATTGGGAAGTGAAACCCGAACCGATCTTCGATCTGAGGAATGAAGAGATTATACGGACTTATGATCCGAGGCTGACCGTGATCGAAGGTCGTTGTTACATGTGCTTCGCGGTCGATACGCTGCACGGCATTCGCGGCGGGATCGCGGTAACCGACGATTTGGAGCATTTTGAAGTGCTTAGCATGAGCGCGCCGGACAACCGCAACATGGTGCTGTTTCCGGAGAAGATTGCCGGCCGTTATGTCCGTCTCGAGAGGCCGTTCACGATCTATAGCCGGGAAGGGAAGGAGCGGTTCGACATATGGATTTCGGATTCAGCCGATTTGAAGGATTGGGGCAACTCCGATCTGCTGCTTCCTGTCGAACGCGTACCTTTCGCCAATGCGAAGCTTGGTCCGGCAGCGCCGCCGATCAAGACGAAGAAAGGCTGGCTGACGACGTTCCATGCGGTCGATATCGACCCGTCCCGCGGGAAGAACGGCTGGGAGGATAGCTGGAAGAAGCGTTACTCGGCAGGACTCATGCTGCTTGACTTGGAAAATCCCAAGAAAATAATCGGTTTATACGAAGAGCCGCTGATGGCGCCGGATGCTCCTTACGAGAAGGCTGGCGGATTCCGCGATCACGTCATATTTCCCGGAGGAATGATTTTGGAACAATCGGGAGAGGTGAAGATCTATTACGGGGCAGGAGACGCATACGAATGCTTGGCAACCGCTCACGTGGACGATCTGCTCAGCCTAGTCCTGAAATAGACAATGGATTCAAAGGATGGAGGTGTGCGCCATGTTCGCGACAAGCTCTAAAAAAACGTTTCGTTATCTGAACAAAAAGAAATACCTGTATCTGCTGCTGCTGCCCGGCATTATCTATTTCCTCGTATTCAATTACGTGCCGATGTACGGCGTCATTATCGCCTTCAAAGATTTCAACTTCGCCAAGGGCATCTGGAACAGCGCGTGGATCGGCTTCGAGAACTTCAGATATATGTTCGGGCTGAGCGACTTCTATACCGTATTTTGGAATTCGCTATATTTAAGCTTTCTGAAGCTGGTCATCGGATTTCCGTTTCCTATCATTCTTGCTCTATTCCTGAATGAAATGAGAAATCGGACCTATCAGAAAATAACGCAAACGATCATCTACCTGCCTCATTTCATATCTTGGGTCGTCATCGGCGGCATCCTGGTCAACTTCCTGTCACCGTCCTGGGGCGTGCTCAATCTGTTTTTGAAATCGCTCGGTATCGAGCCGGTCTTCTTCCTTGCCGATAACGATTATTTCCGGCCGCTTGTCGTGCTAAGCAGCATCTGGAAGGACTCGGGCTGGGAGAGCATCATTTACCTAGCCGCGATCGCCTCCATCAATTCGGAATTGTACGAAGCGGCAAGCATCGACGGAGCAAGCCGACTGCAAAGACTATGGTCCATTACGATACCTAGCATCAAATCAACGATTATTATCCTGCTCATCTTGCGGCTTGGCCACATTATGAACAACGGCTTCGAGCAAATATTCGTGCTCCAAAATCCGATGAACCTCGGCGTCTCCGAAGTGTTCGAAACGTACGCGTACCGGGTAGGCATACTCGGCGGAAGGTTTTCCTTCGGCGCCACCGTCGGCCTGTTCACTTCCGTCATCGGCCTCATCTTCCTGCTGGCAAGCAACCGAATCGCGAAGCTCATGAAGGAAGACGGGATATGGTGATGCGGACAAGCGTTGCCTGCGGCATATCGACAGGAGGTCATTTCTCATGAATATCAGATCCAACGGGGATAAGCTATTCGACATCATCAATTACGCATGCCTGACGTTGTTCGCGATTGCTTGCCTCTTCCCATTCTTTTATGTAGCCGCTTTCTCGGTTACGCCGTACAACGAATACTTAGCGAATCCGCTGAAGCTGATTCCTAATAAATTGGAGTTCAGCGCTTACACGCAAATATTCAAGATGGATCAGCTATGGATCGGTTATCGCAATACGATCATCATTACGGTGCTCGGCGTGTGCATCAACATTTTTCTCATGATTATTACGGCTTACCCGCTCTCGAAGCGGGACTTGAAGGGCAGAGGCTTCGCCCTCGTACTCATAACGTTTACGATGTTTTTTAACGGCGGGCTCATTCCGAACTTTTATTTGATCAAATCGCTCGATCTGTACAATACGCTTTGGAGCCTCGTGCTTCCGAACGCGCTAGGTGCCTATAACCTGCTGCTGATGAAAAATTTTATCGGCAACATTCCGCCGAGCCTGGAGGAGTCGGCCTCTATTGATGGCGCGAACGAGCTGCGGATTTTGTTCCGGATCATCGTGCCGCTGTCGAAACCGGCGATCGCCACATTCGTGATCTTCCATGCGGTAACGCAATGGAATACGTTCTTTAACGCAATCATCTACACGTCCAAGCGAGACCTATGGCCGCTCATGCTCATTGTCAGGGACATGGTCGTCGACAGCGGCGGCGTCGCCAAGGACGTGATGGATGCGGGAACCTCCGGCGTGACCGAATTCACGATCAAGATGGCGATTATCATTTTCTCCACGCTGCCGATCATCCTGGTCTACCCTTTTATGCAGAAATATTTCATGAAGGGCATACTTGTCGGCTCTATCAAAGGCTAGAGGTTATATGAAAGCGTTTATATATTTTTCACATACAAATGCGCTTATATATCTCCGCGAATCGACTGCTTTTGCACATAGGACGGCGAAAGCCGTTTACGCTTGGATCGGTTAAATCTGCGGTTAGCTGCGGTTTAATATAAATCGATGATCAAAGGGGAGAAGGACATGGTTACAAAAAAGCACCGCACAGCTAAAACGCTCATTTCCTTGTTGATTCTGGCAACGGCGCTAGCTGCCTGCAGCTCGGGCAACAAAGAAGGCAATACGGGTGAGGGCAGCACGAACGCGCCGCAATCGACGAATAAGGGGACTGATGCGCCAGAGGTTAAGAAACCGGTTACGATCAAAATGTTCAACCGGGTCAACGCGGAAATCGTCCTCAAGGATAACCCGGTCGTAGCCGAGGTCGAGAAAATCGCTAACGTGAAGCTTGAAATCGAAGCTCCGCCGATCAACAACTACGTGGACAAGCTGCAGGTACTGATGGCATCCGGCGATCTGCCCGACGTCATCTACAACTGGGGAACGGCAGGAAACGGCGCCGATGCGAACATGGAGAAGTGGGCGCAGAACGGCTTGCTGGAGCCGCTTGACGAAAAAATCGCGAACTATCCGAACTTGATGAAAAACATTACGCCGGACATGTGGAACGCGGTCAAATCGGTTACCGACGGCAAAACGTACATTATTCCGAGAACGAACGCCGTCAATCATTGGGGCTATATGATCAACCAGCAGTGGCTGGACAAGGTGAGCCTGCAAGCGCCGACGACGCTGGACGAGCTGACGAACGTATGCGAGGCGTTCACGGAGCAGGATCCGGATGGCAATGGCCAGAAAGACACGTATTGCCTAAGCTTCTCCGGACCGGACCTCGGTCGCAATACCATTTGGAACGCGTCGAACTTTTTGACTGCTGCTTTTGGCCTTCCAGTCGTGGATGGCGTAAAGGATGCAGACGGAACGTATAAAATCAGGGAGAAAATGTCAGGATACCTTCCTTATTTGACATACTTGAAGAAGCTGAACGACGAGAAGCTGATCGATCCCGAATTTTTGATCAACAAAATTTACGTCGACCAAGAGAAGCTGAACCAGAACCGCGTGGGCATCATTTACGCGCATCAAAGCACGGTGCTTGGCAATATCAGCAAAGACCCTGAATCGGATAAAAAATATACGTACCACGGTGTATTGAAGGATGCCAATGGCGTTGCCGCTGACTGGGTAACGCCGGCAATGTGGGGCGGCTGGATGATTCCGAAAGACTCGAAAAACGTGGACGACGTACTCGCATTCCTCGATTGGGGCAACACGGCTGAAGCAAACGCACTGTTCCAGTTAGGCGTTAAAGGCGTAACGTTCGACAGCTACGATCCGGCAACGAAAGCGATCTCGCGTACCGACGAACAGACGACGAAGCTTTCGACGCTTACGAGCAGCTATATGACGCCAGCCAATGCGATTAACGGTGAAGGCGCATCGATCGTCAATGCCACGACAACAGAACGGATTGATCTGTACAAATCCCAGCTCGATGCGGCGCTTGGCCAAATGACTATCGTGAACGTTCCTGCCGTCAGAGCCCCTAAGATCGCAAGCCTGAACAGCGCGATTCCGGATCTCGTGAAGAAGAAGGACGATAACGAAATCAAATTTATTACGGGCACGATCACGGAGCAGCAGTTCAAGGATTTTCTGGAGAAGGAATGGTACCCTGGTACCGCTGATGCTGAGGCTGAATACGTAGATTTCATGAATTCGTTAGGCAAATAATTATAGGTAAGCAACAACGGGCAAGTAATAATAGGCCAAGCATTAACGGTCCATCAACAAAAATGGCTTCATACCCGCAAATCACAGCGAGAAACTCTCATCTAAGGGAATCCAATTGCGCTGTGGTTTGCGGGTTTATTTTTAAATATAGGAAAGTATATCGTTTCACATACTTTCTCTATATTTCTACGCGAAACGTAAACTTTGCCGCTAGAAGCTGGCTTCAGCCGTTTACGCTTGAAATATAGGAAAGTATATCGTTTCACATACTTTCTCTATATTTCTACGCGAAACGTAAGCTTTGCCGCTAGAAGACGGCGACAACGGTTTCATCTTGTCCACTCATGAAAGGGGTTTCAATGATGCTGAAAATTGGTTTCCGCAGTTTGTTTTGTTTGATTCTCGCAGTCGTGTTAAGCATGACGAGTATTCCGTTCGTTCCGAATGGATCGGTTCAGACGGCAGAAGCAGCAGGTTCGACGATCACGAAAAGCGGTAATGAATGGACGCTGGAAAATGACGTGTTAAGGGTCGTTCTGTCCTTTGCCAGCGGCAGTATTCAGATGACCAGCTTCTATAACAAGGAGGCAGGCAAGGAATATTTGACCGGAAGCGGCAGCAATCATTTGTTCTACTACAATTACGGAGGCAGCGACCTTTATTCCAATGATGGGGGCTGGACGATCGGTTCCGACACCATTAACAATATTTCGTTATTCAGCACAACTTGGGGCAAGAGGCTCGAAATTCCGATTACGAGAACTTCGCCTCAAAATGTCACGATCACGCTTCGATTCGAAATGTATAACGATAGGGCGGGACTTAAATATTCCAATTTCATTAAGAACAACAGCACGACCAACAAGACGATTACCGCTTCGGACATAATCGCGCTCAATTTCCCGAACGATGCCCATACGCTGCATTACGTTCCGAATATGACATGGAGCAGCACGACGGGTGCTCTGCCGATGAACACGGGCAAAAATGCGATTACGACTTACAATACCGGCGATGGCTGGATGCTGCAGCCGGAGATGAACTGGAAGACGCAAGGCGCAGCGGACAACCTTCCGTTCGCCGGCATTAACGCTTGGAGCGGCATATCAGGCGTTAAGGTTTCGACGAATCCCGGATCACTGCAGCTCGTGTTGTTTCCGAACGAGAAGTTCGAATACATTTCCGTCAATATGACCGCGTTCAAGGGTGATATTATGGACGGTAAGATGGCGGTCGAAGAGCATTTCCGCAAAAGATTCAAGTATCACGATACGACCTCTGTCTTCACGACCAATGACTGGGAATGGTTAGGGAACCGGAATGAGTCTTACTATCGCAATACCGTTATTCCAAAGGCGACGCAAGCTGGCATGGACATGGTCATGGTCGACGACTTCTGGAATACGACGCGGGACACGACGACGGCAGCCAGCTCCTTCACGACGAATCTCGCGGCGCTTACCGATACGATCGTCGCGGCTGGCATGCGCTTTGGCATCTGGTTCAGCATGACCGGTGACAACCATAACGCCGGACGCGATTTGGCTGAACCCGCCAACATCGAATTTAAGCGCGGCCAAGTGGAAGATTTCATGATTCCGAATTACCATCTGTCCCATCAGATGATCGACCTGACCGAGTTCTGGCCGAACTCGGCGGCGACGTCGACGTCACATCCAAGCGATAGCGTATACCGCAAAAACGTGCTCGTACGCGACTACAACAACGATATCGTCTCGCGCCATCCCGACTTCTTGACGAAGCTGACGAGCGAGGTCGATATTTATCCGACGCAAGGTGACCGTAATATCGGCCTTCTTCATATCGGGGACAACGGCTTCGTCTCCTCAAAAGGAAATGTAGATAAGAGCATGCTGATTCAAACGAATAGCTTCGGTTATTTGCCGCTCAACTCGGTTTACTACGGCGGACTTACGACCGGCAAAGTAGAGGATTATTACTCGTACATGCCGGCTCGCGTTATCAAATTCGCGAAGGATCCTGGAACATGGAGCGCGGCAGGCATCAGCACGCTAAAAAAATTCAACGATTGGCGGAAAAATCCGCGTATCAAGGCGCTTACTGACGGAATCATCCGTCCGCTCTACGCCGGTCCGAACTATGATACGGCCGGGCCATATGCTTGGATGTACGCACCAGACGACAAAAGCAAGGCACTTGTTATCGCAACGGCCGGCAACGAGACTGCCGCTCCGGACGAATTCACGCTCGACCTTCGCTGGCTTGACGGCAACAAAACGTATTTGGTGGAAGACGTCACGATGAACGACAGCGGCGTTATCGGCTATAAGTACAAAGGCAGATTCACGGGAGCCGACTTGAAGTCGACCGGTCTGACCGTTAACTTCAAGGAAAATACGTCCAGAGGCAAAGCCTTCTGGATACAAGAGGACAACGGCTCCGATATGCAGGTGCTGTATGCCGATGAGAATATCACAGCATTCACGCAAAGCGCTGGCACGTCCAGCCTTACGATCAATGTGACAGGTACGGCTGGTTCGACCGGTAAAGCGGTTATTTATGACCGCACGGCGAACAAAACGATTATCGCTGATGTCGTCATAGGCGCGGGAGGCAACGGCAGCGTAACGGTAGAGTCCGGCTTCAAGAACGAGGCGGAGAGCCTGCCGCTGACGATGTCCAGCGGAGGGTCTTCCTCGAACGGAAGCGACGCGGCTGCAAGCGGTGGGTCGCTCAGCTATGCGAATGGCAATGCAGCAGGCGGATATGCAGACTATATGCTTAATGTTCCAAGCTCCGGCACGTACAACGTGAAGGTAGGGGTGAAGAAGCATCCGGACCGGGGAATTGCGCAGCTTTATATCGACGGGGTCGCGGTAGGCGTGCCGATGGATCAATATGCGAGCACGCAAGGCTTTGTCGAAGTGAATCTCGGGAATTACGCATTTGCCTCAGCGGGAGACAAGACGTTCCGATTCCAGCTTACGGGCAAAAATCCGGCCAGCTCGCAATATACACTCGCCACGGATACGATCCGGTTAACATACCGGTCTCCTGACAAGTATTTGCAGCCGCGGATTTACGAGCCGGTGAAATACGAGGCAGAAACGGCAACTACGACGGTTTCTTCCGGTGGTACGAATACGGACGGGGCGGATACGTCCGCAAGCGGCGGGTCATTAAATTACGCCAATCCGGGCAGCGTCGGCGGCTGGGTTCAATATGCGCTTAATGTTCCTGCAGCCGGTACGTATAACGTCAAGGTGCAGGTGAAGAAGCATCCGGATCGCGGAACGGCTCAGCTTTACATCGATGGGGCTGCGCAAGGAGCGCCTGTCGATCAATACCAAAGCGCGCAAGGGTATGCATCGGTCGATCTGGGAGACGTGACGTTCAGTTCCGCAGGCACGAAGGCGTTCCGATTCCAGATTACAGGCAAGAACGCAAGCAGCAGCGTTTATACGCTAGCTACGGACTATATCGCTTTGACGAAGAAGCCGCTGACCTACGAAAGCGAAAGCTTGACTACAAACCTTTCGGCAGGAGCGACGGTGACGGCCGGATCGGATTCTGCGGCGAGCGGCGGTTCTTTGAGCTACAGCGGCTTCGGCGGAGTAGGCCAATGGATTGATTATACGATTCCCGTTCCGGCAGCGGGTACGTACGCTATCAGCACGCGAATCAAGAAGCACCCTGACCGCGGAACGGCTCAATTGTATATCGACGGGGCATTGCAAGGATTTCCTATCGATCATTACGGCAATCCGCAGGGCTATGAAACTGTCGGCCTTGGTTCGGTAACGTTCGGCTCGGCAGGCAACAAGACGTTCCGATTCCAGGTTACGGGCAAAGACCCGGGCAGTAATTCCTATACGCTTGCTCATGATGCATTCATGCTTACGAAGTTGAATTAACATGGAAGACTGGGAGGCGGATGCCTCCCAGTTTTTCTTTTAGAAGAGACGATTAGTATTTCATTCAAGATAAAGTATCCGACGGATTAGCTAGCCGTGATATTTGCTGCTGATCGACGTACAACGGAAGCGGTTGTGAGGACTGCGTGCCAGATATGATTTGAACTCACAGAGTGCAACGGAGTAAGGACGTGTGTGACCATGGAAAGAGAGGAAGAAATCTGCCCTTCATATGCGGTTTACCGCATTACGCAGTAGAGCGTACGCCTCTATAATAAAGAGTGTGAACATCAGCTTAGTCATTGCAGCGTGATCGGCTATTTTTTGGCGAGTCATCGCGGATAGCGAAGCATGATATGGTAGCTGGAGCATGCTTGTCCTCTTTCGGATACCTGTAGCTTGCTTATGGCCTATTAATCATGTAAGAAGCTGACGGCGGAATCATGGAGAGGAAAGAAGCAGGTAGAATAAAAATGACTCGTTGGAGAGGATACGGGGTTATGAACATAAAAGATGGCATTTGGGATTGGGGCAAGCTGCGCGAACCTGACAGCAGCTACAGATCGGTTCCGTTATGGTCGTGGAACGACAAGCTGGAGATTGCCGAGATGGAGCGCCAGATAGAGGAAATGAATCGAGTCGGCATTGGCGGTTTCTTCATGCATGCAAGGGGCGGACTTCAAACGCCGTATATGGGCGAGGAATGGATGAACGCAGTCCGTGCATGTATCGTGAAAGTGGAATCGCTGGGCATGGAGCCATGGTTCTACGACGAGAACGGCTGGCCTAGCGGCTTCGGCGGCGGCAGCGTGCCGGCGCTTGGAATTTCTTATCAGCAAAAGAAGCTTGGCATCGAAAAGGCGCCTTTCCGTGAGGATGACCGGTTGCATACTCTCGGTTATTATGTCCCTGATGGGACAGGCTGGGCACGTGTGCCTGAGCAGCAAGCCGGGCAGGCGGAAATTCGAATCTATTGGGAGGTTAATCCTTATTATATCGACACATTAAGCCGTCAGGCAGTTCGGGCATTCATCGACAGTACTTATGAAGCTTACTGGAATAGCTTCGGCGAGTCGTTCAAGCATGTGCTGAAGGGAGTGTTCACGGATGAACCCCAGTTCGGAAGGGGAGAAATTCCTTGGTCGTTCGACCTGGAAGACGCTTATCGCGATCGAAACGGCAGGAACGTGCTCGATATGCTTCCGAGCTTGTTCCTGGATGCCGCGGATGCGAAGGAGCATCGCTACCGGTATTGGTCTTGCGTAACGGAGTTGTTTGTGGATAGCTATGCCAAACAGATCGGCGATTGGTGCGAGGAGAAAGGTTGGTCTCTCGCGGGTCATGTTGTCGATGAGCAGACGCTTATGGGGCAAGCGACGTCTGTCGGAGATTTGATGTCCTTTTATGAATATATGCAAATTCCGGGTTGCGACTGGCTGGGGCGCTTTGTTGGGGATGAGCCGCTCGTTCCGAAGCAGGTCGGGTCGGTCGCGAGGCAGCTTGGCAAGAAGCGGACGATTACGGAAAGTTACGGCTGCTCCGGCTGGAACGTCAGCATGCAGGATTTGAAGAGGATTGGCGAATGGCAGTTCGTGCATGGCATTAACATGATGTGCCAGCATTTACAGAGCTACAGCCTTAAAGGGCTGCGCAAAAGGGATTATCCGCCATCCCTATTTTATCAACAGCCTTGGTGGGCAGATTACAAGCCATATAACGACTATTTCGCCAGACTCTCCATGCTCTTGTCGGATGGGGAGAGACAGGCTAACATCCTGCTGTTGCATCCGATCCGCACGGCTTGGGTAGAGCAGAAGGGCTTTGACAGCTCGGCCATTGAGCCTTATCATGCCGGATTCGCGGGACTTTCAAGACTGCTGTGTCGCTCCTTGCTGGAACATGATTACGGCAGCGAGAGCATTTTAGAGAGGCATGGCAGAGTGGAGGACGGGATGCTAATCGTCGGTGAAGCGGTCTACTCGTCCGTAATCATGCCTCCAAGCGTGACATGGAGCCGGTCAACGGTGGAGCTGTTGGTTGAGATGGCGACGCAAGGCGGCAGTGTATTTGTCGTTGATCCGTATCCAACGTTGCTGGAAGGAAAAAAAGATGCGCTCCTGGAGCAGCTGTTGGCGCTAGCAAATAAGGTTCCCGCCAGTCATCCTGATCTAGCTGAAGATATATCGCGGACCGCAGCGCCATTCGTGCGCATGAAATCGACGTCGGGAGAGGTCCTCGCTTCTGACAACATGAACGTTCAAACGCTGAAGCTTGGCGATTCCTGGCTATACTATATTGTGAATTCGGGAGAGACGAGCTGCGGTGAAGTGGAAATTGAGTTATGCCGGGAAGGGCTTGTAACGCTGCTTAATCTGGAAACAGGGAATGAAGAAATGCTTATTCAGGAGGAGGGGGGCGGTTTCGTGCGTCTGGTCCTGCCGATCGCGGCTTCTCAATCGTATATGCTGAAGCAGGCAAACCTTCCTATCGGTGTTACCGGGCAGGAAGAGGAACTGAAGGAGATGGGTATAGAGGCTGCTCGGCAGACAGAAGTAATATTGACTGAGTCTTGGCAAGTAAAGCATGCCGATCTCAATAGCGTAACACTTGACACATGCCGTCTGAGCGTTGAAGGTGGGAATTGGAGCGAGCCGATGCCTGTTATTTATTTGCAGGAAAAGCTGCTGCTGCTAGGCCGTTCCGTACGAATCGCATGCGAATTTCATTTTCACGTCACGTTCGATACGGACCTTGAACGGCAGCTTTATCTGGTCATGGAACGTCCGGACAAGGCGCGTATAATGTTAAACGGATTTGCGATTTCAAATAAAGACTGCGGCTGGTGGCTCGATACCGCGTTCAGGAAGCTCGATTTAAGCGGTAGGCTGCTTGCGGGGGACAACAAACTGGTCATTGAATCAGAGTTTTATAATGCGCCGGAAACGTACGAAGCGATGGAGCGTGCAAAGACGTTCGAGTCGGAGGGCAATAAGCTAACCTATGATACGGAGCTGGAGAGCGTTTATTTGCTAGGCGATTTTGGCGTAAAGTCTCTTACGCCATTCGTTGACGGAGAAGGCAGAACGTTGCTAGCCAAAGGTCCTTTCACATTGACGGAAAGTCCAGAAATCCTTGATGGCGACGACTTGGTTAGGCAAGGATTTCCTTTTTTTGCTGGGCGATTGACGGTTGAACAGACGGTATACGTAGAGGAAGGCTTGCTTGGCTCAGAGACCGTATGGTCATTCGATTCGCAGCCTGATGCAATCGTAACGAAGCTTCGGGTCAACGGCCACGAGGTGAAGAGCTTCTTGTGGGAGCCGTACGCGGCGGATATCGGGAAATTTCTCGCGGCGGGAGATAATCGAATCGAGCTGGAGCTCGCAGGAAGCTGCCGTAATCTGCTCGGTCCTCATCACCATATAAAGGGTGAGCCGCTTAAAATCGGACCTGACAGCTTCACGAATAAGGTCGGATGGACGGATCGTGATTTGCCTCCTGAAACACGGGTGTACCAAGAGCGTTATGCTTTCGTGAAGTTCGGATTGTCCGCAGCTCCGAAAATGACGATGACGGCTAGGAGATAGGGAGTCGAAGAAAGGCAAGGGGATAATACCGCAGATACAAAATATTTTAACGCTTGTTCATGAGCGCTGACCACCTTTCCAGGTGGTTTTTTTATTGTCCGTCTAAAAGATCTCAAATGAAAATTATAGGCAGTAGAGCATCCAAAGTCATGGGATCATTGAACGCTGAAGAGTTTTTGTCTAGATAAAATACCCGGTTATTCTTCACGGCAGGAAGCCCGTCCCACAATACAGTTTCATACATGGGGCTAGTATCCTCTTTGCCAGTTGTTTCAGGTGATGTACAGATATAGTCACCAGCACCCTTTACCGCTCGTCAATAGAATATGGACTTAATTATGCAGATGAAAGGCAAGGTTCTTCTTCGGAAGCATCTCTGTCTTTTTTTGTGTTGACAGAATTAAAAGATATTATTATATTATATATTACTAGAATAAATAATTTTAGGATAAATAATTCTAGTACAAAAATCAGAGGAGTGAGAGTATGCATATTTTTTCAATCGTGCTTCAAAGTATTTTAGCAATTGGGTTTCTGATGTTTGGTCTTAGTAAGTTTGGAAGCAAACAGATGGTGGATGAATTCAAGAGATACAAGCTGTCTTCAGCGATGCGGATCTTTACGGGATTAGTAGAAGTCATCGCCGCAGCTATTATATTTATTGGCATTTGGAACGATTCATACGCTGTATTTGGTGGGGTATTAATGGCAGTTACGATGTTTTTTGCGGTTCTTGTCCATCTGGTTCGTGTCAAAGATCCAGCAGCAAAAGCAATGATGCCTATCATTCTGTTTGTCCTTGCCTTAGTCGTAATCTGTTTGAACTGGAACACACTTTAAGAAAAATTTGTTGGATAGAAAGCTTAAGGAAGAGCGAATCCCTTCAGACACGTCAGGTTGCTGCAATGGTTTGAAAAGGATATTAGACTCGTCGTTCATACGTACATCCTCTCTAAAGGAGAAAGGCATCGCATGGTTGAAGCCGAGGTTCCTGCAGAGTTTGATTATTCTTTGTTCAAGTGAGCCAGATAAGGTGGTAGAAGAATGACGGAACGCGATGCTGAGGGTAAGGCTCTTGATCTGAAGCTTTCAAGGGTGATGAGCAAGATGGTAAAAGCTCTGTTCGTGAGCTTGGAACGGAACATGGACAGCTATAACCTGGATAGGGAAACCTTCCTAATTCTCGAGCTTCTTTACAACAAAGGACCGCATCTCATCAAGAAAATTAGCGAAGCCAATTCGATTCCAAGCGGGAGTATCACCTATGTGGTAGATAAATTAGAGAAAAAGAGGTTCGTGGAACGGCTTGCGGCAACTGATGATCGACGCAAAACAAATGTAGCCTTGACCGGGGAAGGACGAAGCTACTTCGACAATATTTTTCCTAAGCATGCTCATTTCATCTCGGACAACTTGTCTTTTGCAACAGACGAGGAGAAGCTAAAACTCATTCATGTGCTGAAGAAAATCGGTTACGGAATCAAGAAACGTGGAAGCAATGATAAAAATGATGGATCGGGCTTTCTCTGAAATATGGATTTTATTCGATAGGAAGGGGTTTTGAAAATGGAAATAGGTGTAGATACGTTTGTCGAAACAATGCCGGATGTCCTAACGGGCGAGACGATCAGTCATGCGCAGCGGCTGCGCGAGGTTGTGGAAGAAATTGTCCTTGCCGATCAGGTAGGGTTGGATGTATTTGGGGTAGGCGAGCATCACCGTAAGGAATTCGCGGATTCCGCTACGGCTGTTGTACTGGCGGCAGCGGCGTCCGTAACGAAAAGGATACGCTTGACCAGCTCGGTTTCGGTGCTCTCTGCCGTTGATCCGGTACGTTTGTTTCAGCAATTCGCCACGCTCGATGGTTTATCAAATGGACGTGCCGAGATTATCGCGGGCCGAGGCTCAATGGTCGATGCGTTTCCATTGTTTGGATATGATTTGCAGGACTATGATGAACTTTTCGAGGAAAAGTTAGAACTATTATTAAAATTAAGGGATTCAGAGAAAGTATCTTGGAAAGGAGGACATCGGCCTGCCTTTACGAATCTTGGCGTGTACCCGCGCCCGGTTCAGACTCCTTTGCCGGTATGGCTCGGCAGTGGGGGGAATGCGGAATCGGTCATGCGGGCAGGGGTACTAGGATTGCCGCTTGTATTGGCAATTATTGGTGGAAGCCCATTGCAATTTGCTCCACTTATACCGCTTTATAAGAATGCCGCGGCTCGTGCAGGACATGATGCTTCGAAACTAAAGATAGCCGTACACTCACTTGGGTTCGTTGCAGAGAGTACCTCGCTTGCGGTCGACAAATATTTCCCGCCTACTCAAGCATCGTTTAACTATTTTGGTAAAGAGCGCGGTTGGGCGCCATATACCCGTTCAAACTTTGATGTATCCCGCAGCCTGGAAGGTGCACTTTACGTAGGCGATCCCGAAACAGTCGCCAACAAAATCATTGACATGCGCAAACATTTGGGTTTCACACGATTTTTCTTGCATTTACCCGTCGGCACGATGCCGCATGAGGATGTTATGAAAGCTATTGAACTATTGGGCAAGGAAGTCGCACCGCGGGTTCGGGAAGAGGTAGCAAAATGGGAAGCGGAGGAAGGGATATCGAAATCATAACCATTTCATTTCTCCAATGAATGGTTTGGCGATCTTTTTACAATATTAACTTACAATTAAAGACCAAATACAGGCGGGGAATGCATGTAGTAATCGTTTTGATTAACCGCTGACAGGAGGAATAATGATGGGAATTCTTGATAATAAGGTTGTGCTGATAACCGGTACAGGCGGAGGTCTGGGACGCGTCGCGGCGATGACGTTTGCACGCGAAGGCGCAAAGGTGGTCGGGTGTGATATCAATCTTGAAGCCAACGATGAGACGGCCGAACTCGTGCGGCGCTCTGGCGGTGAAATGACAGGCATTGCGCCGGTTGATCTCACCGATCCGGAACAGGTTCAGAAAATGGTTGAGGATGCCGTATCCGCTTATGGCGGGCTTGATGTCGTGTACAATAACGCAGCCATACAATATTTCGGCCCGATGCCCGAATTCTCCATTGAAGACTGGCGGAAAACCATCACCGGCGAGCTCGACATTCCCTTCTTTGTGTCGAAATTCACATGGCCACATCTGGTGGCGCGCGGTGGCGGCGTTATTATCAATGTCGCATCCATGGCAGGCTTGATTGCTGGAGAAACCCCTCCGATGGTTGGTCACAGCGCGGCTAAAGCTGGAGTTATCGCTATGACGCGGCAATTCGCGCTTGAAGGCGCGCGCCACGGTATCCGTGCGGTGGCGATCAGTCCAGGGCCTTTCCTGACCCCGGCAAGCGACCGGGACCTCGGCGACAACCAAGCAGCTAGGGACGCGATAACCAAAAAGACGCTTCTCAAACGCTTCGGTCAACCCGAAGAGCTCGTGGAGCTTGCGGTATTCATTGCTTCAGACCGGGCATCCTACATTACAGGCGCAAACTACGTTGTCGATGGGGGCGCGACCGCTTGGTAAAGCTAGTTTTACGGTTCGATCCTTGACGGTTATTCATAAATAAACGGCATCGGGAGAACATAAAAATGTTGAAATCAATGATTCAAGGGAAGCTGCGAACGTAATCGTGTTGCAAATTGCTAAAGAATGCATCTTCGAAGGGGTTAACCATAATGGGGAGACTTGATGGGAAAGTAGCATTAATTACAGGTGGCAATAGCGGAATCGGACTGGCGACAGCAAAATTGTTCATTGCAGAAGGTGCGAAAGTCGTGATTACCGGACGGAATCCGAATACGTTAAGCTCGGTAGCAGAGGAAATTGGACCGAATGTCCTTGCAATTCAGGCGGATGCTGCCGATCAAGCCAGCATGGAAAATGTGGTAAACAAGGCAGTAGCAGCCTTCAGCAAGCTTGACATCGTATTCGCTAATGCCGGTATCGCGGCTCCCACGCCTTTGGGAAAGACCGAGGTCTCCGTTTTTGAAGAAGTGCTTAAGGTTAACGTAACTGGCGTTTTTTTTACCATACAAGCCGCTCTGCCCCACCTGAAGGAAGGAGCATCGATCATCTTGACTGGCTCCACGCGAGCAATGGACGGAGCTCCGGAAAGAGCAGCCTATGCGGCGAGTAAAGGGGCCATTAGCAGTATGGCAAGAGTGCTAGTATCCGAGTTATCGCCACGTGGCATACGCGTAAACACTTTAGTGCCGGGAGCAACACGCACTCCCATATGGAAACAGTCAACACCCGGAGAAATAGCAAAGCTGGAGTCCGCACATGCTCGTACAATCCCTCTTAACCGCATGGGCGATCCGGAAGAAGTAGCCCAGGCTGCCTTATTCCTTGCTTCTAATGATTCTTCATTCGTGCAAGGAGCAGAAATTGCCGTTGACGGGGGAGCGAGCGCAGCACCTCTAGGGGCACCGATATATCGACAGACATAGGGATGAATGCAATAACATTAGCTCCTATGACAGGTTTTGGAGCGTCCATGAATTACGGAAGCGATTTGCGCTTGACTGCGAATTACCGTTCGCCTGCAAGTTGACAGGTTATCTATTGAAAGGTAGAATTGCTTCATGAACAAAAACAAAAATACAGCAGAACTCATATTGGACACTGCCCAGTCGATCGTACAAGAATTCGGATTTAATGGTTTCAGCTATGCGCACATTGCAGAAAAAGTAGGAATACGCACGGCTAGCATCCATTATTATTTCCCTAACAAGGAGGATCTAGGAAATGCTTTGATTGCGAGGTATTACAAAAACTTCATTTCTGGAATTGCTGAGATTGATAGCGTAACGGAGAACAATCTAGATAAACTGCGCAAATTCATATCGTTATACGGTGGACCTGTTCAAGATTATTGTATTTGCATGGGTGTCATGCTTTCTACTGACCTGGCTACCTTATCTAACCAAACGAGAGAAGGGATTGCAGAGTTATTTACCGCGAATCTGACCTGGTTGGAACGAGTATTGGAACAGGGACGCCGCGAAGGGCAGCTCAGCTTTAAAGGCGATTCGAATGTGCTCGCTCATCAGTTTCTTGCATCGCTTCAAGGCGCGCAATTACTGGCAAGAAGTTTTCGCGATTTAAATCGTTTTGATATGATAGCTAAAGGTTTGATATCCGCTTTAACATAAAGCAGGCGGATATTTATGTTTGAATTCTATCTTCTTATAGGTAGAATTAGGGAAAAGAAATATGATGATTAAGAGTTGACACTCTACCTACTAAAAGGTAGAATACAAACATGAACAAAATTAAGACAAAGCGAATATTTATTTTAGACACTTCTTAGTCTGCGATTGCTCAGCCATTCACCAATTATGGCATTATGCTATTTGCTTAACGAGTACAGAAGGGAAAGATCAGTTGGATTCATATCTTATGAAGGGACCAGAATTTTTAATCAACATATTCTATCTTTTAATAGGTAGAATTAGAGGGATGAAAAGATGATTTGGCAAGATAATATGGTTGCCCTCAGGTGGAAGCGGAGGCAAGCATCAAATCTTCATTGAACCAGAGCAGAAACTGATTTACTTAAAGGAGGTGGCAACAGATGTTATACGAACTGCGAATATATGATGTGTATCCAGGCAAAATGCAAGCTATACAGGATAGATTCAGAAACCATGTCATTCGATTATTTACGAATCACGGCATGAAGGTGCTGCGTTTTTGGGAAGATGCGGATGAAGCAAACAACCGTCTTTATTATGTCGTTGAGCATGCCAATATGGAGTCGCGAAACTTGAATTATGATCGTTTCCGCAACGATCCTGAATGGATTGAAGTCAAGCGGATCTCTGAACTTGATGGACCATTAGTTCATAAACAAGAAAGTATATATATGAAAAATACAGATTTTTTCGACAATAACTAAACATGATGCAGGCCATTTGTCCGGATTTACAAAAATATAAATGAGACGGAGCAACTAAAATGAAAACACTAGTAATCGTTACTCACCCGAACATCGAAGCATCCCAATGGAATAAATCTTGGGTCGAAGAATTGAAAAAGCATGATGAGATCACGATTCATGAATTATATAAAGAATATCCAGATGAAAATATCGATGTTTCCAGAGAGCAGCAGCTCATTGAGGCGCATGACCGGATTATTTTTCAATATCCGCTATATTGGTACAGTACGCCGCCTTTATTGAAAAAATGGTTTGATTCAGTTTTGCTATATGGTTGGGCTTACGGGCCGGATGCTACAAAAACAAAAGGAAAAGAAATCGGAGTTGCGATCTCGACTTATGGTACGAAGGAATCCTATCAAGCAACGGGATCCAATCGTCTCACATTGGAAGAAATATTAAATCCAATACAAGCGCTGGCGCGTTTCATAAGTGCTACTTACTTGCCGCATTTCTCACTAAGCGACACGTCTAATGTAACGGAGGAACGCCTAGCGCAGAGCAGCATCGATTACGTACAACATATTAAAACGGTAAAACCGGTTGCTGGTGAATAATGAAGAAAAATTTAACCATAGACGTTTACATGGATACGATTTGCCCCTGGTGCCGAATGGGAACGACCAGTCTGAGACAGGCTTTGAAACTGCTGCCTGTTGGGACTAAGACAACCGTGCGTTGGCATGCTTTCCAGCTTAACCCCGGTATTCGCCCTGAGGGAGAAGATTATCGCCAGGTTATGATAGGCAGATTAGGCGGTCAATCCCAATTCGAAGTAAGAATGAAGCAGTATAACGATACCGGTGCTCAATTCGGCCTTGCATTCAATATGGATATTGTAAAATATACTCCGAATACGACGTTATCCCATCAATTAATTGCGACTGCTCCCGAAGGCTTGCAAGAGCAATTAATAGACAATATCTATACGTCCTATTTTGAAAAAGGGATTAATATCGGTGATGTGGATGAACTCGTGGAAATAGCAAAAGCCAGCGGTATCAATGAGGATGCCGCTGAACTCAAAATGCGCCTGATTAAAGGCGATGGGCTTGAAAAAGTTGAAGAGGGACAACGGAACGCGCAAAAGCTGGGAATTAGAGGCGTACCATTCTTCGTCATTAATGACGAGATTAGCATATCCGGTCTACGATCCCCAAATGAATTTATTAACGTATTTGAAACCAATTAAACAGCTGCCATGGATTACATCTAGAGAAAAGGAGAAATATAAATGAGTATTAACGGAAAGGTGTTTGTCATAACTGGCGGAAGCAGCGGGCTCGGGAAAGCGATGGCCGTTGAAATGGTAAATCGGGGAGCGAATGTCGTTATCAATGGACGCCGAGAGCAGGAGTTAGCAGAGGCTGCGAAAGAGATCGATCCAACTGGCAAACATATCTGGTTTGTTGCTGGCGATGTTGCAGACCCTAATACCGCGAAGCGTTTAATCGATGAGAGCGTTGCTCACTTTGGACGCATCGATACGCTGGTTAATAATGCAGGAATCTTCATCTCCAAGCCATTTACGGAATACTCAATTGAGGACTTTGAAACGTATTTATCGACTAACGTCGTCGGGTTTTTCCATGTGACCCAACATGCGGTGGCGGAAATGCTTAAGCAAGGTGCGGGGCATATTGTTACGATCACTACGAGTCTGGTAGATCAACCATCCACTTCCGTTCCTTCCGTACTCGCTTCATTAACGAAAGGCGGACTCAAATCCGCAACCAAATCTTTGGCCATTGAGTATGCTTCCCGAGGTATCCGCGTGAATGCAGTCGCACCGGGAGTCATTAAAACTCCGATGCATCCTGTAGAGTCTCATGAAGCTCTTGCTAAGCTTCATCCAATGGGACGCATGGGCGAATCGCATGAAATCGTTGATGCCGTCCTATATCTGGATTCAGCCAACTTCGTAACGGGTGAAACCCTTTATGTTGATGGTGGACAAAATGCTGGCCATTAAACCAATCAATAAGCAGCTTAAAACAGCTTAGCATATCAAAGGGAGAGGGGATTAACTTATGCCGGTCGTTACGATTCAAGTGACCCGCGAGGGCTCAGCATCAGATCGTCAGTCTGTGACAGCAGAAGAGAAGGCGGCACTCATTAAAGGTGTCAGTGAGCTCCTGCTCAACGTACTGAACAAGCCGTTAGAGTCTACTTTCGTAGTTATCGAAGAAGTCGATACCGAAAATTGGGGTTGGGGCGGACTACCTGTGTTGGAGTATCGCCAGAAGCTTGCTGCAAAGGCTAAAGACTGATCGTACTGGGACAATAAACGAATACTATATAGGGGCTGACTCAAAAGGGGGTCGCTCCCTGAAGAAGCAGCTCGCACAATCGAAAATAAGAAAAAACTCAAATTAAACAAGCGTTGCAGAGGGCTATTCTGCAACGCTTGTTTTTTATTTTGGTCTCTTGCTGATTTCTTTAGCAAAAGACGGTAAACGGAGCATTTAAATGATTCTGGAGAAGCGTTAGCGGTCGTTTTTTTGAAGGGATTCCAACCTATCCTAGTTGATTCATAGGAATCCTTTAGCAATGGCGATCGGAAGAATATTTAAATGTGCAGTTTGCCGTTTAACCTGAACAACAAAGATATTACATCGTCAAACTACTGACATATGGGACAGCTCCTTTTATGTGCGAAGAATTTTACCAATCCGGAATCACATGTCATAGCTGATTATATTTCTTCTGCAATTTGACATATGCAAATGATCGAATTATATTAAATATCAATAGAATAAATAATTATAGGATAAAAATCGGCGTAAAAAAATGAGATAAGGTTGGTGGAACATGACTGAACGCACAGACGAGAGAAAAGCTCTCGATTTGAGGCTAATCCGCGTAATAAAAAACATGGTGGCAACGCTTTACGGTAGCTTAGAGCGTGACATTGAAAGCTACGGGCTAAGTATGGAGACCTTTCAAATTTTAGAATTCCTGTACAATAAGGGCCCACAGCCTATTCAGAAAATAAGCGAAGCCTTCTCGATCCCGAGCGGGAGCATTACTTACGTGGTTGATAAGCTGGAAAAAAAGGGGTTCGTGGAACGTTTACCTATCCCGGGTGACCGACGGAAAACAAATGTGAATATGACGGAGGTAGGTAGGAATTACTTTGACAATATTTTCCCGCAACATGTTCAGACAATCTCTGAAAATCTGTCATTTGCGACAGACGAGGAGAAGTTGGAGCTGATTGAAGTGCTTAAAAAAATCGGGTACGGCATCAAGAATCGCCAAGGTTATCCAATTGAAGAGGAAACTGATTCTTCTAGCCCTGCAGATCATAAATGATCTGCAGGGTTTTCTTTTGAAGCGTCGAATAGTACGCCATCGGCCACATCTCAGCATTCGCCTTTATGGATATTCGAATATGTTTTTCTTCAATTGGAATAATAACAGCATGAATTTAACAATCCGGAGGTCCTTTCATGAGAGGGTTTAAAAGAGCTATATCCAAGAAATACGAAGAAAAACTTAAAATGAAAGGCACTCATCTGGAGGAGAAACATGAAATAGAGTTTACTGCGGAAATTGAGCAAAACGAAAAGATATTAAAGGATACCTTTCTGCATTGTTCAGACTTGGAGTACCGATGGATAGAAGATAAATCACATATGAAATGTCTCATTGTTTATATCGATAATTTGATTGATGAAAAAATGCTTGATGAGCATGTCATTAAACCATTGCTAATTAGAGATATTCCAAATGAATCAGGCGAGCTTAAAAATAACCTGATTTCTATTGGTACCACGAATAGCTCTACAAAATTATCAGATACGGTGCGTAATTTATTAGAGGGTCACGCCGCTGTTTTAATAGAAGGGAGCAGCAAGGTGCTGACGGTTTCCATTCCCGGTGCATCCAAAAGAAGTTTGGATGAACCATCCTCAGAGCCAGTCATCCGCGGACCTAGAGACGGCTTTATCGAACACATATCCACAAACATAAGTCTGATACGTGCAAGACTCAAAACGTCAAAATTAAAGATTGAGTATATTACGTTAGGTGAGCTCTCCCAAACTAAAATAGCCATTTCATACCTAAAGGGCATTGCGGAGGATACATTAGTTGAAGAAGTGAGAACAAGATTGCAGCCGATTCAATTGGACGGTGTGCTTGACTCTGGGTATATTGAAGAATTTATCGAGGATCAACCTTATTCACCATTTCCTCAAGTTCATAGCACGGAACGCCCGGATGTGGTCGCTGCTGAATTGCTAGAAGGAAAAATAGCCATCCTGGTTGATACAACTCCTTTTGTCCTTATTGTTCCGATGACATTCTGGACGGGACTTCAAGCAAGCGAAGATTATTATATTCGTTGGCCAGTTGCTACCTTTGTTCGATGGGTTCGAATCCTATTTATTAATTTTGCGATATTTGCCCCGCCTTTATATGTAGCGATTACGACCTTCCATCAGGAGATGATCCCTACTAATCTCGTGCTAAGTATTGCAGCGGCGAGGGAAGCTGTACCATTCCCTGCAATGATTGAGGCATTGCTCATTGAAATCATATTCGAAGCACTACGGGAAGCCGGAATTCGGCTGCCTAAACAGATTGGCCAAGCGATAAGCATTGTCGGTGGATTAGTCATTGGCCAGGCAGCAGTCCAAGCAGGCTTAATATCTGCACCGGTTGTTATTATCGTGTCGATCACTGGCATTTCCATGTTTACGATTCCTCGATATAGTTTTGCAAACGGAATCCGGCTCCTTCGTTTTCCGATGCTGTTTTTGGCGGGGACTTTGGGACTCTATGGCATTGTTTTAGGCTTTCTAGGCATCATTCTACACGTGACCTCTCTTCGTTCGTTCGGTGTTCTTTATTTTTCTCCAGTCACTCCGCTTAAATTTACTGCCTTGAAGGATGTTTTCGTAAGGATACCGATATGGATGAAATTTCGGCATTCCATGAAGCCCAAATCACGAGAAGGACGAAATTAGCAGCCTTCGATAGTAGGATGGCGAGGTATAGAAGGATTGGAGGATTTTAAAGGTGAGAATGGCAAAAGGCATGATATTTCTTGTATTTGTTATCCTTTGCGGCTGTTGGGACCGTACGGAAATTAATGATCTTGCATTCGTAACAGCTACAGCGTTGGATCTCTCGGATGAAGGCGCCGTGTTATGTTCCCTTCAAGTCGCCATACCCGCATCTATTGAAGGTGGCAGTCGCGGTGGCGGAGAAGATAATCAATTTTTCATTATATCCGCAGAAGGCAAAGATGGAAATGAGATTCACCGAAAGCTTCAGAAGAAGAGTTCTCGTATATTATTTCTCTCGCATCGCAGCGTTATTTTCGTTAGCGAACGTTTAGCTAAGCAGGGAATCGGCGATGTCCTGGATATTTTCACACATGACCCAAGGAATCGCCTAAAGACCTATATCATGGTAGTGAAAGGAGGAGAAGGACGGAACATTCTGAAAATGAATTATCCTTTGAAGCAAGTATCAAGCGAAGCGGTGAAGGAGATGGAAATTTCAGGGGAGGATGTGGCAGTCACCTTACGTGATTTTTTTATGGCGCATGCAAGTGAGGGGATTCATCCCGTTGTAGGGACAATTGAACCTGATGTCCATTCCAAAGATACAGATAAGGAAATTTTTAATTTTGCTGGCGCCGGCGTCTTTAAAGACTTCAAACTAAATGGTTTATTAAATGATAAAGATACATTGGGGCTGTTGTGGGTAACCAATAAGCTGAAGACCGGCCGTATCACGACGAATTTGCCCAGAGGCGGGGAAGTCGGTTTGGTCATAAGCCATGCACATAGCAAAATCATAACAGAGATTTCAGACCAATCCGTACAATTTAAGATTCATCTTGAAGGCCAAGGCAGTTTGGCAGAGAACACGTCGAATTTGGATATTAACGAGCCGGAAAATTTGAAAGTTATAAAAAAAGAGTTGGAAAACGCTGTGAAGAAACAGGTTCAAGATTTCCTGTTTAAAATCCAAAAGAAATATAAAGTGGATAGCGTCGGGTTCGGCCAAGAAATTTATAAGAATTATCCTAAAAAGTGGGCTATTTTAAAGCCGAATTGGGATACGCTGTTTCCGGAGACACCGATAGCGATTGAAATTAACCTAACTGTAAAAGGAGCCGGAATGGTACATTCTTCTTTCGGAAAGGAAGATGAGGGTGACGGGAAATGATCTTGCAAATCGCAGCTTTTATACTAGTCATGTTAGGCATGACGGTTTACTACGTTCAGCATTTGATGAAAAAACAACAAGCTAGAGCGGCTATATTATATAGTGCTTTGATGGGGATATGCATGGTCTTGGGCTCATTCATATTTGCCAAGATACTTGTTCCAAGTACAATAACGCCTTTGAAAACGATATTCGAGCCCATCGGGAAAATCATTTTAAAACAATGAAATCTAAAGCGTCGGTTTTTTCCATGCCCTTTTTACCGAATCAACCATCAGGAGGAATATAGGTAATATCATCTGAGTAAATAAGGCATGGCTTGGATACGTATACTTGAGATAATGGCTCAAATCGGTGGAGTAATTGACTAATACAGAAACCGATCCTAACACGGATAAGATCGTTATAGGGATTACGAAATCCCTATAGTTTTTAAGGCTGAATAGATGACAAATACTTAGACAGATAATGAAGAATGTGACGGATATTTTAATAAAGCAACCCATTACCCATATCGCTACAGCTAAAGCTTCCAAACGTTCAAAGCTACCTTGAAAACCGATATACTGAATAACGCTTAATAAAGGGAAAGTCAATTTATCAGTCAAAGGGCCAAATATCATAATCAAAGGTAAAACCGTAATGGCTAAAAGTCCTGAGATCAAACATAACCCGATAATCGAAGCTTTGAATGCTTTTTTTGGTTGGTTTAAATAAGGAAGAAGCCAACCTAGAATGAAAAATTGACTTAAATATGCGGCAGGAAATATTGCACCCTGAAGAACCGGGAACATACCGTTACTGAGCACAGGTCGAAGGCGCTCAGGATCATATTCAGCGAGCATCAGCATCAAGAGCGGAATCAACAAAACAAACATGACTAAGGCAAGGAACTCGTTAGACCTAGCTATGGATTCGATTCCCATATAGACAGCTATGCCGCATAGAAGGGCCAACGATAAACTAACCATGAATGGTGGGCTTTTGTGGAGCAGAACCGTATTTATGAACTGTATATGTTGGTTTAAAATGATGAAGTCAAAGTTAATCCAATAATAAATGATATACAGTGCCAGACATTTTCCAAGCCATTTGCCCAATATTTGCGAGCTATACTGAATAATGGTTTGGCCCGGGTAGCGATTGGATAATAGGGTCATTACCCAAATATTGATAAACCCGATCAAGACGGCAGGGAAAATCGTTAGCCATGCGTCCTGTTTGGAAATCTTGATCATCAAACTTGGTATGATTAGAATGACGGTTGGCGCTATGAAGGAAAATAGCAAAAAACTTAATTGCGTTGCCGATATTTTTTCAGCAGGTTTCATTGGTGTTCTCCTTCAGAATCGATATACACCAATTATTGCCTTTCTTAACTTAACGTAAACAGGCAGCAGGTTTAGCGAGACAAGTTCAGCCGAAAAATAGCACAGCTTCGTTGTTCGAAATCGCGAAGGCTAGAGAAACCAAAAACAGGAAAATACGATCCCGAAGGACGCATTTTCCTGTTTTTTTCGATCAGATTATTGCGGCTCACCGGAGATCACGGCAAATAAGGTCCTTAACACTTCGTTCGAAAATTCGCTTTGCCTTCCAAGCTTGCAAGCAGAAACTTTTTCGACTTGCTCAATCGTTTTTGAATCTCTTCAATTTCATTGATTTTATGTTCTACCATCTTCTTCTTTGCCTCGTAAGATAAATGAAGTTGTTGGTTTATTAGCAAACTTAACTCGTCTATCGAAAAGTCTACGGATAAAAGAGACTTCACGTCATCTAGAAAATCAACAATTTCTTCGGAATAAATTCGGTAATTATTCGCATCTCTTTTCACGAAGGAGTCCGGAATTAGGTTTTTGCGTTCATAGAATCTCAATGTTGAGATGGGCAGACCCGTTAATTTTGAAACGTCATTTATTTTCATCGCATGTCCTCTTTGCTTGTTGCTATAAACCTAAGTTTATAGTTCATAATACGAATATGATAACGAATGACATACACGATGTCAAAAAATCTATTGTTATCAAAAGGAGAGTTTTTATGTTTAACCATATTCTGAATAACGATTTCGCCGATATAGTCAAGGGACGACGTTCTGTGCGCCATTATGATGAGACCGTTAAAATCTCGAAAGAAGAGATCAGCGAGATTATTAAGGAAGCCAGTTTGTCTCCATCATCTGCCAATATGCAGCCTTGGCGCGTCGTTGTGGTGAATACGCCGGAAGGAAAAGAAAAACTAAGACCGCTTGTACGCTTTAATACATTGCAAAATGATACTTCAGCAGCCATGCTATTAATTTTCGGCGATACCCAAAGCTACTTATATGCGGAGGAAATTTACAATACTGCGGTGGATCAAGGGAAAATGCCGGCTGATGTACGAGATAGCCAACTCGAAACCATTCTAACCATGTTTCCGACGCTATCGAAGGAATTGAAAGTTGAAGTTGCAAAAGTAGATAGCAGCCTCTTTGCTATGCAGTTAATGTTAGTAGCCCGTGCACACGGGTATGATACGAATCCAATGGCAGGTTTTGAGGTTGATCAGTTGGCAAAAGCATTCGATTTGGATGAAGAACGTTATGCCCCAGTCATGATTGTCTCAATAGGAAAAGCAAAAGAAGTAGGGTATGAGACCGTTCGGTTAGATTCAGGCAAGATTACCTTTTGGAGGTAACGATTTATCGGTAAGCTATAAACGTTTTTTTTATAAAAGCAGTACGGGGACAAGACTCTGCAATCTTTCCTAAACATTCGTGCTCAATTAGCGTACAGGCCACCTTCTAGGTGGCTTTTTTGCTTGTTAAAGAGCTGTTCGCTAAAGTCTGTGATATAAAACGGATACGGTTAAAACCGGAATGCAAACGATCAGATTCGTTTAATTAAATATAAAGGTTTTTAACCAGGGAGTGTGTGGTAACATCTACTTAAGACTTAACGACTCTAAACCGATTAAAGACCCTTCTTAGGAGTTGACATCATATTATGATTGTAGAGGACCACCTCATACTTTGGAATCATGTTTCGCTGAAGATGGTTGATGTGCAGCGTACCAAGCTTCCGGTTGGCGAGCATTCGCAATCGTCCCGGCTTTCGTCGAGTGTTCTGCTATACGCGATACAAGGCCGTGCGCGGCTCCTATTGGACGGGAACGAGCACCTAGCAGAAAGCGGATATGTTTTCCACGCCGGCAAAGGTACGGTTTTTACGATCATGGACGTCACCGACCCTATTGAATATTACATGATTCAATATTCGGCATGCTTGTCTCAGCCGTGCAGCCATGAGTTGCTTCAATTGATGAACCGTACGGAACCGTTTGATGTTCATTATGGATCTGCTGTCGGCCATGCTGCTCCGCTGCTCATGACCTTGTCCCGAATGGAGCAGGAATGGAAGCAGCCTGGGGCGATGGCGAAGCTACAGGTGAAATCGTTATTTTATCAATTCATTTGTGAGCTATTGGGACAACTTCAGCACCAGCAACAGGAACATGAGACGCCAGATATCGTACTGCAGGCAGCAAGGTATATCGATGAACATTTTGCCGAGCCGATCACAGCTGATACGCTTGCAACGCTATTGCATTCCAGCCCTCGCACCCTGCAGAGAATGTTCAACAAGCGGCTTGCTCTTGGTCCGATTGACTACCTCGTACAGGTCCGTATAGAAAAGGCCAAGGCGTTACTATGTCGTACGAATGCGGGGCTTAAGGATATCGCAGAGGCAGTCGGTTATGCAGACAGCTACTATTTCAGCCGGTTATTCAAGCGGTATACGGGCGTTTCCCCCAGCGCTTATCGAGAATCAATGCTGCAAGCCAAAAGTGCCGAACCGGAGGAAATTGCTTTAATTACGTCTTGTCCGGGAGCAGCATGCAGCGAAAAGATGGGACAGTACGATCCATTGAAAGTTGCTATCCGAAGATCACAGCGGACGATCATTCATCTGAAGGGGGAGCTGCTGCTCCAGTGGCAGCCAAAGAAAATTGCCGTACTGGATCCCCAGTTTATGGATCATATGCTGGCACTTGGCGAGCTGCCGGCCGGCAGCGCCATGGTGACGAATGATAGGAGCAGCTTTCCGCAGCATCTAATTGAGGGTCTGCGCATGATCAAGCCTTTGGGAACGTTGGCTGCGCCTGATTTCGATGCATTGCGTGCTTTGGCGCCCGATCTGATCATCTGTACGGAGTTTCAGAATAACATTTATGAAAGTCTCTCGCGTATAGCGCCGACCATCATGCTTGAGCGAAACCGTGATTGGAGGGATACGCTGCGAATCATTGGACGGATTACGGGCAAAAAACGTGAGGCGGAACAAGTTTTGCAGCAGTACAAAAACAAAATCATTACTTTGAAATCGGCACTCACAGCTAAGCTGCACCGGCAGTCGGTGACGTTTATCCGGCCGCAGGACAATAGCATTAGGCTGCATACATGCGCGCATCGTACGGCGGCGATTCTTTACAAAGATTTGGGGCTTTATCCGCCGAAGCTGGCACTTGACCGTAAAAGAACTAGCTCCATTCTTCCTTTGGAGGGTTTGCCGGAGCTGGATGCAGACCATTATTTCGTATTGACTGACAACAAATATCAGTCTTGGTCCGATGAGATCCAGACTACGGCTACATGGAAAAATCTGCGCGCGGTGCAGCATCATCATGTTTACCAGGCCAAAGCAAGCATCTGGATAGCGTATTACGGTCCTATCGCAATGAATCAGGTCGTTGATCAAGTGGCGGAAGTTTTCTTGGATGCAAAATAAGCTAGTATAGCGCAAGATCATGAATGAAATAGCGCTTGATGATCTATCCCTTAAAAAAACACTGTTGCATTCAGATCTGTCGATTTGAGCAGCAGTGTTTTTTTTGACGCCATAATCTATTGCGGTTGGCGCTAATATCCATTGAAGATCTTAAGGCGAGTCGATATAGTGTTGTAAGTGACGATGAGTGTCATTCTCAATTAAGAAGCGGAGGAATTATACATATGTATCCAAGAAGCAAATTAGCGTGTACCTTTTTCTTGTTAGTTAGCATAGTCATGATTCTGGGCGCATGCTCAGACAACCCAAATCCAGGAATCAATAATGCTGGGGCAGGAACGACGAATCAAGCGCAAGCGACAAATGAGCAGAACGCAAATAGCAACTCCGGAACGGAGCCTGTTATTCCTTCACCGGTTACCATTCAGCATCTGAAGGGCGAAATGACGCTCGAGAAGGTACCGGAGAAAATCGTGGTTTTGGACGTTCAATACGCGGATCAAATGCTAGCGCTCGGATTTCAGCCGGCGGGCAGCGTAATAGCTGAAACCGACAACGGGCTTCCACCATACTTGGGCGATAAGATGGGGAATATTCCACTGCTCGGAACGTATGTCGAGCCGAATCTTGAAGGAATCATAGCAATCGAACCGGATCTAATCATTGCCACTGAATTCCATGACGAGATTTACGATGAGCTTCTCAAAATCGCGCCAACGATTTCACTAGAGCGCAACGAGGATTGGCGGACCGTACTGCTGAAATTCGGACAAATTTTGAATAAGCCGCAAGAGGCGCAACAACTAGTTGATGGATACAAACAAAAAATAAGCGAGCTAAAAGCTGCATTGGCAGATAAAATGAAGGATCAAACGGTTGCATTGATCCGGCCTAGGGATGCAATGATAAGGCTTCAAACAACCGCACATCGAACTTCACAGATTTTATACGATGATCTAGGCTTGACTCCACCGGATATGGCCGTGAACAGCAAGGATTCAAGTATGATGATTTCGCTTGAAGTGCTTCCTGAATTGGCTGCCGATCATATGTTTCTTCTTCAGGACGATACGAACTTGGAGCTAACGACTGAATTCCAGAACACGGCGATTTGGAAAAATTTGAACGCGGTTATGGAAAAACGGGTATATGCAGAAAATACGGCGCAGTGGATTGGCTATTATGGTCCCATTGCAATCGATTTAATCGTAGACCAGATCGCTGATGCGCTGCAATAATTCAGTTCGAGCGTAGAGTCCTAGGAGGTTCTTGAATGAACAAGCTACCACGAATTGCACAGGATGAATGGGATTACTTAAACGAGCAGTGGGGCTTGCGCGAATATGATGCAAGCCGTTCCGATTCTTCGGTGAGAGCTTCGGAATTGCTCGACGGAGAGAAATGCTCTGCGTATCTGGATAGATTGTCAGCGCTTTTGCAATCTCCGTCTCGGATGACCACGGCCTCGCAGTTTTTCAAACGATACGCCTTCATAACGGCTGTTCCTTTGTTGTATGCGATGACGGCGTACAACAAAGGACTGGATTTATCAGCCGAAAATTGCTTGATTGAATCGTCACGGAGCCATTCCGGGTTAGCGCATGTAAGCTTAGCACTTGTGGATGCGGTTATGCCCGAAGCTGCTAAACGACATGAATGGCGCGATTCGGTCATTCAATGCCTTTTTGCTGGGAATATAGGGAAGTTAGTTGCGGTTATGTCCAGAGTAGCCAATGTGCCCAAACCGATTTTATGGGAAAATGTTGCAGTCCGCGTATTCTCGCTATACGAGAAAAGAATCGGGGTAACGGGAGAAAGGCATGAGCAAGCCCAAGGTCGTGTTGATTTTCACTATTTGATTCATGAGGCTCCCGGTGCGCTATTCGGGGAAAAACAAAATCCGCTAGGACGCTTTTACGGGAAACCGACATGTTCATTTGATTCTGATCCATCTCTTCGGATCCGCAAAACCTGCTGCTTCTACTATGAAGTTTCCCGTGTTAAAGAATACTGCACGAACTGTCCTAAATTGAAGTGCTAACGGATATTAGGCTTGTTCGTTCAAGAATAATTGCCGGTATTGGCCAGGCGAGGATCAGGAGAAGCGGGGATTTCGCTTCAAATCTCCTTGCTATACCATGCGCAGCTGTCGGTCATTTCCCGTGAGGAGCTCCCGCGGGCATACAGGTCGGCGCTGCACCGTTCCGCCAAGCGGTGAATGGCTGTTTGTCAGGCCATGCCTATTCGGGCAGTCCGGTATTGACCCGGCGTCATTCCGGTAAGCTTGCGAAATAGTCGAATGAAATAGTTGGCATTCTCGATGCCTACCCGCAGACCGATTTCGGACACGGAAAGATCCGTGTTCTCAAGCAGCGATTTGGCCGTCCTGACCTGCAGATCGTGCATATACTGAAGCGGGCTCATTCCTGTATATTTCTTGAGGCAGCGGGAGAGATAGTCGAAATGGAAGTGAAGGGACTGCTCCATATGCTTGGCGTCAAAGGGTGTTGTCAAATGCTGCTGCAGATAGGCGATCGCTTGATCGCAGAGCAGTCTGGAGCGTGGTACATATTGCGTTCGCAATGCCGTTTGCAGCTCGACGAACAGGCCGGCGAGCTGCGTCTGAAGCGGCAAGGAGCTTTGAGGCGACAAGGAATGATGAAGCTCCAGCATCCGTTGCAGGAACGGGACAACGTCAGGAGCGTGAACGCTGGTGAATTTCGGAATATACATAACCTGCCGGTGCGGCGCGACATCGTGATCGGTTCCTTTGGCAAAAGGAACGGACCACGGAATTTGCCCGCTGTCGATATTTCGCACGGGTGCCGGATGGACAAAATGGATCCAATAAATTTCAGTCGTTTCTTCGCAGGGGCGATGCCCGACATGAGTGAGGTTCGGTTCAAGCACAAGCATGGAGCCTTCCTTGATCTCGTATTGGACATCCTCTTCCGTTATGTACAAGGTTCCTTGCAGGACGAATAACATATCGTAAACGTTGAACGAACGGACGAAGTGCTGTTGTCCCGGCGGCCAGCAAGAGTGGCCAATCGTTAATAATTGGGGGAGAGGGGGGATCGTTAGTTCCAGACAACGCATGGCTGGGCATCTCCTATTCTTGGTAAGCGTTTTCTTATTGTATCACATACTCATTGCTTGGAAGGTAGAAAATGTGCTATAAAAAGTCGCTTATGAACCTGTCCGGCGGAACGTGCAGCTTATATAGTTAAGCTATACGAACCGGAAAGGAAGATACAACCTATGCGATTCCGTCAGGTCCATTTAGATTTTCACACTTCCGAAGCAATTGCGCCGATCGGGGCCCGCTTTGACAAGAAACAGTTTCAGGCGATGCTGCAGCTTGGCCATGTCGATTCCATCACGCTATTCTCCAAATGCCATCATGGCTGGGCTTACCATCCGTCGGAAGCAAACGAGATTCATCCGGGACTAGGGTTCGATTTGTTAGGGTCCGCAATTGAGGCGGCACATGAAATTGACGTTAAGACGCCTGTTTACTTATCGGCCGGACTGGACGAGAAGCTGGCGAGGCGCCATCCGGAATGGCTGGTCCGCGACGGGAATGATCATACGAATTGGGTTAAGGGCTTTATGGAACCGGGCTATCACCAGTTTTGCATGAATTCTCCTTACCTGGATATTCTGCTCGAGCAAATTCGCGAAATGTTGTCCCGGTATGACGCAGACGGCTTGTTTCTCGATATTGTCGGAGTGCGCGAATGCTACTGCCATAGCTGTGTCGAAAGCGTGCTGCAAGAAGGAAACGATCCTCGGGAAACGGCTGCGATGCGCCGCCTATGGGAGAAAACGTATGCGAATTATACGGCAAAGGTGAAAGAAACGGTTGAATCGGTGAAGCCGGGACTGCCGATCTTCCATAATGGGGGACATATTGCCCGGGGCCGCCGCGACTTAGCTGCCATGAACAGCCATTTGGAGCTGGAATCGCTGCCGACTGGCGGCTGGGGCTATGACCATTTCCCGCTTTCGGCCAGGTATGCTCAGACGCTTGACGTCGATTTTCTCGGCATGACCGGTAAGTTCCATACGTCTTGGGGAGAATTCGGCGGCTTCAAGCACCCGAACGCGCTGCGTTATGAAACGGCGCTCAGCATTGCCAATGGCGCACGCTGCTCCATTGGCGATCAGCTGCATCCCGACGGCTGCATGGATGAGGCAACCTACGCATTGATCGGCGCGGCTTATGGCGACATTAAGAGCAAGGAAGCATGGTGCGTGAAGACGACGAACGTTGCGGACGTAGCGCTTCTGTCGTTAGAAGCAACCGGCGTACATGCGAAGGCGGATTCTCGGAATACGCATTCGGATGCCGGGGCGGTACGGATGCTGCTTGAGGGTAAAGTACTGTTTGATGTTATCGATAAGGAGCAAGACTTTACCGCTTATAAAGTGCTGATTCTTCCGGATTACGTGGCGGTGGATGACGAGCTGCAAGGACAATTGGAGTCTTATTTGCAGCAGGGAGGTAAAATAGTTGCGACGGGCTGGTCGGGGCTTGATCCGGAAGGCAACCGATTCGTCATCGATCTCGGAGTACGTCATGTAGGGATGAATCCGTTCCAACCCGATTATTTCCGTCCATCCTTTAAGCCTGGCAGCTTGGGGCCGGCCTCCTACATTTTCTACTCCCAGGGGCAAAAGGTCGAGCTAGCCGGCGGAACCGAGCTGGGACAACGCGAAGATCCGTACTTCAACCGCGACGTATTTACGTTCTGCTCGCATCAACATACGCCGAGCAGCTATACTTATGGTGGACCTGGGATGGTAGAGAGCGGCAACGGCATCTATATCGCCTGGAACGTGTTTGAAGATTATGCGACCAAAGGCAGCTTGATCCTGAAAGAAGCGGTTATGTACGCGCTGAATCGGCTGCTTCCAGCCAAGACGCTTCTAACGAGCTTGCCTGCGCAGGGCGTGGTCACGCTTCAAGAGCAGATGGATGAGAAACGGTTGGTTAATCACCTGCTCTACGCGTCTCCGGTGCGTCGAGGCGAAGGGATCGAAGTGATTGAGGATATCGTCCCGCTATACGATGTGGAAGTTTCCGTTCGGACGGCCAAGCCCGTGAAGCAGGTATATCTGGCACCGCAACTGACACCGCTGCCGTACAGCTACGAGAAAGAAACCGTTGCCTACAAGGTACCCGTGCTGGAATGTCATCAAATGGTTGTCATCGACTACGAATAAAGGAACGGAATTTGCATCATTACTTTACGATTAAAGGATGAACGTTGATGGACTTTAAACCGCTAGCTTCTTTTATTGACCGAATAACTTCCTGGCGTATCCCGTGGGCAGAGGTGCTGGTCATCCATCGTAACGAGACGGTATTCCGTTACCGGAGAGGGTATGCCAACCTGGAAGAGGGGACGCCGGTTGAGGAAGGAATGATCTTCAATTCTATCGCCGGCGATGGTCGATTTGATGCGGACGGACCATCTGGACGAATGTATGCAGGGCGATTACTGCTGGGATCAATTGAAAGGCTATGGCTACGGCTTAGGCGTGCGTACGCATACCGCCAAACCGGTGAGCGGATCACTGAGCCCGCTCGGCGAATTCGGCTGGAGCGGTGCCGCAGGCTGCATGGCCATCATCGATCCAGAGTCGCAGCTGACTGTCATGTATGCGCAGCATTTGCTGAACAACCAAGAGCCCTACGTGCACCCGCGGTTAAGAAATGTCGTGTATGGTTGTTTGTGAGCGCTATTGATTGAGAATTTAACAGGCAGACGCCCCGCTGGGGCGTCTGCCTTATTTTTGTGCCCAAATCTGTTTAATTGCACATCAGATCTGCCGTTTGCATCAAGGAATGGACCGGATTCATGTTATAGCGAATGGGCCTTGTTTTCATTCATTCGCTGCAGCCAGCGCTGCAATTCACGGCCAATCGCATGAGGATTCTCCTCCAAAAGATGGTGGAAGCCTTTCCCGATATCGAAGAGCGTAAGGTTTTGTAGATGGCTCCGGCACCAGGCGAGCTGGGGCTCGCGTATCGTGCAGCCAGGAGTAGCATAGAACAATAGCTTGGGAATGGCGGATGCTTTGAACCACTGGTTACGCGCTTCGACGGCAGCCACGACTTCTGCCGGCTGTCCTTCGATTGGAATCTGGTTCGGGAAAGCCCACATCGGTTTCCGATCCTCGGGATTGCGGAAGGGCTCGCGGTAATACTCGAGTTCCTCTACCGTGATTTGCCGGTTAATGATCGTTTTCGTCATGCCCTCGATAAACACGCTTTGATCTCGCATGAACGGCCATCCCTGCTCGGAGTCGCGTAAAGTCTGGAACAGAGCATGCGAATCAGGAGGGGAGAAGTCGGCCCATGCCTGATTGGGATACAATGCTTGCGGTTCGAGCATGACCACCGATTTAATGCAGCTGGGGTTATTCATCGCATAATGCAGCCCGATTGCCGCACCCCAGTCATGCCCGACCAGTACGAAGGGATCAAGATCCATTTGTTCGATGAATTGGGTCACATAATCGACTTGCTCAAGAAACGTGTAACCAATATCCGGTTTGTCTGATCTTCCCATACCGATCAAATCGACCGCAATGCAGCGATTGGAATTGTGCGCGTAGGGGATAACATTGCGGAACGCGTATGACCAGGTTGGATTCCCGTGTAAGAAAACGACCGGGGCACCGCTTCCTTCATCAATGTAGTGGAGTCGATGTCCGTTGACCGTCGCATATTTCGATTCGTACGGATAATCTTTCCCGATTGTTTTCGTGTCTTTATTGGGCACTTAGATACAACTCCTTGTCATGAATAAGTATTATATCCCGATCTTATCATCCCGTCGAAGTCGGCTCATTGTAAAAATGCGACAAGTTATTGCGGATTAGAATAGCCTTCCCGCTGTATGCGGGAAGGCTATTCTCTCAATAATACAAATGTTGGCCTGTGGAGAAAGAGGTATCGCTTTTGTTAAAAGACTTTTTGAGCTCTGGTTGAAACTCGCTATTGAAAAACTGCGCAGGCGTGCTGCCTGCGAACGATTTAAAGCTTTTGGCAAAGTGTGCGTGATCGGTGTAACCGCATGCCTGAACGATATCCAGATAATCATAGCCTGCATTACGAAGCCGAATCGCGTGTTGGAAACGCACAATGCTCGCGAAATGTTTGGGAGATGCCCCGATCAAGGAGTTGAACTTGCGTTCCAAGGTACGCTTGCTCATGTGAGACAGAGTGGCGAGCCGCTCTATCGATACGTCACCTTGACGCTTCATGATATGCTGAGCCGCGAGCATAATGGAATGTTCTTCAAGGTTGTTCCGAAGCCTACAAACCAGGAATCGCTGCACGATACCAATCCGATCAGCTGCATGGGTCGCATATCTTAATCTATCTTCCATTTCATGTACTTCTTTGCTCGGAAAAATAAGTTCGAGAGGTATATTCGCATTTTGAAATTCGTGAATGGGATATGCCGTAAACTTCGCTAAGCCTCCGGGCTTGAATTGAACGATAATGGTACCGATGGCTCCCGTGCCCAGATATTCCTTAACGGATGCTTGCAATCCCGTTAATCCACTCGATCCCATTTCGAAAACCTTGCCGTTCTCCAATCGTTTCATGGGCTGTCCATATTGAATGCCTATAACGGTCATGGCTGAAGGCAATACTTTGACAGGCTGACGGTTAGCGAAGTTTGTCCGGTTGAAATCCTCTTGCAAAAGCAAAGCGTCTAGATATGGAGACAGCTCCTGTATTGGAGAGAAACGTTGTAGCAGCATGAAGACTCTCCTCTGCAAAGTTAAATCAGATCTTGTCCGTTCTCATTTTCTGTATAGATGGATATCAAAACAATTGCAGTATCCTCGCCTATGTTTCTTACTAAATGCGGTGTGCATGCGTTCCAGCTGAAAGAATCGCCTTCTTCGAACTCAGCCGCATCCTCGCCCTGCACCGAGTATACTCTTCCTTTGATGACGATATGGACTTCTTCGCCTTCATGCGCGTGAGGTGCAGCTCCCGTAGAAGCGCCAGGAGGAAATTCCACGAGCATCATTTTAACGTTCTTCGTAGAGCTAAGGTGTTCGACTTTTAAATGTTCCGGACCGCTTGTGGTCATTTTTCTCTCATTCTTCCGAACAAAACTCATCCGTTCTTCTTTCTTTAATAGCAAGTAGGCTAAGGGTACGTTCAGGGCTTGCGCTATGTTTTCCAGTGTCGCTATGGAAGGGGACGTTTTATTGGTTTCAACCTGACTCATGAATCCTTGGGAGAGTCCGGTTGTTTCGCATATTTGAGCGATGGTGATAGTTTTGCGCTTCCGAATTGTCCGTATCGTGGATCCGATATCCATCGCATTCACCTCTCGAATATTAGTAATATGAATTATAAATACATATTAACAATTTGAGTATTGACAAGTCAATAATCCTTGCGTTAAATTACTCATATAAAATTTAATTCATTATCACTAATATTTATTGTGTGGCATCGCTTGCCAAATAAGGAGAGTTTATATGATTCCGAAATATCAATATGATGTTCACCTGCCTGCCAACCTCGAACCTGGCAAAACCTATCCAACCGTTTTCACCTTGCATGGCAAAGGCTCGAACGAAAGGCATATGTTCGGTCTTGTTGCTCCGTTAGCCGAAGATTTCATCATCATTGGCATACGCGGCAATTTGCCGCTTGGCGCTGGCTATCAGTATTACGATTTAATAAGCCTGGGTAATCCCATTCGGGGAATGTTTGATGAAGCGGTCACAGCGCTTGAATCATTCATTCATTATGCGACGGATAAGTATCCGGTAGATCCAGACAGAAGGTATTTGCTCGGCTTTAGCCAAGGCGCAATTTTATCAATGACGCTTGCCTTCGTGATGGGTGAACGGTTAAAGGGAATCGTTGCGCTAAACGGATACATTCCTGACTTTGTGAAGACGGAATATCCCGTTCAAAGCATGAGGAATGTCGCGGGTTTTATTTCTCACGGAGAGTATGATTCGGTATTCCCGGTACGGATTGGCCATGAAACCGCCGCATATATGAAGGATAAGATGAATCGTTTGTCCTTCAAAATATATCCGACCGACCATGGCGTATCGGAAGAGAACCAACTTGATTTTATGAACTGGCTGAAAAAAGATGCAAAAATAAACACCAATAAGGAGTGAGGACAGATGATGCCTTCCTATTTTTTCGCGCATGGCGCCCCGTCAATCGTGCTTGAGGATAACCGATATACGGATCTGCTTAAAACGTTTAAGAATCAAATGCCTAAACCAAAAGCGATCGTACTCTTCTCCGCTCACTGGGAAGAGACGGTACAGGCGGTAAGCGCTGCTGAATCTTATGAAACGATTTATGATTTTGGCGGGTTTCAAGATGAGCTTTACAAGATGACCTACCCTGCAAAAAGCGATCACTCACTAGCTGAGCAGATTCAAACTTTGTTTGCCAAGCAAGGCGTCCAAAGCGTTCTGGATGAACAAAGAGGCTTGGATCACGGCGCGTGGGCCGTACTTAAGCTGCTTTATCCGGATGCAGATATTCCGGTCATTGCACTATCCGTAAATCGCAATTTGCCTAATGAGGAGCAGTACCAAATCGGAAAAGCGTTGGCTGAACTCCGCGAGCAGGATATACTTATCATTGGAAGCGGAGGGACAGTCCATAATTTAAGGAAATTGAACTGGCAGTCCAAAGGCAATGAGGCATGGGCAGAGCAGTTCGACGATTGGCTGCAGAGCAAGCTTGAATCGTGGGAGACAGAAGCATTATTCCGATATCGCGAACTTGCTCCATTTGCCCAAGAGGCCGTACCGACGAATGAACATTTTATTCCGCTTCTGCTTGCAATGGGGACGGGGGATTCCAATCGTAAAGCAACGCTTCTTCACCGCAGCTATCAATACGGCAACCTAAGCTTAAGCTGCTGGCAATTTAATTAAGAGGGGAAAAGAGGACAGATCAGATGGCACCCGCAGTTAAGACGGCAATGGAGAGAATGCTTATATTCTCAATTGCTGCGTCATATATTGCTCTGCAATTGACACAGTTCGAGCCGCTGATCTATTTTCTGGGAGGCTTAGTGTTTGTTGCAATCACTTTGCTGCTGCCGAAGCTTAAGGGAATGACATTATGGCTAACGGTTTCCTTCATGCTTACCGGAGTTGTCCTATTATGGCTTCAGAAAGCAGATGCTAGAATATGGTTTGAATCGGCTGGGATAAATGTGACCATCGTTACTTTATTCTTATTTGCTCCGTTATTCGGGATTCCGGTTCGCCTTCCAGAATACGTCAAGGCATTGAAGAAGTTTTATGAAGTTAACCTGCGAAGCAAGACCGCTTTATTTCTAGGAACGCAGCTTCTAACCCAGCTCATGGGTGTATTTATCAACGTCGGATCGATTCCTGTCGTTTATCAACTGGTCTATGTGAAGCCACAGCCGGGCATGAATCTTCTGCTTGCCAATGCGCTAAACCGCGGTTTTGCCGGAGCGATTTTATGGTCCCCGTATTTCGCAGCGATGACCCTTGTGACAGCGGCGCTAGGACTGCCATGGTCGTCAATACTGCCTTATATGCTTGGGTTAGCGGTCCTAAGCCTCGTGATTAGCTGGTTAGTTGATTTTCGGGAATTGCTTCATGCTGACTTAGCGGATTCTAGCCAGGCAGCGGAAAGTAAGGAGAGAGCGGTTTTTCCGATCGGACTAGGCATGTATTTGGTGGCGGCTATCATCGTCATCTTAGCTATGGAACGTTTAATCGAGTTGCCCATGGTTTTATTAATCTGTTTGGCCGCACTGGCTTACCCGTTGTTGTGGTGTTTTGTAAAGGGTGAAATGACCGTATACAAAGAAGGATTCAAAAATCATGTGACGGTCACTTTACCTGCTTTGCGGAAAGAGATCACGCTGTTTCTAGCTGCTGGCTTCTTCAGCGGGTCAATCGGCGTAACGAAATTTGGAGCGGTTGTTCCGAGCTTGCTGGAGCACATTCCGCTGCCTGTAGCTTTCACATTTTCGATTTTCACGGTGGCATTAATTGCGGGTACCTCTTTAATCGGCCTTCATCCAATCGTGCCTGTGACCATACTTGCCGGAAGCATTGATCCTATGAATGTTCAGGTTAGCCCCGTCTATTTCGCGGTGCTGCTGCTTGGAAGCTGGGCATTGTCTAATCCTATTTCGCCCGCATCAGCCGTTAACAATTTGCTTGCTGGATTGCTCAAGAAGTCGGTATTCGAGGTTGCGATGCCGAATTACAAATTTGCTGCCTGTATGGCAGTGGGATTATTGATTTTTTTAATGGTTTTGGCGAGGTTTTAGATATTGATGAGTTCACCACCTTTATAGGTGGTTTTTTTTGAGCTTTCCTTGTAAAAGCAACATCGTAACCAATAACACGTTTTATTCAGATTTGATCGGTTACGATCCCATTGCGATTTTAGTATGCGCGAGTGAAAGCTAAGGTGTATACCGCAACCTTTTCATTCGATCGGAACAGAATTGATTATTTGGTTTATTTATGAAACATTGGGCCAGTCTTCCTCGTCTAAATGAAAAACATTGCAGCGAGGGGCTATTAAATTTGAGTGTAAAACATTTGATTCTGATGAAATGTTTGTGTGTTCTGCTGCTGTGTTTGTCCGGATGCGGTTCAAATTCGAAATCAGCTCCAGCCGATTCTGAAGTAAGTGAAAGTCCGAAGCCGACAGTTGATAATGTGCCAAGCCCTTTTGAAACTGACGAATCGAAGCTATCAAATCAGCATGAGTTTGAAGGATATATCGTGAAAAAAGCGAATAGCAAGATTCTCGTCGCCGGGCGTTACCACACAACTTATAGTGAAAAGGGCGGACTGAGCAATTCCTATTCAGCGATCTGGTTTACCAATGCGACTGCTAACGTAGAGATCGGTCAGCAAGTGAAAGTATGGATCAAGTATGACGAATTACTGGATTCCTATCCGCAACAGGGTGAGGCAGAACAGCTAGTGATCAAGTCTGGTTTGCAGCCTGAAGGAGCAGTGATGAGCGAAGCAGAGGCTATCCGCCAAGCGCTTTTCTCTATAACCGTTGGAAACTGGGAATATCCGATCATTAAAGACGTTAATTACGATGCATCTAATTTGATATGGAAAATCACTATCGGCCGGAACGACGTTGAAAATAATATCGAAGTTCAGGTGCAAAATTGACAAGAAAAAAGAGCTTCCAATTATGAAAACAACGTTTTAGGTGCTTTTGTTCCAACTATGAGGTCATTCTAGGAAAAAGCGGCATAAAAGTTGTTTTAACACTTAACAGCTGTACGTGGAGAAAAATGGCTAGAAAATGCTGCTTGATGCAAAACCGTACATAAAAGATAATCGTATATTGGTTCCGCTCTACAGATCATTAGTAACACCGTTGCGTGAATGAATCGTCTCTAATCCATAATAATGCCTATTAACCGGATGGTTATCGGGCACTTTTAGTTATTTATGAGTAACTCGCTGCAATACTGATCGTGTATCCCCTTTCATTTATTTGTATAGCAAAAGCTTCCACATAGGTGGTACCATCAGATAGAACAATATGTTATTGGAATGGGAATACACATTGAAGCAAAAGGGATTGCAGTTAGAGCAAGTAAACGATCAAAGGACGGTGTTTTTGTAGTGACAACTATTCATCCTTCCATTCAGAGCTACTTGGATCGGATCGGTTTTATAGGATCGCTGGATGGCAGCGCAAAGACGCTGGGAGACCTGCAAGAACGACATTTGTACGCGATTCCCTATGAGAATTTGGATATTCTGGCAAGCAAGCCATTATCGCTAGATCCACAGGATCTTTACCAGAAAATTGTAGTGAATCGGCGCGGAGGCTACTGTTTCGAGTTAAACGCGTTATTCGGATGGCTGCTGCGGGAGCTCGGTTATAAAGTAACGGACTTGGTTGCCCGATTCTGGCGAGACGAGCAGCAGCTCCCGCCAAAAAGGCGCCATCATGTCCTCATAGTAGAAGCCGAAGGTAGCGACTACCTGTGCGATGTTGGCGTTGGTGGGAGCGTACCATGCAGACCCGTTTCGTTAAATGAAGGGGTAGTACAGCAGCAAGGAAATGACTACTACCGGCTCGAGAAGGATGCTAATTTTGGTTGGGTGCTTTGCGAGCAGAAACATAGTGGTTGGAATCGCATTTACTCCTTCACGGAGGAGCCGCAGCTGCCAAAAGATTATATATTTGCGAGCTTTTGGTGCGAAAATGCCGCTGATTCCATCTTTAATAAATACCCGATCGTTGCAATTCGGACGCCTGATGGGCGGCGTACGGTATCCGACCGCGAGTTCCGCATTTTTACCTCTGCCGGAGTAAATACGTTCACGCCGGAGACAGACGATGAATTTAAATCAGCTTTGTCCACCTATTTCGGCATCGAGCATTGAATGCTCGATGAATTGAAAATTACTCAAACCGGTTAAAGCCTACAATCTATAGTTTTTCGGGGTTTTACTATGGAATGAAGGGTTGTCTCCGACAATGGCAAGCACTACACTTTATTTATTCGTTAACCTCTACCGAAAAAGGAGTTTTCAAATGAATAATAAACCAACGCCTAATCAGCCGCTTGTCACCCATATTTATACGGCGGATCCCTCCGCGCATGTATTCGAGGGGAAAATTTATATTTACCCATCACATGATCTTGATCACGATGGCCCGGATAATGACAATGGCGATCAATATGCGATGGAGGATTATCATGTATTATCATTAGATCATTTCGATTCTCCGGTCGTAGATCATGGCGAGGCATTGCATCTGAAGGATATTCCTTGGGCTTCTAAGCAGCTTTGGGCACCAGATGCTGCCTATAAAAACGAAACTTACTTCTTGTATTACCCTGCCCGGGATCATGACGGTATATTCAGAATTGGCGTAGCGACAAGCGCTTCTCCGGCTGGGCCGTTTACCCCGGAGCCTACTTACATGGAGGGCAGCTTCAGCATCGATCCTGCCGTTTTCATGGATGATGACAATCAAGCATTCATTTATTTCGGTGGCCTATGGGGCGGTCAGTTGGAAAAATGGCAGACAGGCGTCTTCAAGCCAGATGAAACAGGGCCGGAGCCTGAAGCGCCAGCGCTTGGTCCCCAGGTTGCGTTGCTGAGTGAGGATATGCTGTCTATCCAAGGCGCTCCGAAGGGAATTTCGATTGTCGATGAGAATGGCAATCCAATTGCAGCCGGTGATGAGGATCGCCGTTACTTTGAAGGACCATGGGTACACAAGCATAATGGGTGGTATTATCTGTCGTATTCGACAGGTACGACACATAAGCTGGTGTACGCGGTCAGCCAGAATCCACTTGGCCCATTTACATTCAAAGGGACGATTCTAACTCCGGTGGTAGGCTGGACGACCCATCATTCGATTGTGGAATTCGAAGATAAATGGTATTTGTTCTACCATGACTGCTCTTTGTCCGATGGCGTGAATCATAAGCGATGCGTAAAATACACGGAGCTGCACTATAACGAGGATGGTACGATCCAGACCATTTACTACAACGACCTATAATCAATTAGAATTAAACCTCATTTAAAAAAGGTCAAGACTGATTACTATACAAAAATACAAAAGCTCCTGCAACCTGCAGGAGCTTTTGTATTTTTCCACCTTCCGTACTTTGAAGCACAGCATGTGGCGTTAAGGATTCTGGTTGCTATTTTCGAAAAATTCACGGGTTTCTTTGCGTGATTGTGGAGTTAGTACGCGATCAAGCTCTTCATTTAACCAAGTAAGCGTTTTGTTGCGCAGAAGATTGCGCATGCTATCCTCGGCATCCAGCATAGCTAAGTTAATCACACAGGAAGAAGCTTGCGTGCAAGCCGCATATTCTTCATCGCGACAAAGATAACTGTTATTTTTAATATTTTTACATTGAAAAATGGGGGAAGCACCTTCGACAGCTTCGACCACATCCCAAAAAGAAATGTCCGCGGGAGGTTTTGCTAATTTATAACCGCCTTTTACGCCAGGAACCGAGCTTACGATACCGGCTTTTGATAATTTACCGAAAATTTTCGAAAGATAGGTTTCCGAAACGCCTTGAAAAGCGGAGAGCTCTTTAATCCCAATTGTCGAATCTTTTGGAATATCAATTAAATATACCAAGCAATGCAGGCCATATTCAACGCCAATGCTATACTGCATGCAAACACCTGCTTTCTAGATAAAAAGATCGCTATTAATCATCTTAGGTGGATTTAAAACCCTTGTCAAATGAGGGTGTTGGGTCATTTTGCTGAAATGATCCATATAGGGAGTTGACAGACTTATAGTTAAGGTTTATATTGGTGACAAGGTTAATCGACGATTAGTGTTGTCGACGATTAATTTGATGGTGTAGGTTAAAATATAGCGATAACGGAGGAATTTACGATGAAAGTTCGATTAAACCATATGAGCGCAAACCCTGGTGCTTTGCAAGTGATGATGAAGCTGGAAGGGTTTATTAAGACAAGCGGGTTGAATGCAAATCTATATGAACTCATTAAGATTAGAGCATCTCAGATAAACGGTTGTGCTTATTGTATGGATATGCATACTCGGGATTCTCGAAAAATGGGCGAGACGGAGCAGCGTATTTATTTGATTAGCGCATGGCGCGAAGCCCCTATATATACCGACAAAGAAAGAGCCGTGCTTGAGCTTACGGAAGCTGTTACGCGAATTTCAGAGCAAGGCGTACCGGATGAATTGTATGAAAGAGTTCGGGCATATGTGGATGAAGCAGAATATGTAACGATTATTATGGCGATCAACACCATTAATGCTTGGAACCGAATTGCGATCTCAACAGGAATGTTCCCTGAAAAGGAATAAAGCTGCGTATTTCACTGCCATATGCCGTACGTCAATCCCCGTGCATCCACGATGCACGGGGATTGACGTACTTTGTTGAGTTGTATTAACGTTGGTAAGATGATACGCATGAAAGAAGATGAAAACGTTGGGAGAGTAAATATGAGCTATAATATACTGCTATTCGATTTAGACGATACGTTGCTAGATTTTGGCGCGAATGAAACGGAGTCGTTAAATAAACTGTTTCAGCAACAAGGCTATATGTTTTCGGATGAAATATTTCAAGTATATCGTGCCGTCAACAAACAGTTATGGGCGGAATACGAAAACGGAAATATCATTTTGAATGATGTGCTAAACGCACGGTTTTCTGATACGATGCTAAAGCTTGGAAAAGTCGTAGACGGAATAGAATGGGAGAATGCGTACAGGGAACTATTGGGCAGCGGAAACCAGCTTATGATTGAAGGTGCTTTGGAAGTTTGTCAAAAGTTATCAGCATCCCATAGATTATTTGTCGTCACCAATGGCATTACTCAAACGCAGATAAGGCGCTTAAAGCAAGCAGGCTTATATGAATATTTCGAACAAATCTTTGATTCGCAAAGCATTGGGTTTCAAAAGCCCTCTCCAAAGTTTTTTGATTATGTGATGAACCATATTAAGGATTTTAACAAGCAGAAAGCACTCATAATAGGAGATTCGTTAAATACCGATATCAAAGGCGGCATTTTGTCAGGGATTGATACGTGTTGGATTAACAGGCATTCACAAGAAAGCTTTGCTGAAATTCAAAGTACTTACACGATTGCTAGCCTGATGGAAATAATGGATATTTGCGGCCCGGGCAATAAAGGAAAATGCAATCCGCTTTCTTGAAAAAACTACATCTCATTTCTCATCCACATGCGCATACGATAAATAGCTAGTAATGCCAAAAGATTTTCTTAATAAAATGTCTTATTCCATCACAATTATTACTTCTTGGTGACTAAATAACAAAATAGTGCGTACTATTATTATTGTTACCATTCATCCATACTAGCGTGTATAAGATGTTCTTCACTCTTTACGAACGAAAAGGGTAGAATGAGCTTCCAATGCCAAACTAAAATAATGGTTAAAGGAGAGTCATTATATGGGTAAATTTGATGGTAAAGTAGCAGTCGTAACGGGAGGAACCAGCGGAATTGGTCTAGCGACCGCACAGCAATTTGTAAAGGAAGGCGCCTATGTTTTTATTACGGGCCGCAGGCAAAATGAACTGGATGAAGCAGTTGCTTTAATTGGAAAAAATGTAACGGGCGTTCAAGGCGATATTTCCAATCTGGAAGATTTGGACAGGCTCTACGAAACCGTGAAGCAGGAGAAAGGACATTTGGACATCCTCTTTGCCAATGCCGGTCTGGGATCGTTGCTTCCACTGGGTGAAGTTACAGAAGAGCACTACTACAAAACATTCGACGTTAATGTAAAAGGAACGATATTCACGGTGCAGAAGGCGTTACCATTATTTCCGAATAAGGTAGGATCGATTATTGTGACTGGTTCTACGGCAGGCGCAATGGGTAATCCAGCGTTTAGCATTTATGGCGCATCAAAGGCAGCGATAAGACAGCTGGTTCGCAGCTGGATTCTTGATTTAAAAGGCACTGAAATTCGAGTTAATGTTCTTAGTCCCGGAACCGTTCATACGCCGGCTTACGATGATTTATTCGGCGCTAATTTAGATAGCTTCCTTGAGTATGCTAAGCAAGTCACGCCGCTAGGAAGAATAGGAGAAGTCGAAGAAATCGCTAACGCTGCCATATTCCTTGCCTCCAACGAGAGCAGCTATATTAATGGAATTGAATTGTTCGTAGATGGCGGAGTCGTACAAATTTAAAGTTAAAATATACGGCTGCGACGCCTGAAAAAGATGGTCTCATGCTCTAGGCAGATTGATCCATTCATATAATCCTCTTCAAGTAACTACTCAAAAATCGCCTTGTGATCGCACAAGGTGAGAGTAGGCTTGAAGGGGATTTATTGCGAAAAAAATAATTGGGGAAGGTAAAACCGGAAGCATCCTAATGCTTTTATTGCAAACAGGTCTGCTCGATCCTAACTCAAGCGTTGCGCCACTGGAAATGTATAGTTTTGGGGATCACCGAACATAATGGTGTTAACTCATACTACAGGTGCAGGCAAGGAGTAGACCATGCAGAGGAATAATGAACCTGCGAAGGATTCAACTAAACCCAATAAAGATGCTCGCAAAACGATCACTGAGGTTTTTCGGTTGGCGTGCAAATCTAGTGACTTTCATCAATTTTCCCCGGTTGAGGGCGATTTTCCCGTTCGAATTCAAATCAGTTATTTTCAAAGTCTAGTGGACAATTTGAAAATAAACCATTATCTCGTTTCGGAAATCCAAAAAAATATCGAACATATAAATGGCATCGAGGATATGAAGAATATCATCCCCTTTGAAGAAATAAAAGTGACGCATGATGCCGCAGAAGTGGAGAAAAAGCTGATTAAAGGTTATGTGCTCATTCAGCTAAACGAAACGGTTGAGGCATTCATACTAGTAAATGTAAATATATCGGAACGCGGCCATCGCTTGAGCAATGACACCGAAAATGAATTTAGCGTCGTCGGGCCAAAAGTCGGCTTCGTGGAAAACATTGACCTCAACATTCATTTGCTTAGGCAACAAATGGCGGTACCGGAGTTAGTGTTTGAAGAAGTAACAGTCGGTTCTATGTCCAACACAAAGGTGATGATTGTGTACCTGGATGGAGTGACGAACGATCAGCATGTGCAGACTGCGCGGCAGCGGCTTCAGGCGATAGACGTTGATATTATATATGACAGTTCATTTCTTGATCAAATCATATCAGACAACACCAATACGCCTTTTCCGTTGTTTCTTTCCACCGAAAGAGTGGATCGCGTCATCTATGCCATTTCATCCGGGCAAGTCGCCGTATTCTCCGACGGCTCGCCTTATGTCATTACCGGGCCGTCTACTTTTTTGGACTTTTTTATATCGCCCGAAGATTATTACGTACCATGGATCGTCGGTTCGTTCTTTCGCATCATTCGGATAATGAGTGTTTTTTTCTCAGTATTCGCGACCCCGCTTTATGTCGCCATATTAACCTATCATTTCGCAGTGCTGCCTGAAGCCTTGCTTGAACCGCTGATCATGTCTCGGAGCCATGTTCCTTTTCCTCCAGTAATAGAAGCCATTTTTCTGGAAATCACGATTGAGCTGCTGAGAGAGGCTGGTGCGAGGCTCCCTACGAAAATTGGACAAACATTAGGCATCGTTGGCGGTATCGTAATCGGGCAGGCAACGGTTCACGCAGCGCTGACGAGCAATATTTTGTTAATCATTGTCGCATTAACGGCGCTAGCCTCGTTTACGACTCCTATATTCAAAATGGCTAACACGATTAGGTTACTGCGGTTTCCTTTTATCCTGCTTGCCGCTTTATGGGGAGGGCTTGGCATAACCGCTGGGTTTCTATTGTTAATCGGGCATTTATTGCGATTAAAATCGTTAGGGACGCCTTATTTGGTGCCGATATTCCCGTTCCGTACGGGCAACTTCTCAGACAGTATCATACGGGCATCGTATGCCTATATGACAAGCAGAAGCAAGTATTTAAAGCCAAAGGTGCTTACAAGGTATCATCCAAAGGAAGACAAGGAGGATATTAACGATGAGTAACGTTAAGCGTCTGTTGGTTCCTTGGTTAGCATTGTGTTTTCTTGCCGGATGCGGCAGTGATGGCGTTGTCGACCATATACGCAGCTTAACCGTACTTGGGATTGACAAAAATGATTCCGGTTATACGGGATCGGCTTTATATTCAGATTATGAGGACAAAGGGAAAATAAAGGTGCTTTATGGAAAAGGGAAGCAATCACGGGAAATCTTCAACGAAATGGCTTTCGAATCCGCGCAGCCGGTCCGGATGGAGAAGCTGAAAATGCTAGCTTTCAGCAGGGAGGTAGCCGAAGGAGGAATTACTAATTTCCTTAAAACGATCTGCCGGGACCCTGTCATCAGCAACTATGTGATCCTGGCTGTTTTTGACGAACCATTTGCTACTGTAGCGGAAAGCCTTGCAGGGAAAGGGAGTCAAAATTACCCCTATCAATTAATCGAACAAAATATGAAGGAAAAAATGATTCCATATTCGAATCTGTCAACCGTACTGTTTGATTTTTACGGAACGGGACGGGATTTTTCCGTACCTTATCTCAAAATAAACCCTAAAAGGCAGGTCGAAATTAACGGATACGGGATTTTCAAGGCTGATCATTTAAAGCTTGTCTTGAATCAGGATGAAATGGTTTATTTTAAATTGCTGCAAGGCAAAGCTTTGCGGGGGGATATTCCGTTTGTCATCAAAAAAGGCTCAAACGTGTCGCCAGCTATATTCACAATTAATTCCGGCGAGCTGAATAGGAAGGTCATCCAAAATCAGGAAGGGACAACATTGACTTATTCGTTTGTCTTAAGCGGAATGGTAAATGAATATCCGGATTGGTTTTCATTGGATAAAGAAAAAAACACGCATTCATTAGTGCGGCAACTGGAGACGCAGCTTCAAAGCCATCTTCTTGCCTTGCTGCACAAATTCGTGAAAGAGGAAGTTGACCCGCTCGGAATCGGCGATTTGATGAGGACTCGCCATCGCAGCTGGTCGGAGGACAAATTCTATGCGAACGACTACAAAAATATCAAATTCGATGTTCATTTCCGTACGAGCCTAAGCAAATCCGGAGTCGGGGAGTAATTTCGTCAGGGGGATATCCGGTGGGAAGACAAGTAAAGGAAAGCTTAACTGTATCGCCATATCTGCTATGGACCTTAATACACGGCACGCAAATGGGAAGCACCTTGTTGATTTTCCAAAGCCGCATTATAAACGGGGCCGAGATGGACGCCTTATTTTCTTTTGCGGCAGTGGGAATAAGCTTGCATTTGATTATTGCGATGATGTTTTATTTGCTATCCCATTCAACGGAGGGCGATATCATATCATTGCATAACCAGTTATTCGGCAAATGGATCGGTACCACAATGACGTTTGTGTTTTATGGATATATCCTTTTATTTATCGTAAATGAATTAAGGCCATACATAGAAGTCATACATGTATGGGTGTTTCCGTATTCACCGCTTTGGAGCTTATCGCTCTTGTTTCTGCTGGTTGCCGCTTACGTCGTTTCCGGAGGCCTAAGAGTCATTACGGGCATCTGTTTCTTCTGCGTCATCATTCCTAGCCTGTTGATCCCGTCGCTTTATTTCCCGCTAAAGCAAGCGCATTGGACAAACTTTCTCCCTCTGTTTAATCACAGTGCTCATCAGTTCGCAGAGTCTGCCTATCATTCTTTAACCACGATGTTAGGTGTTGAGTTTTTGCTTTTGTTGTATCCTTTTATTAAAAACCAAGAAAAGTCTAAGAAATGGGCTCATATTGCGGTTGCCCATTCCACGCTTATCCCATTGATTATCGCGTTTGTTAGCTTTGCTTATTTTAATATTCAAGAACTGCAGCATACGATCTGGCCAACGCTTATCCTATCCAAAATCATTCGTTTTCCTTTCATTGAACGATTTGATTATATTTATATTTTTATTTGGTTTTTTGTAATGATTTCCGCATGCTGTGTCGCCTTATGGGGTGCAATCCGAATTTTAAAGAAAACGATCGGAATAAAATCGAGGCCTTCATTATGGGTTACCGGAGGCCTTGTATTTGTCATTATGCTTCCCATGAAAAATCCGATGATGATAGAAAAGCTGGATTCCGTATTGACCTTGTCCGGTTGGATCCTATTGTATGGATATATTCCGCTGCTATGCGCATGGATGAGCCTAAGGAGAAAGTTTGCAAATAAAAAGAGCATGCACAACGAGAATTAGGAACCCGAGGAAAATGAATGTTCTTTTGACGGATACGTATCGAATGGTTATTCCAATTTCAGAATTTCATACTCGTCCTGGGCGAATGCTTCCTCTGCATAACCTACACCCCATGTGCAAAGCGCTTTCAATACGGTTTCAAGCGATTGCCCAAGTTCTGTTGTGGAATACTCGACTTTCGGAGGGACCTGATTAAACATTTTTCTAGCGATAAGACCACTAGCTTCTAGTTCTCTAAGCGTTTGAATGAGCATCTTTTGAGTAATATTAGGTATGAGCCGCTTAAGCTCGCTCGTTCTTTTCGGCCCTTTTATGACATGGTATAAAACAAGCCCTTTCCATTTCCCGCCAATAACGTCCAATGTAACCTCTAAATCACAATAATACGTTTTCATATTCGAAATACCAGCTCCTTCTTGCATTTATCACTTTTCCATCACAATACAACATCTTAGGCTGTACTAGCGGAAAAGTTACTTTAATTTAACCATAACATTTGTTAGCATACATGAATAGAGATTCCAGACTGCTAAACTTAAACATAGCCTTGAATGTGTGCCGTTGCATGTATCCAAAAAAAATAGGAGGTTCTAAGAAGATGGAAACAGAATTAACACGTTTACTGAACATTAAATACCCGATATTCCAAGCCCCAATGGCAGGTGGGTCGACAACTCCGGAATTAGTAGCTTCCGTTTCCAATGCCGGGGGGCTTGGGAACCTAGGCGCCGGTTATTTAACGCCAGAACAAATCCGACATGCGATTAGGGAAATAAGGCAGAAAACAGATCGACCCTTCGGTATTAATTTGTTCGTACCCGAGCAATCGCATACATCGGAAGAATCGATCGCCAGAATGAACGATTATCTGAATAAGCTTCGTGCAGAGATGGGCATCGCTCCGAACCATATCATCCCGAAGTTTGCAGAGTCTTTCGATGACCAGGTACAGGCTGTTTTGGAAGAAAACGTAAAGCTATTTAGTTTTACTTTTGGCATACCTTCATTTGACGTCATAGAAGCAATGAAACAGAATGGGACGACTGTCGTCGGCACGGCAACGACGGTCGAGGAAGGCAAGCTTTTGGAAGCTGCGGGGGTAGACGCAATCGTGGCTCAGGGAAGCGAAGCTGGAGGGCATCGCGGGAATTTCTTGAAGAGTACCACCGAATCCATGATCGGTACAATGGCGCTCGTTCCTCAAATATTGGATCAGGTTTCAATCCCTGTTATCGCTTCAGGCGGCATAATGGACGGTCGCGGGCTAGTTGCTAGCCTTGCATTGGGGGCTTCTGCCGTGCAAATGGGAACCGCATTTTTGGCGAGTTTCGAGAGCGGTGCGCATGCCGAGTATAAACGGAAAATCAGGATGTCAAACGAAGACTCCACCGAAATAACGAATATCTATTCGGGTAAAGCCGCACGGGGCATTCTCACAAAACTTATGAATGAATTCCGTTCTTACCCAGGTCAAATTCCCGCCTATCCGATTCAGAACGCATTGACTAGGGACATACGCCAGGCTGCGGCCCAATTGAATAATCCGGAGTATATGTCACTTTGGGCAGGGCAAGGTCTTCGGCTAACTAAAGAGCGACCTGCCGCAGCAATTATAAAGGAGACGATAGATCAGGCATTGGAACTAATCCGAAGCTTTAATCGTTTTGGCTGAAGCATTTATATTTAAGGCAAGACATCGACCTGCAAAAAACAAAAGGGCAATGCACTTGAACGATTACCGAGATGAAGGACATATATTCAAAATGTCTTTGTTTCGGTTTACCGTTTAGGGCATTGTTCTTTTTTAAATTTGCTTGCCGGTTCGCAATGTTGAAAATAAGAAACTAAAGCCATAAAAAATTCTATTTTTAATATTCAATTGAACCTATATGATTGATTTGAAGATGGGATACAAGGGGGAGCAGGACAGCAATGAAACCAATCATACAACTGCTTCATTTTGGCTATCATCAAGCGATGAGCTGCATATTTCCAGTTGCGATATTTGGAACATTGGCTCTTTCAAGCGCTATAGAAATTCCAATCGTTTACCGTTATGATGCCATACTACTAATATTGCTTGCGGTGCAGTATCTCATGTACAGAAGCGGATTAGAAACGCGGGATGAAATTAAAGTAATCTGCGTTTTTCACCTTATCGGATTGTTGCTGGAAATATATAAGGTGAAAATGGGCTCTTGGTCGTATCCGGAGCCCGGCTTCACGAAATTGCTTGGCGTACCGCTGTACAGCGGATTTATGTATGCAAGCGTTGCAAGCTTCATGTGCCAGATATGGCGAAGACTGAAGATGGACATTACAGGGTGGCCAGGGCTTTTATCCGCAGGTTTGCTTGGCGGAGCTATTTATCTGAACTTCTTCACTCACCATTTCATTCCGGATTTTCGTTGGTGGCTTACAGCTCTGGTGCTCATTGTCTTTTGGAAAACCTGGATCATCTATCGGGTCAGGGCCGATACGTATCGCATGCCTTTGACGCTCGCTTTCGTTATCGTAGGTTTTTTCATCTGGTTAGCCGAAAATATTGCAACATTTTTTAATGCATGGAAGTATCCTGACCAGTACCAATCCTGGCAGCTGGTTAGTTTCAGCAAGATCAGCTCATGGTTCCTTCTGGTTATCATTAGCGTCATTATTGTTGCTCAGTTGAAGCATGTCAAAGCTAGCCGGCAAGCAGATGTTTTATAGACCATTACGCATACAGAATGGATTATGGGAACTATTTTCCTCAAATCCGTTCATAGTTTCACCTTTATTTCATAGGTTTAATAATCAACATACCAAACGGAGGGGCAAATAACGGTACTAGGATTAAAGATTCGAGATGATGACGATAAAACGGGAGGTTTATATGGCAAATCAACAAAATGGAAAATCACTGCGATTTCATCCGCCCTATCATTTTGTAACGCTTCCACTAGTTATGGCTGTATTTATTTGGTCACTCATAAACGGCATTCAAGCATTGCGAAACGACGGCAACATTCCGAGCGCTGGCCTTTTCATGTTGATCGCAATAAGCTTGATTTTTATTGCCATGATCGTTCGCGGGTATGCAACTAAAACCCAGGATCGGATCATACGGTTGGAAGAGCAGTTTAGACATTATCGTTTAACCGGGCAAGAACTTGATCCTGCACTTTCAATCGCGCAGATCATCGCTTTGCGAAATGCGGGTGACAAAGAGTTTCTCTGCTTGAGTAAACGAGCTGTTGCCGAGCATTTAAATCCTTCTCAAATCCGATCCCAAATCAAACACTGGCATTCGGATTCGATGAGAATCTAGAAGAGGCCACCGATTGATAGGTATAAAGCCAACATTAAAGATCACGATCTGACTGCCTGTACAAGGCAGTCTTTTTTATATGCAGACAATTATAAGTCAAAGGATAATCGAGGTATTACTTGATTCGTTTCGAGATGTACCCATAAATGTTCCGTTATCTCTTCTGCCGAACAGGGCATTTCATGAGTGAGCCACCATTCGATTACTCCGACAGTCGCCGAGCTCAAAAATTGTACTAAAATATCCTTTTGCAGTTCGTTTAAACTTAAATGATATTCTACGATTTGTACGCGTAAGCCTTGTTTCATCATTTCTTGCAAGTGATTTCTGAAGGTGGGAACCCCTTTGTTCGTGAAGAGGGTTCTATAAAAGAACGCATTCTTCTCCATGAATTCAAAAGTACGCCGCAATGAATGCTTAGAAGGGTATGCTGCTGATTGATCCTCTGGCAAACAACTTTCGATCAATTGTTCTAAATTAGCTGCTATGCATTTGTCTAAGAGATCGTATTTGTCTAAATAATGCGAGTAAACGGTACCTCTGTTAACATCTGCGCATTCTGCGATTTCGTTAATTGTGATTTTTTCGAAATCCTTGCTCGCCATCAGATGAATTAATGCATTCATAATGGCTGTTTGGTTTTTTTTTATTCTGCGATCCATGGGATGCTCCTTTTATTAAACAAAAGATCATACTTTGTTGAAAAACCGACAAAACCGATCAATCTAACGGTTGATTCACTCTGGGCAAACGGATAACCTAATAATATCGAACAAATGTTGAAAAAACAACGGTTGTACGTATGTAAAGGAGGGGTATAACGATGAGAATTTTGGTATTTGGCGCAGGCGTCTTAGGTAGTTATCTTGCTCATGCCCTGGTGCAAGGAGAGCATGATGTCACCGTGCTGGCTAGAGGTAAACGAGCGGAGCAATTGGAAAACGGGGGACTCGTTATTCGCCATTATTTTCAGCGCAAAACGACCGTTGATGAAGTAAACGTTATTCGCGCACTTCATCCAGATGACTGTTATGATCTTATTTTCGTTGTCATGAAATACAATGATTTTCAATCCGTGCTGCCAATACTAGCTGAGAACATAAGCCGTAATATCGTACTGGTTGGCAATAATGCTGATGTTCATGGCATGCAAAATATGTTGCTCGAGAACAGTATCGTGAAAAAAAATGTCAGCTTCGGATTTCAGCTTAGCGGAGGCCTCCGTGAAGAGAGCGGGCGCATCGTCTGTATTCGAGGAGGCGGGCAAATGGTACTAGGCTGTCTTACCGGTGAGATCCCATTCAAACATGTAATAGAAGATGCCTTCAAGCATGTTAACTACAAATTAACCTATCGCGATGATATGGATGCGTGGCTTAAAAGTCATATTGTCCCTATAGTGGCGCTGAATACGATTAGTTATCTTTACGACGGTGATTACAAAAAAGCGTCTAGAGACAAAGCGCTTTTGAAGCAAGCCATCATCGTGATGGATGAAGGGTTTCAGGTGTTGGAAAAGCTAGGCTATGCGGCTATTCCACCTTCACTTGTAACCATCATCCGCAAGCACCGGAACGGATTATATTATGGGCTAAAAATGTATCATCATTTACCATTTATTAAATGGATAGACGGATCGTTTAGCGAAATAGCTGCCTTGTATAATACATTCGATAAATTGAAGCAACAAGCAAACATATCGACACCGAATTGGAACGAGTTTGAGAAACGAGCGACTGCCAAGTTTTCAAATCGTAACCTACTCATGGGCAGCACTGCTAGAAAGAGTGTATGAGTTGATTCTTAAGCCACCTTTTTGGTGGTTTTTTCTATGCGTGAACGTGTCCGTTAAAATCTCTTTTTGCTACCACCCCCTGAAATCGACATCATTCGACGAAAATTTGTAAGAACAAAATAAAAGGAGTGAATCCCGAAGGTGAATCATTATAAACGCTTCATTCAGAATCAAATTGAAAAAGCGAAATCTACCGCGACAGAATTCATCTCTTCAAGAAACGAAGAACCAGAAAAAAACATGATAGAACTCCAATCACAACATTATGTTGAGCTGAAAGCACTAGCTGATATGCAGCAAACGACAGTGCAAGCGATCGTTAACGGAGTTGTTCTCCAATATTTAGCAAGCACCCCCAGCGAGTCAGCGACTATTTCGGTGGATCAAAAAGAAGATAACCCGCTTCTTTATTTGGATGCCATTTGCAAACTAGTGGATTAAGGAGCGTAAACACATGGATAACCATTTGAACATACAGGATACGATTTTTTTGGATAGTACGGCTTTAGCTGCTTTAATGAATCCTGAAGACCCACGCTATGCGAAAGCCCGTTCCCTGTTTCTGGATTTACATGATTTGGAACGAAATTACATAACAACTAACTCTATTATATTTGAGCTTCATGAATGGCTTCGCAATGAATACAGCTATCAACAGGCGGAATATTTTCTGAAAGCAATTGATAAAGCGGTGAGTAAAGGCAAGCTAGCGGTCATCTCCAGCAGCCACGAATTTGATGGGGAATCACGGAGACTATTAATCGACAGGCCTGAGCTTCATTTCTCGCTCAGCGAAGCATTCACTGCTGTGACCATGTCTTATTACCAGATAAAACGCATTTTTACCTTCAATCGCAATTATATGATGCTAGCCAATTTGGATAAGGAGATTCGAATTATCCCAACGAATTAATTCGCTTTCGTTATTTGTCTAAACACTCCATTTCGTAAACACCGAAATATGTCTCATGCGATAAGCTGACACCGATACGTTATCGGCGTCAGCTTATTTTTGAGGTAATGGGCTTGAATCAGGTTAGAACATATTTATCTTTGCAGCCCTTGAGATATGAAGTTTAAATATCATTGGCTTAATGGTTAGACGCTGCCCAGCCAAATGATCGATACGGATGCACTTGTAATCTGTTGAGGTACGACATTTGGATAGATGATTGTCGTACTTAGGTTAATCGCTGGCTGAATCGTTCCCATCGGGAACAACGGACGTACTTGCAAAACGTCACCGGCTGCCAATCTTACGATCACAGAAGCTCCAATGCTTGTAATCTGTTGATCTTGAAAGGCAGCAAGTCCAGAAGTCGTAGAAGGAACGAGTACATTATTCACGTATAATCCGAAAGCGCAATGGGTTTGCCCAACAATTGGAAGGAAAGAAACTTGCCAGCTAAGCGAATAATCCCCGGCAATCGGGACCGTGATGGAAGTCGCTGTCGCCGTTATGCCGCCAACTGCTATTGAACCGGGTTGATCGAACTGATTGAAGCGTACCAGGTCTGCTGGCGTTATGATTTGGTCTCCTGTGTCAAATACACTTGCATATACAGGTGAGAACGTACCTGGAATCCCTTGTATGCCCTGAATTCCCTGAATTCCCTGAATTCCTTGAGGTCCTTGCGGACCCGGTGGTCCGGCTGGCCCTTGTGGACCCGCTGGTCCGTTCATGTTAATAATGGTATTGATATTGTTGATTACATTAATAATGGTATTCATTTGAATGGTTGTCATTGTAATGTTTTGCACGGTTATAAACAGCTGGTTGATAACGACTTGCACTTGCAATGCTTTATCGAGAATCGATGTTGCGATTTCGTCTAAAATTCGAATAATTTCCTTGAGCAGATTGATTAGCAGTGAAGTGTTACATATGCGATTGCGCTTTAACCAATCTTCGATTCTAATCATTTGCACGCGAATGGTATGATTGCTAGCCATGCTGCTCTCGCTGAGCGTCCTTGGAAGGATTTGTTCGATTGCTTCCAGTACCTCTATGAGATTGTTTATTTCGGATGAAGGTAATCTATTGGAGCATTGACGCTTTTTCTTTGGCTTGCATTTTACTCTCTTCTTGCTGTTTCCTATCCTTGTAACAGGCTTTCTAATAGCCACGGCCCCACCTCCTGCGTTATCTCATAAACAATATATGATGATAGAATAGATTCGTCTTCCGCACTTGTCCGCTATTAGAATAATTAGACGAGTATCATTTAATGATCTTTATGACGGATGTATATTTCACTACTATTCATAACCTTAATGACTAGAGAAAATGGAAGAATGGTTTTGCAGGAATATTCAATAAAAATGTCGAAATACTTTTTAATAGCAAGGGTAACAACGGAGGGTGAGTTTCGATTAATCAAACAAAATTTTATCGCTCAATTACCTATCCTTTCGTGATGAGAAACGGTTGCAGAATGGGGGGTTCAGCATAAGGATCATTGTGATTGGAGCGGGTATTGCAGGGGCATCAACCGCATATCAATTGGCTAAGCAAGGAGCAGATGTCCTCATTATCGATCGGAAAGATGAAGGACAGGCGACGGACGCAGCTGCCGGCATTATTTGCCCTTGGCTGTCGCAGCGACGCAATAAGGCTTGGTATCGTCTTGCAAAAGCTGGAGCGCGCCACTATCCAGCGCTGATTAAAGAGCTTGAAAACGAAGGGGAAACGGATACCGGATATGCACAGGTCGGAGCACTCAGCATACATACGGATTCTGAGAAGCTAGACAAAATGGAAGAGCGTGCATACGGACGTATGGAAGACGCACCGGAAATCGGAGAGATTACACGGCTTGATGAGATACGGACTCGAGAGCGATTCCCGCTGCTTAAGGATGGTTATTCCTCCATACATATTAGCGGAGCTGCCCGCGTCGATGGCCGGGCACTGCGTGATGCGTTGCTCCGTTCTGCACAAAGAAACGGAGCAGAGCTATTATATGGGGACGCTAAGCTAAAGTATCAATCCAAACGTGTGACAGGCGTAATGTTAGGAGAAGAACGCTACGAGGCTGATAGCGTTATCGTCTGCGCAGGAGCTTGGGCGAGTATGCTGCTGCAGCCGTTAGGCATTCATCTCAATGTCAGCTACCAAAAAGCACAAATTATGCACGTGCAGATTCCGGATGCTAGCCATACTACAGGCAAATGGCCAGTCGTTATGCCGCCTTCCGATCAATATCTGCTCGCCTTCCCGCAGCAAAAAATCGTAATGGGTGCGACGCATGAGAATCCTATTGATGGTTATGATACGAGAGTCACGCCAGGAGGCATGCACGAAATTTTGAGCAAAAGCCTGGCATTCGCACCGGATTTGGCGGATAGTACTTTCCAAGAAGTCAGAGTAGGCTTTCGTCCTTTCACGGCTGATTTTCTTCCTGTCATAGGGGCCATGCCCGATTGGGAGGGGTTGCTGGCGGTAAACGGTCTCGGAGCCTCTGGCTTAACGATGGGCCCGTACGTCGGAGTCCAGCTTGCCAAGTTAGCAATGGGCATGGAGTTAGATATTGACTTAACTGATTATGACATGAGTAAAGCCTTGAGTTAACCTGTTGGTTTCATAGCCATTAAGCTGCAAAGAAACGAAATATATTTACTTTGAAATCCGCTTTTTTAAGCGGATTTTTTTGATATTTTCAAGAAAATATTTATGCTTTTATTTATTAAAGAGATCAATCAAGGGAACTGTTGTTTGAAATGCTTTCTCGAATACAGCTACGGGAACAAGGAGATCGCCATGGTCCCCGAGGAACGAGGGTAAAGTATTTTGCTGTGGCGTTCCGTTAATTAGGATTTCTTCTCCCCAATGATTGATTTGCAGCACGATATCTCCCTTCGTTATCGTAACGCTAGAAGTGGATTCATCCCATTTGATGTCTGCGTTGATCATTGCAGCAAGCTCCCTTGCTGGAAAACGGCTTTCGTTATAGGAATAAAGGGCAGCTGCCGAATTTATCTTTTGCAAATTCGCTCCTGGTATCCGAAACTCAATGCGATAGGATTCGTTTTCAGGCTGCATGAGGAATAATACCGTACCGAATTGCGGCTGCCGCATTTTTTTCAAAGCATCAATTATCCGATACATTTGCTCAAGATCATCGGGCTTCAAACCCCTCTGGTGTTGAATGGTAACATCGAAGGTTAAGGCCTCCAAACTGTAATACGGGACGATACCGCCGTTTTTTCCGGCATCATAGCCGGCTGCTGTGCAGCAGGTGAAGTCTATATATAACGGACTCTTAAACTCCTCATTAACATTTACTAAATGCTGTAGCATATCTTTTTTTGCCTGATGGAGCCATAACGTATGTACATAGTCGTCTCTGAAGCCGCTGGAACTTTCATTGCTCGGGTATACGCTAAATTCAAGATTTTCTGCGTTCTTAGGATGAACGCGAGCTTGGAGGGGATCGATATTATCCCATAGATAAGTGACACGACTAATTGCCATGGGCTCGTTATAGGTTTGCTTCAAATAATTTTTTACAGTGTACGCATAAACCGTTTTTTTTATCATTCCATAACGCAGCTCTAGTATGCCTACTGCAAGCAACAGCAGGAATAAAACGATTGATCCGACTGCCAATTTTCCTTTAACATTTCTCATTCTTGATGTACAGCTCCCTTCTTTTAATTAGACGTGAGGGATATTGGATTTGTTTCCAATTACAGGACTATGGCTGTTGTATTCTATTACCTGATTGGATAGGAACGACGCTGAAAATTATAAGCGACAATAAAAAAACGACACCAAGTCCCGAAAAACCGGTACCGGATGTCGTTTTTTCATTGTCACTTGTGACATGCTTTAAGAAACCATAAGCACAACAGCCTACGCTGTCTGCCTATATTTAAAGCAATAAACGTTATTGATTAATGTTATCCACGTCTTGCAAAAATGAAGTAATTTCCTGCTTGTACAGCTCTAGCTGCTTCGCAAGCGCTTCTCTAATGGCGACTTCATCATTGGATTTGACCGCTTTCTCAAGAGCTGTCATTCCTTCAAAAAATGGCGAGAGTTTGATCTCAATAGCAGAATTAGCCGCTGTAGTTCCAGAAACGGCAATCGTGCCGCTCGACTGCAAAGGTACGCTCGTCAGCTCAGCGGATACGCCTACTACGGAAAATGCCTTAACGGATGCGAGTTCTTTTTCGCTTAAGGGAACCGCTTGAAGCGTTGTTGGAGCGAAAGCGGATAGGCTGAGGTCCTTCGACGACAGAGTCAGACTAGGCAATGCCACTCCTGCCTCAGTAACTTCTCCAATGCTAACTGCTTCGAATCGCTTTGATACAAGGCTATCATATTGAGCGATAACAGCCTGCCACTCCTTCACCGATTCTTTTGCATAGGTCTCTGCCAGTTTGATGGGATCTAAGAGTTGGAAGGCAGCTATACTGTTAAAGCCCTCTAATTTATTTGGTTCCGTCACGTGAGTAGAGGAGAACGCGGCAACGCGATCCGGCCTTGTATTATTTTGAGCGGAGTCTGCGAAAACAGTAGGGCCAGCTACAGCAGACAGCAGTAAAGTGGACAAGGCGACATTTTTGAAGATCATTTTGTAATTCATGGTTAACACTCCTTCAAGGTTTGGGTTTGTCTTACAGGACCAAGTGTATCGTTCAATGATGGCAATCCATGTGAAGATTTGTGGAAAAACAATGGCACAGCCCCTTTCGGTTCACTAGCTTGCTATAATAATAGAGATCCAGAATAGGAGGATACGCAATGAACCCATATTTAATCGCGATCATCGATGATGATCAACATATACGCGAGCTGGTTGAAGCTTATTTGAAGAAAGAACAATTCCGCACGGTAGCCCTGGCAAGTGCCGAAGAGGGGCTGAAGCAGCTGAACGAGGAACCGCCTGACATGTGGATTCTAGATATTATGCTTCCCGGCATGGATGGCTATGAGTTTTGCAGACATATCCGCCGTGACGCGGAGGTTCCGATTATGATGATCTCTGCTAGAGATAACGAAGTAGACAAAATATTAGGGCTGGAGCTTGGCAGCGATGATTATATGGTTAAACCATTCAGTCCAAGAGAAATGGTAGCCCGGGTCAAGCGACAGCTTCAACGGTGGTATACGCGAAGAACGAAGGAGGAAGAAAAGCAGGTTTCCTCGGTTGTAATGCTTGAAGCAGGCCAATTTCAACTTGCTCTAGACGAAAGACGCGTATTTTGGTGCGGGGAAGAAGTGGATGTGACATCCAAAGAGTTCGCTCTGCTTCAGACGCTTGCCGAACGGCCTAATCGCGCCTTCGCCAGAGAAGAGCTGTTGACCCTAATTTGGGGAGACGACTATTTCGGAAGCGATCGGGCGGTCGATCATTTGGTGAAGCGGCTTCGCAAGAAGATCGAGGAGCTTCCTGTGGAAGCGGTTTGGGGTCATGGTTACCGTCTGCGGATGAATGGAGGGGAGATGCGGCATGAAGCTTCTTTATCAGATTAATTTGGCGTTTGCATTTCTGCTCATTCTCGTTCTGTCGCTAACAGCCGTAATGTTTCATTATGTGCTGCTTGATCATTTTATAGAGGTCCAGAAGAAGGATATGATTCAAATGGGGCAGTCCATTTCATTGAACCTGCAGGAGGTGGGTGAAATTAAAGCCTTGCCAGCAGGCAGTGTGGTGGGAGGAGCCATAGCTTCTGTAGCGAAGCAGTCGCTCGTCGAGGTCGACGCGATTCTAACGGATGCCAGCCAGAACGTTTTATATAGTTCGCTTGAGCCCGTGCAGGTAGAAATACAGTCCGTGCCTATGCTTCAACCGAGTACGCAGGCTACTTCCATTTCTACGACAGGAGCTCAATTCATTACGGCTGCAAGCACGATTCCGCAAGGCGGAACCTTGACGCTGCTCACACCGATCAGCAAAATAAAGCTAATTGAGCAATCGCTGCTCGGAAGGCTGCTTATCGTGCTGTGCGGCGGTGTCATATTTGCATTTCTGCTTAGCCTGATGATTACCAGGAAACTCATCAAACCGCTGATGAAGCTCCAAATCGAGCTGAAAAAGGTTAAGGGCCGCCGCTTTTCGGAGGTGAAGCTCGTTAAGGCCGATGGTGAAATAGGAGACGTTGCAAAGTCGGTTTATGAGCTTGCTGGCGAGCTGAACAAATATAATGTCATTCAGCGGCAGTTTATTCAAAATGCTTCGCATGAGCTAAAAACACCATTGATGTCGATATCGGGCTACGCGGAAGGCATCCGTGACGGGATTTTTGAAGGGGAACAAGTCGGCAAAGGACTGGACATTATTATGAGCGAGAGCAGCCGGTTGAAAAATATCGTGACGGAGATGACTCTCCTCGCCAAGCTGGATGGAGAGGAAGAGCATTTTAAACCGGTCCGCGTCAGCCTGACCGAATGGATTGAAGAAACGATAGAACGTATCAATCCCGTGCTGGTAAAAAATCAAGTGACGATAACGACCTCCATTCTCCCAAGGGAAAGTGGCGAGCTGGCGATTCGTGGTGATCAAGACAAGCTGCTGCAAGCGCTCCTGAACGTGGTATCCAATGCGGCTAGGCATGCGCGCAGCACCATACTCATTCAAGCTGGAGTTGGCCAAGATGGGATTGAAATATCAATAATAGATGACGGCGCGGGTATACCTGAAGATTTGCTGCCGCATCTGTTTCACCGTTTCGTGAAGGGCAAGGATGGGGAAACGGGGCTTGGCCTTGCCATTTCCCGCGCGATCGTTGAGCGATGCGGAGGAATGATTTCGGCTCAGAATCGTCCTGAAGGCGGTGCACATATCCGCCTGCTATTTCCGGTAAACGTACAGGCAGCAGCTTAGAGGCATCATCTGGCAGCGTTCCTAAGGGAATGCAGAGCGATTTCGCTAAATACGCTCACTTGATTGAGATGAATGTCTAGGGTTCATTTGGGAAAATTAGAACATAAAGAAAGGCTGCCGATTGTTTTCAATCGGCAGCCTTTCTTTATGTTTTCCATTATACGCTGGATTTATTTGTGCGTTAGATTAATGTGGTCTAGCTCCGTGCTGCTATTGAAAATGAAGGAAAGCTGGTAATCGCCGCGATTGTATACGATCTTCTTTTGGGTCAACTTGCCATTGTGGATCGTCTTCGCGGAGCTTGGCATTCCCCATGCTTTGTACAGCATGCTTTGCGTAATGCCGCCAATATTGTTTTGCCGCTCCACATTGGTACCGAAATAGCGAAGCTCGCGAATTTTGTTCAATTTATAGGCTATGGCATATCCAGGATGGCCCATTTCGGCATGATACACGTCAAACGCATCCGCATCCTTGGCAGGCGCTTCCGCTTTTCCGATTAGGTCCTGTACGTCTTGGCGGGTGCTTGTACCGAGTGTTAGTCCTTTCAGATTGCCAGGGAATTGGCCTTTTAGTGCTACTTTGTAAAAGCTATTCAGCGTCTTGAGCGCTTGAGCGTTTTCGACTTTGGTAACGGCTGCTGCGGCTGCTGCTTTGTCCGGAACGAGTGAACCTGTAAAGCTTGCGACAGAGAGGGCGGAAACGCCTGCAATCATAGCGGCAATGGTTATTTTTTTGATGCGTTGTGTCTTATTCATGATGGATTTCAAATCTCCTTTGTGTGCGGATTGTGAATCAATTGCTCATTCAAACATACAAACGCAGGCATCATAGAATATGTTGCAGAGGTCAGGAGAGATTGTGCAGCAAACGTTGGCAGCAGGGAATATTTGGTTGTATCTTTCCGTGAAAAAACCTTCAACACCACTCTAGAAGTGGAGGTGAAGGTTCTGTTTACTTCCGTATTTTACTAGGACAATTCATCAGTGCATGAAATAATTTTAGCGAGCTTTACGCAAATTAGTTTTGACGTTGCTTGCAAGTTCCTGTTCCTTGAGCTGTGCAAGCAGCTTATCTCCCTCAACGTCAAGGTTAGGCAGAAGGCGGTCTAACCATTTCGGCAGCCACCATGCTTTATCTCCAAAGACGGCCATCACTGCCGGTACGAGAGCCATACGGACAAAAAACGCGTCGATGAGAATGCCGATGGCAAGAGCGAAGCCAATCTGCTTAATCATAATATCATGTGCAAATATAAAACCGGCGAAAACGGATACCATGATGATCGCAGCCGCTACGACGACCCGGCTTGCTTGATCGTAGCCGTGTATGACGCTCTCTTTGCCATGATGCCCATGCACGTAAGACTCGCGCATGGAGCTGACAAGAAATACCTGATAATCCATCGCTAGCCCATATAGAATGCCGGTAACCATAATCGGCATGAAGCTGAGCAGCGGGCCGCCAGTGTCGAAACCGAATAGGTCATGTACCCAACCCCATTGGAAAACGGCTGTCGTAAGCCCGAAAGTAGCGAGTATGCTGAGAAGGAAACCAACGGTAGCTTTAATTGGTACAATGATTGATCGGAATACAAGCAGCAATATAATGATCGATAGAATCACGATAATGCCGACGTAGAGCGGGAAAACCTCAGCGAGCTTCGACGACATATCGATATTGATAGCGGTAAATCCGGTAACCCCAATCTTAACGTCATGCGACTTTGCCATGCTGGAGTCATTGGAGCGAAGCTCCTGAACCAAATCCTTTGTCTCTTTATCCGTAGGTCCCGTTTTTGGGATTAGGCTAATTATGGCCATATCACCGGATTCGTTAACGCCCATAGGCGTAACGACAGAAACGTTGTCATGCTGCTGAAGTTCTTGGACCAGACCGCCGAGCGTCTCCATCGTTATCGCTTCCGAAGAGCCTTGCGGCTCGGCAACCAAGAGCAGCGGCCCATTGAAACCTTCGCCGAATCCGTCCGAAATCGCATCATAGCTCTGTCTAGCTGTCGTATCCAAGTTGGCTGTTGCGCCTGAAGGGATGCCCATTTCCATCTTGGCAGCCGGAATCGCAGCCGCGCCTAGAATGACGATGACGGCAACCACGATAGCCCAGCGGCCCTTTACGACCCCTGTAACCCAGCGATGCGCGAATCCAGTCGCATTTTTGTTGCTTTCGCTGCTGCTCTTTGCGCGTGCTTTCGCCGAGCAGATGCGCTCGCCAACCAGACCGAGCAAAGCAGGCAATAGAGTCAAAGCGACCAACACATTGGCAAAAACGGCCAATGCGGCAACAAGCGACATGGCGGACAAGAAGCCAATGCCGATAACAAGCATGCCGCACAATGCAATGATGACGGTCAAGCCGGCAAAAAATACGGCGCTACCTGCGGTGCCGACTGCGCGGCTCGCGGCTTCCCGGGCGCTAAGTCCCTGCTCGAGAATCATGCGGCGCTGACGGTTGACGATGAATAGGGAGTAGTCGATTCCAACGGCCAGCCCGACCATTAGTGCCAGAACCGGCGTAAGATCGGTCATGTGGAACACATTCGAGAAGGCAAAAGCGCCTCCAACGCTTATTCCTACCCCTATGAGTGCGGTAAGAAGCGGTAAACCTGCCGCAACAACCGAACCGAGTGTCATGAAGAGGACAACGGCGGCGACAGCAATACCGATAGCTTCCGTCGAGCCGATTGCCGGCTTAGTCGATAAGGAATCACTCGGCAGAGCAGCAATTCCAGCCTGTTCAACTTGCATGACAGCATCGATAACCGAGTCAGGTACCCATTCCGGCAGCGACATTTGCTGAACCGTAAATTGGAATTGGAATAAGGCAACGCTGCCATCCGATGCGATCATGACGCCTGGCAACGGAGCGCCGTCCACCATCATTGGACCGTAAGGCGGCAAATCTCCCGATGCTCCTTGCGCATTCCCGGCCGCTGCTTCACCTTGCGCGGACTGGCCGCCTTGCGCAGCGGCGTCTGTCATCGATGCTCCGGCTTGTGCGGCCAGCTCGATCGGATTAATCACATACTCCAATTCGTATACCTCGTTAACGGCCTTGCTAATAGATGCGACGCGATCTGGCGTATCCAAACTCTCGCCCTCTGGCGCCGTAAACACAATGCTTGCTTGACCGCCTGAAGCTTCAGGAAGCTCCGCGGTCAGTTGATCCAATACCTTTTGCGATTCTGTGCCCTCGATTTTCATCTCGGATGTAACATGAATGCCATTGAACCCTAATAGTGCGAGTACAATTCCGAGGAGCGCGATCCAACTGACGATGAAATACCAAGGCTTGGTATAAGCTGATTTACCTAATCTGTACAGAAAAGTTGACATACGTTTGCGTTTCTCCTTTGTATGCTGAAATAATAGGCTGCTTTGTACTTAAAAACCGTTTCGTAAGTAACCGAACATATCGTCCAAATAATGATCGAGCGTAACAGCTTCATGCATATCAGGTGCTGTTTGTCCAGGAAGCAGTACGTTGAGGCTGCCATCGAGCAAAGGCAATACAGCTCCGTAAACAGCGCCGACGAGCAAATGGGTGTAGCCTTCAGGATAACGGCCATGGGATAAGTCGCTTATCGTCTCCTGGGCGGTAATTTGCAAACGGTGAAGCCCGCTGAGAATATAAGGCTCAAGCGACGGGTACTGCTTCGAGAGCGATACTAGCTGCTGCAATTTCACGAAATGCTCTGCTGTTAGCTGCATTTTCATCAAATGATACAGGATCTCAAGCGGAGATATATTTTCGTTTAAGCTTTCAATCCACTCTTTGATTTCATCAGCTCCTTTGAAGATAAGAGCCGCCGATGCGATCGCTTCTTCCTTGCAGGAATAGTGATTCGCGAACGTTCTTCTGGAATAACCGGCCCGCTGCACGACATCCTCGACGACGAAGCCGTCCAACCCTTTTTCTTGAGCAAGAGCGAATGCCGCATCGGCAAGCGCATTCCCGGTTGCTTCCCGTTTGATATCGCGTAGACTTTGTTTGTTCATCATGTGACGCTTAAGCGTTCACCTCTTTTCCGTTTGACTAGCTGCTTCTCTAACATGGAATCCATATTTATATTATTGCCCAATGGGCAACGATGCACAATGAGCAAGTTGTGACGGATTTGTGGCGTCGAGGCTCAAGTCTTCATTATTCAATAAAAAAGTCGGGAAAACGCTAATCAAGGAGTCGTAAATATGTTAGTCGACTAACAAGTTATATGCTAAAATGAAAATTGAACTGAATGGGAATAGCGACAAAGGAGGGCGAAATGAAGGCAGACAGATCGATTGCGCTGGAACTTCGAACGCTGAGAAACATGCTGCAGAGACAGGTTGACGGGTTTATGACGCAAAAATACGGCGATCAATTAACCGGCATGCATGGTTGGGTGCTGAAGTACTTTGTTGATAACCAGGACAAAGAAATTTTTCAACGCGATTTCGAAAACAAGTTTACGATTCGCCGTTCGACGGCGAGCAAGATTTTGCAATTGATGGAGAAGAAAAACCTCATCACAAGGCAGCCTGTTGCCTACGATGCACGATTGAAGCAGATCATCCTTACGCCGATCGCGCACGAGTATTACGAAGCGATAATCGGCAAGTATGCTGAAATTGAGCGCGAATTGAAGAGTGGGTTATCGCGAGAGGAACTGGATACCTTTTTTTCTGTGCTGGATAAAATTAAAAGCAATCTGGAGTAGCAGTCGCCTAGGTTGTTGGGGCGGCTTAAATTATTGTAATATAGTTAGTAGGCTTACAGTTCTATAGCTAACAACATGGTGAAGGAGCGTTCGATACATGCTTAAGATTTTGAAGTATTTCAATCCTAAAAATGTTTGGTTTATCGTTATTAGCACTGCATTTATCGTGTTTCAAGTATGGCTCGACCTTAAGCTTCCAGACTACTTGGCAGAAATAACGAAGCTGGTGCAGACGGAAGGCAGCACCTTGAGCGAGGTATGGAAACCAGGCGCCTACATGATGATTTGTGCGATCGGAAGCTTAATTGCATCCTTCATTGTCGTCTATTTGGTCGCACAGAGCGCCGCATCGCTTGCCAAGAGGCTTAGAAGCATGCTCTTCGACAAGGTTGAATCGTTCTCGATGGCTGAAATGAACCAATTCTCGACGGCGAGTCTTATCACTCGCTCCACGAATGACATTACGCAAGTACAAACGATTGTGGCTATGGGGCTGCAAGTCATGATTAAAGCACCCATTCTAGCAGTCTGGGCGATCGTGAAAATCTCCAGCAAGAACTGGCAATGGACGCTATCATCCGGCGTTTCGGTCGCGCTGCTTCTTCTCATGATTGCTATCGTTATTTTATTCGCGATGCCGAAGTTCAGATTGATTCAAGGGCTAACGGATCAATTGAACCGCGTAACTAGGGAAGGTCTGAATGGACTGCGCGTCATTCGTGCCTATAATGCGGGACCAAGCCAAGAAGTGAAATTCGATCACGCAAATCGGGAGTTAACCGACGCGAATCTGTTCACAAGCCGGTTAATGGCTTTAATGATGCCGGTCATGAGCCTGATCATGAGCGGGTTAAGCTTAGCGATTTATTGGATCGGTGCCTATTTGATCAGCGGTGCGGATACGGCGGCAAGGCTTGGCTTGTTCAGCGACATGGTCATCTTCTCTTCCTATGCCATGCAGATTGTCATGGCCTTCATGATGTTATCGATGGTTTTCTTTATGCTGCCGCGGGCGTCGGTGTCTGCCAAGCGTGTAATGGAAGTATTAAATACGGAACCAAGCATCAAGGATGGCGGATCGAAATCGACGCATGCCGCCAAAACAGGAGAGATCGAATTCCGGAATGTTAGCTTCAAATACGCAGATTCGGATGAATACGTACTTAAGGACATTAGCTTCGTTGCGCGCAGAGGCGAGACGGTTGCCTTTATCGGATCGACGGGCAGCGGCAAAAGCACGCTGCTGAACTTGATTCCGAGATTTTATGACGTGTCTGAGGGAGAAGTACTTGTCCAAGGGCTGAACGTAAAAGAGTACACGCTGCGGGAACTTCACAATAAGCTCGGTTACGTGCCTCAGAAAACCGTATTATTCAGCGGAACGGTAAGGTCTAATGTCGCATACGGAGATAATGGGCGAGTGGAAGGCTCGGCTGACGATGTGAAAAAGGCGGTAGCAATCGCCAAAGGCCAAGAGTTCGTGGAAAAGCTGGAAGGCGGGTACGAAGGCAGCATCTCGCAAGGCGGCTCAAACTTGTCAGGTGGGCAGAAGCAGCGGTTGTCTATCGCTAGAGCTGTATTCCGGAAGCCTGACATTTACATTTTCGATGATTCGTTCTCAGCGCTTGATTACAAGACTGACCGTCAGCTGCGCTCCATGCTGAATCAAGAAACGTCCGGCGCCACGAACCTGATCGTGGGGCAGCGAATCGGAACGATTAAGGAAGCCGATCTCATCCTCGTTCTAGACGAGGGCAAGATCGTAGGAAGAGGCAAGCATCAAGAGCTGCTTCAGACCTGCGAGGTATATCGTCAGATCGCGAACTCACAGTTATCGAAGGAGGAGCTTGAAATTGGCTAAACGACAGGTTGCAACCAAGGAAAACATCGATTTCAAAGGCACGATGGGCAAGCTCGTCGCGTATTGCCGTCCTTATGTTCCTCTTATTATCGTGGCTTTGCTGCTGTCCGTCGTCGGTACGATTTTTACGATTGTCGGGCCAAGCAAGCTGCAAGAAATGACGGATCACATTACCGCAGGGCTAATGGGCGAAATCGACATGAACGCGGTTTTTGGCATTGGCATACTGCTTTCCGTCCTATATGGATTGAGCGTCATCTTCTCTTTTTTCCAAGGTTATATTATGGCTACGGTAACGCAGAAGGTTACGAAAAGCTTGCGTACGAGAATCTCAAAGAAGATCAACAAGCTTCCGTTAAAATATTTCGATTCCAACAGCAACGGCGATGTATTGAGCCGTGTCACGAATGACATCGATACGATCGGACAGACGATGAACCAAAGCGTAGGGATGCTGGTAACTTCCGTCACCATGCTTGTGGGGTCGTTGTTCATGATGTTCTACACGAACGTATGGATGACGCTGACGGCGATTATTTCGACGTTTCTAGGATTTGGCTTTATGACCGTGATGATCAAAAAATCGCAAACGCATTTCGTTCACCAGCAGGCGAACCTAGGTGCAATGAACGGTCATGTCGAGGAAATCTTCTCAGGCTACGATGTCGTTAAGGTTTATAATGGCGAGCGTAAGGCGAAGGAAACGTTTAACGAAATCAACGATAAATTGTATGAAAGCTCATGGAAGTCGCAATTTTTATCTGGCTTGACGATGCCGCTCATGATGTTCGTCGGCAACTTCGGGTATGTGGCGGTATGTATTGTCGGCGGAGCATTGGCGATGGAGGGCCAAATTTCGTTTGGCGTTATCGTTGCTTTCATGTTATACGTGCGGCTGTTCACTCAGCCCCTTGGGCAAATCGCGCAGGCCGCGACAAGTCTGCAATCGACTGCAGCTGCTGCCGCACGCGTTTTCGAGTTTTTGGAAGAGAAAGAGCTCGAGGACGAGAAGCATAAATCGAAGGTGCTGAAGGATGTCAAGGGGCAGGTAGAGTTCCGGAACGTTACCTTCGGCTATGATCCGAACAAGCTAATCATTAATGATTTCTCAGCCCGCGCTTTACCGGGCCAGAAGATCGCCATCGTTGGGCCGACGGGTGCTGGGAAGACTACCATCGTTAATTTGCTGATGCGGTTCTACGAGCTGAACGGCGGGGAAATAACGATCGACGGTGTACCGATCCATGAGCTTCCGCGTGAAAATGTTCATGAGCAGTTTTGTATGGTGCTTCAGGACACTTGGCTATTCGAGGGGACAATCAAAGAAAATATTGTCTTTAACAAGCAAGGCGTTACGGATGCTGACGTGAAGGACGTCTGCAAGGCAGTCGGTATTGATCATTTTATCCGTACCTTGACGCACGGCTACGATACGGTATTGAACGAGCAAGTGAACCTTTCCGCAGGGCAGAAGCAGCTTATTACGATTGCGAGAGCGCTCATTGCGAACGCCCCGCTGCTTATCCTCGACGAAGCGACAAGCTCCGTCGATACGAGAACGGAGCTTCTCATTCAAGAAGCGATGGACCGGCTGATGGCGGGAAGAACCTCGTTCGTCATTGCGCATAGGCTGTCTACGATTAAGAATGCCGATATTATCCTTGTTATGAAGGACGGAGATATTATTGAGAGCGGCAATCACCATGAGCTGCTAGCGGCGAACGGTTTCTATGCTGATTTGTACAACAGCCAGTTCGAGACGGCTGAAGCAGTTATGTAGGTATTGGCACAACCCGGTAATAGGATGGAATAGGGCAAGAAGCTGGATCGATTAATAATCGGTCCAGCTTTTTTTATTTCATTGTATATTCGGGATGAATGACAGTTGGCACGTAAGCCTTGAAACATAACTAACGAAAGTTCATGATCTTGAGAACGGATCATTTCATTCAATTGGCGGAGATGGAATAATAGAGCATGTAGGGAACATAAACGAGGGGGAGTACAATGATAGGGCAACGAAAGTTATTTGCAGCAATGATAAGCATCATATTATGCATGAGTATGGTGGTCGCATGTTCGAATGGCACGAATAATGGAAATTCACAAGAAATCGAACCATCGGCAAGCACAAGTCCGACAAGCACCAATGAAGAAAGCCCGCAACCGGAACCGCAACCGAATGACCGTACGAAATTTGATCCGCCTGTCACGATTACGGCAGCTCTTCAACTGAAGCCTTCAGACAAACTCAGGAATGGGGATACGCCCGAAGATAACCCGATCTCCCGCTGGTTTAAGGATAACCTGGGCATTGTCACCAAATATAAATGGGTAGTAACCGATTCATTGGAAACGAAAGTACGGCTGGCCATGACAAGCGGAGAAGCATTGCCGGATGTTCTTTACACATCGGGTACGTTATTCGAAGATTTGGTTGCTTCCGGGAAAATTCAATCGATTGACGAAGCCTTCGAGAAATATGCGACAGCAAGAGTCAAAGATTCCTACATCAAAAACCCGGAAATATGGAATTCTGTCAAAAGAGACGGGAAAGTATATGGATTGCCGGGAATTTCCAACGGCATCGTAGGCGCTACAGTGATGTGGGTCCGGCAGGATTGGCTGGATAAGCTCAGTTTGAAGGCTCCTACCAACATTGCGGAATTTGATGCGGTTATGGAAGCGTTCACGAACCAGGATCCAGACGGTAATAATAAAAACGATACGTACGGATTGGCACTGGGTGGGAATACGGGCTACTATCACCCTACAAGCAATTACATGGCTGATACCTCCTTTATATTCGGCCAGGACCAACCTTACTTATGGATTAAGGACGCAAGCGGCAACTTGCAATACGGATCAACCCTTCCAGGCGTCAAAGATGGCCTTGGGAAGCTCAAGGATTGGTTCACTAAAGGATATTTAAGCCCTGACTTCGGAACGCAGGACGCTGCCAAAGCGATGGCGGATTTCACGTCGGGCAAAGCCGGCATCGCATTTGCGCCAGGATGGTCAGGAGGATGGCCGATTGGTACAGCGGTTGCGGAAGCAGAAAGCAAAAATCAATCGCTGTCTATTAAGCCTTATCCGCTTCCGGCAGGGGTGAACGGCGAAGTGGGGCGGCAGGCTTCGCTTCCATCCTATGGGACTTATGTATTCAGCAAAGATTTCAACCAAATGGAAGCGATCTTCAAATATTGGGATACGTTATATGGCTGTGCGATCGAGGATCCGAAATGCCCGTTCGATAAGGGCTACGGCGAAGGGTATGACTATGTGTTGAAAGACGGCAAGCCCGAATGGAAAGACGTTCCAGATGGCATCGTGAGCCTAAATGCGTACTTAATGCTTTCTCCTGCTTCGGGAACATCTCCTACGAATGTCATGGAAGGGCCGAATATTTATCAGCGCGTAGCCTCGGGACAATTGAATAATGTCTTTGAGCAGAAACTAGCAGCAAGCAACGGAAAATTGACGATTGATGGTTTCGCCGTTGCTTATGAGCAGCTTGCGCAAGACGTGCCGAGCGGATTTTACGGTGCGAATACCGCAACCATGAAAGAGAAGTGGGATCAGCTCTCTACGTTGGAAGAGCAGACGTTCCTGCAAATCATTTATGGCAAACAACCATTGGATTATTTCGATACCTTCGTTAAGCAATGGAATGATCAGGGCGGCATGCAAATTACAAAAGAAGTGAATGAAGCCGTTGCGAGTTTAAAGTAATAAACCGTTCATGATTAAGAAGTAAATGCGGAGTGCAAGGCTAATGATCCCACTCCGCATTTGCTTATTCATAATCAAGCATCGATGGGAGAATTACGGGATGAAAATGTATTTTCGAAAAACATGGCCGCTCCATCTCTTTCTGCTGCCGTCAGTCTTATTATTGATCGTATTCAATTACATTCCGATGGCTGGGTTCCTGATCGGTTTTGAGGATTTCAAGCCGTGGCTAGGAATCTTGAAGTCACCGTTCGTCGGGCTGAAGCACTTTAAATTTATGTTTAATGACCCAACTGCCTTACAGGTCATTTGGAATACCTTTATCATTGCCATATTCAAAATTATCGTCGGTGCCATCGTTCCCTTTGCATTCTCTTTGTTTCTTAACGAGGTGCGGGTCATGCTGTTCAAAAGAACGATTCAATCGCTTATCTATTTGCCGCATTTTTTGAATTGGGTTATTCTCGGAGGCATATTAACGGATTTGCTAGCAACTAACGGTTTGATCAATCAGCTGCTTGAAGGTCTAGGACTTAACCGTATTTTCTTCCTAGGCAGCGGTGATTGGTTTCGGTTCACCTTAGTCACGAGCGACGTTTGGAAGGAATTCGGATTCGGGACGATCATTTATTTGGCGGCCATGACTGGCATTAACCAGAGTCTCTATGAAGCTGCCGATATCGACGGCGCCAACAATTTCAACAAGGCGATTCACATTACGATCCCGGCTGTTATCCCTATAGCAATCGTAATCGCTACATTATCCTTAGGCAATATCCTGAATGCAGGCTTTGATCAAGTCTACAATATGTACAATCCGCTCGTTTACCAGAAGGGCGATATTATCGACACTTACGTGTACCGCGTTGGCCTGCTTCAGGGCTCGTTCAGCTTGGCTACGGCGGTTGGTTTCTTCAAATCGGTCATTGGATTCGTGTTGATCGCCACAACGTATAAATTAGCGTCTAAATATGCCAATTACAGGATTTTCTGAGAGGATATAAAACGATGCTCAAACTTAAGTTTTCTAACCGGCTGTTTCAGTACGCAAACCATCTGTTCCTTTCGATTGTTGCCATTCTGTGCATCCTTCCGATGATCCATGTACTGGCTGTATCGTTAAGCTCGAATTATGCAACGACTTCTTTTTTGGTCAAATTATGGCCGATCGGATTCACGTGGGATGCTTACGAGAAAGCATTAAACAGCAACAATTTTCTGGTTGCATTCAAAGTAAGCATTCTTAGGACGGTTTTTGGAACGCTGATCTCGATGACGCTTACGATGCTGGCCGCCTATTCGATGTCCAAGGACAACCGATATTTCCGTGGCAGAACCGTGTACGCATGGTTTTTCGTATTCACGATGCTGTTTCACGGCGGACTCATCCCAACTTATCTTGTCGTGCAAAAGGCAGGTTTAATGAATTCACTTTGGGCATTGATACTGCCTGTTGCCGTCAACGTATTCAATGTGGTTCTGATGATGAATTTCTTCCGCGGCATTCCGAAGGAGCTCGAGGAAGCTGCCGCGATAGATGGAGCAGGCCATTTCCGTGTGTTATTCACGATATTTTTCCCGATCTCCTTGCCCTCTATTGCGACGCTTTCTTTGTTCACGATGGTCTTTCATTGGAATTCTTGGTTTGACGGAATGATCTATATGAATCAGGCAAATAAAATTCCGTTGGCTACCTTCTTGCAGGCTTTGATCGCAGGGTTTGATTATACGCAGATAGGTCTTAATCCATCGGATCTGGAGAATTTATCGGAACGCTCCTTGAAGTCGGCACTCATCTTCATCGGAACGCTTCCAATCCTGCTCGTCTATCCTTTCCTGCAAAAATATTTTGTGAAGGGAATGACGTTAGGTTCGGTGAAAGAATAGGGCGCGCTCATGCTACAATAGTAGGAAACGGAGTGGGGAGGCGCAATCCTTGAATGTCATCACGAAGGTGATTCTTCTAATCGTTTTAATCGTAACACCGATTATCGGTCTGTTCGCGTATACGAATCAACAGAGTGTTCACGTAATTGAAGACCAAATCAATACGAGAAATGAAGAGAAATTATCTTATTTCCTCAATGAGATCGAACGATTGTTGGATCAAAATATGATGTACGCGACGCTCGCCACAAAAGATCCCGAGATTCGCGACGTATCCTTCGGGAATTTGCCGCCATCCGGTTACGATCGGCAAAACGTGATCCAATCCATCCAGAGCAAGCTCAGTTTATTCAGCATTACCAATCAAGTAATGAACGTGATTTCCGTCTATTTTCCCAAAAGCGATCTATCGCTTTCTACCATGTCATCTGCCATATTCGGCCAAGCGGAAGTCCAGAACCAATTTACCGCGAATTGGAAGCTGAATAAAGTGGACGTTAATGGCGTACAAATGGAAGCGTTCTCTCGCTACTTTTTCTCGCCGTATCAAGTCGATCCGCATAATCTCATGAATGCGGATCTGATTATTCGCGTGGACTTCTTCACCCAAAACATAACGAATCTGCTAGATGGATTCACTTTAGCCGGTCATAGCGATGCTTTTTTCTATCATAGTCCGGATCAGGTAGTATACAGCAGCAAAGCGAACACCGAGCTGATCCAGCAAGTGATGAAGCGCTACCCATTGGATCAATATACGAGCAAAACCAAGTCTTACGACATTGTCAAGATTGACGGAAAGAAGTATCTGCTCTACACATTGGCTTCAAGCAAAATGGATTGGAGCTTGGTCGATATCGAGCCGCTGGACCAAATCCTGCAACCGGTTGTCGTTAGCCGGAATTTGTTCTATGTGATCCTGCTGCTTTTATTGTTGTTCGGCATCGTTTCGGCTTTGTTGTTATATTCGCATATCCATGTGCCTATCCGTATTTTAATTCGAGGCGTGGAGCATATCAAAAACAAAAACTTTGCTTATCAGATTAAAAGCCGCCGAAAAAACGAATTCCAGCAGCTTTTCGATTCGTTTAACGGGATGGCTGTCGAAATCGATCAATTGCTAAAACGCGTATATACGGAAGAGGTGCGATCCAGAGAAGCGGTTATGAAGCAGCTGCAATCCCAAATCAATCCACATTTTCTATATAATTGCCTTGCTTACATTGTGAATATGACGAAAATGAACAAAAACCAGTCGGTCATTGCCATGGCGCATAATTTAGGCGACTACTATAAATATACGACACGCAATGAATCGCTTGTGACTACTCTGCGGATGGAGATCGATTTGGCGATCAGCTATCTGGACATTATGAATTCACAATTGGATAAGCTGGAATACACGATCGCGATTCCGGAAAGCATGCTGGATTTCCAAATTCCGAAGCTGCTCATTCAACCCATTATCGAGAATGCGATCGTCCATGGCTTGGAGGATAAGCTTGAAGACGGAGTTATTGCAATCACGGGGATGGCAGATCAGGTGTGCAGGCTGGTGATTGAGGACAATGGTTCAGGCTTGACCTCGGATGCTCTCCAAATGCTAAGGAAAACGACAAGCCAAGAGGTTAATATCTCCGAGAGGACAGGATTATGGAATGTGAATCACCGATTAAAATATTATTTTGGAGAACATTCCGGCATTCAGATTGATCATTCTGCCCTAGGCGGCTTGCGAATTGAGCTGTATTGGGAAATAGTCGAGAAGGAGGGAGCGGCATGATTTCTTTGCTAATCGTGGATGACCAGAAGCATCAAGTGGATTCGTTAGCGACAACGATGCCGTGGGAGCAGTACGGAATCACTAAGATTCATACGGCTTACAGCGGTCAAACCGCTACAGAAATCATTAGAACGCATCCCATTGATATCTTGATTACGGATATCCGTATGCCGGGCATATCGGGGCTTGAGCTTATTCAATACGTCAACGAACAGAATAAAAAAATCGATTGCATCCTGCTAACCGGCTATGCAGAATTCGAATACGCGAAACAAGCGATCGAGCTGCATGCCATCTATTACTTTATTAAGCCGGTACGGGATGAGGTGCTGTTGGATGCGATTGGCAAAATCGTGGACAAACGCCAAAATGAGCGTCAGCAGCATCAAATCTTTGAATATGCGACCTCCATCGTGCACCAGAACCTACCTTTATTAAAAGAAAACCTGCTGCTCGAGCTGTTGCAGAATACGGATATATCCATTAATCAACTAACGGAAAAACTGGACATGTACCGGATTCCCATCGCATGCGGTCAGCTCGTGAAAATGGCAGCCATAAAACTGGATCCTTATTTCTATGAATCTTATGGCGCGGCTGACATGAAGCTGTTCCAATTCGCCGTTCTCAATATGGCGGAGGAGCTGCTTTCCGAACCCTTTCATATTTGGGCATGCATAGCGCCGCAAGGCCATTTGATTATGCTCCTCCTACCCAAGCTGAAGGAGGGCCAATCTGACGTGCAGTGGGATTCGGCGCAGGAGAATATGTGGCTCACTCTAGCCAATAAGCTTACAGAAAACGTGGATTATTATTTGAAAGGGCAGATTACGGTTTATGTTTCGAACCCGGCGCGATTTCCGGAGGAGATTCAAACCGCCTATTCCTCGATTGTCTCCATGCTCATGAAGTCGAATCAGCAGCGTGGAATGATTGTTTCGGCCCATCAACCATCTACTGATCGGGACATAAAGCCTCTTCGCACTCTTTATGAGCAGCCGTTGCTGTTAAGGCTTATGGATATCGGTAACCGGGATAAGCTGAACCTTAAGCTATCGGACATATTCGCTGAGCTGGAGCATTCGCAATCGGATTCGCAAGCGCATCTGCGAGAGGCGTACTTGCACATGTTAAGCTGCTTTACGTACCTCGCTCACAAGAAGGGAAAGGTGTTGGAGGATATTATCGGAACAGCCTCCAATCGTGCCGAACACAATGTGCTTCACTCGGCAAAGCTGCTGAAAGCTTGGAGTCTTGTCATACTGGACGCATTATTCGATGAAGGTCCGCTGCATGTCGATGACAATCACCGTCAACTGGTGAACAAGATCCATTCTTTTATCGAGCAGCATCTTGGAACAGACGTGACGCTGCAATCAATCGGAGATTCCGTCTATCTGAACGCCATCTACTTATCGCAAATTTACAAGGAAATTACGGGTGAGAATTTGAGCGAGTACATCCTGCGCGTGCGCATGGAGAAAGCAAAAATTTTACTGGAGCAATCCTCCTATCGAATATATGAAATTACGGAACGAGTAGGCTATCAAAGCGCTCAGCATTTTATCAGAACGTTTAAGAAGTATTACGGAGTGACCCCTGAAATTTACCGAAAAAGATAGTGCTCGGCATATCGGAGCGATACGTAAATAGGAGGTTCCAAATGAATACCGGATTAGATTGGGTAGAAGAGGCTTGGCAGCATGTGATCTCAAAGATAAGTCGGACAAGTCATTCCATTGGAGCTGCGTTTCCTAACGGGTCCGCAAATGGTCATTATGACCGAAGCTCCCCGCATGATTGGGTCGCAGGATTTTGGCCGGGGCTGTTATGGCTCGTTTATCGGGAAACCAAAGATGATCGCTTCAAGCATATTGCCATTGAATGCGAACGACAAATCAGTCAAACGCTCTGGGAATTCGACCAGCTGCATCACGATGTCGGTTTCATGTTCGGTTTAAGCAGCATAAATCAATTTCTGCTCTTGGAAGATGAAGAAGCGAAGCGGCATGCATTAATGGCAGCCAGCTTGCTCGCCGGGAGATTCAATGCTGCAGGCGGGTTCATCCGCGCATGGCCTAACTGGGGAGGAGAGGATCACAGCGGATGGGCTATTATTGATTGCCTCATGAATCTGCCGCTTCTCTACTGGGCCTCTCGGGAAATCAATGATCCGCGATACCGACATATGGCTGACATTCATGCAGATACCGTGCTTCGGGAGTTTCTTCTTTTTGATGGCTCCGTTCACCATATTGTAAGCTTCAACCCGGAAACAGGCGAGCGGATCGAGGCATTGGCCGGACAAGGATATGCTGCCGATTCGGCCTGGGCAAGAGGAGCGGCCTGGGCATTGTATGGATTTGCACGCTGTTATTTTTACACGGGCAAGGACAAATATGCGATCGCTGCCAAGCGTGTCGCGGCATTTTTTCTTGGCCATTTGCCTGAAGACAAAGTGCCGTACTGGGATTTCAGGCTGCCGGAGTTCGGCGACGATGTCCCCAGAGATTCTTCGGCAGCCGCAATTGCCGCTTCTGGTCTAATCGAATTAGCTGATGGATTGCCGGGTGTCGAGGGGGAGATGTATAAGCAGCGAGCCGCTGAGATTCTTCGCTCCTTGCATGAGAATTACGGCGCATGGGATTCGGATGAGGAGGGGCTGCTGCTTCATGCAACGGGTTATTTCGATAAAGGCATTTATGTAGATGCACCGCTCATTTACGGCGATTATTATTTTGCGGAAGCTTTGCTCAAGCTTAAAAATTCGGCATATGCCAAAAAAGAAGAGGGATAGTGAAAATGACAACAAATCGATTAGAAATCGTAAAACCCGGCTACTTCGCGACTTCAGCTGCCGCGGATAGCCGCCGGGGAGAATTCGATATCGGGAACGAAATACTGATTGCTCACAAGGTACCCGTGGATTTTGTATTTATCGGCGATTCGATTACGCATATGTGGGAGCTGAATGCTTATTTTGGCCGAAGCGGGCTATTTATTGTGAATCGCGGAATAGGCGGTGACATCAGCAGCCATCTATTAAGAAGGTTCGAGGCCGATGTTATACAATTGAAACCCAAACATGTCGTGATCAAAATCGGCGTGAACAATTTCTGGGCATTGGACGGATGGACAGCACAGGATCGGAAACCCGCGGACCAGATTTTAGCGGGGCTTGTCGACGATATTACGGGCATGGTAAAGAGCGCAAAGGAAAATGGAATCATTCCCATTATTTGCTCCATCCTTCCAACCTACATGCCGCAATCCGGAAATAATGATATTCGCAACGCAAGCATCGTCAATGTGAATCAGCAATTGCAAGAGCTCGCGGATAGGGAAAAGGCCATATACGTCGATTATCATTCCCTTATGACGACTGAAGATGGCTTGCAGCTGCGCGGAGAGCTTGCCGATGATGGACTTCATCCTCATTTGCTGGGCTACGATATTATGGCACGGGCCTTGATTGAAACACTTGATGAGAAGGGTATTCAGATGATTATCTAATATATGCCTACATTAAGAAGATCAGCTGATTGTCAGACTGATCTTTTTATTTTGTTTAATCCTAGTCCCGACTGAACCGCAATGTCTTTATTTTAGAAAAAATAATGGAAATGACTGACCGTTTCTGTCAGGGATAGAGGCGTATACTCAACATGCGGATGAAAAAGATCTGGGAGGAATGGATATGGAAATGACGATAGAGTCAATTGTGAAAGATTGGGAAAAAGAAGCTGAATTAACGAGTCGGGTCTTGCAGGCATTAACCGATGACTCATTGCTGCAGCGAATTATCGATAATCGCCGTACGCTCGGAGAGCTGGCGTGGCATCTCGTTACCTCGGTTCAATATATGCGAGCGTTGGGTCTTGATTTCAAGGGAGTGGACGAAGGGGCGGATGCAACGGGTTCGGCGGATGGAATTGCGTGGGAATACCAGCGTATCAGTAATGCGATGGTTCTAGCGATACAGACGCAATGGACGGAAAGCCATCTTCACGAGAAACAAGTGATTGCAGGAGAGGAGTGGCGGAATGGCGAATCCATAAAGTATTCCATTCTGCACCAGGCTCATCATCGAGGACAAATGACGGTGCTCATGAGGCAGGCGGGATTGGTTCCGCCTGAGCTGTACGGTCCGACTTACGAGACTTGGACGGATAAAGGGATGGAGCCTTTGAAATAATGGCCTAGCTAAGACGCTTGTTTCGGGCATTTAAGGGAAAGAAGGTAAGGATGATGACGAAAGCGGACAATATGTTATCAATCCTGTGGATGCTTCGCTCTGGCAAGCGTGTGACTGCCAAGCAATTGGCAGAGGAATTGGAGATACATGTACGAACGGTATATCGTTGCATTGATTCGTTATGCGCCAGCGGAGTCCCGATTATAGCGGATTCGGGTCCAAATGGCGGTTACAGCATTTTAAGTCATTTTGCCGATTCTCCGCTCGTCTTCGATGCCGAAGAGCAGAAAGGACTGATTCATGCCTCGATATTCGCAAAGGAGGCGGGGTACCCGTATTCTGATGCATTAGCAAGAGCGATGGACAAGCTGAAGCATTATGCCAATGAGAAGCAGCTGGATCATCTCGAACGCCACAGCAGCGGTTTATCGGTCATATACCCTCCTATAGACGGCGTTTACCAAGCGTATTTGCAAACGTTGGAGGAGGCTGCAGGACAAGGTCGAACGCTTGAAATGGTATATGAGCGAGGCAAGGGGGAGCAGACACCTTCCAGGCTTTTTGATCCCTACGGAATCGTCTACTGGAAAGGCAGCTGGTATACCGTTGGCTATTGCGGATACCGTCAAGAAACTAGAAACTTTAGGGTAGATCGCATTCGAAGTCTTACGGAGACGGATGGAATCTTTGTGCGTCCGCTGGCATTCTCGGCAAAAGACCACTTGCTCAGCAGCCTGCTTCCGGATTCAGCCGGTTCCTCTGAGTTCGAGACCGTAGGGATTAAGGCGAAGGAGCAGGTGCTCAACGAGCTTTGCCGACATTGGCTATTTGGACATGCGCTCGTGGAGCGCAAGCCAGAAGAAGCGGTATTCCGATTGGAGCGCTCAACCCTGCAAACTTATGTACCTTATTTTCTGATGCCATACAGTACATCCTTGCAGATTGAGTCCGAACTGCTCGTGCTGCAAATGAAAAATGCCAGCGTACGAATGCTTGCGCATTACGAAGCTATGTTAACGGAAAAGAAAAGTGGAAAGGGAGATTGATGATGAGTAAATATGCAATGTTCGGAAAACTGACAGCCGAGCCCGGCAAAAGGGAAGAGCTTGCCGATAAAATGCTGAGTTCCAGCGAGACATTGAACGACATGGAAGGCTGCATCTATTATATCCTGCATGCAGCTGAAGATAATCCGGATGAATTATGGATTACAGAGCTGTGGGAGAACGAGGAGGCGCATGCCGCTTCATTGAAAAACGAAAAAGTACGAGAGCTTATTGGCAGCTGCAGGCATTTAATCGCTGGTGCCAGCGCAGTAAAAGTTCGTCCGCTCGGCGGAAAAGGATTTTAATGGAATGACACAAATAAGAACCTTCGGCCCCGCATCAAGTGGAGCTGAAGGTTCTTTTTTTATCAAGCCTAAAACGTTGAAGAGAAGAACTTAGGCTTTGGAGCTGCTAAGCCAGTCCTCAAACCGCGTCGGCGTGATATGAGGGTTTTCGCCGGGGACGAGAGATTGATCGTTCAATTGTGCGCCAAAGTAACGGGCATTGTCGTCAGTGATAACTTCCCGTTTGTCTTGCTGAACATGCAGGAATCGGCGAACAAGCTCGTCAAGCCCCATCCGATCTGGTCCAGCCACTTCGACGGTGCCATTCTTAGGTGCAGCGAGCGTGAATTCGACTAAGGCTTCCGCAACGTCACCTGAAACGATGGGCTGTACGGAAGCAGATGGCAATCTAACGCTTTGCCCTTCCGTAGATACATAAGCGATGCTATTAATAAACTCGAAGAACTGTGTCGCACGAACAATTGTATAAGGAACCGCTGAAGACTTAATCAGCTCTTCTTGGGCCATTTTCGCACGGAAGTATCCACTTTCAAGCAGTCGCTCCGTGCCCACGACGGATAGTGCGACGTGATGCTTCACGCCAGCCTCTGCTTCGGCCGCAAGAAGGTTTTGAGTCGATTTTTCAAAAAATGCCAGAACGGCGTTGTCTTCAAACGAAGGAGAGTTAGCTACGTCTACAACTACTTCAGCGCCTTTTAGCGCAGCAGCCAGACCTTCTCCAGTAACGGCGTTGACACCGGCGGATGGCGATGCAGCGATTGCCTCATGGCCTAACTGACGAAGCTTGCTCACAAGTTTTGATCCAATAAGTCCAGTACCGCCAATAACGACTATTTTCATGTTAATCCTCCTAGTATGATGCAGCCATATCGATATGGTTGCCTTCGATTCATTTGGTCATTCGAACATAAAACGACGCTGTATTATTTTTTGTGACAAAATACGAATGGGAGTATGACGAATACCGACAAGCATCCGTTATGGCAACGGAATGACGATAGAGATAAAGGGGTAAAAACCAGAAAAAAGAATGTAGGATAGATTGAATGTTGAATTCGGGAAGATTAACTTTAGTGGATGATTGTGAAAAATGAAATTAGATGACTTGACTTAGAGCATACTCCAGCCTTTAATGTTGTATCCGTTGGGGGAGCTTGTGGAGTAGGAGGGAGGAATCCATGCACAAAGAGATCGATAATCAAAGCTTTACGATTTCGGAAGTATCGGAAATGACTAAGCTTTCTGCTGATACGCTGCGCTATTACGAGAAAATAGGACTGCTCACCTCGCCGGAGAGAGGTGCAGGCATGCAGCGAATGTATACGAGCGAGGACATTGGCCGCATTCGTTTTCTAACTTATCTGAAGCGGACCCATATGCCGCTCAAAAAAATACAGCAGTACGTTAACTATTATGAGTTACAAGAGGAGGAGCAATGTTTCGTTTTGCTGGATGAGCATCGCCAAGTCATAGAACGCCAAATGAGGGAATTAGAGTCTACGCATCAGTTAATCCAGTTTAAGCTTGCCCATTTCCAGGAAATCAAAGACGGTAAAACGAAGGAGAGCTATGAATGAATATAAGCGCCAATAGGGAACGTACGCCTCAAGTACCGCTTCATACGGGATTTGGACCTCGGACAACCGCTGAAGAGCTTGTGAAGGATATCGATTTGAAAGGGAAAATCGCAATCGTCACTGGAGGTTATTCGGGCATTGGCTTAGAAGTGTCACGCGTGCTTGCAGCAGCAGGCGCACACGTTATTGTACCTGCTCGGTCACGGGGAAAATCCGAAAGAGCCTTAGCAGCCATTCCTACCGCGGAGCTGGAAGAGCTTGATCTTTCTGATCCCGATTCGATCGACCAGTTCGCTCTTCGTTTCGAACAAACAAAACGTCCCTTGCATATTCTCGTGAATTGCGCCGGCATAATGGCCATATCGGAGCAGCGCGACAGCAGAGGGAATGAGCTCCAATTCGCGACTAATCATTTAGGACATTTTCAGCTTGCTGCGCGTTTATGGCCAGCTTTGAAGCGGGCAAACGGAGCACGGGTCATTTCCGTTTCGTCAGGCGGACATCGCTTAAGCGACTTCCGGTTCGAGGACCCGAATTATCTGCATCGTCCATACAGCAAATGGGAGGCTTACGGCCAATCCAAAACCGCGAATGCCCTGTTTGCGCTTGAGCTGGACAGCATAGGCAGAGCGCATGCGGTTAGAGCCTTCTCTGTCCATCCCGGCACGATTGTTACCGATCTCTCCCGTCATCTGTCCGACGAGGAAATGAAAAGCATGGGAGCATTGGATGAACGGGGGCAACGAGCGTTCTCAGAAACGACGGAAGAGCGAAAAACGGTGCCGGAGGGAGCAGCCACGATAATCTGGTGCGCAGTCAGCAGCCAGCTTGCCGGAATGGGAGGCGTATATTGCCAAAACGTTGATATTGCCCCGCTTTTGTCCGAGGATCAAATAGGGGAGTATGGCGTGGCTGGCGTATCGCCATGGGCAGCAGATAAACGGGCTGCCGAACGACTTTGGGCGCTGAGCGAGGAGCTGACAGGGATAAGCTTTGCATGATTTCCATTACGAAAAGCGGTTTTTACCTAGTGCGTAATTTGAGTTTATCTCCGCAAGCCTTGTCTAATTTTTTTGAAACAGGGCTTGTACCTTAACAGGTTATGCTTGACAAAGCAATCGGCTGTGAATATAGTTAAGTGGCAAACAGTTAACAGATTAACCGTATGGAGGAGGTCATGTTGCATCGAGAAATGGAGCCCGTTTGAACAACCGATATTGCCGGTCCATGTTTTTCTAACGTTGTATAAAACCAATCACCATTTGGTTCAGCAGCTGGAGGAACAGCTAGGAAAGTTCGATTTGACGCTTGGACGATGGTGTGTGCTTGTTGCTCTTAAGTCTAGCGGAAAAGCGATGGTACCGTCCGAGCTTAGTGATGACCTTGCGGTTACGAGAGCGAATATAAGCAATTTATTGAACACTTTGGAGCAAGCAGGGCGTATTCGCAGAAATTTCGACCCAACGAATCGGAGAAGAATACTGGTCAGGTTAACGCCTGAAGGCGACGAGCTTATATCCAATGTTTGGCCTGTCTACGAGCAGACGATTGTTCAACATGTGGGTAATAAATTATCGCAGAATGAACAGGAACAGCTTAAGGTTTTGTTGAACAAGTTGTATTAAGAGTTTGAATGTCTGTCCTTTGCGAGGGACAGGTTCGTATGATGATTAACCATTTAACTATTAACTGAATAACTATAATCAAGCACTTCTGTATTTTCGCAGAAATTACAAAACCATACCATGATTTGAAAAGGAGAAAAAACATGACTATAGATAAAGTAGCGATTATTACAGGCGGCGGTGCTGGAATCGGACTTGCTGCAGCAAGGCTGATGGCCGCTAAGGGGATAAAAGTGCTCATAACGGGACGTCAAAAAGGTCCTTTGGAGGAAATTGCAGCTAGCAATCCGAATATAAAGGCTTTTGTCGCAGATGCTAGCGATCCTGAGTCGGCAGCAAGAACGGTTGACGCTGCGATTGCGCATTGGGGTCGCATTGATATCATTGTGAACAATGCTGGAAGTGGCGTCATGCAGCCTCTTGCCGAAGTGAATGCGAAATCGATCCATGATATTTTTGCTGTTAACGTTGCGGCACCTACTTTGCTTGCCGCTGCAGCTATTCCATATCTTGAAAAAACGAAAGGGACCATTATTAACATTTCCAGCACATATGGCAGTAAAGCAGCTGCTGGAATCTCGCTCTATGCGGCAAGCAAGGCTGCCGTAGAGCATTTGACACGCTGTTGGGCGCTGGAGCTCGCACCGAAGGGCATCCGCGTTAACGCAATCGCAAGCGGTCCGGTAGAAACGGCTTTTCTTCGCGACCGGATGGGCCTTTCTGATGAACAGATCCATGCCGTTAAGGAGCAGGAGCGTCAAGCAATCCCGCTGGGCAGAAGAGGCGTGCCGGATGATGTGGCAAAATGGATCATTCATGTGGCGGATTCGGAATCGGATTGGATTACGGGTCAGGTCATACAGGTTGATGGCGGGCTAGTCATTTCTTAATAGAAAAGCGAAAAACCGAAGCGGGCATCGCATGCCCGCTTCGGTTTTTGTAAGGTTCGTCGTCAATCCATTTGCTGATGCGTAACCAAATCATTTTAGAGCGCAATGACTTTTGTAGCGATTTGGTCACAGAACTGCTTATCATGCTCGACAAAGAGAATGGTCGGCGTGTATTCGAGCAGCAATTCTTCAATTTGCATGCGAGAGATTACATCGATGAAGTTTAACGGCTCATCCCAAACATGCAGATGAACGTTTTCGCTTAAGCTTTTTGCAATGAGCACTTTCTTCTTTTGTCCTCCGCTATAGGTTGAAATTTCTTTCTCCATTTGCAATCGGGAAAAGTCCAGTTTTCTTAAAATGGATTTGAAGAGACTTTCATCGATGTCATGTTCTCTTGCAAAATCAGTCAAATTTCCATGGAGAAACGACGTGTCTTGGGAAACATAGGAAATTTTAAGCTGGCTGTCTTTGCTGAAGCTGCCTGTGTAACGCATCTTCTCGCCACAAATCAACTTGATGACGCTTGATTTTCCAGAACCGTTTCGTCCCGAAAGGGCGATGCGCTCACCTTGCTCAATCGTAAAACTGAGTTCTGAACAAACCATCTTCTCATCGTAATAAATGGAAACATGATCAAGCTCAGCAAGCTGCTTTTTATGAAAAGCCATCTGCGATATTTTCAAGCTGTCTGCACTTTCGATATTTTTAAGAAGCTTAGACTTCTCTTCCACTGCGTATTGCTGCCTTTGCTCAATGGCTTTGGAGCGTTTCATCATTTTGGCGGCTTTATGGCCAATATATCCTTTGTCTACCTTGGAACCGGAGTTTCTAGTTCCGTTTTTTGTCTTTTCCACTTCATGCGACCAATTGCCAGTCCGCTTGGCAGAATCGGATAAGCGCTTAATGTCTTTTTTCAGCTTTTCATTTTCCGCCAGCTCGAAGTTGTCTTGCCGCCTTTTATTTTCCCACCATGCCGAGAAATTTCCTTTTTGGATCTCAATGTTCGTTTTATTGATGGAAAGGATGTGATCGACGCAGTTATCGAGAAAGGATCGGTCATGGGAAACGAGAATATAACCGCTTTTATGATTCAGATACTGGCTGACAAGCTTCCTCCCGGCCATATCCAGATGGTTGGTAGGTTCGTCAATCAACAAAAAACGGTTCTCCTTCAGAAATAATGCCGCCAGCAGCACTTTTGTCTGCTCTCCGTTAGACAAGGATTCAAAAGGCCGATCTAACACGTCCTCTGTGACTTGCAGCAAGGAAAGCTCACGCATCAATTCCCAATGAATATAATCCGGATAAATGTCGTGGATGACATCAAGCGTAATTTTCTCTTTGTTTTCAACATGGAAAGGGAAATATTCAAATTGGACACTTGCAGAAATATGGCCGCTGTATTCATATTTGCCGAGGAGCAAGCCTAGAAAGGTCGTCTTTCCACGTCCATTTCTTCCCGTAAAGCCTAATTTCCAATCGGTATCGATCTGGAAATTCACGTTTTCAAATATGTTATCGTAGCTGCCGTCATAGGCAAACGTAAGGTTTGTAACTTGTATTAATGACATCTTTTTGTCCTCCATAATGTTAAATATCATGCTATTTTCATTATATTGTCCGGAAGAAAAGAAAAAACGCAAAAAAACACCAGGCAACCGGTGTTTTTGCGTTAGACCTTACCCAACGATATGACAAAAAGACGAGGCAAATATTGAAACTATCGCCAAGTACATTTATGCATGGAAGGATAAAGCTCCGGAAGCTGCCTTGTAATTTGGTGAACCATGTCAACGTGCATGTTAGAAGACAGGTTCACATGAACATCTACAACCTCTAGCTCAATCATCGCTTTATCCCTCCTTACAGTAGTATCGATTCATTAAAAAATAACATGGACGGATTCCTTAGTCAAGATGACTGGGCGTATTTGGGCAAAAGCTTCGTGCCTTCGCGATTCCAAATGTTTATGAACGCATGTACAACATGGGGGTCAAATTGCGTTCCCGCATTTTTCTGAATTTCTTCTATGGCGTACCCAATATCCAGTTCGCCACGATATACTCTTTTGGAGGTCATCGCATCAAAGGTGTCGGCAACGGCCATGATTCTGGCAGCGAGTGGAATTCGGTTCTCTGCAAAGCCGCTTGGATAACCGAAGCCGTCAAATCTTTCATGATGATGCAAAATCATATCGAGTATGCCCGAGCGTTTTAAGTGCGAGATATGCCTGAGCATGTCATAGCCGGTTAAGGGGTGTGCCTTAATGATCGTAAACTCCTCTGCCGTCAACCGCGAAGGTTTCATTAAAATATGTTCAGGCACTCCGATTTTTCCGATATCATGAAGAATGCCTCCAATAAATATGCGTTCGCAAGCCTGCTTCGACAAGTTCATTTCTTCAGCAATCCGCTTGGAGTAATAGGCGACATTGTCGGAGTGATCTGCGGTATAGTGATCTCTTGAGTCCAGTGCTTTCGCCAATGTGAAGGTAAGCTGCAGCGTGTTCTGTTTCTGCTTCATGTAAAACAGAATCATGAATGAAATGGACGTCGAGGTAAGGAAATAGGTGATGCTTAATGTGAGAATACGCAAGAGGACGTTATCATGGACTTTAAATACTTCGGATTGCTCCAAGAAAACCTTAGCGACTACAATTAGGACTACGCAAAAGCTTCGTGCCCATGTTTCTTTCCAAAAAGCTAGGCCAATGAGCAAGCAAAGCAGCAAATAGCCAAATTGAAACAATGTGAAATTATCGATATATACATCTATAACGATTACAGCAAGAAAAAAAGTTAAAAATAAGCTTTTGCCTAAGTATCTGTTGTTAATGATGCTTTCTGCATGATTTGCGATATAATTTTTCATATATTTAATTACTCCTGTAATAATAATGATGTGTTTTTCTAAAATATGTATCTGTTTTTCATATTATAAATCAAACAATGAGATTTAGAAAGCAATGAAATAAACGAAAAGCGAGCAGCAGTGATAAATTGTGATTAGCTGCTATTCATTTGATCACCGTGAGAGGATAATGGCGTAACGACGCAGGAAATTACGACTGCCGCCGGTTTAAGCGAAAAAACGCTGTTCCGTCATTTCGGCAGCAAGCAGAAGCTGCTCGAGGCCGCCTTCGACCGGTTTCATTAGGCAGAGGAGATGCGCAAGATTTTCAAGGAAAAGTTCGTTTGCGAGCTGGAGGCAGATTTGCTCGGGAGAAAGCAATCCGCGCAAAAAACGAAAGCAATGTATCAAGCGCGTGCAGCTCATTAAAGGAATAGCGCTCATTAAACAAGCAAATCCTAAGCGGTAAGGGTATAATAAACGTCAGTGATATTCATTCTTTTATAAGAGATAGGAGATAACATGACCAATCATCGAACAAACATAGATGCCGGATGGAATTTCGATAACAGCTATGCTCTTCTTCCGGAAGCACTGTTTACCCGTCTGAACCCGCCGCCTGTAAGCGCTCCTACTATTTTGATTCTTAATGAGCGGCTAGCCGCTGAACTGGGGCTGAATACTGAAGCGCTGAGAAGCGTGGATGGCACGGCTGTGCTCGCCGGGAACCTGATCCCGGAAGGTGCTGCCCCGCTTGCCCAAGCTTATGCAGGACATCAATTCGGTCATTTCAACAGACTGGGAGATGGTCGCGCATTATTGCTTGGCGAGCAGATAACGCCGCAAGGCGAGCGTGTTGATATTCAGCTCAAGGGATCGGGCAGGACGCCGTATTCCAGAGGCGGCGACGGCAGGGCGGCTCTTGGCCCAATGCTCCGCGAGTATATCATGAGCGAGGCGATGGAAGCGCTGGGCATTCCGACAACGCGAAGTTTGGCAGTCGTTGCCACAGGGGAGATCATTTTCCGCGAAACGCAGCAGACTGGGGCAATCCTAACACGAGTCGCAGCCAGTCATATCCGTGTCGGCACCTTTCAATATATAGCGAATTGGGGTACGAGGGAGGAGCTGCAGCAGCTTGCCGATTACACGATGGATAGGCATTACCCGCAGGCTGCAGAACGTGAGAACCGTTTTCTTGCTTTGCTGCGGGAAGTTGTGAAGGGGCAAGCCGAGCTCATTGCCAAATGGCAGCTTGTCGGTTTTATTCATGGCGTCATGAATACGGACAACATGGCACTAAGCGGCGAAACGATTGATTATGGGCCATGTGCTTTTATGGACATGTATGATCCTGCTACCGTTTTCAGCTCTATTGATGCGAATGGACGTTATGCCTATGGCAATCAACCGCATATCGCCGCCTGGAATCTCGCCAGATTCGCGGAATCGTTATTGCCGCTGCTGCATGAGGATGAGGAAGAAGCCGTGCTGCTCGCAGAGGATGCCATCTCTGATTTTATTGCATTGTATAAGCGGAATTGGCTGGCGGGCATGAGAGCTAAGCTTGGCATGTTTAACGAAGAATCAGAGGATGAAAACCTTATTCATGCGCTTCTTCACTTGATGAAGGAGCAAGGCGCGGATTACACCAATACCTTTCGTTCATTAACATTGGGTGAAAAAGAGGATACGGGGTTGTTAGGCTCAGCCGAATTTGCCGAGTGGCAAGTCCAATGGCAAGCAAGGCTTGGCAGGCAGCAGGAGACTCAGGAGGAAGCTCGGCAGTTGATGCGCAGCAGCAATCCTGCTATCATCCCCCGCAACCACCGCGTTGAAGAAGCATTGCAAGCCGCAATGAATAACGACCTAGGTGTCATGTTGAGACTTTTAGAAGCGCTATCCAGCCCTTTTGCTTACACCGCTGAGCAGGAGACATTCGCGGATCTGCCTGCTCAATCATCCTACCCATACCAGACGTATTGCGGGACGTAATGTCCTTCTGAAGGGCGTTATCGATTACTGCCTATTACCGGTATCTGAACCGGACGCATCGTAAAGTAAAAAAGAAACCACCCCGTAGCGAACTTACCCTCTAATTGTTAGTTGTGTTTAACAATGGAGGTGCGGTTCATAGGAGGGTGGTTTTTAATGCGATGCAGCTTTCGTTCACGTGTATTCAATTTTTACGCAAAATGATAAAACTGGCCGATGACAAATCCTTGTGCTTCTGCTCCACGAACCGTTCGATCCGATAGGCCGCGTATGCCTCCAGATGCTTTAGAATGTCCTGGTCGCGAATCGTAGGCACGATTTGAGGCTCGTCAGCGCCTGTAATCCGCGTATACAGAATGACATGGGCAGCATTGCAGGAAAAAATGTCATCCAATGTTTTGCGGAAGTCATCAGGGTCCGTAATATGATACAGGACGTCTAGACACACTACAAGCTCGCAGCTCAGAAAAGCATGGTTGATGAAATGCTTCGGGTTATAGGTCAAAAAGCTTTTGTTAGGATCACGGTCAAATCGCTGCGCACACAGCTCAATGGAAGAGCTGGCGACATCCAACCCCAAATAGTGCTTGTAATGCATAAGCGACAGCTGATTCCCATCGCCGCAGCCGAATTCAATGACGCTCTGAATAGCATGCTCCTGCATATAGGCATTAATGATCTCCGCTTTAAAGTCCGCTAACACTCCGTAAGAGCCACTGCCAGATGTCCCGCCTTGGGCATAGTTATTTTCCCAATATGATTTGTAGTCGAATGGCGTCTTTTGATTTTCGGTCATGTTGATCGCCTGCCTCCACCTCTAATTTCTTCCCTCGCCAACAACCATTATATGAAAACGGACCGCAGCGAGAACCAGAAAATACGATGAGGCTTCAGCCTATTTTCAAATATAGGAAAGTATATCCTTAGGCTACATTCTCTATATTTCCCGGAATGAAACGCTCCGCGCCGCCAAAGGACGGCGAAGCCGTTTCATTTTGTAAGCTCAAAGAACTTTTTTGCCGCGCTGGAGAGGGGCATATTCCGCATAATCATGAGTCCGACCTGAGAGGGAGGCAGCTTCACGTCCAATTGAATCTCAAAGAGCGAGCCCTCTTCAAGTTCCTTGGAAACGAACTCTCTAGTTACATAGGAGATACCGAGTCCTTTCCTTGCAAAGGCGATGAGAAGATCAACGCTGCCGACCTCGATTTCAGGCTTAAGCTCATAGCCGTAGCCCTGGAATAATTCCGTGATGGCCATCCGGGCACGGCTGTTCCGCGAGAAGAGGATGACTGGATGCTGCAGCAATCTATCAAGCGACACAACTTCGTTCTTTAGCTCTGCGAAATGGTCGCCTGCGACGAAGCAGTCCTGCAATTGAATGCCTTGGCGAACTTCGAGCTGAGGGTCGACGATCGGCATGCGGACAACACCTAAATCAATTCGTCCTTCTTTCAAAAAAGCGATGATCTCCGGTGTAGTGCCATGAATCAACTGCAGCTTGATGCCGGGATAGTTGCGGTGGAAGGTTTCTAAATAAGCAAGCAAATAGTGCTTAAACAAGGAGTCGCTGCCGCCGATACGTAGCTCGCCGCTGTCCAGGTTTTTGAGCGCCCCAAGCTTTTCTTCAGCGAGCGTAATCAAAATTTGCGACTGTTCAATGTAAGAGTAGAGGATCGCTCCCTCCTGGGTAAGGGAGACTCCTTTGGAATTGCGATAAAACAAAGTGACGCCGAAGCTGTCTTCAAGCTGCTTGATGGCATGACTAACGCTCGGCTGCGTAATATAGAGCGCTTTTGCCGCCTGAGTCAAGCTTCCGGTCTTCGCAGACCAATAAAAAACCTTATACAACTCATAATTGTTCATAGACATGGTCTATAGCTCCTGTGAAATATATTAATTACTTGTATGGCTGTATTTCGTATTATAGTGGAACTAAGAAAAAGAAACCAGAGCATTCTGACAAATCAAGCGAAAACGGCTGAAGCTGTCACCTGGCGGCTAAGCAAATGTTTCGCGTAGAAATATAGAGAAAGTTGGAAAATTGATATACTTTCCTATATTTTGAAAAAGCTCATGGTGTTATATAGGGGACATACTGGAGGGAGATAGGAAAATGGAGGCAACCACGTTTGTTTTGTTTGGAGCGACAGGGGATTTGGCCAAAAGAAAAATTTACCCTGCCTTGTATAATCTGTTTATCGATCAAAAGCTGCCGCAATCATTTTCCGTATTCGGACTCGGCAGAAGGGAAGTATCCGACGAAGCGTTCCGTGCAAGCGTTGAGCAATCGCTTCGCACTTTTTCTAGGCGGGAAGTAGGCGACCAGGAACAATTAAACAGCTTCTTAAGCGGATTCCGCTATAGCGTATTGGATGTCGGTCACAAAGAGGACTATAAGAAGCTGCTCGGCATGATTGAACAGCGCGAGAAGGATCTGGATTTAGCGCCTAACCGGATGTTTTACCTATCCGTTGGCCCTGAATTTTTCGAAACCATCGCAACAAATATTAAGGAAAGCGGGCTTGGCACGACTAACGGTTGGAAACGTCTGATGATCGAGAAGCCATTCGGCCATGATCTGCAATCCGCGCGTGATTTGAATGAACACCTAAGCAAAACGTTTGAAGAAAATGAAGTATTCCGTATCGATCACTACCTGGGCAAGCCGATGGTGCAGAAGCTGGAGGTGCTGCAGCAATCGAATCCAGTGCTCCAAGCGTTATGGTCGAACCGGTACATCGCCAATGTGCAGATCACGGCAAACGAAACGGTTGGCGTAGAAGAACGCGCCGGTTATTACGATAAAGTTGGCGCAGTAAGGGATATGTTCCAGAATCACATGCTGCAATTGCTCATGATGCTGGCGATCCATCTGCCTAAGCATAGTACGTCAAAGGACGTTCGTTTCAAAAAGAAAATGGTCATGGAATCACTGGAGCCGCTGGAGAAAGAGCATGTGCAATCCCATGTTGTTCGCGGGCAATATGATGCGGGTTCTATCCAAGGGAAGCCTGTTGTCGGCTACACCTCCGAGCCTAGCATCCCACAGTCGTCAATGAATGATACGTTTATCGCGGCTAGGTTGCAGATTGATGATGTTTTTTGGAGAGATGTTCCTTTCTACATCCGTACGGGAAAAAGACTGAAAGAGAAATCAACCCGGATCGTGATCGAGTTCAAAGAGCCTTTGAAGCAGCAAGCGAAAGTGAACGACGATACGAGAGTTCCCAATTTGCTTGTATTTGAAATTAGTCCGAATGAGGGCATTACCTTGCAGTTGAATACTCGCGATCCACAACATAAAGGCGAATTCAAACCCATTCAAATTGATTTCCACTCGATACGGAGCGACGTGCCTGAAGCCTATGAGAATCTCATTCATGATGCTTTGCATGGTGATCCAACCTTTTTCGCGCACTGGGACGAAGTCGAGTTGTCTTGGAAATGGGTTCAGCCGATATTGAACGCGTTCCAAGAAAATACGGTACCGCTGCATCATTACCCAGCCGGGTCTTACGGCCCTGCCGAGTCGGATGCGCTGCTCGCAAGAGACGGCTATCATTGGTGGTTTGATTCCAAAACAGAACAACAAAATACAGATGCAAAAGGAGAACAATATGCCTATCACACAAACCATTGATCAACTTTCTATCGATACGATCCGCACGCTGTCCATTGATTCCATCAACGCTGCAAATTCCGGTCATCCGGGTCTGCCAATGGGTGCAGCTCCCATGGCATACGCGCTATGGTCCAAATTGCTGAACCACAATCCTGGCCATGCAAAATGGTTTAACCGCGATCGTTTCGTGCTTTCAGCGGGCCACGGCTCCGCCTTGTTATATAGCCTTCTTCACTTGTCGGGCTACAACGTGACGATTAACGATTTGAAGCAATTCCGCAAACTAAACAGCAAAACGCCAGGGCATCCTGAATTTGGCCACACGGACGGCGTAGAAGCTACGACTGGCCCGCTCGGCCAAGGCTTGGCGATGGCTGTGGGAATGGCAATGGCAGAAGCGCATCTCGCTTCAAAATTCAATCAAGAAGGCTATCCGGTTGTCGATCATTACACGTATGCGTTAGTCGGTGACGGCTGCTTGATGGAAGGCGTTTCTTATGAAGCGATGTCCATGGCGGGTCATATGAAGCTTGGCAAATTAGTCGTTCTGTACGATTCCAATGATATTTCATTGGACGGGGACCTAAGCCTCTCCTTTGGTGAAAATATTCAAAAAAGGGCCGAATCGGCACAGTGGGAATATCTTCGCGTCGAAGATGGCAATGATGTCGAACAAATTACGAAAGCGATCGAAGCAGCTAAGCAAAATAGCTCTAAACCTACACTTATCGAAGTGCGCACGATCATTGGTTACGGCAGCAAAGTAGCCGGAACAAACAAAGCGCATGGCAATCCGCTTGGCATAGAAGAAGCAAAAGCAACAAAAGCGGCCTATGGCTGGGAGCATGAGGAAGATTTCACGGTTCCTGCTGACGTAAAGGCTCATTTCGAGCAATTAAAGCAAAACGGCGAGTCGAAAGAACAAGCATGGAACAGCCTGGTTGCTTCATATAAAGCGAGTCATCCTTCGCTTGGGGAACAGCTGGACAATGTCATCGACGGATCTGTTCGGTTCGAAGCGGCTGATCTCCTAACCTTTGATACGTCCAAATCAATCTCTACCCGCGTCGCAAGCGGTCAAGCGATTAATCATTATATTAAGTCGGTACCTTCGATCTTTGGAGGCAGCGCGGACTTATCCCACTCCACGATGACGGATATTAACGGAGAGCAAACGTTCGCCGTAGATTCCTACTCGGGCCGCAATATATACTTCGGCGTCCGTGAGCATGCTATGGGAGCAGCGGGCAACGGTCTTGCATTGCATGGCGGGGTAAAACCGTTCGTCAGCACGTTCTTCGTATTTAGCGATTATTTGCGGCCGGCGATCCGTCTTGCTGCCATTCAGAAGCTGCCTGTTACCTATGTATTTACGCATGATTCGATTGCTGTCGGGGAAGATGGGCCGACGCATGAGCCTGTCGAGCATCTGGCAGCCCTTCGGACGATTCCAGGCCTTACGGTCATTAGACCATCTGATGCGAATGAAACGGCTAATGCATGGGCTTATGCCTTGCAGCAGCAAGATGGCCCCGTTGCTCTTGTGCTAAGCCGCCAGAATCTTCCGATTTACGAAGAAACGAAGGCTAATGTCGACGGTGTGGCAAAAGGCGCTTACGTATTGACGGAAACGAATGATAAGCCGGACCTTATCCTTATCGCAACTGGTTCCGAAGTTTCGCTAGCTGTGAATGCGAAAGCAGAGCTCGAGAAGGATAACCTATCCGTTCGTGTTGTTGCAATGCCAAGCAGAGAGCTGTTCGACCGTCAATCTGAAGCATATAGACAATCGGTGCTTCCGGAATCCGTCTCGAAGCGCGTATCGCTTGAAGCGGGAATTTCATTAGGCTGGGAACGTTACACGGGACCAAAAGGCAAAATCTTGTCCATCGATACATTCGGAGCATCAGGTCCTGGCAATGAAGTATTGGATTATTTCGGATTTTCCGTCAGCAACGTTGTGCAATTGGCGAAACAATTATTTTAAAAAACTAAACAAACTAATTGGAGGAATCAACTATGAAATTTTTTATCGATACAGCTAACCTGGTAGATATTAAGAAAGCTTATAAAATCGGAGTTTTATCCGGCGTTACGACTAACCCGTCGCTGGTTGCCAAAGAAGGCGTGAAATTCGAAGACCGCATCGCCGAAATATTGCGCGAAGTGCCTGAGGTTGAATCCGTATCCGCTGAAGTAACGCCTGACGCGGTTACAGCCGAAGAAATGATTGCACAAGCAGATGAGCTAATCAAAATCAACAACAACGACAAAAACATTACGATCAAGCTTCCAATGACGCTTGCCGGCTTAGAAGCGTGCCGTTATTTGACTAAAAAAGGCGTAAAAACGAATGTGACGCTCATATTCACGGTAAACCAAGCGCTATTGGCTGCCCGTGCCGGCGCAACCTATGTATCGCCGTTTCTTGGACGCTTGGACGATATTTCGGAAGATGGCGTGCAATTGATCGTCAAAGTGGCTGAATTGTTCCGCACGCATCAATTGGATGCTCAAATCATTGCAGCCTCTGTTCGTCACCCCGACCATGTTACTCGCGTAGCTATGGCTGGCGCTCACATCGCAACGATCCCATTCAGCGTAATCGAGCAAATCTCCAAGCATCCGTTGACCGATCAAGGGATGGAAAAATTCGCTGCCGATTGGAAAAAAACAGCTGAGCTGTAAGCCTTGATCAAAATTCAGAATCAAAGGAGTCGCTCTATATGGCTATAACATTTGATTACTCCAATGCATTATCATTTGTCCAACAGCATGAAATCGACTATTTCGGAGATTTTGTGAATGTGGCACATCGCAAGCTGCACGAAAAGGAAGGACCCGGCTCCGATTATTTGGGGTGGGTCAACCTTCCCCTTGCGTACGACCAAGAGGAATTTACGAAAATTAAACATGCTGCTCAGCGTATTCGAAGTCATTCAGATGCATTGATTGTAATCGGAATCGGCGGTTCATACCTAGGCGCAAGATCTGCGATTGAAGCACTTTCCCACACCTTTCATAATCAAATGGAAGGAAAAACGCAAATCTACTTTGCCGGCCAAAATATAAGTTCTACGTACATCACGCATTTATTAGAGATGCTGGAGGGGAAGAACATTTCCCTGAATGTCATTTCGAAGTCGGGAACGACGACGGAACCAGCAATCGCATTTCGGATATTGCGTGAGTACATGGAGAAAAAATACGGGAAGCATGGTGCAAGAAGACGTATTTTTGCAACGACTGACCAATCAAAAGGCGCGCTTAAGAAGCTTGCTGACGAAGAAGGATATGAAACCTTCGTTATTCCTGATGACGTAGGCGGCCGATACTCCGTATTAACGGCAGTTGGGCTTCTTCCGATCGCGGCAGCCGGACTTGATATCGATCAAATGATGGCGGGTGCTGCGGCTGCCGCGGAGAAATACAACAACGCGGATCTAGCTACGAACGAAAGCTATCAATATGCCGCCGTTCGCAATGCGCTGTATCGCAAGGGGAAATCGATCGAACTGCTGGCCAATTTTGAACCGTCCCTGCATTTCGTATCCGAGTGGTGGAAGCAGCTATTCGGCGAAAGCGAAGGGAAAGACCAGAAAGGCCTATATCCGGCCTCTGTCGATTTCACGACCGACTTGCATTCCATGGGCCAATACGTCCAAGAAGGGCGACGCGATCTTATTGAGACGGTGCTTGCCGTGAAGAAGCCGCGTATCGAGCTGACGATTCAAGAGGATGAGGGTAATCTGGACGGATTGAATTTCGTTGCAGGCATGACGATGGATGAAGTGAATAAGCAGGCTGCTTTAGGTACGCGGCTTGCCCACGTAGATGGCGGCGTTCCTAATCTCATAGTGGAATTGGATGAGCTATCAGAATATACGTATGGCGAAATGGTCTACTTCTTCGAGAAGGCATGCGGCATCAGCGGACTGCTATTAGGAGTCAATCCGTTCGATCAGCCTGGCGTGGAAGCTTATAAAAACAATATGTTTGCGCTGCTCGGCAAACCGGGCTTTGAATCACAGAAGGCCGAGCTTTTGAATCGTTTAGCAGCAGCCAAACCTGAATAATTTCATAGAGAAGCATACAAACAGCAGGGAGGAAATCTACGATGTCTAAACAACAAATTGGTGTGATCGGATTAGCTGTAATGGGTAAAAACCTTGCCTTGAATATGGAAAGCAAAGGGTTTTCGGTTGCTTTGTACAATCGCTCGCCCGAGAAAACAAATGAGCTATTGGCGGAAGCGGAAGGCAAAAACGTAGTAGGCACTTTCAGCCTGGAGCAATTTGTTCAGTCCTTGGAGACGCCTCGCAAAATATTGATTATGGTAAAAGCCGGTCAAGCGACCGATGATACGATTGACCAACTGGTTCCGTATCTGGATCAAGGGGATATTCTAATCGATGGCGGGAACGCGTATTTCCCTGATACGCAAAGAAGAAATAAAGACCTTCAAGCCAAAGGCTTCCGCTTCATTGGAGCAGGAGTGTCAGGCGGCGAGGAAGGCGCGCTGAAAGGTCCGGCGATTATGCCTGGCGGGCAGCAGGATGCTTATGAGCTCGTGGAGCCGATCTTAACGGCGATATCCGCAAAAGTGAACGGTGATGCATGCTCCACTTACATTGGCGGCGATGGTGCAGGCCATTATGTCAAAATGGTTCATAACGGCATTGAATACGGTGATATGCAGCTTATTGGCGAAGCCTATCAATTGCTTAAAGATGTCCTTCACCTGAGTACTAGCGAGCTTCACGACATTTTCTCCGAATGGAACCGCGGAGAGCTGGATAGCTACTTGATTGAAATTACGGCAGATATCTTCGCGAAAACAGATCCGGAAACAGGAAAACCGATGGTAGATGTCATTCTCGATTCGGCTGGCCAAAAAGGAACAGGCAAATGGACAAGCCAAAGCTCGCTCGACCTCGGCGTACCATTGTCCATCATCACGGAATCGGTGTTTGCGCGTTTCCTATCCGCGATGAAAGAAGAGCGCGTAGCCGCGAGCAAGCTTCTGAACGGCCCTTCTACTACAAGCTATGACGGCGATCCTAAGACATTTATCGAAGCGGTTCGCAAAGCTTTGTATACGAGCAAAATCGCTTCGTATGCACAAGGCTTTGCCCAGATGAGAGCAGCTTCCGACGAGTACGGATGGAATCTTAATTACGGCAGCATTTCAATGATTTTCCGCGGCGGCTGCATCATTCGTGCCGGTTTCCTGCAAAATATCAAGGATGCTTACGATAAAAACCCTGAACTGAAAAATTTGTTCTTGGACGATTATTTCAAGGGAGTCGTTGAGAGCTACCAGGACGCTTGGCGCAGCGTCATTGCAACGGCGGTTACGAGAGGAATTCCGGTTCCCGCTTTTTCTTCGGCACTCGCGTATTATGACAGCTATCGTTCAGAGCGTCTGCCAGCTAACCTGCTGCAAGCGCAACGGGATTACTTCGGAGCACATACGTTTGAGCGTTTGGATCAAAAGGGAAGCTTCCATTTCCAATGGATGGACAATAATAACTGATAGGTGCACTTCTTTATACAAGATGGTAGCGGTTTTCAAGCCGCTGCCATCTTTTTCGTTCCAGTGGCTTCGTTCAACCTGGATACCGATGAAGTGCATTTCGGTATTGACTCGCGAACGTGTAACTGTTAAAGTTACATGTGAAAGCAATTATTTTTTAATGAAATTGTAACTATGATAGTTACAAAATATGAACGAGAATCAAGGAGGATCAATAATGAATCATTTAATCGTATTCGCACACCCGCATGCAGATAGCTTTAACCGTGCCATTCTGAACACAGCGGTGGAGGCTCTGCAGTCCAATGGACATGAAGTTAGCGTTCGTGATCTTTATAAACTGGGATTTAACCCCGTTCTGACGGCAGAAGACACGGCAGCAATGCGCGAAGGGAATGTACCTGCGGATATTAAAACAGAGCAGGAGTATTTGTCAAAAGCGGATGTCGTCACGTTTATTTATCCGATATGGTGGACGGGGCTTCCTGCTATTCTAAAAGGTTATGTGGACCGTGTTTTCGCTTATGGATTCGCCTACCAATACAATGCAGAAGGCGGAATTGACAAGCTGCTTTCCGGTAAAAAAGGCTTGCTCGTCAATACGTACGGAACGCCTGGCGAATTTTATGAGAGCATCGGAATGAACGATTCCTTGAAGCAGACGTCCGGCGGCGGCATATTCGAATTCAGCGGAATCGCGGTTACGGATCATCTCTTGTTCGGAGGCGTCACATCGCCGGAGGCGAGTGAAGCTCGCGCGAACATGCTTGATCAAGTGAAACGGGCATTCGCTGCGCTATAAGGCTTTTATTCATAGGCTGCTAGGAATTAAAGAGGCGAACATGCTGCATTTCATGCTGCATGTTCGCCTTTTTCGTTAAATGGCTGTTACGAGCCGAAGTCCCTATGCTCTACTTGTTGTATTGATGCTTTTTAATCATTTCTTTGATCAACTGATAGATCGTCGTGACACCAAGCCATAAGGCAACCGTAATGCCGGATAACGTAAGCGCGAATGCAAAGTATTCAAAAGCGGAGTACTCCTGCATTTTTCCCCAATCAATATCGCCTTTTAAGTCCTCGATAACCTGGTTCATGCCGTAAATTCCGCTAATGACCGTATAGATCGTTAGAATGAGCAACAAATAATTGCTTCGCTTCGTCGTAAAGTTTTCTTGGTATTTATACAAATCCGCGAGTGTTTGCTTTACGTCCGTAAACAGATCGATGTTGCCGAATTGACTGCGGAGCTGAATGAAAATCTCTTTCCCCTGCGTTTGCGAAACGACCTCATTGAAATAATATTTGGCTGAGAAGGTCGTAATCGATCGGATTAATTGCTCGATCTTGTCTTTGTTCTCATCTAAACGGATATGGGAGTACAGATTAGACAGCTTCAGCAGCACGATTTTGTGGAACAGATTAATGATCAATGCATAATAGTATTCGCCATACATATGGTTAGCGATCCGCGTTCGCATAGCTTGTTCTTCATTGGTCACACAAACAAAAGAAGTTTCATGCGTAATGTAATACGTGTGCGGCGCCCATCGATCATATACATGCTTATCCAGATAACGTTCGATATAAGATTGATTGGTTGAGCTGATATAGGGTTGACTGTCCCCGTCGAAACCGTCTATATGCGAAGCGCGGAACAAGTCAGCTTCGGAGATTTCTCTGCTGCTCTGAAAGGCGATTAGGCCTTGTACATACATCCGCTCATCTACGAAAAATGGATGTCTTGCGAAATAGGTTTCCTCTATGCCTTTCGTATTCATGAAGGGAACGATGCCAGGCACGAGATGCTTAAACAAAAAATCCTCCACATCGTCATACTCCGATCGATCAGTTAGCCAACTGACCTCACGGTCCCGGCTATTCATATCTTGCAGGACTCGGAACCTTTTGGCGAATTCCATAGCTTCCGAAAAGTTGGCCGCGCCGCGCGGTATTTCAACTCGGATCGTAATAAATCCAAGGTCGAACGGACAAAGAAACACATCCGTCGATTGAACAATGAAACCAATGCTGCGGGCTCCGGAACGCATGGTGCATGCTTGATTTATTTTTTTGGAATAGCGGTGCAGTCCTGGCTTGTCCTTTGTGTGCGGGAATATCATGCTGTTGGTAAAAGGCAAATAATATCGTTCCAGATTAAGATGGGATACGCAATAATCATCACCGTAATATTCTGACTCCAACGCGGTGTTTTTTAAAGAAAATCGCGTGAAACCATCCAGTTGAAGCTGGGACACCAGCTTGTCTTTGCAATTCTTGTTTAATGAGAACGGGAAAATGAAATGGAACAAAGCAGCATCAAGCAGCTTTTCCTCGGAATCAAGCTCTTGCATCATCTCTCACCCTTTATTCGAAATTCATCGTACAGCCATATACACGGTTTTGCCGAAATTCAAACGCAAGGACAGGAATCAGCCAAGGAATGGAAGCGGAATAGGAGCTGTCTCCATGGAAGATATTTATTATTTTTTTGAATTTTTCACTCATTTCTGTAAGGAGACCACTATTTCTTGTAATCGTCAGCTAGTTTTGAACCGTTAGACAAACTACAATAAATGCAAGTAAAGGTTAACCTTTAGCTAGGCAGAAGGGAAACGATTACTAGCATGAAACATATAGGGAGGGGTTATTCAATGAAAAAGGTATTGTATTTTGGACTCGCTGCTGTATTCGCGCTTACTGCATGCTCGAGCGGGAATGGCAACAAAGAGACAGAATCGCCCGGAGCGGTTAACGGAACGCCTACAGGGACGGAGGAAGCTAAGCCGGCAAAGCTAACGCTTAATTGGTCGATTGCGAACGGGAATCTAGCAAATGTAACACTTCCATCAGCGGACAAAGACTTCGTAAAAAAAGAGATTGAAGAAAAGTTCAACGTGGATCTGAAAATCGATTATATGTCATTCGGCAAAGAGTATCACGATAAGTTAAACGCGACGATAGCGGGAGGCAGCCCCCCGGATCTGTTCATCAGCGGCGGTGCCGAATCACAGAAGTACATCGAGGACGGAATCGCAGGCGATCTGGGAAGCTACTTTTCGGCAGAAACAATGCCTAATTATTTCAAATGGGTGACGGAAGAAGAGTTGAATGCGTTCCAAATGAGACAAGGTGAGTTCAGCCGTGCCATTCTGCCATTCCAACGCAATTCGTATGCATCTTGGTATATCCGTCAGGATTGGCTCGATAAGCTGGGATTGGCGACTCCAAAAACGTATGATGAGCTGACGAACGTGCTGACGCAATTCACATTTGGCGATCCGGACGGTAACAAGAAGCAAGACACATATGGCTTCACGGCAGCCGGAAATGGGCAAAACCTGCCATTTGACTTCCCGCAATGGCTGAACAATGGCTTTATTGCAGACTTCATGATTCTTGACAATACGTATGTGGACAATCGCACGGATTTGAAGGTTGAAGGCGTTATCGACCAAGTTGTTGAATGGAATAAAGCCGGAATCGTAGATCCTGACTGGTTCTTGAACAAAGCGCCTGCGCATCACGATAAAGCCGCACAAGGAAAAGTGGGTATGATCTTCTCGCCTGGCGATAAAACAGTGGCACTGGACAGCATTCCTACCAGCGTACAGAATCGTACGAAAGCGCTTAATCCGGAAGCCGACTGGCAGCCGATCTATCCGCTCGATAAACCGATTATGTGGAAGTATAACGTCCCAGAGGGCACCATTCTAATTAGCAAAACGACTGCCGATAAAGATCCAGACAAAGTAACGCGTTCACTAGAGATTCTAAATTGGCTGACGAGTGAAGAAGGCTTCCTGATGACGCATTATGGCCAAGAAGGCAAGCACTATACGAAAGACGGCAGCAAAGTAACGCTTAACGTAGAAGCTTTCGAAACCGATATCGCAAAAGCCGGAAACTGGCTGAACGTGTATGCTTCCTTTACGCCAGATGAGCCAAACGTGCTTGGCCTTGAACTTATTGATTCCCGCGTATCCGATCATGACCGCGAAATTCTAAATACGATTGAAGGTTTCCCGAAGCATAATGCGCTTCCGCCTGTAAGCCTTGTTCCGCCAGAGGGCATTAACATCGGTGACTTCCGCAAAGAGATGAGCAAGTTCCACGCGAAAGCGGTTCTTGAAGATCAAAGCGGCAAAAACTGGCCGCAATACCGGGAAGAGCTGATGACGAAATTTAAAGGCAGAGAAATCTTTGTAGAATATACAAAAATCCTGAATGGAGCTCTCAAAGACAAACCGTTGAACGACTTTAAATAATGAGTGAGGAACGGAGGGAAACCCTGGAGTGGTTCTCGGGTTTTCCCTTCGGCCTCTCATCTCAGAAACAGCTAGGAGGCAATGGAGATGGCGGAGACGGTTGTTTCTATGAAAACAAAGCAGCAAGCAGACGCGTTGCGTTCGAATAAACGTCGCAGCTTTTACCGCAATAGATGGTTTTATGTCATGATGATTCCGGGATTGTTGTATTACATCGTGTTTCATTACGCACCTATGGCTGGGACGTTAATTGCTTTCCAGGACTATAACCTGATGAAAGGGATTTGGGGAAGCCCATGGATTGGGTTCGAGAACTTTAAAGTCATCTTCGATAGTCCGGAATTTTATCAAATTATTCGAAACACATTGATTATCAGCATTTATAAAATTATTGGCAGCATGGTGCCGGATATTATTCTCGCCTTAATGCTCAATGAGGTTCGCGTTCGCTGGTTCAAGAAATTGGTGCAAACGATTACGTACGGTCCTTATTTCTTGTCATGGGTTATCGTATATGGCTTAGTATTTTCTTTCTTAGCGCCAGGATCTGGTTTAATTAGTACTTTCGTGCGGGATATGGGCTTTGGTCAGATCGATTTATTGACGGACAAACAATTTTTTCGGCCGCTTCTTGTACTTACGGAAATTTGGAAAAATACAGGGTTTGGCGCCATCATTTATATGGCGGCACTTGCATCGATTAACCAAGATCTATATGAGGCAGCTATCGTGGATGGTGCTGGCCGTTGGCGTCAACTATGGCATATTACGCTGCCAGGCATACGCGATGTGGTCGTGCTTATGCTGATTATCAAAATCGGCGGCATTCTGGACGCTGGCTTTGATCAAGTATTTATTTTCTTGAATGCAAGGGTATACGAGGTTGGAGACATCGTCGATACCTGGGTCTATAGATACGGTTTCGAACGCTTGGAATTCGGCGTAGCGGCGGCCATGGGCGTATTCAAATCATTGATTGGACTTATTCTAGTCATTGGCGCGAATCGTTTGGCCAAGAAAATGGGGGGGTCCGGCATATGGTAGCCTACAACTTGGAGAAGGGAGCGAATGGGCATGTCATTAGTCATCCGGAAAACAAAAGGGGATAAGGTTGCAGACACGATTATCTATGCCATTCTTGCCTTGTTTGCCCTTGTTACGCTATTTCCCTTGTATTATGTAGTCATCGTTTCCGTTACGCCTTACATCGAAGTGATGAGAAACGGCGGGTTCGTTATTTGGCCGGAGCATTTTACGCTGCAAGCGTATAAGGAAATATTCGGAAGCCCTCGTATTCCGCAGGCTTTGAAAATTACCGTTTTCATAACGGTAGTAGGGACTTCTTTGAATTTGGCGGTAACGACGCTGCTTGCTTATCCGTTATCCAAAACGGCGGTACCAGGGCGGAAATTCATATTGATGGCCCTCGTATTCACGATGATTTTCAGTGGAGGCATCATTCCGCTGTACATCGTGGTCCGCAGTCTCGGATTATATGATTCCGTCTGGGCGCTAGTCATTCCGGGCATGGTATCGACTTTCAATCTGCTCATTGTGAAAACCTACTTTGAGAATCTCCCGCCGGAGATCGAGGAAGCGGCAAAAGTGGATGGGTGCGGAGACTTAACTACACTGTTCAGGATTGTCCTTCCTTTGTCGGCGCCAATTATGGCGACAATCGGATTGTTCTATGGCGTAACGCATTGGAATGAGTATTTCAAAGGCATTTTCTATATTTCGGATAAGACGCTAATGCCGATGCAGGTCGTGCTTAGGAGCATGATTCAATCGCCGAACCTCAGTACCGAGCTGTCTGTTAACTCGCTTGTTCTGGACACTCTTCCTCCCGAGACGATCAAGATGGCCGTAGTGATCGTCGCTACATTGCCCATTGTCATTATTTATCCGTTCCTGCAAAAGTATTTCGTCAAAGGCGCGTTACTCGGCTCGGTTAAAGGGTAACCCAAAAGTCATAGCTTGTTCTAACCTTTCGTTCCCATACTGTACACGCTGCGTATAAAGAAAAGCATATGCAGCGTTAGCAGCAGCGATGCTATAATCATAGGTAATAGCCGTACTTGCGTTCGTTAAAGGCACAGGTGCTCGCTAATAGACGGCTAAGACGAGGAGCGTACAGGCATGGGACGTCGACTGGCAGGAACAAGCTTTACTTCCAGCGTGAGCACCAAATTGTTCATCATTACGTTTCTATCCGTTATCGTATTATTTCTATTTATCGGTTTTTTCGGTTATCAGCGAATTTTCGAGCCGATCAGGCAAAATAACGAAAAAGAGCTGCAAGGCTCAGTCGTTCAGATTGAAAATTATATGAAAACATTGATGAACACGTTTCAAAGCCAGCTGATCTATCTCTCCAATCCCGTTCTGTACAATAAAATGGATGAGGCTGATTATACGCAGCTCATTGACGATATCATGACTTATCATCAGGATCAGATTCACAGCATTTATGTGATTGAGAATGGCAGTGTGCGCCTAAGCTCCCCATATGGCTATAAGTTTTTCATTGTGCCGGACCGCATTAAGGAAATCATTGATCAAACGAGCAAGTCTGGCTTTTGGTGGAGCCCTCCCCGGGCCGTCAGCGAACGGTTTGTCATCACTGTCGCCAAACAAGTTGATGATAAAAGGTTCGTCGCGATGGATATTAATTTGAATGCGCTGACAGGTCCGCAAATCGTGCAAGGCGAGCATCGCCGCATCTATCTATTTACGGGACAAGGCAATTATTTATCCACGAACACATATCTGACGCATCCCAAAACATTCCAAGACCATCTCGAAATGACAGAAGCGCTGCAGAAGCTTGCCATAACGAACGGAACAGCCTATAACACGGTCCGTACCTCTTTCGGCGGCTATAAAGTGCTTAGCAGCAACCAAAATCGCTGGGATTGGGTCGTGTTTTCCGTAGTGGAAGAGTCGCAAGCTTTTCCGTTACTGGAATCGCTCAGGCAGCAGGTCGTGCTTGTCATCGGCATTGCGATTATTCTGGCTGTCATTGTTTCGGTGTGGATAACGAATTATATACGCAAACCGATGACTTTAATAACAAGGCAATTCAAGGCAGCTGCGAGAGGGGAGCTCGATGCCCGTATCCAATTGAAACGAAGCGACGAGTTTACTTATATTGCGGATGGGTTCAATCGCATGATGGGCAACATCGAGTCTTTATTCGATGACTTGCGTGAAGCGGAGGAGAAAAAACGGCATCATGAATTGAAAGTGCTGCAATCGCAAATTCACCCTCATTTCCTCAATAACACGCTGAATGCTATTTATTGCTTAGGCGAGACTGGACAGACCGAGGAAATGTGCAAAATGATCCGTGCCCTAATGGGGCTTCTGCAATATTCCACGGATAAGGTCGGTGATATCGTTACCGCGGAAGAAGAGCTTCATCAGTTGGAGAATTACGTTGATATTATGATTCTTCGGTACGGAGACGTGTTCGAGATGGATATTGCGGTTCCTGAGCAATATTTGCAGACGCCGATCCCGAAGCTTACGTTAATTACGCTAGTGGAGAACAGCATTTTTTACGGGTTAAGCAAGCCAGGCGTTAATCACATCATTGTGGCTGCGCTAAGCAAGGACCCGTCAACCGTGCGATTTGAGGTTTCGGATACTGGACCTGGGATCGAACCGGAGAAGCTTGCTTTGCTTACGCAGGAAGGCAGTGCTTCTAATCCTTACAAAGGATTAAACAATTTGGGTCTTCGCAATGTGCAGGAGCGTATAGCACTGACGTTCGGCTACCAATATGGCTTGCATTTTCAAAAAGAGCAGGATGAGGGGCTAACCGTTTCGGTGCATTTGCCGATTGGCGGACAGCAAGACTATTGATTCATTCGCATAAGGGGGAATATGATGCTGAAGCTGCTGATGGTGGATGATGAGAAATGGGTGCGTGATCGGTTTTCGGAACGAATTCCCTGGTCAGACGCAGGTTTTGTTTTTCTTGGAGCGGCTTCAGGCGCTGACGAAGCGATCAGGATGATCGAGAAGGAAACGCCTCATCTATTGCTAACCGATATTACGATGCCGAATATGAACGGTTTGGAATTGGCCAGCTACGTTCGTAAAAGGTGGCCACGCATTCGGGTTGTCATTCTGACCGCTTATAGCGAATTCGAGTATGCTAGGCAGGCGATTGAGCTCGGAGTGAACCATTATTTGATCAAGCTGGCACAGACGCCAGATATTATTCTGGATGTCTGCCGCAAGATCGCGGAAGAAATCATGCAGGAAATAGATGTCGACCAGAAGCTGGAGATGAATCTCAGCCTTGAAAACGAGAAGGAATGGAACAGAAAGCGGCTTTGGACGGAACATGCCTTGAATAGCAGCAGTGCGGACATGGGCGCTGAATTTATGCGGGAGTGGCCGTCGGTTCTGGAGCATGCCAACTATTATTCCTGTATAACGGTTGGCTGGAATGTACCGGTAGCGGTGAATGGACAGGGAAGCCCGACAGAGGAAGAGCTTGTACGGATACAGCGACATGCAGCCGAAAGTCTGGAACGGCGCATGGATGCCGAAAAGTCCGGGATCGATTATAGGCGGTTGTCTTTGCCCGTCGGAAATAATCGGCTTTTCCTGTTCATGGCTTCTAAGAACCCCATTAAAAACATGCATACCAATCCATTTGCGACGATGGCTCTGGAGGCTTTGTCTGAAATAGCCCCTGAAAGACGTTTTATTTACGTTGGGGCGACACGCGAAGCAAGCAAGCAGCCAGCGAGGGCCCAGGCAATCGTGGAGGGAATGAAGGAAGGGCTGGATGGCTTGGCTTGGCATTTCTATAAGCCGGAGAATGCTCTAGTAACCAAAAGCCCGACTGCATTGCGTCGAATTGACGCTGAAGAGGCACGGGAATTGGTCGCAGCGTTCGTCAAAGCGCTCCAACGCGAGAATATGGAGGCTTTAATAGAAAGCACAGCGAGCTTGGTGAACCTCGGAGACTCTTTGATTCATCCAGCGGATTTGCTGCGGCTAACGAAGCAGCTGTTGAATCCTGAGCTCGTACAACTGCCTGTAGCCGTCGTCGCAAGATTGGATGAAATACGCCGTTTAGAGTGTTGGGCTGACTATGCCAAATGGTGGTCAGAAATACGAGATGCGATTGAGGCAGCATTCAGCAAAAGATTGAATCCACCTGCAACCGTCCGGAAAGAAATCCAATTAATGTGCAGGTACATTCAAAAGCACTATATGGAGGATGTACAAGCATCAGAGCTTGCCAAGATCGTACAGCTGCATCCTTCTTATGCGGGCCAGATGTTCAAACAGGAGATTGGGGAAAATTTCTCTGATTACGTAAACCGCGTACGTATGGAAAAAGCAAGCGAGCTGCTGGAGCAGACAACGATGAAAATTTATGAGGTTTCAAGCGCCGTAGGCATTTCCGATTATCGTTATTTTTGCAAAATGTTTAAGGGCTACACGGGAATTACGCCCACCCAATATAAGAATAAGCAAGGATAAGCAGGTATTAGCCGCTTGGGTCAAAGAATCCAAGCGGTTTTTTTGTGATTTCGTTCCCCTTAACGGCGGAAAGCAGGCTCCATTCTGTAGTTTGACCACAATTTCTTGTAATCGTCGGCTAGTTTTGCGATTTGTTCGAATCTATACTGAATTCAAGTTCAATCTAAAATACGCTTCAATCTAGTTTCTCAGGGGAGAGGAAGAACAAATGCAAGCGAGTAAAAAACGAATCGGCATTATCGGGCTGGATACTTCACACGCCATTACTTTCACGCAGCTGATTAACGACAGCAATCATGCCTTTCATATACCCGGAGGAGAAGTCATGGTCGCATTTCCCGGGGGATCTGATGACTTCGAATTGAGCTGGACGCGCATTGGACGTTTTACCGATCAAATGAAAAATCGATCAGGGATAAGGCTCGTCGGCTCTCCCGAGGAGGTCGCGGAAGCAAGCGATGCCATTCTTCTGCTGTCTGTTGACGGACGCGTACATTTGGAGCAATTCCGTAGAATGGCTTCCTATCGGAAGCCGGTATTCATCGATAAGCCGATGGCGGTCTCGAGTAAGCATGCGAATGCGATTGCGGCGCTGGCAGAAGAGTATGGCGTACCACTGATGAGCTGCTCAGCGCTTCGGTATGCCGAAGGTTTAACGGAGGCTTTGAGTGAAGAAGCCGCAGGTGAGGTGATTGGCATGGATTGTTACGGTCCGATGGCTCTGCAGGCTACTCAACCTGGCCTATACTGGTACGGCGTTCATATGGCGGAAATGCTATTCAGAGCGTTAGGGAGGAACTGTACGAAGGTAATAGCCGTGACGACTGGGGAGCATGATTTAATAAGCGGTGTATGGGAGAATGGCATTGTCGGTACGATTCGCGGCAACCGGAGAGGAAATGAAGCGTTCGGTGCGCTTCTTCATCGGGAGACGAAAACAAGTCATATCGATGTATATGGACATCCAAAGTCCTATTACGCCAGCCTTGTGGAGAAAATCATGCGCTTTTTTGCGACAGGTACGCCTGATATTGCGATTGAGGAGACGCTGCGTATGATGCGGTTCTTAGAAGCAGCCAATGAAAGCCGCGACACCGGTCAGTTCGTATATTTATAGGAAGGATAGATTCCTATCATCAAGAGGAGGCGAGTGCTGGTGCATAAGGAATTAAAGGTTTGCGTACTCGGAGCAGGGGCCATTGCGAATGAGCATTTTGATGCGATTCGAGCTACAGAGGGCTTAATGGCTTGTTCTGTTGCGGACCTTCAATCGGAGCGAGCATCAGATATTGCGAAGCGGTATGGCGTAAACGCTTACCTTGATTACAGGGAAATGATACGAATCGAGCAGCCGGATATCGCAGTCATCGCTTTGCCTCATTTTTTGCACAAGGAGGCTGCTGTGTTTGCTGCAGAGCATGGATGCCACCTGTTATTGGAGAAGCCGATGGCTTTGTCCGTAGGAGAATGTGACGCGATAATTGAAGCTGGCCGAAGAGCAGGCATCCGAATTCTAGTCGGACATACCCAGCATTACATTTCTGAGAACATTCAAGCAAAGAGCTTGATCCAAAGCGGAGCGTTAGGAAAGCTCGTTATGATACATGATACTCGCCATTTGAATTATTTCAGAGAAGAGAGGCCGCAGTGGTTTTTGGAGAAAGAAAAGTCTGGCGGGGGGATCCTTGCTAATTTAGGTACGCATTCCATCGATAAGATCCAATGGTTGACTGGCCGAGCCGTAAACAAACTTACCGCATCCGCTAGTTATTATGGAGATCGAGGCAATGTTGAGGGCAGCGGTATCGTCTACATGGAACTTGAAGGGAAAATACCCGCCGTGATTGTACAATCTGGTTATAAAGGAGCGCCCCGCAATGAAACGGAGTTCATATTCTCGCAGGGCATGCTGAAGGTTGCAACCGGAGACTGCTTATGGATAAGCAGAGGCGGCAGTTATGAGAAGATGGAGGCAGACGTCCATTTGTCGCCGTTTGAGCTGCAATATGCCGATCTGCTTCGCGCCATCCGCAATAATGCGGATACAGGCTGTACGCCGGAATACGCCCGTCAGGTGATTGCCGTACTTGAAGCTGTGTATCAATCCGTGATAACGGGGGCGGAACGGAAGCTGTGAACGAATTGAATAAATGGACAGTATGTAGAAATGGACGTATAGCATAAGTACCAATAGAGGTCTCCTCACTTGACGAGACTGCTCGCCTGATAGAAATACGGAGAAAATTATGAAATGGCGATGTTAAGGAGGTTATTGCGAGCGAGAAACAGCCACCTAAAATGCATGGCTGGATAAGATGCGCACGAATTGAGAAAAATAAATCAGTCAAATGGAAGGAGATATGGACTATGATAGCAATGGAAAAGAAATTGTACACGGCTGCAGTAAAAGTTGAAGGCGGAAGAGAAGGTAAAGCCGTTTCGAGCGATGGGAATCTCAACTTGGACTTAAGATATCCAAAGGAGCTAGGCGGACCAGGCAACGGAGTCAATCCGGAGCAGCTGTTCGCTGCTGGTTTTGCTGCATGTTTCGAAGGTGCGATGGGAACTATTATGAGGAAAAAAGGCATTAAAGCGGAAGGAATCTCGATAGATTCAAATGTTTCACTCGGTAAGGATGCGGATGACGGCTATGTACTTGCAGTACATTTCGACATTTCAGTTAAAGGCGTAGATATCGGTGTGGCTCAGGAAATTGTCGATGAAGCCCATAAAGTTTGCCCTTATGCTAGAGCAACGCAAGGCAATATCGAAGTCATATCGAATGTGATTGGCTAACGTTTTCGTAAAAGGGGCGTCGGCTGGTGTTCGCTTGCCCATAATCGAATGAAGCAACCTGCCATAGACCAAAAGCGATAAATAGCCGTACAGGATAAGGCACCCTGTATGGCTATTTTTCGTGCAATCAATTATTTTGGTTGAAATAGAGCTAGCTCTCCAGCGAACTTCATTCTTTTAGTCTTGGGAAAGCTTGTTTTTGTTGCCATTGCACTGGCAAGCAGCAGTATGCTAAGCTGCTTAAAAGACTTATTAAAGATGATGTCTGTAAATAATGGGGGATTAAACATACATGAATCACAGCACGGAGAAAGGGATAGCGATCGGAATCATTGGCCCTGAAGTATTGGTCAATCGAATGATGAAGGTGCTGCAAGCATTTCCGTCTTTCCGGCCGATAGCGAGCGTATACAAGAAAGAGGAGGAGGCGGCGGGCCTCGCTGCTGAAATTGCCGGTGAAGCGGAAGTTATATTGGTATCGGGACCGCTGCCTTATCACCGGATTCGGGAAGAAACAAGCTTGGATGTTGCGCTTCATTATGTGCCATTAACGGACACTAGCTTCTACCGGTCGTTGTCCCGATTGAAAAATGCGCTTGAGCCAGAGAGGCAGCTGCGAATATCCATCGATACGTTAGGGAAAACAATGATTGCGAAATCATTGCAAGAAATTAATGAATCTCGCGTGCAGACGACTCTTTACAGCGGAACGGCGTATCCTACGATTCAAGCGCTGATCGGCTTTCATGCGCAGCTGTTCGAATCAGGAGCGTGCGATGCGGCAATGACGGCTGAAGCGGCTGTTTCAGAAGCATTAACGGAGCGTGGGATTCCGAATGAATGGATTATACCAACCGACCAGAACATTACCGTTGCTCTGGAAAGGGCACTGCTTTCGACGGAGACCCGGCAAAGCAAGGAAGCGCAAATCGTAGTCGGCTTGCTTAACATCGACCATTTCGAGAAGCGCATCCATACGCATACCTCGGAGCATGAGGTACAGAGATTCAAGCTGGACATCCACCGGATGCTGCTTGATTACGTGGAGTCTTTGGACGGTTATTTGACCCATCTTGGCGGAGACGAATATTTGTTTTTCACGACTCGTGGCATATTTGAGAGAGAAACCGGCGGTTATAAGACGATTCCGCTCGGCAAGCATGCCAACCAAAAATTCGGCTTGTCACTCAGCATCGGCATCGGATTTGGCCGTTCCGCGAATGAAGCGGGCACCCATGCGAGAGCTGCACTTCGCAAGTCGAAGGACGCTGGCGGAGATACTTGTTTTATCGTTAGGGAAGACAAGACATTCATTGGGCCGCTTGCGATGGCAGACCCCATTGAAATTACATTGTCGATGACCGACGCGTCGCTTATCAAAAAAGCCGAGGAAGCGGGCATGACTTCGGTTTATTTGAGCAAAATGCTTGCGCATGTCGCGCGAAGCGGCCGAGTTGATTATATGGTGCATGAGCTGGCGGCCATTCTTGATATTACGGTAAGAAGCACGCACCGGCTTGTTCTTCAATGGATCGACTATGGACTGGTCCGGATCGCAGGGGTAGAGAAGGTTCCCAAAGGGAGACCCCGACAAATATTCAAGCTTTCGTTTCTGGAAGACAAAGTGAACCACTAACCCGAACCCTGCGCTATTCGGGTTTTTTTACGTATATTAAAAGACGATTAAAAGATTTGTCTTTTAAGTTCGAAGTCTCTATGATGAAGATATCCTCAGACCTTGAAGGGAGTTATTTATCATATGAGAACCATTGAACAACTCGAGGCCAAGCTGGCCGAACCGTCGGAAGCACTTATAAACGATATGAAAGCACTCAAGGGAGATATTCTTTTATTAGGCGTTGGAGGAAAGATGGGGCCGAGCCTTGCTAGACTGTTGATGAATGCGATCAAAGCCGCTGGCGTAAACAAAAAAGTAATCGGAGTATCTCGATTTTCAGAGGCTGGACTGGAGGCACAGCTTGAAGCGGAGGGCATCGAGACGATTGCTTGCGATCTATTCGACGATGAGAAGCTGCAGGCTTTGCCGGATATTGAAAATGTCATTTACATGGCTGGGAACAAATTTGGCACGACAGGCAACGAGTCGTTCACTTGGGCGATGAATGCGTACTTGCCGGGCAGAATAGCCGAGAAATACAGGAATTCACGCATTGTCGTATTCTCCTCGGGAAATATCTACCCGTTTACACCGGTTGGCTACGGAGGTGCAAGCGAAGCGGTGGCGCCGTCGCCAATTGGGGAATATGGTCAATCTTGTCTTGGGCGGGAGCGGATCTTCGAGCATTTTTCCAAAAAATACGAGATTCCAATGGTTGTTTATAGACTCAACTATGCGATTGATATGCGCTACGGCGTGCTGCTGGAAATCGCAAAATCCGTCAAGAACGGCATTCCGATCAATTTGACGATGGGTCATGCGAACGTCATTTGGCAGGGAGACGCTAACGAAATCGCGATTAGATCCTTGCTGGCTTGCGAAGCGCCGGTAAACTTTCTGAATGTGACTGGACCGGAAACGATGTCGATTCGCTGGGCAGCTGAGGAATTCGGCAAGAGATTCAATGCGGAGCCGATCTTCGAAGGCGCGGAAGCGGATAATGCGCTGCTGAACAATGCATCCAAAAGCCATCAGCGTTTCGGATATCCACGGGTATCTTTGCTTCAAATGATTGATTGGACAGCCGAATGGGTAGAGGCTGGCGGAGCAACGCATAACAAACCGACACATTTCCAGGAAAGAAAGGGGAAATTCTAAGCATGTCCACTCAACTATCACAAGAGCAGGCGATTGCGCTTCATGAAGGGCTGGTCATTCCTGCACATCCTCTTGCCCTCAATGAGCACAGGCAATTGGATGAGAAGCACCAAAGGGCGCTTACACGTTATTACCTCGCTTCAGGTGCAGGCGGCGTGGCTGTTGGCGTTCATTCGACGCAATTCGAAATTCGCGACCCGCAGATCGGATTATTCGAGAAAGTGCTTCGTTTAGCCTCGGAGGAGGTTGAGGCTGCGAAGCTGTCCCGTCCGTTCCTGCGTGTTGCTGGCATATGCGGGCGTACGGAGCAGGCGCTGAGCGAAGCCGCCATCGCTGCTGGTCTCGGATATGAGGCAGGGCTGCTGAGCATGGGCGGGCTTAAGGACTGGTCGGAGGCGGACATTTTGAAGCGGACGGAAAAGGTAGCGGAGGTTATTCCGGTTATTGGATTTTATTTGCAGCCTTCGGTTGGCGGAAGGGCATTCAGCTTCGATTTCTGGCGTGCATTCGCTGACATTCCCGGTGTGATTGCGATTAAGATGGCACCGTTTAACCGTTACCAGACGATTGATGTCGTACGCGCCGTATGCTGCTCCGAACGCAGGGATCAAATCGCATTGTATACGGGCAATGACGATAATATCGTCAATGATTTGTTTACGGTTTACAGGTTCCAGGTGCAGGGAAGAATGGTTGAAAAAAGAATCGTCGGAGGGCTTCTCGGACATTGGGCTGTATGGACACATAAGGCAGTGCAGCTGTTAGAGGAAATCAAGCATGCGCGGTTACAAGAAAGCCTGTCGCCGGAATGGCTGGTTCGGAATATTGAGGTTACAGATTCCAATGCCGCATTTTTTGATCCGGCACACGGCTTTGAAGGATGCATTCCCGGCATTCACGAGGTTCTGCGCAGGCAAGGTCTTCTTAAAGGGACATGGTGCCTCAATCCCCACGAGGAGCTCTCACTGGGTCAAAAGGAAGAAATCGACAGGGTTTATTCGGATTATCCGCATTTTAACGATGATGAGTTCGTAAGAAAACATCTTGCTGAATGGCTTAAATAGGAGGTATCGACCCCGAAATGCGGTTTAAAGATGTGTTCTCCATTATTGGACCCGGTATGATCGGCCCGTCCAGCTCACACACGGCCGGAGCGGTCCGGCTGGGCAGAGTAGCCCGCGGATTGCTTGAAACACAGGCGCTAGTAGCCGAAATCGTATTTTACGGCTCTCTTGCTGCCACCTATAGCGGGCACGGGACGGATTTGGCCGTGACAGCAGGATTGCTTGGATTCGATACGGATGACGAGCGAATTCCGGAATCGCTGGAGATCGCCGAATTATGGGGAATGACGGTGGACTTTCAGACGAGCAGCGTGCCTGCCGTTCATCCGAACACATTAAAGATCAAGTTATACTCCGGCAATAGACGATGCCAGATGACTGGCTGCTCTATCGGGGGAGGAAATATCGAAGTAATTGAAGTGAACGGATTCGATCTTAAGTTTACGGGCAATTATCCGGCGCTTATAGTCGAACATACGGATCAGCCTGGCGTACTCGCGGACTTAACTAGGCTGTTAAGCGAGGCCAGCGTTAACATCGGCTATATGGATGTTGACCGCAAGGCTAGACAAGGCCATGCAGCGACGGTTATTGAGACGGATGGCATGATCCCTGAGGAGCTGCTCGGCAAAGCGAAATTATTGTCGCATGTGAGAAGCATCCATTATATTGATTTGAATGGCGGTGCTTCAGAATGAGGTTCAGCACCTTGAAGGAGCTCGCAGTCGTTTGCGAGAAAGAGGGCAAATCGATTTGCGATATTATGCTGGAAGACCAAGCTGCGGAGTCAGGGCGCTCCAAAGAGCAGGAATGGGAGAAAATGAAAGCTTATTACGGCATTATGAAAGACGCGGCTGCGAAAGGCATTGTTTCCGAGAAAACATCGCGAAGCGGTTTAACCGGCGGCGATGCGAAGCGGGTGCATGAATATACGAGGAAGCCGGATGCGTCGTTAGAGCCCTTCACCGGCCTTGCCATGGCCTATGCCCTCGCCGTATCCGAGGTAAATGCCTCTATGGGCCGTATAGTTGCGACTCCTACCGCAGGATCCTGCGGCGTTATTCCCGGCGTGTTCGTAAGCAGCCAGGAGAGATTCGGCTGGGATGACGACCATATGGTCAAAGGGCTGTTCAGCGCTGGCGCTATTGGCTATATCATTGCCAACAATTCGTTTATCTCCGGAGCCGAGGGGGGCTGCCAAGCCGAGATTGGATCAGCAATCGGAATGGCTGCAGGCGCCTTAGTCGAGCTGAAAGGGGGAACACCTGCTCAAGCGGTGCATGCCGTTGGGCTGGCGCTAAAAAATACGCTTGGCCTTATATGTGACCCGGTAGGCGGTTTGGTGGAAATTCCATGTATTGTCCGAAACGGGTTTGGGGCTGTCAATGCCCTTGCTGCGGCCGATATGGCGCTTGCAGGCGTACGCAGCGCCATCCCCACGGACGAGGTGATCCAAGTCATGCTGGAAGTGGGCAGCGCGATGCCGGATACACTCCGAGAGACGGCAAAGGGAGGTCTAGCGCAGACGCCGACCGGCAAGGAGATTATTCGTCAGCTGGCCAAGGACAGAAAGAAGCCGGCTGTCAGCAAGAAGGAGGATACGCAATAATGGCTTTCGCATTAATTGATCTTTCTGCTTCTGCCAAAGCGCTGGAAGGGGAGCTGGTTGCACTGAGGAGGCAGCTTCATCGGCATCCTGAGCTTAGCCTTCAAGAAGTAGAAACTTCATCCACGATTTCTCGCTTATTGGGTGACATGAATATGAATGTACAAGTCGGAATTGGCGGGCACGGTGTCGTCGCGGACCTTGAAGGAAGCCGCCCAGGACCTACCATTGCCCTGCGGGCAGATATGGATGCGCTGCCGATTCAAGAGGAGACTGGGCTTGCATTTGCTTCCGTGCGCCCCGGGATCATGCATGCCTGCGGGCATGATGCGCATACTTCGATTCTGTATGGCGCAGCGAAGCTGCTCTCTGCCCGTAAGGAGCAGCTAGCCGGCAATGTCCGTTTTATATTCCAGGCAGCAGAGGAAATCAACGCAGGCGCGCAGGCTATGATTGACGATGGCGTGCTTGCAGGCGTGGACGAAATATACGGCCTGCATAATCTCCCAACGCTAGCAGCTGGTCGAGCAGGTACGCGGAGCGGTTCAATGATGGGCTCAGTGGACCAATTCGAATTGACGATTACGGGAAAAGGCGGGCATGGCGCGATGCCTGATGAATGCGTGGACCCGATCGTTGCGGCTTCCGCTATTATCATGTCGCTCCAAACGGCTGTCAGCAGGGAGATATCCCCTTTTGATCCGGTTGTCGTTACGGTAGGCTCTATTCACGGTGGCTCTTCCTATAATGTTATACCCGAGAGAGTAATACTGACAGGAACGGTTCGAACATTTGCCCCGCAAGTGCAGCAGCAAATAGCCGGCCGCCTTGACAGGCTTGCCAAGCAGACGGCAGAAGCATACCGCTGCGATGCGGAACTGAACTATGTGGAAAAGGTTCCGGTCCTCGTCAACCATATCGAGCAGGTACGCATTGTCGAGCAGTCGATTGACCACGTACTGGGCATTGACAATCGAATCGAAGCGAAGCCGATACTCGCAGGCGAGGATTTCTCGCTCTATTTAAAGCATGTTCCCGGTTGTTTTTTTTGGATAGGCTCTGGGCCGAAGGGCCATGCCGAGCAAACTTACGGACTGCATCATCCCAAGTTCGATATCAATGAGGAATGCTTATCTTTGGGGTCTGCTCTGCTTGCTGGAATCGTACTGAAGCGGCTTGGAATAATTCAGGGAGATTCGGAACAAGATGCCTGACACGAATAAGGACGATCGGCATCATACGGTATTTTTGATTTTAAGCGATCGATCGGTTATGATATAAAATATGAGACATAAAGACGATAATAAAAGCGATGCGATTTTTCATGCGACGATTGAGCTCTTGAATGAAATTGGGTTCTCCGAAATTTCAATGTCCAAAATCGCTAAACGGGCCAACGTATCACAAGCAACGATTTATGTTTATTATGAGAGCAAAGAGGATCTCTTAGGCAAAATTTATGTGAAGGTTAAAGAGAAAATGAGCTTGCAATTGTTTCAACACCTTGATGAGACATTGCCTGCTCGTGACGCACTCGAGATGATTATGAGGAATATGCTGCGGTTTATGTTGGGTAACGAAGCTTATTTTATGTTTTTGGAGCAGTTTGCAGCCTCTCCGTTGCTCGGCAAGCTTTGTTTGGAGGACACTTCCTCGATGTTTATCCCTCTATTCGAGCAAATGGAGAAAGGAAAACGTCTAGGAGAGATTAAGCCGTTTGAAACGACTTTTCTATTGACGTATTGTTATTTTCCGATTGCGCAGCTCGCTAAGGCTCATTACAAAGGACAATATGAAGCGAGCGAGGACAATCTGCAAAGCATGATTCGGATGAGCTGGGATGCCATAAAAGCTTAATGGCATCCTCTTGTTTTTCATGAAATAACCGATCGTTCGATTAATATTTGAATTTTGATTCATGGGGAGTTTATTGATTAGCTTGTTTTCAGTAAGGATGTTTGATTAGCGCGAGGGAGATGAAACGGGTATGGCCATACGAACGGAAGCGAATAAGGGTAAGCTTAAGATCATTTTAACAGGTGCTACAGGTATGGTAGGAGAAGGGGTTTTGCATGAGAGCTTGGCGCATCCGGATGTGGAGCAAGTGTTGGTTATTGGCCGTAAGCCTTGCGGAGTTACCCATGCGAAGCTGAAAGAATTTGTCATTCCCGATCTTTTTGATCTATCAGCCATAAGTGGGGAGCTCGGAGGCTATGATGCTTGCTTCTTCTGTTTAGGCATATCGTCAGCGGGCGTGAGCGAAGCGGCATACAGCCAAATCACGCATGATTTGACGATGCATGTGGCAGGGCTACTGTCAGGTAGAAATGAGAAGATGGTGTTTTGTTATGTGACAGCGGGAGGAACGGACACCGGCAAGAGCATGTGGGCGAGGGTAAAGCGGAAAACGGAGGACGATTTGCTGAAGCTCCCTTTTAAAAAAGCATATATGTTCCGCCCCGGCTACATTCATCCGACCAAAGGATTGAAAAACGCACACCGCTATTATGCTGCGCTGTCTTGGCTGTATCCTGTTATACGCCGGTTGATGCCAAAGCATGTCATTACGTTAAGCGAGCTTGGCAAAGCGATGGTCCATGTCGTTCAAAAGGGAAACGATACTCCTTATTTGGATAGCCGTGATATGGCAAGGCTATCTCGTTAATAATCGTGAACGAATATAAGCTTCGACGCAATCAATATTAACGAAATGACTTTTGTCATCAGTAATAGGTTACTTCCTTCACTACGGATAAAAACATGGATAGGAGATACTTGATTCATAAATGAAGAAGGATGTGTTGTCATTTATGAATCCGGTAGAATCGTTATGTATCTCGCTAGCCATCTTTATTCTCATCGTGCTAGGATTGTCACGCGGTATGCGCAAACCGATCAAAAAATCAGGTATTAGATTGCTGCTGCCAATCGCATATATTTCGACGTCCATGTTCCAATTGCTAGACAAGGCGTTACAAGTTAGCCCCAAGCAGCTATGGGTTTCTATCGTGATCGGCTTGATTATCTCCATTCCTCTGATTGCTACAACGAACTTCGTCAAACGGGAAAACGGGGAAACCTTTATCCAACGCAGCAGGTTGATTTTTGCGTTATTAGCTGGTGTTTTTATTGTCCGCGTCATCATGATTTCCCAGATTCATTCCATTGATCAGAGCACTCTTTCTTTTCTATCAAGCATCGTTATGGTTTGTTACATAACGGTTTGGCGAACGGCCAGCTTCGTGAAGTTTCGCCAAACGGTCAAATCTATCACATGAGTTTTTTGCTACAATTAGGTGTTAAAAGGCAGCTTCCTCTTATTAAGGACGCTGCCTTTTTGCTGTTTATTTTGTTTGTTCCAATTAGCATAATATCAAGATTTGCATGGTTTTCATCCTTGCTTAGTTCTCGATTGTCAACGGCCAACGAGATCCCGTAATTTAATGAAATAATGTCGGCAATACTCCTATGTCGCCTTGATTTTGAGGGTTGGCGTATATTTATGCGTCATCTATCTCAATATAACGTTATCCAATTTGATCCATGTAAAGGAAGGAATGCATATTGAAGCAAAGGCGGTGCATCGACAGTGAACGTACCAGAGCTGGAGTATTTGGACAATCCCATGCTGGAAAAGCACGAGCAGGCGTTGTTGAGCCTTTCGATTAAGCAAAATGCAGACGTGCTTGGACAGTACTTTCTGGATTGCGCTGATCTTGTCATGCATGATTTCATCATAAGCAGAGGCAGGACTGCCACCGTCTTTTATTTTCAAGGCCTAACGGATACGATACAGCTCGAAATGCAGGTCATTCGGCCGCTATCAACGCGGGATGCGGAGTCTGGCGAGCTAGACAGCTTTGAAGGGGTCATAATCAGCAACAAAAAAATAGTCGAGACGTACGGCGATGCCGTAAGATCGATTCTGACGGGCCGTTCGCTGCTGCTCATCGACGGGATACAGGGAGGCCTATCCTTATCCCTAACAAAGTTTGACGCGCGGAGCGTGGAGGAGCCTCAATCCGAGTCGGTCGTACGCGGACCGCGGGAAGGCTTCACGGAAACGTTAACGACGAATACCTCGCTGCTGCGCAGAAGGATTCGCAGTTCCACGATGAAAATCCAATCGTTCGAGTTAGGCAGGTACTCCAAGACGATCATTGACCTCATTTACATAGAAGGAATAGCAAGGGATGAAATCGTACGGCAGATTTCGGAACGGCTGTTAGCCGTAGATATCGACGGCATTCTTGAAAGCGCGATGGTAGAGGAAGCGATCGAGGATTCGACCTTTTCACCGTTTCCGCAAATCCAAGCGACCGAAAGACCGGATGTAGCCGTCGCCGCCTTGCTTGAAGGCCGTATCGTTATACTAACCGAAAATACGCCTATAGCTCTTATCGCGCCTGCTACCCTTGCTTCATTAATGCAGTCTCCAGAGGATTATTATCAGCGATTTTGGATCGGCACGACGATTCGGTGGCTCCGGTATTTGTTTTTTTTCATTGCCTTGCTCGCACCCTCCGTGTATGTAGCCATATTAACGTTTCATCAAGAGATGGTGCCAACAACGCTGCTTCTGCGGGTCGCGCAATCCAGGGAAGAAATACCGTTTCCTGCGCTGCTTGAAGCGCTCATCATGGAAGTGATTTTTGAAGCATTGCGCGAAGCCGGAATTAGGCTGCCGAAGCAAGTAGGTTCCGCCGTAAGCATCGTTGGCGCGCTAGTCATCGGCCAAGCCGCCATTCAGGCGGGTCTCGTATCTGCCCCAATGGTCATGGTCGTTGCCATTACGGGCATTTCGTCCTTTATGATGCCGCAATATCCGGCAAGCATTGCGCTTAGATTGCTTCGCTTTCCAATCATGATTATGTCAGGGATGTTTGGAATATTTGGACTTATGCTATCGCTGCTGCTCATCATCACGCATTTGTGCACCCTGCATTCCTTTGGCATTCCTTACTTGTCCCCATTCTCTCCATTGCGGCCGGCAGAGTGGAAGGATTCGCTGATACGGGCTCCGTTGAAATATTTGAAGCAGCGTCCCGGCACCTATGTTGGCAAAAACAAAAAGCGGCAATCGGTTTATGCGAAAACAAGGGAATGAAAAGCCGGAGGGAGGGTTTCGAGCATGTTTATTCCAATCAGGAAGTTAACTTGTCTTTGCTTGGTTCTCGCGATATTGCCGGGTTGCTGGGATCGGATTGAAGTCAATGATATGGCGCTCATCATGGCGGTGGGCATCGATAAGGCCAAGAATGAGCATGTTGAGCTTACGGTTCAAGTATTCATTCCGAACCCTTCTTCAGGGGGAAGCGATGGGGGAAGCACCGAAGGCCGCGTCTATACGCTATCCCGTACAGGGATGACGCTGCCGGATGCATTGTCGGTGATGCAGAGGGAGCTTCCGAGAACTTTTTTCTGGGGCCATGCAAAAGCATATATTTTTGGCGAAGCATTAGCTAGAGACGGCATGCATGACCAATTTGACTTTTTATTCCGGGATATCGAACCGCGAGAGCAAGCTAACATATACTTATGCCGTCAAACCGCCAAAGCGCTGTTGCTGTCATTAAGCGATCCGAATTCCTATGAAACGTTGATTAAGATGGGGCAGAAACGCTCGCTTGAGGCTTCAACGGTCATTAATGTAGCAGAAATGATTGCATCAGAATCGGATTCCTTTACGTTGCCAATTGCTCATTCTTCTTCATTCATGTCAGCCGGTGAAGAAAAAAACATTCTTATCGTTAAGGGTGATGCGATTGTAAAAAAAAGAAAGGTGATCGGTTATCTAGATACGGAAATGACAGAAGGGCTCCAGTGGTTTCAGAATATGAGAATTGAACGCAATGTTGGCATTGCGTTGGATAATCCACGCGAAAAAGTAACCATAAAGCTCAAAAGAAGCAGCGTTCGGGTCATTCCCTCTATTATAAACGGTGAATGGAGCGTGCTCATGAAATTGAAAATTAACGCGGACGTGGCCGATAATTCAACCAAGCTTAATCTTATCGATAAGCATGACCATTTGAGAAAGATAGAGAAGCCGTTTAACGAGATGCTAAAGAGTCAAATAGAATCGGCTGTCAAGAGGCTGCAAAAGCAATATGATGCGGATGTGCTTGGTTTTGCTAAAGCATTCCACCATAAATATCCAAAAGAATGGAAGCAAAACCGTCAAGGCTGGGACGAAATATTTAAATCGATGGAAGTAAAGATTGAGGTCGATACGATTATCAGAAATCCCGGCATTTCGAACATTAATGTGCGTGTTAACAAAGGGGAAAGGAGTTGAGCTGCTCATGGATACCATGGAATTATCGAATCGGCAGATTTTCTGGATGATCGCAAGCATGCAAATGCTGATGCTCATTCTGCTTACTTCGTCGGCTACCGTTCAAATAGCCAAACAGGATGCCTGGATATCCTCATTATTGGTCGTTGTCATGGGTACCGGTATTGCTTATTTCTGCGCGAAACTAAGCACGCTTTATCCGGATCAAACGTTGATTACATTCAGCCATAATTTATTTGGCAAATGGCTTGGGAGATTCGTAAGTATGCTGTATATTTTGTATTGGATCATCGTATATGCAGCCATATTAAGGCAGTTCACTTCTTTTATAATCGGTACAATTCTGCCGGAAACACCGATTACGAGCATCCTTTTGATCATGTCGCTTGCCGTCATATACCCTACGATTCAAGGTATTACCGTGATTGGGCGTTTAAGCGAAGTGCTTGGTCCGATTATCGTTGCAGGGGTGCTCATCCCGATCGTGTTAGCCATCAACAAAATGGATATAGACCGTCTTTTTCCGGTATTCGGCGATAACAGCGTACTCACGGTGATGTCAGCTTCAATACCTGCAGCTCCTTTTCTTGGCGACTGCATCGTACTCATGATGTTAATCTCTTTCCTGAAACAGAAAAAATCCTTTATTCGGCATTCTGTCTTCAGCGTTATGCTCGCGGGCTTAGGGTTTGTATTATCTATATTCGCAGTTCTTATGATGTTCGGCCCTATGGTAACGGGAAGCTCCCCGTATCCCTTATTGCTGCTCGTACGTTCCATATCCATAGGCGGGGTTGTCGAGAATTTGGATGCGATAATGACGGCGATCTGGATGATGAGTATCTTCATCAAGCTCTCGCTTTATTTATTCGCAGCAAGTTACGGTACCGCCGAATGGTTCGGTACAAAAAAATGGCGTCCATTCGTCTGGTGGATTTCATTAATCGGAGGCCTGATCGCATTAATCCCACGGAACTATGTCGAGGTGTCCATCGTATTTCCGGCGAAGGTTGCCGTTCCGTATATTTTCCCTTTACTCAATGTTTTTTTGCCGCTGCTTATGCTTATTATTGCACTGGCAAAACGGAAACGTACGGATCAGCTGCCTCACGTGTGACAGAAAATACGGCTATGTTCTCCAAACGAACTGCTCAGACAAGCGGTATTCGCGCGGTGATTGGCCGGTTTGTTTTCGAAAGAGCCTTGAGAAATAGTGAACAGAGCTGAAATGGTACTTTTCGGAAATGTCCGTAATGCTCAAGTTCGTATGCAGAAGATCTTCCATCGCTCGCCCTATCCGAAAACGATTCATATACTGTACCGGAGAATAGCCCGTCGTTTGTTTGAATATTTCAAAAAAATGCCCTCGGCTGATATGAAGGTTTTCATAATAATAGGCAGGAGGATGTTCGGCGCCGCTTAGTATATTTTGTTCCATTTGCGCAAGTAGCCGTCCAATTCGAGGGTCTGGGATATGATCCTCTTTCAGTACGTTTTGAAGGAAATATTCGGTAAAGTCTTGGAAATTCCGCTGCGTCGTCAAACTCCTCAGGAATGTTTTTTCGCTTGTATATTCCCCTGTTTTATAGAAGCTTTGAAAATGATCAATCCATGGGCGCATGGAATCGACCCTATGAATCTCTGATATCGCAAAGGGGAAAGAAGGGCCAACCAATTCAGCCACCAGCTGCTCTGCTTGATAACAGATCGGTGCTGCCCAATCGGAAATCGCGCTTCTCTCCACATAGGACCAGTCAAAATAACAGCAAATATGAACCATCGGTCGCTCTTGGTCGGCTAACCATTCGTGATGCTGTCCAGCTGGGATATAAACAAGGATGCCTGGCTCCATCGTGTATGATTTGCCCAGCATTTTTAATGTCCCCGCGCCTTCGCTAATTAAATAGATGGAACTGGTATAGCAGATTCTAGGAAAACTAGTTTGCCCACGGGCAAAAGGATATCTAGTGGCGTAATAAACATAAGGATGAAAGCTTGAAAAAGGCATGCGTATGGTCTCCTTAACGCTTATTGAAGGAAATAACCTACGATCGTGCAAAAAGAAGACACCTATCTAAATACTTAAAATGGCTGCTCCTTTACAGTTAATCCCTGTAGTTATAAGATAATATAAGGAGCGATCGATATGCAACAGAATCTTAAAATGCTGACTGATGAACAAATCGTTCAATTTATTACCGAAGGTTATTTGGTGCTGCAGAATGAGCTTCCGAATGAAAGGCATCAGAAAGTAATGAGCCAAATCCACAGCGTACTGTTGGAGGAAGGAAATCCCGGGAACAACATATTGCCAAGAGTGCCCGATATTCAAGCTTTTTTTGAAACACCGGTTGTTAAGGGAGCATTGACGGGCATACTCGGACCAAATTACTATATGCATCCGCATCGGCACTGTCATTACAACCAGCCTGCGAACCAGAATCCGGGAGGCGGACTATGGCATAAGGACGGATATTGGAGCGCAATGAGGAGCCACAGGCCTTGGTGGGCCATGATCTTTTATTATACGCAGGACATTACGGAGGAACTCGGTCCAACGGCGGTTATGCCAGGATCACAATACAATGAACATTTCCCCGGAGATGACAAGCCTTTCCTATTGCCGACAGGTCCAGCAGGAACCATGGTGCTCGTCCATTTTGACCTATGGCATAAGGCGTCGCTCAATACTTCCAATCAGGACCGCTATATGTTGAAATTTCAATTCGCTAGACTGGAAGCACCAACATCACCCAATTGGGAACATGAGAACAAGGCTTTTCAAGTTTCCGCAGGTCAAACAGACGAAACCTTGCTTCCCATTTGGTTGGATGTTTGGAATTGGCTGAAAGGCGGTTCCGCCGAGGCAGGAGAACGAACCGATACGACTTTGGTTGATGAAAAAGAACCTCTCCGATTAAAGGAGCTGGCAGTGGGGGATGAGGAAAATTTAGCGCTGAACGCTGTCTATACGCTGGGGAGATCGGGCGCAGCGGGGGTAAGAGAATTACTTAATATCATGCGTTCGGGGTCAGCCGAAGCGTCTGTTAGAGCCGCATATGGCTGTATTGCCGCTGGGGAAGCTGCTGTCGAGGGATTAATCGAGCTTCTTGACCATTCTGACGGCGAAAGACGTGCACTGGCATGTTTTGCGCTTGGCATGGTCGGCAGTCCTAAGGAGCGGGTCGTGTCTGTGCTCATTATTGCGCTATCAGATGAACATGCACAGGTAGAGCGGCAAGCAGCGGAAGCACTCGGTTTCATCCAAGCGACATCTTCTGAAGCGGTCTCCTCCACTGCCCATACTCTAGTAAAGGCACTAGAGCAGGAAGAGAAGGAGCAAGCGAACGATAATTGGCCGCATCAAGGTTATATTGCGAACAAGATAGGCTATAGTGCTGCATTAACTCTACTGCGAACTGGGAAATTTGGAGAAGCAAATGAAGTAATAAGCGCACTCACAGCCGCGCTGGACAGCAAAGACCGTTATGTAAGAGCGTATGCTTTTGAAGCGTTAACCTATTTGCGGACGGAGGAAGCCGTAGATGTGCTGCTGCGTTATTATCGCACAGCACGGTGGTGCCCAGATACGAGCAAGGCAAGCATGTTTTAAGCATCGCATTAGAATAAATCAGAGAACGAACCTTTTGAAGCGGCATGAAACGATCCCCATAGATTAGATTAAATGAGCGAGGCTGCCTAAGGCAGCCTCGCTGTATGTATTCAAATGCTTTTGCTTGCAATCGGGATATAAAGATCTACCTCACAATAATCCTCATTCGCTAACCCAACGTCAATATATTCGAAGAAATAAGGCTCGCAATGCGAATAGGACGATTCAATAAGCCATATATGAATATAGTCCCATATTTCTTGTAGCTGATGGAATGTAAGCAGCCGTGGATGGAAGTCGCCTACATATTTAAATGTAGCATATTTTTGCGTGGGTAAAATATTCGTATGAAGCGTGGGATCGACATTGTTGAAACGATGAACTTCGGCGGATGGGAAATAAAGCGTACAATCCGGCTCCTCTGTTAAATAAGTCAGTCCGATATAGAGCTGATCGTTGGTTTTCTCGGGAATTTGAGGATGTATCCGATAAAAGAATTCATTGCCTGCCGTATTAGCCTTATGCTTGACATAATTTTCTGAACTGCTCATAACATGCCTGCTTCCCGTCAAATAGCTGGTTGATTTAATCACGAAAAGCGGTTCGAATAACACGCCACGTGTCATTTTCCTAAGCTTGCTGCTGTCAAATTTCTCTGTTATTGTGATTTGCTCGAAGCGCTTCCGAAGCCGGGATGGGGTTACGCCGAATTGCTGTTTGAAAGACCGGATGTAGGATTGCTCATGCTCAAAGCCAAATTCCAAGCCAATGTCTAATATATTCCAATCGGTATTCAGCAAATAATCGACGCTGCTGCTCAGCTTGCGGGCTCGAATGTACTCCATTAATGGAATGCCGGTTGCATGCCGCACTAGCCGATGCAGATGGAATTTGGATAAGTTTAAAGCAGCAGATATACGGTCAAGCGTAAGCTGCTCTTTCATATTCTTTTCGACATAGTGAACGGTGTCCTCGATAATCCGGTGGAAATGGTTGTCGCCCATTCTAACTCAAACTCCTTATTAGGTAGAGCAAGATTTGTTCATTTTATTATAGGTGATTTTATGATAATAACAATAACAAGGCATTGCGCTATCATTATATAAGATGGAGAGTGAAACGTTTGTCCTATCTATCTGTTCGGAATTGGATATCTTCTAATGAACAGCAGCTTGAGCGGCTAACTTTGCTTGATTTGCCGATGGAAGCATCCATGCGAGGCTATAAAGCCGTTGAAATTTGCCATTTTCATTTCCCGTCCATCCAAACCTCTTATTTGCTGCGACTGAAAAATGCTTTCTTAGAGAGCGGTATTCGTTTTGACACGCTGCTTCTAGACTACGGAGATTTATCAAGTGACGATAGAATAAAGGCGAAAGCAGATTTTCGCTATATTTGCGAATGGATCGAAATTGCTTCAATCGCTGGAGCCAAACAAATTAGAATCATAGCAGGAGAGGCATTATCCACGGATAAAGCCGCGATGCAAAGGGTTGCTAGATGCTTAATGGAGCTTGATGAATATGCCGCAATGCTCGAGACTAAGGTCGTGCTGGAAAACTTCAAAGCGCTCACGTCAAACGGGGACAGCTGTTTGCGGCTTCTAGGCCAGACGAAGTTTCAACTTCCGTTCATAACGGATTTCGGAAACTTTTCCGGAAAAAACAAATATAAGGATTTGTCGCTGACGGTTCCTTTTAGCGTATCCATTCACGCAAAGCCGCAATATGACGAGAATGGCCAGCTGGACGAAAATGATTTCATGCAATGCATGGAGATTGCGCGGTCAGCTGGGTATGATGGCTCATACGTACTGATCCACGAAGGATCAGGTGATGCGTGGAGGGAGCTTGAAAAGGTCAAGCAACTCGTGATGCCGTTTCTAGCGTCGACGACTTTGGAGTGATTTTGAGATGAAACGAACCAGTTTTGATAGAAAACTGGTTTTTTTACGTTCATGCTCCGTTTCAACTGTAAAAATATTGTATTTTATCCTTTTGTCGAAAGAGGCAGGAATTTGCACATGCGACACGAATAATATGTATACTCGTATTTTTGAATTAATTATGATAAAGACCGCAACTTTTCGTTCCCGGCTCGGTACAATGTTGTATAGCGGCCCGGGAATAATCCGCAGGTGGAGGAGGTTCGCCTGTCATGACTGATTCCCAATTAATACGTGAGATCAAGGATGGCAACGTCGAGCTGTACTCCGAGCTTATGCGGCGCTATCAGCGTAAAATATTAGCCTTTATCTATCATATGTTAAAGAGCGCGAAGCTTGAGCTGCTGGCAGAGGATTTGTGCTCCGAAACATTCTATAAAGCTTACCGCAGCCTCCATTCTTTTCGTGAACTGGATGCTTCTTTTTCGACGTGGCTATATACGATTGCTCGCAATACGGTGCTAAGTGAGCTGCGCAAGCAGAAATCGGCTAATGTTTCACTCGATGAATCCGGATTCGAGCCCGTTGCAGCGCTTGATGCGGTACCGGAGCAGCAGGTGCTAAGGAAAGAGCGAATGGCTATGGTGCGTGAGGCGATTAATAATTTGCCAGAGAAACAACGCTCGGCTCTTATTCTTCGGGAATATGACCAGCTAGACTATCAAGAAATCGCTAATATATTGGGACAGACGGTCAGTTCCGTTAAATCACTGCTTTTCCGGGCTAGAGCAAGCGTAAAGGCGCAGCTGGAACCTTATTTCGGCCAATCGCCGCTGATGGAAGAATTTGAAGGGATGAATACGAGATGAATTGCAACGATGCGCAAGACAAATTCGGCGAATATTGGGATTTAGCTGAGCATGATGAGGACCGGATAGCGATCGATACTCATATGCAGCAGTGTAAATCATGTGCGGAGCAGTTTCGGCTTTGGGAAGAGAGCGAGGAGATGATTCGTTTTCTTTCGGAGGATGAGGAAAGCCTAGGACCTATCGAGCATATGAACCGAATCGTTATGGATCGGATTTATGCGGAAGAATCTTGGCTCATGCCCGTGCCTCACAAGAGCTACCAATTCTCCAAAAATTTCCGCCGCAATATTGCGTTGATCGTTGCTGCATGCATGGCGATGTTTGCAAGTGCATTTTTTGTTTTCGTATTCGAAGGTAACAGCGGTGCTTCGCAAGCCGAGATCGCGGATTTGAGCGGTTTAATGGACACGGCGAACGCTTCAGGCGATGGGCTGGTATCCGCAGCCGGATTTTATGCCGAGGTACCCGTTGCAAGCATTAGTGATCCATTCGTTCTGAAAGTAATGCCTGCTTTTCCGCAATATTATGTTGCTTTATCTTTGCTTGGAATTATTATGACCTTGCTAATCTTGAATTGGCTATCGCGGACGCGAAGCTAACATTGCCTGATATGAAGCTCCTAAGGGGGCTTTTTTATTGTATTTATATAGATGAAGGAGTGCATGCAGCATGTTAATCGGTTTGGTTCGGCATGGCAAAACAGATTGGAATAAGGATGGCAGAATTCAAGGACAGACCGATATTCCATTGAACCAAGAAGGCATATCGCAGGCAATCTCGTTAGCCGAGCGTTTGAGCGGTGAGGCTCGGATATGGGATGCGGTTATTTCAAGCGATCTGAAAAGAGCCAGCGCAACAGCAAAAATTATAGCGGAGAGGCTGAACATTCCGCTTCTGGACTGCGACCCGCGGCTTCGCGAACGCTTTTTCGGCGAAGTTGAAGGAACGAAGGAGCAGGAGCGGCATGAACGCTGGGGTACCAATTGGCGCGAAGTGGCTGATGGTGTAGAGTCGAATGAAGATGTTAGGGCCCGCGGATTACACGCCATAAATGATTGGAAGACGACGTTTCCTGACCGCAACTTGCTTGTCGTCTCCCATGGCAGTTTTTTGGCTCAAATACTAGCGGAAGTTTGCTCGGATCTAGAGGATCAATACTTATCTAACTTATCCTACTCCATCTTGGAGCTCAGAGATGATAGCTGGCATCCTCAGCTCTATAACTGTACGCTCCATTTACAAGCATAATTGTCGCATAATGAGCTCTTTCCTTTGTAAGTAAAGGAGAGAGCTCATTTTTTGCATAATCTTTGAGGGCGGCAGGTTATAAAACGATAGAATTTTTCCCATAATGTAAACAACAGACGCTTATCCATTGCACAATACGCTTACGAAACGGAACGCGGACCATCTAGCGAATGTTCCTGCAGAAAGGAGAGAGCCATGAATTTATCGGATATGCTAGGTTATGCCGACATAAAGCAGCTAAGCAGCATTGCTGACGTTTATCGATGCGAGTGCAACGGCCATTCAAAAAACGATTTGATTCAATCCATTCTCTCTACCGTAAGTCGAAATGATGTCTTTGAAGCGCAAATTAGCAGCATGAAGATGGAGGATTTAAGGTTTTTGAATTCTTTGCTGTTCGAAGCGCGCAACTCCTTCAGCCTGGAGGATTTGCTTGCACGTGTACAGCAGAGTCGGTTTGGGGATGAGGCTACCAAACAAGTGCCCGAGCCGCAGCCGAAAGCAAAACGCACGAAAAAGAAAAAAATAGAGGAACCAGTGCCTCTAAGCCCGCGTGAAATGATAGTGAAATTCAAGCAGCAGGGCTGGTTGTTCAACGGCTTCAGCGGACCGAGCAGATATTTGTTCCAAGTTCCAAATGACCTGAAAGCACGTTTCCGGGACACGCTTGCAAGAAGATTTGCTTCTGACCTTACCTATTCGGAGGAGCCGCCCGTCTACCGGGATGAACAGATGTTAATCCATGATGACGTTACACATTTGCTTCATTATATGTACCATAATGAGGTGCAGCTGACGGCTGACGGATCCATGTACAAACGGTTTACCTTGCAACTGCTCGAAAAGTTTGGCGTACAGGAAGAACTGCCCAACAAGGGCGCTTGGCGTTTCGGCTATGGTAGGCATTTCAACCATTATCCGAATCGGTTGTCGTTTATTTACGATTACTGCTATTTCGCGCAATACATAACGGAGAACCAAACCCAGCTCAATATTACGGGCTTAGGCGAGGAACGAATGCGGAGCAAGCCGGCTGGCGAGGCGGAACAAATCTATCGCTTTTGGCTGAAGCTGTATAAAGGACCGATTACCCACCTGCTGTCGCTGGTCCATTGGATAAATGCATTGACGGTGGAATGGGTTACGGTAGACTCCCTGAGAACGGTGCTCGTTCCGTTTATCAAGCCTTATTTCTATGATGATGCTAATACGATATTAGAGCAGCGCATATTGGCTATGATGGTTCATCTGGGTTTGCTGCGGCTTGGTGAGCATCCGACCAACGGCGCGGTAGTCAGAATGACCAAAGCCGGCCGCTCGATTGTTTCCGGATTTGGGCTGGAGGATTTGGAATCAGTAAGGCTTCATTGACAAGTGTCCTCACTCTTGGAGATTCATTCAATATAAGCTAGAGTATAAGCAAGTCACATTGAAAACTAGCTATATGAAACGAACAAAGGGAGTGAAGGACATGTTGATTCCTTTTAAAGGTATGCAGCCGAACGTACATCAGAGCGTATATCTAGCAGAAGGCGCGAAAATAATCGGAGACGTATCGATTGCGGAAAATAGCACGGTATGGTTCAATGCCGTTCTTCGGGGTGATCTTGCTCCGATACGCATCGGACACAGCTGCAATATCCAAGACGGAGTTGTCGGTCATGTAAATGTGAACCAACCTCTGCTATTAGCAGATGAGGTATCTATTGGACATGCTGCTATCATACACGGCTGTACGGTAGGCAAGGGCACATTAATTGGAATGGGGGCAATCGTACTTAACGGCGCAGACATTGGTGAATATGCTTTAATAGGAGCCGGTTCGATTGTTACAGAGAATAAAAAAATACCAGCCTATACTCTATCAATTGGTTCACCTGCCAAAGTCGTACGAGAATTGACAGATGACGATCTGCTGCGCATGAGAAAGACGATGGAGAGCTATGTGACTAAAGGAGTAGAATATAGGATCTCTTAACGCCGGTTTGGAGGTGTATCCTATGGACAAAATGAAAGTAACGTATGAAGCGATGCTAGGTTTGGCTGCGGAATTCGTGCTGGATGACGCGGTATTGAAATTTCAAACCAATCAAATTTATACGGCAATTGACAAAGCGCTGGCTGCAGGTGATGAGGATACGTTCTACCGTCTCGCAAAACAGCTGAACGCATTAAGAAAATAACGTATTGCCTCAAGGTCAACGGCCGAGGCAATGTATGAAGCTTTCCAGTTTGGCAGGGCAATCGTGTTCGCTCTGCAAGCGGGAAGGCTTTTTTCTGTATTTTTGTTTGGCAAGAGCGGGGTTTGGGTTTAACATAAGAGCTGTGATGTTATTTGGCTGCCAATTATGTTAGGAGTGACCGTAAAAAGATGAAATTCAGCGAGATTGAAAAGGAGCAGTGGGAGGAGTTAAGTCCATTCTTGGATACATGCCTGCTGCCTATTACCGGGATGACGTTAGCAGTAAAGCCATTTGAAGCGACTGAGTGGCTGGAGAGGCTCAGAGATGTAATGGATGTGATAGAAATTCCGTTCAAGGGAAGGGTAGTTACCTATCCGGCTTGGCATTATCATTCAGACCGCGCGCAGCTTGCAGCGGATTTGGACAAATGGTGCGCATCCGTGAAAAAACTCGGTTTCCGTTATGTTATCGTCGCCACGGCGGACGCCAATCTAATTCTTGATTGTCCATTCGTCGATTTGTGGGTCAGGCCTGATGCTGAAGGAGCAATTCCGCAGCAAAAAGAGATATCCGATGCCATTCGAGCGCTTTGGAGCGGACAAGCTGCATCAACTTCTTGAAATTGTCGTATAATATAATCAAAATATGGGGAAAACAAATGCCAGACAAGGTCAAATGTGACAAAATAATAACAAATTATTGAACGGGTTTTTGATAAGCTTGCAAATATGAAGCCATATTCTTGACGCTCCCAAGCACCTAGGCTATTATAAGTTATGTCCTAGTTCGTCATGTGTTTTTGCCCTGCGGCAAGACGCGAGATATGGTTGGCAAAGGGGGTTAGAACAGAAGATGAGTAACCATGAACAACACGAGACCGCGCATCGACCGGTTCAGCGCAAAGAAATGTCCCGGCGTCAATTTTTGTCATATACGCTCGGCGGCACGACAGCATTTATGATGGGCGGCGCGGTATTGCCAATGGTTCGTTTCGCAGTGGACCCGCTCTTGGAAAAAAAGGGTGAGGGCACTTACGTAAAAGTTGTGGAAGAGAGCAAAATTACGAACGAGCCGCAAGAATTTAAATTTAAAATTCATCAGATCGATGGTTGGTACGTCAGCGACCCTGAACTTGCTGCTTGGATTTCGAAGGATGCGAACGGAAAGATTTTCGCGCTTTCACCAGTATGCAAGCACTTGGGCTGTACGATCGGATGGAACACAAAAGGCCAAAATGAGTATGATTGTCCTTGTCATGACGCGCGTTATACGAAAGACGGGAAAAACATTACCGTCGCCCCGAATCCTTTGGATGAGTACGAAGTGAAGATCGAGAACGGATTCGTGTACTTGGGTCCAGTAATGCCGAATACAAGAACGAGTTAAGGAGGGCGTATTGCAGATGTTTAAAAGTGTATACAACTGGATCGACGAACGTCTTGACATTACGCCATTGTGGAGAGATGTAGCTGACCATGAAGTGCCTGAGCACGTCAACCCGGCGCATCATTTTTCCGCATTCGTTTATTGTTTCGGCGGATTGACGTTTTTTATCACAGTCATCCAAATTTTGTCTGGTATGTTTTTAACGATGTATTATGTTCCAGATATCATTAACGCGTATTCCAGCGTTGACTATCTGCAGCATAAAGTGGCATTCGGACAAATCGTACGAGGCATGCACCATTTTGGGGCAAGCTTAGTAATCGTAATGATGTTCCTACATACCCTTCGAGTGTTTTTTACCGGTTCTTACAAGGCACCGCGCGAAATGAACTGGGTTGTCGGAATGCTGATCTTCTTTATCATGTTAGGCCTAGGATTCACGGGATACCTGCTTCCTTGGGATAACAAAGCTTACTACGCAACAAAAGTTGGTGTCCAAATTGCTGAATCCGTACCGGTAATCGGACCATATCTCGCTTCATTCCTATACGGGGGCGATATCGTAGGCGCGCAAACGCTAACACGTTTCTTTGCGATCCATGTATTCTTCTTGCCTGGCGCTTTGATTGCGATGTTGGCAGCGCACTTTATTATGATTCGGAAACAAGGTATTTCGGGACCACTTTAAGCGAAGGGAGGCTTACTTATGGCGCATGGTCATAATTCGAACGAGAAGGTTGTCTTTGTAGGCGACTCGCGTGTAAAGAAAAGCAACCATCCGAACATTCCGCCAGACTACACATCCTTCCCAGGGAAATCGGAAGCGTTTATTCCGAACTTTCTACTTAAAGAATGGATGGTCGGCTGTGTCGTATTGGTCGGTTTTCTAGTATGGGTCATTGCTGAGCCGGCACCGCTCGGTTATCCGGCAGATCCAACGAACGCGGCATTCATTCCGATGCCGGACTGGTATTTCCTGTTCTTGTATCAATTTCTGAAATATCCATACGTATCGCAGGATTACATCCTGCTCGGTACTGTAGGTATACCTGGCGTTATGTTCGGAGCCCTGCTATTGGCACCGTTCTTGGATACAGGTAAAGAACGTCGTTTCTACCGTCGTCCCATCGCTTCATCCTTGATGGGGTTGACGCTGATTGCTTGTGTTTACTTGACGGTCGTTTCATGGGATCATTACCAGCATCAGCTGGAGATCAACGGTCAAGTGCCTGAGCATATCGAACGTGAAGAGAAGGCTCGTGAAGCCGCGGAAGCGGGTCAAGAGCGTCCGAACTATACGAAACCAGCCGTAGAGGCAGCGCTTGTTGATGCAAACGATCCAGCAATGGATATTGCCAAGCAAGCGCAATGCGTAAGCTGTCACGCAGCCGACCTGAAAGGTCAAGGCTCCGTTCCTAGCCTTGTTGGTGTCGGTGACAAGTTGACCAAGGAACAGCTTGTAGAAGTTGTTACCAACGGCCGCAACGGCATGCCGGCATTCGCGGAAACATTGTCTGCCGAAGAGATTGACCAGCTTACGACCTGGTTATCGAAACAAAAAGCAGCAACCGAATAAAGTATTAACGGAAAAACCTGATCGATTCATGCGGTCAGGTTTTTCTTCGAATGTGCACTTCACAATCGTTCGAAGGAGAAGTGGGTCTACATGCTCTCTTTTTTTTGGAGTCGTCAGTTTTTACTGAGTCCAGCCTTTTTATGGCCGCTGTTTATCGTCAATTTTTTCGGGACAATCTATGGCTACATTTGGTATGAAAGTCAATTAATCGCTACCTTTAATGATCATCCGCTGTGGCTGCTCGTCTTTGTGCCTGATTCGCCGACAGCGAGCCTTTTCTTTACGATTGCTCTGCTTTATTTATTATTCCCGCCAAAGAGCGAATACGGAATGGCTAAGGTTGGACGTTATATAATAGAAGCTCTTGCAGTCGTATGCTCGGTCAAATACGGGATATGGGCGGTTTCCATGATTGTTGCTGGCGCTTGGCAGGGAGCTGAGCTTAATTGGCAGCATTATATGCTAATGGCATCTCATTTGGGCATGGCGTTTGAAGCATTGTTGTTTCTCAGGTTTATGAAGACGGGCATCGTTTCGTTAGTGATAGCAACGGGTTGGCTGCTTCTCAATGATACGGTTGATTATACGTTTGGCGTGTTTCCTTATTTAGCAAGGGAACTGCAGGATGATTTATCGGCAGTTCGCGGATTTACATACGGTTTATCGATTTTTAGTTTTTTAGCAGCAGTCGTTACCTGGCGTTTCAGGAAGAAGGCATAACCATGGACATCCCCTCATAGAGTGATCTATGGGGGGATGTCCATGAAGATACGGTTTATTATTCCACTCGTCCTTTGTATCCTCATGACGGCTGGATACGCGAATTCGCTCTGGAACGGGAATCAATCGCTGCATGCGTATGCGAATCTGCTTCCAGATAGCACAGAGAGGCAGCTTCAACGGTTCGACGCAATCGCAACCTCTATTTATGAAGCGGCTTATTCCAATAATAAACAAGCCGGTTTTCAACATATTCAGCAGCTTAAGCAGCTGTTGGCAGGCGATCTTAAGAAAACCACGGGAAACAGGGAAGGCTGGTCTGCAATTGGATCAGATGCAAAGCAGCTTGAGAAAAAACTAGTGGGGGGAAAGGCGGGTTCCAATTGGTTGATGGAAGCCGCGAAAATTCGCTTAGCCGCAGATGCGCTCGTCCAATCGGATCATGCGTTATGGCTTCAATATGAGAAAATCATGCTCGATGATTTGTCACGTGTGGAGAAAGCCTGGAAGCGTCAAACCGACGATGGCGCCATTGCAGCACGAGCATCTATGGCTAGTCTTGAAGACCACGCTGACCGGGTTTCGAGTGCGCTGAGCATCCAGTTCGGGCTCGGGATCGAGAATGAGCTTATGGATAGAATTCAATACACCAATAGACTGCTTGAAGCGAACGCATCGAACAAAACAAACGAAGCGATGATTGACCGTTCTTTGCAAGCATTAAAAGCGTCGATGGAACGGCTGTTCGATAAGAGCCAATCTGCCGAAAGCATGCCGGTCATTGCAACCGAACCTGTCTCGAATCCATTAAGCTGGACGCTATTTTTGGGTGCCATCATTTCTGCTGTCCTGGCTTGGTCAGGCTGGAGAAAGTACAAGTCCGATCCTTTTGGCGTTAAGCCTCTTCCATAAGCTCTTTTAATAAACTTGAACAGCTACCCTTCTTTGAAGCCTTCACCCAACACATCCTGCACTTCGTTGATCACGATAAATGCCCGGGGGTCTATATTGCGAATGATCGTTTTGAGACGGCGAATTTCTTGCCGTTGAACGACGCAATAGACGACCTCTTTTTGTTGTCCGGAAAAGGCACCCTTTGCCGGAATTAATGTAACGCCCCGATCCAGCTCAAGCGTGATTTTTTTTGCAATCTCCTCGCCTTTGTCGCTAATAATGGAGAAAGCTTTGGCAGCATAAGCGCCATCTTGAATGAAATCAATGAGCTTAGAGGCGATAAATACGGTGACGAGCGTGTACAAAAACTTTTCAACCGGAATGTAAAACAAGGATAAGCCGATAATTAACGCATCCAGTGCCAGAATGATTTGTCCCATGCTCATCCCTTTGGAGCGCGATACGATCCTGGCTACGATATCGACGCCGCCAGTCGTTCCTCCAAACCGAAATACGATGCCAAGCCCGGTCCCTAGCGTAACTCCCGCGTAAAGGGCTACGAGCATGTAGTCATGCGAGCCTTGGAAGGGGATAATCCAATTGATGTCGATGAATAGTTCCATTAAGGCTAAAAAGCCAGATAGAGCGACAATGCCAACCAATGTATATAGCATTTGTCCGGAACCAAGCGCCTTCCAACCCAGAAAAAACAAAGGCACGTTCAAGACCAAAGTAGAGATTGAAAGGGGAAAACCAGCTGCGTAATTGAGGAGAACGGCAATGCCCGTTGCGCCGCCTTCCATTAATTGGTTAGGCAGAACAAAATAATGGAGGCCGAAAGAATATATGGCGGTTCCAACCAGAATAGGAACAATGATTCGGATTTGTTGAATGAGTTTTACCACACGGCTGTTCTCCCTTGTCATTTCGTTCAGATCATGACCGCATAATCGTCTGCGATTGGATCTGGCCGAAGTCATTTGTTGCCTCTTAGTATGGCTTTATTTCGCTATTCGAAAAACATTGATTTTAAACATGGCTTTACGTTAACATAAGGAAGTATAGCTATCGACAGAAAGGATATGTAACGATGTCGGAAAAAACACTATCAGATATTCAGCGAGAAGTAGATGATTACATTTCGCAATTCAAAGAAGGCTATTTCAGCCCGCTCGCTTTGATGGCAAGGATGTCAGAGGAAGTTGGCGAGCTCGCGCGCGAAGTGAACCATTTCTATGGAGAAAAACCCAAAAAAGCCGATGAAGCGGACAATTCCGTGGAAATGGAGTTAGGCGATATTTTATTCATTCTCTCTTGCTTCGCCAATTCGCTCAATATTGATTTGACCGAAGCGCATAATAAGGTTATGCATAAGTTTACGACTCGCGATGCGAATCGTTGGACAAAGAAAATAACCGAACAGTAAACAAGCTCCCTACATATGCTGTACCATCAACCTGTGTACAAGGAGGATGGGCGGATGGATGGCGAGAGCTGCATCAAAAAAGCTTATGAATTCATTCTTAACAGCGATTTCGAGCAAGCGATTTACTGGTTCGAGCAGGCAATAGATGCCGAGCCGGAGAATGCGTTTTTTTATCATACATGCGCCGTTTCATGTGCGCGCAGCGGCAAATGGGCCAAAGCTAAGCAGCATGCGGAGACAGCGCTTGCGCTAGATGAGGGCAATGCGGAATATAAGTATCATCTTCAAGTCGTTGAGGCAAAGCTTCTGCTAGCGGATGCTGATATGCTTCTTGCAAAAGTGCCGCCTAAGCTTGCCGAAGCAGCAGAGCTGCTGGAACAAGCCGTAAGGCTTGATCCTCTTAGCTTTGATGCATTCTATACGCTTGGCGTACTATATGCATCCCAGCATTTGTATGAGAAAGCAGCATATCACGCTAGAGAAGCGATGCGGCTTGATCCAGGCCATTCGGCTGCGAGAAGGCTGTTTGCCGACGTAAACCGGAAAAGACGCATGATGCGCATTCGAATAAATGCAACAAAAAGAAAAAGGAATAGGTGATGACGATGTCGACTCAAAAAATACGGGTTGCCGTAGCAGGTGCAAGCGGAAGAATGGGCCGCGAAGTTGTGAAAATGGTGCTGGAGGACGAGTCGCTTCAATTGGTAGCGGCCGTCGCTCCTTCAGCAGGTCCGGTGGACGCGGGCAGCTTTGCAGGGAAACCGGCAACAGGCGTTATTGCTGCCGCTTCGCTGGAAGAGGCGCTGAGCGTGGTTCAAGCAGACGTTCTTGTAGATTTCACCATTCCTCAAATGGCTTACGGCCATACCAAAACAGCCGTTGCTTTCGGTGTTCGTCCCATTATGGGGACAACGGGCTTTACACCGGAGCAAATCGAGGAGCTGGACGAGCTTTGTCTGGAAAAAGGGATTGGCGGGTTGATTGCGCCTAACTTTTCGATCGGTGCGATCCTTATGATGAAGTTTGCCGCTGAGGCTTCCAAATACATGCCGCATGTCGAAATCATCGAATATCATGGTGACCAGAAGCTGGATGCTCCTTCGGGAACTTCCATTAAAACGGCCGAACTCATCTCACAGGTGCGCAAAGAACTTCGACAAGGCAATCCGGATGAGGAAGAAACGATTGAAGGCGCTCGCGGTGGCTACTACAACGGATTCCGTATACATAGCGTTAGGCTTCCAGGTGTTTTCGCGCAACAGGAGGTTGTTTTCGGAGGTCATGGTCAAACGCTTAAAATTCGACATGATTCGTATGATCGCGCAGGCTACATGCCGGGCGTCAACATAGCGGTCAAGAAGGTCATGAATTACAGCGGTTTGATTTACGGCTTCGAACATATTATGGATTAACTCGAATCGGCAGCAGGAGAGGGGAACAAAATGTTAAACATCGCTTTTATCGCACATGACCGAAAAAAAGAGGAAATCGTTAATTTCGTAATTGCTTATGAGAAGGTATTCATTCCTCATAAATTGTTTTCTACAGGTACGACAGGAACTCGCATAATGGAACAAACCAACCTGTCCATCCATCGGTTCATGTCAGGCCCGCTCGGCGGGGATCAGCAAATCGGAGCTATGGTAGCCCAGAATGAAATGGATCTTATCATCTTTCTGCGCGATCCATTAATGGCTCAGCCGCATGAGCCGGATATTATTGCGCTTCTTCGCTTGTGCGATGTGCAGGGCATTCCAGTAGCTACAAATGTCGCAACAGCAGAATTGCTTGTTAAAGCATTGGAGCGCGGGGATTTTGCCTGGCGTGAGCTCGTCCATAAATATAAACCAGGTATTGCGGAATGACGGCTGAACTCGATATCCTTGTTTTTGGAGCGCATGCCGACGATGCGGAGATTGGCATGGGCGGTACGATCGCCAAACATGTACAAGCCGGCCATGCTGTTGGGGTCTGTGATCTGACATTCGCCGAAATGTCCTCCAACGGAACAGTAGAGTTGCGTAAGCAAGAAGCTGCCGCTGCCTCGGAGGTTCTCGGACTGAGTGCGCGTACTAATCTAGGATTGCCCGATCGAGGACTTGAGCCGTCGCGCGAACAAATTGAGCGGATCGTAACCGAGATTCGGCTGTTCAAACCTCGTGTCGTGTTCGCTCCTTATTGGGTGGACCGCCATCCTGATCACGTGGCCTGCAGCCGATTGATTGAAGAAGCCGTATTCAATGCGAAGCTTCGCCGCTATTTGCCGGATCTGCCGGCTGTGCAGGTTACTCAGCTTGTTTATTATTATATCAATGATTCTGAGCATGAATCATTGGTTGTCGATATTAGCGATTTCTACGAAACAAAGCGCAAGGCGCTGCTTGCATACCGATCACAATTCGAGACTGCGGCGCAAGGATCGGATCGCGTCTCGACACCGCTGACAAACCGTTACATAGAGCGGGTCGAAGCGCGGGATTCTTTGCTTGGACAAGCAAGAGGCTGGGCATATGCGGAAGGCTTTGCAGTTAAGCGCCCGCATGCCGTACAATTTTTTTGACAAATCGTACAGCTCTTGTGTAATACAATGATTATACGTGACGAACACAGGAGGTGCGACAACAGTGGCTAGAAAATTAAAGATTGGCATAACTTGTTACCCGACGCTTGGAGGGTCAGGCGTTGTTGCTACGGAGCTAGGCAAGCTTCTCGCGGAACGAGGCCATGAAATTCATTTTATAACGCACAGTATTCCTTTTCGCTTGGGGCATTTCAATAAGAACATATTTTTCCATGAGGTTGAGGTAAATGATTATTATGTTTTCCGATATCCGCCATATGATCTGGCATTAGCAAGCAAAATGGCGCAAGTCGCCAAAATGCAGCAGCTCGATCTGCTTCACGTTCATTATGCGGTGCCGCATGCAGTTTGCGCATATATAGCGAAACAAATGAACGGTGACGGATTGAAAACGGTAACGACGCTCCATGGTACGGATATTACCGTACTGGCGCAGGATGAATCATTGAAGGACTTGATAAGGCTTGCTATTCACCAAAGCGATGCCGTAACAGCCGTATCCAATGATCTTATCAATGAGACTAGAAACCTGCTTGATATTACGACACCTATTGATTTAACATATAATTTCGTGGATAAACGCGTGTATTATCCGAGGGATGCGGTTTCATTGCGTTCAGATTTTGCCGCTCCGAACGAAAAAATATTGATGCATATCTCCAATTTCCGTCCTGTAAAACGGGTGGGAGACGTCGTGGATATCTTTTCGCGCGTATCCGAGAAGATTCCTTCTAAGCTGCTGTTGGTCGGAGAAGGACCAGAATTGTCAAAAATCCAATATCGGATCAGACAGCTTGGTCTTGAAGACCGCGTTCACTTTCTTGGCAAACAGGAGGATGTCGCGCAGGTCATCTCAATGGCTGACGTACTCCTGCTACCTTCCGAGAAAGAGAGCTTTGGCCTTGTCGCGCTAGAAGCTATGGCTTGCGGCGTGCCGACGATCGGCTCCAACGCGGGCGGTATTCCGGAGCTCGTGACGCATGGCGAGACTGGCTTCTTGTCGCCGATCGGCGATGTCGAAGATATGGCGAGAAATGCAGAAATGCTTTTGTCTGACGAGAAGCTACATGAACAATTCAGGCAAGCTTGTATATTTAGAGCCCGCAACGAGTTTTGCAATGATGTAATTACGACCCAATATGAACAAATTTATTATCGCGTGCTTGGCATCGAGGCTGACTTGCCTATTGCCGTCTGCAGCGATTAACCGAATATGCAAATGCAGCCAAGGATGGTGATAGAAATGCAGCTTGCATTTTCTGATCTGATAATATCCGCGGTGCCCATCGTAAGAAGGCTTCGAGAGCATCATTTCGAAGCCTTCTTCGTTGGCGGCGCCGTGCGCGATACGGTGCTCGGCTTGCCTGTCAAGGATGTAGATATCGCGACTTCGGCAACGCCTGAACAGGTGCTTGCGCTCTTCGATCACTGCATCCCAACAGGCTTGCAGCATGGTACCATTACCGTCGTGGAGAAAAACATGGCTTACGAAGTGACGACGTTCCGGCAAGAATCCGCCTATGAGGGGCACCGCAAGCCTGAGAGCGTTTTATACATTACAGAGCTGGAAGGCGACTTGCTGAGACGAGATTTCACGATGAACGCGATGGCGCTTGCAGAGAACGGCGAGCTGCACGATCCATACGGTGGGCTCCGTGATTTGGAGCTTAAACAGCTTCGCTCAGTCGGCGATCCGAATGCGCGCTTTCAAGAGGACGCGCTGCGCATGCTAAGAGCGGTGCGGTTCATAGGCGTATATCAGCTGCGACCATCACACCGCACATGGCGTGCATTAAAACGGCATAGGCAGCTGCTGCGCTTCATTGCGATGGAGAGGGTGCTGACGGAGCTCGAAAAGATGATGGAAAGCGAATCACCGCAGAGAGCGCTGCATTTTGCCGTTGTTAGCGGTTTATTGGCGTATCTCAAAGAGCCGCTGAGCGAAGAAATACAACAAGTACTGTATCAAGCAGAGCGGGATATATCAGTAATGAAGAAGACATTTGCGAACATTCATGAGCTCAAGCAGTCGCATGTACGATGGGCTGCTGTCGCCATCGGCTTGAAATTGTCACAATCAGCGTTGCAGCAGGCGCTACAAGCGCTGCGGTTTTCCAATGTTCGAATGAGATCTATATCGTCAATCGCAAATATTCATCATGAGATGTTTGATTATAGTAGCGATGCATCACTGAACGAACGGAAGCGTAAGTGGTTAAGCATTGTTATTCATTACGGTAGAGAAGCCGCGAGTGAATGGCTCTCGGTGATGCGGCTGCTGCCGGAAGCTGCTCTAAGCCTCTCAGAAGAACAGCTAAGCGGTCTGGAGCGTTGGAGCGATCAAATGATCATCACAAAGCTCAAACAGCTTAGCGTTAACGGCAAGGAGCTTGCAGGTCACATAGGTAAAGAAGCTGGACCGTGGATTAGTGAGTATTTGGCTCGGCTGCTGCTGCTTGTGGCATGCGGCGAGCTTGCAAATGAGAAAAGCATGCTGCTGAAGCAAGCGGCGCTTTGGGAGGTTAACAGTCATGAACTATGAGCCATTGCTTCAATTATTTACGGACAAGCCCGGGGAATACGTATCGGGAGAAGTGATCAGTCAAGAGCTTGGCGTAAGCAGAACGGCAATCTGGAAGCAAATCCGCAAGCTGGAGGGCGCAGGCTATCAATTCGAAGCGTCAAGAAGGCTCGGCTACCGCCTGTTAAGCATACCTGACCAACTATCCGTTGAAGCTTTGAACAGCAGGCTCGATGCGCACACTTTCGGTAAAACGGTTCACTGGTTCGACACCGTGGAATCGACACAAAATTTGGCGCGAGCAGCTGCGGAAGAAGGCGCCGAAGAGGGCACTTTGTTTATCGCGGAGCAGCAATTAAGCGGCAGGGGCCGCATGGGTCGGGGCTGGGTGTCGCCGCGAGGAAAAGGCGTATGGATGAGCATGGTGCTGCGTCCTTCCGTTCCGATCCATTTTGCGCCCCAGCTTACCTTATTGACTGCAGTCGCGTTATGCAGAAGCTTGAAGAGGTTGACCTCGCTCCCAATCGGCATCAAATGGCCGAATGACTTATTGATAGACGGCAAAAAAATAAGCGGTATCTTGCTTGAGTCTGCTGCGGAGGATGAGCGCTTGCGATACGTGATTGCAGGCATCGGCATTAGCGTGAATCTCGAACAGCTCGATTACCCGTCAGACCTCCTGGACAAGGCAACCTCCCTGCGAATCAGCAGCGGCACGAAATGGGACAGGGAAGCCGTGATTGCTGATTTTCTAAAGGAATGGGAGCAGCTGTACTTCTTATACCAAGAGCAGGGTTTTGGGTTAATCATTACGCTGTGGGAAGCCCTCTCCGTATCGCTTGGCAAACCGGTTCGTTTAGTGACGCCGCAAGGCGATATTGTCGGTGTTCCCGTTGGACTTGACGACAGCGGTGCAATCCGGATAAAGCTGGCAGACGGCACGATCAAGCCTGTTTTTTCAGCCGAGATGGGCGAACCGCTATAGTCCGCGAGAAGCCGTTTACGGAATGCGGAAAGTTTGGTAAACTAGAGTTATCAGGCGGTATTCGAATGAAGCTGCACTGGTAATCACATTAATCATGTAAATGGTTGGGAATGCACACTCTGCTCTGAGCCGTAGGGACCGAGACAGAAGGAAGCACAACAAGCAAACGTTTCCTTTTCAGTTTGGGGACCTTTTTAGCAGCGGCTAAAAGGTTTTTTTGTGTTTATCCTATCATTGAACGGAGGATGAAGCTGATGAGGAAACGACTGACGATTACGAATTTGAAAAAAATGAAGCAGGACCGCAATGCGATTTCCGTTTTGACAGCTTATGATTATCCTTCAGCCAAACTTGCTGAGGAAGCTGGAATTGATGTCATTCTTGTCGGAGATTCGCTCGGGAACGTCGTATTGGGTTACGATACAACGATTCCGGTTACGATCGACGATATCATTTATCATACACGTGCGGTTGCCAGAGGTGCCCAGCAGACGTTCATCGTAGCCGATATGCCTTTTATGACATATGGCATTGGTCGGGAATCGACACTGCGCAATGCAGCAAGAATCATGCAGGAAGGCGGCGCGCAAGCAGTAAAGCTTGAAGGCGGCGTTGACATAGCGGACGACGTAGCCGCACTTGTGAAAGCGGGCATACCCGTTATGGGGCATATTGGCTTAACGCCTCAATCGGTTCATCAGCTTGGCGGATATAAAGTCCAAGGTAAGCTGGATGCTGATGCGCAGCGACTCATTAATGATGCGAAAGCGATAGAAGCGGCAGGTGCATTCAGTATAGTGATCGAGCTTGTAACCGAGCCGCTTGCCGCACTCATTAGCGAATCGCTGACCATACCGGTTATCGGAATCGGAGCAGGTAGGTTCTGTGACGGCCAAGTGCTCGTTTATCATGATATTCTGCAATATTCATCTCCTTATTTCGAGAAAAAATTTGTTAAAACATATGCCGATATCGGAACTACGATCAGAAATGCCATTCATTCTTATGTCGACGACGTGAAATCGGGGCAATTCCCTGAGGAGGAGCATGTATTCTCCGCGCAGCCGGCAGACCTTCCAACCCTATACGGCACCACGAATAATGCTGATTCGAATCCTGAGCAGAAAAACGCGGATTCTAGCAAAAAGGGGGTACGGCTCACATGATGATTTGCCGTACGAAGACCGAGCTTAAGCTTGCGCTATCACAGCTGAGAGAACAAAATAAATCAATCGGCTTCGTGCCGACAATGGGTTTTCTGCATGAAGGGCATGCGTCATTGCTTAGGCAGGCAAAGGAAGAGAACGACGCCATCGTGCTTAGCATATTCGTTAATCCGCTTCAGTTTGGACCGAATGAGGATTTGGATCGATATCCCCGTGACGAGCATCGGGATTTGGCGCTAGCTGAGGAAAATGGCACTACGCTTGTTTTTCTGCCATCCGTACAGGAAATGTACCCGCAGAAGCCGTTAACGACGGTTATTGTCAACCAAGTAACGGATCGATTATGCGGTGCCACTCGACCAGGCCATTTCGACGGTGTAGGTACGGTCGTCAGCAAGCTGTTTCATTTGGTGAATCCGGATCGCGCATATTTTGGAATGAAGGATGCGCAGCAGGTCGCCGTTATCGAACAAATGGTCAGCGATCTTAATTTCGATGTACAAGTTGTGGCTTGCCCGATAGTTCGCGAGCCGGACGGTCTTGCATTAAGCTCCAGAAACGTCTATTTAACACCCGAGCAGCGTGAACAAGCGGTCGTTTTATCAAAAACGCTTCGACTCGCTGCTGACTGGATAGAAGAGCGGGGGATGACCGCGAAGCGCCTTGAGGCTAAGGTTACGGAGGCTTTGAACGAAGCAGGAGAAGCAGTCATCGATTACGTGGAACTGCTTCAGTATCCGTCCTTGCAGCCACCTGAGGCTGCCGCAGAGCTGCATACCTTTGCAGAACCATTGATATTGGCGTTAGCCGTGAAGTTCGGAGCAACGCGTTTAATCGATAACCGTATTTTACAGGCAACGGAGGTGCATTCGAATGTTCAGAACGATGATGAAATCCAAGCTTCACCGGGCAACCGTAACGGAAGCGAACTTGAATTATGTAGGTAGCATTACGATCGATGAGGATTTGATGGAAGCGGCTAACATATGGGAAAATGAAAAGGTGCAAATCGTCAACAATAACAATGGGGCGCGATTTGAAACTTATGTGATAACAGGCGAGCGGGGCTCAGGCGTTATTTGCCTAAACGGGGCTGCTGCGAGACAGGTGCAGCCTGGAGACCAGGTCATCATCATATCGTACGCCATGATGACAGATGCTGAAGCCAGAGAGCATAAGCCAATCGTTACGATCTTAGATGCCGACAACCGTCCGCTGCAGATGCTGAATCAAGAGCTTCACGCGACGATTCTGTAATCCAAGGCTCCTTTTTTAAATCCCTGCATTATGTAACGAATGGGATGCTGCATGAAAAACGCCTTTAAAACAGAAAATGAACATAACACTCCTTAATTCTTTGGCGAAGGCGGGTGCGGTATGTTCCAACATATGTTTTCATCCATGAATGACATGCTTGATCAAATTATTGAGCAGTATGGCGATGCAGATTCCAAGGAAAAGCAGCTTTACGAAGAACAAATCAATGAATTGAAGAAGGTCAGCGATACGTTTATCGAGCAATGGCTTGAGTTCGAAGAGAAATTTGCTGATTTCAAGGAGCAGCAGGTTGAATTGTCCGATGTCCCAAGCTCTGCTGGCGCGGTTCCGTCCATTATGCCTATTAGCGGGAAAGCAACCTGCAGCTCAGCAGATTTGGAAATTCCAGACGAGCTTGCTGCCGTCATATCCAAAGGTCAAGGCTATTATAAATTATTTATGTTTTCTGAAGCAGCGATGCAATTCCAAACCGTTATCATTCAGTCGCCCGAATGTAATTTGGCTCGATTATTTCTTGGCATGACGAATATGCATCTTCAAAACTGGAGCGAGGCACAGCGACATTTTCAAATGCTGATTGCCACAACGGACTTTCCCAAATGGCTGGCAATGGGCTATAATGCGCTAGGGTGCATTCAAGCGGTGCATATGAATATGGCGCAGGCAGAACAGTTGTTTCTGAAGGCACACGATGTTTGTCCTAGCTTTAAGGATCCAATGAATAACTTGAAGTCATGCCAAGAAACGCCTAAGCAATTATCGTTATATTTCGGAAGCACGGAGCTGTGCTGTTTGTGAGAGGATCGGGGAATGAATGAAATTTGCAGTATTGGATTTAGAAACGACGGGACATAGCTCGGAGGATGACATTTTGCAGGTTGGTCTAGTCATCGTTTCTGATGAGCTAGAGATTATTGACCAGTATAGCTCCTTTGTTCGGCCTAATATCCCAATACCGGCCTTCATTACACAACTAACAGGAATTGATGAATCGGTCGTTGCGGATGCACCGTCGCTCAAAGAGGTAATCGACAAACTTGTCCCTCTCCTGCAGGATGCTGTACTGGTTGCGCACAATGTCGGGTTTGACGCAGGTTTCTTGAACCAAGCGCTCAAAAGATGCGGCATGCGCCCATTCGGCGGAAGACGATTAGATACGATTGAGTTACTCAAAATTTTATATCCGACCATTAATACGTATCAGCTTGGAGCGGTCTCCGAGCTATTCGGTATACCGCATGATCAGCATCACCGCGCAGATAGCGATGCTAGGGCAACCGGGCTATTGCTTATTGAAACGGTTAAAAAGCTTCGCAAAATGCCGCTGCTTACTTTGCAGCGGCTTTCCGCGCTTGTTGATGACGACAGCGATTTAAGCTGGTTCATTAAGCACACACAGCAGGAAATGGAGTACAAGAACGTATTTGAATCGAATGAATACGATTACTTCAACCAATTCGCCTTGAAGGTAAGGGAATGGAACGAGGAGCAGCCTCCGCGTTCAAACAGCTCGAATGCGATGCCGTTAACCGATGTTTCTTTCGACAATTATTTGGCTGACGTAAGGCAGCGATTCGAGCAAAAGTTCGAAAATTACGAAGAACGTGAAGCACAGGTTGCGATGTTTCAAGAGGTGTACAGCGCGCTGAATCAAAACCAGCATTTGCTTATTGAAGCCGGGACGGGAACAGGGAAATCACTCGGTTATTTAATTCCTGCTTTGTACTATGGCATACAGAACGGCAAAAAGGTTGTGGTGAGCACTCATACCATCAATCTGCAGGAGCAGTTGCGGCAGCGTGACCTGCCGTTGCTCGAGGATATCCTGCCATTCGAATTCAGAGCTTCGATATTCAAAGGCAGAGGCAATTATTTGTGCTTGCGTAAATTCGAGGGAAAGGTGAACACCAAGGATCTGGTATCACCCATTGAAGACACGGTAACTGCCGCACAAATGGTCGTGTGGCTAGGCGAAACGGAAACAGGTGACCAAGAGGAGCTTAACTTTGGCAACAAGGGAGCTGAATTCTGGTCAACGGTAGCCAGCGATACCGATTCTTGCCTGAATCGGGCATGCCCTTGGTTTAAGCGCTGCTTCTACCACCGGGCCAAGCATGAAGCCAACATCGCCGATGTCACCATCACAAATCATTCCATGCTGTTTACGGATGTTCAAGCCGACCATCGGCTTCTGCCTTCGTATACGCATCTAATTATTGATGAAGCTCACCATGTCGAGGAAGTAGCTGGAAAGCATTTGGGCATGCAGATTAATTACTTCTCATTGACTCAAGTCATTCAGCGTTTATACAAGGATACGAGATCAGGCTTGCTGCCTGGACTCCGTCAAAAGCTGTTGTATGAGGATGATGCGCACCAGGCTTCTTGGCTGGAAACCATCGATACGGTCATCCCGATATTTCAGGACATCAAAGAGCATTGGGATAAGTTGTTTGAGATGTTCTACGGCTTTACGTCTACCTCATCCGATGGTCCTACAGAAAACGGGCAATCGGTATGCCGGCTTAAAAAAAACGAGCTTCCCGCAGGTTGGGTAGATGGCGAAACCGTTGAAGGCAATCTTCATACGGAGCTTAACCGCGTTGCGCGTACGGTTGAAAAAATGATAACGGACATTAAAGACCGTATCGACGATATAGCCGTACAGGCTATTATTACGGACTTGAACGGTGCCGTCCGTGATATTGTTAGGTTAAAGGACGAGTTGCGAATATTCATTAAGCTCGAGTTAACCGATTCCGTGTTTTGGATCGAGGCAAGCAGCGTGTACCGCTATCGCTCCGTACAATTGTATGGCGTCCCCGTTGACGTAAGCGCGCAGCTGCAGAAATACTTTTTCGACGTAAAAGAAAGCATTGTGCTTACATCGGCAACTTTGTCTGTGCAAAAGTCGTTTCAGTATGCGGAAGAGCAACTAGGCCTTACCGGTTACGAGGAGCAAGGAAGGCTGAAAACCGTTCAGCTGCCCTCGCCGTTTAATTATAGAGAGCAAGCACTCGTCGTTATCCCACGCAACTTCCCAATGCTAAAGGGAACGGCCGTCGATGACAACTATATGGAAATGCTCGTAACATCGCTAGCAGACGCAGCTAAGGAAACGAAAGGCAGAATGCTCGTTTTGTTCACCTCTTACCGGATGCTGAAACAAGTATACGAGCCTTTGAAGGAAAAACTGAGCTCCTCAGGGATACAAGTGCTGGGCCAAGGGATCGACAGCGGCAACCGCACGAAACTCACGAGACGTTTCCGTCAAACGCCGGAGTCCGTGCTGCTTGGTACGAGCAGCTTCTGGGAAGGCGTGGACATACCGGGAGAAGCTTTGATTTGTTTAGCCATCGTACGTTTGCCATTCCAGCCTCCAAGCCATCCCTTAGCAGAGGCCAAAGCGGAAATGCTGCAGCGGCAAAAGCAGAACCCGTTCATGAAGCTTTCCATTCCGCAAGCGGTTATCCGTTTCAAGCAGGGTTTTGGCCGTTTGGTCAGAACGTCCCAGGATAAAGGCATCGTCATTATTTATGATACGAGGGTCATCGATACCTACTATGGCAAACATTTCTTATACTCGCTGCCTGGTCCCAAAATCGAAACGATGCACACGGACCAAATGATCAACCGCATGCGCGAGTGGCTAAGCGATGGCATAAAGGAAGAAAAGATCGATAAGGTGATCGAGCCAAGTTTGGAGGAGGAGAAGCGATGAAGCAAACGAAAATATCAGAGGCTGTCGTTAGAAGGCTTCCCGTTTATCTCCAAGTATTAAATGAGATGGTGAATCGCGAGATACAGACCATCTCTTCACAAGATTTAGGAAATAAGCTTGATTTGAACCCCGCCCAAATCCGCAAGGATCTAGCCTATTTCGGTGAATTTGGCCGCAAAGGCGTAGGCTATGACGTCGTCTATCTCATCGAAAAGATTCGTCAGATACTGAAGGTGGACCAGACGATAAAGGTTGCATTGGTTGGCGCCGGAAACTTAGGACATGCCTTATGCAATTACAATAAATACTCGAAGGATAATATGCAGATTACGGCCGTATTCGATGATCATCCGAGTAAGATCGGAACGAGCATCAATAACTTAACCGTTCTTCCGATGAGCGACCTAGTCGCAACGGTTGCCGAGCAGAAGATTCGCATTGGCATTATCACGGTACCTGCCATCGAGGCACAAAACGTAGCCAATCAATTCGTAGAGGCAGGCGTGGAAGGAATTCTAAACTTTGCGCCTGCCATATTGAGAGTTCCAGACGAGGTACGCATTCAAAACGCGGATTTCACCAGAGAATTGCTAAGCATCGCCTACTATTTAGTTCGAGAAGGAGAGAGCCAAGATGAGTCAGATTTGGATTGAAAATGGTTTGTTTATTACAATGGATGATGCAGCTCCATCTTTTAAAGGGCATATGGTCGTTACGGATGACCGAATTTCATACATAGGTACCGAAGCGCCAGTTGGGCTATCTGATGCTGTAGAGAAGATCGACGGAAGCAAGCTTGCCTTCATGCCAGGATTGATCAACACGCATGGTCACGCGGCGATGAGTCTGCTTAGAGGCTATTCCGACGACCAAAACCTCCAAGTGTGGCTAGAGCAAAAAATGTGGCCAATGGAGGGCAAATACGTCGATCAGGACACGCGCGCAGGCAGCGGATTGGCCATCGTAGAGATGCTGCGTTCCGGTACGACGGCATTTGTTGACATGTATGACCGCATGGACCAAGTGGCTCAAATGACGGAGATAAGCGGTATTCGCGGTGTTTTGACCAGAGGTGTCATCGGATTATGTCCGGAAGACGTTCAAGATGCCAAGCTTGCCGAAGCCGTTGCTTTCGCACGGGATTGGAATGGGAAAGCAGACGGGCGCATAACAACCATGATCTCGCCACATGCGCCATACACTTGTCCTCCTGCATATATCGAGCGCTTCGTACAGGCCGCGCATGACTATAACCTGCCCCTTCACACGCATATGTCCGAGACTATTGCGGAGGTTGAGCAGAATGTAAGGGATTACGGCGTAAGACCTGTCGAGCACTTGGATCGTCTTGGATTCTTTTCACGGCCAGCTCTTGTTGCTCATGCCGTGCATTTGAATACCGAAGAGATTGAGCTGCTTGCGGCCAAAGGCGTAGCGGTCTCGCATAACCCTGTTAGCAACTTGAAGCTGGCAAGCGGCATTGCACGCGTACCGGAGATGCTGCGCGCAGGCGTAACGGTTTCTTTGGGAACGGATAGCGTAGCAAGCAACAATAATCTTGATCTGTTTGAAGAAATACGGTTCTCTGCCTTGTTGCACAAAGGGATTTCTGGCGACCCGACTGCCATTCCTGCATGGGAGGCACTTAAGCTTGGCACGGTATACGGAGCGAAATCGATCTGGCAGGAAAACGACCTAGGCAGCTTGCAGGTTGGCAAAAAAGCGGATTTCATCGCGATTGATATTGAACAGCCGCATTTCTATCCCCAAACCGATATGGTCTCCCATTTGGTTTATGCGGGGTCGGGCCGGGACGTTAAGCATGTATGGATTGATGGACGGCAAGTGCTTCGAAACGGTGAATGTACGTTCCTCGACGAGGAGAAAATTCGTTACGAGGCGCAGGCGAGCTTCGAGCGCCTGTTAAACGCTTAATGCGCGCGACAGCAAGGAAACGTCCTCCGTTCATGACGCTGCAGAGATGGATATTTCTTATCGTCGCTGCTCTCTTGCTGCTCATTACCACCGTTTTCATTTATTTTCTTGATATACAAAATCCGCAGCGTACCGCCATTGAAGAAGCTAAAAAGCAAGCTGTCGAAGCAGCGGGACTTACGCAGGTCGAGCACGTATACCATCAAGTCTGGGACAAAGCAAGCTGGATCGTGGAAGGAACCGATCAGGATGACGAGAAAGTGTTCGTATGGCTTGCGGATGAATCGAATCCGGAGATTGTGAAGGCTTCTACCGGAATCTCGATGCAAGAGATGAAAACCGGCTTCAAGGGCGAGCATCCTAATGCGAATATTATCAGGATACAGCCTGGCTTGCTTGATAATCAGCGGGTGTGGGAAGTGTACTACAGCAGCGGAGACGAGACGAAGCATTATAAGTATGATTTCTATAGCTTTGACAGCGGAGCATTAATCAATTCGTATACGCTGCCTAACCGGACGGAGCCATAAGGCTCCGTTTCCTTTTATTGATGGACGATTCTTGCAGGGATAAATGATATACTTTCGTATAGAGATTGTGATATACGGAAGTGTCATATAAAACTGCGGGAGGGATTTTATACATGATGAGACCGCGAGTTATACCCATAGTCATCACTGCGGCCATTTCGGCTGGCGTTCTGTTTGGCGGCTGGGCGATTTATAATCAGGTGGCTTTAGCTGCGCCGTTAGAGCAGGTAGCGAAAAACGTAAAAGGCGTTATCGCTTCAGATAAACCGGTAATTGCCGGGGACCAAATTACCCTTTCACTCGAGCTTGCAGAAGACGCCAGCTTAAGGGATGTTTACGCGCATATTGAAGCAAACGGAAAAAAGGTTTTTGATGAAAGGCAGTTAGTTCTCGATATTAAACAAAACACAGACAAAGAGCTCGATGAGATATGGTTTGCGGCTATGTTCGACATCGCTGAAGCGATGGAGAATAAGACCTATTCCGGCATTCCTGCGGCAATGGACAAAGCGGCTGCGGTTAATAAGGATGTTGAAGTAACGACGGAAATGGATGATACGAACGTATATGTGACGCTTAGAAACCAGAATGCTGTGAAATACGTCGTGCTGCCGCGCACGTCTGCCCAATTGGAGGCGTGGTAATATGCGTAAGTTCGGAATGGAAATCGCGATAGGCATCGTGCCGGTAGGCATCGTTTTTTTAATTTTCATTGGGCAAAATGTCGTTCCCATGCTGCTGCTTGGCCTCTTAGGCTTTGCTGTCGTATATGCGGCAAGGGGCCGTGGCAAGCTCACAGCGCTGTCAGGCCAGAAACAGCGTGCCGGAGAAAAAACGAGTCCTCTTACCTTTGATCAGATCGGAGGACAGGAGCGTGCAAAACAGGAGCTTGTAGAGGCGCTTGATTTTCTTGTCCATCAAGACAAAATTGCAAAGCTAGGCATACGGCCGTTGAAAGGTATATTGCTCTCTGGTCCTCCCGGAACGGGAAAGACGCTTCTTGCGAAAGCAGCGGCCCAATATACGGATTCCATTTATTTGGCTGCTTCAGGCAGTGAATTCGTAGAGATGTATGTCGGTGTCGGAGCCGGACGCGTCAGAGATTTATTCAAGGAAGCAAGAACAAAAGCAAATAAGGCGAAAAAGAGCAGTGCCGTTATTTTTATTGATGAGATCGAAGTCATCGGCGGCAAGCGGGATGGCGGGCAGCAGCGCGAATATGATCAGACGTTGAATCAGCTATTGACGGAGATGGACGGGATATACGCCAATGAATCTCCGCGAATATTGTTGATCGCGGCAACCAACCGCAAGGAAATGCTGGACAGCGCGCTGCTGCGGCCCGGCAGGTTTGACCGGCACATAGGCGTAGATCTTCCGGACAAAAAGGGCAGGCTGCATATTTTGAACATCCACGCGAACAATAAGCCAATAGAGCCTGACGTTGACCTCGACCGCATTGCTAGGGAATCGTTCGGTTTCTCGGGCGCACAGCTCGAGAGCGTCATGAATGAAGCGGCGATTTATGCGATGCGTGACAGCAGCGAACAGATCGCTGAGAACCATTTGTCGATGGCAATTGATAAAGTGATGATGGGCGAGAAGACGGATCGCGAGGCATCGAAGGAAGAACGTGAACGGATTGCGCTCCATGAGCTTGGACATGCGATCATGGCGGAGCTTGTCCGACCCGGCAGCGTATCACAGGTCGCTTTGTCGCCTCGTGGGCAGGCCCTTGGGTATGTTCGCCATAATCCGCAGCAGGATCAGTATTTATATACCAAAGATTTCTTGAATGGGCAGATCATGATTGCTTTGGGCGGTGCAGCAGCGGAAGAAATGTTCTACGGCGACCGCAGCACCGGATCTAGAGGGGATTTCGAGCAAGCCATGAATATCGTCAAAACCATGATGGAATCGGGACTCACCGAGCTTGGCATTATTGACACCAGCATGCTGACTAAGGACGTATGGGCTTCTACGAACCGATTGATTTTGGATCAGCTGATGCTGCAGACAAAAGCGATGCTGGAGGCTAGAAGATTGGTGTTTACGCAATCGCTTGAAACGCTTCTGCGCGAGGAAACGCTTAGCGGCGATGAATTCAGAAAACTGTTTTCGCCATATTCAGCTGCATAAAACGTTTACAATATTACAATTTGAAGGCGGAGTACGTATCCGCCTTCTCTTTTTGATGAAAAACGTTATAATAAGAATGACTATAAATATAGAGAATGCTTCTCAATTGGTTATAAGAGGCATAAGTACCATACTAAAGGAGAAAATACATTGCACATAAAAACAGTGGGCGTGGTAGGAGTAGGAACTATGGGGCAAGGAATAGCAGAGATGCTGGCCTCAAGAGGATTGGATGTTATCATTATCGAGCGCTCGGAGGAGCGTCTTGCCTATGGCAAGGAAATGATTGAGGTAAGCCTGGATAAGCAAATTGAAAAGTGGGCGCTCACGCAATCGGAGAAGAAGCTTATTATAAATAGAATTCAAGCAACGACCAGCTATGACAGACTGGCTGAATGCGAGCTTGTCATTGAATCGATTACGGAAGATCTAGAACAGAAGAAAGCCATATTCGAGACCATTGATCAAATCTGCGGTGCTGACGTTATACTTGCCAGCAACACCTCTACGCTCAGCTTAACAGAGCTTGCCAGCGTTACTAGCCGACCTGACCGCGTAATCGGCATGCATTTCATCTATCCCGTATCCAAAATCGATTTAGTGGAAATCGTACGCGGGTTAAAAACCTCCGAGGATACTTTCCTCCAAACGAAGCATTTCGTCGAAGAAGTCATCAACAAAAAAGGGGTCATGGTGTTTGAATCACCTGGCTTCGTAACGACACGCCTTATCTGCTTGTTCATAAACGAAGCGCTTCACGTGCTTGAAGAAGGCGTTGCTTCCGCTGAGGATATTGATAATGCAATGCGTATCGGATACTCCTTCCAGCATGGGCCATTTGAAATGTGCGATCGCTTCGGTTTGGATTCCGTGCTTGCTGCGTTGGACCGGATGTTCCGAGAGTATGGCGAACTGAAGTATCGTCCGTCTATCGTATTGAAAAAAATGGTGCGGGCTGGACATCTCGGCGCAAAATCAGGCGTAGGCTTTTTCAAATATGACAAGGATGGGGATCGGATATAATGAAAGTACTAGTCATCAATGCAGGAAGCTCCTCATTAAAATACCAGCTCTACGATATGCGGGATGAATCCGTTCTTGCGAGCGGACGCGTTGAAAGGATCGGAATGGATTCTTCCATCGTAACGCATGAGCCAGTCGATAAGCCGGAAGTACGCAACGTGAGCGAAATTCTAGATCATGTAACGGCCGTGAAGCGGGTAATCGATATGCTGACGAATCCGGAATTCGGCGCGATCAGCCATTTGAACGAAATCGAAGCTGTAGGCCACCGCGTTGTGCACGGCGGCGAAGCCTTCAGCAGCTCCGTACTTGTGACACAGGAAGTCAAATTAGAAATACGCAGATTGTTCGATCTAGCTCCGCTGCATAATCCTGCTCATATGATGGGGATTTCGGCGGTAGAGACGAATTTGCCGGATGTTCCGCAAGCAGTCGTATTCGATACAGCATTTCACCAAACGATGCCTAATACCTCTTACTTGTACCCAATTCCAACCGTACTTTACCGCCGCCACAAAATTCGTAGGTACGGTTTCCATGGCACATCGCATTCTTACGTAAGCGCGCAAGCCGCAAATTATTTGCAAAAGCCGCTTGAGTCTATCAAAATGATTACTTGCCATATCGGCAACGGCGCAAGCTGCGCGGCTATCCTAGATGGCAAATCATTCGATACAAGTATGGGAATGACACCGCTTGAGGGCTTGATGATGGGCACGCGCAGCGGTGACATTGATCCTGCCATTGTACCTTTTGTCATGAACAAAGAGGAATTGACTTTAAATGAAGTTAATTCTATGCTGAATAAACATAGCGGCATGCTTGCCATTTCCGGCATAAGCAGCGACATGCGCGAGGTAACCGAAGCAATGGTTGACGGCGACAAAAACGCTAAGCTTGCCTTTGACATGTACGCTTACCGGGTTAAAAAGTATATTGGTGCCTATGCAGCGGCAATGAACGGCGTAGATACAATCGTATTCACAGCAGGCGTTGGCGAGAACTCCGTTGCGCTGAGAAAAGCGATATGCGAAGGAATATCCTTCCTTGGCATTGAGTTAGATGACGATCGGAACGAGCAGCGGCGCAAGGATGCCCGCGAGATTACGAAGGATGGCTCGCGGGTGAAGGTTCTAGTCGTACCAACCAACGAGGAGTTACTCATTGCACGAGATACGTACAACTTAGTGAAGGAGTCCAGAACGTCATAGATGCATGAATAGGAGGCAGGGCTGGCAGTGAACAACGAGATATGGAAAGCGTACTCGCATGGCATGGCTGCTGCATTGCAAGAGGGCGGCGTATATGTATCAGCGATGCTGCTGCGTACATACCGCCAGCTTGGCATTTCAGATACAGAAGCGATGCTGCTGTTGCAGATCATGGTCTATATGGAAGCGGATATGAACGATTTCCCAACGCCGGAAGAGCTGGCTGAACGGATGGGCTTGTCCGTGAAAGAGATTGGTCAATCGTTAGGCAGGCTGATGAAGGACGAATTTCTAACCATTGACGAGTACGTAGATAACGTTACGGGAATGCAATCGGAGCGTTACAATTGGACAGGGTGGTTGTTAAAGGCTTCATCGCTTACGGCAGAGCAGAAACGAGAGTCGAGGAAAGCTGAACGCGCCCCCGTTCGGCAGCCACAAGCGCCAGCTTCGGATTTGTTCAGCGTGTTCGAGCAGGAATTCGGCAGGTTGCTTTCGCCAATCGAGTGCGAGACGATATCAGGCTGGCTGGATCATGACCGCTATACGGATGAAATTATTCGTTTTGCCCTCAAGGAGGCCGTTTTTGCCGGCAAGCTAAGCTTGCGTTATATTGATCGGATACTTATCGAGTGGAGCCGCAACCGTGTGACCAACGCGGATGAAGCCCGCGCCCATGCGCAGAAGTTCCGCGGAGGAAGAGGTTAAGCCCATTATGGGGCTTAACCTTTTTATTATTTTAATGGAGTAAATGACTGACGGTTTAGATCCTTTAAACCAAATACGAAGCTATCGGTAGCCAAAGACCGTGTTCATGACTACCATGCCAGCCAGCTAGATGGTTGCTAGCTAGAAGATAAACCATCTCTAAATTGTATTTCGCTATCGCAGATCGTAAGTTTTATGGTTTGCTAGCAAACATCAATTGAGAAGCGGAATTCAAGCGTTCCGTTACGACCGAATAGCCATGCCTCCTGAACCAGTCGACCTGCTGCATGGCATCATCCTCGTTGTTCGCCGTGGTATCGGTAATGGCAATTCTCCCGCCGCTGAGCAGCACGCGATCCATCTCTTCCAGCGCAACAACCTGCTGGGTATGATCAAGATGATGCATGGCGAAGGAGCAAGCAATAAAGGAAAAGCTTTGTGCCGCTAGCGGCAAGCTTAGCATATTGCCTTGCTTTGCATCTACAGCCGGGAGCCTGCGGCGCACAATGGCGAGCATTTCGGCAGATTGTTCAACGGCCGTAAGGCTGGCCCCAGTCTGGATAAGCAAGGCAGATAAATTCCCGCTGCCTGATGCAAGCTCAAGCCCCAGCTCTTCGCTAACCGGATCAAGCCATTCTACGGTTCGGATAAGCGCTTGGTAATATTGGTCTTCTTCGAGCACGCCTTGGAGTGCAGTAAGCGGTGAATCATAACCATGAAGCAGCGCCATCTCGTCATAATTCCATTGATCGCTCCATGATGCACGTATCATACGGTTACGCTTCATCTCATTGGCAGCATGCTCAAGCCTATCCAGGCTGGGATTTCTGCTTCGCTGCCATTCGGATACCGTTTCGTCGAGTGCTTGCAGCGCTTTGGTAGCAGTAATCCATTGCTCGTATAGAATAGAGCGGGCACTGTCTAAGGTGCGAATAAAAGTGTCGGTCTCGTTTATTCGGTTTATCGTTTCTTCGATCGTAGAGAGCGGCATGCCAAGTTCCCTTAGCGATATGATCCAACGAAGCCTGACCAGATCTCTCTCTGAGTATGACCGGTATTTATTCGCTGGTGCTTTTTGGGGCTGAATCAGCCCTTTTTCCTCGTAAAAACGCAGTGTGCGAGGCGTCACGCCTAACTGCTTTGCAGCTTCATGCACTCTTATGCTGATCACCCCTATAATCTCATTATGAACGTTTCCGTAGCGTCAAAGTCAACCATTCAATTCCATTATTACTTATTGGGCTACCATGCCTAACGAAAAAAGATGCCAAAGCAGCCGCAAGACTGTTCTGACATCTTTTATGGTCTATCTAACGGTTGCCGCGCTGCAAAAGCTCCAAACGGTACACGTATTCGAAAATGAATTCAAAAGCTTCCAGATGCCGTTTCGCTTCGAAAGCATTGGCACCCCATGCATAAATGCCGTGCTTGCGCAGCAGTACGCCAGGAATATGCTTGACGATACGTTCCGTTATTTCCGGCACGATAGAAGGGATATGGGCGAAATTAGAAACGATCGGAATATCAATATGAGCTTCTTCGTCCCAAATATTGAAGCCTTTGATAAGCTCTACGCCGTCTACCGGCACAGACTTGCGATCCCAGAAGTACTCGGAGATAACGCTATTGAATACCGAGTGGATATGAAAGATTGCACCGGCGCCGGTAAGCTTGTATATTTCGCAGTGAATCAGCGTTTCGGCTGAAGGCTTCAGGCGCGTTGCCTCACAAGGCTTGCCTTCTTGGTCAACGAACAAATAATCTTCCGGCGTATGTACGGTTTTGTCTTTGCCGCTCGCAGTTACTGCAAATTGGAAATCATCGGGATTGAAATCACCGACGCGGATGGATAAGTTGCCGCTTGTGCCAGGGAACCATCCCCGTGATGCAAACAGCTCTTTCACCTCGCGGAGCTCGGATAAAGCCCGTTGTTTGTCTTCTGTTGCGATTTGTTGAAAGCTCATTACGATTCCTTCCTTTCGTTGCTCATGCTTTGGATGATGTCATAGAATGTTTCGTATTCGGTATGAGCGAGACCAAGCTCTTTGCACTTCGTCGTTAAATGCGAACGGGAATACACGCGATCGGCAAGCTTTGCGCCTTCAAAATCGGTTACGCTGTCCCCAATAATGATGCGCTCATATTGTTCTGGGGGAAAGCGGCGCATAATCGTTGTTTTGCACATGCCGCAATCGTTGGCGCAGTTACCATCACATGGATTTGGCCATAGAATTTCAATGCGTTCGCCATTGAAGTCGCTGCCGTTGCAATAAATATGATCGCTTGGAATTTGAAACGCTTCGAGAATGGGATAAACAAAAAAATCAATGCCGCCGCTCGTAACGTAGAATTCAATGTGCTGCTCCTCGCAGTAAGCAAGAAATTCGGCAAAACCTTCGCGGATGCGTGCATTGGAAATGCTGAAATCGACGACTTCCACTTGCATGGAAGAGGGAAGGAGCCGAAAAAGTTGGCCGACTCCATCCTTTATTGAAATTTCCTGCGCAATGGTTTGTTCGGCAATCCGCTCCCAGCCCTCAGGATTGAAATGTTTGATGATTGCAATGATATTGTCATTAACGGTAATCGTCCCGTCGAAATCACAGAACACGATGCGTTTCTTGGTTGTGTTTGTTTGCGTCATTATTCCCTGATCCCCCATGCGTTCACTGCGGCTTGCAGTGCTTCATTACCAGGCTGCGCTGCTGCATCGCGAAGGGATATCCCGTCCAATGTAGCTGAAATCGCTTGGCGGAATGCTTGACCGCCTGCTGCGGTACCCATGGCATGGCCGTGAATGCCACCACCGGCGTTAACGACAACATCGGTTCCGAAATCTTTCAGGATGAGCGGTACAAGACCTGGGTGGATGCCGGCAGAAGGTACCGGAAAGCTTGTCCGGAGGCCATGCAGCGGCGAGAGCAGAGCGTCCTTCACGGCTAGGTTCTCTTCTTTAGGCATTACGACTGAGCCGTAAGGAGAAGGGAAGAGGACCAAGTCGGCGCCGGCAAGCCGCATCAGCTTGCCAAGGAGCAGCGCTGCGCTTATGCCATAATGCGGCGACGGGTACATTGCTCCTGCCATAGCCGGATGCGCTGCTATTGGTACGCTGATCGATGAATCGCTGCTTAACTCGTGCAGCACATCATAGCCATAGGCGAGAACGTTGAACAGAAGAGCATTGGCGCCAGCGTCAATTGCTTTGCGTGCGTTCGCAGCAAGCTGAGACGTCGGTCCTGTCAAATTCACGGCATACAGCAGCTTCTGACCGGTTTCAGCTTCTGCCCTGCGTGCCGCATCCATACATGCTTCGACGCGCTTCTCAAGCGGAGTCAGTGGATTCTCGAATAAGATCTCATCGTCCTTGATCAAATCAACGCCGCCAAGCGCTTGTTTGTAGAACTGATCCTGCAGGTTAGCAAGATCATATCCGACAACGGATTTAAAAATACTCATTAGCAAAGGACGGTCATGAACGCCAAGCAGCTGCCGAACGCCGTCTAGTCCGAATTTGGGACCCGGGAAAGCGGAAGCGAAAGCTTCGGATACGTCCAAGTCAAGCAGCTTGATTTTACCGTCCATCGAGAGCTTGCCGAATACCGTAACGAGCAGGGCAGGAAGATCCCGGCTGAAGTTGATATCCGGATAAGCGATCCGAATATCAGCATACCGCTCGCCAGGTGCGGCATCCGCAGGTTCATGGACCGAAATGCTAAGTACCTTTCCTAGATGCTTTTCCATATTCGCCTTTTGGGCTTCGGGAAGCTCTGTCCAGCTGCCGACTGTCAAGCCAACCGCAATGGACGTTGCTTTTTTATTGAAATCTGCTTTGTCATCGTAAGACCGGTAGGTAGCAATGCAATATCCGTTCATTCAGAAATGCTCCTTTCGATGGCAGCGCCAAGTTCCCCCGCCCGTTCGGCAGAGCGGCTGACGCCTTTTTGAATGGTACCCGCGAAATCATTCGCTTGCATGAGCTCGATTGCAGCCTGCGTCGTGCCGTTCGGGGAGGTGACTTTGCGCCTGAGCTCGGCAGGCTCCTCGCCCGTATGACGAACCATTTCCGCCGCGCCTAGAACGGTTTGAACAACAAGTTCTTTCGCTGCTGCTTCAGAGAAGCCTAGCTTAATAGCCGATTCGATCATGGATTCCATGAAGTAATAGACATATGCCGGACCGCTGCCCGAAACGCCCGTAACGGCTTGTTGAAGCGATTCATCCACTACGGCATTAATGCCGACGGAACTGAAAATGGTTTCCGTGAGCAGCGTTTGCTGTGCAGATACACGATCGGAATAACTGATGCCTGTTGCGCCTAAGCCTATTGTGCTTGAGGTGTTGGGCATCGCCCGAACGACTGCTGCGTGACCGCCAAGCAGCTTATCGATGGATTGTATGGATAAGCCGGCAATAATGGAAATGATGAGTTGATTTGGCGAGATTATGTCTTTAATAGCTGCAATCGCCTCGGCGGCATCCTTTGGCTTCATAGCTAGGAAAATGATATCGGCTTCCCGCAGATAGGATTCATTTTCTTTCCCTTGCAATATTGTTTGAACGCCGTATCGCTCGTTCAGTTCAGTCAAGCGATCAGCATTCTGGCGGTTAAGCATCGAGATGCGGTTCGCTTTTATCAACTCTTTGTTAATGATGCCTCTTGCAATGGCTTCTGCCATGGAACCAGCGCCGTAAAAGCAGATCTGCAGGCTGGCGATACTCGTTTGCGTTAATTGTGACATTCGTACATTCCTCCGATATATCGGTTCATGAATAAGCGATGAACCAAATGATTAGCCTCTGATTTGACCGTTCCCATAAATCTGATATTTAGTTGAAGTGAGTGCCGGCAAGCCCATTGGTCCGCGAGCGTGGAGCTTCTGAGTGCTGATACCGATCTCGGCTCCGAATCCGAATTCAAAGCCGTCTGTGAACCGAGTAGAGGCGTTATGGTATACAGCTGCCGCATCCACCTCCTGAATGAAGCGATCCGCATGCTCTTTGTTTTCCGTCACGATGCATTCGGAATGCTTCGTGCTGTATCGGCGGATATGCGCGAGAGCGGTATCCAAATCAGGAACGACGCGAAGATTCAATATATAATCACTATATTCTGTGCTAAAATCCTCATCTGATGCGATTTTCATGCCAGGAATAAGAGCAGCCGCCTGTTCGCAGCCACGTAACTCAACGCCAGCTTGGATAAATCGATCAGCGAGAGTCAATAGATACAGCTCGGCAAATTGTTCATGGATCAGCAGCGTCTCCATTGAATTACAAACCGATGGCCGCTGCACCTTTGCGTTGAAAGCGATCTCGGCTGCCATATTGTAATCCGCTCCGGCATCTACATAGGTATGACAAATACCGGCACCTGTTTCAATAACCGGTACAGTTGCATTCTCGACGACATTGCGAATTAAAGACGCACCGCCGCGGGGAATGACTACGTCCAGCAGGCCATTTAATTTAAGCATTTCATTAACGGAGGCTCGGTCCGAATCCTCAATAAGCTGGATGGCGTCAGCCGGCATTTCCGTAGACCGGAGCGCTTTTTTGAGAACCTCAACGATTTTCCGGTTGGATTCAATCGCAGCCGAGCCCCCGCGAAGCACGACGCTGTTGCCCGTTTTCAAGCATAAGCCGGCAGCGTCAACCGTGACGTTAGGCCTTGCCTCGTAAATCATTCCGATTACGCCGAGCGGTACACGGATCTTATTTACTTTCAATCCGTTAGGCCGATCAAAATGCTCCATAAGCTCGCCGACTGGATCAGGAAGTTCCACGATCTGCTTAAGGCCTTCGGCAATTGCGGCAATGCGGTCAGGATTCAGAGCTAAACGGTCAAGCATGGATGGAGTGGTTCCATTCTCGCGTCCATTGTGCAAATCAAGCGCGTTGGCCGCGATGATTGCTTCCTGCTCGGAGAGAAGGGCATCAGCCATGCGCAATAGGGCTGTATTTTTTTGTTCCGTAGTTAATCGATTCATTACCGTAGAAGCTTCTTGCGCCAATGCTGCTTTTGTCCGTACTTCGCTTGTCATGATAGCAAGCCCCCTTATTAATTTAATGAAATCCACTCGTCACGGTGAATAAACTCGATACGGGAAACATCGATTCTTCGTTTGACTTCCTCGGTAGTAAGTCCGGCAACGGCTTGAATCTGCCAAGCTGCGTAGTTGACAACCCCGCGTCCGATAATTTCGCCTTGCTGGTTGGCTACTTCAATGACGTCGCCTGGCAAAAATTCGCCGAAGACTTCAAGGACGCCGGCCGGAAGCAAGCTTTTCCCGCCTTCGAGCATGGCAAGTGCAGCACCTTCATCTACCGTTGCGCGGCCTAGCGGAATGGAGTGAAAACCTAGCCATTGCTTTTTCATCGGCAGGCTGTTGAGCTTGGTGTCGAAATATGTACCGCGGCCATTGCCCTCAACGGCCAAAGACAAATCGCCTTCTTGCTGCACCTTGCCGATAAAGGCATGAACGCCGCCGCGCATCGCGATTCTGGCCGCCTCAATTTTGGAACGCATGCCGCCAGTACCGACCGAAGAGCCTGCTCCGCCTGCCACTTTCATAATATCCTCGGAAATTTGATCGACGCGCTCGATTTTGACCGCTTGCGGATTTTTACGAGGATCCTCTGTGTACAAGCCGTCCATATCCGTTATGATGACAAGTTTTGCCGCCTTGGTCATGGCAGCTACGAGCGCGGACAAGCTGTCATTGTCTCCGAATTTTGGAACCAGCTCATCCGTTGCGACAGTATCGTTCTCGTTAATAATCGGAATAATGCCAAGCCGCAGCAGCTCCTCGATCGTCATCAGCGCGTTTTGTATGCGCCGCCTATTGGAGAAGTCTGCTCGCGTAAGTAATATCTGGGCCGCAACAATGCCATAGCTATTGAAAGCTTCTTGGTAGGCTTGCATAAGAAGCGCTTGCCCAACGGCTGCCGCAGCTTGCTTCTCGTGTACGATCTTCGGCTTTGATGCATATCCGATCTGGCGGAAGCCAGCAGCGACTGCGCCAGAGGTAACAAGCATGACGCTGTTGCCTTTCTTATGCAAAGAAGCGAGCTCTGATGTGAAATACTGAATGCGCTCCCGATTCAAGCCGCCTTCATCGGAGGTAAGGGAGCTGCTGCCAATTTTAACGACTATGCGTTCCGTCATCTTTATCCCATCCTATGCTTGTTTCATGACGACAAAAAAGACCTTCGTCCATAAAGGACGAAAGTCTTAGCTTCCGCGGTACCACCTTTGTTGACAACCCGATTATTAAAAGGGTTATCCAGCTTAAGCCTATAACAGAAGGCGCTGTCCGGTTCATGGCCGGCCGCTCGGAGGTAGGTTCAGCAAGCGGCCTTCGGTAAATTCTCGCAGCCCATGGAATTTACTCTCTGATCGCGACCCTTCTTGCTTACTTGTCCCGTCATCACGTTCATGTTCAATTCCTACAAGCATATCACGATCCAATGCTGCTGTAAAGCAAGGCATTGCCCCGATTTAGTTAAACAGATTCAGCTTGCCAATGCGTTCAACCGCTTCTTGCAGGCGCTCTTCGCTCGTGAGCAGGCCCAGTCTGACGAAGCCCTCGCCATGTGTTCCGAAGCCTACTCCCGGCGCTACCACAACGTCTGCTTCCTGCAATAACAAATCCGCGAATGCCTCCGAAGTAAAGCCTGCCGGAACGGGAAGCCAGCAGAAGAATGACCCGCCGGGGCGAGCGGCCTTCCAGCCGATTCGATCAAGAGCCGTGAACAGCGCTTCGCGGCGCCGCTCATACATGGCGCGCAGCTCATCCACGCATTCTTGGGGACCTGTTAATGCAAGCGCGGCCGCTTCTTGAATCCCGCCAAAAAGGCTGCAATAGTAATGGTCTTGAATCAAATTGATCAGTTTAACGATCTGCGCATTGCCGATCGCGAATCCCACGCGCCAGCCGGCCATGTTGTAGGTTTTGGACAGCGTATAAAACTCGACGCCAACCTCCTTGGCACCAGGCGTTTGAAGAAAGCTGATTGGTTTGTGCCCGTCAAAGCCTATCGCACCGTAGGCGAAGTCGCTGGCAACAACGATGCCGTGCTTCTCGGCATATTTCACGGTTTGCTCGTAGAATTCCGCGCTAGCTACAGCACCTGTCGGGTTGTTTGGGTAATTCATGAACATGAGCTTGGCTCGTGCCGCCAGCTCCGGGCTAATCGCGTCATAATCAGGCAAGTAGCTGTTTTGCTCGGTTAAAGGCATGAATGTCATCTCGGCACCGGCTAACGCAACGCCAGACCAGTAATCCGGATATCCGGGGTCTGGTACGAGGCATACGTCTCCCGGGTTTAGCAGGCACTGGCTGATCTCGACTAAACCAGTTTTCCCTCCGAATAGGATGGCGACTTCAGTCGTCGGATCGACATCGACGTTGTAATCCTCTTTGTACCTCTTTGCAACGGCTTCCTTTAGAAAGGGGTAGCCGCTGAAAGGAGGATACTTATGATACAACGGGTTAGCAGCTGCTTCCTGAAGCTTGGCTACAATATGGGGAGGGGTCGGCTGGTCCGGATTGCCTTGTCCCAGATTGATAACATCGCGTCCTTTGGCCACTTGCGCATTCGCTTTGGCGACCAGCTTGGCAAAAAATTGCGTCGGAAGACCATTCATCCGAGTCGCGGGTTGAATAAGGTGTTGACCGATTTGTGTTTCCATTCCCTCACACTCCACATGGCAAAATCGCTATCTAAGTTAAGCAATAGCTTTAATGTAGCATGAATGCAGGGAGATGAGAAGCTATTGCCTAAGAAGCAGGGACGCCTACCTTTTGAAGAAAGGGCTTAATATCAGCCTTGAACAGGAATAAAAATGGTCTGCGCTTCTCATCAAATACGAGCAGAATCGGCGGTTTGTCCTTGCAGTAAAAAAGAAACAAATCGTCGCTGGTTACCGACACGTCATTGGATTTGATCGTAACGGCTTTCGCTAAAGGCACGCGGTACACGTAGCTGCAGCTTTCGTCATTCGTTACCTGCGGCGCCAATCCGCTAATCGAATTGACCCATGAAGAGGCAAGGGATTGATACTGTGCATCATTCGGGATCGTTTTGATGACCTTGCCGGCAGCAACGTCGAACACTTGCACGGGTTTCAGGCCTGTTTCCGTGGCCGGAGCGGTGTGTGCGCGGTGAGCGGGATAGGCGGAAGCAAGCTGTGCGAACAGAAAGAGCGAGCAGCATGCCAGCAGCATGGCGGCTATTCGTTTTGGATTCATAATCGACATTCTCCTTTTTTTGAAGCAAAGTTGTTATTCCTTCTTGTTACGGTTCCCATCTTGACACAAATCCATGACAAGGTATCATTAGGGAAAAAAAGCAATAACGGGAGGAACCAACAATGAGTCAACAATTGCGGATAGCACTGCTGCAAATGAACATAGAAGCCGGTAATCCGGAAGTCAATTTCACGAAGCTGGCAGCCATGCTAGAGGAAGCGGTCAGCCAGTCGGTTAAGCCGGATGTCATCATGTTTCCTGAAATGTGGAATACAGGATATGCGCTCACGGAAATCAAAAAGATTGCCGACAAAGACGGAGCTCGAACCAAAGCTTTCCTGTCGGACTTCAGCAAAAAGCATCAGGTCCATATTATTGGAGGATCCATTGCAGAGCTGAAGGGGGATAACGTATACAACACGATATACGCGTTCGACCGCGGCGGCGAACAAATTGCGGATTATTCCAAAATCCATCTATTCCGGCTTATGGATGAGGAGAAGTATCTGGCAGCAGGCGAGAAGCCGGGCCGGCTCGAGCTGGAAGGATCGGGAGCAGGGATGATGATCTGTTATGATATTCGTTTCCCGGAGCTCGCCAGGAAGCTCGCGCTGGAAGGAGCCAAACTGCTATTCGTTCCTGCAGAATGGCCGCATCCGCGCCTGCACCACTGGAAAACGCTGCTAACCGCGCGCGCAATCGAGAATCAGATGTTTGTCGTGGCTTGCAACCGCATGGGTACGAGCGGAGATACGCAATTTTTCGGGCACTCGCTTATTCTTGATCCATGGGGAGAGACCGTTGCCGAGGCAGGAGAAGAAGAAACCATATTGTATGCGGATATCGATTTGGCGCTTGTCGATTCGGTTCGGTCCAAAATACCGGTATTTGAAGACCGCAGGCCAAGCCTATATGAAGCTTGATCATGGATAATTGCTTATCGTTTTGTTCAACGTACGAATAAAAGCTTCTGATGCCTTCGATAAATAGCGTCCTTTGCGGCTGGCAATGACCAGCGTCCTTGTCGGCTTCTGCGCTAACGAGAGGTAAATAGGCGCGAATTGCGTGCCTTTGACCCGCGTAAGCATTTGCGGGACGAAGGCTATTCCCATGCCGCCGGCAACGAGCGACTGGATGGTCTCGATATTGCTGCTTTCGAATACGATTCGCGGTGAAAATCCGGCCTGCTCACAGAGGTCCACCGTAATTTGCCGGAAGCCTTGCCCTCTTTTTAAACCTATGAACGGTTCTTCTTCAAGCTCCGAAATATCAACAGGCTCCATTCTTTTGGTCAAGTGGTGGTTCGGGGGAACGGCAAGGCAGATCTCCTCTTCGAGAAAGGGCTCCCATGACAAGGAATTATCGATCAAAGGCAGGGAGAGCAGGCTGAGATCCGTCCCGCCGCTAGCGGTTAGCTGCTCCAGCTTGGCTGTCGTATCTTCAACCAGCACAACCTCTATTTGCGGATATTGCTCTCCGAATACGGGTAAAACCATAGGCAGGATATGGGAGCCGGTAATAGGCAGCGTGCCTACGACAAGACGCCCGCGGCGCATCTGAGCCATATCATCCATTTCCTGTTTAAGCTGCTCGACCGCGTCAAGGATCGCTTGTGATTTGCTTACAAAAACCTGGCCGGCTTGCGTGAGCTCAACCGAGTTGGTCGTGCGGCGAAATAAAAGGACGCCTATTTCTTGTTCCAGCTTGGAGAGCTGCTGGCTGAGAGAAGGCTGAGCAATGTGCAGCTTCTCCGCGGCGCGCGAGAAATTCTTCTCCGAAGCAATTTGGATCACGTAATTTAGCTGTCTGAGTTCCATCCGTATCATCTCCGCTATTTGTTTTATTTAAGAAGGAAAACTTCCATTATAGTTATTACCTATAGACGTTATAGATATTATATCTTGGATCAATGAAGAAAGAAATGCTATAGTAGGTTCAGTTAAGAAACGCAGAAGATTTAATGAAACGATGGGGTGAATATAATGACGAAAAAGACAATGTTTGAGAAGATTTGGGACAATCACGTCATTCATCAAGAAGAAGGCAAGCCAAGCGTTATTTATATCGACTTGCAGCTTGTTCACGAAGTAACGTCACCGCAAGCTTTTGAAGGCTTGCGTCTATCCGGACGCAAAGTACGCCGCCCGGATCTTACATTCGCTACGATGGATCATAACGTACCGACAAAGGACCGTTTCAACATTACGGATCCGATCTCGAAGCAGCAAATCGATACGCTTACGCAAAACTGCAAAGACTTTGGCGTAACGCTGTTTGATCTTGACAGTATTGACCAAGGCGTTGTTCACGTAATGGGACCTGAGCTTGGCCTTACGCATCCGGGCAAAACGATCGTTTGCGGAGATAGCCATACTTCCACGCACGGCGCATTTGGCGCATTGGCTTTTGGTATCGGTACAAGTGAGGTTGAGCACGTTATGGCAACCCAGTGCTTGCAGCAATCGAAAGCAAAAACGCTAGAGGTTCGTTTTAACGGCACCAGAAAACCCGGCGTTACGGCGAAGGATTTGATTCTGGGCGTTATTGCTCAGTACGGTACGGATTTCGCAACTGGCTATGTTATCGAGTTTACGGGCGAAGCGATTACGAGCTTGACGATGGAAGAGCGCATGACGGTCTGCAACATGTCAATTGAAGCAGGCGCTCGCGCTGGTCTTATTGCTCCTGACGAAACGACTTTCAATTATCTGCGCGGACGTCAATATGCGCCAGCTAACTTTGACGCTGCTGTAGAAGCTTGGAAGCAACTGACGACTGACGAAGGTGCAGAGTACGATACGGTTGTCCACTTCGACGTAGATGCTCTTATCCCGCAAGTAACTTGGGGAACTAGCCCTGGCATGGGTACAAACATTACGGCAAAAGTTCCATTCCCTGCTGACCTACCAACAGAAAACGAGCGCAAAGCTGCTGAAGCAGCGCTTGATTACATGGATCTCAAGCCAGGTACGCCAATGAACGAAATAGCCATTGATTATGTATTTATCGGATCATGCACGAACGGACGGATCGAAGATTTGCGTGCGGCTGCCGAGATCGCTAGAGGCTACAAGGTTAGCGACCGCGTAACGGCAATTGTCGTACCAGGATCTGGCCGCGTAAAAATTCAAGCGGAAAAAGAAGGCCTAGACAAAATCTTTACGGAAGCGGGCTTTGAATGGCGCGATGCCGGCTGCTCCATGTGCCTAGCGATGAACCCGGATGTATTGAAACCAGGCGAGCGCTGTGCATCAACTTCCAACCGTAACTTCGAGGGTCGTCAAGGCCGCGGAGGACGTACGCATCTTGTATCGCCGGCAATGGCTGTTGCGGCTGCGGTTAAAGGCCATTTCCACGATGTACGCGACTGGGAAATTAAATCCGAAGTGTTGAACTAACTGAACGCGAGAGAGGGGTATAACCGATATGGAACCGTTTAAACAACTTACAGGCATCGTCGCCCCGGTCGACCGGGTCAATGTCGACACCGATGCAATCATACCTAAGCAATTTTTGAAGCGCATTGAGCGCAGCGGCTTCGGCCAATTCCTTTTCTTCGAATGGCGCTTTCATGAAAGTGGCGAAGTAAACGCTGAATTCGAACCGAACAAACCACGTTATGAGGGTGCATCGGTGCTTCTGTCCCGCGCCAACTTTGGCTGCGGATCTTCACGTGAGCATGCGCCTTGGGCGATTCTAGACTATGGCTACAAAGTAATTATCGCTCCTTCATACGCGGATATTTTTTATAACAACTGCTTCAAAAACGGCATTCTGCCAATTAAGCTGAGTGAAGAGCAAGTAGAAGAGATTTTCCAACGCACAGCTAAGCATGAAGGATATACACTGAAGGTAGACCTAGAAAACAAACAGCTGTCTGATGCTTATGGTCTGACTATCGATTTCGACCTCGATGAGCACCGTCGTCAATTCCTTTTGCAAGGGTTGGATGATATCGGCTTAACGCTTCAGCATGAAGACAAAATTACAGCATATGAGCAAAAGCACATTGCTACTTTGGTTTAAGAAATGAAGCGAAGAGGACAAATCAGCTCGTTAGAGCGTTTTGTCCTCTTTTTTCCTTTTAACGCAACTTTTTCTGACAAGCTGCGTCTATATTTGCGTCTGTAAAAGTCGAATGCACTCATTCGATGCGGGCAATTTCAGTCATCGAGGTGGGAAATGAAAAGATTTGTGTCCATGTTGTTGTTTATGTCGTTGTTTTTCACGATGTTCGCCACTGTAGGACAAGCTGCAGAGGTCGTCCCAAAGCTGTTTTTGAATGGTAATCTGTTAACGTCAGCCGTAAACCCGCAAATTATTAACAATGCGACAGTCGTGCCGGTTCGGACTGTAACAGAAGGCCTTGGTTATCAAATCGTTTGGGATAATACGGCCAAATCAGCGACGGTCACTCATGGCAGCAATGTCATCAAGCTCAAACTGAATGACAAAGTTGCGCTTGTGAATGATCAAAAGGTTCAAATGGATACTGCGGCATCCATTATTAAAGGCACGACATTAGTTCCGCTTCGTTTTATCGGCGAGCAGTTCGGATTGGATTTCGAGTGGAAGGCGACCGAGAAAGAAGTACATATGTATGAGCATTCAACCGAACCTACCGAGCCCGTTATTCCAACGGATCCAACTGTGCCGGCAGGCGTTATTACACAGGTAGCTTACAACGGAGAAAGCACGCTGACCGTAAGCTATGAAGGTGTTTCGAAGGCAAACAAGCCGTTGGTGTTAGACGGCCCGAAACGAATTGTGTTTGACTTTCCAAATACGGGACTAAACCACTTTTTAAACGGACAAGCAGTTATCGATGTTACAGACAGCACTTATTTGCAAAAAATCCGTTATTCTTTATTCTCTAATGCTCCGCCAACCGTTCGTTTGGTCATTGAGATCAGCGAGGATACAGGTTATGTACTGACTGAAGATTTGGGTAAATTCCAGTTAACGTTCATGCCACTAGCAGATGTACCCGTTGACCCGACCCTTCCTGTTGATCCTCCGATCGTAATCGACCCGCAGGAGCCACCAGCGTCCAATGACGTGTTCGACGTCGTGATAGATCCCGGGCATGGAGGTTCGGATCCCGGTGCCAAAAGCGTATTGAACAGATGGGAAAAGGAGTTTAACTTAAGCGTCGCGCTTAAGATGAAGGCTCTGCTCGATAAGGAACCCAAAATCAAAGCTCACTTTACGAGAACGGGAGATACATACCCTTCTCTGGACGATCGGGTTAAATTTGCTGAGAATTTAAAAGCCGATTTATTTATGTCCATTCATGCGAATAGCGGTGCTGCCTCGGCTTCTGGCGCTGAAACTTATTATTACCGCGAGAATAGCAAAGCTTTGGCTGCCGTCATTCATAAACGCTTGATTGCGGCTACCAAAATCAAGGACCGCGGCGTTAAGAAGGAAGCATACAAGGTCATCAAGCAAACGACGATGCCTGCAGTCCTTATCGAAGCCGGTTTCTTGTCTAATTCCAACGATGCAAAAATGTTGTTTGACGATGCTGCTCAGACACGTATCGCAACTGAGCTTGTAGCTGGCATCAAGGAATATTTAAAAGTGAAGTAGAAAGCAGGTGTTCAGTGTTATGAAACGATTCAAAGCACGCGGACTGCTTGCTGTCATGGTTGTCTCCGCTGCGATAGCAGGCTGCGGTGTCCAAGACAAGCCAAGCAATAATCAAGGCAGCGCTCCAACAGAAACGGCAGCTCCTTCCATTGGACCGACACCACAATTGAACGAGATCGAAGCTACTATTTACTTAACCGATGCGGAGCTGACTGAAACAGTGGAGAATCCGGTAAAACTCTCATACGAGACGGATTCCGATTTGGTTTCAGCGGCAATCGAAGCCTTACAGAAGGATGCTGGCGATAATGCCTTGTCATTGTGGAAACCAATCGAGGTCAAAACCGTAGTACTCGAAGACGGGCTTGTTACAATCGATATCCACTTGCCTGACGAAGCTCGCCTTGGAGCGCCAGGCGAGATGTTCGTCATCGAGACGCTCAAGCAAACACTCTTCCAATTCGATTTCGTTAAGTCGATTGCGTTGTTGGTTGACGGCGCAGAGATCGAGACGCTGATGGGGCATGTGGAACTTGAGCATCCGATGTTGAAGGAATAATAGACGTATATCAAATGGCTTCGCTCCGCTCTTTGAAAAGAGCGGCGGAGCCGTTCTGCGTAATTACACAAGACAATCAGGAGGAATAATCGTTTATGACCATGCCATTTGCAGGTAGAAAGCTATTGATCGGAGCACTCGCTTTTTCATTGGTGGCGGGCAGCGGAGTGATCATTCCAACGAACCAAAGTTACGTTGCCGCCGCAGTGTTAACGACACCTTTCAAGGACGTGTCTAGCGGACACTGGGCTGAGAAACATATCGCTAAGCTGGCTCTTCAAAAAATTATCGAAGGAAATACGACTACGAGCGGCGCGTTCGTATTCCGTCCAAGCGAAAACGTAAGTCAGCAGGAAGCCGTGCTCATGGCGCTGCGTTTTGCGGGCTTAGACAAGAAAGCGGATCAAGGAGCCATCATCGGTTTTCCGAATTCGTTTTCGGTAAGCGCATTTTTCAAAGCATACGTTACGCTAGCTTTTGAGGAAGGACTGCTGGACCAAGCGGAGGAGTTCGATTTGGCGTCCAAAGATACGAAAAACGCTTGGGGAACAAAGCCAGCTACCCGCGAATGGGTCACGAAGCTTATGGTTAGAGCTATCGGCCAGAAGCAAGAGGCGCTGAACTTACAAAACACAGCTTCTTCTTTCTCTGATGCTTCCCAGATTAGTTCGATCTATAAAGGTTACGTCAATCTAGCGGCTAAGCTGGAGCTGGTGAAAGGCATAACATCCGTGAAATTCGATCCAAAGGCGAATGTAACACGCGCCAGCCTTGCAACCATGTTCAGCCGTGCTGAGAGCCAATACCCTGTTGCATACGAAGGGCAGGTCGACGGAATCGTATCACGAATTACGGATAACGCTCTTACGGTCTACAGCAATAAGAAAGAAACGAGCTATTCAATCAATGCGGATACGCTTTATTATACTTACAAAACGGAAACGCCTATTACGAAGCAGCAATTGCTGGAATATGGGGATGTAACCGTAATTGCCAAAGACGGCAAAGCACTGTACGTCGAGGTGAAGGGTGACAAAGCACATACGACAACAATTGCAGGTACGCTTGATCGGGTTATTGCGAGTGACAAGAAAATATATGTCTGGGTGAATGACAAGCCGGTTGAGATTTTTTATAATGAACAGCTTTCCGTTGTCGATAGCGACGGGAAAGCGTTAGCGTTGACGGCGATCAAGAGAGACAGTGCGATCACTATCGTACAGGATTCGTTCCGCGAAACGCCAATCGCAGTCAAAATCGTTGCTGCGCCGCAAGCGTCAACCACAAGCGTGAAAGGGACTTTTTATGGCACGGATGGAGAATTGATTACGGTCATGCAGGGCACCACGCTTGTTTCCAAGTTTATGGCAGATACCGTAACTCTGGAAATTGCGGGATTGACTGGCGCGACTATTGGCGACTTGATTAAAGAGGCAGATGAAGTTGAGCTTACGCTTAACGAAGCGGACCAGGTTACGAAAATCAAGGTTGCCAACCGAAACGTAAAAACAGTAGCAGGCGCGCAAATTGCTAGTTTCGTGTATGACAAAAAACTGTTGACCGTCGTAGACGCTTCTGGCGGCAATGCTCAGGCCTTATATTTTACGGATAAAACGAAAATCGAGTATAGCGGCAATCTTATTACGTTGGCCTCGGCAACGAGCTTGTTGACACAGAATCGCAAAATCGTTATTACTTATACAGGGAACTCGATTGTTTCCCTTCAATTCGTAACCAAATACACAGGAAATCTCGTGTCTATGAATTCGGCATCGAATTTGATGACGGTTAAGCTGGATAACGGTTCTACGGTAGCTTTGCCTTATAACACGGCTTATGTGGAGCATCCGGCAATTGCAAGTGCTGCGTTAAGCGACTTAAAGACAGGCGATTTGCTTACATTGGAATTAAACAACACGCAAGACCGTGTAGCTACGATAAAAGTACATGGGAATGCCCAATATGAAGTGGTTTCCGTCGATGCTTCGGCTAAGAAGCTTCGTGTGAAAAACGCAATGACGCCTGTATTTGAATTGTCAGTGCTCAGCACGGACATCACGAATGAAGCTGGCGCTAAGCTCACGGTAGAACAGGTTACGCCAGGCAGCTTGATCAACGTGAGCTATATCGGAAAGCAAGCGGTCACAGCTCGCACGGTTGCAGCCACGTTCGGCAAAGTACAAGCCGTATCAGCCAGCAGCGTGACGATTGTGGATCTTGCCGGCCAGACGACGGTATATAACGTTGACGCGGGGTTCGTTGCAATCAAAGGAACCACGCAGAACAACGCTTCTAACTTAATCGCGGTTGGTGACTACGTAGAAGTGCAAAAGTATGACGGCAATAAGACGCAAATCTCAGTAGCAATTGGCGAAAGCCGGATTTTTACAAGCTATTACATAGCTAGCGCGCAAATTTGGACGGAGAAGGTTTCGGATGCCGACAATCGAAATTATTTCAACGTAAACAGCAATACGAAATATTTCTATAATGGAAACGTGACTGCCGCAACGGCTTTCAAAGCAGGCGAAGCCATTACGATTTACGGATTCAGAAACTATGCGATCGCAGTGGTCAAATAGCAAATGAAGTGAAATAAGCCCATTTTTAGGCTTAGATATTTATATTTTGTGAAAAAACTGCCCTTAAGGGCAGTTTTTTTATAGAATGTGCTTGATTACGGTTGCGAAGCGTGACAATTTTCGCTACACTTTGAACGATAGTGTTTGATTAGGGGAGAGGACGATGAGCACGAAACAGAAAATGCGTCATGTACTGGATATCATTGCGGAAATGTTTCCAGATGCACACTGCGAGCTTAACCATAGCAATCCGTTCGAGCTTACGATAGCCGTGCTGCTGTCAGCGCAATGCACGGATGAGACGGTCAATAAGGTTACGGTAGGCTTATTCGAGAAATATAAGCAGCCTGAGGATTATTTGAGCGTTCCGCTAGAAGAGCTGGAGCAGGATATTCGCCGCATCGGACTGTTTCGAAGCAAAGCTTCGAACATACAGAAGCTATGCCGAATCGTTATCGATAAATATGACGGTGAAGTGCCAAGGAGCCATGAAGGATTGACGGAGCTGCCGGGCGTAGGCAGAAAAACGGCGAATGTCGTTATGTCCAACGCGTTTGGCGTGCCTGCTATCGCAGTCGATACGCATGTGGACCGCGTGTCGAAGCGGCTTGGATTCGCTAAGCCGGATGATTCCGTTCTTGAGGTCGAGAAGAAGCTCATGAAGCTTGTGCCTCGCGAGGAATGGACGTTAACTCACCATAGGCTCATCTTTTTTGGCCGCTATCATTGCAAAGCGCAAAGCCCGCAGTGTCCGATCTGTCCGCTGCTTGATTCGTGCAAAGAAGGAAAACTACGTATGAAGCCAGGCTTTAAAACCAAAAATAAGAGCATAAAACCTAAAATAGCCAATGAAGGATGATGAAAATGAACTGTATTTCCGTTTACACAAAAAACTTTGAGCTTTTTTCCGATATTTATGAGCAAGTGCTAGAGTCTCCTCCAGAAGAAAACGAGGACATCGTAGTAGAAGGCATTACCGTTAGCGGTTCTGGCGATGTTCCTGAGCAGTACATCGAGCGCATGCGCGTTAAACCTGAAGTTGTCGTTATGCGTGACAAAGAACGCAACATCATGATTTTGCAGCATGGCAACGTATTTGAAATTTGCCTGCCGTCTGAAGAAGAACAAGCCGTTTAAGGAGAAGCAAATGACAGAAATAACGGTGCAAAGCATAGCGGGAGCTATATCCGAGGCAGCGGGCTTGATGGCCGCTGCAGGAGATACATTACATGCAAAGCAAGCACAGGAGCTGAACAGTAAGCTGACCGAGGGTCGGCTTACTGTCGCTTTTTGTGGACATTTTTCGGCAGGGAAATCAACTTTGATTAATCGTCTATGCGGTACGAAGCTACTGCCCTCAAGCCCGATTCCAACCAGCGCGAACGTTGTCTCGATTCGCGGCGGGGAACGGGCATACGCCGAGGTAGAAACGATTAAGGACGGCATTCGTTCGCAAGCGGAGGTACCGATTGACGAGCTGGACCGCTATTGCGTAGACGGCGAGCAGTTTACTTCCGTTTCGATTATTTATCCGAGCGAGCAGCTCGGCAACCATACGGTTCTGCTTGATACGCCTGGCATCGATTCTACGGATGATGCCCATCGCATGGCTACAGAATCTGCGCTCCATCTGGCTGACGTGGTGTTCTATGTGATGGATTATAACCATGTGCAATCCGAGATTAATTTTGCCTTCGCCAAGCAGTTGAAGGATTGGGGCAAGCCCTTATACTTTATTGTCAATCAGATTGATAAGCATCGCGAGCGCGAGCTTTCCTTCGCAAGCTATCGCCAAAGCGTAGAAGACGCATTTCATGCTTGGCATTTGGAGCCGGCAGGAATCGTCTATTTGTCGTTGCGCGAACCGAGCCATCCCCATCAGGAATGGGACAACTTTCTCGGTCTGCTAGACGGTCTGCAGAAGATTCGGGAGCCGCTTTGCATGTATAGCGTCGATGCTTCGCTGCGTCATTTGGCAGCTGGTCATCTAAGGTGGAGCGAGCTTCAAGCAGAGCCTGAGCGTGAGCGGTTGATCGAAGCGGCTGGCGGAGAGGAAGCGGCAGCCCGCGTATCGTTCGAGATGGATCGCTTGAAGCAGCTCATTGAGCAAATCGGGAACAAAAAAGAAGTGTACCGGGCGCAGCTGCGCAAGGAGCTTCAGACGCTGCTCGATAACGCGAATATTACGCCGGCAGGTCTGCGTGATTTGGCGCAATCGTTTCTTGAGAGCAGAAAACCCGGATTCAAGGCGGGGTTGCTGTTCGCAGCTGCGAAAACGGCTGCTGAGCAGGAACGGAGATTGACGGCTTTCAGCGAGGAACTGAACAGCTTGATCAGCGCGTCAATTGATTGGCATGTGAAGCATTTGCTCCGTACGGAAGCCGAGCGTGCGGGTTTTGACGGAGCTGTTCTTGAAGCGCAAATGGCACAAAGCCTCGCCTTTATGCCTAATGCGGAATGGCTTATTTCAAGGGTGAAACCCGGTGCGGTCATAAGCAATGAATACACGATGACGTTCAGCCGCGATCTAGCAGCGGACGTGAAGGCCGAATATCGCCAGCGGGCGCTTGCGCTGATCGACGCGCTGGCGGATCATGCTGCTGCGGCTGGAGATGCAGCAGCGTCTGAGGCACAGGCACAGCTTGCGGCGCTTCGCGCGCAGGCTGGTGCACTTATGGCGCTGGGAGCGATTGCGAAGCGAGCAGGCGAGCACAAAGCGCGCCTAACGGCTGCGCTGCCTGATGCGCCGACTAGGCCGGCATTGCCCGCGCCGCGCGCAGCGGCCGGGTCCGGAGCTGCAGCGAAGGCGGCGAGCGAGGCCGCCGAAGCCGTTGCAGCTGCGAGCGAAGCGCAGCTGGTGCGCGGCGCCGCAGGGGCGCAGCGAGCGGCTGGCGCGAGGCGCAGCTCGCTCGCGGGCGGAGCCGCCCTCGCGCAGCAGCACGGCGCAGCCGCGCGCTTAGCGGGCGCGGCGGAGCTGCTCGCGCCGCATGCAGCGCTGGCCGCGGCTGCGGAAGCGATGCGCGACAAGGCGAAGCGGCTGCAGGACAGCCGCTTCACCATCGCGTTGTTCGGCGCTTTCAGCGCCGGCAAATCATCGCTCGCAAACGCGCTGATCGGCGAGCCGGTGCTCCCGGTCTCGCCTAATCCGACGACGGCGGCGATCAACCGGATCGTGCCCCCGACGGCGGAGCACGGCCATGGCACAGCGCGCATCGTCATGAAGTCGCGCGCTGCCGTCGAAGACGACGTTCGCTACTCCTTAGCGCTGCTCGGCGAGAAGGCCGGCATCGACCAATTGCCTGATGCCGCAGCGCTAATGCGGGCGATTGACCGCTTAACTCCCGATTCTATCGGGGCAGGCGGCCGCCCGCACTTCAGCTTCCTGCGCGCAGCGCGCGCAGGCTGGGAGCGGCATGAGCCGCTGCTCGGACAGCTGCTCTCCGTCGACCAAGCCGAGTATGAGCGCTACGTTGCAGAAGAGTCACGCTCTTGCTTCGTAAGCGAAATCGAGCTTCACTACGATTGCGAGCTGACAGCGCAGGGCATCGTGCTCGTGGATACGCCTGGCGCGGACTCCGTCAATGCCAGGCATACCGGCGTTGCCTTTAATTATATTAAGAATGCGGATGCCGTATTGTTCGTCACTTATTATAACCATGCCTTCTCGCAGGCTGACCGTCAATTTCTGATGCAGCTTGGCCGGGTTAAGGATCAATTCGAGCTCGATAAAATGTTCTTCCTAGTGAACGCAGCGGATCTTGCTGCAGACGAGGAGGAGCTGACTGGCGTGCTGAAGCATGTTGAAACGAATCTGCTCCAGCATGCGATAAGATCGCCGCGCTTGTTCCCGGTTTCAAGCCTGCAGGCGCTTGACGGCAAGACGGATGGAAACGAGGAGCTGGTGAAACGCTCCGGCATCGAAGCATTTGAGCAATCCTTCTTATCCTTTATCCAGAATGACCTTGGGCGGCTTGCGATCGAAGCGGCCGAACAGGATTTGAAACGGGCGGCTGCAACCGTTGCAGGCTGGCTGCAAAGCGCGGAAGGCGATGCTACCGTGCGTGAAGCGGAGCTTCAGGCACTCCAAAACGCCGTGGAAGCGGCGAAACAGGATATTGCGTCCCTGCAAGCGGGGGCATTGCCTGAGCAGCTTAAACAAGAGCTCAGCGAGCTGCTCTATTATGTCGTTCAAAGAATTCAATATCGCTTCGGCGAGTTTTACAATTTTGCCTTCAATCCGGCATCCTTGCAGGATGACGGGCGAGATTTGAAGAAAGCGATCTGGACCTCTTGGCTGGAGCTTCAGAGACTTGTACAGCTTGAGCTCTCGCAAGAGATGCTTGCTACTTCCCTGCGCATGGAACGAGGCATTCACACCCAGCTGCAGAAACAGTTCGCAAGCACAGCCCAGCGGCTGGAATCAACGATCGCCGCGTATAGCGCAGTTCCTTATTCACCTGCTGCTCTTCCGACGCCAGAGCAGCCTGCAGCATGGGAAGCGCGGTCGGTTGACGCCAAGCTGCTGTGGAGCCGTTTCAAAACGCCTCGCCATTTCTTCGAAGGCGAAGGAAAGTCGCTCCTTCGCAAAGAGCTGGATACGCTGCTTGCACCTTCCTTGAACGGATGGATGACCGAGCAGACAGCCGCTTGGACCTTACTGTATGAGCAGATTTGGAGCGATGCAGCGGAGTTCGCGGGAACCAAGCTTGCCGAAGACATGCTTGCATACGAAAGCGGCAAGCGGAGCTCCCTTGCGGGAAGCGCGGATATCGCTGAGCTGAGCCAGCTTCACAAACAATTGATTCATCTCTAATAGTCAATGGATATAGATCATCCTATCGCATTAACAGCTGAATGCTTTTGCGGGTACCGTCGGTTCCCGCAAAAGCATTTTTTTATTTTGTGTGTTTCTGTGCAAAAAGTGAGTAATTGGCACATATTTGTCACGATTTAGGACCATTTGGGAGCATTAACCGTTTCCAATTTACATATCGCGACTATAAGCGGATTCAATCAGTTATATGCATAGTTATACTGTTTGCTCGCTTTTCGGGATGCTGATAATATTCACTCATACTTACAAAATAGCAACGGGGAGATGGATTTACTTGGACGTTTTAAGGCAATTGAAAGCATTTTATTGGGCGGAACGAAAATTTTTGTTCTCTTCCATTTTTTGCTTGATGTGCGCTACGGCGCTCGGACTTGTCTATCCGAATTTGTTGCGTTACCTGATTGACGATGTGATTACACCAAGGAAGTTCGAGCTTGTGCCGACACTTGCGTTCACGGTAGTCGGAGTCGTATCGTTTAAAGGCTTTATGCAGTTTTTGCATGGATTCTTTGGCGGGCGGCTTGGCAACAAGGTTGCATTCAGGATGCGCAACGGATTATATGACAAGTTGCAAACGTTATCGTTTCAGTATTATGACAAAGCGAAAACTGGCGATCTCATGTCGCGTCTAACAGCGGATCTAGAAGCAATCCGCAACTTTATCGGGTTTGGCTTCGCTCAAATTTTGAATATGGTGCTTATGATTGTCTTTGGCGGAGCCATGATGCTCTCGATTCATTGGCAGCTAACCTTGATCACTTTGGTGACCATTCCGCTGCTCGCCTTCACGGCTGTCCGGTTCGAGAAGAACATTCATCCGGCCTTCCGGGAGATGCGCCAAGCGATGAGTAATCTGACGACTGCGGTACAAGAGAACATTACCGGCGTGCGAACCGTTAAATCGTTTGCCCGCGAATCGCATGAGGTATCGAAGTTTTCGGTACGGAGCGAAGCTTACCAGACGAACCAAGTCGGTGCAGCCAAGATTTGGGCCAAATATTTCCCTGTCATGGAGCTGGTCGCGAACTTAAGCGCGGTTATCCTGCTCGTAACGGGCGGTATTCTTGTCATCAACAAATCACTCCAGCTTGGTGAATTCGTAGCGTTCTTCAGCTTGATCTGGTACATTATCGGACCGATGTGGGGCCTTGGCTTTCACATTAACAACTACACGCAGTTCAAAGCTTCAGGCGAGCGCGTGCTTGGGTTGCTGAATGAGCATGTGCATGTCAAAAATATCGAAAACGCCATTGAGGTTAACAGCGAGACGTCGAAGGGGCATGTCCGTTTTGACCATGTCACCTTTAATTATCCAGACAAATCACCTGCTGTTACCGACCTGGTTATTGATGCGCCCGAGGGCTCTGTAATCGGCTTGCTAGGTGCAACCGGTTCAGGCAAATCAACGATTATCCAATTGCTCATGAGAGCTTACAATGTTAAAAAGGGTACGATTACGCTTGACGGCATTGATATTCGCAATCTTGACGTAGCAAGCCTGCGCCGCTTGATCGCGCCGGTCTTCCAAGAAACGTTCTTGTTCTCGGCATCGATTCGCGACAACATTGCTTATGGCGTACGAGATGTTACCCCAGAGCAAATCGAATACGCGGCTAAGCTCTCGAATGCACATGACTTCATCATGGAGCTGCCGCTTGGCTATGATACGATCGTGGGCGAAAGAGGGATGGGCTTGTCCGGCGGACAGAAGCAGCGGATCGCGATTGCGAGAGCGCTGATCAAAAACCCGCGGATTCTTATTCTGGATGACGCAACCAGCGCAGTCGATATGGAAACGGAACATGAAATCCAAGCAGGCTTCAAAGAGCTGATGGCTGGACGCACAACCTTCATTATCGCGCATCGGATCTCGTCGCTAAGGCATGCAGACGAAATCATCGTATTAGATAAAGGCCATGTCGTTCAACGCGGCACGCACGCGCAGCTTATCGCGCAGCGTGGTCCGTACAGAGATACCTACAACATTCAATACGCTGATCATCCGCTCGTTGACGGATTAGATGCCGAGGAAGCGAATGATCGGAAAGGGAGTACCGTCTAATGAACAGCAGTGTCAAAGCAAAGGCAAGCAATAAAAACGAACGCTTCATCTATCAAGATGATGAGCTGATCGAAAAGCCCTTTAACTGGGGACAATTACGCCGCTTGTTTATGTATATGAAACCTTACTCCAAAGAGCTAATGCCGGTTATTATTATGATGATTCTGGGTACGGTGACACGGCTTGGCGTGCCTGCCCTCGTTATCCTGGCCATCGATGAAGCGATCGCTCCGGCGAACGGCCAAACAAGCGTGCCAAAGCTGCTGATCATCGCGGGCCTTATGTTATTCTTGTATATTATTCAATGGGCTTCCAATACGTACCGCATTAAATATACGAACATTATCGGGCAGAAGGTTATTTATGATCTGCGGAATCATTTGTTCCAGCATATTCAAAAGCTTAGCTTCCGCTTCTACGACAAGAGACCGGCCGGATCCGTGCTCGTGCGCGTGACGAACGACGTCAACGCGCTGCAGGATCTCTTTACGAACGGCGTAGTCAATCTATTAATGGACTGCGTTCAGTTATTCGGTATCGTCATTATTTTGCTTGTGTGGAACTTCAAGCTGGGACTCGCGGTAATGATTACGGTTCCGCTTATGTTCCTGGTGTCAACGACGCTCCGCAAGAGAATACGGTTCGCTTGGCAGGACGTGCGGATTAAGCAATCACGCATCAACTCTCATCTGAATGAAAGTATTCAAGGGATGAAGGTTACTCAGGCATATGTGCAAGAGAAGGACAATATGAGCTTCTTCGACCATATGAACTCGGTCAACGTGAAATCTTGGAACAAAGCGTCTGCGCTCAACCAAGCGTTCGGACCGGTCATCGAGGTAACGTCAGCGATCGGAACCTTTATTCTGTTCTGGTACGGCTCCCATCTTATCCAAACGGGGGCCATCACGATTGGATTGCTCGTTGGTTACGCCAATTATATCGGTAACTTCTGGGATCCTATTAACCGTCTCGGTCAGATGTATTCCCAGCTGCTCATTGCGATGGCATCATCGGAGCGGATCTTTGAATTTATCGACGAGGAGCCGACAGTTGGCGAATTGTCGCATGCGAAGCCGCTCCCGCCAATCAAAGGCGCAGTAACCTTCGACCATATCGTCTTCGAGTATGAGAAGGGACGGCCGGCACTCAAAAATGTGACAATCGACGTGAAAGCAGGTCAGTCCATTGCGCTGGTTGGCCACACAGGGTCCGGTAAAAGTACGATTATCAACCTGCTATGCCGCTTCTATGATCCGGTTGAGGGTCGCGTGCTGATCGATGGGATCGATATAAGAGACGTAACGATTGAGAGCTTGCGATCCCAGGTGGGTATCGTGCTGCAGGATACGTTTATTTTCGCGGGTTCGATTCGAGATAATATCCGTTATGGCCGATTGAATGCGACGGACGCGGAGATCGTTAAGGCGGCCCAGGCCGTGAATGCGCATGATTTCATCATGGATCTCCCGGATGGCTACGATACGCAGGTTGAGGAGCGCGGGAATGTGCTTTCGATGGGGCAGCGCCAGCTTCTATCATTCGCACGGGCGCTGCTCGCCGATCCGCAAATTCTAATCTTGGACGAAGCAACTGCAAGCATCGATACCGAGACAGAGCTCAAGATTCAAGAAGCGCTCAAAATATTGCTGTCCGGTCGTACGTCATTTATGATCGCTCACCGGTTATCAACCATTCGCCATGCCGATGAAATAATCGTGCTTGATCATGGTCAGATTGTGGAACAAGGCAATCATGAAGCATTGATTGCGAAGCAAGGCGTGTATAACGGACTAATCGAAGCGCAATATCGTTATCTGTAAAAGGCTTTTGCAAAAATAGTTGATTTTTCATGGTAGAACCTCCACAATGGAAGAAAAAACGAACCGAAGCGATCATCTTGCCTAGTTTTACGCTAGGGATCGACTTCGATTTGCTTCCAGGAGGTTCTTTTTCTTTATGTATGGATCACCGTTAACTACAAATGCTCGTAAAATGCTGCTGCTAGGCTCAGGAGAGCTCGGCAAGGAAGTCGTGCTGGAGGCTCAGCGCCTCGGAATCGAAACGATTGCAGTGGATCGCTATGAGCATGCGCCGGCCATGCAGGTCGCACATCGCAGCTATACGACCGATATGCTGAACGGAACGGAGCTTCGCCGAATCATAGAGAAGGAAAAGCCGGATTTCATCGTACCTGAAATTGAAGCCATCGCAACGGAAACGCTTCTGGAGCTTGAGAAAGAAGGCCATCGCGTAATCCCTACGGCTCGTGCCGCGTGGCTTACGATGGACCGGGAAGGCATTCGGCGCCTCGCTGCAGAGACATTGGAATTGCCGACGGCTCCTTACCGTTTTGCTGATTCGCTGGATGAGCTGCGTGAAGCCGCTTCGGTACTTGGATTTCCTTGTGTCATTAAGCCGATCATGAGCTCATCGGGAAAAGGCCAGAGCGTATGCCGCTCCGAAGCCGAACTTGAAGCTTGCTGGAGCTATGCGATGGAAGGCGGCCGCGCCAAAAAGCAGCGCATTATCGTAGAGGGCTTTGTAACCTTTGAATCCGAGATTACACTGCTCACCGTCCGTTCCGTTTCGGGGACTAGCTATTGCCCGCCGATCGGGCATGTGCAGAAGGACGGCGATTATATTGAATCGTGGCAGCCGCATGATATGACGGCAGCGCAGGTCGAGCAGGCGGAAGCGATCGCGCTTCGCATAACGGATGAGCTCGGGGGATACGGAATTTATGGCGTGGAGCTGTTTATTACGAATGATGGAGTCCTATTCAGCGAAGTTTCGCCGCGCCCGCATGATACGGGGATGGTAACCATGGCGACGCAGGATCTATCGGAGTTTGCCTTGCATGTGAGGGCGATCCTAGGCTTTCCGATTCCTACCATCCGTTTGTTGACGGCTGGCGCTTCCCATACGCTCAAAGCAGACAGAGAAGCCGGCGAGTTCCGTATTGGCGGCATTGAAGAGGCGTTATCCGTACCTCAAACCCAAGTACGCGTATTCGGTAAACCGGAGACGAAGGCGGGAAGACGCATGGCAGTTGCGCTAAGCACAGCCTCGACCGTTGAGCAGGCGCGTGAAATGGCGCGTACAGCTGCTGAAGCTCTATATATCGATTATGGCAATTAGATTGATCTAACATGAACGCGAAGACCGATCCCAGGAAATAAACGCCTGGGAATCGGTCTTTTTGTATTTCAGAACTTATATGTCACTATACCTGACATGAATGTTAAAAGTATCGCGCTCCCTACCGATATAGGTTGTAGATTAGAGAACATACATAAGGTAGGGGATTCTATGTTTATTCGATTGTTGCGGCCATTTGCTGCGGTCATGTCCAGACTCCGTTATGGTCAAAAGTTTGCTTTTATCAGTTTTTTGATGGTTATACCGATTGGGATGCTGCTGTATGTTTGGATGTCGGAGCAGCAGCAGGAGCTCGCTTTTATCGCCAATGAAAGGGCGGGAGCATCGGAGATTAATGAAATGATGCCTTTCATGCTGCTGCTTCAGCAGCATCGCGGATTAGCGAACGGTTTTTTGAACGGTAATACGGAATCAAAAACGGAGCTGGACAAAAAAGAGCAGGAAATCGACCGTTTTATTGCTGTGATGAATAAAACGACCCAAGATGAGGCATTTCCTGAATCTACTGGTCAGTGGCAAGTCATTACAGGGGAGTGGAACAAGCTTGAAGGATCATTTAGTGAAATGAAAGCAAAAGAGAGCTTTGCGGCACACTCGGCGCTGATTGCTCAGGTGAAATCGCTTATCGTCAGCTACTCGGATGAGTCAGGGCTCTCGCTGGACACGGCTATGGATTCCTTTTATTTAATGACAATGCTCGTCCAGCAGCTGCCTATATTAATGGAGAACACGGCTGTCATCAGAGGGCAAGGAAATGGCGTTCTCGTATCGAAAACCTTACCCGAGGATACCCATATCCATATTTTGCTTGAAATGGCCAAAATGGAAGCTGCCTTTAACGATTTGAACAAAGCAATTGGCATTGTTGAAACCTGGAATGAAGGGATGCATGCAGATTTGCTGAAGCATGGCGAACGATCCATTGAAGCGGCCGACCGGTTCCAATTGCGGGTGAAATCTGATATTTTAGATGCGCCAGAATTAAAAGCGAAGCCCGATGATTTTTTTGCAGAGGGAACGTCCACGATCGCGGTGCTCACTGAGCTGTTCACCAGCGTGAACCATGATCTTGATCGTGTGCTGCAGAATAGAAGCGAGGAATTATCCCGCAGCAGAAATCTCATTCTTACAGTTACGATGCTCATCATCCTGTTGGTCGCTTTGTTCTATGTTGGTTTCTACCGCAATGTAATGGCAACGGTTAATACGCTTAAAGCGCGGGTACAGCAAATGGCTCAAGGCGATTTGTCACATGAGCTCCAGCTTGATACGAGGGATGAGCTGCAGCTCGTAGCCCTTGCCTTCAACGAGATGTTACGCTCCATAAACGTTCTGATGCGGCGAAATCAACTCGTTTCGGACAATGCTGCGGCATCGTCAACGCAATTAAACGTCATATCGCTTGAATCAGCATCCGCGATGAAGCTTATTGCGGATGCCATTCAAAATGTCACAAACGGAACGGAGCTGCAGAGCCTTTCAACGAGCGAGACCGCATCCGCGATGAACGAAATGGCAATCGGCATTGCCAGAATCGCCGAAGCGTCTTCAGATGCCGCGGAGTCTGCCTTTCATGCCGCCGAACATGTTAAGCTTGGGGATCAGCTATTGGAAGAAACAGCCCGGCAGATGACCAATATTAAGAGATCCCAGGTTGAAACCGCACAGGTTGTTGCGAAGCTGGACGGACACTCCGTACAAATGGAACAAATCATTGGGGTAGTCATGACCATTGCCAAGCAAACGCAGCTGCTTGCATTGAACGCCAATATAGAGGCTGCAAGAGCTGGAGAGCAAGGGCGCGGCTTCAGCGTCGTAGCCTCGGAGGTAGGCAAATTGGCAGAGCAAACTGCGCTGTCCGTGAAATCAATTGAGGAGCTGCTGTCTGCTGTTCGAACCCAGGTTGACGGGACGGTTGCAGCCATGAATGAGATGCGGCTTGAGACAGATACAGGCTTGAAGTCGATTGGGGATACGCAAACAACGATGAGCAGAATCTTATCAGACATCAGGAAGATGAGCGAGCAGGTACAAGAGGTTTCCGCAGCTTCAGAGCAAATATCAGCAGGTATGGAGGAGGTTACGGCAACGATTGGAGACGTAGCGGCCGTATCGCGAAAAACCTCTTCAGAGGCGGTAACGATGGCCGTTGCTGCCGGGCAGCAGCTCGCATCGATGGACGAAATCCAAGCGTCATCGGAATCGCTGAGAAAGCTGTCGCAGCAGCTTCAAGACGATATGAGCCAGTTCGTGCTTGCAAGAGAGTGAGAAGCAAGTTATTATAAGTACCGATCATTTGAATAATTGGCACGCTTGATTTTAACGCAGAAGCGTTGCCTGAATGACTAAAGGCAGGTGTTATCGTAAATGGGGAAAAAACAGAAAAAATCGGCTTCTTTACCTCCAAGACAGGCATCAAAGCCGGAGTCTGACAGCGGAATGACCTTAAAAGACTTGTTAAGCAGCGATGTGCTCAGCAAGCTGAAATTGCAGGCTGACGAGATGAAGCAGGCGGATGCCGACAAGAAGGAAGAACTGCGCAAGCAGGAGGAAGCCAAGAAAAAAGCAGAGCAGAAGCGGCTGGAGAATGACTTCTCTTACCTGCTCGACAATAGCGATCCGAACTGGTCTAAGCATAAATAACGCGCAAAAGCACCTCAGGGTGCTTTTTTGTTTGAAAACAAACATGCCACCGGATTCATTGCGTTACAAGCAACGGAATGCAACCATTCCGGAAAGCGAGAGCAGGTCAGTCATGGGCTATTTCTGCTTGCTTTCGAACTCCAGGCAAGGTTTGCCGGAAGATCGGAATACGACCATGCTGGGCAATTGGTTTGTTTTGAAGCCAAATGCTTTGCAGCCCTTGGACGCTCCGGGGTCCCAAGTAATAAAATAATATTTGCATTTCATACAATCGATACGTTCAATCGCATTCATCATTTAACCTCTGCGCATGTAATGGATTTACATAATAATCGTAACCCATAATACGGAGGATGGCCAGTGTTGTCAATCAAGCCGATAAGAAAACAGGCTGTTTCAAAGCGAAGCATTCGCCATTCATGCATCAATTTTTGGCTTTCATACATAAATCCCATTAATCTGCAAAACATGCTAACATCATCTTTATTAGCATGTGCAGCAGCTGCGCTTTCAGAATTGTGGAACAAAGAGCGAATATATGGTATCGTTTTATTTTTGCCGGTGCAAATCCGCGCGGGAATGCCGCTTTAAAAAAGAACCTTGCTGGAAAATGCTGTTTAGCAAGCATATTGTGTTATCCTTATAGGTATTGCAGTGAAGGATTCATCTTGCTTCATACAATCTCTTATTGGGCTTATCCCTTGCTGTGCTTGCATTGTTGGCGCCGCGCAGTTGTTTCTCCACTTGGATGTCTTTACGAAACAGGACAGTTTGAATTAAAATAGCTTGAAGATACGGAAACGTGATTACAGATTGGGGGACGCTCATGTCAGAGCAAACAGATCTCTTTGCAAATACAGCGGCCGCAGACCGAAATTATGAGGCCGATGATATACAGGTGCTTGAAGGGTTGACGGCAGTTAGGAAAAGACCGGGCATGTACATAGGCAGTACAAGCAGCTCAGGCTTGCATCATCTGGTATGGGAAATCGTAGATAATGCGGTCGATGAGCATTTGGCCAAGTTTTGTTCGGCTATCGAAGTGACCTTGCATAAGAATGGGGCAGTTACCGTTCACGATAACGGTCGAGGCATACCAACCGGCATGCATAAAACCGGTATCCCTACACCGCAAGTCGTATTTACCATTTTGCACGCAGGCGGAAAATTTGGCGGCGGGGGATATAAAAAGTCTGGCGGCCTGCATGGCGTCGGCGCTTCAGTTACGAACGCGCTATCCGAATGGCTGGAGGTCGATATTTACCGCGATGGGAAGATTCACCGCCAGCGCTTCGAATATTGGGTTGATGAGTCCGGCAGGGAGCATGTCGGAGAACCGGTACGTGGACTGGAAATTATCGGAACGACAAACCGGACAGGCACGAAGGTTACTTTCAAACCGGACGGGCGCGTGTTTCAGAACGGTACAACGCTAAGCTACGACACGCTTGCAGAGCGTCTGCAGGAGATCGCGTTTCTTAATTCGGGACTTAAGGTTTCGATTAAGGATGACCGCAGCGGCAAGCAGGATGTGTTCCATTACGAAGGCGGTGCACGCCAATTCGTCCAATTTCTAAACGAAGAAAAGACGGTCCTCCACGACGTCATCCATTTTGCTAGCGAGCGGGATGAAATTGAGGTAGAGGTAGCCCTTCAGTACAACGATGGCTATACCGAGACGATTGCGTCCTTCGTCAACTCGATTCCGACACGCGGCGGCGGAACGCATGAAACCGGTTTTAAAACCGCATATACCCGAGTTATGAACGACTATGCCCGCAAAGCAGCGATGCTCAAGGATAAAGACAAAAACCTTGAGGGCAATGATTTGCGCGAAGGCATGATGGTTGTCATCAACATTAAGATGTCTGAGGTCGAATTCGTTGGACAAACCAAGGACCAGCTTGGCAGTTCATCGGCCCGCAGCGCGGTTGACGCCATCGTATCGGAGAAGATGCAGGTTTTTCTCGAAGAGAATCCGCAAATTGCGCAGATGCTCCTCAAGAAATCGCTTCAAGCATCGAAAGCGCGCGAAGCTGCCCGCAAGGCGCGCGAGGAAATCCGCAGCGGCAAGAAGCGCAGCGAAAGCTCGAACCTCAATGGCAAGCTCACGCCGGCCCAGTCCAAAGATTACACGCGTACCGAGCTGTTTATCGTGGAAGGCGATTCCGCAGGCGGCTCGGCTAAGCAGGGCAGGGATTCCAAATATCAAGCGTTGCTGCCGCTCAAAGGCAAGCCGATGAACCCGGAAAAAGCAAAGCTTATCGATATATTGAAAAACGACGAGTATAAAGCGATTATTTCGGCAATCGGCGCTGGTGTCGGGTCTGAATTCGTCGCGGAAGAATGCAACTACAATAAAATCATTATCATGACGGATGCGGATACGGACGGCGCGCATATTCAAGTTCTGCTGCTCACTTTTTTCTACCGGTATATGAAGCCGCTGATTGATCTGGGACGCGTTTATATCGCACAGCCGCCGTTATATAAGATTACACGTAAATCAGGGAAGCTCGAAACGATTCGATACGCATGGACGGATGAGCAGCTCCAGAACTATTTGAAGGAATACGGCAAAAATTACGAGCTGCAGAGGTACAAGGGTCTAGGCGAGATGAATCCCGATCAGCTATGGGAAACGACGATGGACCCGGAGAAACGGACGCTGCTTCAGGTGCAGATCGAGGATGCAGCCAAAGCAGAGCGCAGAGTATCTACGCTTATGGGCGATAAGGTTGACCCTCGTAAGCGCTGGATTGTCGAGAACGTCGATTTTACGGAATATGAGGAATAGGGGGATTACTGGATGAGTATGCTGGAACAGTTTTTACCGGCGTTTTTGGAGGAGGTTGTGGGAGACCGCTTCGGGCGCTATTCAAAGTATATAATACAGGACCGCGCTATTCCTGATGTTCGAGACGGTCTAAAGCCGGTTCAGCGCCGTATCTTGTACGCGATGTATGATTCTGGCAATACGCCTGACAAGCAGTACCGCAAATCTGCCAAAACGGTCGGAGATGTCATGGGCAATTACCATCCTCATGGAGATTCATCCATTTATGAGGGTATGGTAAGGATGGCCCAGCCTTGGAAAATGGGGCATCCGCTCGTTGATGGACATGGCAACTGGGGCTCTCAGGATGATGACCCTGCAGCAGCGATGCGGTATACAGAAGCTCGCTTGTCCGCCATCGCGATGGAGCTGCTTCGAGATATCGAGAAAAGGACCGTACAATTCAAAGATAATTTCGATAATACGACGAAGGAGCCGGTCGTGCTGCCATCGCGGTATCCCAATCTGCTCGTAAACGGGACCAGTGGCATCTCTGCCGGCTTTGCGACGGAGATACCGCCTCATAACCTTCGCGAAGTTATCGATGCTTGTATCGCGCTTATGAGCAACCCAGAGCTGCCGCTTGAAGAATTAAAGAAGTATGTCAAAGGGCCGGACTTTCCTACCGGAGGCATCATCATGGGCGAGGAAGGGATTAGCGACGCATATGCGACCGGGAAGGGACGCATCTATATACGCGCAAAAACGGCAATCGAAGAAATGCGCGGTGGCAAGCAGCAGCTTGTGATTACTGAAATTCCGTATCAGGTCGTCAAATCACGGCTCGTAACGGCGATGGAGAACATTCGGCTGGAGAAAAAGGTCGAAGGCATTGCCGAGGTTCGCGATGAAAGCGGGCGCAACGGGCTCCGTATCGTCGTAGAGTTCAAGAAGGATGCTGACGCGCAGGGGATTCTTGCTTATTTGTTCAAGAAAACGGATCTGCAGGTTGCTTATAGCTTCAACATGGTGGCAATCGTGAACAAAACACCAATGCAGCTAGGCTTGAAGCAGATTTTATCGGCGTATATCGAGCATCAGAAGGAAGTCGTAACCTTCCGGACCAAATACGATCTTGAGAAAGCAGAAGACCGCGCTCATGTCGTCGAAGGCTTAGTGAAGGCACTCAATATATTGGACGAGGTTATCGCTGCGATCAAGGCTTCGAAAAACCGTGCCGACGCGCAGGATAATTTGGTTGCCAAGTTCGGCTTTACCGCTCGGCAAGCAGACGCGATTCTCACTTTGCAGCTGTATCGCTTGACGAATCTTGAGATTACGACGCTTGAGAAAGAGTTAAAGGAAGCGATGAAGAAGATTGCATACCTGAAATCGATTCTGGCAAGCGACAAGAAGCTGATTGGTGTCATTAAAGACGAACTGCTTGAAATTCAAACGAAATACGGCATTGATCGGCGTTCAGATCTCCGCGGCGAAATCGAGGAGCTGAAGGTTAACCTGGAAGTTTTGGTCACGCCGGAGGATGTATTGGTAACACTGAGCCAAGATGGTTACGTGAAACGGACGAGCATGCTCTCATTCACGAGATCAGGCGGAGAGCTGCAGAATGCCGGCGTTAAGGAAGGCGACATTATAAGAGAGCGATTGGCAGTCAATACGATTGATAATTTGCTGTTATTTACGCGCAAGGGACAATATTATTTGCTCCCGGTTCACCAGATACCGGAATTCAAATGGAAAGAAACCGGAACAGCCATCGTTAACGTCGTTCCTATTCCTAAGGATGATTCGATCGTCAGCGTCATACCGATCAAAGATATTCTGGCATCGACAGCTTCTCTCGTATTCGTGACGAGGAAAGGGCAAGTTAAGCGTACGGAGCTGAAGGAGTATGCTACCACAAGATCGACAGCAGTAGCGGCATGCAAGGTGTCCGATGGGGATGAGGTTATCCGCGTTGTGCTAAGCGAGGGATTGAAACAGATTATGCTCGTGACGAAGCAAGGGATGAGCATTCGATTTGCGGAGACTGAGGTGAATCCGATGGGCAGAGTAGCGACGGGCGTCAGAGGCATTCAGCTGAAGGATGGAGACGAGCTTATCGCGGCGGAATGGGTTGCTGAGGATGAAGGCGAAGTACTCGTCATAACCGATATTGGATTCGCTAAACGGACACTGCTTCTGGATTATCCGATTCAGGGCAGAGGAGGCAAAGGTGTTCAAACCTTTGAGTTCAAAGAAGGCAAGCGAGTACGTCCGAATGGAGCTTCGTTAGTTGCAGCCTATTACTGCAAATCCGAGAAGGAAATCGTAGCGATTACTTCTACAGGCGCCAAGCTTATGGCAAGCTCCGAAAAAGCGCCAATTGAAGAGCGCAAATCGATTGGCAAGCTAGTGTTCCCTGTAGAAAAAACGGATGTCATTGCAAATACGCTAGCACGCTCCATCCAAGATGTTAATCAAAAGGTCGATTAGGCGGGTCAAATCGTTCAATAACCTCTAATATGGCTTCAAGCATGACCCACAATGGTACCAGCTCATCCGGGCGGTCCAACCATTGTGGGTCTTTTATGATGCCATAATTTTTAATTTTTTGAATAATGACTGCTTTTCTTTCTTCCACGGGCTGCACGCTCCTTGCTTTACAAGCATAAATAGACATAACACTGGGCCTTCGCCACATTGTATGTCTAACGCTGTCAGAATGTTCGACTTTGTATCGATTAATAGCGCAAATTATTAATTGGGTTAATCTTTTATTCGACATTGAAGACTGCTATAATAAATAACAAATAGAAGGAAAATGACAGAGAGCAGGTGTGAGAGTATGGTGTCTGTGGAATTTACTCGATTGTGGACGAAGCTATCACGTGATTGGAAAACCAACTTGGAGCAATCGCTTGCGCCGCTAACGGAAGGCCAGCTTAACGTGCTGGAGCTGCTGCTTCAGCATCAACCGATGAAGCCGTCGGATCTACTGCAATATTTGGCAACAACGCCTGCTGCAATTACAACCCTGCTGGACCGAATGGAGCGAAATGAGCTTATTGAACGAACTCGGGATGATAATGACAGGAGAATCGTGTGGGTGAACGTATCGGAGAAAGGAAAAGCCGAGGCAGATCGCGGTACAACGATTCGGACTGAATTGATCGAGCAATCGTTGGACCGCATTTCTTCTCATAATCAGCAGCTGTTGGTTTATCTGCTCGGTAAGGTTGCTAATTTGTAAAGCCCTGCGCTTTATGAAAGCTTATTTCATAGAATCAAGCCGATTGCGCAGCATGTCGTAGTTTTTCTGAAGCACCACGTAGTCGGCTTCTGTCAATAAAGCGTCATTGGACGCTGCAATTGTAGCTTCTACAGGTAGCACGCGATAACGGAATGAACGATCTGGTTTATAGCGATGAACCCAAGTGGGAATTGACTCAATGTCGGTCAAATCTACGGAACCATCGGTCATATTTTTACGAACATTCACTTTGAATATTACTCCGTAATCCTTCGAATCACCGCGTTGATTAGATATGAAATTCCCCATTGAATATATGATAAGTCCTTTTTTTGCATGTCCGTTCTCATCCATTGTTTCTACTACTTCATATGGCTGTATCACATGCGGATGCGAGCCCGCGATAATATCTGCTCCAGCAGCGATCAAGCTCCGCGCCAGTCGTTTCTGCTCATCATTCGGTGTTGTTTGGTATTCCGTACCAAAATGGAGCGAAACGGTGATGAAATCCGCGCCAGCTTCACGCAAACGGCTGATATCGGCTTTTATTTTCTCTTCGTTAATAAGTGAAACCAAGTAAGGCTTGCCTTCCGGAATGGGAATGCCGTTCGTTCCATACGTATAGGCTAGCAATCCCATTACGATCCCATTCTGCTCGGATAATAAGATACTGTCAGCTTCCTCTTGCGATGAAGCCGTTCCCTTGAACGGAAGATCGAGCGCTTTAAGATTCTCAAGCGTGCGGAGAATCCCCGATTCACCCTGGTCCAAGGAATGGTTATTGGCATTGGTAATTAAGTTAAAGCCAGCAGCCTTGAGCGCCTCCCCGAGCTCTTTGGGAGCGTTGAACAGCGGATAGCCGGAATAACCAAAATCGGCACCAGCCATTGGCGTTTCTAAGTTCGCAATGACCCAGTCTCCCTGTTCTAGAATAGGCTTGACTTCAGCAAAAAACGGATTAAAGTTGTACCGGTTCGTTTTTTTGTCAAAAGATCCTGGAAGCTGGGGGGTGTGCATCATAACGTCGCCTACGGCCATCCATACCGCATCAGCATAAACGGGCTTTGGTTTTTCCGTTGGAGGCGGCGGGGTGGGGGATGGAGCAATCGTTGCCTGTGCTACTTCACTGTGCGTTGGCTCTGCGCTAGTAACCGGATTCTGAGCATCAGGCGAAGGGATGGAATCTCTTAATGCCGGAAAGAAAAAAATAATGAGCAAGCCAATTAAACATAATAGTAACAGCAGGGCTTGAAAGTTTCGGTGCCGTTTGCGGCGCATCATGTATTCGTCCTTCCTTGTTACGCACGGCTAAGCATGCTAGAGGCAGCCTCAAGTTGAGGATTCGTCCACCATGTCCAAACATCTGATCCGCTAGGCAATGAACGAAAGCTCATCCATTCCTTGGATACGGGATGGGGGGCCGATACAGAGGTTGACCATAAAGCAATTTCATTTATACCGCCCGTAGGTTTTGCGCCGTATTTGAGATCGCCTACCAGCGGACATCCGATATGGGCTAGCTGTGCGCGAATTTGATGCGGTCTTCCCGTATGCAGTTTCACGGCAATGAGTGAATAGCGACCGGAAACGGCCGCCACTTCATATTCGAGTATCGCCTCTTTGGCTTCCAATGTCGGCTTATTGAATACGGTAACCTGATTTTGTTTATTATCCTTGCGGATATAATGCGTTAACCTTGCTTGCGATTTGCTTGGCGTGCCCTGAACCACACAGACATACGTTTTACCGAACTCACGGTTGCGAACCGATTCGGATAATCTGGAGGCTGCTTTCGAAGTTTTGGCAAATAGCATAACGCCGCCAACCATTCGATCAAGCCGGTGTACAAGGCCGAGAAATACATTTCCCGGCTTATTGTAGCGTTCCTTTAAATCTTGCTTTAACAGTGTCAGCATGTCGGGATCGCCCGTGTCATCCTCTTGGGAGAGTATTCCTGGCGGTTTCACGACTGCTAGAATCTGATTATCTTCGAATAAAATGTGAATCGGCATTACTTCGACTCCCAACGGCCAAGTATGCCGCAAGGCAAATTCAAGCCGGATTTCGTTATCGGCAAGCCGATTTCCCCGCAATTGATATCGCCGCCGTATTTCGCGTTCATCGTCATATGGAGTAGGTTATGCAGTACGGAAGGAGATAGCCCCGTGGTGTAGGAGTTAATCAGTAGAAACAATGGATTGTCCGATAGAATGGATGTACATGATTGAAGAAAAGGGAATAGATTTTCTTCTAGCTTCCACGTTTCGCCGTTTGGGCCGCGTCCATAGGATGGCGGGTCCATGATAATGGCATCATACTGCTTGCCTCTGCGCTGTTCACGCTGTACGAATTTGAATACGTCATCCGTGATATAACGAATCGGCGCGGATTCCAGGCCAGAGAGCTGGGCATTATCCTTAGCCCATTGCACCATGCCCTTTGCTGCATCGACATGGCATACTTCGGCGCCGGCTGCAGCTGCTGCAACGGTTGCTCCACCGGAGTATGCAAACAGGTTCAATACGCGGATAGGCCGGCCAGCAGAGCGGATTTTATCCATCATCCAGCTCCAATTGACAGCTTGCTCTGGAAATAGTCCTGTGTGCTTGAAATTAGTGGGCTTAATATGGAAATTAAGCTCGCCATACGAAATCGTCCAACGCTCGGGCAACGTTTCATTCATGGACCATTGACCGCCGCCTGAATTGCTGCGATGATAATGACCGTCGGCTTTCTTCCATAGGCCCGTCTCGTTCGTAATTGGCCAAATGATTTGCGGATCGGGCCGGCGCAGCGTATAGTTGCCCCAACGCTCCAGTTTATCCCCGTCTCCTGTATCTATAACCTCGTAGTCTACCCATTTATCTGCTATGTACATGTTTTTCGTAACCCTTCCTTGACGTCGTTTTTGTAATATAATAAATGTCATCGATAATTATATCGAAGCTGACACAATGAAGCAATGAATCCTAAGCAATTGAAGGCTGGTATTTATTCGAAGCTACTTTAGAAGGGATCCATTACATACATGGAGCAGCTTTGTTATAGGATTGTCCATATGGTTCGAAGAAAAGGAGCAATGAGTCAATGATGAACTTCGAATGTGAATGCGGCAACAAAACGGCAATGTTCGCTACGGGTGACCGGGACGAGCAAGGTAGGGAATTTATTGAGATTGAAGATGATGAACGGCTAACTTTCATAATCGGTGACAAAAGCGTTCTTTTTCGCTGTTCTTTCTGCGGCTATACCTATCGATTAGAGCAAATCTAAACAGAATGCGCAACCAGCTTCGTAGGAATGACCTTTGCATCATGCGTTCATTTGAGCAGTATTGAATGAACGGTTTAATTGTTTCATGAAACAGGCTGCCTCTTCAAACCTAGCAAGGTTTGAAGAGGCAGCCTGTTCGGTTCATTATCTTTTATGGATGCGAGAAGTTGAAACTCTTGCCTTGCAAACGAGCCAGAGCTACGGATTAGCAGCCAAGCACGCTTGTACTGCATGATTTCATTCACTTTCCGCCAAGCGTGTTACTCTGGTTTACTCTTTTGAATTTTTGCAGGATTGTTGATTTTGTAAGGAATCGGATGCTTCGTCAGCTTCTTGGCAACAATTTTACCTTCGAAGTGAATAATATCTCCAATCTCCAGCTCGAATTTCTTGAGTGTCGCGCTATGGCTTGACCAGGCATCTTCAATAGCAAGAGCAGGATCTTCAATGGATACGGCTTCATAAATGACAACCTCATCCTCTGTATCGGAAAAGTTATTGGGCACGGTCGTAAACTGTTTAACTGTAGCAGTCATTTTCACTTTTTGTTCCGGAAGCTCAAGCTTAGCCTTCTTTTCCTTTTTTGCTTTTTCTTTCGGCGGAGCTTTTTCCTTAACCGGTTGCGGCTCCGCTTCTTCTACCATGATAGTAGAAGCTGCTTGTGCTTCTGCTGCTTCGGGTTCAGCTATCTCGGGCGCAGCATGCAGCTCTTCTGCCACAGCTTCTTGAATGGCAGCTTCTTCAGTAAGGACGGCAGCTTTCGTGCCATAATTCGCAGCTTGCATTTCCTTGAGAAAGGAAGGGTGAATGCAGTGCTTCTGACCGTTATCGAATGCGATGACAGCAGTCATTTTGTCCGCGAATCCAATGATGCTGCATGAAAGCTGGCTTCCGCGGCCTTTATAAGTAAACGTTTTTATCTTGGCTGCCTTCTCAGAGAGCAAGCCCCATTCCTTGCATTTCTCTATTTGCTCTGCATCGTTTTCGAATTCCGTATACGTTAGTGGTTCAATTATAAAAGAATGTACCATGCTTTTCTCCGCCTTTCGGTTTGTTCAACTATAGGAAAGTATGTCCTTAGGCCATACAATCTCTACATTTCTCGGAATGAAGAGCGCCTCGCTGCCATAGGACGGCGAAGCCGTTTCTCCTTGAAATATAGGAATGTATAGTATTTCACGTTACTTTCTCTATATTTCTACGCGAAACGTATGCTTTGCCGACAGAGTACGGCTTCAAGCGTTTACGCTTTCCTATTATTTTATCACTTTTTTGAGCTGAATGCGGCTAACCTGTATCTAATAAGCAAAAAAGAGCAAAATTTGTCTATAGCTATTGACGCTAGTTCTAATATCCTATAGGATTACTTATATTATCAGACATATTATACCTAGGGAGAGAAATCAGAATGATTAAGAAGAAAGCACGCGCGGTGTTCGGCTTGGTTATCGCAATTGCAATTGTGGCATCAGGCTGCGGACAAGCGAAAAACGGGAACTCGAATGGCGAAGCAGCCAATGAAGGAACGAAAACGATTGAAAATCTTCCAGCGGCAATTGCAGCCAAGGATGAAATTAAACTGATGGTCATTCGCAAAATCGGCGGTGACGATCATACAGCTCAATTTCTAGCAGGTGCAAAGCAAGAAGGAGAAGCACTTGGTTTTAAAGTAGATACGTTCTCAGCGAATGGCGATACGGCTAAATTCCATGATGCAATCGCGCAAGCAACGGACGGCGGCTACGATGGCGTTATTATCTCGCATGGCGATGACGAGGCTACAGTTGCAGACGTACAGAAGCTGAAGGACAAAGGCATCCCTGTTGTTGCGTTTGACTCCGTGAACGAGCTTACGGCCATCGAAGGCGTTACATTGACTTCGCAAGACGACGAGGCGCTTGCTCAATATTCACTTGATCAGCTTGTTAAGGAGCAAGGAGAAGAAGCGAAGATCGTATACCTATGGGTAGACGGTTTCCCTCCAATGGTCCGCCGCAACAAGATCTATCAAGATACATTGGCCAAATACCCGGGAATCAAAGAAGTGGAGCGTTTTGGCGTTGCGAATGACAACACGTCGGTTGACACGCAAAACGCGGTTGCCGCTATGTTGACGAAGCATCCAAAAGGCGAGATTGACGCGATTTTTGCGACTTGGGACGCATTTGCCAGCGGTGCTGCTAGAGCGATTGTAGAAGCAGGCCGTACCGAAATCAAAATCTACGGAATCGATCTCTCGAATGCGGATTTACAAATCATGCAGGAAGAGAACAGTCCATGGGTAGCAACGGCAGCTGTTGATCCGAAAATGATCGGCGCAGTAAATGTTAGATTGCTTGCCAAAAAAATCGCAGGCGAAGAGACGCCTTCAACTTATAACTTGGAAGCAGCGCTTATCGATCAAGAAGGCCTCAAGAAATCAAGCGAGCCTGTAAATATGGTTAACCTTGCTGATATTTTGCCAGGCTGGGGTACGACTGATGCGTTCGAAGAAGATTGGATGAAATCTTTGAAAGCAGCAAACGGCAAATAACCGTCAAATGATGATATAATAGCTATAAAAATGGCGCCCTTATCCATATGGATAAGGGCGCTCTATCCTGTTTGGGGAGGAAGGTGGGTCTGTTGTTAGACTCAAAGGCAAGCGAGCTGGTCATGAAGCGGATATCAATCGCCTTTCCAGGCGTGCAGGCATTGACGAATGTAGATTTTCAGACAGCTACCGGCAGGGCACATGCTTTAATCGGGGCCAACGGGGCGGGTAAATCTACCTTAATGAAGGTGCTCGCGGGTGCCCATGACCATTACACCGGAAGCATATCCATTGATGGCAAGGAAGTGCGCATCCGTACGCCTAAGGATGCGAAGGACAATGGTATACAGGTTGTATATCAAGAGGTCGATACGGCATTAATCCCTAATCTATCGGTTGGCGAGAATATTATGCTGGAACAAATGGTACATAACATGAAAGGGAAGCATCTGATCCAATGGACGGAGCTTCATCGTTCTGCACAGGCTATACTGGATCGAATGAACATTAAAGTACCTACAAAGAAGCTTGTACAGGAGCTTACGCTAGCCGAAAAGCAAATGGTGCTTATTGCACGTTCCGTGTCTAGGCAATGCCGGTTTCTAGTGTTGGACGAGCCTACGGCACCTCTAAGCCATAGCGAGACCGATCAGCTGTTTCGTCTCATCCGTTTGTTGAAAGACGAAGGCGTTGGCATTATTTTCATCTCGCATCGACTGCCTGAGCTCTATGAAATTTGTGAGGATATTACGATTATGCGTGACGGGAAGCTGGTCATAAGGGAAGAGCTTGCCAGTATCGACCAGCACAAAGTGGTGGAGCATATGCTCGGAGCCAGAATGGACGGGCAATTCCCTCTTGCGAAAAAAGAGATCGGCAAGAAGCGGTTTGAAGCCATAGGCATCCGTGACGGCGAAAAAGTAAACGGGGTAAACCTGCATGTATGCAAAGGCGAAATCATCGGGTTGGCAGGCTTAGTCGGAGCAGGCAAAACAGAGCTTTGCCGTGCCTTGTTCGGTGCAGCACCCCTTGTGTCTGGACAATTATTTATGGACAAGCGCGAGCTTCGTATTCGGTCTCCATACCAAGCAGTCAAGAATGGCATCGCATTAGTGCCCGAAGAACGAAGGCGCGAAGGGATATTCGTTGAAGAATCCGTGAGCGTGAATTTGACTGCTGCCATCCTATCGCGATTTACGAAATGGGGACCCTGGCTAAGCAAGTCAAAAGAGAAAAAAGCCGCAGTAGAAATCATACAAAGCTTAGGCGTAAAGACACCTAGTGCAAATGCTAAAGTCAGCAATCTATCAGGCGGCAATCAGCAAAAGGTAGCGATTGGCAAATGGCTGCTGGTCGATGCGGACGTATACATTTTCGATGAGCCTACCAAAGGGGTGGACGTAGGCGCCAAGCGCGATATTTATGAGCTTGTCGCAGAGCTCGCAGGCAGAGGGAAATGCATCATTTATGCATCGAGCGAGATGTCGGAGATGATCGGCATAACGGATCGGATCTATGTCATGTATGACGGGCAAGTGGTGAAAGAGCTGGAGACGCAGCATACGAGTGAAGAAGAGATTTTGCTACATAGTACAGGAGGCTTGTTAACATGATGGCTGCCGATACCGCTCGGGAGAAGAAAAATTTTCAGATCGTTGATTTTTTATATAAGTACGGAACGCTAATCACTATTTTGCTGCTAGTCGTCTTTTTCGGTACGGTAACCGATAATTTCTTAAGCTCGACCAACATCATTAATATATTGCGTTCGATCTCTATCGTAACCATTATAGCCATTGGCCTTACCGTTTCGCTTTCAGTTGGCGGATTTGATCTGTCTGTAGGCTCTGTCGCTTCTTTAGCGAATGCTCTTGTCATATCCATGTACGTATGGCATGGTCAGAGCTTTGGTCTTGGAATCGCGGTAACGATTGTGTTCTGTCTCGTCGTAGGCGTAATCAATGCATTGCTGGTCATTAACTTCAAAATACAAGATATGCTTATGACGCTTGCTACGATGTTCGTGTTCCAGGGTGTGGCGCTCACTTATACCCGAGGAGCAACGATTTCGCAAAATATGGTTATGCCGAGCGGGGATTTCGCAACGGGACAGATTCCGAAGCTGTTCGGCAAGCTGGGCCAAGTGCCGTGGATTATAGTTATTATGCTGGTTATCGTAGCAGCGGTCCATCTGTTTCTAACGTATACGAAGCATGGTCGCTACATGTATATGATCGGCGGAAACCAAGAGGCCGCTAAGCTATCTGGGATCGCCGTGAGCAGATACCGGCTGTTTGCCTATCTGATCTCTGCATTATTCGCCGCAATAGGCGGGATCGTGCTTGGAGCTCGTGTCATGAATGCTGAAGTAAATGCAGGCGGGCCTTATTTAATGGATGCCGTAGCTGCCGCATTTATCGGATATTCCGTATTCGGCGCAGGCAAACCGAATGCATTCGGCACATTTGCAGGTGCGGTTCTAATCGGAATTCTATCCAACGGATTAATTATGCTATCGATTCCGTATTACGCGATGGATATCGTTAAAGGCTCTGTACTAGCGCTTGCACTGGGCATTACCTACTACAAAAGAAAACATTAATCGCCAATCATCGCCGTCCGGGCTTGTTCCCAGGCGGCTTTTTCTTTGTCATTAGCTCAACTCAGCCTGAAGACGGAGAAGGAATCCAACCAAGGCGTGAGTTTATGCGCTTTAAGATCTGTCAGAATGTAAAGACATACATTCGGATGGGGGTTAGGCGATGAAAGAGATCATTACATATTCGGGTATCATAGAGAAGCCATATCAGGAAGTTGTTCATTATATGTCGACGATGCCTACCGGAAGCATAACCGCGAATCATTTGCCGCTGCTTCTATCGGGAGCATCCGGAAGCGAAGGTTCCCTTCACGTCAAAGGCGGACCGCAATTATATACGGTGTATACAGGAGAGGAAGCTTCTGCTATTCGAGTGGCATATGTGGATATAGATTCTGCGAATGGACATTTCACCATATTTGGCGGCTGGTGGTACCGCAACGATTACGAGCTGAAGCCGCATGCCAAAGGCTGCCAGGTTCGATATTCGATCGGAAATGCGGCATCTCCGCTCAGCAGCTGGCTTGTCCCTTTGTTGAAAGACTACCGGAGCTTGAAGAACGAAAAGAGAACCGGCCGCGTGATGCGTGCTTTCGATGATTGGATTGCTGTTGTAGCGGTTAGGCTGCAATGCAAGACATATAGAGTAAACTAGAATTATTTGACAATGATAATCGTTATCGTTATATTTTATTTAGGAATGAATGAATTAGCGATAATAGGAGTGATTATGATGTTCATACAAGTAAGAACAATCGAGGTTGAAAAAGGGCATTCGCAGCAGATCGTGGACGATTTTGGGCAAAAGAGCCATATTGACGGGATGGAAGGTTTAATTGACATTAATATTATGGTGAATCGTAAAGCAAAGGACTCCGAAGAAGTTGTGATTATGGTGCGTTGGGAATCGGAGGATGCATGGAAAAATTGGGAAAAGGATCCTGTTCATCTTGCAGGTCACCGAAATAGGAAAGACGAGGAGAAGCCTTCATTTATTATTGGCTCATCTGTCTCCATGTACGATGTTAAGAAAATAAAAACGGGAACGTTCGGGAAAGAACAAACCGTGTAAAGGTTTTAATCCGCTTGTATTTTTTTGATTCATCCAAAACGAATAATAATGTTTAGAACCAAGCATGTGCGAAAATGTGACCAGGCTAATAGATAGAAAAGAGAACCGTTGGGCTATTTGCCCTACGGTTCTCTTTGTTTGTAGAACTAATAGCAATAATAACGTTCCCAAATTTTAAAGGAATCGTCCTTATTCTTGTCCCACCAGCAAATTTCATCCCACCAATCATCATCGTCCAACCAATCGAACCAGCCTTTTTTGTCCCAATCCTTATCCGAATTGTGATTATTGGAAGAGTTGGAATTCGAATGATTGTTATTGCCGTTATTGTTGTTATTGCTTTTCGTAACCGAAAATACCGAAAAAATGCTGGACAAGAACCCTTTTTTATTATCGGAAGTAGCTTTGCCTGATGAAGCGAACGCAGTCGCGGGGAATATACAAAGACTTAGAAGCAGCGTAAGACTAATGATTTTTTTGAGTTTGGACATGACAGTACCACCTCCCCCGCCAAAGCATCAATTGCGAACATAATGTTCGTTATAAAGAATTCTATATTAAAAAGACTAATTTGTAAACGAGCTTTTTGCAAAATAATGGATAGTTTGGAGGAGGTCCAAGGTCATGGAGACATATTAGCTTTTTGATAAAATCAAATTGACAATATCGAAATGTTTTGGTATCGTTTTGATAATGTCATTGTGAAATTATAAAAAGCGAAAGCGAGGTTTTCGTTATGTTTGGATTCCGATTCGTCAAGTTTCAACCAAGCGATTATGTCATTAAGGTGAAGAACGGCAAGGTTATACAGGAAGGCATAGGTTTGTCCTTCCATTACTATGAACCTACAACGTCCGTCGTAGTCGTTCCCATCTCTTCGATCGACGTGCCGTTCATGTTTGAGGAAATCACCCATGATTATCAGACGGTGACTGTGCAGGGCCAATTGACATACCGTATTATCGATTACAAGAAAACGATACAGCTTCTGAATTACACGTACAATCTGAAGAAAAAAACGTATATTTCGGATGATCCGAGCAAATTGGCACAAAGAGTCATTCATATTGTGAAAGTACAGGTTAAGAAGCAGCTGGCGCAGCTTCCGCTTAAAGAAGCGATACAATCCAGTGAGCAGCTTGTTCAGCGCATCGTTAGCGAGGTGAAAGGGAGTGAAGAAATCGACAATCTGGGCATAGAACTCATGGGGCTGTCAGTCTTGGCTATTCTGCCGAACAAGGAAACGATGCGAGCACTCGAAGCCAAAGCTCGGGAGGAAATTCTTCGGAATGCGGATGATGCGCTTTATGAACGAAGAAACGCTTCGATTGACCAAGAAAGAAAAGTGAAGGAAAACGAGCTCAGTACTGAAATTGCAGTTGAAACGAAGAAAAAACAAATTAGAGAAACGCAGCTGGATGCAGAGCGTCTCGTGAAACAGAAGCAGAACGAAATGAAGGAAGAGCAATTATACTTCGATACAGCCTTGGAAGAAAAGAAGAGCAGCTTGATTGAGCTTGCGATAACGAATAAAAACGCGCAAGCGGATGCTAAAGCGTATGAGCTTGCAGCTGTCATGAAGGCAATGAGTGGAATCGAGCCTTACGTTCTGCAGGCAATGACGAATATGGGAATGGATCCGAACAAGCTTATCGCCATTGCGTTCCAAGATATTGCGGAAAAAGCAGAGAAAATAGGCCAGCTTACGATTACGCCTGATCTCTTGCAGAGCATGATGTCCAGTCCAAACGCCACTTCAGCAGCCAACAAAGGAGGTCAAACAAGATGAGCGAGGATGCCCTCAGTCAAAAGTTTATTTTAATCAAAAGAAAGACTCGTCTCGAGGAATTAATCGTTCGCTATAATACGATTCAGCAGGCACAGTTCTATATAGAGAGACTAGGTGCTGATTTCAGTGATTATTTGAAAGAGGATTCACTTTACCGGAAATCCGTTGTCCACACGGAGACGGAGTTGAAATCGTACGGTAGGGTACAGGTTATCGACAGGGAGCATGTATCGCAGTTTATATTCGGCAAGCATGATATTGTAGTTGCCGTCGGCCAGGATGGGCTTATCGCCAATACCATGAAATATTTGAACGGGCAGCCTTTGCTTGGCGTTAATCCGGATCCTATGCGCTGGGATGGTCTCCTGCTTCCCTTCACCGTAAAGGATTTAAGAGTGATTGTGCCTGATGTTCTTCAAAAAAGGCGACAGACCAAGGAAGTAACGTTAGCTCAGGCACAATTGAATGATGGGCAAATGCTGTACGGCGTCAACGACTTGTTTATCGGACGAAGGACGCATGTATCGGCACGCTATCAACTCGAGCATGGCAATCAGATTGAGCAGCAATCCTCCAGCGGGATTATCATTTCAACAGGGCTTGGAGCAACGGGCTGGTTTAAAAGCGTCCTTGCTGGTGCTGCAGGCATCGTTAGCGGAGCATCGAAACAAAAAGTGAGGCTGGATGAAGGAGAATGGGGCTCCGAAGAAAATCGGTTTTCATGGGATTCGAAGTATTTGTATTTTACGGTCAGAGAGCCCTTCCCGAGTAAAACAACGGCTGCAGAGCTTGTCTTCGGACAGATTCATGAGCGCCAGCCGCTGCGCATTACATCGCAAATGCCTGAAGACGGCATCATTTTCAGCGATGGCTTCGAAAGCGATTTTCTAGCCTTTCATTCAGGAGTTGAGGCAACAATCGGTATCTCGGCAAAAAAAGGTCAGCTTATCGTATAGTCGGATCATAGGGATCATAGGAATCGATGGCAGCGTTTAATTTCCCATAACATGTAAGCTTAAATATAGTTATACTGGTAATAGCACGTCATTATACTCAAGACCATAGCGGGTTCTGTGCTGCACCCAGATGATAAGCTTACGAAACGGAGATGAAAACATGCTGTTGTCAAAAGGTCAAAAAATAGATGTCACAAAGGGAAGAAAGCTTGTTTCGATAAAGCTATTGTTTGGATGGAAAACAAAGGACAGCGCCATTAGCATTGATGCAGCCGCGTTTCTATTATCGGAACGAAGTCGCTGCGAACGAGATGAGGATTTTATATTTTACGGAAATCCCGCTGCTCGAAACGGATCAACTGCCCATACCGTGCTGTCCAATGCGAACGATCAAGAATCAATTACGATTAATCTGCAGCGAATGGATGAGCAAACAGCAAAAATCGCTTTGACCGTTACGATCCATGAGGGAGAAAAGCAAGGCCATTACATGCAGGACGTATCTGGCTTATATTTGCGAATCATCGATGAAAGCAGTAACGAGGAGCTCTTCCGCTTTGAGTACGGGGATGAGTTCACGAAGGAAACGGCAGTAGTCGTTGGCGAGTTGTATAGACATCAAGGCGAGTGGAAGTTCAATGCGATAGGCGGAGGTTTCTATGGCGGTCTTGAAGCGTTGTGCACCAACTTTGGTCTCGAAATCGAAAGCGGGTCTACAGAGGCTGCGGCTGCGGTAGAGGAGCTTGTACGTTCGCCAATTGATTTGCGTAAGAAGCTGGTTCAAATAACATTGGAGAAAAAACAGCTCACACATGTGGTTGCAAGAGTGGGAATCGTGCTCGATATTACCGGCTCCATGCAAACCTTGTACAAAAACGGCACCGTGCAGGAGGTCGTTGAGCGCATATTGGCAGTCGCAAGCAAATTCGATGACAACGGCACTATGGATGTATGGGTGTATGATACGCATTTCAGCCGATTGCCGTCTGTGACGGAACAAGATTTCGGACATTATGTTCAAAATAACATTTTGAATAACAATGCCATTCATAAATTCGGACGTAACAACGAGCCTCCTGTCATGGAGGACGTAATCAAGAAATATACGGACGAGGAAGATGACGGAACGCCTGTATTTATTATTTTCATTAACGACGGCGGAGTCGTCAAGCCAATCAAGAAGGTGATTACTGCTGCATCCGTACATCCGATCTTCTGGCAGTTCGTAGGCATTGGCCATTCCGATTTTGAAGTGCTCAGGCAGCTGGATACGATGGAGGGACGCGTCGTCGATAATGCGAACTTCTTTCATCTGGACGATATCGCGGCAGTTACTGACGAGGTGCTGTACGATCAATTGCTGAATGAATTTCCGAGCTGGCTGAAGGCTGCGAAAGAGAAACGTATTATTCGGTGAGAATCAAGGCAAAGGTACTCTAGGCCAAGTTGAATAAGAGCCAGTTCCTCTATGGTTGAGGAACTGGCTCGTTTATTATTTTCCATTGTACGGGGAACACTTTGAGCAAAGAGCTATCCGCCACTTGAAAAAGCGTATAGCTCTTTTATTGCTTTGGGCTATGTTCACCGAGCTCAGCTTCAACAAACCGAATCCATTCCTTCGATGCGAAGGATAAATATTTGTCTTTCCGCCAGATCATAGACAATTGCCAAGGAATGGCCGGCTTCTCGACGAATACCGTGTGAAACCGATTGCTGTCCAATTGAAGGCAAATCCCTTCAGGCAGCAGGGTAATGCCATACTTGGCGGCGACCATCTCCGTCATGAAATCCCACTGAGAGCTCTCGAACACAATTCTCGGCTCGAAGCCGGCTGCTTCACAATGCTCCTTAATGACCTGCTGGATCGTGAAATCGCTGCGGAACATGATGAAGGATTCCCGCTCCAGCTGCGAGAGCTGAACGTTGTTCATAAGTGCTAACGGGTGCTCAAGGTGGACAACCAATCTTAGGTTTTCGTTAATGCACGGCAATACATGGTATCTTTCCATATCTCTAATCGGGAGGATGACCATGCTGAAATCCAATTCGCCTTGAAGAATATCATGCTCAAGACTTTTACCGCCTTGTTCAATGATCTGCAGCTTGATTTGCGGATAATGGGTTAGAAATTTCTCAATGACAGAAGGCAAAAAATAGCTGCCGACCATAGGCGGTATGCCTAGGCGAAGCGTCCCTTTCTTTAGGGAAACAACCTCCTCCAGCTCACTCGACAAATCCTCGAACGATTGAATAATAGGTTTAGCCGATCGCAAGATGGACATGCCTGCGTCTGTTAAAATGATTTTCTTGGCAGACCGATCAATCAGTTGTACGCCTAGCTCCTCTTCAAGGAGCCTTATCATTTTGGAGAGTGAGGGTTGGCTGAGATGCAGCATTCGGGCTGCTTGCGTGAAGCTTCCCGCTTCAGCGACCGCAACAAAATAAGTCAATTGCTTAAGGTCCATAAAGGTTCCTCCTTTGCGTAAAATATATATTCTACTATAGTTAAAAGGAATGATAACTATTCAATATATATATTTTACCTATATGTTTGTGGGGTGTAAACTTAGCCCTAACAAAATTATTGAAGGAAAAGGTGTTACCATGAACCTATTAAGCAAAGTTGCCATACCCCATGCATCCCGTCCCGCTTCAGAGTCGCTTACCATAAAAGAGTCGATCGTACTTCCGCCGGATACGAATCATCATGGCACGATATTTGGCGGCAAGCTGATGGCCTACATTGACGATGTGGCTACGATTGCTGCAACTAAGCATTCACGCCGTCCCGTTGTGACAGCGTCTACGGATTCCGTGGATTTTCTCTATCCTGTAAAAAAAGGAGATGCAGTAAGCTTGTCGGCGTTCGTCGCTTGGTCGCATAAAACCTCTATGGAGGTGTTCGTTCGTGTCGTGACGGAGGATTTGCTGTCCGGAAAACGCAAAGTGTGCGCTACCTCATTCTTAACGTTTGTCGCGCTAGGCGATGATGGCAAACCGGTAGAAGTACCAGGTGTAAACGCAATATCTGATGAAGAAAGACTGCTATTCGATACAGCACCTGAGCGGAAGGAGGCGCGCCGCATTCGCAGGCAGGAAAGCAAGCATTTTGCTAACTATATGGGTACGGACTCTGCCATTAAGCATGCATATATGCCTGCGTTATCTGGACAATCCGCTAATAAAGGATATGAATCAGCTTGGGGTGTTGAATGGTAATAGGGATAACCTATTGCTACATACGTTATACAAAGCGTGGTGCTAGGAGATGAGTATGCCATGAGCCATTTAGGAAACGTTGTTGCGAAGCTGCTGATATATATAGCTGTATTCTTGTTTGCGATTCCGGCGATACTCTTATCCATTCTTGTGATCGGTCTGACGGAGGATATGAAATCAGGAGCAATGATGCTCCTGACAGCATCCGTTCTTTTTCTAGTGCTCAGGCTTAATCTGAGTCAACGTTCGCTTGAGTCAAGAAGACATGATTATGGTAGATATATCCAGAAGGATGACGATTATGATGAACGCAGTATGAGCATGACGAGGGAATATGCACCGCCACCTCCATTAAGTGATATATACCGCGAAATGATCGATCAAAACGGTGAAACAGAAGAGCTTTATCGTATGATTATCGCGTGCAACAAGATCGATGATTAGCCGCTTTTCTTTTTTTTATGATTATTGATTGATTAGTCAATCAATTTATATATCCCTTATTTTGAAGGATGAAATTGGCATATTAAAAAATATTAATCCCATAATCCCCCTCATATCAGCTAAGATGTGCGAAAGCTTAGGAATAAAGGGGATGATTTGCATGGAGAAAAAAAGATGCTTATTTTGTTCGGAGTTTGTACCTGTAGAGCAAAAGGGAGAGCATGTCCATTTTATTGGATGCCACTGTGCGCCGAATAGCTTCTATGGCTTGATAAGCGACGATTATCTAACGATTCACTCGTTGCCATATACGGTTAAGAATAAACGGTTTTCACTCATTTCGGGATATATAAGGGAGAAGACAGACTGCGGAGAAAAAGTATGGCTTGGCATGGAAGAAATAGAAACAATCGAGGATGTAGCGACAATTCCGGTAACAATCGAGGATAAGGAGAACCGGCTGCTTCAGTATATTTATCGCAACGCGGAAGGTCCTGAGGATTCTATCCTCATACAACCGTTAAGCAATCATTTCAATTTGACGTACTCTCCGAATTTGCAAGAGCTGGTTTACATTATCGAGAAGCTCAAAGAAGCACAGCTGCTGATCAGGGAAGGTCTGAGCTTCAAGCTGACGGAAAAAGGCTGGAACGCGGCAGCGGCAAGCGCTGGGGGAAGAAAGCTCAAATCATGCTGTGTATTGCTGCCGGAAGATGAGGATACGCGCAGTACGTGGCTGGTAGACATTTTTCCGAAAATAGAGCAATGCGGATTTCTGCCAAGGCTGCTTCAGCAAGCGGACCCGGAACAAATCGAGACAAAGTCATTACTTGAATACTCAGAAAGCAAGCTTATGATCGCCGATATAACAGAGCACTCACCGGAGGTGTATTTTGCTGCCGGATATGGGCTCGGAAAAAATATACCCGTCATTTGGACGATGAGAAGCAGCGAGCATGCAGAGCTTTCTGTTCGCTCGCATCCGATTCGTCCGTTGATGTGGGAGAATACGGCGGATCTTGCATCTATGCTGCAGCAAAGATTGAATAGTAGGACATAGTTGGAAACCTTTTTTTAAAGATGAAACATTCAAAAAACACACGCAATAGTGGGTGTGTTTTTTGTTATTTATAAATGAGTATACCAATCATGAAAGGTTGCCATCCAGTCTTTTTAGCTGCACATTGTCGTTGGTTTCAACGCTGCATTGAAAGCAGCCCGGTTCTGCCATAGGAAGGATAAGATTTCAGCTTGCTCTTCAAAAAAGTATTCTTGGTTATCCAAATAGTCTTGTCCAAGCCCATGCACGCTGAAGCGTTCCTCACCATAACTCATCAATGTCCATTGGCCGCCGCGCTTACGGTCATCAAATACGAGATAAAATTTTTGGCCTTCGTTGTCCCATTGTGCTAGTTCTTGAAAATGGTCTAAAATAAAATGAATGTCTGTTTTCTTTTTAATCAGCATGAGCAATCTCCTCTTTCTGTATAAATATGGTTGGCATATTTAGTTATGGACTTGCATAAGAACAACACAAGAATATCTGATTTTACTGAAAAAGTATGTCAAACGATAGGAGCGGAATTTAGGATTGTTTGACGGAAATTGGCGATGGCCATTCGAATCAAAAGGTGGGAGATGATTGTTACTAACATATATAAACGGAGGGAACGTCAAAATTGAAGAGAGAGAGAGGCACTAACTGAAACGATAGAGAATGCCTCTCCACTAAAACAAAAGCAATAAACTAAACTTCAACTGTTTCGCTATCCACGCTTACTTGCCAATAAATTCCAAATTTATCGGTGAGTTGACCATAACATGTGCTCCAGAAAGTCGGTTGAAGCTCCATTGTAACTTTCCCGCCATCTGAAAGCTTTTCGAAAAGACTTCTCGTTTGCTGCTCATCTTGGCTAACAATGGTTAAATTGATATGATTCCCTACTTTAAAGGGCGAGCCCGGAAACACATCTGAGAACATGACGATCTTTCCCATTATGTTGACTCTTGCGTGCATGATTAATGACTTTGCTTCGTCAGGCAGCGTATATTCAGGGTTTGACGGCATATCACCAAATGTTGCGAGGTGCGTGACTTCTGATCCGAATACTTCGGCATAAAACGATGTAGCTTCACGGCAATTTCCATTAAAATTCAAATAAATCTCAAGTGACATGTTCAAGACTCCTTCACGTTTTTTATGTAATGGCTTGTCCTCATATTCTAGTCCAGGGTTTTACTTAACCCGTATTTCTCGCAATTGAGACCCTGTTGACTTGATTCTAAGCATTTACCGTACTTCATGCAAATCCCAACAGACAAATGATTGGATCTGGTTGTTTTAAAGGCCGTTTTATATAGGAAACTAACTTCGGCACGTACATGAACCTCTTCGCAAATCATGCAATAAAAATTCTCCTCTTCAACCATTCTCCGTTCCTCCAAATAGGATTTCAATTAGCCAAAACAGTATTTACCCAATTTTTATCAGGTTGAAACATCAGTGAGAAAAATTTAACAATTTAAAAAGCTGCGCGAATGGAGAGTGTTTGATATCGGCATACAAGCATGAAAATGGCCCTCAGATTATGAGGGCCAAGTTTTTGCTATTAGTAGCCTCCGCCAAATACACCACAGCTACAAGCGATAATCACCAATAGGATGAAAAGCACAAGGATCGTTCCAGTGTTATTGAAAGCACCACCTACAAGACCGGACATAGTATACAGCACCTCCTTGCATGTTGAGTACTCAGTAATGTATGCCATTCGTTTCTTATATGATTGGGTGTTTGTTCCGGTGGCAAAAGAACCGTGACATTCGCGGAGTTTGAACTTAATCCAATCAATGGTATCCTGATAAGAAAACAGATTAAGCAGGTGCAGGATGTCGAAGGATGAGATCATTGCGGATGTGACTAGAACCAAGGGGAGAAAAAGGTTATACCATTTCACAAGAGTAAAAAACTTAAGCGTGATTTCACAACTTGATTCGTTGTACTCAAGCCAATTGTTATATCCACAGTCAAATGCGGAACGACGAATAACACCGATAGAGGTGGGTTTTCGGAATCAAAGCGTGATTGTGAACGCTCATCTCCGAATTCCAGACCAGATGATTGATACATCTTTCACACAGGAGCAGTTTCGCGCTTGTTTGAATGCTCATGTGTTTTTTTGGCCGACAATTAGAGATTGCCGAAAGATGGTTGAAACGTACGCAAAAAGAGAAAAAAACGAGGATTTTGCCGTACTTGAATTTGATGCTCATGCATTTCTACAGGAACATTATTCGGATATAAAAATTACGAAATACGATTCGGGAAGCTCGCCGAGATATCCACAAAAATGTTTATATAGGAAAAGTCCGAACATGTTTTTGCCATTGCAGCTTTTTAAAAGAAATAGGAGCCCACTTGTTCCAGTTAAACCTTCAGAGATCAAAGAGGTTTTGGTAGAAAACCAGGCTTCTTCGATTTCAAAGCACTTGGTCGCGGTTTATACGAAAGATAATCGTCATATTCCAGCCTCTTGGTCTAAATGGGGGAGGCCTTGGTCTGAAATGTGGAATGAGGTTGAATTGAATTTGAAATGATAAATAAAACTACTGAATTTGGATTAATATTGAGCAAGTTAGATGAGTATTTTAAATGCCAAGGAAGATGGATTTGACTAGAAGGCCATTGTCATGAATTGAAAGCATTTTACATGTTTTTACAATGAAATAATGTGACTACTTCCGTAACCCCTTGCTCATGCAGCAAGGGTTTTTTTGCTGTTTGCAATATTTATCTGAGAGGCTTTAGTACAATCAATTTCATCTAAACATTCATTTAATAGTATGAAGCAGTTTTTAGATTGCAAATGAATTAAAGAATATAGCGGATTACGTTTCAAATAGATGAGTTGATCGTCAAAGTCAATGTGTAGAGGAGAGGGACCATTGCTGGATGGCAGAAGCTCTAGATCGAACAAATACGGCTTAGAGTGTTCATGCACCGCATGTAAGGGGTCAGGTTCTTTAAGCTGCGATGGCATTTCTCGTAAGAGTGGTATTACGGGAGCTACTGGGGTAACAGGAGTAACAGGTGAGACAGGCGCGAACGGAGTAACTGGTGCAACTGGAACAACAGGAACAACAGGAACAACAGGAGTAACAGGTGAAACTGGCGCAACTGGCGCAATTGGTGTAACGGGAGCAACTGGAATTACTGGCGTAACAGGAGAAACAGGTTCAACAGGAGTAACAGGAGCAACTGGTGCAAATGGTGCAAATGGTGTAACGGGGGCAACTGGAGTAACAGGAATAACTGGAACAACCGGGGCAACAGGAATAACTGGACCGACAGGTGCAAGCGGAGCAACAGGCGTAACCGGACCGACAGGGACAACAGGTGCAGCAGGAGCCACTGGCGAAACTGGAGCAACAGGGGTAATCGGAGCAACTGGTGTAACGGGAGCCACTGGAAATACTGGCGTAACAGGAGTAACAGGTGAAACTGGCGCAATTGGTATAACGGGGACAACAGGAGCAGCAGGAGCAACGGGAGCAACGGGGGGAACTGGAGTCACTGGTCAAACTGGAATAACTGGAACAGCCGGAGCAACAGGGGCAACAGGAGAAACTGGTGCAATTGGTGTAACGGGGGCAACTGGAATAACAGGAGCAACCGGAGCAACTGGAATAACAGGAGCAACTGGAGCAACTGGAGCAACCGGAGAAACCGGGGTAACTGGCGAAACTGGCGTAACCGGAATAACAGGAACAACAGGAACAACAGGAACAACAGGAACAACAGGAACAACAGGAGCAACAGGAGCAACTGGTGCAATTGGTGTAACAGGGACAATCGGAGCAACTGGAGTAACAGGAATAACAGGAGTAACTGGAGTCACTGGAGTCACTGGAGTCACTGGCGAGACTGGAGCAACAGGGGTAATCGGAGCAACTGGTGCAATTGGTGTAACGGGGGCAACTGGAATAACAGGAGCAACAGGAGCAACAGGTACAACAGGAGCCACTGGCGAAACTGGCACAATTGGTGTAACAGGAATAACTGGTGTAACTGGAGCAACCGGAACAACTGGAGTCACTGGTCAAACGGGAGCAAATGGAGAAACCGGGGTAAATGGAGTCACTGGCGCAACTGGTGCAATTGGTGTAACAGGGACAATCGGAGCAACTGGAGCAACTGGAGCAACTGGAGCAACTGGAGCAACTGGAGAAACTGGAGCAACTGGAGTCACTGGTCAAACGGGAGCAATCGGAGAAACCGGGGTAACTGGCGAAACTGGCGCAACAGGAGCAACAGGAACAACAGGGACATCAGGTGAAACTGGCGCAATTGGTGTAACGGGGGCAACTGGAGCAACTGGAGTCACTGGTCAAACGGGAGCAATCGGAGAAACCGGGGTAACTGGCGAAACTGGCGCAACAGGAGCAACAGGAACAACAGGAACAACAGGGACATCAGGTGAAACTGGCGCAATTGGTGTAACGGGGGCAACTGGAGTAACTGGCGAAACTGGCGAAACTGGCGTAACAGGAACAACAGGGACAACAGGGACAACAGGTGAAACTGGCGCAATTGGTTTAACGGGGGCAACTGGAGTCACTGGAGCAACAGGAGTAACAGGAGAAACAGGGGTTACAGGAACAACAGGAACAACCGGAGCAACAGGAGCAACAGGAGCAACAGGAGCAACAGGCGTAACAGGCGTAACAGGCGTAACAGGTGCAATTGGTGTAACGGGGACAACAGGTGCCACTGGCGAAACTGGAGCAACAGGGGTAATCGGAGCAACCGGAGCAACTGGCGAAACTGGCGTAACCGGAACAACAGGAACTACAGGGACAACAGGAACAACAGGAACAACAGGAACAACAGGGACAACAGGGACAACAGGGACAACAGGGACAACAGGGACAACAGGGACAACAGGAACAACAGGAGCAACAGGAACAACAGGAACAACAGGAACAACCGGAGCAACAGGTACAACAGGAACAACAGGAACAACAGGAACAACAGGAGCAACTGGAGCAGCTGGTACAACAGGAACAACAGGAACAACAGGCGTAACTGGCGCAATTGGTGTAACGGGTACAACAGGAGCAACTGGCGAAACTGGAACAACAGGAGCAACAGGAACAAACGGAATAACCGGAATAACCGGAATAACCGGAACGACAGGAATAACTGGAACAACAGGAACAACCGGAGCAACAGGAGCAACAGGAGCAACTGGAGAAGCTGGTACAACTGGAACAACAGGCGAAACTGGCGCAATTGGTGTAACGGGGACAACCGGAGCAACTGGCGAAACTGGAACAACAGGTACAACCGGAGCAACAGGAGCAACAGGAGCAACAGGAGCAATAGGGACAACAGGCGTAACAGGCGAAACTGGCGCAATTGGTGTAACGGGGACAACAGGAGCAACAGGAGCAACAGGCGAAACTGGAGTAACCGGAGCAACAGGAGCAACAGGTGATACTGGCGCAATTGGTGTAACGGGTGCAACAGGAACAACAGGCGAAACTGGAGTAACAGGAATAACTGGAACAACCGGAGTAACAGGTGAAACTGGCGTAATTGGTGTAACGGGGACAACAGGAGCAACAGGAGCAACAGGACCAGCTGGTACAACTGGAACAACAGGCGAAACTGGAACAACAGGAGCAAATGGTGTAACTGGAATAACAGGAGCAACAGGAGCAAACGGAATAATCGGACCGACAGGATTAACAGGAGCAACTGGTGTAACGGGGACAACTGGAATAACAGGAGCAACTGGAATCACTGGTCAAACTGGCGCAATCGGAGAAACCGGGGTAACTGGCGCAACTGGCGCAACAGGACCAACTGGTGCAATTGGTGTAACAGGAACAACCGGAGCAACAGGAGCAACAGGAACAACAGGAACAACAGGAACAACAGGAACAACAGGAACAACAGGAACAACAGGAACAACAGGAACAACCGGAGCAACAGGTACAACAGGTACAACAGGAACAACAGGAACAACAGGAACAACAGGAGCAGCTGGTACAACAGGAACAACAGGCGTAACTGGCGCAATTGGTGTAACGGGTACAACAGGAGCAACTGGCGAAACTGGAACAACAGGAGCAACAGGTGAAACTGGCGCAATTGGAGTAACTGGGATAACAGGAGCAACAGGAACAAACGGAATAACCGGAACGACAGGAATAACTGGAACAACCGGAGCAACAGGAGCAACAGGAGCAACTGGAGCAACTGGAGAAGCTGGTACAACTGGAACAACAGGCGAAACTGGCGCAATTGGTGTAACGGGGACAACAGGAGCAACAGGAGCGACAGGAGCGACAGGAGCAACAGGAGCAAATGGTGTAACTGGAATAACAGGAGCAAACGGAATAATCGGACCGACAGGATTAACAGGAGCAAACGGAACAACAGGAGTAACAGGAGCAACTGGTGTAACAGGGGCAACTGGAATAACAGGAGCAACTGGAATCACTGGTCAAACTGGCGCAATCGGAGAAACCGGGGTAACTGGCGAAACTGGCGCAACAGGACCAACTGGTGCAATTGGTGTAACAGGGACAATCGGAGCAACTGGAGTAACAGGAATAACAGGAACAACGGGAACAACGGGAACAACAGGAGTAACTGGAGTCACTGGCGAGACTGGAGCAAGCGGAGCAACAGGCGTAACCGGGCCTACAGGAACAACAGGAGCAACCGGAGCAACCGGAGCAACAGGAATAACCGGAGCAACTGGAGCAACGGGGGCAACTGGAGTCACTGGTCAAACTGGAATAACTGGAACAGCCGGAGCAACAGGAGCAACAGGGGCAACAGGGGCAACAGGGGCAACTGGAGTGACAGGAATAACTGGAACAACCGGACCAACAGGGACAACAGGAGCCACTGGCGAAACTGGCGCAACAGGGGTAACTGGAGTTACTGGAGTTACTGGCGAAACTGGCGCAACCGGAGCAACCGGAGCAGTTGGAATAACTGGCGTAGCTGGAGCAACAGGTGAAACTGGTGCAATTGGTGTAACGGGGGCAACTGGAATAACAGGAGCAACTGGAATCACTGGTCAAACTGGCGCAATCGGAGAAACCGGGGTAACTGGCGAAACTGGCGCAACAGGACCAACTGGTGCAATTGGTGTAACAGGGACAATCGGAGCAACTGGAGTAACTGGAGTAACAGGAATAACAGGAACAACGGGAACAACAGGAACAACAGGAGTAACAGGAGCAACAGGAACAACAGGAGCAACAGGCGTAACCGGGCCGACAGGAATAACAGGAACAACAGGAACAACCGGAGTAACAGGAGCAACAGGAGCAACAGGAGCAGCTGGTACAACTGGAACAACAGGCGTAACAGGCGTAACAGGCGAAACTGGCGCAATTGGTGTAACGGGGACAACAGGAGCCACTGGCGAAACTGGCGCAACAGGGGTAATCGGAGCAACCGGAGCAACTGGAGTAACTGGCGAAACTGGCGTAACAGGAACAACAGGAACAACAGGAACAACCGGAGCAACAGGAGCAACAGGTGATGCTGGCGCAATTGGTGTAACGGGAGCAACAGGAACAACAGGAACAACAGGCGAAACTGGAGTAACAGGAATAACTGGAACAACCGGAGTAACAGGTGAAACTGGCGCAATTGGTGTAACGGGGGCAACCGGAGCAACTGGCGTAACTGGAGTAACAGGAGTAGCAGGAGCAACTGGCACAACTGGCACAACTGGAATAACAGGAGTGACAGGTGAAACTGGAGCAACGGGTCAAACAGGAACAACAGGACCAACAGGTGCATCTGGTATAACCGGAGCAACCGGTCAAACAGGAACAACAGGGGCAACAGGTCCTAACTTTGCTGCACAAGGATTTTCAGCTTTCTTATCTACTTTGTCTATTTCTGCTAGTTCCCAGTTGACTAACTGGTCTGTAGCATCACCATATTTCGGGAATGCCAATTTTAATGCTGTTACTGGGAATTATACAATCCCAGCAACCGGCAGATATTCAATACTTGCTACAATAAACTATGTGACGACAGCAGCCATCTCTGCAGTCCTTGGCGCAGGGGTTAATCCTTTCTTCGTGGTTCAGAGAACCTCACCTACTGTCACAAACCTGGTTAGTGGCTTGCTACCCATTTTAAACGTAAATATTGTCTTATTATTAACACTTAGAGCGGTACTAGGTAACGGAGCAGTAACCCTTGCAGGCGAAGTAACACTTACCGCTGGTGATGTAATCGGATTGTTTTATAACGCAAATGGTTTGACGATTAATCTCAATATTGGAGCAGGTGCGAGTAATGGTGTGGTTTGGTCTGTGCATGAATTAACTTAGCTCAAAATGTTCTGTTGTGTAATATGATGCCTTTCAATAACGCTAGCTATAAACAGACCAACTGTCGCTTCGCAAAATGAAGTCAGTTTACCATATTGAAACCTTGAAAACGGGGATGAGAGAATGACTGAAAAAAACAGAAGGTTTAAGAAAAGAAGAAGTATCTCGTCCACGATCATTCATATAGCCGCCAATCAAGAATCAAAAGAGGAACATGGAAAAACTGGTTGTAATTCAAGAAAAAAACAACGAAAACGTCGCTGTTGTTCCAAAAAGGGTATGCCGGTTTTTCCTTGTCCTCCAAAAAGATGCCATAAAAAAAGACCAAATGCTTGTATTCGCAATAATTGTATGAATCTAGGTAATTGTATGCTTGAAAAAGAGTGCTGTGGCAATTTGCTCATCCAAGGTATTCAAAATGGTATTCAAATATGGGAGACTGATATGGATGCAATTTCGAATATTGTCCAATTAAGTGTATATACTTCGCCATTAAGCACAGATCTCCTATATATAGATACAAACGGAATTGAAGAGCATCAAATGATTGTTCCTGCTGGTAATACAGCAACATTTATTGCTCGTAATGTTCACGCTGTGCGAATATTCGCAAAAGGGAATGAACAAACATATATTGATGGGAAATATGTAATCTCTGCAAGTTTTTATTTTAAAAAATGTGCATGCAGTAAAGAGAACGAATAAGCAAAGTGGTTCATTATGAGACAATGAACCACTCTGCTACAGGGTAATAATAGTTAGAAACTGTATCGAATGGTTATGCAGAACTCCCCGTAAGCAGCAGCCGTTGTAATTAATGTAATCGTATTAAATCGGAAGATCGTAAAAGTAGCACTACCTTTTGCTGGTATTAGCAGTGTATGGAATGGTTCATTAACACCCTGCCTATAAAAGGCTACTTGTACTGACCCAACCTCAGAATCTACTTTTACGTAGCCTGTTCCAATTATGGTCGGTGAGATATTATCCGTATAAATGTTTTGCGCTCCAGCAGTGGAGAATTGCCAATTCGTACAAACCTTATCTTGTACCTTAATTTTGTCCGAGAAGCATCCTGATGATGAGTCGCATTTATGCATATTTACTCCTTTCATCCTTCATACGTGGAGAGGAAAAGTGAAATGTAATTCACTAGCAGGATAAAGTAATAGCTTTGAACGAAACTATTCACGTATGAGATTTATACAATATTAAATGCAGGTGCTTCTTTAGTTGCTTGGACAGCCGCCTTTCATTTAAGAACGATCAGTAAAAAATTATACTTTACCGATCGTTCTCAATGTGTTATTATCATTTCGAGAGGAGGGGATAAACAGAGTGGCAAGGGCTAAAGAGTTTGACGATGACGTAGTTTTGTTAAAGGCCATGAAGCTGTTTTGGGAACAAGGTTACGAAAAAACGTCAATAAATGATCTTGTCGAGCATATGGGAATTCATCGCAGAAGCTTATATGACACATTTGGCGACAAACATAAGCTTTACCTGACAGCGATTGACCGTTATAGCAAGCTGGTCAACGCTGAGCTTCATATAGGTTTACATGGAGCAAGCCCTACACAGGCAATTGGGTTCATGTTCGATTTCATGATCGAAGGTGTTGATGACAGCCCTACGGGTTGCCTATTTGTAAATACGGCTGTCGAACTTGCCTCGCGGGATGATGAGGTAGAGACTAAAGTAAACGAGAGTTTCACTAAATCGGAGCAACTTTTAGCAGATATAATTCATAAAGGGCAGCAATCAGGTGAGTTCACTTCAAGCATAAAGGCAGAAGAGCTTGCCGAAAGTTTACACAATATGCTTCTGGGTCTAAGGGTACTTGCTAGGTCTTCAACCGACAAAGAAAAGCTGTATCGGATTGCTAACGTTTCTAAAAAAATATTAGATAAGTAGGTCGAAAAAATTTTGTTATTTCGAGAATGATCGTTCTCAAATTAAAATAAGCTCAAAGGAGCATGATATAGATGATAGTATTCGAATCCAAACATGGGGAAGTTACGTGGGATGAAGGGCTTAAAGCTGTCGTGATTGAATGGAAAGGTTTTGCATACGGAGAAGAGTTTCAATTAATTATGTTGAAGGGAATTGAATGGATTAAAAAAATGAAAAGTCATTCATTATTGATGGATGCTCGCAAAGGTTCAGCAATAAAACCAGAAGATCAGACGTGGATTGCTCAACATTTTGTTCAACAAGCATTTGGAAATGGACTTCGTTACTTTGCGATGGTGTTGCCTCAAAGCACAATTGCCAAGATGAGTTTGGACCGAACATTAAATGGATTAGGTGAGCTTCCATATCAGCTGGTCAACTTCAGTGACATGGAAGAATCAAGGCGGTGGTTAGCTACAGCTCCAAAGTTGGCAAAAGCATATTAATTTTTTGATAATTCGAGAACGATCATTCTAAAAACAGACCAAAAGGAGATTATTAAAATGGGAAAATTGAATGGGAAAGTAGCAATAATTACTGGAGGAAATAGCGGGATTGGGCTAGCAACAGCAAAGCTGTTCGTGGAACAAGGAGCAAAGGTAGTTATCACTGGACGAAACCAAGCCACTTTGACCGCTGCAATTGAAGAAATAGGACCCGACGATAGTATAGCCGTTCAGGCGGATACTACAGATCCTGAACAAATGAAAAAAGCTGCAATTGCTGCTGTGGAAGCATTCGGCGGGTTGGATATTGTATTCGCTAATGCTGGAATATCTGGCCATACTCCAGCAGGGGGAACAGAACTTTCTTTATTCGAGGAAGTACTGAAGGTCAACGTGACAGGAGTGTTTTTCACAGTGCAATCTGCTTTGCCTTATTTGAGATCTGGAGGCTCGGTAATCTTAAATGGTTCTGTACTTGCTAATGCAGGAAGCCCTGGATGGTCCGCATATGCGGCAAGCAAAGGGGCGGTCGTTAGTATGGCAAAAGTATTGGTTTCGGAATTGTCACCGCGGGGTATACGGGTGAATACCTTGCTGCCTGGAGCAACTAGAACACCTATCTGGGGGGAGCCCGAAGGCTTGGCTAAAATGGAATCTGCACTCACGCGGACTATTCCTCTAGAACGGTTGGGAGAACCGAATGAGATCGCGAATGTAGCTTTGTTCCTAGCATCGGATGAATCTTCGTATGTCCAAGGCGCAGAGATCAGCGTTGATGGCGGGGCCGGATCTTCTCCTTTTGGAGCACCAATTTACCGTTAAGTTGTTGGTATGATTAATTACTGCAATCGGCTTGAATAATGGACATTGTATTATTTCCAAACCAACAAAATGACGTAAATGAACCATGAGTGTGATATTTTGATTCTTGTTTAAAACTGACCGTTTCCTTGATTTGTAGAGGGAACGGTCGTTTTTTTGGATCAGGTTAGGGGAATCCACTAATTATCCTCGATAGGCGATTTTTCCGTTAACTTCACGAATTCCGTTAAATTAACAAATGCCCCAACGCTGTTATTATAAGCGTTGCCCAAATGGATGGAGTATCTAATCCGGGACAGATGCTCCCATTGTTCGTTTCCAAATTCGCAATGATTGCAGTAAATAAACTGGTGAGCTTGTTCATAAGGATGCTCTTGCATATGTATCATTTGATGGTAGCTCGCAAGCGAGGAAATGCCCGCCGGGAAGCTGCCCCCACACCAGCGATAAAAACGCCAGTTACATATGTCCAAGTTAATGATTCTGTTTGTTGAAGGGCAATCAGCTTTTGGTTTAGCTCATAGTAGCTATCCATTCAATCTCATTGGGTTCTGACTGATATTGTTGCACCATTTCGGGCTCATGAGCTACTAATCTATCAGTGTCTTATAAGTGACGATTCAAGCTTAGAGAAAAGCCAGACAGCACTTCTTATTTCTGCCGTAATGGAGGTGCTCATTCCTGGACACACTGTTATAAGCAGGAATTTGGGAGGACAGCGATGCGTTCTATATTCAAACGAAATCAGGCTAATCACAAAGCGAAGACAACAGAGCAGGCATTCCTAAAACAGCAAGGCCCCAATCAGTCCAAACCGGTCATGCTCGCAGAGACGTTGGAGATCATCCGAAAAAACACGGGGAATAGCTCCGATCTGATTATTAGACAATTTCAAATCGATACAGCCGATGCTTCGATTGATGCGGCAATCGTCTATTTGGACGGTATGGCTGATTCAACAATAATTATGGATTCTTTGCTGATTGATGGCAAAGAAACAGGGATCTATCGCAATGCTACTTCAGGCAATTTGGTACAAAAACTGAAGTCATCTCTTCTTAAAGTAGGGGATATAATAACAATTACGAATATGGACAGCATACATATCGCTATTTTCTCAGGGGATGCGATTGTGTTAGTCGATGGAAGTGCGGAGGGCATAGCTGCCGGAGTCCGAAAATGGTCGGAACGTGGAGTCACAGAGCCGCAATCACAGACTGTTATCCGTGGCCCTCGGGAAGGTTTCTCAGAATCAATACGGATCAATACGGCACTCGTGCGTAGAAAAATCAAAGATCCCAACTTGTGGCTCGAGACAAATCCGATTGGGAGGGTCACCAAAACGGACGTTGCCATAATGTTCATAAAAGGCATAGCGAACGAAAAAGTTGTCAATGAGGTAAGAATAAGGTTAGCGCGAATAAATACCGACGCCATCTTGGAAAGCGGTTATATCGAAGAGTTCATACAAGATGAGACCTATTCGCCTTTTCCAACGATTTATAATACGGAGCGTCCTGATGTCGTCGCTGCAGGCTTGCTAGAGGGCCGCGTTGCCATCCTTGTTGACGGAACGCCATTTGTATTGCTTGCGCCTGCTTTGTTCACGCAGTTTCTGCAAACAGCCGAGGATTATTATCAACGTGCAGATATTAGCTCCTTGCTGCGCATCCTTCGTTTTGTATCGCTATTCATCGCCTTATTCGCGCCATCCATCTATATAGCAATCACAACCTTCCATCAAGAAATGATTCCAACGCCACTCTTGATTAATTTTGCCGCTCAACGGGAAGGAATTCCGTTTCCTGCGTTTGTCGAAGCGATCTTAATGGAAGTGACGTTTGAGATTCTGAGAGAAGCAGGCGTTCGGATGCCAAGAGCTGTCGGCCAAGCTGTCTCAATCGTCGGTGCTTTAGTCATCGGGCAAGCAGCAGTGGAGGCAGGTCTAGTTGGTCCGACGATGGTCATTATTGTGTCAATTACGGCAATCTCTAACTTCGTTATCCCTTCCTACAATTTAGGCATTTCGGTACGGATGATTCGATTTATTCTAATGATGCTTGCCGCGTCCTTTGGGTTATTCGGTATTCTTGTCGGCATTATTGCGCTTGTCCTGCATTTATGCAGTCTACGGTCATTTGGCATACCGTATATGTCGCCATTCGGACCGCTCGTTATGGAAGACCAGAATGATAATCTGATCCGCCTTCCACAATGGATGCAGCATCGCAGACCTAGATTTGTTAGTCAAAACAATGAGAGCCGCGCAGAGAGCAAGGAGCCGCGGCCACCGGAATCCTAAGCAGCAGGAATGAGGCGACGATGAATGAGCAAACGGACAAAAGCGGGATGGCTGCTGCTTGTCGCGATCGAATTATTAATATTGACTGGCTGTTGGAATCGAAGGGAGCTTAATGAATTAAGCATAGCATCCGCCTTCGGATTTGATAAAAAGAATGATCAATATCAGCTAACCGTACAAGTAATTAACGCTAGTGAAATAGCTGCAAATAAATCAGGCGGCAAACGAATGCCAGTCATCACTCAGCAATTGGCAGGCGGTGCAACGATATTTGAATCAATGAGGGAGTTAACGAAAACAACGCCGCGTAAAATATACTCCTCCCATATACGCATCATTGTCATTGGAGAGAAGCTCGCACGAGAAGGCATTGCGCCGGTTCTTGATATTCTCTCTAGAGATCATGAGCTTAGAACCGATTTTTATATCATTATCGCTAAAGGTACGAAGGCTGAAGATATACTAAAGGTATTGACTCCGCTGGAGAAAATTCCTTCCAATAAATTGTACTCCTCCTTAAATTCGGCTCAGAACAGCTGGGGAGTTACTTCGAAAATCGATCTTCACGAGCTCATTTTTGATCTGGTGAGCAAAGGCAAGGATCCAGCATTAGCTGCCATTAGAGTAAGCGGCAATCCTAAAACTGGTGAATCTCAAAAAAATCTGGACTCTGTTCATCCGCCAGTAACGCAAGAGTATGACGGCATGGCGGTCTTCCATGAGGATCGTTTGGTTGGCTGGCTCAATCCGTTCGAGAGCAAAGGCTATAATTTTATTCGGGGACAAATCAAAAGCACGATTGTTACCGTCGGTTGTCCCTCAGGCGGCAAAATTAGCATTGAGTTATTGAGAGAGAATACAAAAGTGAAAGCGCGGGTTAATGATGGGAAATTGAATATGAACGTTAAAATCCAAGCTGAGGGTAATGTAGGCGAAGTCGCTTGCGGAACCGAAGATATAGGCAATCCTGAGACCATAAAAGCGTTAGAATTAGCAGCAAACAAGGAAATACTGCGAATGGCTGCCGCTTCAATCACGAAAGCCAAAAAATTAAAATCAGACATATTCGGTTTTGGGAATGCGATTCACCGTTCATATCGGCATTCATGGTATCCACTGGAGAAGGAATGGGACGAGCATTTCGTTCATTTACCGGTGAATATTGAAGTTGAGGTGAGCATACGGCAGACTGGTTCAGTCGTTGAATCGTTTTTGCAAAAGATGAAAGGAGATTGAGATGTGGATTATTATCGTAATCGTTGCTGTCGGTATTATGGCAGCGCTGCAGCTCCCTTCTTTGAACAAAAAAAAACTGCGTAAGGAGCGGACCATCTACCTTCTGCTCCTATTCATAGCATTAGTCTTGGCGTCTTTGGAAAGTTTGAGAATCAAAATCCCAAATCCGCTTGATGCAATTACTATTGCGGTCAAGCCAATAACGATGGTGATCAACTATATCTTCCAATAGGGAAGCGGGAAGGAGACTACGATGCTGGAGAATGGACAAATAAGCAGGCAACAGCTATTCATACTGGTCTTTTTGTTTAGCTTGGGAAGCGCGATTCTCATTGTACCGTCTGCCATGGCTCTGACTGCCAAGCAGGATAGCTGGATATCCGCACTTCTTGGCGTATTATTGGGTATGTTACTGCTTATCCTTTATCATACGCTCGCAAAATCGTTTCCAAATCAAAATCTGGTTCAATACAGTGATAAAATTGCGGGAAAGTTTGTTGGCGGGTTGATTTCCTTTCTCTATTTCACCTTTTTCTTGCTGCTCTCTGCATTAGTGCTTCGCAACATCGGCGACTTTATGACGACGATTGTGATGCCGGAAACGCCAATTCAAGCGATTTTCATATTGTTTATGGTGATTGTTGTAATGGGTGCAGGGTTAGGTCTTGAAGTGATAGGGCGTGCTGCTGAAATCTTTTTGCCGTGGATCTTGCTGCTGCTGTTCATCCTAATTGTATTTATCATGCCTCAAGTGGAATTGAATCGGCTATCTCCAATATTTGAGGCTAGCGTCAAAAAAATTGTAAAGGGAAGCCTTACGATTGTAGGCATACCTTATTTAGAGCTTGTAATCTTTTTAATGATATTGCCCTATGTAAAACAGACAAATAAGAAGGGGAAAGCTTTCCTATGGGGAGGCATTCTCGGCGGGCTTGTATTATCAATCATTACTTTGCTATGCATACTGGTGCTTGGATGGGATTTCACATCCAGACATGCTTTTCCCAGCTATACGTTAGCAAAGAAAATTCAGGTCGGAGAATTTCTTCAACGAATCGAGGTCATGATGGCTGTAATCTGGTTCCTGACTATTTTCTTTAAGCTTGTGCTTTGTTTTTATGCGGCAGGATTGGGGCTGGCCCAGCTGCTTCGGATGCAAACCTACCGTCCATTACTGCCACCGTTAGCTTTGATTACGGTTGTACTTGCGCTTGTCGTATATCCCAACAACGTATATTTCCGTTCATTTGCATCTCAAACCTGGTTTTCTTATGCAATAATATTCGGATTCATTATTCCAATTGCATACTTGGCTTTGCATAAGCTGAAAAAGAATTAACCATACACAAATACATTGCTGTCAAATTTTCTATTAATTCTCTCTATTTTTTATGATATTATATTTGTTAGTTGATAGTGCTTAAGAACTATACAAATATTGTAAAAAGAGAGGGAAAATATTAAGAGATATGGTAAACCAATTGCTTATTCACCTTATTATCATATTGTTTCCGATCTTTATCCAACAGTTCTTTATGGTCCGCATAGCTAGAAGCAATATCATTTATCAAATTATAAACGGCTGCTTATTTGGATTATCAACCGTATTGTGCATGGCATTCCCTGTATTCGTTATCGATGGCTTCCAAAGTGATCTCAGATGCATTCCTTTAATCATTGCTTTTTTATACGGATCCGGAAAATATTTGCCTGGACTCCTGGCGCTGACTGTCGGTATATTGTACCGGCTTTATGTAAATGGAGATGCTATGTATCTAGCAGTATTTTCTTTTCTGCTTAGCGTTGGTCCTGCCATTTTTTTTGCAAAATCATTTCTTAATTATCACAAGATCAAAAGAGTCGTTATATCCATGATTCTAGCAGCTAATAGCTCAGTTGTTTCTTTTGTGCTCCTTATTATTTATTTGAAGTCACGGTTTCATAATCTACATACGGAATCGCATAGCTTATGGATCATGACCATTCTAACGGTAGCAACGTTAATTGGCATGGGAATTTCTTCTTTGCTCAAAGAGCACCTCATTGAAACGGCGTATTTGAAGTTAGAGCTGGAGCGAAGCGAGAAGCTCAAAATCGTCAGTCAAATCGCAGCATCCGTCGCGCACGAGGTACGGAATCCGTTAACGGTTGTAAAAGGTTTTTTGCAGCTGCTAAAAGAATCGGTGGACGATAAGAAAAAAGATTATTTGAAAATCGCGCTTGCTGAGCTTGACAGGGCAGAATACATTATTACGGATTATTTAAATCTGGCGAAGCCTCAAGCAGACCAACTCGAACTGGTCGAGGTTCCTACTTTTCTTGGCAGCACGCTTGAAATTATGAATTCTTATGGATTAATTCAAAATGTTCAAATCCATCTTAACTGCAACCAGACCGATTTATATGTTAGGACGGACAAGCCGCGGCTATCTCAGGTTATTTTAAACTTAATTAAAAATGGCGTGGAAGCGATCCCGGAAACGGGGGAAGTGACTGTAAATGCCTATTACCGAAATGATGAGATTTATATTGAAATCATTGACACGGGAAAAGGAATGTCCAAGGACGACTTGAGTCAGATAGGGACAGCTTTCTTTACGACGAAGGATACGGGAACAGGACTTGGCATTCTCGTGACCATACGAATTATTGAAGCTCTTCATGGCAAAATCTCTTTTGAGAGCGAGCTGGGCAAAGGAACGAAGGTTACTCTTCGATTTCCGGCAGCCGAGTCTCAGCATAAATCCTTGTCCTAATAAAAAGGCTGCACGCAATGGCGTGCAGCCTTTTTACTGTCTTCACTCCGTGATTGAAGAGCGTCTCTTAAGGCAATAATTAGTGAATAACAGCTTTGGAAAGTGGTGCAGGATGAAACGGCTAAGGTTTATGCTAAGAAGTTCATCGAATAAGGAGAAAAAAGATCAAAACTTGGACGAGCATGGATCCTTATCAAGCAGCATGAGAGCAAACGTTACGAGCATACATGGGATATTGCAGTCTCCAGGTGATTTAATAACAAAGGAAGTCGAGGTAGGCGATTCAGGGAAAAGCTGTATCCTGTTAAGCATTGACGGATTAATCGATAAAAATTTGATTCATGAGCATCTCATGAAGCCGCTAATCTCCTACCAAAGGGAATCTGATTCAGCGATCGAGACTCATGATGCCAAATCCTTTATACAGCGCATTAAAGATGAAGCTTTGCCATTGCAGGAAATTCAATTGGTTTACGGTTTTGACCAATGTGTTTTTGCGATTTTATCCGGAGACACCTGTCTATTCGTTGATGATGTCGATTGTGCATTGGTTATAGGTAGCAAAGGCTGGATGAGAAGACCGATTCAGGAACCCCAAACGGAGTCGCTCATTCGAGGCCCCAAAGATGGGTTTACGGAGGATATCCGTACCAATACCTCATTAATCCGAAGGCGAATTCGTGATCCGCATTTGCGTATGGATTCTTATTTGATCGGAAGACGTTCGAAAAAAGAAGTTATCGTTACCTATATAGACGGTGTTGTTAATCCCGCGCTTGTCGTAGAAGTGAAAAGACGGCTGCTTTCCATTGATATGGATGATTCAGAGGGCTCAGGCTATATTGAACAATGGATTAGCGATAGCTTTCTGTCGCCATTTCCGCAAATTATGAACACGGAACGGCCCGACCGGTTATCCTCCTCGTTGCTACAGGGCCGAGTAGGCATATTGGTAGACGGAACGCCGTTCAATTTAATTATGCCAATCTCCATATCAATGGCTATTCAATCGCCCGAGGACTATTATCAACCGTGGCTCCTATCCAGCATGGTTAGGCTGCTTCGCATTATTTCAGCATTCATTGCGACGTTCCTTCCGGCATTTTATATCGCGCTGGCCGAATATCATCATGGCATGATCCCGTCAAATATCGCCTTTTCGATCGCGGCGGCGCGGGAAGGCGTTCCTTTTCCAGTTTTCATAGAAGCGGTTCTTATGGAGGCTACTTTGGAGATACTTAGGGAGGCGGGCGTACGCTTGCCTAAACCCATCGGGCAAACCATCGGCATTGTAGGGGGCCTCGTTATTGGCGAAGCTGCCGTATCGGCGGGAATCGTCAGTCCCGTAATGGTAATCGTTGTTGCAGTAACCGCGATTGCGTCTTTTACTCTACCTGCTTATTCGTTTGGTATTTTAACACGGATTCTTCGCTTTTTCGTTATGGTCGCCGCATCATTTTTCGGCTTGTTCGGCGTGATATTAGCTTTCTTGATGATATGTATCCATATCGTTAACTTAAAAAGCTTCGGAGTGCCTTACTCCACGCCAATCTCGCCGATGCTCTTATCTGATTGGAAGGATTTCATCCTACGTGCGCCAGTTACTTTTCTTAGAAAGAGGCCGGAATTGCTGCAGACTAAAGATAAAAAGCGAATGAAATAGCAAGGAGTTTAAAGTGGATGAACATGAATAACTGGGAGTATGGGGACGAGAATATCGGCCAAAAGGAAACCGTATTTACGATCGGTGCATTAATCATTGGCGTGGGCATACTGACTTTGCCCCGTACAATAGCCAAAGCTACGAATTCGACGGATGGATGGATTTCCATCTTAATCGGAGGCATGATTGCGCTTTTATTTGCATGGGTTTGTGCCAAGCTAGCCGTTAAGCTGAACGGGAAGAACTTCTTCGACTATACGGCATCATTAACGGCGAAGCCCGTCGCTTATGCGGTATCATTTGTTTATGCGCTCTATTTCATGGCGTTTACTTCTTATATTACTAGGTCCATGGCGGAGCTCTCGAAACAGTTCTTATTCGAACGCACGCCGCTCGAAATCATTTCTTTAGCTTTCTTGCTCGTTGTTATTTATGCCGTATCGGGCTCGCGGGTAGGAATTATTAGACTTGCGGTGCTGTTTCTGCCGTTTGTATTAATCGTTACGGGCATGTTTTTACTGCTCAGTATCAATCTGTTTACCGTATCGAATTTGAAACCGTTCTTTCATACCGATCTGAAAGGGTTAATGGAAGGCACAAAGGAGACGATTTTCTCGTTTCTTGGCTTTGAGGCGATTCTTTTTTATGGGACATTGATGAGAAAACCTCAAAAAGCGCCGAAACTTGTCATGATTGCGGTTATGGTGTCCATGCTTACCTATTTATTGATCTATGTTTTCACAATCGCCATCTTTTCGTTTGAGGTTACTCAAAACATTATTTATCCTACGCTGGAGCTGGCTCGCGAGGTGAGCGTTCCAGGCGAATTTTTTGAACGTCTAGAATCCTTGTTTCTAATTTTCTGGGTCGTGTCTATCTTTGCAACAACGTCAATCGCGCTTGATATAACGGTTCAGTCGACCAGCTACATGATTCGGCTTGAAAAGAAAAAATTGCTGTATCTATTAAGTCCGATTATCTTCCTTTTGTCTATGGTGCCGGGAAATATCGTTCAGCTTTCTCATTTGGGTTTATTGGTAAGTTTCCTCGGCATGTTGACCGCATTACTGATTCCAACCGTATTATTGCTAATAGCCAAATTACGCGGGGTGTGAACGGTGGAAAGAAAAATAGCAATCGTCTTATGCATAGTCTTAATGTGTGCTTTCTTGTCTGGCTGCTGGGACCGAATCGAGCTGGAGCAGAGAGGGTTTGTCATCGGTGTGGCCATTGACGAGGGACCAGAAGCAGCAGATACGAACCATAAAGGCGGCGACCAGATTTTTAAGGTTACCTTTCAAGTTGTCATACCCGCTGGACTCAAGCAAATGGAACAGCAAGGAGGCACGCTCTCCGGGAAATCCTATTTTAACGTGTCTTTTGAAGGGAAGAGCATGCAAGCGATTATTGCCAAAATGTCGACGCAAACGAGCCGGTTGCCATTTTTTGAGCATCTGAAAGTAATCGTTGTTTCTGAGAAGGTTGCTAAAACGCAATACGGCTTTGCCAATGTGCTGGACTTTTTCCTCCGCAATAACGATGCCAGAAGAAACGTTTCGATTATGATTGCGAAGGGAAGTGCGAGCAAGGTATTCGAGATCACGCCTGAGGGTGAGAAAGCGCCGGTAGTTTTCATTCAATCTATCGCAAAGCATAAGCAAAGCATCAGCATGGTAAGTGAAACGAGAATTGGAGATATCCATGAATATTTGCTGAAAAATGAAAGCTTCGATCTTGAGAAAGTGACGGCATTCAACAAGAATGTGTCGTTTATTGGAGCGGCGGTCATGGATGCCAATAAAAATAATATGGTTGGGTTTTTAGACGAGACCGAGACGCAGGGGCTCAATTTCCTAAAGCCAAAACAGAATGGCGGAGCAGTGGAGGTTAAAGTAGGCGATAGTTTGGTCGTATTTGAAATCGAACGAATCGAAAGAAAAATTACGGTCAACACTGACGATATTCGTCATTTGCGTTTCCATATTCATATCGCGATTGAAGGACGAGTATCTGAAGCGTTTGAACGGATAGATTTTATGAAGGAAGAGCCTATCTATGATATTCAGACCAAAACAGAGAAGGAGATCGGACGGATTGTGCAAACAACGATTTTGAAAACACAAGATGAATACAAAAAAGACGTATTAGGGTTAGGAGCCTATGTGAAGCAAAACAAACCGAATACATGGGAAATGGTTAAGCAGAATTGGGATACCGGGATCAATTATTTCTCGAAAAGTGAGATTACGGTGGATTCGACCGTGAAAATCAGACGCGTAGGCTCTGTCAATAAAACAGAAAAAAGAAACGAAGGAGGTAAGTAGCATCGATCTTTCCATAGGAACGATCCCGTCGGGATTAAGCTTTTTCTGTGCGCTGCTAACGGTTTGCATTCCTTTGTCGATTCACTTGATCAACAAGAAGCTGCATCAGCTTGGAGATCCTTCGTGGAAGAAGAAAGAGGATAAAGAAAACTGAAAAGCCGCTAATCCTTAGCTGGATTAGCGGCTTTTTTCCGCTATTTATTTCGCAGCATCATCGTCCATAGCTCTGAGCTTTCATAGCCTAAGCGCCAAGCGGCGACACCGGCTAGGTCATAACGCTTCGCCATATCAATTCTTGCCTTGACGGTGGATTCGGTTTCTGCCCAGAACAGATACGTAAATCCATCTTTTGCATATTTATATTTCATTTGGCCTGATTCCGAATCGAATACGCCTTGCGCATTCGTGTCAGCAATCAGCTCGGGCAGCTCTTTCATCACAACAGCGCGGTTTCCGACAAGTTTATTTTGGCTATCCAGCTTCCATTCCCTCACATAAAACGGTATGCCCAGCATAAGCTTGCTGCGGGGGATGCCATAGCTTAGAAATTGCTTTATGCCTTCTTCAGCCCATGTAAGCCCTGCGACGGAACCGGGCGTTGTGCTCCCGCTCCAATGCTCGTCATATGCCATAATGATGATAGTATCGACAACGGTGGACAGCGCAGCGTGGTCATACGCCGTAGCGTGATTCCAGCTCAAGCTTCCGCGAGGCAAATCGATGGAGATTTGCATGTTTTTGGCATGAACAGCTTTTGAGAGTGCAGTAACGAAGCTTGTATATGCCGTGCGGTCGCTGCCAGCAACCTCCTCGAAATCAAGATTCAGCCCAGCTGCCCCCAGCTCAACCAGCCTAGACGTAAGATTGGCAATGAATTTTTGCTGGGCCGCTTTATTCAGGAGGAAAGAGGTTGTCATTTTTTTGTTGAACTGATTATGAACGAGGGGCATCACTTTCATTCCTTGCGCCTTCAAGGCGTTCGCCACTGACAAATCAGAAGTATCCGTCAAAGTTCCGTCAGCGGAGGCAAGCTCGAACCAAGTTGGCGAATCGATCGATAAGCCTTGTGTGTTTGCAGCATGGTTTAATACGGTTGCGCTAGCTGCACTGCCGTTCCAGCCCATATAGGCGAGCTTTTTAGCGTTGCTCCAAATTTTGCGGCCGTCGCTCGTTCTTATAGATGCATTCGAGAAGGCCTTGGCATACGCCATCGTGCTCTCTCGAGCGTTAAAGGATTTTAACGATTTCTCACCTTGATATACGGATAGATACGGGACGCCTGACCAATATACTTTACCATTGTAAATGACTTCGGCATTAGGTGTTTTCTTAGCTGTTTGAACCGCCACGTCCAGGCTTAATGCAGCTTGGATGATTTGGCCATTTTGTACGATCTGATAAGCAGGTACGTTAGAGTGCACGATTTTTCCTGTTTTTGCATTCAAGATTTCACTTCCTGCGATGGAAGCAGCAGCCGTGATGGCATCAAAAAGAAAAGCGTATAGCGGCTTGTCTTGAACAGGATTCCCGCCTATTGTTAACTGATAGACAGCAACGGCATCACGCTGAGCTTTAATCTGAGCTGCTGTAAGGTTGCTCCATACCCATTTGTTCGATGCGAGATCGATAATATGTGCATTTCCCCATTTTTTTGCTTCTTGCTTGGCGGCTTCAAGGGAGGCAAAGGACCAAGTTTCTTTTGTGTTATCGCCTTGAAATAATTGGAACTTCGCATAAGAATGATAGGTCCAGCCAATGTTCGCTAAGTCGCGTATATGTACGTTGCGCAGCTTCTTGGCTGTCGAAAAAGCAAGTGCATAGGTAGCGAATTCCCATTTGGGATTGGATTGTCCATCCTGATACACTTTATAGCGGGGGAAGTTATCCCATACCCAAGTGCGGTCAGCAATTTTCTCGACATGGCTGTAGCCGAATTTGCCTGCATATGAAATCGCCTGTGCTTCTCCAGCAAACTCACGAAGAGCTTGGTCATTCTGATAAACGCGATACTTTGTCATCTGCGAAGCGGCAGCATCTGCAATGCCATATCCTGCTTGCGTCACATATTGACTGAATAATAGCAGCAATAACGTCGTGCACCATATCTTTCTCATAAGCTAGCAATATTCACTCCTCTCAGGGTCAAGTGTTTAGACGCAAGAAGAGTAAGGAGGTTTCTCGAAATTAGCGATTATTTCTCTAGCAATTATTAGGAGGCATCCTGTTTTGGCGGAAAACGCAAAAAAACATCCAGCAGCCGTTTATCTTTCGACAAAACAAGCTTCTGGATGCTTGGATCTATTCGACTGCGATATCTGCCCAAAATTCCTCGTCTGCATCCAATGTGATGCCAGAGCGGAATACGCGTATTTGATACTGCTTGTAAATATATTGCTCGATTGCTTCGAGAATATTTGCTTCAATGATATACTGGCTTCGCCCGTTTACCCAAACTTCAGCCGTAAATCCATATTCTTCTTCCCAGGATAGCTGTACCTCAACGTCTGTGGGATTAACACCTCTGCGATCAGCCATGTTCAGGCAGATGGCGTTAATAATCTCATCCGTATAGATGCGCACCGTTAGTAAGGTCTCCGACGATCTGGCGGCGTGCGTTTGCTTTTCAAGTAAACAAATGCTACACGTATGAGCATAATGATCGCGAATATCGCAAGCAAATTAATCATTAGACCGAGTATATTTCCGAAAGCGCCCATCCCGGCAAACAAGCTTCCGAACATCAAGCCTGCCAATCCACCGATCATTAAGCCTTTCATTAAACTGCCGCCGCCAAAAAATCCTGGTTTAGTCGTACCGGCCGTTGTGCCTGCTTTCGTACCGGGATTGGTTTGGTTGACATTTTCCGATTTTTTCGGGTTTTGCGTAACGCTTTGTTTCGGTGATTTAATGCCCCCGCCCCGTGGTTTTGCGTCAGCGTGTTGACCGAAGCCAAGTGTCAAGAATAGCGCGAACGCCAGCATGACCATAAATCCTTTTTTCATCTGTCTGTTCTCCTCCTGATTTACGTTGATATATCGATTGATATAGAAATAGAATACGGCTAAAATAGACGAAGGTTTCATTTCTTCACTTAGGATTGGTTTAAATGTATGAAAGTATAAGCGACATATGCTAATATTTTTAAAAAGATCGACATGAAGACTTTGCATGTTGGTAGAGGAGGCATGTATGGATACATTCCCTAAATCTTACATTGATTATCTCGTGGAGTTTCATGGAACAAGGGATTTCTTCGAATGCCATGAGCTGCTCGAAGAATATTGGAAGGAGCATCCGGGTGATCCTCTGGAACAGACTTGGGTCGGACTGATACAGTTAGCGGTAGGGCTATATCATGAACGAAGAGGCAATTTTCGAGGTGCGGAGAAGATGCTTAAGCAAGCCGAACAAAAGTTGTCGATTGCTCCATTAGACAAGCTGGGCATTGATCGGTTAAGCCTTCAGCGGCAATTAAGCATGAAGCTGATCCACTTGGCGAAGGGAACTAAACTACCGTATATAGATATTGATCTAAGCTTAACCAACGGTGAGCTGGCGGCGGAATGTATGGCAGCTTGTGCGCATAGGGGAGTCATTTGGGGAATGCCAAGCCCGATGCAGGACGAGTCGATCATCCATCGGCACACAATGAGGGATAGGTCGGATGTCATTGCTGCGAGGCACCAAGCCTTTCTTGCAAAAAAAAGAGAGCGTAACGGCATGTAATGAAATGCTTTTACGCTCTCTTTTTAAAATATAGGAAAGCATATGATTTCGCCAACTTTCTCTATATTTCTACGCGAAAAGCTTAGCCGCTAGAGAACGGCTTCAGCCGTTTATGCTTGATTGGCTAGGCTTTCTGATAAGCTCCGTCTACTAACTCGAGCTCGCCTGTTTCTGAGTCGATAATCAACCCATGCACGAGAATATTAGCTGGCAGAAGAGGGTGATTCCGAACGATGCTGACGCTATTAATGACACTGTCGCGTACATTGTCGAATCCGGTAAGCCACCGCATTAGATTGAGACCGGAATGCTTTAAAGTCGTGATGGTATCGGTTGAAACGCCACGCTCTTCCATATGCTGAATAATGAGCTCTGGATTGAGTCCTGTCATCCCGCAGTTATTGTGTCCGATCACGAAAACCTCGTCAGCCTGCAGCTCATATAATGCGACTAAAATACTGCGCATGATATTGCCGAAAGGCTGAGTTACGATTGCGCCTGCATTTTTAATGATTTTGGCGTCGCCGTTTTTGAGGTTCATCGCTTTTGGAAGCATCTCAGTAAGCCTGGTATCCATGCAGGTTACGATAACCATCCGTTTATTCGGATATTTGCTTGTTGAATATTTCTCATATTCCCGGCTTTCAACGAATAGCTTGTTATCGTTTAGAATATCATCGAGTTTGCTCACGCTGCACTTCCTTCTGTTAGAAAGCGAAGATTAGTTGTATAAATTTGGCTGTCGCTCTTTAGGGAAAAGCTATCTCGTGCCGGATCATAATCAATGCGCATCTTAGGCTCGTAATAAACTTCATGCCGTGGCTCATAATAAAAGGCAAACGGTTCGCCTTGTGCCAGCTTATCGTCAACGGAGGGTTCCGCAATCAACTGAAGGGCAGGCACGCCGCTTACGACGCAGCCGCAACCTTCCGTATCGTGAAGAAGCTTAAGCTCAGATTTATGATCTGTTAAATAGGGAGTTAACCGATCTACTGCTGCTTTCGAGAAAATAATATGCATAATGGTTTCCTCTCTTTCTCTCTATTGCGCTGTATGACGAGCAGGTTTAAGATGATTATAAGGATTGCAATACGTAAGATCAAGTGAAGTTCCAATGAATAACAAGCAATGACAAACAGCCGTTACAGAAATCGGAAAGGCGGAATGAAGATGACAAATCAATCAACCGAGGCCTTGCAAAGCTTTAAGGATACCATTCGCAAAATAAAAAGCTATGAGGAAGCACTCGGAGTTCTTTATTGGGATCTGCGCACAGGCGCTCCTCGCAAGGGAATGGATAACCGGTCAGAAGTGATCGGGGCATTATCCGCGGACCAATTCAAGCTTTCCACATCCCCTGAGTTGGGAGACTGGATATCTACGCTAGAAGAAACGTCGGTATATGCTGGATTGACGGAAATGGAGCAGCGGCTGGTATCCGAGACACGCAAAGAATACGACCGCAGTGTCAAAATACCGCCAAAGCTTTATCAGGAGTATGTGGTGCTTGCTTCGCAGTCCGAGTCGAAGTGGGAGGAAGCAAAAGAAAACAACGATTATGCGGGCTTCCAGCCCTATTTGGAGAAAGTGATCAGCTATACCAATCAGTTCATTGATCTGTGGGGGCCGAAAGCGACTCGTTATGATACGCTGCTTGATCAATATGAGCCAGGCATGACAGTCGCAGAGCTGGACCATGTTTTTGGCGGCTTGCGTTCGCAGCTTGTACCTTTAGCTGCGGCCATCGCTAATTCGCCGAACCAGCCGGATACGGCTTTCTTGAAACAAAATTACGATAAAGAGGCGCAAAAAGCGTTCAGCTTATACATATTGGAGCAAATGGGCTATAACTTCGAAGCGGGTCGCCTTGATGAAAGCGCCCATCCATTTGCTACCGGACTTAGTCCCGGCGATGTCCGGATTACGACGCGTTATCTTGAAAATGACGTAACGAGCGCCTTGTTTGGCACGATACATGAGGGCGGTCACGCTTTATATGAACAGAATATTATGGAAGAGCTCATTGGAACGACGCTGTGCACGGGAACTTCGATGGGCATTCATGAGTCGCAGTCGCGTTTCTGGGAAAATGTTATCGGTCGCAGCAGACCATTTTGGGATCGCTATTTCGGCGAGCTGCAAAAACGGTTCCCCGGCCAGCTCGATGTGAGCGTGGATCAGTTCTATAGAGGAAACAACGTCGTTCAGCCTTCCTTGATACGCATCGAAGCGGATGAGCTTACTTATAACCTGCATATCATTATCCGGTACGAGATGGAGAAGCTCATCTTTAACGGCGGAGCCAAAGCCGCGGATCTTCCAGCCATTTGGAATGACAAGTACAAAGAGTACTTAGGCATAACACCGCCAAACGATGCGGAAGGCGTGCTTCAGGATGTTCATTGGTCAGGCGGCGCATTCGGTTACTTCCCATCGTACTCGCTAGGAAATATGTATGCGGCCCAAATCGCCGATACGATGGAGCGTGAGCTGGATGGCTTCTGGTCGAACGTCGGCAATGGCAACCTGCTGCCGATCAAAGATTGGCTGACCGAGCGCATCTATAAATACGGGAAACTAAGAACGCCTTCTGAGCTTATCCAAAGCGTGACAGGCAAGCCGCTTGATCCGCAGTACTTGGTGACCTATTTGACACGCAAGTATACGGATATTTATAAGCTATAGGAGTTAACTGTACGGATACCGATTAGGAAAAGAAGGCTGTCCCATCGTCACGACGATGCCGGACGGCCTTCTTTTTGCGTGCATATTCACCGCTGCCTTCTTTGTCGCATAGGCTGGAGTACATTTATTAAACGCGATTGCGCAGGAGGGACTCACGGATGAACAGACGTAAGGTAATGTCGCTGCTGCTTGCGGTAGCACTCGTTATGACGGCAACGTTGGCAGGCTGTGGCAGTAAGGATTCAGGCAAGGTGAAGGTGCGAATTGGAGAAGTCACCCGTTCTTTGTTCTATGCACCGCAATATGTGGCTATAGAGAAGGGGTATTTTGAAGAAGAAGGACTTGACGTGGAGCTAACCACAACCCCTGGAGGCGATAAAACGATGACCGCGCTGCTGTCGAACGCCATTGACGTTGCGCTTGTCGGATCAGAAACCTCGATCTACGTGCATCAACAGGGCACGGACGATCCCATTATCAATTTCGCACAGCTGACACAGACTGACGGTACTTTCTTGGTTGCGCGAGAAGCCGTTGAAACCTTCGATTGGAATGCCTTGAAAGGCTCTGTCTTCTTGGGGCAAAGAAAGGGAGGCATGCCTCAGATGGCTGGCGAGTTCGCGTTGAAGAAGCTCGGTATCGATCCCCAAGCCGATTTGGAGCTCATTCAGAACGTAGATTTCGCGAATATACCGGCTGCCTTCGCTTCCGGCACTGGTGATTATGTTCAATTATTCGAGCCAACGGCTTCGATATTTGAGAAAGAAGGAAAAGGGCATGTCGTAGCATCGTTTGGCGCTGAAAGCGGACATCTTCCTTATACGGTATTTATGGCCAAACAAAGCTATATCAACAAAAACGAAAAAACGGTGCAAGCGTTCACGAATGCCGTTCATAAAGCGCAGCTATGGGTGGACAGCAACACAGCTGAAGCGATCACGGACGTCGTATTGCCTTATTTCGAAAATGTGGACCGAGATATTCTTATCAGCTCCATCGACCGTTATCAAAAACAAGGCTCCTTCGCGGTTGATCCGGTGATCGATGAAGCAGAGTGGAACAACTTGCTTGATGTCATTACATCCGCCGGCGAGCTCGAAAAACGAACCGAGCACAGCGAGTTAGTTGATACCACCTTTGCCGAGAAATCAATAGAAGAAGCCAAGTAGATGAATTTGCAGGAATGGGAGGCTTGAGCATGAAACAGGAACCGGTGCTTGAGCTGCAGCAGCTGACCCATGTATACGTGAATGATAAAGGAGCCTCGCTTGCAGTTGAGCAAATCAATCTCAAGGTGGAGCGCGGTGAGTTCGTAAGCTTGGTCGGGCCGAGCGGTTGTGGCAAAACTACCGTGCTGAGCTTGCTCGCGGGCTTGTTTCCTCCTACCAAAGGCCATGTATGGTTAAACGGAGAACAGGTTTCCGGACCATCTTCTAAGGTAGGCTATATGCTGCAGCAAGATTATTTGTTTCCATGGCGTTCTATAAAAGAAAATGCGGCAATCGGTCTTGAGATTAACGATCGGAAAACAGAAAAGGGCTTGCGATATGTGGATGAATTGCTTGAAGAGCTTGGCTTGCCGGATGCTGGCCGCAAATATCCGCAGGAGCTCTCCGGCGGGATGCGGCAGCGAGTCGCGCTCGCAAGAACGCTTGCAACCGAGCCCGAAGTGCTCCTGTTGGATGAACCGTTCTCGGCGCTAGATCTGCACATCAAGCTCCAGCTTGAGGATCTCGTCCACCAGACGCTTAAGCGATTAGGCAAAACAGCGGTGCTTGTGACTCACGATCTGGCAGAAGCAGCGGCTATGAGCGATCGCGTCATCGTGCTTGGCCGAAATCCAGGCCATATTCGCAGCGAGCTTGCGATACCGGATGACATTCGTCTCGCTGCTCCGATGGCCGCACGCAAGCTCCCTGGGTTTCAAGAACTGTTCGAACGGTTGTGGACGGAACTGGATCGGGATGAACATGAAGGGGGTGCGGCAGGTGGACGATGATCATAAAACGGGCAAGCAAGAGGGAGGATCGCCTGTCATTCCCGACAGCTTTGACATCCAAGAAGGCAGGCGGTTTTGGCTTAGCGAGCTTCATAACCGGTTCAAACGGCAGAAGCGTAAGGTTACCGCTGCCGTGCTTACGGCACAAGCCGTATTGCTGCTGATCTTTGTCGGATTGTGGGAAGCGGCAGGCCGCAATGACTGGATAGATCCGTTACTGTTCAGTTATCCTTCCAAAATGTTTATGCAGCTTTGGAAGACGATGGCTGACGGATCCATATGGCCGCATGTTGGCATGACCGTAACCGAGACGATCGTAGGCTTTGTGCTTGGAACATTGCTCGGTACGGCGATAGCTGCGGCTTTGTGGTGGTTCCCGTTTCTGTCACGCGTATTCGATCCGTATTTAGTCGTGCTTAACAGCATGCCGAAGGTAGCTCTTGGACCGATCTTTATCGTAGGCCTTGGTCCGGGTTTTCTATCGATCGTTGCGATTACCTTGTCGGTTACAGTCATTATTACGACATTGAATATTTACAACCGGTTCCGAGAAATCGACACGGGGTACATTAAGGTCGTCAGGCTTTTTGGAGCGTCGCGTTTCCAGTTATTCAAGCTGGTCATCTTGCCGGGTTCCTTTCCGGTTATTATCTCTACGCTGAAGGTGAATGTAGGCTTAGCGTGGATAGGCGTCATCGTTGGAGAGTTTCTCGTTGCAAAGCTCGGACTAGGCTACTTGATCATTTATGGATTTCAAGTGTTTAACTTCACGTTAGTGTTATCGAGCTTGATTGTCATTGCCGTAGTTGCCACGATTATGTATCAACTCGTCGCGGCGCTTGAAAGAAAGTTGACGGCAGGCTGGCGTGAACGGTAGGATGTAGACATAAATCCTACTGTATTCGAGGTAATTTCATGGGCATTCGTATAATTAAAACGGCATTAGCCGCCATCGCAGCTATTTATACCGCTGTATATTTAGGGTTGGAGCCGCCGCTCGGCGCGGGCATTCTTGCTATACTCGGCGTCGAAGTAACGCGGATGAAGGGGCTGAAAAGCGCCTTTGTCCGGTTTGTGGCCTCCGTGTTAGGTCTTTTTTTCGCTTCGCTCGTCTTTTCCTTGCTCGGCTTTCATATTTGGGCTGTGGCCATCTTTATTCTAATCACGTTTCCGGTGCTATCACGTTTCCAGCTAAAGGATGGGATAGTGACAAGCTCGGTTATCGTTTTCCATTTGTTCAATCATGGAGAAGTGACGACGGATATTATCGGCAATGAAATTATGCTGTTGTTCGCGGGACTTGGCTGGGCAACGGTTGTTAACATCATTTACATGCCTAAGGATGAGCATCAGCTCAGCTATTACCGGTCTTCCATCGAGCAGTGCTTCGGAGTGATGTTCCAAGAGATGGCCATTACGCTTCGCAATCCAACGCATGTGTGGAACGGCGGAGAAATTCTGGAGGCATTTAGCGCGATTGAGGAAGGTGCGCTGCGTTCGGTACGCAACCGGGAGAACAGGTTTTGGGGGCAAGAGCATTACTGGTCCAGTTATTTCGAGATGAGGCGGCAGCAGCTGGAGTCTGTGCAGCAAATGCTTGTGGAGCTGGCATTCGTATATCAGAAATTTCCGCAGGCAGTCATGATCGCGGATTTGCTCGACCAGCTTTCAAGCGATGTGAAATCGGACGTGTACCAAGGTACCGTCGAGGAGCGTTTAAGCGAGCTGTCCCAGCTATTCCGTGCGATGGAGCTTCCGAAAACTCGGGAGGAATTCGAGATACGGGCATCGCTGCTCATGCTGCTTCGGGAGCTGGAGCGTTATTTGGGAATTGCGAAGCGGCTTAAAAAAAGAAAAGTCATGTTGTCCGAACTTCAGCCATAGAATGTAAAGGGAAAAATTCGTTGCGATGCAAGCGTAAACGGCTGTGACGACAAGTGGAGGCACAGCTTTCGTTTCGCGAAGAAATACAAGCGAAGGCATAGGGAAAACCCTATAAGCTCTTGCATTTCAAGCGTAAACGGCTGTGATGACAAGTGGAGGCACAGCTTTCGTTTCGCGAAGAAATACAAGCGAAGGCATAGGGAAAGCCCTATAGACTCTTGCATTTCAAGCGTAAACGGCTGTGACGACAAGTGGAGGCATAGCTTTCGTTTCGCGAAGAAATACAAGCGAAGGCATAGGGAAAACCCTATAGACTCTTGCATTTCAAGCGTAAACGGCTGTGACGACAAGTGGAGGCACAGCTTTCGTTTCGCGAAGAAATACAAGTGAAGGTATAGGAAGAATCCTATAATTTCTTGTATTTCAAGTGTAAATGAGTGTGCGTTCATTTCGGTGCAGGTGCGTGTTGCTGAGAAATATAAGCATCGATATAAGTAGGAGACTTACGTATTCCTATATTTCACAGTGTATCGGCTATTTCCGACCTCTGGCGGCCTAGCAACGTTTCGCTGCGAACCATATGGATGCCAATAAGTATAAAACTTATATAATCTTATATTTCGAGAAAATAAACAGTCACCCTAGACGAATGTCCTGCATACACTTTAAATGAATGATTGTATGGAGGAGGTTAAATCAATGACTATTGCAGATAAGCAGCTCCAGTACAGAGAAATAATTACGAAGGCTGTCTGCGGCAAAGGTCGTAAGTTTTCCACTGTAACCCATACCGTAACGCCGCCTCATAATCCGACGAGTATTCTCGGAGCATGGATAATCAACCATCAATATGAAGCGGTTCGTTCGGGCGACGGCATTGAGGTAATTGGTACTTACGATATCAACATTTGGTATTCGTACAGCAAAAACTCGCAAACAGACGTAGCTAAGGAATCCGTGCATTACGTTGAGCATGTCAATCTATCCTATGTAGATCCAAAGCACCGTCCATCTACTGTGGAAGTGTCTGCTGACGTCATCCAGGAGCCGAACTGTATCGAAGCAAATATTTCTTCGAACGGCTCGAGCGTCGTGATTCGCGTAGAGCGTGAGTTTTCGGTGGAATTAGTCGCCGAGACTAAAGTTTGTGTAGCGGTTCTTCCAGGCGGTTGCGGCGACCTGGACGGCAAGGATTTGGAATTCAGCCTCGGCGATAATGATTATGAGGATTTGGACCCTGATTTGCTGGACGATGAGCTGTAAGCAAGCCGGGAAGCTTTGCTGTCAAGGTATCATATGCTGCGGGAGCGGCAAATTCGAGGGCGAAAGCCCTCTTTTTTTTGGAAATATTTAAAGCTCCGCAAAAGCCAAATAAAAGACCGTTAAAGGCGGGAAAAGTGATGGCTTCGACTTGGGTATGGCGAGGCAGCTACGACCGGCTTGAGAAGGTAGAAGCGAACCGTGAAAAAAAACATTTATCGGGCGAGCGACATGGGTTGCCGCTTCACGCCCAGTCTTGGACAGAGGTAAAGCCCGGCGATGCGGTACTCGCATGGTCGGAGAGGCGCTCTGTTGATGTTAGCAGATTCAAAGGTGCGTGGGTGCTAAACGCCCGAGGGTATCATGCATCGTCGCTTGCTTATGGAGAGAAGGAGAGAGTATGGCGACGTGCTGGATTGGCTGGAGGCTCGCCACTCGAGAGTGAGCGTTTGTACCGCGTGAGCATCGTACATCTCGAGCCTGTGGAATTGCAGCGTATCGATGCATCGGGAAAAGCGATGCAAGGAAAGCCTCTGCTCCAAGGTGCCGAAGGAGCCTGGCCGGACGATCCGGCGCTGAAGAGAGTGGTGCGTACCGCGGTGGCGGCGCTGTATGCGCTCGGACTCGATATCGGTGAGGCCGAGGTAGGTCTTGGCGGGGACGGGCGAACTGCCGTCCGCGATGCTTGGCCGATGCTGAGGGATACGAGGCAGGAGGCTGCCGCGCTGCGACGATTCGCCGCATGGCATGCTGAGGCAGGAGCGGGGGCTGCGGATCAGCGGCTGCTTATTGGCGCTGATCCTGAGTTTGTGCTGGTGACGCCGGAAGGGAAAATCGCGTCGGCGTCACGGTTTTTTGGAGCTGGCGTCGGCGGGGCAGCCGGGGCCGACGCTTTGCTCGTAGGGCGACGGCTGCTTTATCCCGTCGCCGAGCTGCGGCCCGAGCCGGCCGATAACCCGGCCGCGTTAGCCGCCAACGTGCGGCGCCTGCTGCTTCGCGCCGCGGAGCGCATCAGCGACCCTGCCTTGCGCTGGGCCGCCGGAGCAATGCCCGTGCCGGGGCTAGCGCTCGGCGGGCACATACACATCAGCGGAGTGCCGCTGACAAGCCGCTTGCTCCGCCTGCTCGACAGCTACGCGGCGTTCCCGCTCGCTCTGGTTGAGGACCCCGCCGGGCGGGCCCGCCGTCCCCGCTATGGCATGCTCGGGGACTTCCGCCTTCAGCCGCATGGCGGGTTTGAATACCGGACGCTGCCTAGCTGGCTCGTATCGCCGGCAGCTGCCAAGGCTGCTTTCGCGCTTGCGCTTCTCTGCGCGCGCGAAGGGCACAATCTCACGTATATTCCTGCTCTAGACGAGCGGTATATAGAAGCCTATTATAGCGGCGACCGCACGGAGCTGGCCGGATGCTTGGAGCAGGCAGCGGGCCAGCTTGGGGCAACCGCAAGCTATGCTGCCTATGCTTCCTACATTGAGCCGCTGCTCGACGCGGCTAGGCGCGGGATGACATGGGACGAGAGCGCGGACCTGCGCGTCAAATGGCGGATGCCCCATTGATCTCCGTCCCTTTTGCATCAGCTTGACTAACAACCTTTCGGCTATTATTTGGATTATCCATGCAAACGCGCATTGCGGGGCTGCACGGATAATCCTTTTTGTTCAAATATAGGAAAGTATATCGTAAGGCTTTACTTTATCTATATTTCTCGGAATGAGATACGCCACGCTTCCAAAGACGGCGCCTTGCTTTATAAGAAATTATATGTGGTCACATATAAAGGTGCTGATATATCTCCGTGAAAAGACTGCTTTTGCCACAAAGGGCGAAGATCGTCAATTACGCTTGAGTCATGGGATTCAGTCCTTATTTGCTTCGCTTATGGCGCACATCTGTTCCGCTTGTTATAATGGATATCTGATGTTTTCTGGATAGGCAGCAATGTTTCATTCGCTTTACTTGCATTTTTATAGATCTGTTGACGTTTTTGAGGGGGATCGGAATGGCTGGATATACGCCGATGATTTTACAATACTTAGCAATAAAAGAAGAAGCGAAGGATGCTTTTTTGTTTTTTCGCTTAGGTGATTTTTACGAAATGTTTTTTGATGATGCAATCGCCGCATCGCGTGAGCTGGAAATTACACTGACTGGCCGCGAGGGCGGAGGCGAGACAAAGATACCGATGTGCGGCGTGCCTTACCATTCCGCAGAAAACTATATAAGCCGCCTTGTCGATAAGGGCTATAAAGTCGCAATCTGTGAACAGGTCGAGGATCCTGCGGCAGCCAAAGGTGTCGTGCGCCGTGAAATCGTTCGGATCATTACGCCCGGAACTGTCATGGAAACAAAAGCACTTGATGGCAATTCGAACAATTTTATCGCTGCTATCGTGCGCGTTGGCGGCATAATGGGTTTATCAGCATGCGATTTGTCAACTGGCGAGTTTTATGTGACATCGTTCCCGGAGCATCTGGAGGCGCTGATCGATGAGATTAACGTGTACCAGCCATCAGAGCTCGTCGGTGACGAGGAGCTGCTCTCCCGTATTCAAGCTGCGGCGGTATGGAATAGACAGCTTTTGCTAACGGCACGCGAGCCGATGGCAGCAGACAAGCTTCTGGAGCAATTCGGCGAAGCTGAAATAGCCAAAGTAAAAGGAGCGCGACTGCAGGCGGTAAGCGTTCTGACAGGTTATTTGGAGGAAACCCAAAAACGTTCGCTCGGACATGTGCGCGCCATATCGAGCTATGAGCCAAATCAGTTTATGATTCTAGATCACTATACGAGAAGAAACCTGGAGTTGACCGAGACGGTGCGCGACCGCAGCAAGAAAGGATCGCTTCTCTGGCTGCTGGACCGCACGCAAACCTCGATGGGAGCAAGGCTGCTGCGCCGCTGGATCGATAAGCCGCTGCTTAGCAGTACGGCAGTGGAGGCGCGCCTGGACGCGGTAGAAACCTTGTATCTCAACTTGATTCTAAGGGACGATATTCGTACGGAGCTGCAGCCGATATACGATTTGGAGAGACTGGTCGGCAGAGTGGCGTTCGGCAGCGCGAACGGCAGGGATTTGAATGCGCTCCGCAGCTCGCTCCGGCGCATTCCCCAGCTAACCGAGCTTTGCGAGCAATCGGGCTCGGACGTCCTGAAGGCGCTTGTCGATGGGACTGACAACTGCTCTGATCTAGCGGATCTCATTGAGACGGTGCTCGTCGACGAGCCTCCTGTAACGTTAAAAGAAGGCGGGCTAATCCGCGCGGGGTACGATGCTTATTTGGACCAACTGCGAGAAGCGAGCACCAATGGGAAGAAATGGCTGGCTGAGCTTGAACGCCAAGAGCGGGAAGCTACCGGAATCAAAAATCTGAAAATCGGTTATAACCGTATTTTTGGCTATTATTTAGAAGTTTCCAAAGGCAATTTGTCTTCTCTTCCAGAAGGAAGATATGAACGTAAGCAAACACTCGCGAATGCGGAACGGTTCGTTACGCCAGAGCTTAAGGAAAAGGAAAAGCTGATTCTGGAAGCCGAAGACAAAATGGTAGATTTGGAATATGAGCGTTTCATCGAGCTGCGCGACCATCTGTCACTTCATTTGCACCGTCTTCAAAAAGCAGCTGCAATTATTGCCGAGCTTGATGTTTATCAGTCGCTGGCAACGGTGAGCGCGGAGCGCCGCTTTGCCCGTCCCAAAGTAACCGAGGGCTACAATCTTCATATCGAGGACGGCAAGCATCCTGTCGTGGAAGCGATGATGGATGGCATTCCATTCATATCGAATGGAACGGCGCTTCATAAGGACGAGCAGTGGATGCTGCTTATAACGGGTCCGAACATGGCCGGCAAAAGCACCTATATGCGCCAAGTCGCTCTCATCTGCATCATGGCTCAGATTGGCTGCTTCGTCCCGGCTAAAGCAGCGGAAATTCCTCTGATTGACCGTATTTTCACGCGTATCGGTGCAGCCGACGATCTAATTGGCGGGCAAAGCACCTTTATGGTTGAAATGAAAGACATACAAATTATGACCGACAAAGCGACAGCTAACAGTCTCGTCATTATCGATGAGCTTGGACGCGGAACCTCTACCGGCGAAGGAATGGCAATCGCCCAAGCCGTAATTGAATATGTCCACCATCATATCGGCTGCAAGGCGCTTGTTTCTACCCATTTCCATGAGCTTGCGCATCTGGAGGAATCGTTGCCTTCTCTGGCTAATGCGCGTATGGCGGTCGAGGAAAGCGGCGATAATGTAACCTTCTTAAGAAAACTGATTGCCGGAGCGGCAAGCACCAGCTACGGTATTTATTGCGCTCAGCTCGCTGGCTTGCCTGAATCCATTATTGGCAGGGCGTATGAGCTGCTGGATGAAACGCTGGCCTTAGAATCTACTAAGCCTGTTCCAGCAATGGATGCCTTCGCTTATGCACAGTCCGCTCCCGCGGCAGAAGTGGTTAAGGAAGCGGTACAGCCGAAGGGAATCGTACAGCTTTCAATCTTTGACGAGCCAGCCGCAGGGAAAGAGGCTGAGCCGGTAAGGAAGAAAGCGAGTCCGAAAGCTGAGCAGCTCGCAGAGCAGCTGCGAAAGCTGGATCTGTTTAATCTCACGCCGATGCAAGCCATGCAATGGCTGAACGATATGAAAAGCAAACTGAACAATTAACAAAACGGAAGGAGGTTTGTGATCGCTATGGGAAAAATCAAAGTGCTGGACGAGCAGCTAGCCAACCAAATCGCAGCCGGCGAGGTTGTCGAACGGCCTGCGTCGGTCGTGAAGGAGCTCATCGAGAATGCGGTGGATGCAGGGAGTACGACTATCGATATCTCGATTGAAGAGGGCGGCTTGTCACTCATAAAGGTAATTGACAACGGTTATGGAATCGAGGCTTCTGATATCGTAACCGCGTTTCAACGGCATGCGACAAGCAAAATCTCTACGAGCAGCGACCTCTTTCGAATTGCAAGCCTGGGATTCCGCGGAGAGGCGCTTCCGAGTATCGCCGCGGTTTCGCGGTTGCAATGCACGTCCTCCGACACCGCTACGGGCCTGGCCCGCCGCATCGTGATTGAAGGGGGAAAAGTCACGATTGACGAACCGGCCAACGCGCAGCAAGGAACCGAAATGACGGTTCGCGATTTATTTTACAATACGCCTGCGCGGCTTAAATACATGAAGGCCATCCAGACGGAACTCGGTCATATTTCTGATTATGTGAACCGGATTGCGCTCGCGCATCCCGGAATCGCGATCACGTTCAAGCATAATGGCAATGTCCTGCTTCGAACGCTTGGTTCGGGTGATCGGCTGCAAGTGATTGCCGCTGTATATGGCTCTAATACGGCAAAAGTGATGCTGCCCGTCGAAGCGGAAACTTCTGATTACGAGCTTCGCGGCTTTATCTCCAAGCCTGAACTTACGAGAGCTAACCGAAACGGTATCACGGCGATCGTCAATGGTCGGTACATCCGCAGCCATACGATTAATCAAGCGCTTCTGCAGGCGTACCATACGCTTCTGCCTATTAACCGTTATCCGCTAGTCATTCTTGAGCTGGGCATGCATCCGAGCTTGCTTGACGTCAACGTTCATCCTTCCAAAATGGAGGTTCGTTTCAGCAAGGAGCCTGAGCTCCGTATCATGATTGAGGATGCGATAAAAGCCGTCCTGCGCGGTCAACGGCATATCCCAGGACCGGAATCCATAACCAAAACGGAACGCTCCAAGCCGCTATTCGTGCAGGATGCCATATCCTTTCACCGGCCAGAGCCTGCTGCGGATGCCTTCAAGCCTTTTCAGCCTAACCAATCTAACCCGTCTTACCCAGCCAATCCTAGAAGCCAGATCAATAAAGGCGCTGGTTCATCATATAAGGCGCAGAATACGGAGAGGGAATACGTGCCGCGGAATGCCGTCGAGAAGCTCTACGCGCCGCCAAGCACAGCTGAGTTGGATCAACTGGTTGTTCGTGAAGCGGGCGGAGCTTGGGAGCAATCAGCGGTTGCGTCATCGGATCTAAGACTTTCGAACAATGGAATTACGTTGGAACCCGCTTCTTCGGAAGCTGCTTCAGCTGATCGTTACGAAGCACCGTTACCCACTGCAGCATTCCCATACGCGGATGCTCCGATCGCTCAGCTTCCATCAGATGATGATGCACCGAACGAATCAGAGCCAGCGTTTCCAGAGCTCTATTGGATCGGCCAGCATCATGGCACCTATATTGTGGCACAGTCCGAAGAAGGTCTGTATTTGATCGATCAGCATGCTGCTCATGAGCGAATTAACTATGAGTATTATTACCAAAAGTTTGGCAATCCAGAGGCTGCGAGCCAGCAACTGCTCGTACCTCTCACCTTGGAATTCACCGCGGGTGAAGCTTCCCAGCTAAGGGAGCTCATTCCTTTGTTCGCTCAAGCCGGAGTGGAGCTTGAGCCATTCGGCCTGCAGACGTTTCTTGTACGCTCTTATCCGGAATGGATGCCGCAGGGCGAGGAGCAGTCGCTGCTTGAGGAGATGGCCGAGCTACTGATTGCAGAGCGCAAATCGATAAACATTGCGAAGCTCCGTGAAAAGGCGGCTATCATGTGCTCCTGCAAAGCTTCTATTAAAGCAAATGACCGGATGAACCGTGAAGAAGGCGAAACGCTGCTTGCACGGCTAGCCAACTGCAAACAGCCTTACACCTGTCCGCATGGTCGTCCGATTATCGTGCATTTATCAACCTATCAATTGGAAAAAATGTTCAAGCGGGTGATGTCGTGATTGTGACCACAACGGCTAAGCCTTCCCAGCGAGCGCTTGAGCAAGCGGGCAGGCTCTCCGTCGAGCTTGCTTCCCCGCTCAAGGCTCGCGGCAATTTGACCGTTGCGAAGCTGCTTTCCTTGAGCGGGGACAAAAAACTGCTTGTTGTAACGGAGGAAGAAGTACGATATTACGAAGGTCAATCTGACACGCCGCTTTATTTCCATCCCAGCATGGCGTTTGTGCGTGTGAAGCGCATGCGCAGAGGGGAAACAGATCCCCTCATTCAATTATCCGGCTGTGAATCGGGGGATCGGATTATTGATTGTACGGCGGGGCTAGCTTCTGATTCGCTCGTATTCTCGTATGCCTCGGGACCTAGTGGCAGGGTGACCGCACTAGAGAGCGAGCCTGTTCTATGCGCGCTCGTCAGAGAAGGCTTGGCTGGTTATGAGACGAGCCTTCCGGATGTGGATGCAGCGATGAGACGCATTGCAATGACCTGCATGGATCATCTGGAATACTTAAAGGGAATGGATGATAACAGCGTGGATATCGTCTATTTCGATCCCATGTTCCGCAAGCCGATCAATGAGTCAAGCTCAATGGAGCCGCTGCGTTCGATTGCCAACATGAACGCATTATCAAGCGAAGCCATCGATCAGGCCAAACGAGTGGCTCGGAAAACGGTAGTTCTTAAGGAGCATCATGCCAGCGAGGAATTTGCAAGGTTAGGCTTTGAGCGCAAACATGTGAATACATCGAAAATTGCATATGGAGTGATAAAGCTTTGATCATAGATTCTAACAAAGAATTGGACCTACAAGGAACAATTCCAAAGCCGAAGCAGCCTTTATTAGTGCTTATTGGGCCTACAGCTGTGGGCAAGACGCGAATGAGCCTGGATATTGCCAAAATTTGGGGCGCAGAAATCATATCCGGTGATTCCATGCAGGTTTATCGGGGGATGGATATCGGTACGGCCAAAATACCTATAGACGAGCGAGAAGGCATTCCGCATCATCTCATCGATATCTCGGAGCCGGACGTTCCTTATTCGGCAGCCGATTTCCAGGCAGGCGCAACGTCCGCGATCGAACAGATTGCGGCACGCGGCCATTTGCCTTTTATCGTAGGCGGAACGGGTCTATATGTGGAGTCTGTTTGCTATCAATTCCAGTTCGCTGACATCGGATCAGATGAAGCTTTCAGGCAAGAACAGGAGCGTTATGCTGCCGACAATGGCGTGGATATGCTTCATGCCCGTCTCGCCGCGATCGACCCGCCTGCGGCAGAACGTTTGCACCCCAACGACCTTAGACGCGTTATACGCGCCTTGGAGGTTTTTCATATGACGGGACAGACGTTTTCGGAGCAGCAAGCGGGCCAATCCAAGGTGTCTCCATACGAACTTTGCATCATCGGTTTGACTATGGACCGTGCGGAGTTGTATCGTAGAATAGAGCAACGGGTAGATTTGATGATGGAACAAGGGTTAGTAGAAGAGGTGAGGCTGCTACTGGATAGAGATATGCCACCTGCTGCTGTTGCGATGCAGGGATTGGGCTACAAGGAAATCGCGGAATATTTGCACGGGAATTGCACGTTGGAAGCAGCAGTAGAACGACTAAAGAGGGATACGCGAAGGTTTGCCAAGCGCCAGCTCTCCTGGTTTCGACACATGAATGACATTCATTGGATCGACATGGGGGAAAATTTTCACAACAATTTGCAAACCGTTCATGCTATAATAGCAGGAAAGTTTCAAGTTAATCTTGAATATACTTCTAATCAATCTTTTTAAGACGGGGGTAACGTCCAATGAACAAATCGATCAATATTCAAGATACGTTCCTAAATCAGCTTCGCAAAGACAACATACCGGTTACGGTTTTTTTAATGAATGGCTTTCAAATTCGGGGCGTTATTAAAGCGTTCGATAATTTTACGATTATCATTGACAGCGAAGGTCGTCAGCAAATGGTATATAAACACGCTATTTCGACGTTTACCCCGCAACGGAATGTTTCATTGATGCAACAGGATCACGGCGCGTCCGAATCATAAGCTTTAACGGATATGAAACTTTCTAATAACGAGTATCGTTTAACTAGATAGCGGCATGCAAGAGCAACCCGCTCCAAGCTGGGTTGCTCTTTTCGTTTCGTGGAAATGATAGATAGATGATATTGGAACAACAGGAGGGGAGTCAGCAATGGCTGAACGACCGAACAGAAAGACTGCACCGAAGCAAAAGAAGAAAAAAAGGATTTCGGGACGCAAATGGTTTTATGGTTTGTTTTTCACAGCGGTAATTGCAATTGTATGCGGAATAATCGGCTATTTGCTTATTATTCTCAATGGTGAACGGCTACTCACGGAGAATGCCAACAAGCTCGTATTCGGCGAGGCATCCATCATTTACGACGCTAACGACATTGAAATCGCAAGATTGTCCGATCCGAACGAGAACCGTGAAATCGCGGATTTCTCTGAAATTCCGAAACAAATGTTTGATGCCATAATCGCAACGGAAGATCAGCGCTTCAGAGAGCATTCTGGAATTGACTTTTTTGCAATCGGAAGGGCTGTCGTGAAGGACGTTATCGCCCGCAGTGCCGTAGAGGGCGGGAGCACAATCACCCAGCAGCTTGCCAAGAACGTATTTCTGACTGCGGATAAAACGTTTTTCCGCAAAGCGACGGAAGCTTCGATTGCTGTCGCACTCGAACAGCAGTATACGAAGGACGAAATACTTACGATGTATTTGAATCGAATATTTTTTGGGAAAAGGGTTCACGGCATCAAGGAAGCGGCTAAGTTTTATTTCGACACGGACGTAGATAAGTTGGAACTTTGGCAGGTCGCAACGATTGCAGCGATGCCAAAAGCGCCAAACCGCTATAACCCAATAGCCCATCCGGAGGATTCGATGAGCCGGAGAGCGGTGGTGCTGAAGCTAATGTTTGATCAGGGCTACATCACTGCAGCCGAGATGGAGGAAGCAAAAGCGGTCGTTTACGAAATTCCCGAAAACCACATCGAACGAACAACGGACAAATACCCGGCATTCGTTGATTACGTTGTGGAAGAAGCGACCGTAGCCATGAATCTTTCAGAGGAAGAGCTCCGTATCGGCGGCTTCAGAATTTATACTACGCTTAACGTCGAGGCTCAGAACGCGATGGATACGCAGTTCAACGACGACGGCAATTTTGAGAAAAGCGTGGATGAACGCCAGGTAGAAGGCGCGATGGTTATCATCAATCACCGAAACGGAGAGATCCAGGCGCTTACCGGAGGCCGCGACTATGTGAAGAAGGGCTTGAACCGCGTAGATGTAAAGCGGCAGCCAGGCTCTGCATTCAAACCGATAATCGCTTATGGGCCTGCGCTAGAATCGGGCAAATATTTTCCATGGACAGTGCTTGCCAACGACAAAAAATGTTATGGAAACTATTGCCCAACTGACAGATGGGGTGCCAATCCGGTTTCCATGACGCAGGCGATCAAGGATTCGCGAAACTTGGCAGCCGTATGGATGTTGAATCAAGTCGGTCTTAAGAGCGGTTTCGCATTCTCGAGCAAGCTAGGCATAGAACTTGATGCAGAAAACGATCGAAACCTTTCAGCGGCGCTTGGGGGATTAACCAATGGTGCAACGCCGATGCAGATGGCGACTGCGTACAGCGTTTTCGCGAATGAGGGGAAATCTGTCGATACGCATTCGATTCGTAAGATTGAAGGCAAGACAAATACGATATATGCCTATAAAGCTCCTGCTGCCAAGCAGCTAATGTCCGCTGAAACAGCTTACTATCTGACGGAAATGATGCAAACTGTCGTCGAAAAGGGCGGTACGGGAGTGAAAGCGGCTATTGGCCGTTCACTTGCAGGCAAGACAGGCACGACACAGCACGGAATCAAAGGTTTTAGAGGTGACGGCGTAAAGGATGCCTGGTTCGTAGGTTATACGCCGGAGTGGACAGCTTCCGTATGGATGGGATACGATAAAGTCGATATCGACCATTATTTGAAGACTGGCAGCAGCCAGGCTGCAAGCATGTTCTCCAAAGTTATGAAGCCAGCAATGAAAAACATTGCCAAATCCAGCTTCAAAAAGCCGGAAGGGATTAAAGAAGACAAGCCGCCGGCAGCCATTACAAATTTCAATGCGGTATTTATACCGGAAGAAATGCGCGTTCAGCTTTCCTGGGATCCTTACCAAGACGGGAAAGTGACCTATCAGGTATACCGCAAGGAAGCTTCGGAGAGCGAGTTCATTCGTTTCGTAGACTCTCTTACGTCTACGGGAGTAGATGATATGAGCGCCTTCCCGGGCATGACATACGAATATTATGTGGTAGCGTATGATGCGGAGAATGATTCGGAAAGTGCTCCATCAGCCAAAATTAAAGTAGCAATTCCGGAAACGGAAATGATACCGGAAATACCTATGGAGCCGGACCCCGTCGATCCTGACGGTGGCGAAATAACGCTGCCGCCCGATGGTGAGGAAGAATTACCTACACCTACGCCAACGGACGGCAGCTTGCCTGAAGAAACGTTGGATCCTGGTGAAGGTGGCGAAGCCGGTGAGCCAACGCTTACGCCTACGCAGACACCTGATCAGGGCGAAGGCACAAATAATGGAACAAACGCATTTGGTAACTCTGAAACTGGCGGCAATACGCAAGGAACGGGTGGTTAGCAATGACGGAAAAGAGAACGTCGCGTTTCCTAGCTCTAATCGCACTGATAGCTGTGGTCGTAATGGCTTCGGGCTGCGGGAAGAGCGGAACCGGAGCAAGCGGCGGAAACAGCGCGCAGGCTTCAGCCAAGACGATGAGCTGGGACAAAATGCCCGACATGCAGATTGATCTCGACAAATCGTACGTGGCAAAGTTCAAAACAACAAAGGGAGAATTCTCGGTGAAGCTATATGCGGACGAAGCGCCGGTTACGGTGAACAACTTCGTATTTTTAGCTCGTGAAGGCTTTTATGAGGGGCTCGCTTTTCATCGCATCATTAAGGACTTCATGGTCCAAACTGGGGATCCCAAAGGAAACGGTACGGGAACTCCCGGTTATGCAATACCGGATGAGCTCGGCACAGATATGAAATATGAAGAAGGCACGGTCGCCATGGCGAATGCTAGCAAGCCTAACTCGGGCGGCAGTCAATTTTTCATCTGTACGGGGGCGGAAGCAGCCAATTTGAACCGCGAACCGAATTATTCGATATTTGGCAAGGTAGTGAGCGGTATGGATGTTGTAAAGGCTATCGCGGAAACACCGCTCAAGAATAACTTGCCAGCGGAGAATATCTTGATCGCTTCCATTGAAATCGTTGAGCAATAGTGAAGAATACCGCCTATATAGGCGGTATTCTTTTTATTTTGCGGCGGACTGCTTGGTTTATTTTGCTTGTCGGCTGGAGATGGACGTTAAGATATGGTAATCTTTTTTTATAGGTAAATTCAGCTGTCGCGTTTTACAAGGAATTCACAGTTAGAACAAAACCGAGAACAGCCGTGGTCATTATCGTCACGCTAGTCTCAATTGAACGGAAAGGTACGTTCCGTATGAAGAGAAAATTTTCAGACCGCGCCAACTGGCGGCGTATCTTGCGCAAGAGCTATTCCTGCTTAGCGCTTGACGGCGACGAGTTCAAAGGTCTCGTGACGTTTTACCGCATTCATGAACTGCGTGAGCCGTTGTGGAAGGAATATAACGGCCGCAAACTTTGTTTGGCAGACCGGGGATATCTTTGGATGCAGCATTTCCCTAGAGGCGAGCATTTTGTTGTCACAACGATGTTCGATGATAAAGGCCGGGTCGTGCAGTGGTACATCGATGTTTGCAAGACGCAAGGCTTAACGGACCAGCAGGTGCCTTGGTTTGATGATTTATATTTGGATGTGGTTGTGCTTCCGAGCGGGGAAGTTTTCTTGATGGATGAGGATGAGCTAGAGGATGCACTGAGACATGGCGATGTCAACAACAAAGATGTAGCGTTGGCCCGCAAAACAGCAGGGAAGCTCCTCTCGAGCATCCGCAACGGCCGATTCCGGTATTTCACGCTCAGCTTGAAGCATCGCAAGAGCTTGCTTGAGCGTACCGGGGAATTAAGCGAATCATGAAAACGGCAGCAAGTGTTAAGAGCAGCTCACGCAAACGATCAAGAAAAAGGCGTCCGTGGCTGCTCTTGTTGCGTATTGCTGCTTGGACCGTGTGTGCCGGCGTATTTTGGTGCGGTTATTTATTATGGTTGATTAACGGCTACGATACCGAGAAGCCATTAATCGAAGCGGATGCAGGGATAGTGCTCGGCGCAGCATTATGGAATGACGTGCCAAGTCCTGCACTGAAGGAAAGATTGGATTATGCGCAGGAGTTAATTGAATCCGGTATTGTGGACAAGCTCATTCTAACTGGCGGAATCGATGGGAATGGCTCGACCAAAACAGAGGCGGAAGGGATGCGCGACTATCTGGTCGCAAATGGTATTTCAGCTGACAAGCTGTTGCTAGAAAATAAAGCAACGAGCACGTATGAGAATTTGGCTTTTAGTCAACATATCGCTGATCAGCATGGGCTGGATTCGCTGCTTGTCATCACGCATGATTATCATGCAGCAAGGGCAAGGGAAATTGCGAAAATGCTTGATTTCTCGCCTTTACAGGTGGCTGCAACAAAATCCAAAGTGCTCAATCCTGTTTTTAACGAGTCGCGGGAAGTACTTGCTTTCACCAAATGGAAGCTTGATTCTTTGCTACTTGCGTTAGGATTTGTTCCTTCCGATTCATCGCCGTAAATCTGCTAATATGCTGCTGCAAGGTAGAATAAACTTGTAGTGCGGTCAGGCCGCGACAGCTTTTGAAGCAAAGGATAGGTGATGCGACAGATGAGTGGACACGTCATTTCGGGACCAGGCAATGGCTCCGCAAGACCTTCCCGTCAAATTAATGTAGTCCTAAGAAGCCAAGAAACTTTCCAGACAGGAGCATCAGCCCATGTTTTGGAGTCGGATCCGCTCCCTGCCGTAAAACCGCTGCCAAGCGAGGACCATTATGCCGACATTCAAAAAGAACTAGAACCGATGATCGGCATGGAAAATGTGAAATCACTGGTTTATGAAATATATGCGCTGCTCTACATTAGCCGAATGCGTTCCGAAGCAGGATTGTTTGGCGGCTCTCACGTGTATCATATGATTTTCAAAGGAAATCCAGGCACGGGAAAAACAACGATTGCAAGGATTGTAGCAAAGCTGTTTCAGAAGATGGGTGTTCTCTCGAAGGGCCACATGATCGAGGTTGAGCGTGCTGATCTCGTTGGCGAATATATCGGGCATACGGCGCAGAAAACCCGAGATCTCGTGCGAAAAGCAATGGGCGGCGTACTGTTTATTGATGAAGCGTACAGCCTAGCCCGCGGTGGCGAAAAGGATTTCGGCAAGGAAGCAATTGACACGCTAGTGAAATCGATGGAGGACCATAAAAACCAATTCGTGCTCATTCTTGCAGGCTATCCGGCGGAGATCGATGAATTTTTGCTCACTAATCCAGGGCTTCCTTCACGGTTTCCGATCCAAATCGAATTTCCGGATTATTCGGTGGATCAATTGATCCAAATTAGCGAATTAATGGCCAAGGAGCGCGATTATGTATTGCTGCCTCCAACGATATTTAAATTAAGGCAGCATCTCATGCAAGAGAAGCTGAGCACGATGTTTTCTTTCAGCAATGCCAGATATGTGAGAAACTCGATCGAGAAAGCGATTCGGTTTCAAGCAGTCCGTTTGCTATCGCAATACGCGAACTCCGTACCCGCGAAGCAGGAGTTAATGACGATTAGGCCGGAGGATTTAAAATGGGATACGAAGCCGATTTCAGGCTGATCGATTAGAAGGAGCATATGATGAGCGACAAAACATTCGATACGAATCCCGATATGATGGAAAAGGCTATTTTGATCAGCTTGGTAACCGCGAAAGACAAACGCAAAGGCGGAGACCCAGAGATGTCGCTGCAAGAGCTTGCACAGCTTACGGAGACGGCAGGGGTTGAGGTGCTTGCAACGATTACGCAAAACAAGGAAACAGTAGACTCGAAATGGTTCATAGGCAAAGGCAAAGTCCAAGAGGTCAAAGCTTTGGCCGACGAATTGGGCGCAACGACAGCTATATTCGATCAAGAGCTGTCGGGCGCTCAAGTCCGTAACCTCGAAGAGTCGCTGGACTTGAAGATCGTTGATCGAACCCAGCTTATTCTGGATATTTTTGCAGGACGCGCTAAAACCCGGGAAGGCATTATACAAGTCGAGCTTGCCCAGCTTAGCTATTTGCTTCCAAGGTTGTCGGGGCAAAGCAAAAATCTCTCTCGTTTAGGCGGGGGAATCGGTACCAGAGGGCCAGGCGAAACGAAGCTTGAGACGGATCGTCGCCATATACGCGATCGGATTTTCGATTTGAAGACGGTTCTTGAGGAAGTCGTAAGGCATCGGAAGCTGCACCGTGATCGGCGCAAGAAAGCCGGCGTCACTCAGGTTGCTCTGGTCGGCTATACGAATGCGGGCAAATCGACGCTGCTTCGCGAGCTGACAAATGCTGACGTCTACGTAGAGAACCAATTATTCGCAACATTGGACCCCACCTCCAGAACGCTCGAATTGCCGAATGGAAGAGAGATCATTTTGACGGATACGGTAGGCTTTATTCAGAATTTGCCGACGGATCTCATTGCTGCTTTCCGAGCAACGCTAGAAGAGGTCTGCGAGGCAGATCTGGTACTCCACGTCATCGATAGCAGCTCATCTGTACGCGAAGAACAAATCGCTGTCGTAAACAAAATATTAGGCGATCTTGGTGCTTCTGATAAGCCGTATATTATGGTCTATAACAAAAGGGATATGTGCGTGAATAACGGATCGTTGGCTGACCTGCCTATCACAGGCGGTGACAATCTTGTGATTAGCGCCTATGACACCGGTGATTTAGAGCTATTAAAGCAGTCCGTGCAAGACAAGCTGAGCGGTGATGTTGTCGTATTCAATGTTCCGGCTGAACGTGGTGACCTAATCGCACTGGCTTATCGAAGCGGAGAGGTGATTCACCAAGAGGTAACCGAGGATTCTCTTAAACTTACCGTGCAAGTCAGCAAGCAGGATTATGAACAGCATGGATATCGTTTGAAGCAATATATTGAATAATGGAATACATACATTTACGGAGTCGAGTTGCTTCGCAATTTTAAGGAGAAGATAGATATGAATAGGCAGCATGAGAATCAGAAGCTGTGGGCGCATCTCGAGCAGGTTGCTGAGCAGTCAGAGATCCTTGCAGCAGAGGCTTTTCGCAGAATCGATAAGATTGCAGAACGCAACCAGTGGAAGGTCATCGAAGCGTTCCAGCGTCATAAGGTAAGTGATTTTCATTTCACGGGCTCGACCGGGTACGGGTATAATGACCGCGGACGTGAAATACTTGATCTAGTGTACGCTGACGTAATGGGTGCGGAAGCCGCTATCGTGAGGCCGCATTTTGTGTCGGGTACGCATACGATCAGCTGTGCCCTGTTTGGTGTGCTAAGACCTGGAGACGAACTCCTGTATGTTACGGGACGGCCCTATGATACGCTTCATAAGGTCATCGGAAAGCCTAATGACGGAATGGGCTCACTCCAGGATTTTGGCGTGAAATATTCGGAGGTACCGCTTCTTGAGGGAGGAGGCCTTGACTGGCAGCTAATTGAAAAGTCGATTTCCGAGCAAACTAAGGTTATCGGCATTCAACGCTCCCGCGGTTACGATTGGAGAGCGTCCTTTACGGTTGCGGAGATTGAAGAGATCGTTAGAAGAGTGAAGTCGATAAAGCCGGAGCTCGTCGTTTTTGTCGATAATTGCTATGGGGAGTTTACCGAGCTGCTTGAGCCTACCCAGGTTGGCGTTGATCTTATGGCAGGTTCGTTAATTAAAAACCCGGGCGGCGGTTTGGCTGAAACCGGCGGCTATATAGCCGGGAAAGCATTTGCCGTAGAAGCGGCGTCCTACCGATTGACTGCTCCCGGCATTGGTGGCGAGGTTGGCGCCATGCTGGGGACCCTCAGACCGATGTTTCAGGGCTTGTTTTTGGCCCCTCATTTGGTTGGACAAGCGATCAAAGGCAGCGTGCTCGCAGCAGCGTTATTCGAAGAGCTTGGCTTTGAGACGAAGCCGAGATGGAACGAACCGCGTACAGACCTTATTCAAGCTGTACGCTTCGGACAGGCCGAGCATCTAATCGCATTCGTGCAAGGCATCCAGCAAGCTGCAGCTGTCGACTCGCATGTCGTTCCAGAGCCTTGGGATATGCCCGGCTATGAGAATGCTGTCATCATGGCGGCAGGAACGTTCATTCAGGGAGGAAGCCTGGAGCTCTCGGCAGACGCTCCTATCCGCGAACCTTACATTGCTTATATGCAAGGTGGTTTAACCTATGCCCACGCCAAATATGGTGTTCTAACCGCATTATATCGACTAGTGGATAGTGGTTTAATTGTGATTAAACCTTACATAACTTGACACATTTGCGTCGGAAAGGTTAGAATGAATCTATAAATGAGCGACTGGAAGGTTGATGCGACATGGCTGACGATATTCGCAGAAATATGGCTCTATTTCCGATCGGCATCGTAATGAAGCTGACGGATTTAACGGCCCGCCAAATCCGGTATTACGAGCAGCATGAATTGATCGTCCCTGCGAGAACAGCAGGAAACCAACGGTTATTTTCGTTTAATGACGTAGAACGGCTTTTGGAAATTAAATCATTGATAGAAAAAGGCGTTAATATCGCCGGCATCAAACAGGTTATGAATCCGGTTTCCAAAGAATCGGACGATGCGACGATCGTAAGTGAGCAATCGGAAGTAAAGCGTCGCGAGCTCTCCGATCAGCAGCTGCATCGTTTGCTTAAACAGCAATTGCTCGAGAAAAGACCGGGTCAGGCTTCGCTCATTCAAGGTCAATTGACTCGTTTCTTAAATAAGCGCTAGTAGGACTTTTATAACCATTGATTCGCAAACTAAGGAGATGATTCTGTGAGTTACACTAAAGAGGATATTAGACGTATAGCACAGGAACAAAATGTTCGATTTATTCGTTTGCAGTTTACGGATTTGCTCGGAACAATCAAAAACGTGGAAATTCCGGTTAGCCAGCTTGAAAAAGCATTGGATAATAAAATGATGTTCGACGGATCCTCCATTGAAGGATATGTGCGTATCGAAGAATCCGATATGTACCTTTACCCTGATCTTGATACATGGGTAGTGTTCCCATGGGTAACCCAAGACCGCGTTGCCAGATTGATCTGTGACATTTATATGCCAGACGGCACGCCTTTCGCAGGTGATCCGCGCGGCATTTTGAAGCGTGCTTTGAAAGAAGCAGAAGGACTTGGCTATACGGCAATGAACGTCGGTCCTGAGCCGGAATTTTTCTTGTTCAAAACAGATGAGCGCGGTGAGCCTACAACGGAGCTTAACGATCAAGGCGGATATTTCGATCTAGCGCCTATGGATATGGGTGAAAACTGCCGTCGCGAAATCGTATTGACGCTTGAAGAAATGGGCTTTGAGATTGAAGCATCCCATCATGAGGTTGCTCCTGGCCAGCATGAGATCGATTTCAAATATGCAGATGCGATTAAAGCTGCGGACCAAATTCAGACTTTCAAGCTCGTTGTCAAAACCGTTGCTCGCGAGCATGGTTTGCATGCGTCCTTTATGCCTAAACCGCTGTTTGGCGTGAATGGCTCAGGCATGCACTGTCATCAATCGTTGTTCAAAGGCGATACAAACGATTTCTATGACGAGAAGGACAAGCTTGGCCTAAGCACGACCGCTCGTCAGTACATGGCAGGCATTCTGCTTCACGCTCGTGCGATGGCTGCGATTACGAATCCAACAATCAATTCCTATAAACGTTTAGTACCAGGCTACGAGGCACCTTGTTACGTAGCATGGTCCGCAAGCAACCGTTCGCCTATGATCCGTATTCCAGCTTCTCGGGGCCTTAGCACGCGCGTAGAGGTTCGCAACCCGGATCCGGCAGCTAACCCATACCTTGCACTTGCTGTTATGTTAAAAGCAGGTCTAGACGGCATTCAGAACAAATTGCCATTGCCAGCTCCTACAGATCGCAATATCTACATCATGACAGAGGAAGAACGTCAGGATGCGGGCATTCCGAGCTTGCCGCTTGATCTAAAGGAAGCTTTGGATGAAATGCTGCGCAGCGATATTATCTGTGAAGCGCTAGGCGATCACGCGCTTGCACATTTCTATGAGCTTAAAGAAATCGAATGGGATATGTACCGCACCCAAGTTCACCAATGGGAACGCGATCAGTATTTGACCCTATATTAATAGCAAGGAACCTTAACGCTTATGCGTTAAGGTTTTTTTATTTTTTATAATTAAAAGGTCATGCTGAAATCATTTCTAATTATCATTAGTAAAGCGCCATTATATTAAGCGTAGAGACTAAGATAAATAGAATACACGCTATAGTACCATACAGAGTTAGTACTATTCGCATGTCTCCAAGCTTGTTATATTCTAGTTAACTACTTACGGGTAAATGAAGAATATATCAGCATTTAAAGCAGGAGATGAGCAGCATGGATGAATCAATTGTGCACAATGATCGATCAAATAGCGTATATGTTTTGTTGTCCAACACTGGTACTTTGTTTACGAGGGTAATAAAAAGCTTCACAAGAGCCCCTTATAATCATGCTTCGCTCGTTATGGACGAAAAGCTTGAAGGGGTATATAGCTTCGGCAGGAAACAAGCTACGAATCCTTTAAACGGAGGTTTCGTTAAAGAGGATGTTTATCAGGGAACATTTAGGCATTTTCCCGAAACACAGTGCAAGCTTCTCCGTATTGCAGTGACGGATCAACAAAAAGCGAGTCTAGAGAAGATTATTTGCGAATTCGAGAAAAACAAGGATATCTACCGCTATAATCTGATTGGCTTGATTGGCGTTTTAATTGAAACGGATTTACATCCTTCACATTCTTATTTCTGTTCGCAATTCGTAGCGGAATCCTTGCGCAGCAGCGGTATTCAGCTATGGAACCGTCCTTCGACACTAGTAACTCCAAACGACTTTCTTGTACATGAAAAAGCAATGACCATTTACGAAGGGTATTTGTATGACTATCCGCTTCTTGAACGTAATAGGTTGGGCAAAATTGAAAAACGTTTTTATCCTGAAGTGCTTTTTGGTTAAAGCGCTGTTTAAAAACAGACCTTATATAACAACAAAGACGCAGCAAAAGGAGAACATCCGTGAGACCGGAACGTTCACCTTTTGCTGCGTCATTCTTTAATACAAAGAAAATTACTTTATGCAGATCGGTTGACGGTGCCCGCCATGAAATCCTCCGCCATGGAAGCCTCCGGGAGGGCCTCCGTGAAAGCCGCCAGGCCCTCCGCCATGAAAGCCGCCTCCAGGGAATCCTCCGTGCCACCATGGCCCTCCGAAGCCGCCTTGTGGGAATGGCAAGGGGAGAGGGAGCACTTCAGGGTAAGGATACGGATAAGGATAGGGGTAAGGGTATGGATAAGAAGGCGGATATGGGTAAAAAGGGGGTTGAAGAGGTCCTAATGCCATGACTGATTCCTCCAATATATTGCTTTACGTTCAGCCTATGCTTCAAAGCCTATCCACGAAACTTGCCCATCTTAATTTATCCTTCTGCTTGTAATGGGAATGAACCATAAAGCACGGATTTTATTTTTCAATCATTCAATTGTTGATAAGGATAAAAAAGACCCTAGGGAAGGGTCTTTTTGTATTTATAAATTGAAAATGAAATTGAACATCTGATTAATAACCGCCGAAGCTCATGCAGCTGCAAGCAATAATCACCAATAAAATAAAGAGAACCAAAATGGTACCTATATTCGTAAATGCTCCACCAACGTAACCGGACATTTTTCAATGCACCTCCTTACGTTTTGAATACAACATATCTTATGCAGGGTAAAAGCGCAGTGATTGGATATTTGCCCTATTTCAGATTTACAAAGGTATTGCTTAAAACGTTCATATAGGAATGAAGGTCATTATTTTCAAGGCTGCATGAAACGTTATCGTTGTTATTTGATTTATACGAACTAATGTTCTATAATTATGGCGATATTACTGATCGGGGTGATTTACCCTTGAATTGAGATAAATCTAAATCGTTTGGAAGTAATTGGTAGTTTTGATAGAATAAATATGAAGATGATTAGGAAAATAATATGTACAGATAAGGAGATTAAACTATGGCAAAAAACAATTTACTAAGAATGGACAATGTTGGCATCGTTGTAGAATCCCTTGATGATTCCATCTCTTTTTTCGAGGAAATTGGCTTAAAGCTAGAAGGGCGAGCTACCGTCGAGGGTGAATGGGCTGGTCGCGTAACCGGGCTAGGTTCACAGAGTGTAGAGATTGCTATGATGGTTACCCCAGATGGCCACAGCCGACTTGAACTTTCGCGATTTCTCACTCCTCCTACAATATCAGATCACCGAACTGCTCCTGTAAATGCCCTCGGCTATCTACGTGTCATGTTCACCGTTGAAAACATTGACGAAATGGTATCCAGACTCACTAAGTATGGTGCTCAGCTCGTTGGCGAAGTGGTTCAGTACGAGAATTCGTATCGACTCTGCTACATTCGAGGAAATGAAGGACATCTTATCGGTTTGGCGGAACAGCTCGGTAATAAATAAGAGACGTTTAAAAGAACACTTAACTGAAATATACATTACTAAAGTGAAATATCGAAACAGTATAGCATTGTGTAAGTATCTCAAAGAAGTCGGATGCATCATATAAACACCGCATTCACGCTCCGGGTCTGGTCGACGCTCGCTTCCGGAAATAAGGTGCCATATTCAAAAAAAAGGCTGGATCAAAATGCGATAGCATTCGATCCAGCCTTTTCTTTATGTAAAACGAACATGTATTAATGGATGTCGCGGAAAAGTCCAATCACTTTGCCCAGTATCGTTACGTTCTGAAGTAAAATCGGCTGCATCGTAGAGTTCTCTGGCTGCAAGCGGATATGATTCTTTTCTTTATAGAACGTTTTGACTGTTGCTTCATCATCTTCAGTCATGGCAACTACAATCTCACCATTATTTGCCGTCTGCTGTTGACGGACGATAACATAGTCGCCGTCGTGAATGCCTGCTTCAATCATGCTCTCGCCCATTACATTGAGGATAAAGACACTGCTGTCCCCAACGAAATGGGATGGAAGCGGGAAATACTCTTCAATATTCTCAGTTGCGGTAATTGGGACGCCAGCGGTTACTTTACCGACAATTGGCACTTTCGCTACGGATAACGGAATAATGCCGTCGACGCCATCTTGATCGAGAATCTCGATTGCGCGAGGTTTGGTTGGGTCACGACGAATTAAACCTTTCTTCTCTAGGCGGTCTAGATGGCCATGCACAGTTGAACTCGACAGCAATCCAACAGCTTCGCCGATTTCTCGAACGGAGGGTGGATAGCCTTTCTCCCGAACTTCATTCTTAATAAATTCTAAAATCGAATGTTGTCGGTTAGAAATCTTCGACACAGTAATCACTCCATTAGTAGGTTTGCAAAAAATTATAACACAGAACCGGAGTTCGTACAAACATAAGTTCTCAAGTACAGAGGTTCGCATTTTTTGTTGACACCAAACGTTTGTTCGTGTAATCTGAAAACAGAACAAACGTTTGGGGTGCTGAGAAATGATAATGAATCCGAGTTTTTATAAATCAATCCATGAGCAACATGAGAATAAGTCCGTGCCGAATAGAATCGGCCGTTTTGTGAAACGTCATTCAATAAAGGCTATCGTATGTTTTGCTTTTTTCATTCTCCTATTTACTAGTTTTCTAATGATGGGTACGGATGCATCAGGTAAAGTTCCCGCAACAGCCTCGAACGCGGAACAGGTCGTTACTGTTCATTCAGGCGATACTTTATGGGCGATCGCTAAACGCTTCTCTGATTCGAAACACGATATTAGATATATTATATATAGAATAAAAGATCGTAATGAATTGAATACTTCTGAAATTAATCCTGGACAAACACTTATCATTCCGTCTATCTGATCATTTTTTCGTATTATCTATGTATACTTTTTAACACCATTGCTTTCTAGATCAAGCAGATCTTAATGACCTGTTTGGTTTAGGAAGTTTTTTTTGTTAGGTGCAGGGTTTCTTTTACAATTTGTCGTCTATTAATCGGGACTGAAGGGAGAGACGACATTGTTACGTGTAGAGCAATTATCACATTCGTTTACGAACGGGATAGAAACAACAGCTGTTTTGCATCAAATTAGCTTTCAGGTTCAAAAGGGAGAAATGATCGCTTTATTAGGAAGCTCTGGATCAGGGAAATCTACGCTGCTCAATTTAATGGCTGGGCTAATGAAGCCGACTGAAGGCGAGATATTTATTGCTGGTCAAAACATCATAAAGATGAATGAGAATCAACTAGCGGAATTCAGACGCAGTCATATCGGTTTTATATTTCAAGCCTATGAGCTCATTGCGAATCTTACGGTGCGGGAGAATGTCGAGCTTCCACTCGTATTTCAATCCGTGCATCCTGCGGTGAGGAAGAAAAAGGCACTTGCCTTATTGGAACAGGTTGGCATACCAGAAAAAGCAGAAATGTTTACGTCGCAACTCTCAGGGGGTCAACAACAGCGTGTGAGTATTGCAAGATCGCTAATTACGGAGCCCTCCGTCATATTTGCAGATGAACCAACGGGAAATTTGGATACAAAAACAGAGGAAGAAATTATTATGATTCTGCAACAGCTGAACAAATCGATGGATACGACATTTATTGTGGTTACACATGAGCAAGAGGTAGCGGCGCGGACAGAGAAAATCGTAACGCTTAGGGATGGATATTTGGTAACGGAGCAGGATCAAATACGGAAGCCTACGCTCGCAGGAGGACGATTCCATGAGAATTAGCGATGTAACAAGGCTATCATGGGATCAGGTGAAACGCAGAAAGGTAGTCACTGCGTTGTGCGCAGCCGGCATTTCAATCGGATGCGCAGCCATTATCGTCGCGATGAGCATCGGCGAATCGGCTCAACTATACATAGAGAATCAAATGAATAGTTATTTGAATATGGATGAAATTACGGTTACAGCAAATAGCGGACCACAGACAGGAGTTGTTGCTTCAGAAGTCGCCACTGATTCCATCATGCAAGGGAAATTGACGGAACAGAAGCTGATCATCATGAAACAGATGCAGCATGTAGCTGCTGCTTCACCTTATCAGCAGCTCAATTATTTGGAAATGTTCACTTTGGACGGAATGAGCTCACAATACCAAACCGAAGTGATCGGAACGGATTTGGAAATGCTAACAGCCTTCGGAAACGAATTCATGCAAGGCGGACCATCGAATATGGAGGATGCCATTGTTCTGAACTACGGGGCTACATTAGGCTTGATCGAGGAAGAAACGAAGCAGAAGCTTCAAGAGCAGTTAAATGCAGATCCTTACAATGAAGCAGTTATTCAACAATATGAGAATACAGGCAAGATTCCGAGCGTCATGTATCAGAAGCAAATTCAGTTTCGCTACGAAACACCTGCCGGGCCAGTTTTCAGCAGACCGCTTAGGGTAATTGGTGTATTAAAAAAGCCTAGCGGTTCCAGCGACGCGCAACTGATGTATAACAAGAAGGCATATGTCTCACTTCAAACGGCAGCGCTGCTTAAAAAAGAGTTGAAGCTAACAGAGAATGACCAAGAAACCTATCAATCCATCATTGTTAAGGTCGATAATCAATCCAAGCTTGAGAAGGTCGAGAAGCAGATTCAGAAATTGTCAGTAACGACACAAACGAATTTGTTCCAGAAGGAAAGACTGGCGAATGAATTCAAGATCATAAAGGCAGCTGCTTTAGGTATCGGCGTTTTCATCCTAATAATTGCTTCAATTTCAATTGTTGTAGCCATGACAATGTCGACCTATCAGAGAAGAAGACAAATTGGCATCATGAAGGTACTGGGGGCTAACTTGAGTCAAATTAGAAATATGTTTATTGTCGAAGCCGCTTTGTTGGGATTGCTCGGCGGGCTGCTCGGCGTATTGTTTTCATATTGGATCGTCTGGGGTATTAATGGGCTTATTCATCATATATCCGATGAACAGGATGGCGTCATCATCTTTATCCCGCTAATAACGGTCCCGATCGGAATGGCGTTCGCTCTGGCTACGGGAATTTTATCTGGCATATATCCGGCAATTAGCGCGTCAAGGACAGATGCGCTGACTGCGATTAAACGAGATTAACTATGAGTTCGAAGGAGTATTGTGATGAAGAGCAAAATGAAATGGATCATTCTCGGAATTGTAATCTTAGCTATAAGTTTTGGGTTGTTTCGTTTGGGAAACCCTTCCCAGCCAGTCATTCTTGAAACCGATTCAGAACCGATCGTGTTTAAAGCAACCAAGGGAACCATATCAAAAACCGTCGAAGTAAAAGGAAAATCTCTATATGAGCAAGAGACCTTCGTTTACGCACCTTACAGCTCAGAAGTGTCCGAGTGGAATGTAGAAGATGGGCAGCAGGTCAAAGCTGGGGACGTTTTGTTTAAATTAAATCAATCGACGGTACAAGACGAAATTGAGCAAATGGAAGCTGAAATGAACAAAGCCAGGCTGGAAGCACAGCTTAATGAATATCTCATTCAATCGGACGAAGATATCAAGCCGCTGGAAGCATCGGAATTAGAACGGAAAAAGTCTTTAGTAGAAAGAGAAGTATCCAAGCTAAACAAAGAGCTTCGTGAAGTTACGATTGGAATTCAAGAGAAAGAACTTCGAAGCAAAAAAGAAATGCTTAGCAGCTCGACATACCGTTCGCCCGCAAACGGGATTTTCTTGTTCGATAATCCAAGCAAAAAACCGCATACGGTTGGCCAAAATGAATATGTTGGCAAGATCGTTGACTTGAATAAGCTGCAGTTCATTGCACTTGTAGGGGAACAGGATATTTTTCGCATCAAGGAAGGCATGTCGGTAAACGTCAGAGTGAATGCGAAGAATGACTTATTAATTGAAGGGAAGGTTCAGAGCGTTTCCAAATTCGCTAAGACGGGCACAGACCAGAATAATTTGATCCAAGCTGCTCAATTCGAAGTTGTAATCGGACTGGAGGCTAATGAATATTTGATTGCAGGCCTGAGCTTGAATGGTGCAATTGAGACAGAAAAACAAGAGAACGCGACAGTCGTGCCATCCATCGCCATTGCTCGCGAGAAGGATAAGTATTTCGTTATGTATGATTCCGGGAATGGCGAATATGAGCGGAAAGAGGTCAAGATTGGATTGGAAACCCCGGAGCAGACTGAAGTCCTGGAAGGCTTAAAGCCTGGCGATCAAGTTGTCCTTCCTTAAAGCCTCGCCTTGACAACTAAGCGTACAAAATGTCAAAGTATAGAGTAGAGGTTTTTCCATCATGAGAGGAGTAGAGCAAGCAATGGAGTTTTCAAAAATTATTGAACGGATTAACGAGCTAGCTCGTAAAAATAAATCGGAAGGTTTATCCGATGCCGAAATTACTGAAAGAGACGAGCTGCGCAAGCAGTATTTAACGAACTTCAAGAACAATTTCCGTCAACAGCTGGAAACGATTGAGATTGTCGACGACAAAGACGATATCAAGCATTAAGCGTATTAGCGAGTTATCATTTAAACCCCATGGGAGGTCACTTAGATGAATTATAAGCTACTAGGAAAAAGCGGACTTGCTGTCTCTGAGCTATGCTTGGGAACGATGACGTTCGGTAACACAACAAACGAAGCGGATGCAATCGATATGATTGATCGATTCGTTGACCGTGGCGGAAACTTTCTTGACACGGCTAACGTATACGTTAGCGGCCGTTCGGAAGAAATCGTTGGCAAAGCCATTAAACAAAGACGTTCCGATATTGTTCTAGCAACTAAGGTTCGGATGACGACCTCCAGCAATATTAATGGAGTGGGGCTCTCCCGCAAACATATTTTGGATGGCGTCGAGGCAAGCTTGAAGCGTCTTCAAACCGATTACATTGACTTATATCAAGTACATGTATGGGATCATGCTACGCCGATAGAAGAGACGCTGCGCACGCTCGATGACCTTGTTACTTCGGGTAAAGTGCGCTACATAGGGTGCTCCAATTTTTTTGCATGGCAGCTCATGAAGTCATTGGCTCTTAGCGATGCAAGCCGTTATGTGCGCTTCGTATCCATTCAGCCGCAGTATAGCCTGGTTAGCCGGCAAATGGACCGTGAAATGCTGTCGCTTTGCTTAGAGGAAAAAGTAGGCATTATCCCTTGGGCACCATTAGGCGGAGGTTTTCTGACCGGCCGTTACACGCGTGATGAGCCTAAGGAAGGTCGCATGACCACTAAGGTGGGGGAAAGCTCCTGGATTAACCGCGCTTCCGACCAGAACTTCGCAATTCTTGATGCGGTAGTGACGGCTGCAAAAGAACTTGATAAAACGCCGGCGCAGATTGCTTTAAGATGGCTGATCCAGCGAGAAGGAATTACATCGCCGATATTCGGAGCAAGCAAGCTAGAACAGTTCGAAGATAATATAGGTGCGTTAGGCTGGGAAATGCCGACGGAAATTTGGAAACAATTGAACAGCGCTAGCGCGCTGCCGGATGATTATCCGAACCGATTTATCGAGAAATTCCGTCGACCGTTCGAATAGGGTAGTTTAATAGGAGGAGAATGAGCTTGTCACGTTCCTGGGAGCGCAAGGTGCGCAAAAACATGACTGTTGTTAACAAAAAACGCAAAAAACAAGGTAATGGTCAAATCGTTTTTAATGCTGATAAATCGGAGAAAATCGTTGGTCGCAATTTCATTGCACCGATATTGCTTATTTTGTTTATCGGCATGTACGTCATACTCATGCAAAGCTCGACCCAGTTCAAAACGGATACGATGTTTTGGATAACGGTTGGCTGTTATATTCTCTTGGCAGCATTGTTCTACTTCAGACGTCCTTACATAACGATTGGCAAAGATTATGTACAAACGCGCCGCATGACAGGCGACAAACGAATTACTGCAGCTGCAATAAAAGGGATTAGCGCGCAGAAAGGCTATGTTATCGTTGAGCAGCAAAAGGGCGGAAACTGGGTTTTCGCAAAACTAACGAACCGTTTCCCGACGGAGGAAATTGCTGCGAAGCTAAAGGTTTTTGCAGAAGCAAACCATATTCCTTTTCAGGAAAAATAATAAGGCAGGAGAGTTTGGACAACAATGGCTAAACAAGCGGTATTATTTGATTTGGATGACACGTTGCTTTGGGATGACCGAAGCGTAAAGGAAGCATTCGAGGCAACTTGCCAAGCAGCAGCTGAGGCAACAGGAGTTGATCCCGCTGAATTGGAAGAAGCGGTACGCCGTGAAGCGAGAGGTCTATATGAGTCTTATGAAACCTTTCCATTTACGAAAATGATTGGGATCAATCCGTTTGAAGGACTTTGGGCTCCTTTCCTTGAAGGCGAACAAGAAGAGTTCCGCAAATTAGAACGCCTTGCTCCCGGATACCGAAAGGCTGCTTGGACACAAGGACTTAAGTCGCTTGGAATAGATAATGAGGAGCTCGGAGCGAAGCTTGCCGAACAGTTCCCGGCTGAACGTCGCGCGCGTCCGATCGTTTATGAAGAAACATTCCGTGTGCTCGAGCAGCTCAAAGGAAAATACAAACTGCTTTTGCTAACCAATGGTTCTCCAGATCTACAGCGGGAGAAGCTTGCAGGCGTGCCGGAACTACTTCCTTACTTCGATCATATTATAATTTCAGGTGAATTTGGCCAGGGCAAGCCGGCTGCTGCCATATTTAAGCATGCGCTTGAGCGACTCGACATTGAAGTCGATCATGGAATCATGGTTGGCGACAAGCTGACGACTGACATTCTAGGTGCCAATACAGTGGGAATGACGTCAGTTTGGATTAACCGTCATGCTGCCGTACGCAATGATGACATTATTCCATCGCATGAAATCAAGCATCTTGAAGAGCTGCTTCAGCTTCTCGAAGTTTAAATAACTGAACAAAAAAGCCCCTCAAAGTGAGCAGCTGCTGACTTAAGAGGGGCTTGCATTATTTTTGAATTACATTTACGCTTCGCTAGACGCGAACTTCTCGTCAGCGAAAGGATGCGCAATCCAGCCTTCCGTTTCAATAAAGAGACGTACGGCAACGATCTGACGGTTATCCATCAGCGTGAAGAAATGCGGCTTGTATTCCGGTACGGAAATGACATCGCCAGCTTCGAGCTCAACGTCAAAATATCCTACGTCATCCGTACCTTTAATGATAAAGATGCCCCGTCCGGCAGTAATGGCGCGAACCTCATCTTCCGTATGCGTATGGACGTTTTCAAATTTTTTAAGCAACTCGTCGAGGTTTGGAGTAGCATCGGATAATGCGATGATATCCCACGTTTTGTAACCGCGTCTCTCGGCAAGGTCTTTGATTTCCTCGTCATATGTCGTCAAAATTTCTTGTTTTTCTTCATCGGAAAGTACAAACTTCTGTTGAAGCCCTTCTGCCAGCTTCTCCGGGTTCCAGTGCTCGTAAAGCACCTCTTGCTTATCTAGAAATGCACGGACAGCCTCTTCACCCTGAATCCGTTCCTCTGTATTGCGAATTCTAATCTCAGCCATGAACATTCCCTCTTTTCCTATAGAAATTAAATGATATACTAATTATAAAACAAAATAATTGGATTGTCGATGGATTACCTTTTCACACAGAAGGTATTCTGCTAAACTATGTGTTAATGATTTTGGGAAGGGTGTAATAAATTGTCGAAACCGACCTTACAACAAATGCTTCAAGAGCGCATTCTCATTCTGGACGGCGCGATGGGGACGATGATCCAGCAGGCTGGATTGAATGAAGATGATTTTGGCGGACCAGAGCTGGACGGCTGCAATGAAATGCTCGTGCTGACTCGTCCTGACGTTATACAACTAATTCACGAGCAATATCTTGAAGCAGGCGCTGACATATTAGAGACTAATACATTCGGAGCTACAAGTGTTGTGTTGGCTGATTATGACATACCTGAGAAGGCAAGAGAGATCAACTTGGCTGCTGCGAAGCTCGCGCGCGATGCTTGCGCCAAATACAGTACTCCTGAGAAGCCTCGTTACGTTGCAGGCGCACTCGGGCCTACGACAAAAACATTGTCCGTAACCGGCGGAGTCACCTTTGATGAGCTTGTAGAGAGCTACTATGAGCAAGCGCTTGCTTTGATTGAAGCAGACGTGGACGCGCTATTGCTTGAGACTTCGCAAGATACGTTGAATGTAAAAGCTGGCAGCATCGGTATCCGCAACGCTTTCGATAAGCTTGGCAAAGAGCTTCCGATTATGATATCCGGAACGATTGAACCGATGGGGACGACGCTTGCAGGCCAAACCATTGAATCCTTTTATATTTCCTTGGAGCATCTAAAACCGATTTCCATCGGTCTTAACTGTGCGACAGGGCCGGAATTTATGCGTGACCATCTGCGCACGTTGAGCGAGATTGCCAATTCCGCAATCAGCTGTTATCCGAATGCGGGCTTGCCGGATGAGAACGGTCATTACCATGAATCGCCCGAATCGCTTGCGAAAAAGATGTCTGCGTTTGCCGAGCAAGGCTGGTTGAACATCGCCGGCGGCTGCTGCGGAACGACGCCTGACCACATACGCGTGATGGGCGAGACGATGGCCAAATATGCACCGCGTACCAAAATGGGTACGCATCCGAACGCGGTTTCCGGTATCGAGACGGTCTTCATTGAACCAGAGAACCGTCCAATCATGATTGGAGAACGTACGAATATTTCCGGATCACGGAAGTTTAAACGACTGCTGAAGGAAGAAAAGTTTGATGAAGCTTCCGAAATTGCGAGAGCGCAGGTTAAGGGCGGCGCGCATGTGATCGATATCAACTTGCAGGATACGGACATTGACGAAGCCTATGCGGTTCATCAGTTTTTGCCGCAGGTTGTTAAGAAGATCAAGGCACCATTAATGCTCGATTCGACCTATGATCATATTATTGAGCTCGGTCTGAAGTATTCGCAAGGAAAAGCGATTATTAACTCGATTAACTTAGAGGACGGCGAATCTAAGTTCGAACAAATCCTTCCGCTGATTCACCGTTATGGAGCAGCTGTCGTTATGATTCTCATCGATGAACGCGGTCAAGCAGTAACCCGTGAAGCGAAGATGGAGGTAGCTGAGCGTTCTTATAAGCTTTTAACCGAGAAATATAAAATGAACGCCGAGGATATCATCTTTGATCCGAACATGTTCCCTGTCGGATCAGGAGATCCGCAGTATATCGGCTCAGCCGTGGAAACGCTAGAAGGCATTCGCATGATCAAAGAGAAATTCCCGCTAGCCAAAACGATCTTGGGGCTCAGCAATATTTCCTTTGGGCTTCCGGATGCTGGGCGCGAGGTGCTTAACTCTGTTTATTTGTATCATGCGACAAAAGCAGGACTTGATTATGCGATCGTCAATACGGAAAAGCTGGAACGTTATGCTTCTATACCGGATGAAGAGCGTCGTCTGGCTGAGGAACTGATCTATAACACGACTGACGAGACGCTAGCATCCTTTGTAGCTGCATTCCGCGATAAAAAAGTTGAGAAAAAAGAGAAAATTTCTAATCTTACGCTAGAAGAGCGGCTTGGTTCTTATGTTGTAGAGGGAACGAAGGAAGGCTTGATTCCGGATCTCGACGAAGCGTTAAAAAAATATTCCGCGATGGAAGTCATTAACGGACCGTTAATGCGCGGGATGGAGGAAGTAGGCAGGTTGTTTAACGGAAATGAGCTCATTGTGGCAGAAGTACTGCAGAGCGCAGAGGTCATGAAGGCATCCGTTAACTATCTTGAATCATTTATGGAGAAAAACGAATCCTCCGTAAAAGGTAAAATCATTCTGGCTACGGTTAAAGGCGATGTTCATGATATCGGGAAAAACCTGGTCGAAATTATTTTATCAAATAACGGCTACAAAATTATAAATCTGGGCATAAAAGTACCGCCGGAGCAATTAATCGAGGCTTACCGCAAAGAAAAGGTTGACGCAATCGGCTTGTCAGGCTTGCTTGTTAAGTCTGCTCAGCAGATGGTCATTACAGCGCAGGATTTGCGTACGGCAGGTATCGATGCTCCAATCCTTGTGGGCGGTGCGGCACTTACGAGAAAATTCACCAAAACGAGAATCGGTCCGGAATATGACGGGCTTGTGCTTTATGCCAAAGATGCAATGGATGGGCTAGATATTGCCAATAAGCTGATGGATCCTGAGCACCGAACACGGATGGAAGAAGAAATGGCTGCATTCAAAGCTTCTGGCGGATTAGAGGAAGAAGAGAAGAAACCATTGCCGCAGCTGACACGTGCCGTTCGTTCTAAAATTTCACCGGACGCGCCAGTCTTCACTCCGCCTGATTTGGACCGTCACATTCTTAGGGACGTACCGCTGCCCCATGTTATTCCTTATGTAAATATGCAGATGCTGCTCGGTCATCACCTTGGACTGAAGGGCAACGTTGAGAACTTGCTTAAGGAAGGCAATGAGAAAGCTGTGCAGCTTAAAGCAACGGTTGACGAAATTTTGCAAAAAGGGACATCGGACGGTATCATTAAAACGCATGGCATGTACCGCTTCTTCCCGGCGCAATCCTCGGGCAATGACGTAATTATCTACAATCCGGTTGATCCTTTGCAAGAAATCAAGCGTTTTACGTTCCCTAGACAGCAGGTTGAGCCTTATCTATGTTTAGCGGATTTCTTGAAATCGGTGGAAAGCGGCGTGATGGACTACGTTGGTTTCTTAGTCGTCACAGCCGGACATGGTATTCGCGAGCTTGCTAATGAGTGGAAGGATAACGGTGACTATTTGCGTTCACATGCACTCCAATCTGTTGCACTAGAGGTGGCGGAAGGAATGGCTGAGCGCGTCCATCATATCATGCGCGATATTAGCGGTTATCCTGATCCAGCGGAAATGACGATGAAGCAGCGGCACGGTGCGCGCTACCAGGGCATCCGAGTGTCCTTCGGTTATCCAGCGTGTCCGAACCTTGAAGACCAGGAGCCGTTGTTTGATCTCATGAGGCCGCAGGATATTGGGGTCGAACTAACCGAAGGATGTATGATGGAGCCGGAAGCATCCGTTTCCGCAATGGTATTCGCTCATCCGGAAGCACAGTATTTCAATGTTGAAAAAGTATAGTTTAAGTTAGAAGAGAGCCCTTGAGCGTTCGCGTATGCGAGCTTGAGAGGGCTCTTCGTTTCCATTCATGAGGTTAACTCAGCTGCTGTTAAGAGTGAGGTGGAAGTAAAAATGAATATGTGGTTTTTAGGAACGGGAGCAGGCCGTCCTTCCAAATACCGAAACGTTACCGCAATGGCGCTTCAGCTGCCTGAGCCTCATTGCAGTTGGCTGCTGTTTGATGCCGGTGAGGCGACGCAGCATCAGATTATGAATTCACCGCTTAAATTAAATAAGCTGGAGTTTATCTTTATTACTCATTTGCATGGCGACCACATTTATGGCTTGCCAGGGCTGTTGAGCAGCAGATCCTTTGACGGTGGCGTTACTCCCGTACATTTGTATGGACCTGCAGGAATCAAACGATATATAGAGACTATATTCAGCATAAGCGCTACACAGCTCGATTATGAGCTGATCATCCACGAAATAACGGGAGAAGAAGCGTTAATTTTTGAAGACGGGCGGTTTAAGGTGGAGGCCAGGCTGCTTGAGCACAGAATTCAAAGCTTCGGATACCGTGTTACCGAGAAGGATCAGCCTGGAAAACTGCTGGTCAACAAGCTGATTGAGTTAGGCGTCGAAGCTGGTCCTTTGTACGGACGGCTTAAACAAGGCCAATCCATAACGCTTGCTGACGGTTCGGTTGTGCATTCTGAAGACGTGACTGGTCCATCTTATATCGGCAGGATCGTTACCGTTCTAGGTGATACGAAGCCGTGTGCAAATGCTAACAAGCTGGCATTAGATGCGGATTTGCTCGTTCATGAAGCCACCTTTGCAGCAGGCATGGAGGAGAAAGCACATGAATTCGGGCACTGCACGACAAAGGAAGCAGCCGAAACCGCTGCAAGGGCGAAAGCGAAACACCTCGTAATGACGCATTTTAGCGGACGTTACAGCAACGATGATCTCAGCCAGCTGGAACGAGAGGCAGCTATGTACTTCGAGCCGGTGACGGCAGCCAGAGATTTGCTCCAGGTTGAAGTAAAACGAACAAGTCAAACGGAATAATAAAAAAACGTGAGGAGAAGCTCCCCACGTTTTTTTTATTTCTGGTCTTTCCCAAAATGGAACGAGAGAAAGACGGATGCGAGCACGATAATGACGATGATACCGAAAAATACGAACATTTGGTAAGGATTCGGAACGAATGTACTGACTATCATGAGCAGGCCGCCAAAAACATAAAATTTTGCAGCCGCCCGATGCGTTTTTTTCCAAACAGCCTCGTTCGCTAGTGTATGAGCCGTCTTAATCCCAATCAAGCTATCGGGTTGTAATCGAGGCATATAAAACCCTGATACTGCTAGAATGACGCCGACCATGGGAATGACTACCTTCTCGATATCAACGTTGAGTCCGTAGCCGTATGCGATTGTTACGCCATGCAGAACAAGAAGAGAGAGCAGGATAACGTTTTGAATCACATAGAGACTATGCTTGTGCTGTTGGAAATTTTGTTTTTTTGGCAGGATAACGATCAGGATGACCATGAGCGCGGGAAGCAGCAATAACGCGAATGCTTTATTGGCCAAGCCGTCAATTTCTTTGTTTATGTCCCAATGGATGGCCATAAGCTCCGGCATATACGGATAAGTGATTATGCTTGCGATAAGGGCTAAGGAAACTATAAACCATGAAAGCACATTGGATTTCAAGCTTTCTCATTCCCTTCAGGATTAGATGGCTGGAAGGAGATGATCCAGTTTAATAGTTCATTCAATACGGCTGCGTTAAGGGAATAATAAATATGCTGGCCATGGCGTTGATCCCATACGAGCTCCGCTTGTTTAAGCAGGTTGAGATGATGGGAGATGCTAGGCTTTGTCATTTGGAAGTGGTCGGCGATTTCGCCGGCGGTCAAATCTCTTTCGCGAAGCAATTCCAATATTTTCCGTCTATTCGGATCTGAGAGCGCTTTAAAGGAGTCATTGATGGGCATAAAAACCATCCTTTCGAGTTAAGCATGCCTATGTTTAGATATTTAAATAAGTATCTAATTAATAGATATCATTTTACTATATCGATTTCTTATATGGCTGTCAATTCAACGAGTGCGGGACGTTTTCTAATGAAAAGACTAGAGTTGCGTCAGCCCTTCGTTTGGTTATTATTATGCTTTGCATATATAGAAGGAAAGACTAGTAAAGGGAACAAATATTCGCTAAAATATAAGGTATTGTGAGGTGTGAGGTAATGATCAAAAAGAAATCGCTTTCGGAAATCATTCAAGAATTAAGAGTCAATGAGAACATTATTAATTGGACAGAAATCGAGCCTCAAGAAGCTAAGGCAAAATTGATACCGGAAAGCGTCGATCCAAGGATTAGATCGGCATTTGCCAATCGCGGTATAGAACAGCTATACACCCACCAATATACAGCCTACGAAACCATCCGCAAAGGCGAAAATATAGTAGCCGTAACACCTACGGCTTCAGGAAAAACGTTATGCTACAACCTGCCGGTATTACAAGCCATCGCTGAAGACGACAGCAGTAGAGCGCTTTATCTTTTTCCGACAAAGGCGCTCGCACAGGATCAAAAAAGCGAACTAAACGAAATCATCAGCGAAATGGGGATTGACATAAAAAGCTTCACTTATGATGGCGATACTGCTCCCGCGATTCGAACGATTGTTAGAAATGTAGGTCATATCGTAATTACGAATCCTGACATGCTCCATTCTGCCATTCTGCCACACCATACGAAATGGGTCAGCTTGTTCAGCAACTTGAAATATATCGTAGTAGATGAGCTGCATACGTATAGGGGCGTATTCGGAAGCCACGTAGCGAACGTAATTCGAAGATTGAAACGCATTTGCCGATTTTACGGCAGCAATCCCCTTTTTATCTGCACATCCGCGACAATTGCAAACCCGAAGGAATTGGCAGAACAGCTGACGGGGAGCCCGATGCGGCTGATTGACGATAATGGCGCGCCTCGGGGCAGAAAGCATTTTGTTTTCTATAATCCGCCAATCGTAAACAAGCCTTTAAACATACGGAAAAGCGCAACCGTAGAGGTTAACCACTTGGCAAGGGATTTCCTTGCGAACAAAATACAGACGATCATATTTGCACGGAGCCGAGTAAGGGTAGAGATTATATTGAGCCATATACAAGAGCTCGTCAAAAACGAAATCGGCGCCAAATCCATTCGGGGCTACCGAGGCGGATATTTGCCCAATCAACGTCGTGAAATTGAAAAAGGCTTAAGAAACGGCGACATATTAGGCGTAGTCAGTACGAATGCACTAGAGCTTGGCGTAGACATCGGCCAGCTGCAAGTATGCATTATGACTGGGTATCCAGGGAGCGTAGCTAGTACGTGGCAGCAAGCAGGAAGAGCGGGCAGACGGCATGGGGAAGCGCTTATCCTCATGGTTGCAAGCAATACGCCGATCGACCAGTATATTGTCCAGAATCCCGAATACTTTTTTGATCGGTCACCTGAATCCGCAAGAATCAATCCGGAAAATTTACTCATATTGGTCGACCATGTTCGCTGTGCGGCATACGAGCTGCCGTTTAAAAAAGACGAACGATTCGGTACGTTAGAAATCGTTGATATCTTGGAATATCTCACTGAAGAACGGGTACTCACCCATGCGGGAGATACGTTTTATTGGGCTAATTTGGCTTTCCCGGCAAGTGAGGTTAGTTTACGTTCGGCCGCGCAGGAGAATGTCGTTATTATCGACCAGACAGAAGCCGCGAACGTGAAAATCATCGGGGAAATGGACCGCTTTAGCGCAATGACTCTCTTACACGACGAAGCGATTTATTTGCATGAAGGCGTGCAGCACCAAGTCGAAAAGCTGGATTGGGATCACAAGAAGGCATACGTTCGCAAAGTGGATGTCGAATATTACACAGATGCGAACCTAGCCGTTAAGCTTAAAGTCTTAGCAACGGATCGGACGGAGAATAAACGAGCTTCCGCTATACATTATGGAGATGTCGTCGTTAATGCAATGCCGACTCTATTTAAGAAAATAAGGCTGAGCAGTTTTGAAAATATCGGATACGGTCCTATTAATTTGCCTGAGGAAGAACTTCACACCAGTGCAACTTGGATCGAGCTGAAAGAAATAGATCCCGAGCTCGAAACTAAAACGCAGGAGCAGCTTCTGCTTGGCATCGCCAACGTATTAAAACATATCGTTCCTATTCATGTCATGTGCGATAGAAGCGATATACACGTCGTATCGCAAATAAGAGCAGAGCATACGCAGCTGCCTACGATATTTATTTATGACCATTACCCGGGCGGCATTGGCTTAGCGGAGGATGTCTATAAACGGTTTGATGAAGTGAAGGAAGCTGCGAGCAAACTGATTCGTAAATGTCCTTGCGAAGACGGATGCCCATCCTGTATCGGTACGGAAATCGAAGGGCTTAACGTGAAACTGAAGAGTGTTCAGCTACTGTCTCAATTGTAATTGGTGAACAGCAATAACGAGAAGAAAGCTGCTTGATGAAGCGGAGGTGCGCAATGAGCAGTATGCGCGATAGAATGAACCGGTTGCGCGGGGAAAGCACGAAAGTTGACATCGTCGCCGATGAACCGAATATAGAATACCAGTCACAGCCCGAGTCGGATCAAGCCGAGCATCCAGATCGATTATCGCCAGGATGGGCAGCCTTCGGCGTAGAGCTGGCGGCGAATGAAACTGGAAGTTTTCTGCTAAGGGTCATTCGCTATCCGATGGATTACCGTCATGGCTTACATGCTTTACAAGAGTTGTACACCGCTGCGCCTGGTTTAGCAGCTTTTCATCCATCGGAGCTATCAACAGCGGAGCAAATCCTATTCTTGGATCTTGAAACGACTGGATTAGGCGTTGGGGCCGGTAACGTCCCCTTCATGGTTGGCATAGGCTATATGTCAAAGGGACACTTTGTCATTGAGCAAGCGTTAATCAGGCATCCGGCTGAAGAAAGGGCTATGCTCATGTACTTGGCGGAGAAGCTTCAGCAATTTACGTTTTTATCAACGTATAATGGGAAGACGTTCGACTGGCCTCTCGTTGAGAGTCGGTTTATCATGAATGGACTTGGCCGTAAAATGTGGGAGCCCAAGCATCTCGATTTTTTGCATCCAGCAAGGTCGATCTGGCGAAATACGCTTTTGTCTTGCAAACTAAGCCATGTAGAGGAAGAACGTCTTGGGATTGAGCGTGTTGACGATGTGCCAGGATCACTTGCACCGCAGCTCTATTTTCAATATTTAGCGGATGGCAATCCAGCGCCGTTAGAAGGCGTATTTAAGCACAACGAAACGGATATGCTCTCGCTTGCTTGTCTAGCGATTCGTTTCGGCCATTTGTTGAATGGAAATATTGAAGCCTACATCCCGCTTCCGGATGAACCGGAGGAAATGGTTAGAACAGGGCTTTGGCTAGAACGAATGGGGAGAAAAGAGCTGCCGTCGCAGCTGTTTGATGTCTTTATGAACATCCAGCATTCGAAACCTTCGACGCTCGTCATGCTTGCCGCACGTGACAAGAAGGCTGGAAATTGGGATCGTGCTGTGTTATTGTGGCAGAAGGCTATCATTCATTCTCCATCGCATTTTGGACCAGCGGCACATGAAGCGAGCATCGAGCTTGCGATGTACTATGAGCATAAGCTCAAAAATTACGACTCTGCACTCAGCTACGTGAATACGGCCTTTGAGCATGCCTTACATCAATCGTCGCTATTTCGTGCTGATACCAAAAAGAAAGCAGAGCTTGAAGCACTCCGAAATCGCATTGCGCGCCTTCGCCGCAAGGCATCGAAAACGATATAAGCTCCGAAATACAGCAGCAAAGAATGAAACGGCCTTCGTGGTTGCTGTTAGACGCCTGGGAGGTTTCATGAAGATGACAACGGAAAGAAAAATCATGCGAGGTTTGCTCATTGATCTCGATGGAACGTTATATCACGGTACTCATCGGATAGATGATGCCGATCGCTTAATCTCTTATTTGCAAGAAACGAATATGCCGTACCGTTTTGTTACGAATAATTCTTCAGCAACGCCGGAAGAGGTCGCTGATCGGCTTATGGGCATGGGAATTCCCGCCACGGCAGCAGATGTATGCACGTCTGCGCAAGCAGCTGCAGGGCACATTGCGCAATTGCATCCGGGGGCGGCCGTATTCGTCGTTGGTGAAGCCGGTCTCAAAAAGGCCGTTATCGAGGCTGGTTTGCGTTTATCAGAGGAGGATCAGCCCGATTTCGTTCTGCAGGGAATCGACAGAACCTTTACTTATGACCGCTTAACGAAAGCAGTCAGGCATATTCATGCCGGTGCAACGTTTGTTATGACCAATCCTGATTTGCTGCTGCCCTCAAGCGACGGACTCATACCGGGAGCCGGTTCAATTGGAGCCATGCTGCGTGCTGCGGGAGGGAAAGAACCGATTCTTATCGGCAAGCCATCATCCATAATAATGAAATATTCACTACATGAGATTGGATTGCAAGCAAATGAAACGTGGGTAGTCGGAGATAATTTGGCGACAGACATTGCCTTCGGAGAAGCGGCAGGCTGCGGAACGATCCTTGTTCTAACCGGCCTTACGAATGCAGATAACTTATCCTACTATTCGAAGCAAGCAGGCTGCGAGCCGACGGTTATTTGCGAACACTTAGAAGAGCTTCGTTCATATATAGCAGAACATAGAGAAGCATAAGAATATTAACGAAGGACATAGGAAGGAAGCGAAACTTCATGCGGGAATTGCCGGAACTGGATATTTACAGGAGCTCATTGGCTGAGAAATTTGCAGGGGCTCAAATATCTGGAATCGAGGTATCAAGCTCCAAAATATTTCAAGCAAGCGATGAGCAAATGCAACGTGACATCATAGGAAAAGTATTATGGTTTGTCGAGAGGCGCGGCCTCCACCTTTTGCTGCATCTGGACAACGGGAAACGTCTATTGCTTCATTTGGGGCAAGGGGCTTATTTGTATATCGGAAGCGAATCGGACCTTCCGAGCCGAAGCGCGCAATTAAAGCTTGTTTTTGGCGAAGTAATTTTATACGGCGTAGGACTGCGGTTAAATGATCTACAGCTTCTAAGCGTCAAGGAAGTTGAAGAGAAGCTCGGTAAATTTGGTCCGGATGCACTGGATAAACGGCTGACGTTAGAGCGGTTCGTTGCGCGGTTTGCAAAGAAAAGGGGAGCGATTAAAGCGGCTCTTATGGATCAAAACGTCATTTCCGGAATTGGCGCTGCCTATTCTGACGAGATCTGCTATTCTGCTGCTATCCGGCCAGATGCCAAAATTCCGATGTTCGAGCAAGAGAGCTGGGAACGCCTATACGCTGCGGTGCATAAGGTATTAAAGGAAGCGATTGCAAATGGCGGCGGTGGTGATCATGCGATTTCAGCCATCGAGCAAGCCGCTGATATTCGTACTGCTCCCTTTCAAGTATATGACCGTGAAGGTCAACCGTGTAATAACTGCGGAGCAGTAATCGAAAAGATCGATGTTTCAGCTCGCAAAGCCTATGTTTGCACAAGCTGTCAAAAGGATCTTTAAATGATCGCTGACGGAAGCCACTCAATGAGCAGGGGGGTCAATCATGATTCATGTTTATTTGGATGATTACCGAGTTTGCCCCAAAGGATTCGTTCTGGCCATAAATGCCGAGGAATGCAAGCAGCTTCTAGATCTACAGCAGGTTGGCATTCTATCGCTTGATTACGATCTGGGCTGGGCGCAGCCAACAGGCTATGAAGTGGTTCGCCACATCGTGGAAACGGGCCGTTACCCAGAGCAAATCTACTTGCACACTTCAAGCAGCGCAGGCAGGATGCAGATGTATGACATGCTAATGAACAGCGCTCCTGTCGAGACGAAGCTGCATAACGGTCCGATGCCAGATGCTTTGTTAAATCAAATTGCCGGACGAATATCGTAACATACCCGGGTGTTAGGAAGAGCAAAGCTTCCTTCCTTTCCCAGGGTATTGAGTAATTCATAAATGAAAGAGGTTTAACTTACGTGAGTCAATGGATCGGAACAGCCAATCAAACTTATGCACCTTATGCGATGGAGGAGCTTCGTCGAATTGTTGATGGAGTAGCCTTCACGCAGCTTGCGGCAGGAGAGGTTTTTTTATGGACGAGCCCGCTCGACCGTGATGCAACCCTGCAAGCTATCCTACAGCAGGAGCCGATCTTTCTGCGTCATATGCAGCCTGTTGACCGTACAATCGATATAACCGGGAATGCGAACGATCTGGAGGATTTGTCCAACATGGTGCGCAATGCCGTCTTGTCATTTGAGAACAAACGGGTCGCTGTACATATTAGACGAACCTCCAAAACCGCGTTTATGTATACAGCAGCAGATACGAAGGCCGTTCTGGATGCCGTGCTTGAAGAAATAGACGCCGAGCCTGTCGTACAGCTGCCGGATATTATTATTGCTATATATGCTGCTGCAGAAAAGCTGTATGTAGGCTTTGGCGCTCCAGCTGACATGCTTTCGGATTGGCCAGGCGGTGCGGTGCGTTTCCAACGCGAAGAGGGACAAGTATCGCGCGCGAAGTTCAAACTGCTTGAGGCAGAGCGGGAATTTAACCTGAATTACGCCGGCTATCAAAAAGCGCTCGATGTTGGCGCGGCGCCAGGCGGGTGGACATCGCTCCTTCTGGAGCGTGGCTTACGGGTAACGGCCATTGACCCAGCCGAATTGCATCCATCATTAATGGCGTATCCAACGCTTACCTATTTGAAGCGAAATGCCTCAGAGGTGAAATTCAATCCCGGTTCATTCGATCTGCTAGTCTGTGATATGAGCTGGAGCCCGATGCTTATGTGCAAGCTCGTTCTTGATCTGGAGCCGGCGCTTAAAAGCGAGGCAACCGCGATCATTACGGTGAAGCTTATGCATCGCAAGCCTTTGCAAACCATCAGAGACGTAATTTCGAGGCTATCAACGGAATTTAGGCTTCAGAAGGCCAAGCAGCTGTTCCATAACCGCGAGGAAATTACGTTATATTTAATCAAGAAATAATAAGCGGCGCCCGCCGCCAGGCAGGGCGCTGTTTTTTAACGAAATCGCTGATCCTATGAACAGGACATATGGATGCTGGAGGGAGGGATTTCAAATTGTTATATTTGAAAGCGCTTTATATGAATCTTCGAATTAAGCATAAAATGTTTGTGCTTATCTCTGTCATCATGCTGGTAGTTGCCGTTTTAGCCATCATCATTCAACAATACGCATTTGACTTCTATGACCGGGAGATCTACAAGCAATCCTCCAAAGCGTTGAGCTTGTCTTCAATCAGCATAGAAAATGAGCTTAAAAAGATGGAAAAGCTTACGTTTATGCTATCAACCGATTCGACGATCCAGCATTATTTGCGATCCATTAAAAGCGGTTTATCGGATTACGACAATTATGTGGTCAAGTTGACCGTCAAGGAACGAATGGTCAATATAGGCGCATTGGATAAATACGTATTGTCTGCACAGCTTTATGACGTAAATGATAATGAATATGCGGTTGGCGCTAATTCGGTTACGTTATTCCAAGATAGGCTAAATGAATTCAAGCAATTAACGACCGTCAATAAAGGCGGGAACACATGGATAGCTCCGAACAGCTATGATAAGTCTTTAGTTGCTGCCCGTGAGGTCAGATCCTTTGAGCAGCTAAACTTGGATTACATTGGTACATTAGCACTGCGTATCGATATGAACAAGCTATTTCGCGATTTAGCGAAAGGAATGAACAGCAATGATGCACAGCTGATCATTATGAATCATAATGAAGCCGTTTACCCGGAGGCGTCCGAGTTCCCCATCGATTCTTTAGCTGCTTTGTCCGGCAAAGAAGGCTATAAAGTCATCAAATACGAGGGCAGGCAATATTTTGTAACGTTTATCGCATCCACCTATACGGATTGGACCTATTTCACGCTCATCCCATTCGATGATATTTTTGACCGGGTTGTCAAAGTGAAAAATACGATCATTATTATTTTTGCAGTTCTTTTTATTGTTATTTTATTTATTGCAGTCAGCTTTGCGAAAGGGATAACGGAACCAATTGAACGCCTGAATGCGAAGATGAAGCGCGTACAGCTCGGTCATTTTGAATATATAGAGGAACCAAACGAAAGAGCGCTGGCCATGGATGAGGCTGGACAAATGCACCGAAATTTCCGTATTATGGTTGAACGGATTAACGAGCTCATACATGAAAACTATGTGAAGCAACTGACCATACGCGACACGGAGTTCAAAGCGCTGCAAGCGCAGATCAATCCGCATTTTCTGTACAACACGCTGGAATCGATCAATTGGTCTGCTAAGCTGAGCAATCAAACGCATATCTCACAGATGGTAGAGGCGCTTGGGTCGCTGCTCCGTACCTCAATCAATCTGAAGGAGCCGCTGATTCCGCTTAGCAAGGAGCTCGACATTATCAACCATTATGTAACGATACAGAAATACAGGTTCGAGGAACGCTTGGACTTTCAGGTTGATGTAGCGGATTCGCTGATGCATTGCAGTATTCCTAAGCTTTCGCTCCAGCCGCTGGTCGAGAATGCGATTAATTACGGACTAGAACAGATGATTGATACTTGCAGCATCAGAATCGCGGCATTTACCGAGGACAACTGGCTGTTTATTACGGTTGAGGACAATGGACCTGGCATGGAGGAAGCCTTTGTTACACAATTGCTGAGTGGACAGGTGCAAACGAAGGGCTCCGGGCTAGGTCTCAAAAACATTGAGGATCGCATAAAGCTTTTATACGGCGAAGCTTACGGATTAATGGTTGAAAGCGAGCCAAACGGCGGTACGAGAGTCAAGTTAATGCTTCCTTATGAAATGAGGGGTTCCCATGTATAAGGTATTGCTGGTAGATGACGAACGCATTATCGTAGAAGGTATTTCTCTTACGGTCAAATGGGAGGCGTACAAGACGGAATTGGCTGGAACGGCGCGCAATGGACTTGAAGCAATGGCTTTCATTGAAAGCCATATGCCGGATATCGTCATATCCGATATTAAAATGCCGGGAATGAACGGTCTTCAGCTTGTGGAAAAGGTGCATGAAAAATTTCCGCATATTGCTTTTATTTTATTATCGGGCTTCAGTGAGTTTGATTATGCAAGAACGGCGATGCAATTCGGCGTAAAGCATTATTTGCTAAAGCCCTGCAACGAAAATACGATTACGGATGCGCTAACCGAAGTTATTGCTGAGCTTGAAGTGCAGCAGTCGCAGCAAACGTTTATGACCAATATCCAAAAAGAGCTGTCCAAGGTGCTTCCGCATGCCAAGGAGCAATTCTTAAAAGAGCTTGTTACGAATAAAACCTATGGACAGAGGGATTGGGACGACTATGGGAATCTGTTTCATATTACCGTTGAGAACGAGAAGGTACAGCTGCTCTTATTTCAATTGGAAGGAAAGTTCGAGTTCGAGCATATGTTTGCCATTAAAAACATCGCCCAAGACGTGATTGGCAAATCTATCGTTCTGCTAAGCACGACAATCGGCAAGCATGTTCTGCTTTTAATGAAGGAAATAAGCGATAAAGATATTTTGTTCCCGATGCTTATTGCCATCAAACAAACATTTTCGACCTATTATAAGCTCGATGCCACCGTCGCCGTTAGCGATGCAGGTCCAATAACCGATGCTCGCAAAATGTACCGTCAAACGTTGGAATGCTTGAACTACCAGTTTTATTTGGGCGAGGGCAGCATCATTACGCAGATGGATGTCGAGCGCGGTGATGACAACAATGTCAAATCATTCATCTATGACGAAGAGCCGCTTTGCATGCATGTAAAATCTGGAGATTGGACATATGTCCAATCAGAGCTTCAGCATTATTTCACTTTGCTTGCTGATAGCCGAATGGATACCCATTTATCGAAGTCTTATGTCATTCCGCTATATATTTCGATTGTACGGCAAGGCAGACCTGAGGAGATTAACGATTACTTAACGCAAATCACGCGATTCGATAGCTACTGTACGCTCAGGACGATCGAGCAATTCGTAACCGATAGCGCAGAGAAAATATGCATGCAAAATTATCATTCGCATTCGAAGAAGCACTCTCTTATTATTCATAAGATGATTAACGTAATCGAAGAGCAGATTTCGAATCCGGATCTGTCGCTGAATTGGGTTGCAAGCGAAATATTATATATGAATGCTGATTATTTGGGCAAGCTCTTCAAGAAGGAAACAGGAGAGAAATTTTCCAATTACGTTGTCCGCCTGAGAATGGAGCGGGCAATGGTAGAGATCGAAATGACCGGCGATGTCAAAGTGTTCGAGCTGGCAGAAAAATTCGGTTTCGGCGATAACCCGCAATACTTTAGCCAGGTATTTAAAAAGCATACCGGATTTACGCCATCCGAATTCAAAAGGTCGCCATGATGGCGACCTCTGTTTTTTTAACAAAGAAAGCGGTTTTTTTAATTCCGATGCTTCTTCATTCGACCTATAATAAAGCTTGTAAACAACATTAAAGAGTTTGGAAGGGGCGTAACACAATGAAAGCACCAAAGAAAATGCTTTTGACTCTCATGACTGCTGCAATGGTTCTCGTAAGCGCTTGCGGAGGGAATAATGGCAATGGTAACGCAACGAACTCCACGAATTCACCGACAACAGGAACTGAAGCAACAGAAACAACCGAAGCCAAACCAGTAACTCTACGAATTGCATGGTGGGGCGGTCAGCCTCGACATGATTACACGATGAAGGTTATCGAAATGTACAAAACGAAAAATCCACATGTTACGATCGAGATGGAATATGCGAACTATGATGATTACTGGAAGAAGCTAGCGCCTCAAGCGGCTGCCAATGAGCTTCCAGACATTATTCAAATCGATACACAAAACTACTCCCAGTATGCTGGCAGAAACCAATTGGCCGATTTGACTCCTTTCCTAGGCAACCAAATCGATGTGACTGACATCAGCCAAAATGCGATTGACGGCGGCAAGCTAGGCGATGGCCTATACGGCATGAACCTAGGTGTGAATGCGCTTGGATTCAACTATGATCCGGCTCTTTTGAAAAAAGCAGGCATCGACTCCATTCCGGAAAACTTCACATGGGATAATTACATCGAGATGGCTGCTAAAGCAAAAGCAGCAGGGCTTTACTTCGATAACGGCATGCGTCCGGAAGTTTTCTTCGGATACTATCTCCGTACTTTAGACAAAACATTGTTTAACGCGGAAGGTACGGGCCTCGGCTATGAAGATGATAAAATGTTTACCGATTTCTTCGGTATGCTGGCTAAGCTGGTTATTGATGGCGCCGTTCCTTCGCCGGACGTTCTTGCTCAAATCAAAGGTGCTGAAGATAGCCACCTCGTGCTTAACCAAGGTATTGGCGTATGGCAATGGTCGAACCAATACGTAGGCTTGCAGCAAGTAGCGAACCGTCCGCTTGCCATTGCACCTATGGCTGGTCCTAACATGGAGAAAGGCTTGTTCCTGAAGCCAAGTATGTTCTTCTCCGTTTCTGAGAATTCAAAAGTTAAAGAAGAAGCAGCTAAATTCATCAACTTCTTCGTAAATGACATCGAAGCTAACAAATTGATTTTAGGCGACCGCGGTGTACCGGTATCGTCGAAAGTTAAAGAAGCGTTGAAAGAAGTATCTACTGAGGCACAAATTCAAGTCTATGACTACGTGGCTTGGGCAGAGGCAAACAGCTCCCCGATGGATCCGGCTGATCCAATCGGATCAGCAGAAGTATTCAAATCATTGACGAGCCTTGCAGAGCAAATGAACTACAACAAAATCAAGCCGGAAGAAGCGGCTAAGAAATTTAGAGACGAAGCAACCTCTATTCTTAAGAAAAACAAGTAAATTGTTTGAGTAGATGCGATGGTTGGTCGGTAGATCGGCCATCGCATTTTCTACTTCTACCATTACATTCGGTTTGTTTGTGCCACTGAGCGGAGCTAAGCCGTTTCGCTTGGATACAAAAAAAGGCAAGCTAGACTTCGTATAGGAGTTGGATAAGATGAAATCGCTATCATTTAAAAACAACCTGATCGGATACACGTTTATTGGACCCTTCGTCATCGGCTTTCTATTGTTTACGCTAATTCCTGCTGCTGCATCGCTTTACTTTTCCGTTACGGATTACGATCTTCTCTCGACACCATCCTTTATTGGATTAGAGAATTACTCGACGATGTTTACGGATGACTCCAAGTTTTGGGCGTCGCTTAAGGTTACTTTTTTATACGTGTTTATCGGCGTACCGCTTAGATTGGCTTTTGCCTTGTTTATCGCAATGATCTTGAATACAGCCTCGAAAGCAATCGGGTTATATCGGACGGTTTATTATCTTCCTTCCATTATCGGTGGCAGCGTCGCCGTATCAATCATGTGGCGCAATCTGTATGGTGACGAAGGCGTTATAAACATCTTTCTGAATGCACTCGGTTTAGATAGCGTGAGATGGTTTGCTGAACCTGCTGCTGCACTTTGGATGCTGATTACTTTGTCCGTTTGGCAATTCGGATCTTCCATGCTTATTTTCCTTGCAGGACTCAAAAATATTCCGCCTGAATTGTACGAAGCATCGAATGTCGATGGTGCAGGACCTGTAATCCGATTTTTCAAAATCACCATTCCGATGCTTAGCCCCATTATTTTGTTCAATACGATTATGCAAACCATTGGCGCATTCATGACTTTTGTTCCAGCGTACATCATTTCAAAAGGCGAAGGCGGCCCGCTCGACGGCACATTGCTTTACTCCTTATATTTATTCCGCCAAGCCTTCGTTTACTTTGATATGGGTTATGCTTCCGCTATGGCTTGGATCATGCTGATCATTATCGCCATTCTGACAGGTATTTTGTTCTATACCTCTAAGAGATGGGTACATTACGAGTCGAAAGGTGGCCATTAATCATGACATTAAAAAAACTAAAGTGGCCGATCTACCACATTTTTGTCGCAGCACTCGCACTGATAATGGTTTATCCCGTATTATGGCTGCTTATGAGCTCATTCAAGCCAAGCAATCTCATTTTCGCTACAGCAGATTCGCTTATCCCGCAGCCTTGGATATGGGAAAACTACAAAATCGGCTGGGTCGGAATTGCCGGTCAATCATTTGGGACTTTCATCATGAATTCACTTGAAATCGTGATCATCGCGACAATAGGAGCCGTTTTGTCCTCCGCTTTTATCGCATTCGGATTTGCTAGGCTTAATTTCACCGGTAAAACGTTCTGGTTTGGCATAATGATGGTTACGCTGATGCTTCCTCATGACGTTGTGCTCGTCCCGCAATACATTTTGTTCGCGAAATTGAGCTGGCTCAATTCCATTAAACCGATCGTTATCCCGCAATACTTCGGAATTCCGTTTTTCATCTTTTTGCTTATCCAGTTCATCCGGACGATTCCAAACGAGCTCGATGAGGCGGCAACCATCGATGGCTGCGGGAAGTTCCGTTTATTTTTCCGCATTATTCTGCCGTTAGTCGTTCCTGCGCTTGCTACGGCGTCTATCTTTTCCTTCTACTGGCGCTGGGAAGATCTGCTCGGTCCGGTTCTCTACTTGAACCGTCCAAGCTTGTACCCTGTATCCATGGGACTTAAAATGTTTTTGGACAGCGATACCGTTTCAAACTGGGGTGCGATGTTCGCGATGTCTATCGTTAGCTTGATCCCCGTGCTTGCTATATTCTTTGCTTTTCAGAAGTACATTGTTGAAGGTATCAGTACAAGCGGATTGAAGTAGGGCTAGACATGAATGAGGAGAGAGGAAGATGGAAATGCCACAGCTTCAATTTGACGAAAATCACGTTCGGGAAGTGATTGACCGCGTAGTGGACCGTACGTTCAGAATGGACTTTAGCTGGGATTGGCCGGGCGGCGTAGCTTTTTATGGCGTCGCGGAAGCCTATGAAGCAACCGGTAACAAACGGTATATCACATTGCTTCAAGCGTGGGTAGACGAGAAGCTTGAGGATGGGCTTCCAAAGCTAACGATAAACGGCGTTTCGATCGGACATGCGCTCATTTCGCTATATAAAGCAACAGACAATGAGAAATATTTGGAAGTGGCCATTCAGATGGCTGAGTATTTAAAGAACGATGCCGTTCGTTTTGCTGACGGAGTATTCCAACATACCGTAAATTCAGAATCCTACAACTTCCCTGAACAGGCATGGGTAGACACGATGATGATGGCAGGCTACTTCCTCGTGCGAATGGGGCATTTGCTGGATCGTGCCGATTACTTAGAGGACGGTTTAAAGCAATATCATGGACATGAGCATTTCCTTCAAGACGCTGTCTCGAATTTGTATTATCATGGCTGGGACAATATTGCTCAGAATCATATGTCCTCAATCTTTTGGGCGAGGGGCAATTCATGGGCGGCGCTGACGATGGCGAAGGCACTGCCGCATATTGCGGTACAGCACCCATCGTTCATGATTATCGAAGGCTCGATGAGAGACCAGCTAAGCACCCTAGTACGTCTTCAATCCGAAAATGGCTTATGGCATACCGTGCTTAACGACAATACCTCTTATCATGAGTCGTCGGGGTCAGCTGGCATTGCAACCGGTTTGTTCGCTTTTGGCTCGTTGTACAACAAGTATATACAGCGTTCAATCGACGGAATCTTAAGCCAAATTACCGAAGATGGCTCGGTCATGAATGTCTCTGCCGGTACTGCAGTCATGAACGATCAGCAAGGTTACCGCGACGTTGCGCATAAGCGTGTCCAAGGCTGGGGACAGGGACTTGCGCTAGCATTTCTTGCCGAGCTTGTTAATTCCAAAAAACGCGTATTCTAAACGCAGCTTGCTCCTGCTAAAGCTCTATGATAAAGTTGAATTTATAGTCATAGTTCAGGAAAGCATCCTGATGCCGTTTGTTTTTACAAACCGCATTGGGATGCTTTTTTTGTTATGGAGGAGGGAAAAATGGGTAATGCAGAAGCTTGGTTTGATCCTTATCCCGCGGGAACGGTGCTCGATAACAGATATCGGGTTACAGCTATCCTTGGAAAAGGAGGGATGGGAATTGTATATGCGGCAGATGACCTACGGCTAGGTAACAAGCTTACCGCAATCAAGGTAATTGCACCTCGTCCTGGAGCAGCCATGCTAGCCGAGGAAGCTAAGCTGCTCATGATGGTTAATCATCCGCATTTGCCTACTATTTTGAATTATTATCCAGCTTCGGGACAGATACACGAGACTTACGTCATGAGTTACATAGATGGGCATACGGTAGCTGATTATTACCGCTCAAATCGGAGCGGATTAACTTTCGAACAAACCATGCATGTCGTAAAGCAGCTTTGTTCCGCTTTGCATTATTTGCATACGAATGATCCTCCTATTATACATAGAGATTTGAAGCCATCGAATGTCATGATCGATGCCAAGTGGCAGGTAAAGCTTATTGACTTCGGCATATCCAGGCGCTATCGGCCCAATATGGAGCAGGATACCGTGCAGCTTGGCACGAAGGGCTTTGCCGCACCTGAACAGGCTGGCAGCGGTCAAAGCGATGAACGAACGGACATTTACGGATTAGGCGCTTTAATGTATTTTATGGCAAGCGGCGGCCTGATTTACGAGCCGGTAGCTCAACAGGCAAACCGAGACGAATCGTTTACTTTTTTGAAAAGGGATACGCCTGCAGCCTTCAAAACGGTATTAAGAGGACTGCTGCAGCCTGACCCTAGGCTGCGGTATCAAACCATAAAGGAAGTAGAAGCAGCGTTAACACCTTTTATGTTTGTTACACATTCTTCAGATGTATCACTCCCTGCAAATATAAGCGGGCGAGAAGGGTATCATTCACCAATCTCAGTTTGCCTGTTGTCCTTGTCATCTGGTGCTGGATCGACGTTTTTGACACATACGCTGGCTAATCTGCTCGCTAAAATCGGTATTCCGGTATCTGCAGCGGAATATGAGCATGCGAGACCGGAATGGCATGCTTGGTTAAGCGGTATTCGCAAAATGTATCAGGCTGAATCTGAAGAGGTTATGGCGCTAGATCCGCGTTACAAGCATACAAGGCAGAAATCCCCTGCAATCGACTGGTTCTCGCTCAAATCTGAGCAGGCATTGGAAAATGACTATGCAAGCGACCGTTTTATGCAAATGCTTAAACAAACGGACACCTCGATCCATTTAATCGATGTTTCCCAAAAATGGACCGAGCCGCTTGCCCAGCAATTATTGCGAGGTTCAAGGCTCGTGATCGTTGTGGGTGATCCAGTCGTAGCAAAGTGGCGTGCTTGCGACCTTAAACAGCTTTACCATATGCGCTCTGAGATGGCGGCAGCAGGCTCGCAGCTTGTATTTGTCGCGAATAAAGATGTGTCTTTCGATGCGAGGCGGGAATGGCTGTCTCTATTTCCTACGCATCCGATAGCCATCGTGCCCAAATTGCCTGACGATATGCTGCTGTCGCTTCAGTGGAAGGGACAATGGGCGACTGATAATAAGCGGCTAGCTAGCAAGCTTAATCAAGCGTTAGCGCCCATTTTAAAGCTGCTCCGGAATGAATTGATCACAGAATGACCGATTATGTGGTACAATGATACGGGTAAAAACGTGAATGAGCAATTTTTGAATATGGTCTATAGATGAATGGAGATAAAAAGAAAATGAGTTTGTTAACAGTTGAGCAATTATCGCATACGTTTGGCGATCGCGTACTTTTCAGAAACGTTTCTTTCCGCTTATTGGCCGGCGAGCATGTTGGCCTTGTTGGCGCTAACGGAACAGGCAAGTCTACCTTGATGAATATTTTGACGGGCAAGCTGCTGAAGGACGAGGGCAAGGTAGAATGGACGCCGCGCGTTCGTTATGGCTATTTAGATCAGCATACGAAGCTTGAGGCAGGTAAAACGATTAGAGATGTACTGAAGGACGCGTTCCTTCCGATGCTGCTTTTGGAAGAGGAATTGAATGAGATCGCAGCGCAAATGGGTGAAGCGGATGCAGATACGTTAGATGCACTGCTCATTCGTATGGGGGAAATACAAGAAGAGCTGGAAATCGGCGATTTCTACTTGATTGACGTAAAAGTAGACGAGATGGCGAATGGGCTTGGTCTTAATGCAATCGGACTTGATCGTGACGTTACGGCACTTAGCGGCGGTCAGCGCACCAAGGTTCTGCTAGCCAAGCTGCTGCTGGAGAAACCGGGCGTGCTGCTGCTCGATGAGCCTACGAACTATTTGGACGAAGAGCATATCAACTGGCTGACCAACTATTTGAAAAACTATCCGCATGCATTTGTACTCATATCCCATGAAACCGGCTTTATGAATCAGGTTGTCAACGTGATTTATCACCTTGAGTTTACGAAGATGACACGATATTCAGCGAACTACGATAAGTTTCTCGAAATGGCTGATTTGAACAAAGCCCAGCATATCGATGCTTACGAGAAACAGAAGGATTTCATCAAGAAACAAGAAGATTTTATCAATAAAAACAAAGCCCGTGCTTCTACGTCAGGCCGAGCCAAGAGTAGGGAAAAGCAGCTTGACCGCATCGACCGCATCGACAAGCCGGAGGAAGCGGCAAAACCGACCTTTAACTTCAAGGAATCGAGAACTAGCGGCAAAACCGTGTTCGAGGCAGAGGGAATGGTTATCGGCTATAACAAGCCGCTTCTGCCTGAGATGAATATGGTCATCGAGCGGGGTGACAAAATCGCGATCGTTGGGTGCAACGGGGTGGGCAAGTCAACGCTTCTCCGTACGATACTTGGAGTAATTCCTCCGCTTGACGGAAAAACCTATCTTGGCGATTATTTGAACCCGGCTTATTTTGAGCAAGAAGCAAAAGCGCCAACCATGACTCCGCTTGAGGATGTGTGGGATGAGTTTTCCTTCATGACCCAAAGCGAAGTGCGGGGAGCTCTCGCAAGATGCGGGCTGAAAAACGAGCACATCACGCGCGCCTTGAATCAATTAAGCGGCGGCGAACAAGCGAAGGTTCGGCTCTGCAAGCTCATGATGCGAGACAGCAACTGGATCTTGTTCGATGAGCCAACAAACCATTTGGATGTCGTTGCCAAAGCGGAGTTGAAGCACGCGCTGAAGGCTTACAAGGGCACGGTGGTTCTCGTATCTCATGAACCTGAATTCTATGAGGATTGGGTAACCAAGACGTGGGATGTAGAAGCCTGGTCTATGCAGAAGCAAAGCAGTTAAGGCTATGAGCCGAATTACCCGGCTTTACCAGAAACGAACCGCATAACTTGCGGCAAGTGCCGGTCTACTCTTTCTGTAGATCGGCTTACTTGCATTTGTGAAACGTCTTCATTATGATAAATTTAACCCTTGCTGCTTGAAATCAAGCAAAGAGGCTGATTATATCGATTATTTTCAATTGGAAGCAGGTGTACCGTCAACATGAAGGAACGAATTCTTGTCGTAGAAGACGAAGCGGGCATTTCCCGCATATTGCAGCTTGAATTAGAGCATGAGGGCTATACAGTTGGATCGGCTGCCGATGGTCGGACAGGCTATGAAATGGCATCGACAGGCGAGTGGGAGCTAGTGCTGCTCGATGTGATGCTTCCGGAAATGAGCGGAATCGAAGTGCTGAGGTTACTGCGTCAAGCAGGAAATCCGGTACCTATCATATTATTGACTGCACGCGATACGGTGCCGGATAAGGTAAGCGGCTTCGAGCACGGAGCCAATGATTATATTACGAAACCATTCGCGATGGAGGAGCTGCTTGCACGCGTCCGCAACATTCTGCGAATATTCCAGCAGTATCCGAAGGAAGCAGAAGGCTCGGATATGATTAAGGTAGGAGATTTGACGATTGAGCTGCGTACGCGGAAGGTTTATCGCAAGGATATACTCATTGAATTAACGCCGCGTGAATTTGAGCTGCTCGTGTATCTCGTTGAGAACAAAAACGATGAGAAGTCTCGCGAGGATATTTTATCCGAAGTATGGGGCTATGATTTTATTGGGGAGACCAATCTGGTCGACGTGTATATTCGTTACTTGCGCCAAAAGCTGGACAAGGGCTATCGCCATAAGCTCATTCATACCGTTCGCGGAGTTGGCTATATGATTAAGGAGCCGGATGCATGACGCTGCGCAAACGGTTTACGCTCTTTACGATTTTTTGGCTTATTTTCATATTGATTCTCTTTAATATATTCGTATACTTCTACGTGATCAAGATTACGACCGAAAGCGAAGAAGAGGTTATCGCGAATAAAGTGAATCTGATGCTGGAAAATCCCCGAATTCAGAGCGGCCGCGGACTAAATTACCCGGAGCTGCTCAACGAATATTACAACGTAAACGAAATGATTCGGATTATTGCTCCGAACAATAGAGTCGTTAACATTACGGGCTCAGATGAGCTGCTGCAGGAGCTGCCCGCCGCGTTCGAAACCCATCACCATACTGGGATGATAACGAAGGGCGGCGAACGAATCTTATTCATGCGGGTGCCGCTCTATGACGGCAATCGCGTCATCGCGATGCTTGAAATCAACCGTATCCTCGATGAGCTCGACGATTATTTGCAGGTATTGGTTGCCGCGCTTAGCGTAACGAGCGGAGGAGCCATCTTGTTCGCCATATTCGGAACGTACTGGTTTACGTCTAGATTAACGGCACCGATCCAACAGATGGTAAATACGATGCGAGAAATTGACCGCAGCGGCAAGCTTAGGCAGATCGAGCTGAGCAGCCGGGAAGAATCCGCGGAATTGCTGCAGCTTGTCAGGGCGTTCAATCAAATGATTGAACGGCTTGACCGTACTTTTGCGAAGCAAAAGCAATTCGTTGCGGATGCGTCTCATGAGCTCAAAACGCCGCTTACGGTCATCAGCAGCTATGCCGGCATGCTGAAACGCTGGGGACGGGACGACGTGAACCTGCGGGACGAAGCAATTGAGGCAATCGATAAGGAAGCGAACCGCTTGCAGAATCTAACGAAATCGATGCTGATGCTTGCAGAAGCCGAACAAGAGGATTGGTTAAAGCAAGAGCTCTTTGATGTCGTTCATGTGGTAGATGAGATCGCAACGATGCTGCAAACGACTTTCGGACGTCCGATAAGAGTGAAAGCGATGTCCAAGGTCGTTCGGATGGTTGGAGACAAGGACAAAATTAGGCAGCTTCTCGTAATTCTGCTGGACAATGCGATTAAGTATTCTAAGGAACCGATCGATATTACGATTACGCTCGTCAGAAATATCGTGAAAATTGAGGTCAAAGACAAAGGTATGGGTATCCCGGAGAACGAAATTCCGCATTTGTTTGAGCGCTTTTACCGTGTGGATGGCGCCAGAAGCCGCGCAACCGGAGGCGTCGGCCTCGGGCTTTCAATCGCTAAGCGGATTATTGACCTGCATGAAGGCAAGGTTGACGTGTTCAGCCTTCCGGATTTGGGCACGACAATTACGTTGCAATTCAAGCAGCGTAAATCATAAGGGAAGAGGGAGGTTTCGCCAATATGAAATTCCGTACGGCAGCCGTTCAATATAAGCTAGCGGATATCGACTCATTCGAGCAATTTGCCGAGCAGGTTACGCATTATGTGCGTAATGCAGCCGAATATGGCGTTCAGTTCCTGCTGTTTCCAGAATTTTTAACGACGCAGCTCATGTCAATCGGTGATGGAGACGGTGCTGCGCTTACCATTGACCGACTGCCTGACTTCACGGATAGCTATGTGGAGCTGTTCCGTTCTCTGGCCAATGACTATGCTATATACATTGTAGGCGGAACTCATGTCATCCAGACTGAAGACGGAAGCCTGCGCAACGCCGCGCATCTGTTTCATCCAGATGGCAAGATTGACGTACAGCACAAAATTCACATTACGCCATCGGAGGTTGAAGGCTGGAATATGTCAGCTGGTGAAGGTCTCGAGGTGTTCGAGACCGCTTTCGGAAAGATTGCCATGTTAACCTGTTATGATATCGAATTTCCGGAGATCGTACGCATGGCGCGTGCTAAAGGCGCTGACGTCATATTCTGCCCTTCCTGTACAGATGACCGTCACGGATTCTACCGCGTGCGTTATTGCTGCCATGCAAGGGCCGTTGAAAACCAAGTGTATATCGTGACTACAGGCACGGTCGGTTCTCTGCGCAGAGTGGATCTTATGAGGGCGAATTTCGGCCAAGCGGCGATCATTGCGCCTAACGATATTCCGTTCCCGCCAGCCGGCATTCTGAGCGAAGGGATCATTAATGATGATATGCTCGTCGTTGCCGATCTGGATTTGGCTTTGCTTGAAGAGGTAAGGGCAAAGGGCTCCGTAACGACGTGGAGGGACCGCAGGACGGATCTTTATACGGATTGGAACTAACTTTAATAGGCAAGGCGAGAGGAGTGAGTCCCGCATTGCGAAAAGAACTTTACATATTTCAAGGCGAAAAGCCGGTAAACGCAATCATACGTCCCTATAACGAGTCTGATATCGAAGCGCTTATCGAGGTTCAACGGTTAAGCTTCCCTCCCCCTTTCCCGGAGGAGCTTTTATGGAATCGCGAGCAGCTATCGGAACATATCGCACGGTTCCCGGCAGGGGCTATTTGTGCAGAGGTCGACGGCAGCATTGTCGGATCGATGACAGCTCTGCTAGTGAATATGGACGACTATAGCCACCAACACAGCTGGGAGAAGATGACCGACAGCGGATATATTCGCAACCACAACGGAGAAGGCGATACGCTCTATGTTGTCGATATTTGCGTAGTGCCGACGTTTCGGAAATCTGGAATTGGCAAATGGCTGATGCAAACGATGTATGAAACGGTCGTACACCTTGGATTATCGCGTCTACTGGGTGGCGGAAGAATGCCTGGCTACGGGAAGCATATAGTTGAATGTTCACCAGAAGTCTATCTGGAAAGAGTTATGACTGGTGAATGGAAGGATCCTGTCATCACTTTTTTATTGCGATGTGGACGAATACCGGTAGGAATTGCACGCGGCTATCTGGAAGATGAGCAATCGAATAATTGCGCAGTCATTATGGAATGGCGCAATCCGTTTAATAAAAGGAGAGAGCTTTCATGTTGATATACCATCGGATTACATCAATAGAAGATCAATATTTCGGATCGCTGCACAAGCTTCTGCAGACGATCTTCCCGCCGGAGGAAGTTTTGGCTTATGAATTATGGCGAGAGCCGCTCGAAGACAACGGAATCCATGTGTATGTAGCCATTCATGAAGGGGAAGTCGTAGGTTCCACCGAGTACCGTTATTACCCAGCCCTCCGCGTCGCTATGACGGACTTTACCATTATCGGCAAGCCATCGCTTGGCGTAGGAAGATTTCTGCTTCGCAATCGCGAACGAGATTTGGTCAGGCTCGCGGAACAGTCTGGTACAACGCCTATTGGCATGTTTGCCGAGGTGTATGATCCTTACCGCGCGGAAGAGCATGCGTTCGGAGGCGTTTCACCCATGAATCCTTTTGTTCGGCGTGAAGTACTGTCCCATATTGGCTATAAACGGATTGATCTCGCCTATGTGCATCCCTCCTGGGATCATGAGGGGCATGCAGTGGCAGAGCTCGACTTATGCTTTCTCCCGCAGAATGAAGATTTGGACAGCATTGATGCTGCATTGGTTGCCGAATTTCTCAATGGCTACTACTCCGCTTTACCCAATAAGCCAGAGCAATGGGTTCGCATGATGGAACAAATCCAAGCTTCAGAAACTTTACCTTTATTGCCGTTATGAGTAAGATCATTTTTAGGGGCACCGGAGATTCCATGGGCGTTCCACGCATTTATTGCGGGTGTGAGGTATGTAACGAAGCGCGAACCACCGGTTTAAATCGCAGGCTGCGATCTTCCGTTCAGCTTGAGATTGCAGATGCTGGAGCGGTATGGATCGATTGCGGGCCTGATTTCGCCAAACAATTGGAAGCAGCAGATTTGCGGGCAATTGATATTTTATTGATTACTCACGCACATTTTGATCATATAGGCGGGTTAGTGGAATGGGCAGATGCTTGCCGCTGGACCCAAAAGAAGGGCGTAGCTTATGCGCCAACCGAGGTTATCGCGGAAATTAATGATAGGTTCCCTTGGCTTAAGAACCAGATTCAATTCTACGCCTTCGATCAACCGGTCATGATTGGCAAATGGCAAGTTACAAGCTGGCGAGTGAATCATGGCAAGAACGGATATGCTTATGCTTTTTCATTTTTGAATGGGGATACGAATTATAAGTGGGTATACTGCTCGGATTCGATCGGTTTGACTGACGAGCAACAGCAGCCACTGGCTGAGCTTGACCTGCTTATTCTTGGCACAAGCTTTTATCATGAGCCCTTTGCTTATGAAACGAGGTCCGTTTATGACGTGGTTGAAGCGATAGACCTCATTGCCAAGTGGCAGCCCAAACAAACGCTGTTGACCCATATGTCTCATGATATTGATCTTGCAAAGGATTATAAGCTGCCTGCAAACATCAGGTTTGCTCGTGCAGGCTTAGAGCTAAGCCTTTAGGGTTCTTTTTAAGCGTTTAAGCTTGACAAGCAGCTTGTCTATTTTGTACATTAGAGACGTAAGTTTATGATACTGATTGTTAATATGCTTAAAGGGGAAATTTTAATGTTTGCTGGTGTCCTTAACTCATAAATTGGATATTGTTGGAGAGTATGATGGTCTTGCTGCTTACGTATGGTTTTTGCGCCATACAGCAAGGCTCTATTTCGCTATCCGACGCCAAGAGTTATGGACATGAGGATTTCCGCCTGAAGCAATTCGACAGCGGCCCAATCACCGTGCTATCCAGCGCGGTTTTTTTGTACCCTTTTTTTGCCCTTCGTTTCTGATAGGCATATGTGGGTTACTGGGGCTTAGTCAATTGAGACAGAAATGGAACGCGCCCGCGTTCTGTTTCTGTCTTTTTTTTGTCTAAAATAGAGGAGGCTGAAAAAATGAATGAAGCATCATGGAGAAGATTAGAGTTCGATAAAGTGAAGGCAGCGGTTATTAGCTATACCGTGTCGCCAGCTGGGAGAATGCTCGCTGAGCGCCATGCGCCAAGCATCAAGCACCGCCAGGTAGAAGCATGGCTGCAGGAAACAGAGGAAGCAGTATTACTGCTAGGAAGCGGGGCAAGCATTCCATTGTCTGCAATGGACGGCATAGATTCATTCCTGGCTTTGCTAGGGAAAGGCCGTATTTACAATGAACAGGAATTAGAGCAATTAGCCGTATGGCTGACTTCAGTCGTGCAAATGAAAAAGTATATGAACAGCAAGCGGGATATTGCGCCAACGATAGCTTCATATGCAGAATCCATGTACGATTGCCCCGCGCTGCGAGAAGAATTGAACCGGTGCATCCGTTACGGACTCATAACCGATCAAGCAAGTGCGGATCTTGCGTTTATACGCAGGCATATTTATGCAACCGAGGATAAAATCCAGAAAAAAATGGAGCATGCTTTGGGCAAATATCGAACGGCTCTTCAGGATCCCGTCATCAGCAAGCGCCGTGACCGTTTTGTCATTGCAGTCAAGAGAGAGCTTCGCAAGCAGGTAGCCGGAACGGTGTGGGACGAATCCTCAAGCGGGCAAACGTTATTTGTGGAGCCGCATGACGTCGCAGACTTGCAAGTAGAGCTGCAGCAATGGAAAGCCGAGGAAGAAAGAGAGCGTACCGTAATATTGGCTCGTTTATCCGAGCAAGCGGAAACGTTCTCCGCAGAGCTGTTTCAGAACGTTGAAGCGATGGCTTCATTTGATTTCATTACAGCACGCGCTAAGCTTTCACGCTCTTACAAAGGCCACAAAATGAAGCTGTCTGAGCAACCGGTCATTCGGCTGATAGGCGCACGGCATCCTCTGATTGGCTCATCGAGCGTACCGCTTCATGCAGAGCTTGGCACGCGCTGGAAGCAGCTCATCATAACGGGGCCGAATACCGGAGGGAAAACGGTAACGTTAAAGACGATCGGCTTGTTCGTGCTGATGGTGCAATCGGGGCTGCTTGTACCCGTAGAAGAGGGCAGTGAGATTGGTATTTTCCAGCATGTGATCGCTGATGTTGGGGATGGACAAAGTTTGGAGCAATCGCTGAGTACGTTCTCATCCCATATAACCGTGTTGAAGGAGATGTTGGAAGCAGCCGGTCCAAGGTCATTGCTATTGCTGGACGAATTGGCTGCAGGTACTGATCCTACAGAAGGGATTGCGCTTTCTATCGCCTTGTTGGAGCAGCTGCTTACACGCGGAGCATTGACCGTAGCAACTACACATTTCAATGAAATCAAAGCATTTGCAGCACGAACGATAGGCTGCCAGAACGGAAAGATGGCTTTTGATGCGGATACGTTAAAGCCGCTCTATCGGCTAGAGATCGGTGAAGCTGGGGAGAGCCATGCGTTTGCTATTGCAAGACGGTTCGGTTTGCCGGAGAGTGTCATGCAGCGAGCGGAACATCTGCTTGAGATGAAAAAAAATTCAGCATCTGAACCGATCGATAACGGGATGAGGCAAAAGGAAGACGCCGGGAATGGCAGCCTGCTAGCAGCCAATCACGAACAAAAATTGAATCGTGAATCGTTGGAGAAAATGGAGGGAGGCAAGAGGTCAGCTTCAACCAAAGCAGCAGCTCAGCCTTTTTTGAAAGGCGATGCCGTTTGGATCTATCCGCTGAAGCGGATGGGGGTTGTGTACCGTCCAGCAGATGAGCGCGGAAATGTCGTCCTTCAAGTGCAAGGACAGAAGCTGACGTTCAACCAAAAGCGCATGAAGCTCTATATCCCGAAAACGAAGCTCTACCCGGATGAGCAATACGATCTCGACATCGTTTTCGAATCGAAAGCGGACAGAAAATCACGCAAGCTGATGAGCCGGAAGCATGTGGAAGGATTAACGATCGTGACGCCTGAAGAGAATAGCTGATTGGAATGCTGCGAATACGACGAGGAAAAGCACACGTGTTTACGTGCAGCTTCTCCTCGCCTATGCTTGCCGTTCCCATCAACTAGTCCCGGCTTTGGATAACGAGGAGCAAACCGCTTGCAATTGCAATACGGCCGCTCTCTGACAAAAGAACGTTGCTGATTCCTAGTGATTGGCCGATGGTCAATGTAGCATCGTCAAGCGGGTATTGGAAGCCGGTCAGCGTGATTCCCGTTACCTTTATGGAAAGCGGAAGCAAAGAGACATTGGGATAGCCATGATGACTTATGAAAGCCGTATCCGTCAAAAGCGTTATTTTGTTGTGGTTGTCGATTATCGAAGCGGGAACCTGTGCTTCGGAAGCTAAAGCAAGCAAGTGAACATTAGCCAAAGAGTGGTCGAATCTTGTACCTAAAGCGCCGATCAATATGATCTCGCGAGGTTGCAGGTCAAGCGCGAGCCTCATAGCCATCTCGGTATCGGTATAATCCTTGTCAATCGGATCACAAGCGATTGTCTGGCTGCTGCTAGTTCGGATAGCGAGCAATTCTTGCTCGGAGACGGAATCAAAATCGCCGATTGAGATATCAGGGCGATATCCATGGTTGACTAAAAAGCGTGCGCCGCTGTCTGCCCCGACAAGCAGATCAGCGGAGTCTATATGCTCAAGAGCAAAGGGGCCTAGCTGGCCGCCCGTACAAATGACAATGCGTGGCTGCATAACGTATGATCCTCTCTTTTTAACAGAATGTACAATAAGCCAATATTAGTATATAGCCATTTGCCGCTTAAAAACTAGAGGCAAGCCCTTGGTTGGTAAATATACACGCAACTTGCTGCGAAATTTGTCGTTGCGAAACTTTTTGCTCCCAGCTAAAATGGTTTAGGAAAGAACCGGTGAAGCAGGTCGGTTCATGGACGGGAAGCGAGGAGCTATTGCAGTGAGCATGGACATTTTTGGGATTTTCAGTATCATTGGCACGATAGCCTTTGCTGTCAGCGGAGCGATTGTCGCCATGGAGGAAGAGTACGATATATTAGGCGTATTCGTGCTTGGCTTAGTCACTGCATTCGGTGGCGGCGTCGTTCGCAACTTGCTCATCGGGATGCCGGTAACATCGTTATGGAGCCAAGGCTATTTGTTCAAAATCGCGATGATCGCGATGACGATCGCATTTCTACTGCCGGTCGTATGGATTCAGAGATGGAGGAAAAGCGAGGCCTTTTTTGATGCGATTGGATTATCGGCCTTCGCTATTCAAGGCGCGCTGTACGCCACGCAAATGAAGCATCCGCTGAGCGCGGTGCTAGTTGCAGCCATGCTGACCGGTATCGGAGGCGGCATTATCCGCGATGTTCTAGCGGGTCGCAAGCCGCTTGTCCTAAAGGATGAGATTTATGCGGTATGGGCGATGCTCGGAGGCCTTGTCATTGGACTCGGATGGCTTAAATCGACTTTAGAGCTATTGTTTTTATTTGTCGTTATTATTAGCTTCAGGATGCTGTCGGTGTATTACAAGTGGAAGCTGCCAAGAAGGTCGCTGCATATCGATACTTCCCAAGAGCAGCAGAAAAGAGGCCGTTCATGAAAGCCAAGGTTTTGTTTGTTTGCTTAGGCAATATTTGCCGCTCGCCAATGGCTGAAGCGGTCATGCGCCATCAGGTTGAAAAGGCTGGATTATCTGATATCATTGAAGTGGATTCTGCGGGCACAGGCGATTGGCATCTCGGACATCCGCCTCATGAGGGCACGCGAAAGGTGCTTGATCAACACCGTATTTCTCATCAAGGCATGAAGGCGCGTCTAGTAACAGGCAAAGACTATGAGGATTTTGATTATCTGGTATGCATGGATACGAAAAACTTGCGCGACGTGCGCCAGATGCTTGAGAATGCCGGGATCGAATTTGACGAGTCCAAGCTATTTACATTCATGGAGCTAGTAAAAGGACATACGCTGCCCGATGTGCCGGATCCCTATTATGACGGCAATTTTGAATTTGTTTACGAGCTTGTGGACAGCGGCTGCAAAGAGCTTCTGAGCAGGGTACAATCGGATATCAATCAATCGCGTTAATACGCAAAAAGCTGTTTAGACGCTCGGTTAAGAGCGATCTAAACAGCTTTTTCAAAATATAGGAAGGTATATTATTTTGCCAACTTTCTCTATATTTCTACGCGATACGTTACATTAGCCGCCAGTGGACGGATTCAGCCGTTTACGCTTGTTATTCTTCCTCGATAAAATAGAATAGCGCCTTGTCGAGCTCTTTTTGCCAGAAGCCCCATTGATGCTTGCCATCCTTCTCTTCGTAAAACACCGTTGCTTGCTTATGCTCCAGCAATGCTTTCGTGTTTCGGTTCAAGGCTACGAAATCGAACACGCCGCGATCTGTTTCGTAAGCATCCTCCTGTAGCCCTACGATCATATAGACCGTTAACCAGCTTAAGTCGGCTGCTTCTGAGATAATGTGCTGCGAGACGCCGTAATATGCGCCGGATAATGACATAACGCGAGTAAACAGCTGAGGATATGCGAGAGCTAAATGCAGCGATACGGAACCTCCCAATGAATCCCCTGCAAGCAAGCGATGTTCCGCGTCCTGCCTTGCGGAGTATCTCTCTTCAACGAATGGAATAAGCTCTTCTGCGAAAAAACGAATATAGTTGGCATGCCGTTCTCCATCAGGCGCGTATTCATCGGTTCGAAGCTTCTTGTCCACATCGACGCCTACAATAATGAAAGGCTCCAAGCCCTCATCTAAAATCAATTTGGTAGCTGTTGTGGCGATTCGTCCGAAATTGAAAAAGTCTTCGCCATCTTGACAGTATACGACAGGGTAGCTCAATACCTCGTTGTAGCCTGGCGGCAAAAATACGCGCAGGTTGCGGGCCTGTTCAGGCAAATACCGGCTAGGCACGGTTTCCTTTACGATCGTTCTTTTTAAATATCGTTCATCTGTCATGACTTTCTCTCCTTATGACTTGTAATTATTGAATGGAAAACTACGGTTGTGGGTAAACAATAGAAAGGCATACAGGGAATCACATCTATTTCTGTCTTGTTGTATTATGCTGTTATATAGAAAAAATAAGTCTGTAGCATATACAATTTCTCAACAGAATGATGAGAATCAGCGAAAAAACAAAGGTTTTTTTGTTTTTTGCTTTGACCATTTTCGTTAAACAGGTTTATAATAATTCTATAACAGAGGTAAACGATTTTCAAATATTTCGATTGAGGTGAGCGTTCAAAATGAGCAAATTGCCATACGAAGTTCAAACGGAACCGGTAACTCCGCTTTCTGTCTTGTCACTCGACGGGGATGTTGTTAACCCGGATTTAATGCCGGCATTGTCTGATGATCAATTAAAAGAAGTTATGTACCGCATGGTATTTACACGTACTTGGGATGAGCGCGCAGTCAATCTTGGACGTCAAGGAAGACTTGGCTTCTACGCACCAGTATCCGGCCAAGAAGCGTCAATGATCGGCAGCGAGTACGCACTGAATAAAGATGATTTCATTTGTCCCGGCTACCGAGATATGCCACAAATCGTATGGCACGGTCTGCCAATGTATAAAGCATTCTTGTACTCCCGCGGTCACCAAGAGGGCGGCCGGATTCCTGACGACGTGCATGTTCTTATGCCGCAAATTATTATCGGTGCGCAGATTTTGCATGCAACCGGCGTAGCCATGGCTTTCAAAAAGAAAAACGAAAAGCGCGTAGCTATCACATATACAGGCGATGGTGGTTCCTCGGAAGGCGATTTCTACGAAGGCATGAACTTTGCCGGTGCCTATAAGCTTCCGGTTATCTATGCCGTTCAAAATAACGGTTATGCGATTACGACACCTTACGCTAAACAAACTGGCGCGCTGTCAATTGCACACAAAGCAGTTGCAGCCGGCATTAAAGGCGTACAAGTAGACGGCATGGACGTGCTGGCTGTAATCAAAGCCGTTCAAGAAGCAGCGGAACGAGGCCGCAATGGCGATGGCGCGACATTGATCGAGATGCTAACTTACCGTTTCCGTCCGCATTCCATGGCGGATGATACAACCAAATACCGTACGAAAGAAGAAGAAGCGGAATGGGCGCTTAAAGATCCGCTCGTTCGTTTCGGTAAGTTCTTGGAGAAAAAAGGCTTGTGGTCGGATGAGGACACAAACCGCGTGAAAGAAGAAGCAAAAGCAACGGTAAACGAGCAAATTAAAAAAACCGAAGCAGTTGAAAAAATGACTGTGGCAGGCTTGATCGATAGCATGTTCGAAACAACACCGAAACACCTGGAAGAGCAAAAGGCCGATTTTCAATAGTAGAGGAGGATCAGACGATCATGGCTCAAATGAATATGTTGGAAGCAATTCGCGATGCGATGCGCGTAGAACTTAAACGCGACTCAAACGTTGTCATTTTCGGTGAGGACGTAGGTAAGGTCGGCGGTGTATTCCGCGTGACAGAAGGATTGCAAGGAGAGTTTGGCGAGGATCGCGTATTCGATACGCCGCTTGCCGAATCCGCGCTTGCGGGTATGGCAGTGGGGATGGGGCTTCAAGGCTTCCGCCCAATCGCAGAGATTCAATTCGTTGGTTTTATTTATGAAGCGCTTGACCAAATGTTTGTACAAGCGGCACGCATGCGCTATCGTTCAGGCGGTCGCTACAATTCGCCAATCGTGTTCCGTACGCCATTCGGCGGCGGCGTAAAAGCAGCTGAGCTGCACACGGATTCCCTTGAGGGTCTGGCTATTCAAACACCAGGTATTAAAGTCGTCATTCCGTCAAATCCTTATGATGCAAAAGGTTTGATGATCTCAGCAATCCGCGATAATGATCCTGTCTTTTTCATGGAGCATCTCAACCTTTACCGTGCGTTTAAGGCAGATGTGCCAGAAGGCGAATATACCGTTGAAATCGGCAAAGCAAATGTTGTCCGCGAAGGTACCGACGTAACGATCCTCACTTACGGGATGATGGTTCATACTTCAGTAAAAGCGGCAGAAGAGCTTGAAAAAACAGGCGTAAGCGTAGAGGTAATCGACCTTCGCAGCCTGGTACCGCTAGATATTGAAACGATCGTAGCGTCCATTCAAAAGACGAACCGCGCGATTGTCGTTCAAGAAGCACAAAAAACGTCAGGCGCGGCAGCGGAAATTATCGCGCAAATCAACGAGCATGCCATTCTTCATTTGGAAGCTCCAGTACTTCGCGTAGCCGGACCGGATACGGTTTATCCGTTTGCGCTTGTTGAGGATGCGTGGCTTCCTTCGGTAGCTCGCGTTTCTGCAGCGGTTCAAAAAGTATTGAACTTTTAAAGGAGGTTACCAGCATTGGCTAAATTCGAATATCGTTTCCCAGAGCTCGGCGAAGGCTTGCACGAAGGCGAAATCGTGAAAGTGAACATCAAAGTCGGAGACACGGTTACAGATGATGATATTATTATGGAAGTCCAAAACGATAAAGCGATCGTAGAAGTACCTTGTCCGGTTAACGGCAAAGTATTGGAAGTGCTCGTGAAAGACGGTCAAGTATGCCACGTTGGAGAAATCGTTGCAATCATTGACGCTGAAGGCGAGCTTCCAGAGCAAGCAACTCCAGCTGCCGAAGCACCGAAAGCAGAAGCGCCAGCACCTAAAGCAGAGGCAGCTCCAGCGGCCGAAGCGCCGAAAGCGGAAGCACCTGCAGCTGCAGCGACTGCTCCAAAAGCTACTGGCGGCCTTGTTCTAGCGACTCCTAGCGTGCGCAAGTTCGCTCGTGAGCAAGGCGTGGACCTAACGCAGGTTGGCGGCACGGGCAAAAACGGCCGAATCACTCGTGATGACGTAACTGGCTTTGGCGGTACGCCAGCTGTTGCGGCTGCCGATACTGCGGCACCTGCTGCTGAACAACCTAGCAATGCTGAAGTAGCGGCAAAAGGCGCTGGCGAAGCGAAGCCTGCGCATACGGCTTCTGGCACAGCATATCGTCCTGAAGAGCGCGTACCGTTCAAAGGTATTCGCAAAATTATTGCAAACGCGATGTCCAAATCCGTTTACACGGCTCCTCACGTTACGATTATGGATGAGGTTGACGTAACGGAATTGGTAGCACTTCGCGCGAAATATAAGCCTTATGCCGAGAAAAAAGGCTCCAAGCTTACGTACTTGCCATTTATAGTGAAGGCTCTTGTGGCAGCATGCCGCGAATTCCCGATCTTGAATGCTACGCTTGATGAGGCTAACCAAGAAATCGTGCTTCGCAAATTCTACAACATCGGTATTGCTACAGATACGGATAACGGTCTTATCGTACCGGTTATCGAGGATGCAGACCGTAAAAACCTATTCAAAATTGCGGATTCCATCCGTGATCTGGCTGCTCGCGGCCGCGATGGCAAGCTTGCTGCCAACGAATTGAAAGGAAGCACCATTTCCATCTCAAACATCGGTTCGGCAGGCGGCATGTTCTTCACGCCGGTTATCAACTTCCCTGAGGTTGCTATCTTGGGTACAGGCAGAATTACAGAGAAAGCGATTGTTCGCAATGGCGAAATCGTAGCAGCACCTGTAATGGCTCTTTCACTCAGCTTTGACCACCGACTAATTGACGGCGCAACGGCACAAAACTTTATGAATTACATCAAAACACTTCTGGGACAACCGGAATTGTTCATAATGGAGGTATAAGACATGGTCGTAGGTGATGCTTCCCTAGATATTGATACTCTAGTCATTGGTGCGGGTCCAGGCGGATATGTTGCAGCGATTCGCGCAGCTCAGCTTGGTCAAAACGTACTCATCGTGGATAAAGAATATGTAGGCGGCGTATGCTTGAACGTGGGCTGTATTCCATCGAAAGCTTTGATCTCCGCTTCACATCAATATGAATCAATCAGCCATGCTTCCGCTTTCGGTATCGAGGTTGGCGAAGCAAAGGTTGACTTTACGAAAGTGCAAGAGTTCAAAGCAGGAATCGTCAAAAAATTGACAGGCGGCGTTGCTTCGCTACTGAAAGCAAACAAAGTCCAATATTTCCAAGGCGAAGTCATGTTCATCAATGAAAACGAAGCGCGTGTATTCAACGATCAAGAAGCCCCGCGCTACCGTTTCAAAAACTGTATCATTGCTACTGGCTCACGTCCAATCGAGCTGAAAGCATTCCCTTACGGCGGCCGTATCGTATCGTCGACTGGCGCTTTGTCCTTGCCTGAAATTCCGAAAAGCCTTGTCGTTATCGGCGGCGGCTACATCGGCATTGAGCTTGGTCAAATGTACTCCAAATTCGGTACGAAGGTTACCGTAATCGAGGGTTCTGATGCGATTCTTCCTGGCTTCGATAAAGACATGTCTTCCATCGTTGCGAAGAAGCTGAAAAGCACGAACGTTGATATCATTACCGGTGCCCAAGCTAAAGGCGCTGAGCAAACAGATAAAGACGTTACGGTTACTTACACCGTTGGCGATAAAGAAGAAAAAGTAACGGCAGATTACCTGCTTGTAACCGTTGGACGTCGTCCAAACACCGATGGTGAGCTTGGCCTTGATCTGATCAATGTGAAGCTTTCGGATCGCGGTCTGGTTGAGGTCGATGAGCAATGCCGTACGAGCATCCCGCATATCTTTGCAATCGGCGACATCATTGCTGGACCTGCACTTGCGCATAAAGCAATGTATGAAGGTCGTGTTGCTGCTGAAGTCATTTCCGGCCATTCAAGCGTAATTGACTACAAATGCGTTCCTGCTGTTTGTTTCTCCGATCCGGAATGCGCAAGCGTTGGATACAGCGAGAAAGAAGCAAAAGATAAAGGCCACAACGTTAAAGTCGGCAAATTCCCGTTCGCTATCAATGGACGCGCAATGTCCCTAAATGCAAACGAAGGTTTTGTTAAGCTTGTTGCTGATGCAGACTCCGGTCTTGTGCTAGGCGCGCAAATTATCGGTATTGAAGCTTCCAACATGATTGCTGAGCTTGCGCTTGGCATTGAAATGGGCGCTACGCTTGAAGATATCGCGCTTACGATCCATGCACATCCTACTCTAGGTGAAATCGTATTGGATGCAGCTGAAGTTGCACTTGGCCATCCTATCCATACCTTTATTAAATAAATCGCATTCCATTTGCACCAGCAGAGGTCACGCGGCTCCCCAGCCGACGGGGCCTCTTTGTGCATCTATCGCATTCGATTCTTGCAAAGAGGTGTTCATAATGAGGGAAGAGACGATGAAACCGGCAAGTGAATCCAGAACGATTATGACGCAGTTGATTTTCCCGCTGGATACGAACCCTTACGAGACGATGTTCGGCGGCAAGGTGATGGAATATATGGATAAGGTAGCTGCCATAGCTGCAATGCGGCATGCCCGGATGCAGGCCGTTACGGCATCAACGGATAGCTTGGACTTTCTGGCACCCATTCGGGTAGGTGAAGTCATTGAGGTTGAAGCATTTGTTACCTGGACCAATAGGAGCTCCATGGAGGTTTATGTGTCCGTTAGCTCTGAGAATTTGTTCAGCGGTTTGAGAAAAACGACGGTTACCGCCTTTTTTACGTTTGTCGGATTAGACGATAAGGGCAAGCCTGCCACCGTGCCTACCGTTATCCCATTGACAGACGAAGAAAAAAAGCTTCATGCTTCGGCACCAGAACGCTATGCGCTGAGAAAGAAACGAAAGCAGGACAGACGAGCTGAATAGTGTTATAATAATTGTTATTTTTACGATTTTCGTTTAGAATCGGGGGCGGTCAAGAAATGAGCAATAGCGAACAAACTTACTTGCAATTGTTAAAATATGTGTTGGAGCATGGCACCAAAAAGGAAGATCGGACAGGTACGGGTACAATCTCTGTTTTTGGTTATCAAATGCGGTTTGATCTTAGCGAGGGATTTCCTCTGCTAACGACAAAACGCGTTCCTTTTCGCCTTATAGCGAGCGAGCTGATTTGGTTTATCCAAGGGGATACCAATATCCGTTATTTGCTGCAGCATAACAACAACATCTGGAATGAATGGGCTTTCAAAAGATGGGTGGAGAGCACGGCGTACACGGGACCAGACATGACGAATTTCGGCTTGCGCTCGCAATCGGATTCTGCATTTGCCGCGGATTATAATGAACAGATGGAACGCTTTAAGCAGAAGGTCCTTACGGATGATCGATTTGCTGAGGAGTTTGGGGAGCTTGGCAACGTTTATGGCAAGCAGTGGCGCGAATGGAAAACGTCGCAGGGAGGTACGATTGACCAATTAAAGGATGTTATTGCTGCGATTAAGCAAAACCCTGACTCAAGAAGATTGATCGTGTCGGCTTGGAATCCGGAAGACGTGCCTAGCAACATGGCGCTTCCGCCATGTCATACGATGTTTCAATTTTATGTGACTAACGGCAAGCTTTCTTGTCAATTATACCAACGCAGCGCTGACATTTTTCTTGGCATTCCGTTTAACATCGCAAGCTATGCGCTGCTTACTCATATGGTTGCCCATGAATGCGGACTTGAGGTCGGGGAATTCATCCATACGCTGGGCGATGCCCATATCTATACGAACCACTTGGAGCAAATTAACACCCAACTAAACCGTGAGCCCGGCATATTGCCAACGCTCGCGCTCAATGCGGATAAGAAGTCCATTTTTGACGTTGCGATGGAGGATCTGAGCATCGAGAACTACAATCCGCAGCCGGCTATCAAAGCGCCGGTAGCTGTTTAGATCGTTTTAGATCGTCCAACCTATTCGATAGAAAGGTGCTGCTTTCATGTCAATTACACTAATTGCCGCAATGGATCGTAACCGGACAATCGGCAAAGCAAACAAGCTGCCATGGCGCTTGCCAGCCGAGATGGCTTTTTTCAAAAAAACAACCTTAGGCAAAACGGTCGTAATGGGGCGGAAGACGTTTGAGTCGCTCCCAAAGCCGCTTGTCGATCGCCTCAACGTCGTGCTGACACGCCAAAAGGATTACCAGCCTGCGGGATGTGAAATTGTTTATTCTGTTGCTGAAGCGATAGAGCGCTTCAAGGGCGAAGAATTGATCGTTATCGGCGGCGCGGATGTCTACGAACAGTTTCTTCCGCTCGCGGACACGCTGCTCCTGACAGAAGTAGACGTCGAAATTGAAGGCGGTGACGCATTCTTTCCTTTGTTCGCTGAATCGGACTGGAAGCTTGTGGGAAGCGAGCCGCACGAGAGCGACGAGAAGAATAAGCATGCCTTTACTTTTCAGACCTTCGTCCGTCGCACTAACTAGCAATTATGGCTAAAACCGAACGTTTGACGAACGATATGTCATAAAGTGCAAATGATTGTACGGATAATCCATTAACGATCTGAACACTTGAATGCTAGGATATTGTAAAATAGTAATCGAGTGCTTTAGACAAAATATTCGTTTTTAAGAAAGTTTGTTATTGAATATTTGATGGATTCCCGATATAGTTTGAAGAGAATCGTAGCATTGGTTAACGGGAAATATGGATGGAGGAAATGCGATCATGTCTACACCTACTGGTTTTATGGAATATCAACGCGAACTGCCGGCCGATCGCGACCCGCTGGAGCGTATTAAGGACTGGCAAGAGTTTCATAAGCATTTTTCGGATGAACAGCTAAAGACGCAGGGAGCTCGCTGCATGGACTGCGGCACGCCATATTGCCATACTGGCATTGAACTCGCAGGCTCTGTTTCGGGTTGTCCGGTAAACAACTTGATCCCTGAATGGAATAACCTGATTTATCGTGGGTTGTGGCGCGAAGCGCTTGACCGTCTGCATAAAACGAATAACTTCCCTGAGTTTACCGGCCGCGTGTGCCCAGCTCCGTGCGAAGGATCATGTACAGTTGGCTTGATCGGTGATGCCGTAACGATCAAGACGATTGAGCAAGCGATTATTGACCGCGGTTTTGATGAGGGCTGGGTTGTTCCTCAGCCTCCGAAAGTTCGCACTGGCAAACGAGTTGCAGTCGTAGGCTCCGGGCCTGCCGGCATGGCAACCGCTGCCCAGCTTAACAAAGCTGGCCATACCGTTACCGTATATGAACGCGCTGACCGCATAGGCGGCTTGCTCACATATGGCATTCCGACAATGAAGCTTGAGAAGCATGTCGTACAGCGCCGCGTTGACTTGATGGAAGCTGAAGGCATTGAGTTCGTTACGAACACCGAGATCGGGAAAGACATTACGGCAAATGAGCTTGTTGAGAATTTTGACGCTGTCGTGCTTTGCGGCGGTTCTACAAGAGCACGCGACGTACAAATGGAAGGCCGCGATTTAAACGGCGTTCACATGGCAATGGATTATTTGAACGGTACGATTAAAAGCTACCTGGATTCCAACTTGGAAGACGGCAACTATATTTCGGCGAAAGAAAAAAACGTTATCGTAATCGGCGGCGGCGATACGGGCTCTGACTGCGTTGCTACCGCGCTGCGCCATGGCTGCAAATCCGTAACGCAATTCGGCACGCATGCCAAAGCACCTCTAGAGCGTGACAGCATTAATAATCCTTGGCCGCAATTCCCGAATGTCTATACGCTTGATTATGCTCATGAAGAAGCGAAAGCACTATTCGGCGAAGATCCGCGTGCATTCTCCGTGCTTACGAAAAAGTTCGTAGGAGATGGCAATGGCAACTTGAAGGAGCTTCACACCGTTCAAATTGAACGTACGGTCGATGAGACTGGACGCAAAATATATAGCGAAATTCCAGGTACCGAAAAAGTTTGGCCAGCGGATCTTGTATTTATCGCTGTTGGCTTCGAAGGTCCGGAAACGCCTATTATTGAACAATTAGGCCTTGCACAAGACAAACGTTCGAATGTAAAAGCGAGATACGGCAAATACGTAACGAGCGTGGATAAAGTTTTTGCTGCAGGCGATATGCGCCGTGGACAAAGCTTGGTCGTTTGGGCGATCAACGAAGGCCGCGAGGCTGCCCGCGAAGTAGATAAATATTTGATGGGTTCCTCGATGCTGCCTTAAGGCAAGCGAAAGATAGCAACAAATCAAATACAGAGACAAAAGTGGAGCGCCTTCGGGCGCTTTTCTTGTTATATGAACCTGTCTTGATATGTGAGCCTGCCTGGCGCGGAGGTATGATTAATATGATTAAATATAGATTAGATCGGATTATAGAGCTTTCATACTAAGCTTTCGAATCAAATGGAGCAACGGGATGCGCAGTAGCCGATATTACCGTGAATTTTGTGCTACAGTCCGGTCTTGAGTAAATGACTGCATTTATAATAAAGCCGGATATTAAGGAAAAGATTAGCTGAGTAATTTCCCAATCGTTAGGAAAGTTGTGGTAAAATCGGTGTGAGATGACGTGAAGGGGCGAATCGTCATGCCAGCAGAAGAAGCTTTTATTCTGTCACCAACCGACGTTAAAAATATTCGAAGCTACGTACAGCGTAAATATGCGGCGATGCCGCATGACCAACGCGCAGAAATCGTAGCGGATGCAGTCAAACGCATCATACATAAGCAATTACCGCAATTCGATATTGCATTGAGACATACGGTCACGGAAACGTTAATACGGACTTCTGTATTGGAGAAGCAGCGACCAGTGAGGGCTGAAGATATTTTGGAAGCTTGCATGTCTCTTGACCGCTCGGATTCTGACGTATACGACCCGTTGCATGATTGGGTGGAGCGGCAGCTTGCCATAAGCTGTGAGAAGCCTCTCATGCAGCGTCTAATGGACGAGGTACGAATTACTGAAGACCAATCGGGTACGCTTATGAAAGACGCTGAGAGTGGCATTCTGGCTCGGCTGAGGACTATGCTGGAAGCTGAAGGCATTGTCGGAGGCAAAGCTCAAGCGTCAATGGGACAAGCCCATGTGATCAGCATGCCTCATTCTGGCTGGAGAAGGCACTTAACAAGCAGAACAAGCGGGAGAAATGCAATGTATCTCTTTCTGTCTTTTTGCTTGATATCAGCAACGCTTCTCTACGGCTGGTCGTTGAACAGGCCATCCATCAATAAGCTGCAGCCGCCAGCTGCCATATTGCCGGCTAAGCCCATACCGCTTAAGGTTGATGGCTTGCCTGCCGAGCTTCGTTACCATGAGATCGATCAGAAGCGGCTAATCCAGTTCTTGAAGTCCAAGTCATCCATATTGGCTGAGCAGCCTTATTTCGGAGCCATTATAACAGCCGCTAAATCATTCGATATTCATCCCGTTATTTTGTTTGCAATTACTGGCCAAGAGCAGGGTTTCGTGCCGACATCCAATAAGCGGCATAAAGAAATTGCCAATAATCCGTTTAATGTATTTCATAGCTGGCAGGAATTCAATACAAATATTAAGCAATCAGCGGAAATTGCCGCAAGGACCGTGTATCATTTAAGCCTGGACCGTCCAGACGAGATCGATCCGTTCAAATGGATTAACAGGAAATATGCAGAAGACCCCAAATGGTCTGACGGCGTTCGTACTATTTTTTATACGATTTTGTCATATTTAGACGACCCAAAGAAACAATAAAATGAAGTTGTCCTTTTCATATTAATGGCATTAATAATAACCCGAGGGGGCGTAACGTCCCGTCGGGTTTTATTTTGTTTCATAATATTTCGCTCCCTGATTCGGTTAAAAGGATTCCATTTTGACACGGAAGTCTGTAAAATGTTTAAGAGGAAATCCAGAATCGAGCGAGCTTATGCTTTATTGGATTGAGCGGGCTGCTCGATTTGCGAATTGCGTAATGAAGGAGCGAATCACTTTTGAAGACATTAATCATTGCGGAGAAGCCTGATATGGGGCGGAATATTGCAGCCGCAATCGATCCGAAAGCAAAAAATCACCGTTCCTACATAGAAGGCGAGCACTACATTATAACATGGGCAATCGGACATTTGATTGGCTTGGCTGAGCCTGATGCGTACGATGACAAATATAAAAAATGGAATATCAACGATCTGCCGATTATTCCAACGCAATTTAAGCTGGTGCCGAATAAAAAAACGATCGACCAGCTTAAAGTAATCGGCGATCTTGCGAAGCGGAGCAATTTGCTGGTCAACTCTTGCGATGCGGGACGCGAGGGTCAATATATATTTTCCTTAATCCAGCGGCACCTGAAGCTCAATCAACCCGTCAAACGGCTCTGGATCTCCGATCTGACGCCCGAGACGATCCGTAAAGGGTTCGACGAGCTCAAAGAAGGAGCGGAATACGAAAATTTGACAAGAGCGGCTACGGCAAGAAGCGAAGCAGACTGGCTTATCGGCATGAACGGCTCGCGCGCTTTTACGACCAAACACAACGTACTGCTGTCTGTCGGTCGCGTCCAGACCCCCGTGCTTGCTCTTATATATGATCGGCAGAAGCAGATCGAGGCGTTCTCTTCTTTGAAATTTTTTGAGCTCGAGGGTCATTTCGCACAATCGGAAATGTCCTATAAAGGAATGTGGCAGGGAGAGCGGGCAACTGATCAAGCTAAAGTCGAAGCGATTGCGGCAAAGGTAAAGGGGAAAGAAGGCCGTATTGCTTCCTACGAGGTGAAAGAAACAAAGGAATATCCGTTCAAGCTGTATGATCTTACGTTATTGCAGAGGGAAGCGAACGGGAAATATGCATTTTCTGCTAAAAAGACGCTGGATACCGCGCAGGCGCTTTATGAGAAGCATAAGGTTATTTCATATCCGAGAACGAACTCTAACTATGTAACGGAGCAGAACATACCCGAGATGCACAAAACGCTTAATGCGCTTCAAGGCACGGCCTATGACGACCTCGTCAAAGGAGCAAACCGATCATTGGTACACAAAGGCAATAAATTTATTTGCAACCCGACCAAGGTTGAGGATCACCATGCGATATTGCCGACGAACCGCAAAGCGAACGGGCTAAGTCCTGATGAACAGAAGCTATACGACCTCATTGTCAGACGCTTCCTATCTCAATTCTATCCGCCGGCCGAATATAAGGTGCATACCGTGTTGACAGAGGTCGAGAACGAGCATTTTAAAACGACGGTGAAAGAGCTTCTGCATTTAGGATGGAAGGTTATTTATGCCGATCAGAAGAAGGAAAAGGCAAAACCGTCCGCGAAAGGCAAGGATAAAGACGACGCGGAAGAGGAGGAAATAGAAGTAAGCGAACCGTTCTCGATTATGGCAAACGAAGGCATTGTATGCTCGGATGCAATCGTGAAGGAAAAGGATACGCAGCCTCCCAAGCATTATACCGAGGGAACACTGCTGAAAGCGATGGAAAGCGCCGGCAAGCAGATCGAGGACGAGGACGTTCGCGATGCGATGAAGGACTCAGGCTTAGGTACGCCGGCCACGAGGGCAGCGACTATAGAACGGCTGAAAAATGTCGGTTATGTCGAAATGCAAGGAAAGAAGATCCTCGTAACCCAAAAGGGGAGAACGGCAATCGAGCTGATTCGCGGTGCGGGCATTGATCTGTTGACATCGCCTGAAATGACTGGTTTATGGGAGCGGCGTTTGAACGAAATATCGAGAGGAACCGCGTCAGACGGGCAATTCATGGAAAATGTCAAAAAATTCGCAACCATGATCGTGAATAAAGTTCGTGTCCAATCCCGTGCAGCCAAAACATCTTTTGAAAGCGAAGCTCCTAGCGCTGGAAGAGGGGCTTCCGGCAAATCGGCAGCAGCTTCCAAAACTCGAGCCGTGAAGCCTAAAGCAACCGGAGCCGCCAAAAAGAGTTCTACGGCAGCGGCTGCTTCGCCTGGAACCATAACGATGATCACGAATTGTCCGAGCCCCGGCTGCGGCGGCTCCATCTTTATGGGACGCAAGGGCTATGGCTGCTCCCATTACAAAGAAGGCTGCAAATTCGTCATATGGAAAGAGAGCTATGGCCGCAGCTTAACGGACTCGCAGGTGAAATCGCTTGTCGAGAAGGGGAAGACGACGAAGCTGAAGCTTCAGCTACCAGATGGCACGCCTGCTGAAGCAAGAATTGTCATCCGAAATCTTGAGACTGGCGAATTATCCATTGAGCAATAATGTCAATATGCACGTAGCAAAGACCCGGCCCGTTCTCATCGCGTAGGAGAACAAGCCGGGTCTATTTATGTGAATAAGGAGTGAATGTTATCGGTTCACGTAACCATGAATCGCATCGGGAACATCCTTCAGGTGATCCAATGTCAAGAAAGCACCTTTCGGTTCAACCTCGATCTGAATGACGTTATACTCCCATTCGGATACGGCGCGCATATGGATAGCATGTATGCCTGCAGTCAACGCGGGGACGACATCTGTGCGGATCGAATTGCCGACCATCCAAGTGCTGTTCCTGTCAAATACGCCGGTAGACAGGATATTTTCGAGCGCATCGCTGTTTTTGAGACGGCGGATGTAGATACGCGACTCAAAATAGCGCTCCAGGTTCATTTTCTCAATCTTGCGGCGTTGGATAGGCAGCTCGCCACCCGTATACAAATGCAGCTCGTGACCTGCTTCTGCCAATGAAAACAAAGTTTGCTCCATATTGGGATAAGGCTCTGTATCATGTTCATACACGCTTAAGCCAAGCTTCCATAACAGATTCTCTTCATTGGTTGAGCGTTTGCGGCCAGTTAAATGGGAGAAATGAATGTACGTGTCGACAAATGATTGCGGGAAATGCTCGCTCTTGAAGCCGAACACGGCAACTCCTGCAATATCGATTTCCATCTGTTTATCACGGATCGCTTGGGCTGAAACTAGCGGTGAGCTACCGAACCAAGTCGTCATCGCATCGATGAACTGGTCAATGACCAAATAGAAGTATTTGTTACAGTGAATGAGCGTATCGTCGAGGTCAAACATAATTTGTTGTTTCATAATATGCGATCTCCTTTGCGGGACTTGAAACTGTAAACTGTATGATCAATCTACCGCAAGTGGAGGGGTGGAGTCAATGTATGGGAAAAGGTTGCAAGGATTTCACATCATTATCCAGCAAATTAGGCATGCTATAGGCGGAGGTGATTGAGATGGTCAACATCAGAAACAATAGAGGCGATAATTTCCAAAATCATTCCAACTTGCGCGGGCAATCAGGCAAGCTTAAAACAGACAAATTCGCCAAGCGTCCACCAAGCCTTAATGGCATAAACAAACAGCTCCCATAGAAAAAATCATCGAATAAAAACACACAGAGGAGAGCAGGGGATAATCCCGGCTCTCCTCTTACGTACCCTTATGCATATTTGAGCTGCGAGGCTCTTAATTGGTTTTTAATAAAAGCAATTCGCCGGCGAACATAAAAATCTTTGCTTGCGCCTTTCAAGTCCTTGGGAGTGATCACCTCCTCTGCAACATTATCGATGATGATAAGCCGTCCATCGGCGTAAAACTTAAAAGTTAAGTCACGTCCAGGACGTTCATTCTCTACATAACGGAAATTTTCGCAGATGTTATTCATGGTGATCAGGCCTCCTCCAAATGGTTGAATTCGACGATCAATGGAACGTTTGTTCTTGTTTTTATTATACCAAACATTTGTTCGTATGGAAACTGTTTTTTGTTTAACGTAAACTAGATTCATAGAAGCAGTTGCTGCAAACAGAAGGAGAGCGGAAAATGATTAGAATAAAGAATCTATCCAGACGAATTCCCGGCGGGCCTAAGGTGCTGGACGACATTAGCTTTGAGGCTTATCCTGGCGATTTTATTGCGATAAAAGGAGATAGCGGAAGCGGCAAGTCAACCTTGCTTCGTTGCCTTGCCCTCCAAGAGAAATGGACGGAAGGAACGTACCAATTCGATGGCAAAGATATTTTCAAGCAAGGCTTTACCGGAAAAATGAAAGTGAAGCAAGAAGTAGCTTACGTGGAAGAGAAGCCATTCTTGTTTCCCAACAAGACGGCACTCAAAAATGTAATCATTGGTTCGGTTTCACAAACTCCGGCTTGGCGCAGGTGGACAGGCATGGTAAGAAGCGACGATTACATGGGCGCGATGGACATGATCGAAAAACGCGGACTTATCGATAAAGCCCATCAGAAGGCAAGCACGCTAAGCGGCGGCGAACGGCAGCGGATGGCAATCGCAAGAGCGCTCGTTCATGGCGCGAAGGTTATTGCGGCCGATGAGCCCGTATCGGGGCTTGATCCGCATACTGCCGATCAAGTGCTAACGGATTTGAAAGCGCTATGCAAAGAGCAGGGAGTTATCGTCATCGCTGTTATGCATCAAGGGGATTGGGCAGAGCGCTTTGCCGACCGGATTCTTGGCCTGAAAGGCGGCAAGCTCGTGCTTGACGTCAGCGGCAGACGACTGACAGAACGCGAGAAGTCATTGCTGTGAACGAAATCAAGCTGCGTCTTATTAGAAGAGAAGAGCTGGATGAAGCAATAAGGCTTGAACAAAGCTGCTATTCGCCTGAGGCAGCAGCTACGCTCGAAGGCTTTCAGTTCCGATTTGACCATTATCTTGCTTTTTTTTGGACTGCATGGATGGGCAACCGGTTAGTCGGTATAACTAACGGCATCCGCACGGCTGAGTCTTCATGCGGCGATGAGATGAAAGGCGATCATGCTGACGAACGGGACGGCAGAAATTTCTGCGTCCTTACCGTTGCAGTCGATGAACACCTAAGAAGGCATGGGATTGGGGCCAAACTGCTGCGCAAGCTGATCGAGCAATGCGAGGCGCAGCATATCGAAAAAGTGATATTAATGTGCGAAGAGTATCTTATTCCGTTCTATAAGGCAGAGCAATTCGAGCTGATAGGCGTTTCTGCTTCTACGCATGGCGGGATTACGTGGTATGAGATGAGCCGTGAGCTGCATAAACTGAAGCATCTTACCGAATAGGAAGGTGTCTTTCACATGTCATTTCAATCACCTGTCGTCATTCAAACAGCGAACGCAGCGTTTCCAAAAGCAGAGCTGTCCATTCCTTATGTTAGCGGTGGTAAAAGCGAGGCTGCTGACAAAAAAATAAATCATACCATTCATCAATCCGTTCAGCAGCTGGTCCACAGCCAAGGAGATCTGGACGATCCGAACGCCCAGATGCTTGGCTACTTCGAGCAGAAGAACAACCAGAAGGATTACTTAAGCCTATCCTTGTATAATTATGCCTTTACCGGCGGGGCGCACGGCATGACCCTGCAGCATTCGCTGACCTTTAAACAATCGACAGGCCAAACGTACACGTTATCCCAGCTTTTCAAGCCAGGATCCGATTATGTAAGCCGAATTAGCAAAATCGTAAGCGCTCAAATTAAAGCCAGAAATATCGAGACGCTTGAGCCCTTCAAATCGATCCGTCCCGACCAAGACTATTACGTAGCGGATAGATCACTTGTTATTTATTTTCAATTATACGAGCTCTCCGCGTATGTTTATGGTTTTATTTATTTTCCGATTTCTGTATATGAACTGCAGGACATCATTAATGAAGACGGTCCGCTTGGGGCGATGCTCGTAAATGATTGAGTGCAGGCACGCCTAAACTTGCAAGCTGCCGTTCGGCAGTAAAGCTTCCAAGGAGATAACAAATTGACCTATTTTCTCATTCTATTTGCCGCTGCGTTGTTTGCAGCCGTCTCGTTTGTCTTCTATCAGCAGCGTAAAATAGAAAAAGATCAAACCGGCAACAAAAGTACGTCTGCACCGAAGCCGTTCGCTCCGACTGTGTCAATGTCTGCGCCAATAGTCAAACCAATGGTAGACGTTGACTCCGAAAAGAAGGTACACCATATGGAGAATGGACATTCCGCCAATTTGCTTATTGTGGATGATCAGTATTCGATTCGACTTATGCTCTCTGAATTGTTTACTGCGTCAGGCATGCGTGTATTTGAAGCAGACACTGGTGTCGCCGCCTTGGACATCTGCTCGGTTGAAACGATCGATTGCGTGTTGCTGGATTTGAAATTACCGGACATGGACGGCATCGAAATATTACAAGGCATAAGATCAATCGCAAGAGAAATTCCGGTCGTTCTCATAACGGCTTATGCTTCGCCTGAGAAGCTGGAGGATGCTGTAGCGCTTGGTATCAGTCAATGCTTCACAAAACCGTTTGATATTATTGAACTGAAAAACGTAGTCCAGAAGTTGACCGATTCATATTCAAGAAAAGCCACTTCCAAATTACGGAGCTAAGGGCGGGGCTGGCTCAAAAGGGGTTGCTCGCTGAAGAAAAAGCTCGCACGATTCATATAAGAAGAAAAGTCCATAAAAAGCGGTGCAGAGGGTTATTTCTGCACCGCTTTTTTGAATTTGGTCTACGCGTAGCTAAACGCAGCATTAACTCGCTTTTCATGATACAGCAATATAATAAGTTCATAGTTGCTAGGATTGGAGCGAAGGGACGGTTGCCGCATGCCGTTCATCGAGGGGGAATGCACAGCGAATGGCGGGAAATGATACGATTGCATTGTAGGAAATATTCGGACAATTCAAAAATCATTTCCCGGGCTAACGCAAGATGCTACACAAAAGAGTGGTTTTCGACATGCCCGTAGACTAATGGCATAGGACTTGTCGAAAGCGATTTCAGCTTATATTTAATGATATAAATAATTAATCATATTATATCTCTTTGCCAACTTCTGCCGATGAAGATTATAATAGTCAAATACGAAAAACATAGGAGGCAAGCAGGAATGTCGCAACAAACGGATAATGCTACTCTCGTTTCCCTAAACGTTGGCGAGCCCGCAGCCATCGCTCATGGTTCCAAGCAAATCCAATCAGGCATCTATAAGGTTCCTTCGCCAAATGCGCATCATTTATCGAGCACGGGCTTAAATGGCGATGGTCAAGGGGACTTGATTAATCATGGAGGCCAGGACAAAGCGGTCTGTGTTTATTTTGAGCGAAGGTTTGCGAGCTGGAAAGAAGAAGCGGATCTTTCGTTTACCAGCGGAGCATTCGGCGAAAATTTCACCTTATCGGATTGGACGGAGGATGACTTGTGCATTGGCGACGTTATCCATGCCGGAGAAACCATTCTTCAAGTAAGCCAGCCGAGACAGCCATGTTATAAGCTTGGATTAAGGCATTCCTTACCTGAGCTGCCGGCCCGCGTTCTGAAGAACGGCTATACGGGCTGTTATTTCCGAGTGCTCAAAGAGGGACAAATCGCAACCGGCACAACATTAACAGTAGCCAGCCGTCATCCGGCAAGGAAAACGATAGCAGAAGCCAATCGCGTCATGTATCGCAATAAAAACGATATCCAAGGCATTCGCGAGCTGCTGGACGTGAAGGAGCTTGCGGCAAGCTGGCAGGAGCAGCTTGGTGCACGGCTGGAGAAGCTGTTAAAGGAAAAGCAAGGAGGATAAGCAGCTTGAATGACGATATCAATTTTACCGTCTACTTGAATGAATTTCATTTCCCCGAGCCGTATGAGGTCAAACAACGCGATAGCGGAATGAATAATACGACTCGGGTTATTTGGTCGGGCAATGAAAGATACGCGTTCCGTATTTATAACAACCATAAAGATGTCGAAATCGTGAGGCTGGAGCAAGAGGTGCTATCGGCTCTTGCACTGCAATCCCTTCCATTTCAAATTCCCGTTCCTGTTCGAAATAAGCGGGGAGACACGTTGAGCATAGCAGAGGATGGCACGCTGTCGGCATTGTTTCATTATATAGACGGAGACAGACCGACAGCGTCAAATCCCGAACACGTCTATGCGCTTGGACAAACTGCAGCTCTGCTTGCCAATGCGTTGGAAGCGATCAAGCCTGACCGTTTGCCGCTATATAGCCCTTATTATGAGCTCGAGAAAACATATGCGGCGATGGATGAAGCTGCCTTTCTCTCGATGGCTGATCGGTCTGAGGCGTTAAGGGCTAGAAGCACAGGCTTCGAGTACTTGCAGCAGGAGCGGAATCTGCTAAAAGCCGTATGCGTTGAGCTCGAAGGCTGGCCCACACAATGGATTCATGGCGATTTGGTATTCAACAATACCGTTTCGCGGGACAATGCCATTATCGGAGTGCTCGATTTTGAATTCGCTACCATGGATGTAAGGGCGATGGAGCTCGCTGTTATTATCGTAGACCTGCTCAAACCGGAAGATGCTGCGTTGAAATTGAAAATACGGCACCTTGTTAAAGGTTATGAGAGCATTTGCCCGTTAACTGCGGAGGAGCAGGAGCTCCTGCCCCGATTAATGAAGCTTAGGCTGCTGGATGTTGCTTTGCACTTCGCGGTTCGGTTTAGAGACGGTCTGGATAAAGATGATGTCCTTTGCCGGATTGTCGACCAATCCGTATTCGGATGCAAATGGATCACTGAAAATTGGGAGGATGGAATCGCATGAGTTTGGCAAAGGCACTCGGATATGGCGAGAATGAGAAGCTTCTGCTCGTAAATGCAGACGACTATGGATTATGCCATTCGGTTAACAAAGGCATTCAGCAGTTATTGCTGGAAGAAACGGTAAGCTCGGCAACGCTAATGATGCCATGCGCTTGGGCGAGAGAAGCAGCGCTTTGGAGCGCAAGGCATCCGCATTTGGACGTAGGCGTCCATTTTACGCTTACTAGCGAGTGGGATTCGTACCGGTGGGGTCCCGTTAATCGCAAAGGCGCAACGGATTCCTTAGTGACGAATGAAAATTATTTTCCAAAAGATTGCAAAACGTTTGAGCAGCAAGCAGATAGCCAGCAAGTAAAGGCGGAGCTAATCGCTCAGGTAGAAATGGCCTTGGCCATGGGGATGAAGCCTTCGCATGCCGACAATCATATGGGCAGCTTGTATGGACTCGCAACCGGAAGGCATTTTCTGCCTGAAGTGCTTGATGTATGCGCTTCCTATGGCCTTCCATTCCGCTTGCCAAGGTTTTTGCTTCAGGAGAACGGTCAGATCGCTCCGCCAGAGCTTGCCGAGCAGGCGAAGCAGCTTGCACAGCTTGCGGATTCAAAAGGAGTCGTCATTCTAGACTATTTAGTCGGTCTTCCTTTTCATATGCAGGACGGTGAGGATTTCGATTCGTTGAAGACCGGCATGCAGCAGCTATTGCGAAGTCTGCACGCTGGGGTAACCGAACTGATTATACACCCGTCTTTGGTTACGGAGGAGCTGAATGCTTTTCACGGGCAGCCGTTAAAGAGGGGAATGGAGCTGGAGCTGTTCCGTGACCCGGCGATCAAGCAGACGCTTCAAGACGAAGGGATTCGCATGATTCGCTGGCGCGAGCTGCAGAAGCTGCAGCGCGAACGCACTGGCTTTAAAACATAATAAGGGAGCTGAACCATGCCATTCCAAGCGATCAAACAACTTGCCGAACAGGTAAAGCTAAATATCGGGCGCGTAATCATCGGTAAAGAGGACGTTGTTGATTTATTGCTTATTGGACTCATAACCTCTGGACATGTTTTGCTTGAAGACGTGCCTGGAACGGGAAAAACACTGCTTGCGAAATCCCTTTCCAAGTCGCTTGATCTTACTTTTAGACGCATTCAGTTTACGCCCGATTTGCTGCCATCCGACTTGAGCGGCATCCATTTCTATAATCAAAAGCTTAGTGAATTTGAATTCCGCGCCGGGCCCTTGTTCACGAATTTGCTCCTAGCTGATGAAATCAACCGGGCAACGCCGCGTACGCAGTCCAGCTTGCTTGAATGCATGGAAGAGAGGCAAATAAGCATCGATGGGGAGACGAAGCTGCTTTCGCGTCCATTTATGGTCATTGCCACTCAGAATCCGATTGAGAACCAAGGGACCTTTCCTTTGCCGGAAGCGCAGCTGGACCGGTTCTTGTTCAAAATTAAAATGGGTTATCCGACTACTGAGGAAGGCCTGCAGCTGCTTAAACGTTTTAAGTCGAATGATCCGCTTGCCGAGCTCAACGCCGTGGCGGGTATTGATCTGATTCACCAAGCGCAGCAAGCTTATTCAGCGGTTAAGGTAACAGATGATGTGCTCCACTATTTGCTGCAAATCGTAGAGCACACACGCAAGCGGGATGAGGTTACGGTAGGCGTTAGCCCAAGGGGAAGCCAGGCGCTGCTTCGTGCTTCCCAGGTTCATGCGATTCTCCGCGGACGAGACTTTGTTACGCCCGATGATATCAAAGCAATGGCCAAGCCCGTTCTGGCACATCGCTTGGCTATTCGCGGGATGCAGCGCGGTGCGAATCAAGCAGACCTGATTATCGATGAAATTATTCGTTTGACCGCGGTGCCTGCGGAAGCCGGCGTTGCGGCACAGTAGGCGGAGCTAGATGATTTTATTCTGGTTTATCGTAGCTGCCATATTCATTCTCGGATTGCAAAGCCGATTGTTTCAACGGTTTGTGCTGCGCCATATGAAATATGAACGTCGCTTCACTTCAAAGACTTGCTATGGCGGCGAACAGGTGGAATTGGTTGAAGAGATGGCCAATGCGAAGTGGCTGCCGGTTCCGTGGCTTCGCGTCGAATCGCAGCTGTCCACGCACCTGCATTTCAAGCAGCAAGAAAATCTCACGGTAAGCAGCGGCCAGCTTTATCAGAATCATAAAAGCTTCTTCACGCTTCCGCCTTACACGAAGATTAGGCGAACTCACCGCATTACGTGCGCAAAGCGCGGGTGGTATAAGCTTCAAACGGTTACGCTCACCGGGGGGGATCTGCTTGGTATGTCGCATGCTTCCGAGCAAATTGCGCTTCATGGCGAGCTTCTTGTATATCCGAAGCCGGCAGAGGTACCTGTCCATGAGCTGCCCTACCACAGCTGGCAAGGAGATCAATCGGTTAGCCGATGGATTATAAATGACCCTTTTATCATTGCGGGCGTCCGTAATTATCAAGCAGGCGATACTTTTAAGCAAATCAATTGGAAAGCAACCGCCAAGACTGGCGATCTGCAAGTGCATCAATATGATTTCACGGCTGACCGCAGGCTGATGGTCTATTTAAATGTCGATGATGCCGAAGGAATGTGGCGGAGCGTGACGGATCTCCAGCTTATCGAGCGTGGCATAGAATGGGCAGCAGGCGCGGCAGAAGCCGTTATCCGACAAGGCATGGAGGTCGGCTTTGCAGCGAACATGCCGGTCATGGGAACGAATGAGAGCATTCATATTGAGCCAAGAGGCGGGAACGAGCATTTACTCGGTATTTTCGAAGGCATGGCCAAGCTGGAAATCGAACGTACAGAGCTATTCCATCATTTGATAGAGCGCGAAGCACGGAGCGGCTACAGTGAACGCGATGTTCTGATGATTACCGCTTATTGGAATGAAGAGCTGGAGCTTCAAGCAGACCGACTCCGATACAATGGAAACGCGGTTGCGGTATGGCTGTTGACCGACCAAGCCTTTGATGAAAGCAAGAACGACGAACTAGCGACATCTTCAGCCGAGAGGAAAGAGGTGCCTGCGTGAGGACGTCCCATGCATTTAAATTTTTAGGACAAGGCATAGTTGAATTATTATTCTATTTGCCAATCGTACTTATTGCTGCTGTATATCTTTTGCCTGAACCAACGATTTGGCTTTGGATAGTGACGTTTCCATTAGGTTACCTTGCAGGCTCTTTGGCCATTAAGAAACGAGCAAGCATGCGTTATGGAGCCAGACTTTTGCTGGCTGTTGCGATAGGCTGCGCGCAAGGATCGCTGGCTATATTATCAGGCGGAGATTCTGTCATACTTGCGTTTTCGGTAGCTGCAATCCTTTCTTCCATTATGGTGTTCAGAGGCATGAGCGGCCAGCTGAAAGGCTGGACAGCTTCGTTTCCCAATACGCAAATGCTAGTAGGCGTAATCATGTATGTAGCCATACAGCCTTTAAAGCTTATGGTTTTCAAAAAGCTCATCCCTCTTAACGGTTTATTAATCGTCTGCGGCATCGTTTGCGTTATCCTTTTTTTCTTCTTTGCGAACGAGCGCCATCTGAATAGCGAGACCTCCGAAATGGGCAAATCATCGGCAACGGTTACGTTTAAGCGCCAAAACAGGATCATGATGATTGTCATTGTCTTATTAATCGCCATCATCACCTTGTTCCGGCAAATCCAGCACGCGATCGAGCGATTCTTTCATCAGATTGCCGATCTCATCATGAACTGGCTTAACCGTCCGAAGGAGGAAACGGCTCCAGCAGAGCAGCTGCCTGATGCGGCACCTCCACAGATGCCCGTCGAAGAGATTAAGCCTCCTTCCGATTGGATGCTGCTATTAGAGCAGATTGCCAAAATAGTAGGGATCGTGCTTGCCATAGCGGCTGCTTGCATTCTTATCTATTTTATTGCCAAAAAGGTCATCAAGTGGGTACGTCTTCTGATCGCCAAGCTGCAGGAGCGCGGAGCTGAAAATCGCGGCAATAATGGTGGCTACATCGATGAGGTTGAGAAGTTAACGTCATTAAACAATTGGCGTGAACAGCTCGGAAACGAGCTGAAGAAACGTTTCCAGAAAAAACGAAATTTTGCCGAGGAGTGGGACGAACTGTCCACGAATGCGGAAAAAATCAGATTTCTGTATGCCCGTTATGTGAGGGCAGGCACTCAGCAAGGATATGTTGCAAAAGCGCATCTAACGCCTAGGGAAACGGCCGAGGAGCTGGCTGAGTGGCAGGCAGGGAAGCTGGATACAGGCGGATTAAAGCAGCTCGTTGAGGTGTATGAAGAGGTGCGGTATGGAGATAAAAGCGCAAAGGACGAGTTGGTTGACCGATTAAAGCAGCCTTTCGTTAAAAACAGCAAAGAATAAAACGGCGATGACAGCGGTTGAACGTTGAAACCGTTTTCGGTTAACATGGCAAGGAATCAAAAAAGCGAGCCAGCATCGATAGCTGGTTCGCTTTTTTATGGAGAAGCTTAAGGGAATAGTTTACTCGCCGTCTTTCTTTCGGAATCGGGCGCCTGGATGCGTGCGCGGCAATTTGGTTTTCCCAGCACCGAACAAACGCTCGCGCAAGCTATCTTCCTCATAAGCCGTACGAAACATGCTTCTACGCTGCAGCTCGGGCACGACGTAGTCAACGAAATCAGTAATGGTTCCAGGCAATAGGTAGCGTTCAAGATTGAACCCATCAATGCCCGTGTGCTCAACCCATTGCTGCATCTGGTCGACAATTGTGGCCGCATCGCCGCATAAAGTTATTCCGCGAAACTCCTTCTCCGCGAATTGATCCGCAACCTCCCGAACGGTCAACGTTTTTTCTTGATGCTTCGTAAAACGTTCAGTATGTGTACGACCCTGCTCGGGATTGAAGTTCCCAAAATCGGATTCCGGGTGGAGAGCGGTTAGATCAATCCCAGTTGCATTCTCGTAGGTAAGCAGTGCAGCCTCCCGGCTTCTATAGGCTTTAAAGGATTCAAGCTTCTCGATGGCTTGCTCAGTCGTCTCGCCGACAATGGCTGATAAACCAGTAAATATTTTAATATCATCCGCTTGGCGGCCATAATTCATAGCACGGCGGCGTATATCCTCAACCTGCCTTTTCAACGCATCCATGGTTGGCGCTTTGAGAAATACGCCTTCCGCATGCTTGGCGGCAAAATCCCGTCCCCGATCAGAGCTTCCTGCTTGGAAAAGAACAGGAGTACGCTGAATGGAAGGCTCACAGGCATGGGAAGCCGTAACGTTGAAATACTTGCCTTCATGGGAAATAAGCTTAACCTTGGAAGAGTCAGCGTAGCGGCGTTGCTCGCGATTGGCATGAATGGCCTCATCCTCCCAGCTTTCTTCGAATAGACGATAGCTGATCTCAAGAAATTCCTCGGCTTGATCATAACGCTCTTCATGGGAGAGCGTCGTATCCCTTCCAAAGCATGCCGCTCCTGCTTTGCCGCCGGCAGCCACTACATTCCAGCCGATTCGCCCATTAGTCAAATGATCGAGCGTGGAAAAGCGACGGGCATTCGCATAAGGCGCCTCATAGGTAGGTGAAGCCGTAGTAATGAAAGCAAGATGCTTCGTGACGGCCGAGAGGGCAGAGATGCTTATCATTGGATCAAGCACGGGCGTATAGACGGCTTCACGGTAGGCAAGCTCAAGCTTATTCGTAGGATAGCCATAGGAATCCGCGAAAAAGATAAAATCGAATAATCCGCGTTCGCAAAGCTGAGCAATCTCGATCCAGAACGAAAGATCCTTATAACGCGTAGATTGGTTTTCTGGGTGAGACCAAGCACCTTGGGTCATTTGGTTAGGGGTTTGAATATCAAAGATGCCAATATGAATCTTTTTCATCATCTACCACTCCTGAACTGTTGGCTGGTATTACAGCGTAGTGTTCAGATCATATCGGAAAATAACAGCCTTGTATAATTGATAAAAGTAATAGATAAATTTAATATTTGTAATCGCACGAATAGCAACAGGTGCTTAAACCCCAACGAAAAGACGGCGTTTTATTTCATCCTTCAGATCGAGAGAGATTCGGCTCTGTGCATCCAAGTTCCGTTTTGTCAGTAAGCCGAGCGGAGGTCCGCTAAGCAAATCTTTAACTGTTTTGACGACCGTACCTGGAATTGGCGGCGTAACCGCGACCTCTGGAGATAACGCGATTCCCATGCCGGCTTGCACGAAATATTTAATCGCGTTGATTCCGGTAACTTCCATGCCTGCGTGACGCAATTGCCCAATCTGACTCGTAATCATCTCTTCGATACGGATACGGAAAGGGCATGTGCCAGGCGTAAATAGCATTTTTTCGTTTTTGAGATCCTGCAGACGGACCTCCTCTTTATCCGCAAGCGGATGATGGGCAGGAAGCAGCAAAGTAAATGTCTCTCGGAGTAGCGAATCGAATGCAAGCTCAATATGAGGCTCTGGCTGATTGCATAATGCAAAATCAATCTGATCCTCCAGCAGCATTCTAATCATATCGCGAGTGGAGCCGATTGAAACATTGACCTGCACCTTAGGTTTGGCAAGCGCGTACTCCGCTAGAATGGCGGGCAGCCGATTGCTTGCAGAAGGCTCCGTAGCCCCTAACCGTACGCTTCCCGCATCACCGTTAATAAAATCGCTTAATGTGTTGTTAAGCACATCGTATTCCTGAAGCAAGGAATCGGCACGTTCAAGAAACAAACGCCCCGCATTGGTCAATGTAATTGTTTTTCCTCTCTCGAACAATCGAACGCCGAGTTCCTCTTCGAGTTTTTTTATTTGAATGGTAATGGTAGGCTGCGAATATTGCAGGGCTTCCGCTGCGCGCTGAAAGCTGCCCAATTTCACGATGGTCTGAAATGCTTTGATTAGGCGTATTTCCACTCAGGTGCCCTCCGTCTCTTTAATAAACATAATCTGCCGGTTTACTATTTTCAATTATACAACGAGGCTAATATCTATTATGATAACAGAAGTTTCATAACTATTGAAAGAGGAATACTTGGTATTCCAATAAAACGTGGAGGTTTTTTAAAAATGTCTAACGAAAGTTTGTATGTCCGCCATAATCAAGCGTACTCCGCCAAGCTGTTTGCGTATGCGCCTGAGGCTTTCAAAGCATTCGGGGAATTCAATAAGCAGGCGCTGGCTGCCGGGAAGCTCACTGTAAAAACGAAAGAGCTGATCGCCGTAGCGGTCGCCCATATTACCGGATGTCCGTACTGCATAGAAGCCCATGTAACCAAAGCAAAGGATCAGAATGCGTCCCTTGAGGAATTGGTAGAATCGATTGTTGTAGCAACTGCCGTAAATGCGCATTCCGTATTTTACAATGCGATTAACGCTTTGAATGCTTATCACAGCACCGGCGCAGAGGAAGACTTATTCCCACGCAGCAACCTTGAGAAAATAGAGGATATAGAGAAGCTGAATGAAGCGCAATACACTTCCTTTACCGGATTTGTACACAATGCCCTCCAGCCAGGCCTGCTTACGGGGAAAGAAAAAATTCTCATCGCACTCGCATCGGCACATATTACCGGGAATGCGTACAGCATCGACATTTTCGCAAGACAAGCAAAAGAAGTGGGAACGACGCTTGAAGAGCTGTCTGAGACGATATTGGTTGCAACGGCGCTCAAGGCAGGATCCGCTCTTGCACATCGCGTTAATGCGCAGCAAGCGTTCGATCATAACTAATTCAGGTTAAGGAGGTTCTCCATATGAGTGATAAGCGTTTCGCATACGAGCAGCTGCCGGACTGGGTCGAGGATCAAGTCATTGGTTGGAGGAGATATTTGCATCAGCATCCCGAGCTGTCGTTTCACGAGCATGAAACAGCTGCCTTTGTTGAGAATACATTGCGGGAGATGGAAGGACTAGCGATTAGCAGGCCTACGCCAACAAGCGTTGTAGCCGTACTGAAAGGCGATCAGTTAGGACCGGTTATCGCTTTTCGCGCGGATATGGACGCTCTTCCGATTCGTGAGGAGAATACATTCGACTTTGCATCCAGTACGCCGGGAGTCATGCACGCCTGCGGACATGACGGCCATACGGCGATGCTGCTCGCTACGGCTAAATTACTGACTGAGAAGCGGGAATATTTGCGGGGGGAAATCCGGTTTATATTCCAGCATGCAGAGGAGCTTCCGCCCGGAGGCGCCATTGAGCTTGTCGAAGCTGGCGTATTGGACGGAGTCGACTATGCGTTCGGTGTCCATTTGGCATCCTTACTGCCGGTTGGGCAAATTGGCATCAGGCATGGCGAGATGATGGCTTCGCCTGATAATTTCACAATCGTAATTAAAGGTTATGGCGGACATGCGGGATATCCGCACAGAGCAGTCGATGTCATTACAGTCGGCACACAGCTAGTCGGTCATTTACAGCACATCGTGTCGAGGTTAACGGATCCACTAGAGCGGCTCGTCGTTTCCGTGACACAGTTCACAGCGGGCTCGTCCCATAACGTAATTCCTGATTCGGCTACGCTGAAAGGAACGGTTCGGAGCTTTAAACCTTCTGTGCGCCAAGAGGTGCCGGAGATCATTCGTAAAATGTCAGAGGGAATTGCTGCCTTATATGGCGCCACGGTTGAGGTTGGCTTCGTGTTTGGCTACGAGCCTGTCATAAATGATGAATGGCTGACGAATCTGGTACACGAAGCAGCCGTTGAGGTGGTTGGGCCAGATCTCGTCATTGCGACTCCACCCGGTATGGGAGGAGAAGACTTCTCTGCATACCAGCAGCGGGTGCCGGGAACTTTCGTCAATATCGGAGCTGGAAACGAAGCAGAGGGCATCGTTTTTCCGCATCACCATCCCAAGTTCACAATTGACGAATCGTCGTTGTTGACCGGAATCAAATTATTCCTGCAGGTAGCAGATAAGCTTCTGACAACGAAGGGCTAACAAATGACGATTATTAAAAAAAGTAAATTGACGTATTAAAACGTTGCAATGTACATTTCTTTGCTAATCGTTTATGATGGTTAAATATTAATCCTATAAAAACCATCGGATATATAAGGATTGAGACTAAGGGGGATTCATATGACAAAATTACGTCAATCAACAGCCATTATTTTATTGCTAAGCGCCTTACTGTTCGTATACGGATGCTCTAACAATAGCGGGGCATCCGGCACGAACAAGCCGGCTGACAGCAATGCGCAAGCGAGTAACCTAGCCGCAGAGGCGGCAGGCGAGAAGGAGCTGAAGTACGCGTTAGGACAAGCGGTATCCACGCTTGATCCGCATTTATCGGTAGGCGGAAGCAACGGCGCGGTCATTCTTAACATTTTTGAAGGATTGTATGCCTTTAACGCTAAGCTTGAGCCAGTCCCGATGCTTGCGGAATCTACCGATGTCAGCGACGACGGAAAAACCTATACGTTTCATTTGCGCCAAGGCATCAAGTTCCACAATGGCAAGGAGATGAAAGCCGAGGATGCTGCCGCTTCATTGAACCGATGGAAGGAGAAAGCGCCGCGCGCGAAAAATTCCTTCGGAGACTCTTCATTTGAGGTCGTTGACGATTACACGGTTACGCTAAAATTGAGCGCTCCCCAAAATGATACTCTCGCTCAACTGAGCCATGTACTTAATTTTGCAGCCATTATGCCAAAAGAAGCTGTCGATAGTGCCGCACCGGAAGGAATAACCGAATTTATCGGGACAGGCCCTTATAAATTCGTGGAATGGAAGAAGGATCAATATATCGATGTTGAAACCTTCGGCGATTATCAATCGGTTGCAGGTGAGCCGGACGGCTTCTCAGGGAAAAAGGAACCGCAGATCGAGAAGCTGCGTTTCTCTCTAGTGACGGATACCGCTACACGGTTTAATTCGTTTCTGACAGGCGAATACAGCTTTGTGGATATCAGCCTAGACGACCTGCCTCAGGTTGAGGGGCAAGCAGGCATCGAAGTCATCAAGTCCATTTCGAGTGATTATAACGTGGTTTATAACAAAAAATCTCCGGTGTTTTCCAATTTGACTAACCGCCAAGCCGTTAATACGGCATTAAACGTCGAAGAAATTTTATTGGGCACCGTCTCAACGCCAGAGCTGTTTGAATTGAATTCAAGCTATATGTTCAAGGATAACGTTACTTGGCATTCCGAGGCTGGAAGCGACCAATATAATCTGAATAACCCGGAAAAGGCGAAAGAGCTTCTGCAGGAGTCAGGCTATGATGGACGGGAGATTGTCTTTCTGACTACGAAGGATCTAGGCGGGAAATTTTACAATGCTACGCTCGTCGTACAATCGCAATTGGAGAAGATCGGATTCAAAACAAGGGTCGACACGTACGATTACGCGACAATGCTGACAAAACGCGCGGATCAAGGCGTGTGGGACATATATGTTGGGGGCTTTACCGTACCGACGACACCATCTCAATTGCTTTATTTTAACCCTACCTATGGTTTTGCTGACGACGCAAAGCTAGCTGAATTGCTCAAGGCTTCAACGGCCGCTATTTCACCTGAAGAGATCAAAGCAGCCAATGACGCGCTGCAACAATACGCTTGGGAGTATTTGGCAGTATCCAAAATCGGAGATACCTTCACGTATTATGCCATTCGCGATGAGCTGCAAGGCTTGATTCTATATGCAGGATATCCGAATCTCGGCAATGTGAAGGTATTGAAATCTTAAATGCTTATCTTTATATGGAAACGGCTCCTTGCCTTGATACCGGTTGTCCTGGTGATGTCCGTCGTCGTTTTTCTGATTATTTATTTGATTCCGGGAGATCCCGCGCGAGTCATGCTGGGAGACGGTGCCGATGAATCGACGATTCAAGAGCTGAGAGAGCAGATGGGACTAGACTATCCGCTAGCAGAACAATACGGCCGATGGATATGGCATGCCGTTCAAGGAGATTTAGGACGATCCTTTTTTCTGCAGCAGCCTGTGTCTGCTGCCATTGCCGAACATCTGGCACCTACGCTGTCACTCGCGATTCTTGCCCAATTTATCGCTGTTCTGATTGCCATCCCGTTAGGCATAAGGGCAGCCGTAAACCGAGGCGGTGCTGCGGATAAAGTATTGAACGCCTATTCGCTGCTTGGCATTTCCGTTCCTGGTTTTCTGCTTAGTTTATTTTTCGTACTTATCTTTGCGGTCAAGCTCAAATGGCTTCCGGTTTCAGGGTATGTGCCCTTGCAGGATGGATTTGGCGATTTCTTAAGATACATGTTTCTTCCTTCGCTCTCGATCGGGATCGTTATGTCTTCGTTGACAGCGCGCATCGTGAAGGCATCCATGCTCGAGGTTCTAAACGAAGGGTTCGTGAAGACGGCATGGTCGAAGGGTCTAAGCCCGAATAAAATTATTTACAAACATGTGTTTCGCAATGCGCTTATCCCGGTATTGACCGTAATAGGCGGCTCATTCGGGACGCTGGTCGCTGGAGCGGCTGTCATTGAGTCTATTTTTAATATACCCGGTTTGGGACAAATGCTCGTACACGCTGTGGAACGGAGGGATTATGCCGTCATACAGGGCATGGTGCTTTTTATTGCCATCGTCTACGTAGCCGTCAATCTGATCGTGGATTTGCTGTATGCGGTTGTAGACCCACGCATCCGATTGCAATAAATAGGGCAACAGGAGGAATATATGTTGACAGATACAGCATGGGGTGTAAGAAAGCAGGACGCTCGCTTGAGGAGAATCATGAAATCCAAGCCGGTACGACGGTTTACTGCGAACCGTACCGCAGTCGTTGGCGGCTCGCTAATGTTTCTGCTCATAATGGCAAGTTTACTGTCGCCGTGGCTTGCCCGCTTCGAGCCTCAGGCTGTCGATGTCATTCAGCGGCTCAAACCGCCCAGTCTCACGCATTGGTTTGGTACGGACAATCTGGGCCGCGATGTATTCAGCAGAACGCTTAGCGGAATGGGTATTTCGATTCAAGTCGGATTAACTGTTGCCATAATCAGTTCCTCCGCCGGTCTAGCCATTGGCTTGTATTCCGCTTACTATCGGCGGCTGGAGCAAGTTCTGATGCGAATCATGGACGGAATATTTGCCTTTCCTGCAGTGCTGCTGGCAATGGCGATGATGGCTGCACTCGGGCCGAATGTTTCTAATTTGATTATTTGCCTGAGCATTGTTTTTATTCCGGCCGTTGCCCGCATCGTTCGCTCGTCCGCATTGGTCGTGAAAGAACAAACCTATATCGAGGCGATGCGGGCGATTGGCGCTTCCCGCATGCGGATTGTATGGCTGCACATCATGCCTGGCACGCTGCCTGCACTGATCGTACAAGGCTCTTTCGTATTCGCGGAATCCATCATCGTGGAAGCGGCACTCAGCTTTCTGGGAGCGGGCATTCCAGCACCGATGCCGAGTCTTGGCAATCTGCTCTCGGAAGGGAAAGCCTTCATTTACAATTCATGGTGGATGACCTTGTTTCCGGGGTTTGCACTTATCATATCGGTGCTCGCAATGAACTGGTTCGGTGATGGCCTCCGTGACATGCTAGACCCTTATGGCAAGACGAAGCGCAATCGCAGTGCCAAAAAAAGAAAAAATCGTGCTCATGCAGCATCTTGAAGGAGGCAGGTCCGTTGGCAAACGACAGCTTGCTGGACATTCATTTATTAAAAACAAGCTTTCATACTGAAGCTGGCACAGTCACGGCAGTCGATGGCGTCTCCCTAAAGATCGCAGCGGGAGAAATTGTTGGCATTGTAGGAGAATCAGGCTGCGGGAAAAGCGTCACCGCGCAGTCGATATTAAGACTGCTTGATGAGAAATCGTTAACGAGTTACCAAGGTGAAGTCAAATTTGACGGGGTTGACCTGCTCAAGCTGAGTCAGCGCCAAATGAGAAGCGTGCGCGGCAATGATATCTCCATGATCTTTCAAGATCCGCTAAGCTCATTGAATCCGCTCTTGACGATTGGCGAGCAAATTACCGAGACGATACGCACGCATCGCAAAACGAGCAGAAAAGCTGCATTGCTTGAAGCGGTTGGCCTGCTTCAGTTGACAGGCATTCCCTCACCGGAGCGTCGCGTGCATGAATATCCGCATCAGCTTTCCGGCGGTATGCGCCAACGCGTCATGATTGCGATAGCTTTGGCATGCAAACCTAAGCTGCTCATTGCCGATGAACCAACAACGGCACTTGACGTCACGATTCAGGCACAAATTATGGATTTACTGGTCAAGCTGAACAAAGAACTGGGAATGAGTGTGCTTCTGATCACACATGATCTTGGTGTCGTTGCGGAGGTATGCCACAAAGTGGCTGTCATGTACGCCGGCCAGATCGTCGAAACCGCGGACGTCGCAACGTTATTCAGCAATCCCCAACATCCGTATACAGCAGGCCTATTGCACTCCATTCCTCATATTGACCGCGATCGTTCTAAGCCGCTCGAGGCTGTGCGAGGATTTGTGCCTGCGCTGCATCAGCTACCAAAGGGCTGCCGCTTTGCTCCGCGCTGTCAACTTGCGGATGAACGATGCAAGACTGACTTGCCAGGGTTGGAGCCAAAGCCCGGCATAACCACTTTGGCACGCTGCTGGCATTCGGAAGCGCTAGTAAGGAAGGAGGCATGAGCCGTGACTGACCAGGTTGTTGAAATGCAATCGTTGACTATACTCAAGGTAAGCGGGCTTCGCAAGTATTATCCCTCGAAGCAGCAGGGAACATGGCGTTCTAAGCAGGTGAAGGCAGTTGATGATGTTTCCTTTCTGTTATATGAGGGAGAAACCTATGGTCTCGTCGGAGAATCCGGTTGCGGCAAAAGCACGCTGGGAAGGACGCTGCTCAGACTGACCGAACCAACGCAAGGCTCCACGGTTTACCAAGGGGAAGAATTGTTCGCCTTATCGGGCAAATCGTTGCAAGCTTACCGTAAGCAGCTGCAGATGGTGTTTCAAGATCCTTTTGCGTCGCTGCATCCGCGTAAAACCATCGGTTCCGCTCTCACTGAACCGTTAGTCATTCACCGGATCGGAACGCAAGAAGATCGTTATGCGCGCGTGTTAGACATGCTGCGGATCGTTGGTCTACAGCCTGATCATTATAACCGGCTTCCTCATGAGCTGTCCGGCGGGCAAAGGCAGCGCGTCGTATTGGCGCGAGCATTGATTCTTGAGCCGAAGCTGGTTATTTGCGATGAGCCGGTTTCGGCTTTGGATGTCATTATCCAAGCCCAAATTCTAAATCTGATGAAGCAGCTTCAGCAGGATCTCAAGCTAACGTATCTATTTATCGCGCATGACTTAGGCGTCGTTCGCCATATATCGGATCGGATCGGGGTCATGTATTTAGGGAAGCTCGTAGAAGAAGCGCCTACCGACGAGTTGTTCGCAAATCCGTTGCATCCTTATACGAGAGCACTGCTCTCCGCCGTTCCGAATCCGGATCCAAGCTCAAAACGGGAACGGGTATTGCTGGAGGGGGACATTCCATCTCCGCTGAATCCTCCGACAGGCTGTTCTTTTCATCCGCGCTGCCCGCTTGCGACTGAACGCTGCGGCAAGGAGCTTCCGTTAAAACGGCAGGTAGCGGCCAACCATTATGTGGCTTGTCATCTAGCCTGAATTTGAGAGGGGAAATCATTCATGAAACAGATCCATTTAGGCGTATTCGAAGTGAACAGCGTCAATCATCTGACACAAGGGATATGGACACATCCTGCGCAAAACCGCATTCATTTCAATAGCCTGGATTACTGGATAAGCATTGCTCAACTATTGGAAAAAGGGAAAATAGATTTTATGTTTTTCGCTGATTCATACGGCTCTCCAGGCAAAAATGCGGAGCTGGCTTTCCGGGAAGCCTCGGGCCCTCCCGGCAATGATCCGATGCTGTTGCTGCCTGCATTAGCCGCAGCCACCAAACATCTCTCATTCGCAATGACTACTTCGACGACTTATGAAGCGCCATACGCTAACGCTAGAAGGTTTGCTACGCTCGATCACCTATCCAAAGGCCGCATCGGATGGAATGTAGTAACGACAAGCACGCCTACTGCAGCAGCTTTGTTTGGGCGCAGCGAGTTTGTTCCGCATGACGAACGCTATGATATTGCGGATGAGTTCCTCGACGTAAGCTACAAGTATTGGGAGGGCAGCTGGGAAGAGGATGCCTTACAAATCGATCGTGAGAAGAGAGTATTTACGGATCCGGATAAAGTTCATCGAGTTGAGCATGCAGGAAAATATTTCAAATCGGAAGGCTACTTCTCCAGCTCGCCTTCGCCGCAGCGCACGCCGGTGATTTTCCAAGCAGGCAGCTCGGAACGGGGGCGTGCCTTTGCAGCAAAGCATGCGGAAGGCGTTTTTCTGAAAGCTCCCACCCTTGAGGTGCTTCGCAATCAAATCGCCGATATTCGGCGGCGTGCGGTTGAATACGGCAGATCCGCGGATTCCGTTAAAGTATTTACGGGGTTATCAGTCATCACGGCGACAACCAGCAAAGAAGCGCACAGGAAGCATAAAGAGTACCTCAGCTACCAAAGCGCCGAGGCCACTCTTGCAAGCTATGCTTCCGTAACAGGAATTGATTTGACCAAGCTTGACCCTGATTCTTATTTCGAGAATATTCATACGGAAATGGGCCAAACGCATACGGATCGGTTTACGAAACATGTGAAAAACAAAAAAACGGTTGGCGAAGTACGCGACGATTTTTTGGAAAAGGGATTTCGCGGCGTAACGATTGTCGGCTCGCCGGAGGAAGTCGCAGACCGGATTGCAGAGGTGGTTGCCCTTACTGATGTTGACGGCTTTAATCTTGAGCCGTATGTTCTCCCCGATTCATATACCGATTTCATAGAGTTGGTCATTCCCATTCTGCAGGAACGCGGTTTATTCAAACGGGATTATGAAGCTGGAACCTTCCGAGAAAAGCTGTTCGGAAGCGCAAGGCTTCAGGAAGGCCATCCTGGCGCCGCTTACCATCATGCAAAGGAAAAAGCATAGCCTCATGAAGAATGAGGGGAGGCTTGACGGAAATGAGAATGTCCGTGATGCGTCGATGCGTGCGGAGCTGACAGAACGGCAATGGACGCTGCTAATGCAAGCACGTGAAGCAGGGGAGCAGGTAATCGGTCCAGCAGCTTGGCTTGTGGATCATGAAGCTCGTTACCCGCAGAAAGCGATGGATGCGATTATTGCAGCCGGACTGATTGGTTTAGCGGTGCCGGAAGCTGCTGGTGGGCATGGGGCAGGTTATGGCGGGGATGCAACGCTGCTGCCGCTCGTGCTTATGGAGCTCGCAGCATGGTGTTCTTCCGCTTCGCAAGTATTTGCTCTGCATAATACAGGCATTCAGTTGGTGCATGCACTGGGAAGCCGGAAGCAGCAGGACTTTTTTTTCAGAGAAGTTATATACAAGAATCGGCTGTTTGCTAGCTTTGGGAGTGAAGCAAATGCGGACCGCTATAAGCTTAGCAGCGAGCTCAGCGCAGCAGAGGGCGGCTATTTGCTCCAGGGCAACAAAATATTTGCAACGGGTTCTCCCGCTGCGAAATGGGCCATTTGGCGCTCCGTTCTCTCTGAGGACGAAGGATCAGGCAGCCAAGAAGAACGTTTCAGGATGCCGATTGTAGATTTGGAAGCAGTGGGGATAACGATTAACGATGATTGGGATGGTATTGGCCAGCGAGGGACGGGCAGCGGAACGGTCGGGGCCGCGAAGATTTTTGTTCCAAATGAACATGTAATTGGCAATCCTACTGCTTATAGCGAGGTTCAGCCATTTTTTAATACTCAGTTTCATATTCATTTCGCCGCGCAATACGTTGGAATTGCTGATGGTGCGATGAGAGAATCCGTTCTCTATCTGAAGGAGAAAAGCAGAAGCATGACTGCCGGCATCCCAGTGGTAGAGGATTCACTCATACAAGTGAAATTAGGAGAGATGGATGCCAAGCTAGAGTCTGCACGGCAGCTTGTGCTGCGTGCGGCAAGACTGCTGCATGCTGCTCAAACAAATCCCGACCTATATCCTTGCGCAGCGGTTGCCGGCTCTCAGGCGAAGGTCATTGCAACGGCTGTATCGCTCGAAATTACATCGGATGTCTTTCAAGTAATGGGTGCAAGAGCCGCCGCACGTAAATATGGATTTGACCGCTATTGGAGAAACGCGCGCACCTTGACGCTACATGATCCCGTTGACAAACAGAGGCAATGGCTCGGTCAATCCATATTAAGCCGCTAAGAAACGCAAAAAGGGGAATTAGCCGTAAAAGCTAATTCCCTTTTTTTATCTAGACGCGGTTTTTGATATGCTCGGCAATCTTACAGCCATGGTATCTTCCTGATTCAATGAATATTTCGTTTGCTTCGTGCCGGGAGGCCACCACCCCAGCCAAATAAATGCCAGGAACATTCGTTTCCATCGTCGCTTCATTGAAAGTAGGGAAACCTTCTTCCTCCATCGTTACGCCAGCCGCATTCAGGAACTGGCGATCAGGGTGAAAGCCGGTCAGCGCAAGAACGAAATCATTGTCAATGCGCATATCGCCTTCAGGCCCGTTTATCGTTATCGATTGATTGTCGATGGCAGTTACGGTAGATTGAAACAACATGCGTATTGAGCCATTTGTGACCTTAGCTTGAAGCCCGGGCTTAACCCAGGGTTTAATGCTTCTGGAATAGTCTTCACCGCGATAGATGATCGTCACATCTGCTCCTACGCGCTCGAGCTCCAGCGCTGCATCAATCGCCGAATTGCTGCCGCCAATGATTGCAACCTTCATTCCCACGTATGGATGAGATTCCCGGAAGAAATGACTTACCTTATCAAGCTGTTCACCTGGAATCCCAAGCTCGTTTGGGTGGTCAAAATAACCTGTCGCAATAATCACATAAGGGCTATTATAGAGCGTTTTCTCTCCAAAACGATTTTCTCCATGCAGCATAAAAGCATCATTGTCAGGTGTAATCGCTGTAATGGACTCATATGCTTTTACGCGGAGCTGTTTCCGCTGGGCCGCTGTTCGGTAATAGTTCAGCGCTTCAAGCCTGGAGGGCTTGTCATTGGCTGTCGTGAAGGGGATCTCGCCAATCTCAAGCTTTTCCGGCGTGCTGAAAAAATGCATGTAAGTTGGATATTGGGAAATGGAGTGCACGATATTCCTTTTCTCTATGACAAGTGGATTTAAACCTATGCGTCCAAGCTCAATGGCCGCAGCCAATCCACACGGACCTGCTCCGATAATAATGGCGTCTTCGTATTGCATCGCTGGAACCCTCCCCAAATAATCATGCTGTCTTTCTATTCATAGATTACTTACCGATTATTTTACTTCTCCGCACACTTAATGTGCAAATTTGGATGAATGGCTATCTTGTACAGGCATGCGAATATTGTATAATAATGTGGAAGCGTTCATAATAAGTAAGTTAATTACTATGATGATAGTTTAATCGAATCGATTGAAGATAGGAGGAGATCACATGCGTAGGCGTTTTGTAATAGAGGCAGTTTTGGTGGCAACGTATGGGCATCTTCTAGTTCCAAGCCGTCCCATCGAATATGTCATACCGTATTCATCCATTGCAGAGCTGTACGAAATGAGAGATGGTGCCGATCCCGTTATGGATGATCCTGACGATGATGGGCATGTGAAAAATAAAATTAATGAGCTGATCGCTTTTTTCGAAGATTCGCTCAACCGTAAAAAAATTGAAAAAGCGATGCAGGTTCCGTGGAGGGAAAGCTCGCCGCTGCTGCTTAATGATTCGATCCAATTTACGGTCGTTCACGCAGTCGATAACGCGCATTATGGCGAGTTGTTTGATCCAATTGAAACGGAATTGCTGCTCACGAGCTTAAAGTTTAACGTTCCTTTGCTTTCAGACCAGTTTGAGTTTCAGGATAAGCTGATCGAAGCGGAGGTACCTGTCCAGATTTACGATATTGAGGATTTCGAGTTTGCGGTTGAAGAAGGTATTTCCGCGAGCGATTTGGATTTGCCGATTGAGTCGGATCGTTTTTAATTTTTTTTGCAAGACCTATTGCACAAATCAGGAATTCGATGTTAAGATTTGGATGGGTTAGGAAGTTATTATCAACACGGAAGCTAAAGGGGGGCTAAGGCATGTTTAACATTTGGACTGGAATGATTGTCGCTAATGAGCAGAATAGCATGAAATTCCAAAGTATCAAACAAACATGCCTACTGGCCAGCCTTCGTTCAATAGTGTGTTAGCGCAGTTCGTCTAATTGCCGCTTCGCACTGTCATACGGAGATCTCAAGCCATTTTTGGCTTGAGATCTTTTTTTGTTTCCAACTGAGGGAGGGTATGTCTGATGAAAACGCTTTTAAGAATTATGATTTATGTCAGACCGAATGCCAAATGGGTATTTATTGCCATTGCAATTATGATTTTGGCCACATTTTTTGATTTGGCAGCCCCTTGGATATTGGGACGGATTTTTGATGAAGGAATCGGAAAGAGCGACATGTCAGTCGTCATTGGCCTCACGCTCGCGCTCGCCGGTATCCAAGCGCTCAAGAGCATCGGGATGTTCGTACAAGGCTATTCGCAAGAGCTGGTAGGACAGAATGTCGTGTTCAAGCTCCGTAAGGAGCTATACGGCCATTTGCAGCGTCTGTCGTTTTCGTACTTCGACCGTGCACAAACCGGCCAGTTGATGTCTAGGATGACCGGGGATATCGAAGCGGTAAAAAACTTTGTCGGCTTTGGAGCCATGAATTTGATTACCGGCATGCTCACATTTGTGGGAACGACCATTTTCATGATGACGATGCAGTGGAAAGTCACGCTTATCAGCTTGATTACAATTCCGTTTATTCTGTTTGTCTTATTCCGTTTCAATCACCGAGTTGGGCCGGCATGGTCTAAAATTCGCGAGCAAATGGGTCGCTTGACAACGACGCTTCAAGAAAATATTTCCGGTATTCGCGTTGTAAAAGCATTTGCTACGGAATCTGTCGAGCAGCGGAAATTCGCTGAACGAAATGAGCAAAACTTTGAGACCAATATGGACCGCGCAAGCCTGGAAGCCAAAGCATTTCCATTAATGAACTTTTACGGCGGCCTTACTTTTGTGTTGATGATCTGGATCGGTGCTGTATTTGTTGTGCGCGACGAAATGTCAATCGGAACGTTTATGGCGTTTCAATGGTACACATGGGGTATTATTTGGCCGCTTAATATGCTTGGCTGGCAAATCAATATTTTACAGCAGGCCATTAAGGCTGCTCCGCGCGTGTTTGAGGTGCTTGATACACCGGTCGATATCGACAATCCCGCAAATGGAAATGATTCAACTCATATGTTAGGCCATGTCATCTTTGACCAGGTCGTTTTTCATTTCGCAGACCAAAACAAGGATATGGATAAACCGATATTGGATCAGGTCTCATTCCAGGCGAAGCAGGGTGAAGTCATTGGCGTTCTTGGATCAACAGGTTCAGGTAAAAGCAGTTTAATTGGTTTGCTGTCCCGATATTACGACGTGACCAGCGGGAGCGTACGAATCGATGGCATAGACGTTAGGGAGTATGAACTGGACGGCTTGCGCAGGAGCATTGGCATCGTGCCGCAAGAAACCTTCCTCTTCTCAGCGACAATAAGGGAAAATATCGCTTACGGGTTTCCGGAAGCCTCGCAGGAGCAGATCGAGGATGCCGCTCAGAAAGCGCAAATTCACAGCTTTATTCAAAGTATGCCAAATGGCTATGCTACCCGCATCGGAGAACGCGGCGTAGGCTTATCCGGCGGCCAAAGACAGCGGGTGGCGCTCGCAAGAGCCATTCTGATGAACCCGCCGATCCTTGTACTGGACGAAGCAACGGCAAGCGTGGACACAGCAACCGAGTCTGCCATTCATGAAGCCTTGCTCGAGGTAATGAAAGGACGAACAACGTTCATTATTGCCCAGCGGTTATCTTCGATTCAGCATGCGGACCGCATTCTTGTTCTTGAGAACGGGAGATTGATCGAAGAGGGCACGCATAAGGAGTTAAACGAGGGTAGCGGGTTTTTCCGACAGCTGTTCGATAGACAAAACCAATTCGCGAAGCAATAGAAAAGAGGTGTGAGCATGAGCCAAACCGAGTGGGACCTTGACGAGGATCAGGAAGAGAAGCCGTTTAACGGCAAATATATGAAGCGCATGCTGCACTATTTGCTGCCATATCGCAAACTTATGACACTTGTGGTTATCGTCGTTTTTATCAATATGCTTTTAAGCCTGTCTGAACCGATTATTCTTGCTTATCTTATCGACAAAGGGATCGGAATGAAGGATTTCACCGTTATTCATATATTGGCAGGCGTTCTGCTTGGCGTGAAGCTAATTGGTTGGCTGCTTAGCTGGATGCATACGAGATGGATCAATTTCACCGGACAACGGATATTGTTTGACCTGCGCCAGCAGCTGTTCAATCATTTGCAAACCTTGTCGTTTCGTTTTTTTGACGGAAGACCGGCAGGTAAGATCATGTCCAGAATTACCAACGATACGAATGCCATTGGTGAGTTGATTAACGGCGGGTTAATTACGATGGTTATGGAATTCACTCATTTGCTTGGTATTGTTATTATTCTAGTTTGGATGGATTGGCAGCTTGCTCTGCTCTCCTTTATTATGATGCCGCTGCTGTACCTGATCGTTTCGAAGCTGAGGCCCAAAATTGAAGGCTCATGGTCGCGATCACGCTCAACGATGTCAGCCATTAACGGAAATTTGAACGAGACGATACAAGGCATTCGCGTTATTCAGGCATTTTCTCGCCAACAGACGAACAACGATCGTTTTAATGGCATTAATCTTCGCAACAAGCAAGCTTTTATGCGAGCCATTACTTTGGAATCCACCGTATATCCTTTAGTTGAAATGATCGGCATGCTGGGAACATGCATCGTCGTTTGGTATGGCGCGATGCGGGTAATAGACGGGGCGATCACGCTTGGATTCATTATGGCGTTCATTAACTATTTATGGCGCTTCTGGGGACCGCTTAGCGCGTTGTCCAAAGTGTATAGCCAGCTTTTGTCCGCAATGGCTTCCGCGGAGCGGATTTTTGAAATACTGGATACGGAGCCTGAGGTTAAAAACGAGGCTAAGGCGCGTGAACTGCCGCAAGTCCGAGGCGACGTATCCTTCAAAAACGTTTCATTCCGTTACGAGGAGAATAAACCAAACGTACTTAAAAACGTTTCGTTTGAGGTAAAGGCAGGGCAGCGTGTTGCCCTCGTTGGTCCAACCGGTGCCGGGAAAAGCACTATCGTTAATTTATTGATGCGGTTTTACGATGCGAGCGAAGGCTCGGTGCTAATAGACGGTATCGATGTCAAGCAAGCCACGCTTGAGTCGTTAAGGAAGCAGATGGGAATCGTACTGCAGGATTCGTTCATATTCGCAGGCAGCGTGGAAGACAATATGCGTTATGGTAACGAAGCGGCAAGCGATGAGGAGCTGCGGCGTGCCGGAGAAAGCGTCAGGCTGGACCGAATCGTAAGCAAGCTGTCTGACGGCTATCAAACGGAGCTAGAGGAGCGCGGATCCAAGCTTTCTGTCGGGCAGAGGCAATTGCTAGCGTTCGGCAGGGTTCTGCTATCCGATCCAAGAATACTTATTCTTGATGAAGCTACGTCAAGCGTAGATACGGAGACGGAGCAGCATATTCAAGAGGCTCTGCAAAAGCTATTGGCAGGCAGGACTGCATTCATCATTGCGCACCGTTTATCGACGATTAAGGATGCTGATCTTATTCTTGTCATTGAGAATGGGGAAGTTGCAGAGCAAGGCTCTCATTTGGAACTAATGAAGCTTGGCGGTTTGTATGCGAATTTGGTCCTTACCCAGCTGTCCATGCAGGAATCAGTCATGCTGCAGACGAACACGAATTGAAGAAAGTAAAAGAGGGAGCATCGCATCACTGCGGTGCTTCCTCTTTTTTTGCCTGATCGATTGCTTTGGCCATCGTTTTATCTGTCAGATGTGCATAAATCTGCGTCGTTTCCGGTGATGCATGACCAAGCTGTTCTTGGGTTTTATATATATCGTTGCGCAAATAGTAGTCGGTCGCGAAGCTGTGCCTAAGCTTATGTACGGATAAATAAGGTTTTCCGAATCGTTTCGCATACTTAATGACCATTTCTTGAATGGCTCGTTTCGTCATGCGGGAGCCTTCATTTTTACCGTTGGCAATGGCCAGAAAAAGTGCCTTCTCGCGCTTTGGCGCCTTGTAGCGTACGTCTCGCAGCGTTAAATATGCTTGCAAATCCTCAACCGCCTCTTGACGGAAGTACACCGGCGTCTTGAACGTATCGTCATTTTTACCTTTGCGATAGACGTAAGAGAGCTTTTTTTTCAAATCTATATCGTCCACGTTTAAATTGACAAGCTCTGAAACACGCAAGCCGGAATGCAGGATAAAGCTGACGATACAGGCGTCCCTTGTCATATTAAGCTCATATGCATATAAAGCCTGTTTGTTTGTCGCCACATCCGTCCCGTAATGCTGTTTGATATAGGCCATGAATTCCGAGATCTCTTCCTCTTGCAGCAGCTTGCCCTCTAGCTTAGCGGCAGTATCCTTAGGTTTATGCGTCCGTTTTATCGTTACCTTGGCCATAACGTTTCGTTTGAGAAGCGGGTAGAATTCCTCGTCTTCTGCAATTTGGCTCAAATAATGAAACAAAGAACGAAGGGAGGATAGTTTACGGGATATTGTGGTTTTGCTGTTTCGTTCTGCTTTGTATGTGGAGAGATACATGCGAAACCCGTCAATACTGTCCATATGAAGCTTCTCCAGCTCCAACAATGTCACATCCCGCATAAGTTGAGCTTGTGATAATCCTTCGGCCATTAACCAATTCAGAAATGTCTCATAATCGCGAATATATTCCACTAAGGAGGAAGGAGATAAATCGGGAAGCTTATAGCTGATGAATTTCTCAATATACCATGGCATAGCAGGGAGCTTCTTATCGAGCTCCAGACGATCCTTTTGTTTCAGTATATTCATGCTTGTCCAGCCCCTATAATTAATGTCGTAAAATATATACGTAATTAAATAACATAAATATTATTATGTTAACAATTGAAAAAACCTCTTAGCGATTTCATGATTATTGTACCAATTCTAGCAAAAGGAAGACAGCCAATTCATGTACAACGCGCAAAAAAACTGCCCTCAATCATCAAAGATGATAAGAGGACAGTTTAGGCAGGGGATGCTTAAACGTTAATAGCTGTAAACCGGCGATTGAGAAATTGCGGATTTTCGATTTCATCGAGCAGTACAGCTGCATAATCTTCCATACTGATTTTGCTTTGATGCTGTTCATTCATTATAAAATGATCTTGTCCCAGTTGAACTTTGCCTGTTTTTTCACCAGGTTCAAAGAGGGCTGCCGGACTTAAATAAGTCCATTTGAGTTCTTTTTCGCCGCGAAGCACATCCAACTGATCGCTTTGCGCTTTTGCCGTCGGGTAAAATAATGGCGGGAATTTAGGCGTTTCCAGAAGTTTAGTACCTTTCTCATCGACTAGCAAGCTGCCTGCACCGCCGACATTATACAAGATCGTGTCGCTGCTTTGCTTAAGTATGCCAATCAAATGGTTGATCAATTCAACATGCTGATGCTCAAAACCTGGCCTCGCAGAGAAGGCATTTACAACTGCATCGAATAAGTTCAGCTCGGTACCAAGCTCAAATACGTCTTTTACGAGAATGCTTATTCCGTCTCCGCTTGAAAGTTTAGTTGCGTCTCTCACGATCGCGGTAACTTCATGACCGCGAATTTTCGCCTCCGCAACAATTCGGCTTCCGACACGCCCAGTTGCGCCAATAACAGCTATTTTCATAATAATAACTCCTTTTAGATTCGTTTTTGAGCAGAGAATAGTGATGAATTGGAGAGGGTTGCGTCAGCATCAAAAAGAAAAGCGCCGACACCTTGATATTGTAACAATTATAGTTACAATTCAACCGAATTGTCAACGATTCGTTTCAGATTTTTGGATAATTGTAAATTAGTAAATGTATGTAATTCCGTTATCGCGGTTACATTTCCATAGTAACTGTGCTAAACTCGAACGAGCCAGTCGACAGGTTGCCAAACTTATTCCAATTTGCGAAGGAACGTGCACGCGCAAATGAAAAGGGAGGTTCATTATACACAATGAACATAAAATTTATCACATATAGTATGTCGCTTATTCTTGGTTTTATGATGGTATTTAGCACTCTGCTAGAATCAGCTTATGCCGCACAGCCGGCTACCTTGAAGATGGGAAGTTCCGGTCCTGATGTTCCGGATCTTCAATATCGGTTAAAAACAATCGGATACTTCAATACAGACGTAACGACCTACTTCGGAACGACCACTCTGCAGTCGCTCAAACGGTTCCAGAAGGAATACGGATTGGCAGCCGATGGCATTGCCGGAAAGCGTACCTGGGAAACGCTCAAAAAAGTGTCAGTGAACAAATCCGAGCTTGATTTGCTTGCAAGGATTATTTATGCGGAAGCACGCGGCGAATCCTACAAGGGACAGGTTGCCGTTGGTGCGGTGGTTATGAACCGGCTAGGAAGCTCTAGTTTCCCGGATTCCATCAAGGAAGTCATTGAACAGCCTCAGGCGTTTACCGCAGTAGATGACGGTCAATACAAGCTAACGCCTAACAAGCTTGCTTACCAGGCCGCACAGGAAGCAGTGAAGGGATATGATCCGACAAACGGCGCGCTGTATTATTTCAATCCAGAAACAGCTACGTCGGATTGGATTTGGTCGAGAAAACAGACGATGAAGATCGGCCGTCATATTTTTGCCATATAGTTCAAATTTGATTCTTATGCATAAGTCGCTGCATGCGGCTTGTCATGAGAATCTTTTTTTATTTCCGTATTAAATCCTGCACACTTGTTTTCAAAGTTGAAAACAATCATGTTACAATAGCAAAGATAGCATCAACCTTTTTTTTTAACTATTATCGGAGGTGTTTTTTAGTGAAAGTGGAAATTTGGTCGGATTATGTGTGTCCGTTCTGTTATATAGGGAAAAGAAAGTTCGAGCTTGCGCTTGAGAAATTTGCCCACAAAGACAAAATCGATGTAGCTTTCAAAAGCTTTGAGCTCGATCCAAGCGCGGATCCGAATTCGAATGTGAGCACATACAGCATGCTTGCCGCCAAATATGGGATGAGCGTGGAAAAGGCGAAAGAAACGACGCGTAATGTTGCGGAACAGGCAGCAGCAGTCGGTTTGAGCTTTCATTTCGATCTGACGGTGTCAACCAACACGTTTGATGCGCATCGCCTCGTACAATACGCAGCACAGCAGGGTAAGGATAAAGAAATGTCGGAACGTTTATTCAGAGCTTATTTCACAGAAGGCGAGAATATTGGCAATCACGAACGGTTGGCTAGCCTGGCAGCAGGAGCCGGACTCGATGCGAGTGAGGTGCTGGCTATGCTTCAAACGGATCAATATTCCGCTACGGTTAGGGAAGAAGAAACGGAAGGAAGCCAACTAGGCATAAAGGGTGTTCCATTCTATGTCATTGATCGAAAGTATGCCGTATCGGGTGCCCAATCACCTGAGGTGTTTTTAAATACGCTCAATAAAGCATGGGAAGAGAAGCATCCCGCATTCATACAAGTTGAAGAACCCGATTCGGACGCATTATGCACGGATGGTTATTGCGCGCCTGACTCTTCCAAATCGTAACTCCATATGAATAGAGCCCGACATGAAGGATAAGAGGCATGGAAAGACGCATTGTCAGATTAAAAGATCCGGCAAAATAATTGAACTCGATCATCTTGCGGCAACTATTTCGATTAATGGGAAAGCAATTAAGGTTCCAGCATCTAAGGTCACTGCGGAGGTTGAAATCGGCGACCTAGTCTGGTGGACCGGAAGTATGTGGACCATAGAATTAAATACCCAAACAGAGGAGCAATGAACAATGGGATTGAACACGAAAATTGGCGGCGGCGGGTTTCACCATATTGCGATTCGCGTGTATGATTTCGAGAAGACGGTTGCATTCTATACGGAAGTTCTAGGCTTCATGGAAAAGGTTCGATGGGGCGACGGCGACGGGCGGGCGATTATGCTCGATACAGGCGACGGCAACTACTTGGAAGTGTTCGCTGGCGGCAAGGAAGGACAGAAAGAGGAAGGCGCATTCCTGCATCTTGCACTTCGCTCTACCAATGTAACCGAAGCAATCGAGCACGCAAGAGCGGCTGGGATGGAGATTACGGTTGAGCCGAAGGAGGCAGTGCTAGGCGGCATACCTGTGCGAATCGCCTTTTTCAAGGGACCTGATGGAGAGATTATCGAGCTTTTTGAGAGCACTGGCGAGGATCAGCTTTAAGAAATTATCCATTTGTCGGATGGGCAATCAAGTCTTATAATAGATAACGGCAAGATTAAGTATCGATTGTTAAGCTATCAATTGCATTTGTTAAGGAGGGAAATCAATTTGTCATCTACATCACAACGATTGCTAGTATTCGCAGGTTCCTATGCCGAGGCAGAAGATAACGGCGTATATGTGTATGCATTCAATGAGGAATCGGGAACATTGCAATTAACCGACTCGGTAGCAGGACTCAAAAATCCGACATTTCTTAATGTGGATGCGGGGCGCAACCTGTTGTACGCGATTGCCGAAACGGTTAACGATGCCGGTCAAAAGGTAGGGGAGGCAGCCGCGTTTGCTATTGACCCTGCAAAAGGCGCAATTAAGCTGTTGAATCGTGAAATCACGGTAGATTCCACAACCTGTCACATCCAACGTGATGCGGAAAGCCGCTTCTTGACCGTCACCAGCTATCACGGCGGAATGATTGGACTTTTCAGCATTCAGGGCGATGGTACGATCGGACAAAGTCTCGATGTTAAGCAGCATGAAGGACGCAGCCTGCATCCAGAGCGTCAGGATCGTCCACATCCGCATTCCTCCTTTTATAGTCCAGACGGTCGGTTTTTACTCGTTTCCGATTTGGGCCTTGACCGCATCGTCACGTATAAGCTGGACGATGCCGATCAGAAGCTGGTCTACCAAAGCGAGGCGGCCTTGCATCCCGGAGCGGGTCCCCGCCATTTGGCGTTCCACCCGAACGGAAAATTCGTCTTTGTCATTAATGAAGTGGATTCGACCGTTACTTCTTTTACATATGATAATAAGACGGGCCAATTACAAACTTTGGAAACAGTAAGCACGCTGCCAAATGGCTTTGAAGCCGACAATTCCTGTGCAGAAATAACGATCTCGGCTGATGGCCGCTTTCTGTATGGCTCTAATCGCGGGCATGACAGCATCGTGGTATTTGCCGTTGATAGCTCGACTGGCCATCTTTCGCTCGTTCAGCACATATCTGTAGAGGGCGGACATCCGCGCCATTTTGCGTTAACGCCAAACGGACGTTATTTGCTTGCGGCTAACCGGGATTCAGACAATATCGTGACGTTCCGCGTAGATTCGGCTAGCGGGGAGCTAACGTTTACCGGAAATAGCATAGAAGTATCGAAACCTGTTTGCGTTATTCCAATTTATTTAACGATATAAATAATTAATGATATAAGTAAAGAGATGAAAAGGGGAATACCAAAGCGTGGCTACAACCGAAGACGATAAACCGAAATTAAAGGCGACTAAAATTTTTAAATGCAAAAATCCAGACTGCAAAGCATGGGTAAGAGACGAATTTGCGGCATCGGAGCAAGCTTGCCCCATTTGCAAAGGACCGATGCTTAGAAGCATGCGTCATCTGCCTGCTGTTCAAAACAAACCAAAACCGCAGCCGCGCAAACCTAAATCAGATTATTAAAAATATGCTTTTCATAAATCCCAATCCGGTGTCTCTTCATGCGGGTTGGGATTTTTTATTATATCCATGGATAGTTCAAGCGTATGCGCCTCTCATTATGTTAGGATAGATATAGCAAATTATGATAGGAAGGTATGGAAACATGCTCTTTTATTTCATCGCACTATTTACCGCTAGCGCAATTGTTTTCGCAAACCGACCGATGAGCGAGTCGAATCGATGGGCCGCTTATTTCTTGCTTGCTGCTTCAATTGGAGGGCTTGCATCAAGATTGGATGAAAGCGGTTATTCCCAAACCGCATATGGACTGCAATTTCTAAATTATACGGTTACGCCATATTGCGTTCTTATTTTTAGTCTTGTTTATGCGAATAGAACAAAATTGCTCGGTAGAAAAGGCATGTTCAAGGTATACGCTGTTCTGCCCATCATATTAATGCTCGTATATACATACCTTTCAAACGATCAACAATGGTTCTTTAACCTGCTTTTGTTTTGGAGTGCTCCGTATTATCTCGTTTCCTGTTATTTATTGGTTATTTCGTTCTGGAAAGAACGAGATTCACGGTTAAGACGGAACCGATTTATTACGGCTGTTATCGTTGTACCGACATTACTAGCCGTATTATTTTTCATTTATGTTGCCAAAGTGATATCGCCTGCGTTCGAATTTTTTAATTACATTTCGGTGTTTATTATCTATTCGCTTGTTGTCGCGCTGCTATGCACGTTTATGTATGGGGTGCTTGGCGTGAGGCTGCGCATAGAGCATGATCCGATGGAGGGCAAAATGCGTGCGGTAAGCTCTGGAGCATCGATGCTCAATCACACGATTAAGAACGAAATCGGAAAGATTGCGATTAGCTCTGAAAACTTGCAAAGCTCGTTGCCTGATTTGAATGAGCAATCTAAGCAGCATATCCAAATTATTAGGAACGCCTCGAATCATATGCTGGCTATGATGGAAAGAATTCATAGCCAAATCAAAGACATTGTATTGAAAGAGGAGTCTGTTTCGTTAGCTTGTTTAGTTGAAAATACGCTCAAGCAGCATGAAGCATTGCTGCTGAGGCAAAACATTATTTTGCATGCCGAACATACAGTAATACCCGTGATCCTTTGCGATCCTACACACGTAAGCGAGGCAATCGGCAATCTGTTGCGGAATGCAGCCGAAGCCATGCAGGCAGGCGGCATCATTAGCGTAAACTTGTCAGATCATAAGCATGGCATTGAGCTCTCCGTACAAGACAGCGGCATAGGCATATCGGAGGAGCTGCTTGGACAGGTATTTGATCCGTTTTTCAGCAGCGGCAAAAGCAGCAGAAATTTCGGGCTGGGACTATCCTATGTATACAATGTGATTAACAAAAGCGGTGCCAAGGTCACGCTGTCAAGCAAAGCCGGAGAAGGAACGAGGGCCGCTATTATTTGGCCAAAGCGGAAAGTAATTGAGGTTTATAAAGGAGGTTCATCTGAATGAGCCCGATAAAAGTATTTATTGTCGAGGATGACGAGGACTGGATAAAAGCGTTGTCTTCCTTCTTAAACCGTGAAACTGACCTGCTTATAGTCGGTACGGCAACAAATTCAACAGATGCGCTTCACATTGCCAAGTCCATACCTATAGATGTTGTCCTGATGGATATCCAGCTTGAAGGAAGCGAATATGACGGTATTCAAACTGCGATATTAATGCATGAGCATACACAAGCTAAGCTAATCATGTTAACTTCGGTAAATGACGAGCGATCAATGACACAAGCATTTACGGCTGGTGCCGTACAGTATTTGGAGAAAACCCGTTACCGGGAATTGCCGCAAGCCATACGAGGCGCGATTCATCATCCTGCCCCGATGGAAGCTTTGCTCAAAGAGCTGGCTCGTCTGAAGCGCGAGGAGCAGCTGCAGCTGCTCACACATGCGGAACGTGAAGTATTCGAGCTTATAGAAGCTGGCTACACGCAGTCGCAAATCGAGAAGAGGCTTTACAAGGCAGAGAGCACACTCAAAAACCAAGTGAATAAAATGTTGAAAAAATTCGGCGTCCGCAGCAGCAAGGAGGCTGTTGAGAAGGTTAGGCGAAGAGGGCTCTTCCAGAAAGATGAGTAGGAAGATTAAAAACAGGTTTTCAAACAGGGTGGTACTACGAAACGTAGTACCACCCTGTTTGTCGTACTAAAAAAGATGGCACTGCCGGAATACACGGTAAAGTCGATACAATATAAGCAGAGAGGACGGGGTACAGATGGAAACAGCTTTGATTGATGTAGCCATGCCAATCATTCTTCTCATAGACGGACAATGCCTATTATGCAATTCCATTACTCGGTTCGTAGCCAAGCATGATAGAAGGCAACAATTTCGTTTTGCAGCATTACAGTCCCGTGCAGGGCAAAAGCTGCTGCGAGCAGGAAACCTGCCTCTTAAGGATTTAGATACGTTCGTCATGATTCATAATGGCCAATATTTCACGAAATCGGATGCGGCTTTACGTGTATTACGCAGGCTTAGCCGCTCGTGGAGCCTCTGCTACCTGTTCATCGCAGTTCCGCAAACGCTGCGAAACCGAATGTATGATGGCATAGCTCGCAACCGATTCCGTTACTTTGGAAGATCGGATACATGCCTTATACCGACGCCGGAGCTAATGGGAAGATTTGTTCAAGATGGCGTATATGCGGCGTGCGAGGAGGCTGGTTCGACATGAGAAGCAAACCGGTCTATGTAGAACTTGATATTCACGCTTCATTGGATGAATTGTGGAGACATACGCAAATACCACAGCTTCATGAGCAATGGGATTTAAGGTTTTCCGAAATCGAATACCTTCCCCGGAGCGGAAATGCAACGAAGCAAATGTTCCGTTACACCACTAGAATCGGATTTGGTTTGAATATTAAAGGCTTGGGAGAAACAAGCAGCCAAACTCACGATCAAAAGAAAGATCGTCTTTCCACCTTATTGTTCTCATCCTCGCAGCCCATTTCACTCATTTCTGTGGGTGGCGGCTACTGGAAATATAAAGAGAACAATGGAAGGGTAACGTTCAGTACCAGATTTGATTATAAAACGAGATTCGGAGCCGTCGGAAGCTTCATTGACCGCCTCATGTTTCGCCCCGCGTTCGGTTATGCAACGGCATGGAGCTTTGACCGTCTGCGCATTTGGCTGGAGGAGAAAATTCCCCCATCCATCGTTGCGGAAAGAGCGCTCATTCATTATTTGAGCGTTTTTCTCCTGATGCTGCTTTGGTGCTTTGAAGGATTGGTTCCAAAGCTGCTCTTTCCTGCAGCGGGAGAATTAACGCTAATGCGAGCACTGGGTTTGTTTGAAGGCCAAGAAATCACAATAATACATGCGATAGGCATCACTGAAATCGTGATCGGACTCATGACCGTCTACTGGCATAGGAATAAATGGACGTACTATATTCAGGTTCTTTTATTGCTATTGCTGACTCTTCCGTTGCTTGCAGCTGCACCGGAACTTATGTCAATGCCGTTTAATCCGGTTACTTTGGCGGCGCCTATGATCGGATTAAGCTTAATTGCGATTTGGAGCAGCAGGCATCTCCCACAGCCAAGGCGTTGCAAAAGAAAAAAAAAAAAGGCAGCGAAAAGGAAGTGTATAAGAATGAGTTCGATCTATGAACAAGCACTCGGCTCTGACTTTCGGAGGCTCCATCCGCGCATTCAGCAGCGTTTTGGATTTAATAGTATTAGCGAAACCGCTTCAATCGGGCACGGTGTTATGCAGCAGATCTGGTACAATAAAGCCGTTGCTATTCCGCTACTTATTGGAACAGCCCGACATATTATGTTTCCGCAAGGCGGTTCAAACATACCGTTTACGATTGAAAACTATGCATACGTCGATCAATATGGCAGAGAAACGGTTACATGGATACGAAAATTCCAATTTCGCCGTCAAATTAGGCATTTCGACGCGACGATGATCTTTAGCCGGGAACGGAAAAAGATCGTTGATTATTTGGGCAACAAGCAGCATTTGGCAGTGGATCTGAAGCTTACCGTTTCATCGATTGGGGGAATTCGAATTCGCTCCGGCGATCAGCGCTTTTATGAAGGGCTGCTGCAATTTGGATTTCCGAAATGGCTTACAGGAGCTGCGGAAGTACATGAGTGGTATGATGACGCCGAGGGCTGCTATCAAATCACGGTGGATGTCCGCCATCCATGGCTAGGCTCGCTGTTTCAGTATAAAGGTTCGTTTCATGCCGAATTTATCAAGCTAAAGCCTGAAGCCGCACCGGTGGGGATAAGGCCAATACGAGAGGAAAGAAGGGAATAGCAGGCGGCGGCCTGCTATTCCTTTTTGTCACTTGCTTGCAAGGCGTTGTATAATAGCGGTAGACTAGATAAGTAAATTCAGGCTGACAAGACTCAGGCTGCTGAGTCCGAAGGAAACGGAGCATAAACCCCATGAAAAAGTTCAAGAAATTTTATATTGAGACAACAAGCATATGCAACCTATCATGCAGCTTTTGCCCGCCGACTTTGCGCGCAAAGGGCTTTATAAAAGTTGAGGATTTCAGAAAGACGCTAGAACAGATAAAGCCTCATACCGACTACATTTATTTCCATGTGAAGGGTGAACCGATGCTGCATCCCAAAATGGATGAGCTGCTCGATATTAGCCATGAGATGGGTTTCAAAGTGAACATCACTTCCAATGGTACACTGATTACTAAAAACAAAGAAAAGCTGCTCAATAAACCTGCATTGCGCCAAATTAATTTCTCGCTGCACAGCTTTGACGGGCATGCGGGCTCTACGAACAAGGAAGGTTATCTTGCCGAAATTTTATCCTTCGTGAAGGAAGCGGTCGCAGCCAGCAATATTATAATATCTTTCCGGCTGTGGAATTTGGAAATGGACAACGAAACGAACCAGCAGAAAAATAAAAACCGCGAACTGCTCGGCATGATCGAGAAGGCTTTCAATCTGGACTATAATATCGAAGAAAAATTCATTCCGGGCTCTGGCGTCAAAATCGCGGAACGTATCTACTTAAATCAAGATCCTGAATTTAAATGGCCAGATCTGAAAGAGCCGGAGTATAACGGGAAGGGATTTTGCCATGCGCTTCGCAACCAAGCAGGAATTCTTATTGACGGTACGGTCATCCCATGCTGCCTGGATGGGGAAGGCGTCATTAATCTCGGTAACATCCACGAAACCCATTTCTCGGAAATTATCGAAAATGAGCGTTCTACTAACCTTTACGATGGGTTCTCTAGGCGAGAAGCAGTGGAAGAGCTGTGCCGGAAATGCGGTTACCGTCAACGTTTTGGATGAGGCATAAATATACCGAGAATTGTTGGAAAGGTCCGTTTTGTGTTATGATTTGTTCCATGCCGTTCTATTTCGTCATGCTATCAATTAAAAGAGTTAGGAGATTCAACGACAAATGGACTTTTTTACAATTTTAAAAGCGATTATTTTGGGTATTGTGGAAGGTTTGACGGAGTTTGCTCCGGTATCCTCGACGGGACATATGGTTATCGTCGATGATATGTGGCTCCAATCGGAGCAATATTTGACGAAATACGTAGCGAATACGTTCAAAATCGTCATTCAGCTGGGATCCATTCTCGCAGTGGTCATCATTTTCCGAAATCGGTTTATCGACTTGCTAGGATTGCGGCGCGGCGCACAAGCAGAAACCAAAGACGCATCCCAGCCTCAACGCAAGCTAAAGCTTACGCATGTAATCGTTGGCCTAATTCCCGCTGGCGTTTTCGGTTTATTGTTCGATGATTATATCGATGAGTATTTATTTTCAATTGAAACCGTATTGGTTGGCCTTGTTATCGGCGCGATATTCATGATTATTGCCGATCGCTTTCGGCCTGCCAAAACGAAGGTCGATACCGTTGACCAAATTACGTATAAGCAGGCGCTCTCTGTTGGCTTGATCCAATGCTTGTCCTTATGGCCGGGCTTTTCGCGTTCCGGGTCAACGATTTCGGGCGGGGTGCTACTCGGAATGAGCCATCGCGCCGCAGCGGACTTCACCTTCATTATGGCGGTCCCGATTATGGCAGGTGCAAGCTTGCTGTCGTTGGCGAAAAACTGGGAGTATTTCACGCTTGATTCATTGCCGTTTTTCATTGCTGGCTTCCTAAGCGCATTCATATTCGCTCTGCTTTCAATCCGTTTTTTCTTAAAGCTGATCAATCGAATCAAGCTGGTGCCGTTTGCGATTTACCGAATCGTGCTGGCAGCTGTCATCTATATCGTTTATTTCTAAAAAAATGGCTTGCTCCCGAAGAAAGGAGCAAGCCATTTTTTATTCGTTTAACGGGTAAGCATGCGGTTTTTGCGCCTCGTAAATTCCAATACGGCCCGAACAGAGAAAAGCGATGACGCATCCCATAAATAGATAAATGGCTGCCTCCGAGCCGAATAGCTCTATGCCCATAATAAAGCATGCAAGAGGTGTTTTAGCCGCACCGCTGAACACGGACACAAAGCCTATCGCTGCCAGCAGGGGAACGGATACATGCAGAAGCCCTCCAAGCGCACTGCCAAGCGTGGCGCCGATGACAAACAGAGGCGTAACCTCGCCTCCTTGAAAGCCTGTCCCAAGCGTTAGTGCGGTAAAAAACGTTTTGAGCAGGAATGCAAGAGGAGACGCTTCTTCTTGAAAGGCTTGCTGAATGAGCGGGAGGCTAAGTCCCAAATAATCGCGTGTGCCAAGCGCATAGACCAGTACAATGATGATAAGGCCGCCAACAGCGCTTTTAATCATCGGATTTTTAAGCCATGCACTGAAAAGCTGTTTGCATGAGCGCGTGAGCTGCGTGAAGAGAAACGCGGCTAATCCGAATAAGACGGCAGCGCAGGATACCTTTGCAACGAGCAGCCAGCTGAGGTTAGGAATTTCACCAATTGCATAGTGAATATGCTTGATTCCCCAGGCGCTTGTAACCAAATGTCCCGCAAAGCCGGCGATAAAACAAGGAAGCAGCGCTTCATAGCTAATGACGCCAATGGCGAGCACCTCCAAGCCGAAAACAGTGCCTGCGAGCGGGGTGCCGAATACAGCTCCAAATCCGCTGCTGATGCCGCACATGAGAATGATTTTACGGTCCAAAGGCTTCAGTCTGATAAGCTTGCCGAACCATTCGGATAAACTTCCGCCCATTTGAACAGCCGTCCCTTCGCGACCAGCCGAACCTCCGGACAAATGCGTTACGAGCGTTCCGAAGAGAACGAGCGGAGCCATGCGGAGCGGGATGGATCCTTCTCCGGAGTGAATTTGTTCAATAATTAAATTATTTCCTCGTCCTGCTTCTTTCCCAAACTTCAAGTAGAGAAAGCTGATGAAGGCGCCTCCCGCGGGCAACAGCCAAAGCAGCCAGGGCTGTTTGCTGCGCGTGTCCGTAACCCAGTCGAGGGAAGCTAGGAAAAGTGCGGCTGCCGATCCGGACAGTATGCCAACGGTGCCAGCTATCAGCAGCCATTTGATCATATATTTCGCGAACATCTGTGTGGATAGCTTCCGAGCTTCTACCATGCTGATTAACTCCTTGTTCTCCTCTGTAATAAGCGAGTATCTATAAGCTATTATACAGGTCTCCTAATATAGGTAAAGCACATTATAGAAGAGACCGCAAGGTGAACCAGCCGTCATGAACGCCGAAAGAGACCCAAATCAGATGATAAATGTTCACCAAACAATAAAGCGCCATAGTAGCCAGAATGAATGGATTCATCCATTTCCTATTTTTCAATTGATAGTAAATAAGAATAAGCAGTAGGGGAAGCAACAGCTTCACACCATAATAACTGACTATATTCCATTCATAAATGCGTTTGACAATGGGATTCATTTCTTCAATCAGAAAAAAACGTAATCCGATATCCGTAAAAGCGGCATCCGAAAAGCAAAGCAGCAATAATCCGAGCAGCATTGCCTTCATGTCCCATTTTTGGATCGTTGCGATCAAAGAAATCACTCCATTCAAAAGAAATTCGCATAATAGATGCATATGCCTCATATGGATTATCATTCCTGTGCCCATTCCGTTGGAATAAAGGAGGCATAATGTTGAAGCAAATCTTAATTGGGAGTCCGATACGCCAGAAACCAGCTATTTTGCGTTATTTTTTATCCTCGCTTGAGCGAATGAAATTCGATTCGCTAGCGATCGATTTTTATTTTATTGATGACAATGATAATGAGGAATCTTCACAGCTGATAGACGATTTCATGACAAAGCAGCATTCGAATGGCAGTCAAGTCACCTTGAAAAGAAGCGATTCGATAACGCCATACGCTAGAGATGAGTTCACCCATTATTGGAGCAATGATCTCATTGATAAAGTAGCGAATTGGAAGGATGACATGATCCAAACGGCGAGAGAGCAGCACTATGACGGATTATTTCTTATCGATTCGGATCTGCTGCTGCATCCGCAAGCTCTGCAATCTTTAGTTTCATCAAAAAAAGAAATCATATCGACCATTTTCTGGACGCAATGGCAGCCGAATACGATGGAGCTCCCACAGGTTTGGCTTAAAGACACCTATTGGCCTTTTCAGTCCGATGGGACTATAAAGGAAGGTTTCGGCGCGGAAGTGGCTGCCAATTTCATCATCATGCTGCGAAAGCCGGGCATTTATGAGGTAGGCGGGTTAGGCGCGTGTACCTTCATTAATCGATCAGCGCTAGAGAAGCCCATTTCGTTCCGGACGATAACGAATTTGTCCATCTGGGGGGAGGATCGGCACTTCTGTATTCGAGCAGCTGCGCTAGGCATTAAACTGCATGCAGATACTCATTTCCCAGCCTTTCACGTTTACCGTGATTCGGATCTGGCAAGGGCGAAGCTGTTTATGGAAACAACGCAAACGCTAGTCGAGGAAGAGGCAGTTGCCCCTATTCCTATTCCTACTCCTGCCCCAACCCCTGCCCCTGCAAAAGGCTTAATCATTCATATTGCAAATGCCGGCCCTAGGCTTGTACTCTCCATGATAGTCAAAAATGAAGCAGATCGGTATTTGCGTGAAACACTTGAACATCACCGCGAGTATATCGACCATGCGGTCATTATTGACGATGGAAGTACGGATCATACCGGTGATATCGTGCATGAATACCTTGCAGGCATTCCGTTATCCTATATCAAGAATGAAAGCTCTCAATTCCATAACGAAGTTAAGCTTCGGACGCAGCAATGGCAGGAGACGATCCGAATGAAGCCGCAGTGGATACTTAATATGGATGCGGATGAGTATTTCGAAGAGAAATTCAAGGATGAGCTTCCGGAACTTCTGAACACGCCGCATACCTATGCTTATATGTTCCGGCTCTATGATTTCTGGTCAGAGGATCATTACCGCGAAGATCATTATTGGAACGCACATGCTGTATATCGGCCTTTTCTATTGAAATACGTCGAAGGTTACCCTTATGAATGGAAGCAAACTCCGCAGCATTGCGGAAGATTCCCGCAAAATATTTATTCGGTACCGCATAAAACTTCGGATCTGCGTGTCAAGCATATGGGGTGGGCAAGGCAACAGGACCGCATATACAAATATGAACGCTACAAGCTGTTGGATCCGGATGCCGTCTATGGCTGGAAGGAGCAATATGAATCCATCCTCGACGAAGCCCCGAATTTGGTTAAGTGGTTAGAATAACCATTCATTTGGATAATATATACTTTGACTATGCTTGCATTCTAATGCTATATTTGAATGTACGTTAAGTGCAGGAGATTTCACAGCCGACTGCTTATTCATACGCAGTCGGCTGTGCCTACTATATGGAGGCAAACGAACCTTGAACAAATATCCGTTTGATTTTGACCCAAAACAATCTTTTATTTCGCAAGCGAGCGATTGGATCGCAGATGTGTTTTACGAAAAGCTCCCCGAGGCTGGTTTTGAAATACGGGACGAGCAAATTTATATGGCTTTTCAGCTTGAACGCGCGTATGCCGACAAACAGACTATTTTTGCCGAAGCTGGAGTCGGAACCGGTAAAACGTTCGTATATTTGCTATATGCGATCACTTATGCAAGATATACGAGAAAGCCGGCTATTATTGCATGCGCGGACGAATCGTTAATCGAGCAGCTCGTAAAGCCGGAAGGGGATATTGCGAAGCTGGCCCGTTACTTGGATCTTACGATAGATGCCCGTTTAGGAAAATCCGCCGATCAGTATATTTGCTTGAAAAAGCTGGATCAAGCCCGGTCCGGACAAGATGATGCCGAACTGTTTGACGGCATCTACCGCGAGCTACCAAGCTTTGTGCACAAGCAGGATTCAATGCAGAGCTTCCACCCGTACGGAAACCGCAAGGATTATCCGAACCTAAATGACGAGCAGTGGAACCAGCTGGGCTGGGACGTGTTTCAAGATTGCTTGGTCTGCGATGTCCGCCACCGCTGCGGTCAGACGTTGTCTCGAGACCATTACCGCAAAGCGGCAGATGTCGTTATTTGCTCCCATGACTTCTATATGGAACATGTATGGACGTATGAGGCCCGCAAGCGCGAAGGCCAGCTCCCATTGCTTCCTGAGCATAGTTCTGTCGTGTTTGATGAAGGGCATCTATTGGAAACGGCAGCACAGCAAGCGTTAACCTATAAGCTTAACCATGCGGTGTTCGAAGGCATCGTAACGCGGCTGCTGCAAGAGGAGATACGTGAATCTTTGGCGGTTGCCGTCGAGGACGCGATTACGCAAAGCGAATTTTTGTTCAAAATGATGAACAAGCATAGTCGAAAAGTCCAAGCCTCGGACCGTCGTGAAATCATTTGGAGCGCTGAGCTTATCCGTGAAATTAACCGCCTGCAGGATACGCTGTCCGTCATCGAAGAGGAGCTTGTATTCGAGAGCGGTTTATATACAATCGATACGTATCAGCTCAAGATCGTTGAAGAGCATTTGGAGATGATCCAATTCGCGCTTTCTCTTTTCAAAAAGGAAGACAAGCCTATTAGCTGGGTATCGGAAGACAAAGAAGGCACATCCCTAGTCATCATGCCAAAATGGGTAAAAGAAGTGTTGAAGGAGCAGGTATTCTCGCGCAAAATGCCGATTATTTTTTCGTCTGCCACGCTTTCGGTAAACGGATCTTTTGACTATATGATGGATATTCTGGGGATGGAGAGCGCAATTTCCTTCTCCGTTCCTTCACCTTATGACTATGAGCAGCAGATGACGGTCGCGACACCTGATATGGGTTTATTGCCGAATATAAATGAAAAGATGGCGGAAACCTTCCGCTTGCTTACGAAAAGCGGCGGAAGATCGCTGCTGCTATTCCCGTCCATGGAGCAGCTTGAACAATTTAAGACTGAGTCCGCAAAACACGCTGCGGCTGCATCGTTTACCTTCTATTATGAAGGATCCAGCGAAATCAGTTATCTGATCGAGCAATTTCAACATGACGAAGCTAGCATTTTGTGTGCGGTAACCCTTTGGGAAGGGCTCGATATTCCGGGACCATCCCTTTCTCAGGTCATCGTATGGGAGCTTCCGTTCCCTCCGAACGATCCATTGTTCGCCGCGAGGAGGAACGATGCCGAGCAGCCTTTCGAGCAGGTAGACATGCCGTATATGCTGCTGCGTTTAAGACAAGGGATCGGACGTTTGATCCGCAGACGCGAAGATAGCGGCTCAATCATCATTTTCGGGGAGAAGATGAATGAAAGCTATGTGCGTGAGCAGGTGGAGCAAATTCTGCCCAAAGGCGTAGCGCTTAGCCATTGATAAAGAATCGATGTTGGATGAAGAAGAAGGGGAAGCCCTTCTTCTTTTTATTTTGCGGTAACTCAAGCAAGCTGGTTCATCAGAAGGTAAGTTCTGATAACCAGCTTTTATTATTTTTACATTAGGTTATTAACGGGTTTATAAAGGGACAAATACGGCGAAAACATGGATTAATCGACGATTTCCAACAAATGAAGAGACGGCATGATGACAGCAGGCATAGATCTCAAGAAACCGGAAATATATATGAATATCGAGTTGGCTATCGAAAGAGGAACAAAATATTCTTTGCAACGCAGATTGTAGTGGCTAAGCAATCGGAGCTAAAAGCGGAGAAACCAAAAGCAGCCCGATCTTTAAACGTTTTTTAACGAATCTGACACGGGTACAAAGCAAGGGCATAAGCTCGTTGGTTGAGTTCGTTTTAGGCAAAAACATACTTAAAAAAACTGCGTGAAATACATATTTCACGCAGTTTCCTTTTATATCGACTTTTAAGCTGATATACTAGACTAGTATAACGCCTATATCATGGATATATATGGAGGAAATGAACGAGAATGGGACAGCATGAGGTTGCCGACTGTTACGGACTTGAAATGGAGCTTTTCTCTATTTGGATGAAAAATAAAGGAATGACGAAATCTACCCATCGTGCCTACATGAGCGATGTAAGCTTTTTTCTTCAGACGGTGTATCCTACCGAAACCAAAAAAATTTCCAAGATGGAAATTATGCGATACATGGCTGCTTGCCGAGAGAAGGGAGCAGGGGATGAAGCGCGAAATCGAAAGCTTTCATCCTTGCGCTCTTTTTTCAAAGCGTTAATCGAGATGGAGCATATGGATAGCAATCCGGCAGCGCTTATAGCGAAATCAAAACAGGAGAAAAATCGGATACCTGTATATTTGGAAGAAAATGAGCTGGAAGCACTCTTGCAAGCAATGAAGGGGAAGTATTATATCCGCAATGTATCAATCGTATTATTGATGGCTTACGCAGGACTGAGGGTAGGGGAGATTCACCGAATGAACGTACAGGATTTGCAGCAGGACGGATCCATACATATTTTGGGAAAAGGAAGAAAATGGCGGGTCGTACCGCTTCCTGATGCGCTAAGGCAGATGCTGAACGAAGCGCTCGCAGACCGCAGAGAATCGAAGCAGGGCAAGGAGCAGCCTTTTTTCGTATCGCAATTCGGACGAAGGCTGTCTATCCGGATGATACAGACTGTTGCAGATGAAACGATCAAACAGCTCAAGCTAACCATGCCTGCTCTTGCGGATAAGCGCATATCCAGTCATAAGCTCCGTCATTCCTTTGCAACGATGCAAATTCGCAGCGGTACCGATATACGCACGCTCCAGGAGCTGCTTGGACATGCCAGCATTGAAACGACTCAAATTTATACCCATATCGATAATAAACAGCTTCGAAGCGCGATGAATAATATATCCAGTAAAATACCAGTCCAATTCCAAAATAGATAACGTAATTATAATTATGTTAACTTAGTAACAAAAGATGAACTAATCAAAAAAACGCTTGACAGATACAGTGTAGGTATCGTCAAGCGTTTTCTGTTAATGCGCGCCGGCTACAATCAACTTTCTTCTTTCGTCTCTTTCTTCAGGCAGCATTCGCGGACAATTATAGCATTTTTGGCCATCCACTCTGCAATCATACATGCAGCATGAAGAACGAAGCATGAGCTGGCCGCCTTCAGGAACCCAAGGGTTATCAATAAAACGTGGTTTATGGATAAATGGATTGCGCTTGCGGTTAAAAACCTCTGCTGGGAGACTGAGAATGACATCCAGATCCCGTAAAAACGCATCGACTAAAGCAGGATCTTTAATATGTTCGAGCACATAATGACGTACTTCGTTGATTTGCCCACCGACTTGGCTCCAAATCATACCGGATTTCACGTCAGCACCGACTGCAACCGCTTCTACGATAGCATTGATTTCGCTCTGAAAGGAGGAGCTGAATGCTTCTTCCAGAAACGCTTTGCGCTCATCGACGGCAAGGGGAACCTCAGTCCAGCGCAGCTCCTTAATTTTGAAGCCTAGATGTGCGTGATCGTCATGGGATTCAAGCTGGTACGTTAAATTATCGAGCGACAAATCCAAGTACCGGTTGTATTGAGCGGCAAAAATGAGATTCGTGATACAAAGGTTGAAAAAGGATATGCCTACAAACGATGCCGCTAATTGAATGCTTGTCGCTTGAACCATATTTCCTGCTGTAATGAGAGTTTGATACGCGATCTCCCGGTCTCGGAAATCGGTAGCCGGAAGCTCGAGCAGCGGATGCTCCGCACCTTTCGGTGAGATATGAAAGAACATATCGACCAGCGTAAAGTCCATTTGATTCGGCATTAGCTTGCTCCTCATTTATCATAATGAAATCAAATATGGTTATGTATATGAAAAAACGATAATGATTATCATTATATTCACTATCTCAGTATAGGAGGGTGCTAGTGCGCTGTCAATACAAATGGCGTTACGATCGATTTCACTCGGTCAAGCCCTTCCCACATGTCTCCCGGTCCATCATAAATAAGAACATATGCACCATCAAACCCAGTAGAATCAACTTTACGAAGATAGCCGATAAGTTCTTCTTTATCGGGAATCCCATTTGAATCGTAGGATGGCTTCACGTGGACCGAAACGCTGAAAGGCGTAGTTGCGCCGATTTCATCTGTTTTCCCTGCTCCGTGATAGTTCCCGAAATCAGTAATGAAACCAACCTTATGGTTCGTTTGTTCGAGTATTTGGATACTGCTATCGGCAGTTGAAGTAAGCAATCTGAAGTTTTCTGTTATGACATGAACCGAAATAGATTGTCCGTAAAGCGCCAAATCGGTCAAGGCTGCAGCAGATAACCGGATTGCCGCATTGTCGGTAGGAGAGGCTTCGCCTGCCACGACTCTGATTTGCTTTGCGCCGCATAGCGAAGCGATATCGATCCATTTCTTGATGTAATGAATATCGGCTTTACGCTTATTCTCGTCCTCGGATGTTAAATCGCCATAATCGAGAAGCAGTGTATCAAACTTCATATTAGCTTCTTCGAAAGCTGCTTTGAGCTGTTCTAAATAAGCGGCTTCCGTTGACGGGAAATGAAAGTGGCAAATTTCTAGGGCCTGATAACCTCTTGCAGCAGCTTCTTTCGGCAAATCCAGCAAATCGAGGACCTTCGGCTGCTCTTGCTCTTTTACGGTATGGCTGTTCGTTTCGGAATCCCATGCGGTCATACGCAGTGGGCCGAGCAGTCGATGCAAACTCCAAGTGCTAATCGATAGGTACGACAATATTCATCCCGCCTTTTATATTAATGGTTCAACTTATGTTAGCATACCATTAAAAAAATGATAAAAACGCTCCGATATTGGTCTATAATTCCACTGGATAGTGTTTTTTTATGCTGATCAAGTTGATTGTATTTTTTGATTAATAACCATTATGCTTTATAATAAGAGGTATAGTCTGCTCGCGGGCAGGGAAAAAGAGTTTTGATAGGGAAGGAAAGAGAAACATGGAAACCAAACGCATTACGAATGAAGAACAACTGGAAGTAGCCTTTCGCATTCGCAAAACCGTATTCGTAAAGGAGCAAGGGGTAGCAGAGGAAGTAGAGCTTGACGAGTTCGAAGATGCTGCAGAACATGTGCTTGTCTATTTCGACAATGAACCGGTTGGGACTGGTCGCGTAAGAATCGTTGACGGCTATGCAAAGCTGGAACGGATTTGTGTGCTGGCGAGCCATAGGATGCATAAACTGGGGAAAGCGATCATGGATGAGCTTGAAGCGATCGCTCGCGACAAAGGCGTCAAACAAGCTAAACTGCATGGACAGGTTCAAGCTGCAGCTTTTTATGAAAAACAAGGCTATGAAGTGGCATCAACCGTGTTTATGGAAGAGAACATTCCTCATGTTAAGATGGTTAAAGATTTATAGCATTAAATAAAAAGGAGCCTGTATATACAGGCTCTTTTCTTTGTTTAAATAAGCTTCCGGCGGTAGTGGGAAGGGGATTCACCTTTGACTTTTTTGAACATTTTGGAAAATAGCAGCGGATCCGCGTAGCCTACGGAATGAGAGATGTCGGAGACTGTCAGCTGTTGATTACGCATCAAATCACACGCCTTATCCATTCGGTAATGCAACAGGTACATTTGTGGCGAAAGCTGCTCGATCTCTTTGAACAAGGACGAGAAATAAATACGATCAATGCCGATTCGTTTGGCTAATTCAGTGATGCTAATCTTGGTATAGTAATTGGCTTTAATGAATTCTACGGCTTTGCGCACATATTCATCCTTCTGCCTTGGGGGGAAACCCACTTGGAGAGGGGCCGTTAACAGATCAATCCACTCCGGGAATAGTCGGAACAGCAGGCTATGCAATATGAGCTCACTATTCTTTTCGAGCGCCTCCGCACTGGATAAAAGATCAAGCCAGGGTTCGAACCAAGAGGCAGGAGCGTATGTGAAAGTAGGCTTCTCTTTGCTGAGATGCACCTGCGCAAGCAGGCTGTCCACGCTTGTCCCTTGAAAGGCGATCCAAGAATAAACCCATGGGTCATGCTCATCCGCCTTCATCTGGCAGATGACGTTCGGGAAAACCATAAAGCCTTGGCCCTTTTTCAGATGATACGTCATGCCATTAATGAGATAGCTGCCTTTGCCTTCATGAATAAACAAGATTTTATAATGGTCCTTTACGCCGGGTCCCCAGCTGTAATTAGGCTCGCAATATTGTTTGCCGTGATAATAGTAGATTAAGTCGATTGGTTCGCACATGCTGCTCAGCTCCTGTTACTCGTTCTCATACAACTTACATTATGACATATAAATCTTGCTTGTGGACATTCCTTCCTCAACTAATTATTACTATACTGTGTAAGCAAGCAAACAAGTGAACAGACATCATTGCATGTCATTCGCATGAATGAATACCAGATGAATAGGAGACTGAATGAGATGCCATACACAGCGAATCCATCACGTTATACCGATATGCAATACAAGCGGGCCGGAAAAAGCGGAATTAAGCTTCCAGCCATATCTCTAGGGCTTTGGCAAAACTTTGGTGGCAACCAGCCGATTGAAAATTCAAGGGCAATGATATTGAAAGCTTTTGATCTGGGCATTAACCATTTCGACCTTGCGAACAATTACGGACCTCCTGCGGGTTCCGCGGAAGAAACCTTTGGCGCTGTTTACAAAAAGGATCTTATTCCATACCGTGACGAGCTGCTCATCTCAACTAAGGCAGGATATTACATGTGGGAAGGGCCTTACGGCGAATGGGGCTCCCGTAAAAATCTGTTGTCCAGCTTAGACCGCAGCTTAACGCGAATGGGTCTTGAATACGTAGATATTTTTTATTCTCACCGCCCAGACCCGGAAACACCGATGGAAGAGACGATGGGCGCGCTCGACCACGCGGTAAGACAAGGAAAAGCGCTATATGTCGGATTATCTAATTACAGCGCAGAGCAAACATTGGAGGCCGTTACCATTCTGAAGCAGCTTGGAACGCCTTGCCTCATTCACCAGCCTAATTACTCGATGCTCAATCGCTGGATCGAAGACGGTTTGCAGGAAGTGCTTAGCGAGCATGGCGTTGGTTCCATTGCATACTGTCCACTTGGCAGAGGCCAATTGACTAATAAATACGTAGATAAAATTGAAGCAGAATCCAAGCTACCCAGCAGCACAATGAAGCCTGAAGCGATTACCGAGCAAAGAGTTCAAAAGTTTCGCAGTCTTGAAGCCTTTGCTGCCGGAAGAGGACAAACCTTGTCACAGCTCGCCTTGTCATGGGCACTCCGCGAAGGAGGCGTTACCTCTGCTCTTATCGGCGTAAGCCGCGTCAGCCAAATCGAAGAAAATGTGAAGGCACTCGAAGGTGCACCGTTAACGCAGCAAGAAATAACCGAGATTGACGCGATTATGCATCAAATCGGAGATATTCCATGGTAATACAAAGCCCAGGCGCTGCTGCCTGGGCTTTTTTTATGATATTGGAATACATATCCTTTCTTAGGCCATACATTCCCTATATTTCTCGGAATGAGACGCGCCGCACCGCCAAAGGACGGCGATTGCGGTTTTATCTTCTGAAATGCTTAATCTCTCCCTAAAAGCAGGAAACAGAGCATATTTTGTGGAAATATTAGTTGAAAAACAACATAGTAGGTGAGGGAAACGATGACTGAATTAACAGCAGCTTATATTGATTCACTCGCTTTGAACGCGGGAGCAATCAAAAACGGAAATGATCTCGTTCGTAAAGGCAGTTTCCAAAAATTATGCCGCACGGAGGACGGAACGCTGCTTTTTGGGGAATGCAAAGGCAGCGGAAAGGATGCTTACAGCTGTTCGGCGGATTTCATCAAGCCCGAGCTGCCTGTTTTCCGGTGCTCCTGTCCGAGCCGCCAATTCCCATGCAAGCATATTCTAGGATTGATGTACGCTTATGCAGCTGATAAACCATTCTCCTTAGAGGAGCTGCCTGCTGATATTGCCGACAAACGGGAAAAAGCCGACAAGCGCGAAGAAAAAAAGAAAGAATCGATAGCCGCTCCCGCAACCTCGGAGAGCAGGAAGAAGGTCAATAAAAATGCGTTGGCCAAAAAGCTCGCCGCTCAATTAGAAGGTGTCGAGCTTGCGCATAAGCTCGTTCTGCAAATCGTGCAAACCGGTCTCGCGGCATTGGATAAACGTTCCATACGCATGTATGAGGATCAAGCGAAACAGCTCGGCAACCATTATGTACCGGGGCTCCAAGCCGCTGTACGTGAGATTCTCATTCTGGCAGGCTCCGCTGAGTCAATCGAGTCTATTTATTCGGAAGCAGCCGAGAAGCTAGCCTACTTGCACGGATTAATTAAACGGAGCAAAGAGCATTTGAAAGCAAGGCTGGAGGACCCCTATAAACCGATGGATACCATTACGGTTCTGGAGGAGAAAATTGGACATGCTTGGCAGCTTAGCGAGCTGCGGGAGGTTGGACGTGTTCGAAACGACGTAGAGCTCATCCAATTATCATTCCATTCCTTTACGGATGAAGCAAGGGGAGAATACGTAGATGAGGGCTTCTGGGTACAGCTTCATGACGGTGAAATCGTTACTACCAGAAACTATCGTCCTTTCCGCGCTGCTAAGCATATGAAGGAAGAGGATAGCTGCTTTCTTGTCGTTCAGTCGAAAGAACTATATGCCTACCCCGGCGATATGAACGTTCGGGTACGTTGGGAAGAAATGATGATGAGAGAGCTTCAACCTTCCGACCGAATTGCCGTACGCTCATTCGCAGAGGCAAGCTTTGCAGCTGCGATAAAAACAGTAAAAAACCAACTCAAAAGCCCACTCGCAGACAAAAACCCTGTTATGCTGCTGCATGCAACGCAGCTTGCCCATACAGATAACGGGTATGCCCTTATTGATGGACAAGGCGATCGGCTGCCGCTTGCAACGATTAGGCGATTAAAGGATGCGACGATGGACCTCCTTCCATTTTTGGATCAGGAAAGCTTGATCGAAACCGCGGTACTTGTGATGTTCGAGGATCATATCGCAGAGGGCAAGCTGGTAGCACAGCCGCTAGCTCTTATTAACGAGAGGGAAACGATTCGTTTATTCTATTAATAGAAGTCGAAGGAGCAGAATATGAGTATTCCATTATTGCGAGAACTGCATGATGATGTACGCAGGCTTATGGTTGCAGGAGCAAGTATGGCATTGGAGGACACCCGTCTGAAAAGAGCACTGCCGCAGCTTCAGCTGCTGGGCGAAAAAGCGCCAATCTTCAGACGGGTAGCTGAAGAGGTAAGCAGCACTACCGAATCACGGCCGGAACATGCCGCAGGCAAGCTTCTTGATCTGGCTGTGCTGCTTCAAGCAGTGCTTCACACGCAGAGCTCGACCGATACGCCAGGAGAGTTAGTTCCGGTCGGAACTACGCAAAGCAGCGAGGCAGGTACAACGATTACTTATCGCAAGCTTAAACCTTTATTGGATGCGTTAACGCTGCGCGGGCCTGGACGGCTTGAAATCATTAGGCAAGGCAAGGAAGAGGGCTCATTCGCCGATCTGAGAACCTATCTTCCAGCTGTCCTTGCCTTGCGTGACAGTTATGCGGAGATTGCCGATTATGTTGCGGAGCATGTCATCCCAACCTTAGGCAAAGCGGTGCTTCCTATTCTTCATCAAGCATTCAACCGTGACGGAAACAGTGGCGATGCGAGAATTTTGTTTGTACGCTACAAACTCAGCGATAACCCCGAAGAGCTTTGGCCATTGCTCTCATCGGTCGCGAAAGAGGCAGCGCTTCCCGTTCGGTTGTCGGCCATTTCGTTAATGCCGGGCTCGCCTCATTTCCAGAAGGAGCTGCTTGAGCTTTCTTATTCAAGGAAGAAAGAAATACGCGAAGCATCGCTGAACGCATTATCCAGCTGGACATCGCCTGAAATCGATGACCGCTTCATGGAAGCGTTGATGGGCAAGGATGCTGATCTAGCATTATGGCCCATTCAAGTGAGTGATTCCGTGCCGCTGACAGAGAAGCTTCTGGACTATGGTCGATCCCTCATTGAACAATCGGTGCCCGATAGCCATGCAATGGGTATGCGAGAGAATCTCGCTCGCGTCCTGCATGGTCTTAAACCTAGGGCTGACCAGCCTTCGGTTATCGCATTTCTATTGAAAGCCTTGGACAATAATGAGCTAGAGTTCAAAGGGACAGAATCATTATCCGGCGAAGCCGCGAATTTGTTATTGCACTCCAATGACAAGAATGCGCTATTCTTCCTTCACGAGTTAAGAGATAACAAGCCATACTTTATTGGTTATTCACTAAAAGCCGCTCTACATATTTATGATTCAGTCGAAGTTTATAACTTGTATGAAAGATATTTCACTACGAAAAAAGGCAAGTATGCCAGTGATCTTCTTCAAGCCGTGCATCAGTATGCGGCGAATCCGCTTATCCCGATATCTTTTGACAACCAGATAGCCAAGTCGTTTTCATGGGACGAGCGGTGGGTGGATCGTTTTATAGATTTGAATGAAGAGGAATTGGTATGTCGCATAGTGAAAACGCCGAGTGAAAAAGTGATCGCCTATCTACTTGAAAAGGCTAAGGTTTCACCGCAGCTGCTGAAGCCGCGCACGATTCAGATTTTCTATGCTTTATTCAGACTTGGACATAGAGACACACCGGAATTAGTACTGTCTGCCCTGGAGCTTGCGACGAAGAAATCCTATTACTATTTGGATCGTGATTCGCAATTTATCGTAGCGATGCTTCCAAACAGGTATGCTGAACAAGTATCAACGATTGCAGAAAAAATCACTTATGAATACGGAAAAAACCAGCTAAAGCAGCTAGCCGAGCATATCGCCTCAAAACCTGCGGAATTCGAGCAGAACCAAGAAGGAGCGGAATTTCTATCATGGATAAGAAACAAACTATCTTAAGGCAGCCGGCCGAGCTGCTGTACGCCCATGAATTAGATGCGTTAAAAGCCCATGACAAAGGAGAGAAACCGGCAGGCTGGCAGCTTTCACCGCGCTCGGTGCTCACTTTCATCATAGGCGGTCAAGCAGGCGATGTTGCCATTACTCCCAAATATATTGGGCATACCCGACTGGTTGAAATCGCAATCGCTACTTTGTTAACGGATCGCGCGCTGCTGCTGATCGGTGAGCCTGGGACGGCAAAGTCCTGGTTATCCGAAAACTTGACCGCTGCAATTCATGGTGATTCCTCCAAAGTCATTCAAGGAACGGCGGGGACAAGCGAGGAGCAGGTTCGGTATTCCTGGAATTACGCGATGTTATTGGCAAATGGACCGACCGAAGAGGCTCTGGTAAAAAGCCCGATCTACCGTGCTATGGAAGCGGGAGGCATTTCGAGATTCGAAGAAATATCCCGTTGTGCCTCTGAAGTTCAGGATGCGCTTATTTCCATCCTATCCGAGAAAACGATCTCCGTCCCGGAGCTGGGCAGGGATGTTCCGGCAGAAAGGGGCTTCTCCATCATTGCGACCGCGAATACGAGAGACCGAGGCGTCAACGATATGTCGGCTGCCCTGAAGCGCCGCTTTAACATCGTCGTACTACCGGCTCCGTCGGACTTGGAGACAGAGGTCTCCATCGTTCGCAAGCGCGTCAGCGAAATCGCAGCCAATTATCGGCTTGGGGAGGCTGTTCCGGAGGAGGAGGCAATCCGTAAGATCGTCACTATATTTCGGGAACTGCGCGGCGGCATGACGCTCGACGGCAAGGAAAAGCTGAAGCAGCCTTCCGGTGCAATTTCTACGGCAGAAGCAATTTCTTTGCTCATTAATAGCATGGCGCTTGCAAGCAGCTTCGGGGACGGGCTTGTTGCGGAGGAGGATCTAGCCGCTGGACTGCTTGGCGCCGTCGTCAAGGATGAAGCGAAGGATGACTCGGTTTGGAAAGAGTATTTGGAAAACGTGATGAAGAAGCGGGGAGCCGAATGGAGAGGGCTATATCGAGCTTGCCGTGAGCTGAGTTCGTGAGCGTGGGTGCCGCAGCAAAGTGCGGCGTTCACATTTTTGGCATTCGCCATCTATCGCCAGCCGGCGCTGCCCACTTGATTGAATTTCTGAATGAGACTAAGCCGCAGCTCGTTCTAGTCGAGGGACCGTCTGACGCGACGAAGCTAATCAGTCAAATTACGCTAAGTTGCGTGAAGCCGCCGATTGCGATACTTGCCTATACCGAGCAGCTGCCGATTCGCACCGTTGTTTTTCCATTAGCTGCATATTCACCTGAATATCAAGCTTTTCAGTGGGCAGCGGCACATGGCGCTGAAGCAAGATTCATCGATTTACCGTCTGATGTATCTGTCAGTCTGCATGCCAGCAGGAGAGCTGCGATAAGGGAAGAGAATGAAAATGCGCGTGAGTTTTACCAACAATCAAATAAACGGTATGAGCTGGTGGCTGCGCTAGCCGGTGAGCCTGATTACGACACCTACTGGGAGCGGCATTTCGAGCATATGACCTCTCACCATGCGTATCGGAATGCCATTCAAGCCTTCTCTCAGGAAATGCGTCAGCTATCTGAATCAGAAGAACGGATGCATACGCCTCTTGAATCGGCTCATAATGAAATTCGTGAGGCCTATATGCGAACGCGAATCGCCGAAGCGATCGCTAGCGGAGTTCCAGCTGATCGCATAGTCGTTGTTACTGGTGCATATCATGCATCCGCACTGCAAGCAGATCATGCATTGATGACGAAAGCGGAAGAAGCTTCATTGCCTTCCGTATCAACAAAGCTTACGTTGATGCCTTATTCGTATTACAAGCTTTCCACTCACTCTGGATACGGAGCAGGCAATTTGGCGCCTTCATACTTCGAGCTGGCTTGGCAATGCGCAATAGAACGTGACCCCGAGAAGCTTCCATCTCTTTACTTGGCGTCGATTGCCGGACATATGCGAGCCAGCGGTTCTTTTCGTTCGGCAGCTTCTGTTATTGAAGCAGTTCGCCTTGCGGAATCACTAGCTTCCTTGCATGGCGGCAGATTGCCGGCTCTAAAGGATCTTCATGACGCAGCAATTACCTGCCTCGGGTACGGCGAGCTTTCAAACGTAGCGGATGCACTCGCAAGAACGGAAATAGGCACCGCAATTGGCTCATTGCCCGAAGGGGTTAGCCAAACACCGATTCAGGATGATCTGAACCGAAACTTGAAAATGCTGAAGCTGGAGAAATATAAAACGACGGTTGCCACGGATCTCGAGCTAGATCTGCGGGAAAACCGCAGAGTGAAATCCGAGGAGGCGGCATTCCTTGATCTGAGGAGATCTTTTTTTCTGGAGAGGCTTCAATTGCTGGCAATAAGCTTTGCCCAAAAAAGGGCAGTCAGGCAGGACGGCGCAACCTGGGCTGAGAACTGGGTGCTGCGATGGACGCCTGAAGCTGAAATCGAAGTTGTTGAATCCATCATGAAAGGCGAGACGATAGAGCTTGCCGCTGCTTTCTTCATTAAAGAATCGTTATCGCAGTGCAAGAATACGTTACAAGCGGCTGAGCTTGTCAAAGCAGCTTGGAACTGCGGACTTCCATCCTCCATGGAGGATGCACGCCAGATGCTGCAGGAGTTAGCCGTTGATGCCGGAGATTATGCGCAGGTTGCCGGAACATTGAGGGAGCTGTCTCTTCTGGTACAATTCGGCGATGTACGCAAAATGGACACGGCGATTTTAGTACCGCTGCTTGAGCAGCTGTTTCTGCGAGGAACGCTGCTGCTCGTTGATTCCGCGGCATGCAGCGACGATGCAGCTGCTGATATGTCGAGCGCCATTATCGATATGCATGCGGTAGCACAGCAGCATTATGACGTTGTCGATGATGTCAGATGGGTTTCGCAGCTCGAGGAGCTCGCCTACCGCGATGATCGTAATGCCAAGCTGTCCGGTCTTGCCTTCGCTCTGCTCCTTGAGCGAAGCCTTATCGATAATGAACGATTGGCGAGGGAGGTATCCCGAAGGCTATCCCCAGGCATACCCGCTGATATCGGAGCCGGGTGGTTTGAAGGCTTGTCCCTAAGAAACCGTTACGTGCTACTCTCTCGCAGGCAGCTCTGGGAGCAGCTTAATCATTACACCGCATCGCTGGATGATGAGCAATTCCGTCGCTCTTTAGTCTTTCTTAGAAGAGCCCTTGCATCCTTCGAGCCAAGAGAGAAGAATGCGATCGCCGAATTGCTTGGCGATGTATGGGGATTTGGCGCATTGGAATCCGCGGATGCCTTGCAGCGCCCGCTTACCGGCGAGGAGCAACAAAAATTGGACGAGCTCAATGAGTTCGACTTTGGAGACCTATGATATGAGCGATAATGAGCAATTCGAGCAATTAAAGCGTTGGCGGCTAATCCTTGGGCAAGCGGCAAATGATAAACTGACGGGCATGGGTAATGGGCGGCAGCTTCTTGACGAGGAGCAAACGTTGATGGATGAAGCGCTTGCGGCTATTTATGACGATACGACGGATGACATTTCCAACAACAGCGGGAGAAATTCGGCAAGATCAGCTGGCTTAGGCTCCTCATCGCCCAAGCTTTCTAAGTGGCTCGGGGATATCCGCAGCTTCTTTCCTTCTGATATCGTGTCGGTCATTCAAGCCGATGCCATTGATCGAAAGGGATTGACGCAGCTGTTTTTCGAGCCAGAAACACTAAGTCAAGTTAAACCGGATATCAGAATGGTGGCAACGCTTCTATCGTTAAAGGGAAGAATTCCCGAGAAAACAAAGGAAACGGCAAGAATACTCGTTCGTGAGGTCGTGGATGAGATTATAGCGCGGCTTGCCCATGAAATCCGTCGTGCCGTTACGGGCGCGCTCAATCGCCGGAAGCATTCACCGCTTCCATCCATAACCGGTTTGGATTGGAAAACGACGATACGGCGCAATCTCAAGCATTATGACCCAGAACGGCAGCTGCTCATTCCGGACAAATTTTATTTTTTCGAACGTGCGAAGCGCAGCAAGGAATGGACCGTCATCCTCGATATTGACCAAAGCGGATCTATGGCTGATTCCGTAATCTATGCTTCGATCATTGGTTCTATATTTGCCAGCCTGCCATCACTTGATACGCACGTCGTAGCTTTCGATACGGAAGTAGCAGATTTAAGCGAGCAGTGCGCGAATGATCCCGTCGATATGCTGTTTGGCATACAGCTTGGCGGCGGTACGGATATTAATAAATCCGTTCAGTATTGCGAACAGTTCATCCATGATCCGAAGAAATCGCTATTCATCTTAATATCCGATCTGTACGAAGGCGGCAACCAGTCAGCACTCATACGACGAATGGAAAATATGCGCCAATCCGGCGTTAGCGTCATATGCTTGCTTGCTTTGTCCGATGGCGGGGTGCCTTCATACGATGCAGAGCTTGCAAAGCGGTTTTCCGGCTTAGGCATTCCATGCTTCGGCTGTACGCCGGACCGACTTCCTGAGCTGATTGCTGGAGCGTTGCAAGGGCAGGATTTGCTTGCGCTAGCCGGAGCAATTGCGAATACGGGTAGAAAAAGCATATAAACAATTTAAGGATTCTTAAGACTTATTTAAACTTTAATTACAAGCCTCTTAAACGTTGAAGGTTATCTTTAGTAATAGATAACGAGTCAACTTTAGGAGGTTTTTTTTGTGAGAACAAAGCTGTATGTCCTATACGGCGGCAAATCCGTCGAGCATGAGGTTTCGCTGAAAACGGCATATACCGTCATTCAATCCATAGATGAATCCAAGTTTGAGGTTTTCCCGGTTTATATTACGCGTGAGGGCATTTGGTCCGTACCTGAAAAGTTGGATCTGGGAAGGCTGCGGCCAGACGATCTAGCCGCAAAGCCAAGGGCTGCCGGAATTCCGGAATCGATGGGACGAATTCTTCTGAATCAATTGTCTTTGCCGGGGCGAAAGGTCGTAATGCCGCTGTTGCACGGCTCGAACGGGGAGGACGGAACCGTTCAAGGCTTGTTGGAACTTCTAGGCGTTCCGTATGTAGGCAATAACGTTCTATCGTCCGCGCTTACAATGGATAAAGCGATTTCCAAGCAGCTGCTGGCTGAAGCTGGCATTCGGCAAACCGATTACGTTGTTTTCCGTTATGAGCAGTGGCTTGAGGATCGAGGACAGCTGCTTCAAAGGGCGGAAGATCGTTTAGGATTTCCTTGCTATGTGAAGCCAGCTTCACTTGGTTCAAGCATTGGCATAAGCAGATGCATGGATAAGCACCAGCTGGCGGCGGGAATTATCGAAGCTTTCAAATATGACAACAAACTTGTGCTTGAAAAAGAGATTTCGGGCAGGGAAATTCAAGTAGCGGTCATGGGCAATGAGAAGCCTTTAGCCTCTTTGCCTGGTGAGTTCATACATGAACATGCGTTTTTTGATTTTGATTCCAAATATTTGGACAAGCAGCTGATCATGTCGATTCCGGCACAAATATCCGAAGAGCTGACCTCGGAAATCAGAAAAATAGCCATACAAGCCTATCAGCTTCATGGCTGCTGCGGCCTTGCCCGCGTAGACTGTTTTCTTGATGGAGAAGGCAGTTTGTACGTAAACGAAATTAATGCGCTGCCCGGGTTCACGAATCAAAGCATGTATCCCGTCATGTGGGAACGAACGGACGGGACCCCATATTCAGCATTAATTGAGAAGCTTATTGATTATGCTTTCACACGCCATGCGGAAAAAGAAACTATTCTTTATACGAGGTGATTCCAGATGTACAGAGATACTTGGGCTGTGATCAACTTAAATCATATACGTGCCAATTTGACCGTTATTCGCCAATCGCTTCCCGCGCAAGTTAAGCTCATGGCCGTCGTGAAAGCAAACGGTTATGGCCATGGCGATGTTGAATCTGCCCGCAGCGCAGAGCTAGCAGGTGCTGATTATCTAGCCGTCGCTTATTTGGATGAAGCGATTCATCTACGTACGGAAGGAATTATGCTGCCGATTCTTATTCTGACTCCGATTAAACCTGATGATGTACAGCTGGCCATCGCCTTTGATTTGATGCTGACGGTTACAAGCGCAGCATGGTTCAAAGCGATGAGAGCCTTCAAAGCGGAAGCATCCTGCTCAAAGCTGAAAGTGCATGTGAAAATGGATACGGGACTCGGTAGAATCGGCATTAAGACGAAAGCGGAATGGGACGAAATGGTGCCATGGCTCCGAGCGGCGGACATTGTGGTTGATGGTTTTTACACTCATTTCGCTACCGCAGGCAAAGAGGAAACTGCTTTTCTTGAGCAGCAAGCCGATCGGTTTAAGACGATGATGGCTTGGAGCGGGTGCTCCAATATCCAGGTTAATCATTTCCATTGCGCAGGCAGCGCCGCAGCTCTGCGTTTCCCGCAATTAGCGCTTGATATGGTGCGTATCGGTGCAGCGATGTATGGCTTTTATCCACAAAAGCTCGTTTCACACTTGCGGCTTGAACCGGCGCTTAGCCTGCACAGCCGATTGATTCAGGTGAAAAGGCTGATGAAAGGTGAATTCCTAGGTTATGACAACTGGTATCAAGCAGAAGCGGACGAATGGATTGGAACCATACCTATTGGTTATGCGGATGGATGGTCGCAGCGCATGCAGCAGACCGAGGTGCTCATAGAAGGAAAGCGTGCGCTGATCGTTGGGAAAATCTGCATGGATCAGCTTATGGTGAGATTGCCGGAGTACTGCGAAGAAGGGGCAATGGTAACCTTGATTGGCAAGCAAGGGGATGAGGAAATCACGTTCAGTGAGCTAGCTGCCCATATCGGTTCGGTATCACAGGAAATATCAACGTCATTAACAGCAAGAGTTATTAGAGATTACAGAGGCAAAAAGGAGGCGGAAGCCAAATGGGGCAAAGAAATCCTTCCCTACACTTCGAGCAACGTCCTTATGTAAAGCATTCCGCGGTGCAAGCAAGCCGCAGCGAAATACATGATGGCTCGCTCGTCTTGGTGAACCGAGCCAATCCGATTCAGCAATCACTCTCGCCGGACAAGCTGCAGGCGTTAAGCATATATCCGAACCTCAACGAGCTGCATGATGGTATGCTTCTCGAGAAAAACTGTCTCCAGCAATTGGTCGCGCTACTTGATGCATGCGAAGGCACAGAAGATATCGTAGCGGTAAGCGGCTATCGGACTAAGGATGAACAAGAACAGATATACGCAAGCTCATTAATAGAGAACGGTCCTGAATACACGGCATGTTATGTGGCTAAACCCGATCAAAGCGAGCATCAAACCGGTCTCGCCATCGACGTTGGAAAACGTAACAACTTTGTTGATTTCATTGCGCCATCATTCCCAGATAGCGGGGTTTATCGGCATTTCAAGCAGCTAGCGGCACAATTCGGTTTTATTCAGCGTTATAAAAAAGGGAAAGAATCGATAACGAACATTTCCTGCGAGCCCTGGCATTTTCGTTACGTTGGCTTTCCGCATGCGGAAATTATGGAGAAAAATGATTTTTGCTTAGAGGAGTACATCGAATGGATGAGAAGCTACTCGTATGCCGGTGAACGCTTTGAATATGAGAATGAGACGCTGAAGGTTGCCATCTATTTCGTACCTGCCGAAGACGCGCCATCGACGACTGTTCCGATCGTAAGCTGCGATCTATACCGAATTTCCGGCAATAATAGCGACGGTTTTATCATTTCGGCGTTTACTGGAAAGGGACATCAAGTACGTGAACAATAAGCGGAGCGAAAGCGGACTGGACTGGTTGAAGTTCGCGGCAGCATTGTTAGTTATTGCTAACCATACGGGTCCGTTGCTGTCCTTTAACGAATATGCTGATTTTCTCGTAAGCGGCATTTTATCACGCATAGCCGTGCCCGTTTTTTTTATGTCCTCCGGTTATTTTTTCTTTCGAAAGCTAACCGGTAAAGCAGCAGTCGACCAGAAAGCACTTATGAAATATGCGAAAAAAATTGCCTATTTATATGGTATTTCCATCTTGTTATATGTTCCATTGAACGTATACACCGGCTATTTTTCAACAGATTTTACGGTTTACTCTTTTATGAAGGATCTTGTTTTTGATGGTACATTCTATCATTTGTGGTATTTGCCAGCGCTTGTTCTCGGTCTATGCCTGACTTATATGCTGTACCAAAAGCTGTCCATGCGATGGCTGGCTGCCGTGGGCGCTTTGCTATTTATGCTTGGTTTGCTAGGTGACAGCTATTATGCTTTAACAGAAAACGCAGCGGGCTTAAAGCTGATGTATGACGGCATGTTCCAAGCGTTCGATTATACCCGCAACGGTTTATTTTACGCGCCAATATTTCTTATTCTTGGCGCATGGGCAGCGAAACGTCCGAAGCCCGAAAGAAAGCCGATAGCTTCTGCGGGTCTGTTTCTCTTATTTCTCGGATTTATGTTTGTCGAAGCCATTCTGCTGCATGAAGCCAATTTCCCTCGTCATGATAGCATGTATATCTTTGCGATTCCGGCAACCTATTATTTGTTTCAATGGGCGCTGACTTGGAAATGGCGCTTTAACAAGGAATACCGTGAATGGCGCGTATGGATATATATCCTGCACCCGCTAGCGATTGTGCTGGTCCGCGGAACAGCGGAAGCCGTACATCTTGAAAAATGGTTGATAGCCAATCATTTGATCCATTTTGCCGCTGTCTGTGTAGCATCCATTATAATGGCTGCAGCAGCAGTGCGAATATCCGTCATAAAATCCAAATTTCGACCATAGATATGGTAGTGGGAGATGTTCGTTAGGCAAGTTAGACGAGAGGAGAAGCCGAGACGAAGGAGCATTACCTGCAGCTGGGAGGGATTGCAATGAGTGTCGATCTGCTCATTCAACTGCTCATGCTTATCGTAATGATCATCGATATGGCTAACCGATCAAAGGATTCGTAATGATGAAAGGCAAAGCATCCTAGCGGGTGTTTTGTCTTTTTGCTTTGAAATATAGCGCACATAAAGGAAATGATTGTCTTTCAGCGAATGTATAGGACAAGCGATACCAATATGAAACAGGAAAGGAGCTGCCTTATGATCGAATGCCCGTGGTGCAGCAATCCAGTCATTTTGGATGGAAACATCTGTCCGGAATGCAAACATGAGGTAATGCCTGAGCATTTGGAAACAAACGCAACCGATCAAGACCAATCCGAAAACCATTCTGATACCCATCTGCTGGATTTAGGAAAAGAGACCATAATCGCGAATCATTATTCCTGCGTCAAATGCCGGCACGCGGAATGCGATATCGACGAAATCGCAACTACCGGCGCTGGTTTGAGCAAATTGTTCAATGTACAATATCATCATTATTTATTTGTTTCCTGTACGCAATGCGGCTATGTCGATTTATATAACCCTATGTATTTGTCCCAGCTGACTGGCGGCAACCATGTGAACGAGGAGGATTAAATAAAAGCGTATGCCTGCAAAACGTATCGATCCGGAAAAAGAAAGCCAAAAAATACAAGCTGGCCATCAGCAAGTCATCGATTTTTTGAGTGCGCTCGAGCATCCGCTCAAAAAGGAAGTGGAGGAGGTACGGAGGATCATATTGAGTGTGAATGAATCCATTACGGAACATATTAAATGGAATGCGCCAAGCTTCCGCTATAATCTGGAGGACCGCATAACGCTTAATTTGCAAGGTAAAGGGTTCTTTCGCCTGATCTTTCATTGCGGGGCGAAGGTAAAGACGCAACCAGATAATGAGCGCATCATTGACGACAAAACAGGCTTGTTGGATTGGGTTTCAAACGATAGAGCTATTATAAAGCTAACGGATTGGAATGATTTACAGTCAAAGAAAGAACAGCTCAAGGAAGTGGCTGCCGCTTGGCTTGCCGCTGCGAATAAGTAACAGGAGAGACCGTTCACCGTTAAGGTCCATTTAACAAGGGTTCAAAGACAAGCCAAACAACGATGCAGTCCCATGCATCGTCGTTTGGCTTGTCTGTCCTAATTAAGATCCCATTCCTGAAGAAGCATGAGCGCTGCTCCGGCCGTTACGGCGTCCTCGGTCAGCTGGCCTTGCGTAAACTTAGGCTCATATTGCGGAGAGTAATAAATATTGCTGCGGGCTACTTGAATGACGGTATCGTATATTGATTTGTGAGCATTTACTAGCGGACCGCCTAAAATCACTGCTTCGGGATGCAAAATATTAATAAGATTGGCGATCCCGATTCCTAGATATGTGGCAGTCTGCAGAAATTGCTCAGTAATGAATGCATCCTTTGCCCGGTAGGCTTTCTGCAGAGCATCGAACTCCACTTCCTCCGGCGGGATGCCGGAAAGTGAGCTTGAACGGCCAAGCTTGAGCTGAGAACGTATTTTCTTCTCAAGGGCCGGTATGGATACGAGCGCCTCCAGCGCCCCGTAATTGCCTTCGTCACCTAGCCTAGGCCCATCCGTTTGGATGATCATCTGCCCGAATGAGCCTTCCATGTCAACGGCACCCCTCACGATTTGACCGCTTGCGATCATTGCCGTTCGAAGACCGACTCCGGCATGAACGTAAAGCATATGTTTAACTTCCTCGTTGCGAAGCGCCCAATGCTCCCCGATAATGGCGGTATTGGCACCATTATCGAGCAATGCATTCAGTCCTAAGCGCTGCTCAAGCCATTCGCAAATCGGAACATTGCTCCATCCCTCCGCAGGGAAATAGCGCGGTTTAAGCATAATGCCGTCTTCGCGGCTAAGCGGACCAACAGCGCCAATGCCAATTCCGATGACCTTTTCCCGCTCAATGCCGCTATCCATAAGCATTTGCTCGGCAAGCTTCGTGATTTTGGCAACAAGAACCTCAGGCGTCATTTTCTCGTCCATCTTCCAGCGCTCGAAGGAGAGTGGCTTAAGATTCAAGTCATACAAGCCGATGGAAGAGGAGAAGCGCGAAATTTCCAACCCGAACACCGCGCGATGGCCTGGATTTACGCGGTAAAGAATCGGTTTTCTCCCACCCGTAGAGCGTCCTAATTCGGAAGCCAGAATCAAGCCGTCTGTCAATAGCTCTTCAAGCAAACGAGACAAGCTGGTGCTGGTGACGGACATCTTGTCCATTAGAGAAGACTTGGATACCAAGCCATTTCGAATAATAAAATCAAAAACCTGCTTTTTTAGTGTAGGGTGCTTCATATTCATTCTATTATCTCCATTTTGTCCAAGTAATTATATCGGATATAAATCATTCTCTATTATATGCTTTTGACGGTGGAATGACTAGTTAAGGAGCGAATTTTCAACAAAGAAACGGTTTCGAAATATGCATTGCTGCGAACAACGGCTTTTTATAAGATAACTTCCTAAATTTCGACAATTAATTCCGTTGTCATATGGATAAAGAAGTTCTATAATGACGGTATGAGCTGCATTATCGATAATCCGAAGCAAGGAGGGAAATGACGTTTTTTTTAATTCCATATGATAACGCTTTCTTTTTTAATAGACATTATCGATAATCGATAATATCAAATGAGGACGTGAGCGAGATGTTGGACAATATCCCGATTACATCAGTAAGCTCCATCAGTGAACAGGTATTTACCGCGATTAAGAAAGACATACTTGCTGGAGACCTGCAGCCTGGCGCAAGATTGCTCGTGCTTGAAATCGCAAAAAAGTTCAATATTAGCCAAGCACCTGTTCGAGAAGCGCTTGAGCGCTTGAAATCTGCCGGCTACATCACGAGCATACCGAATAAAGGTTCCGTCGTATCCACGATAACGTCCAAGGAAATCAAGGATATATTTGAACTCCGAGAAATTATGGAAGGATTCGCGGTCAGAAAATCGATGCAATTTCTGGATGAGGACGATTTTGGTTATTTGGAACGCATCATTCGGCACATGCACGCGGCTCACGAGCAGAAGGATATTCTGAACATTTTGGAGCTGGATATGGAGTTCCACGGGTTTTTCTATAAACGCTGCGATAATCATATGATTCTTGAGCTCTGGACACGGATGAGAATGAAGGTCATGCGCTTCATGGCAATCTCCAACCGCCATTATTCAACGGAAGGGCTTGCTGATTGGCATCTCAGGCTTGTCGAGGTGCTTCGAGGGGGCAATGCGGAGCTGGCGGAGAAAACCTTTATCGAGCACATGCATTCCTACAAAAGCATTCATCTGAATTAGTGTCGTGCATCTCGCAAGTTAACCTTACAAAAGGGGAAGTGGAGTATGCGTAGCGAGGGATTGCTATTCAAAGAAGACGTTATTCTGACTTGGATGAGAGATCGTTTTTTCCGGAATTTAGTGGCGTCAGCAAGCTCGGTTAAAATTGATTTGAAGGAAAGCTTGTCTCTGCTTCAGTTAAACCCTTATTATACGTTTCCCGCAATGGCGCTATTAGAACCTACGGCCCATTTTACCGACGAGCATGAAAAGGTATTGTACTTGGAGCGGATGCGCGACCACTTGCAGAAAAACATTTCCGGCGGCAGCGTTGTGTTCGTGGATGAAGAAGGAAGGGTAGGGTTGCTGTTTTCCTGGGTTTCAAAGGATCAAATTCAGATGATTCAAAGCATGCTCAAGGAGCAATTGCACCTGCAGGTCAACATTGGGGTCGGAAAGCCCTGCAGTCATTTATGCGATGTCGTCCATTCCTACCGGCAAGCGGCAAAAGCTTTGCAATTCAAATTTTACCGCGGTACGGGTGCGATTATTTATTATGGCGAGCTTGGACGCTTCGAGACGCTCAAGCAGTATCCGTCTGAGCATGAGAAGGAATTGTACGATGCTTTCAAAGCTTCGGAGACGATAGAAGAAATTCAGGGCTGCATAGAGCAGTTTTATGGTCGAATCCTGCAGAAGGGACCGCTGGATGCCCAAAGCGTCTATGACCTGACGGTCAGGCTGCTCGTCGGCATTGAGAAGCGGGTCCTTACCGAAACGGAAAATGTGATTGCGTATGAGCGCTTCGACGTGATGTCGATCGTAAAGCTTGAAACATTGGCAGAGACGAAAAAATACGTGACTCATTTCCTGGTTGGTTTAAGGGATGTGCTATCACATAGCCAGAAAGAGAGCCATCGCAGCATCATCAAAAAAACCATTCACCATATGGAACAGGAATGTCAGTTCGCCTCTCTGCAAAGCGTTGCACAGAAGGTGTATATGACGCCAACTTACTTGAGCCTTCTGTTCAAGCTAAATACGGGGAAAACCTTTATCGAGCATCTGACGGATATACGGATCGATAAGGCGAAGGATATGCTGAGAAGCACGCATTTCAAAAATTATGAGGTTGCCGAGAAAGTCGGTTACCAGGACCCGCGATATTTCAGTCAGATCTTCAAGAAAAAGGTGGGCCTCTCGCCAAGCGAATACAGGGAATCCATCGGAAGATAACGGGAAGAAAGAAGGACTCTATCGGCTATCAGCTGCCAATTGGAGTCCTTTTTTTGTTGCTAATAATGCTTATTGCATTTGTAGTAATGCTTTTTGTATTTCTAGTTAAAGACGGACATCGCTTTGCGGTCCATTTCGATCATTCTTTTTCGCTTCAGCAAGCTCGGTTTCCCAAGTGAGATGACGGTAGTCGCTTGCAGCGCCATCGTTCTCGAACCAGTTCAAGAAATCGGTCCACAGCGCCGTATCCCAGGCTGCATCGATTTGGGCCGTCGAGTATACGCTATCGCGGAGCCGAACGAAGCCGAATACGTCGCGAACCTGCGATTTTTCCGCCTGCACAACCGTCAATTCAGCCAGATGGGGAGGGATGAAAATAACGCCTGCAGGCGTGCCGAGGACGACGTCGCCCGGCATGCAAATCGCTTTTCCGATGCGTGTCGGCACGTTCATGCCTACCATCGTCACGTCTGCGATGGCTGTCGGATCGCTGCCCCGGTAGAATACGTTAATGTTATCAATCTCAACGACCTGCTGATTGTCGCGTATGCCGCCCCAGATGACCGCTCCGCCGCGCTTGGTGCGGGTAGAGATTGCCGTCGTCAAATTCCCGCCAACATAGGTGCCCAAATGGACCTTATCGAACATGTCGACAACGGCTACGTCGTCCTCCACGAGCTCATCAATTACCCATTGGTTAAAAAATCCTTTTCGGCCTTCCTGCTCATGGCCGTGTTTGAGCAGCGTTTCATGCAGATCCGGACGTTTAGGGACCATGACAGCCGTGACGGCGCGTCCGACCATCACTTTTTGCGGGTGAATGATTTTGAAATCCCCTTCAAATTGGAACGCGTAACCTCTATTCCATAATGGTCCCCAAGCTTCCTCCAGCGTAATTTTACGCATGCGGCGAAGAACGTCCTCGGATACTTTGGGACGGCCGTTAGGGAACCGTTCACCATCCCATTGGGGAGTAAGCTGAATAATGTCTTCCGGATTATCAAATTTCATCGAGAGCACCTCTTTCGCAATGTAGAGTGGAATCCAATATGACTTGCATCATACGTCTATTGTTAAGGACAATCGTTTTTTTGTCGATGCGACTTTCTTAAGGCATTTTTTGACACTGTATGAATTTTTCACCCTATATAAAATCAAACGAATTCATAATATATTCCCCTTCAACCATGTAACCGCTTTCGTATAAAGTAAGGGAACATTATCCATGAAAGGGGAGGAGATGATTCGGGTGAAAACAGAAACCGCGATTCCTTCATTGCAAGCAAATAAACCAACGAAACGTAGGCAAAAGCAGAAAGGGACGCACCATGTTGCCGGCTATCTATTTATTTCGCCATGGCTGATCGGTTTCTTGCTGCTTACGCTTTGGCCTATCGCGCAATCGTTTTATTTGTCCTTTACCGAATACTCTTTGCTAGAGGATCCCGTATGGACGGGAGCAGACAACTACCGCAAAATATTCGCCAGCGACACGACGTTTACGAAATCGCTAAGCGTTACGTTTATGTTCGTCTTGTTCTCCGTGCCGCTGAAGCTGTTTTTCTCTTTGATGGTTGCCTTGGCATTGAACAAAAGCATTAGAGGCATGAATCTTTACCGCACGGCTATTTATTTCCCGTCTTTAATCGGCGGAAGCATTGCCGTTGCTGCATTATGGCGCAATATGTTCGGGATTGATGGCTATATCAACCAAGTGCTCGCGTGGTTCGGGGTAGAGGGCGTCGGTTGGATATCGAATCCGGATACGTCGCTAGGCACGTTGATTCTGCTAAACACTTGGCAATTCGGATCTACGATGGTTATTTTTCTTGCAGGGCTTAAGCAGGTGCCGCAGGAGCTTTACGAATCCGCTTCCGTAGACGGGGCAGGCAAGGCTCGAAAGTTTTTCAGCATTACGCTACCAATGCTCTCGCCCGTCATGTTCTTCAATCTCGTGCTGGGCATTATCGGTTCCTTCCAGACCTTTACTTCTGCTTTTATTATCACGAAGGGCGGACCGATCAACTCCACGTACATGTATGCCATGTTCCTCTACGAAAAAGCATTTAAGCATTACCAAATGGGTTATGCATCGGCTCTTGCCTGGATCTTGCTAACGATAGTCGCGATACTGACCATTATTAATTTCATGGCATCGAAATACTGGGTGTTCTATGAGTCGGACGGAGGGAAAACCAAATGAATTCGGTGCGCGCCAGACTGTCGAGCCATCTGTATTTAACCGCGTTTTCCTTCCTCATGCTGTATCCCATCATTTGGTGGGTAGGGGCTTCGCTCAAAAAGACGGAGGAGCTTAGTCTGCCGACGCTGTGGCCCTCGAAGCCGATGTGGAGCAATTACTGGGATGGCTGGCATTTCTCATCGGAGTATACCTTTGCTCATTTCTTCGGCAACACGCTGCTGATGGAGCTTGGAAATGTGCTCGGTGGGGTAGCTACGGCTGCAATCGTCGCTTATGGGTTTGGAAGATTGAACTTCAAGTTTCGTGGTGTCTGGTTCTCCATATTGCTGCTTACGATGATGCTTCCCAATCAGGTCACCGTCGTTCCCCAATATATTTTGTTCAATAAGCTAGGTTTTGTGGACAGCTATGTTCCGCTTGTGCTGCCGCATTTCTTCGGTGGAGGAGCATTCTTCATTTTCCTTCTGGTGCAATTCATACGCGGCATTCCGCGAGACCTCGACGAAGCGGCAACGATTGATGGAGCGAGCGTTTATGGCATCTTTTTACGCGTTATCCTACCGCTGCTGAAGCCAGCGCTCGTGACGGTTGCGATCTTTACATTCATATGGAGCTGGGATGATTTTTTTGCCCAAGTGCTTTATCTGAGCTCCGTAGACAAATTCACCGTAGGACTCGCGCTGCGGATGTTCATTGACCAGTTCGATATTCAATGGGGTCAGCTGCTTGCCATGTCCTTGCTGTCTATTTTACCGTCAGTCATTATTTTTTTCTTGGCGCAGAAGCACTTTGTCGAAGGCATCGCTACGACCGGCTTAAAGGGATGATGGTTTCACAGTTCAACCAAATAAAGGGGATGAATGCGAATGGGCAAAGGTTGGTCAAAGAGCATTGGATTGATGATGTTGGTGTTGCTGTTAGTGTTGACTGCCTGCAGCAGCGGAGGAAGCGACGCCAATAAGCCGGCAAATGAAGGTGAAAAAAGCACGGATAAGCCGAGCAACGAGGGAGATAAAGGGGCAGGCGCAGCAACGACGCTCAGCATTATGTGGTGGGGTCCTGACGCTCGTCACGAGGCTACCAAAAAAGCGCTGGATATTTATACGAAGCAGAATGCGAACGTCACGTTCAAGCCGGAATTCATGGCATGGGATGCGTTCTGGCAAAAACTCCCAACGCTCGCGGCATCCAAATCGATCACGGATGTGCTGCAAATGGATGCGGCCTACCTTCAGGAATACGTGTCGCGCGGTCAATTAGAGGATCTCTCCGATATCGATTTGAGCGGCATAGTCGATCCGACAGTCATATCCAACTTGCAAATTAATGGCAAGCTCTATGGTATCCCGCTTAGCCAGAATGCGCAGGGCCTTGCTTTCAACAAAACGGAGCTGGAGCAATATGGCATACCGCTTCCGCATAAGGATTGGACCTATGATGAGTTTTTCCAATGGGCGAGAGATGCAAGAGCCAAGCTTCCGGAAGGCAAATACCCGATTGGCGATACGACGACCTGGGATAGCTATAACTATTACCAAACGTCAATGGGGAAACCTGCTGTCATGTCGGATGGCGGCAAAACGTTTACGCTCGACAAAGAACTATTCATGACGTTCTACCAAACCTATGAGGAATTCCGCAAAGCCCAAATCGTTCCGCCAGCCGAGAAAGCAGCCGCATTCCTCGAGAACGATCCGCAGGCAGATCCAATGGCTTCCGGCGTCGTCATGACGCGCGGCGCAACAACGGGCTCGGTCAGTGCCTTGGAGCAGCTAATGCCTGGCAAAGTTGGCGTTGTTAACCTGCCGGTTGGCCCTTCAGGCGGCGGCTGGGCGCAATCTACGATCTTTCTAAGCGTAAGCGCCAATTCGAAGAACAAGGACGAAGCGAAAAAGTTCCTCCGGTGGTTTATTACGGACAAAGAAGCCGGCCAGGCACTGGGCTTAACGCGGGGCATTCCGATTAATCCTGACATTTATAAGGAGCTTGAGCCAACCCTCGAGAACAAGGATAAGCTGGGCAAAGAACTTTATGATCTATCGCTTGACAAAGCACTGCCATTCTATCCGCCGGCAGCGGGCTTCTCAGAATGGGTTGACACGTACAAGAAAGAAATGGAAGCTGTCACATTCGGCCAGCAGTCCATTGAAGATGCTTTTACTAAAATCGAAAAAATGGGTCAGGAGCTTGCCTCAAAGGCTGGCAGCAAATAATACAAGTAGAAAGAGGTGCTAATAGCATGCAGCTTGCAGAATTTTTCTCTTCGCAGCCTAATCGATTATGGACGCTCGCCAAGCAGCTTGGCGTAAATCATGCAGTTGGGGGATTGCCTTGGGAAGAAAAGAATGAAAAACCTTGGGATCTTATGCCGCTCATTCGTATGAAGCAGCGTTACGCCGACGCCGGCCTTACGCTATCGGTCATTGAATCCATGCCGCCAAGCAATGAGATCAAGCTCGGGACGGCGGGGCGCGATCAGGAAATCGAAGTGTTCGAGCAATTCATTACGAATATGGGAGCGGCGGGTATTCCCGTACTTTGCTATAACTTTATGGCGCAGTTCAACTGGTTCCGTACCTCAACCACGACTCGTACGCGAGGCGGCGCGCTCGTCTCCAGTTATGACCACAGTCTGATGAAGGATGCACCGTTGACGGATGCAGGGCTGGTAAGCGAGGAGCTGCTGTGGGAGAACCTCCAATATTTTATGGAGAGAATCGTTCCGGCAGCGGAGAAAGCGGGAGTAAGGCTTGCGCTGCACCCGGATGATCCGCCGATTACGCCGATTCGGGGCATATCTCGCATACTTACGAGCGCAGCGGCGCTGCAGCGGGCCATTGACCTTGTTCCAAGCGAGAATAATGGCATCACCTTATGCCAGGGCACGCTTGCTACGGCAGGGGAGGACATTCCAAGCGTCATTCGTTCATTCTCCAAACAAAACAAAATGTTTTTCGTTCACTTCCGGGATGTGCGCGGTACGCCAGATAAGTTCGAGGAGACCTTCCATGATGACGGAAAAACCGACATGCTGCAAGCTATGCGCACGTATTACGACGTCGGTTTCGATGGTCCTGCTAGGCCGGATCATGTCCCTACGATGGAAGGCGAGGATAATGCAAACCCCGGTTATGAGCTGCTAGGACGACTGTACGGCATCGGATATATTCGGGGACTAATGGAAGCCGCCTCTGCCGATCAGGCATTGCATTCTGGCATAGCGATCACTCACGCATAAATCAACCGAACCAGCATCGAGAAACAAAAAGAGCATCCTCCGCTGCGCCTATCGCGCACAGGAAGATGCTCTTCGTTTTGCTTCTGCCGACTGGTTAATTTGCCAATCGATAAAGATACGAGAAAGAGGAAAGAAGAAAGAGGAGCGCAGGGATGCGCTCCTCTTTCTAACATATATGTCAATGCATTAACTCCAAAGGCGGTCATTCGAGTGATACTGGTTCCACTGATCAGTGGACTCCCATAAACCGGGAATTTTCGGATGCAAATGCTGAGCGAGAACCTCGTCATTCAGATCATCTATGCCGAGTCCCGGTGCGTCACTCATATGAATGAAACCATTCTGGACGAGCTTCTTCGGGAGCTTGCTGCTAATAATGATATCATCCCACCAAGGAACCTCACAGGAGTGGTATTCGAGCGCAAGGAAGTTTTCCGTAGCTGCGGCAACATGAGCGGCGGCTAGGCAGGCAATGGGGCTCTCCGCCATATGAATGGCCATCGCCACGCCGTACTCCTGCGCCATATCCCCGATTTTCTTCGTTTCCAGTATGCCGCCAGTCGTGAGTACATCCGGATGAATGACCGATACGCCGCCGGCTTGAAGAAGAGGGCGGAAGTTTTCCTTTAAATAGATATCCTCGCCCGTACAGATCGGAGTGGCAACGGCGCGTGAAAGCTTGGCATATTGATCGGTATACTGCCAAGGGAGCATATCCTCCATCCAAGCTAGGTTGAACTTGTCGACGCGTCGGCCAAGCTTGATGCAATCCTCAAGCCCAATGTGACCGAAATGGTCGACTGCCAGCGGGACCTCATAGCCAATTACGGCACGTACATCCGCGACATATTGCTCCAGCATATCCAATCCTTTCTCCGTAACGTGGATCGCCGTGAACGGGTGGGGAATGTTGTGAATATCGTAGTGCTGGTTGCGAATATCGCGGATTTCTTCGTCGGTCAGCGTATCGTGATTATTGCTGTACCTGTTTTTTGAGGCGTTCCGCATTTCGTCGATAAAACCGATCGGTGCGCTTAAGGTACCCGGTTCATTTATAATTTGACCGATGCCTAAATCCATTTTGAGAAAGGAGAAGCCTTGCTCCATACGTTTCTTTAGGGCTAACCCCATTGCGGTTCCCGTGTCCTTGCCTACAACCTCCGTATCGCAGTACATACGGATTTTTTCGCGGAATTTACCGCCAAGCATTTGATAAACGGGAATACCGTATGCTTTGCCTGCCAGATCCCACAGCGCGATCTCTAGGCCGCTGACACCGCCGCCTTGGCGGGCATGGCCGCCAAATTGCTTGATGCGCCTGAAGATTTTATCAATGTTGCAAGGATTCTCGCCTAATAAACGCCCTTTTAAAATTTGCGCGTACACCTTATCCGCACCGTCGCGCACCTCGCCAAAACCAACCAACCCCTGATTGGTATACACTTTAATCAAGCTGCTGTGGAAAGGGCCGCCAACGATGTCCGTAAACCGAATATCGGTAATGCGAAGCGTGGAAGGGCTGGAAAACGTGCTGACATGGGCAAGTGTTTCCTCAAAAGACGGATTATTGGACACAATGGTCACTCCTTGGTTAATAGAATGGGATTGTTTCGGAATACTTGGGTTAAAGCAGCATGCTGCCGCCGTCAAGCCTGATCGCAGAGCCGGTCAAGAATTCGCTTTCATCGGATGCGATAAAGCAAACGAGCTGAGCAACATCGAGCGGTCGTCCCACACGCCCGAGTGGAAACTTCTCGCGGATGGGACGAGACTGCCTTTTGTGCTTATCCATTTCCTCAGCTGTCATGAACGGTTTCGATTCACGCGCGCTTTGCTTCCCTACGTCGACTGCGCCTGGTTCAATCGTATTAACCGTAATGCCATATTGGGCCAGTTCAATCGCGCTTTCTCTGCCCAGCATGCGAATGCCGCCTTTCGTCATGGAGTAGACCACATCGAAGTCGGTTGGCCGTTTGCTATGAACCGAAGACATCAGAATAATGCGACCGGACTGCTTTGCCTTCATATAAGGAATGACAGCCTGCATGCACTGCCAGTATCCTTTTAGATTAATATTGAACATGCGGTCAAAATCAGCTTCGCTATAGTCGAAAAAAGAATGGTTAAGCTGGAGCGCAGCGTTATTGACCAAAAGATCGATGCTTCCATATTGTTCAGCTATACGGCTGACCATTCGCTCAATTTCCAGCTTGTTGGCAACGTTAGCCTGCACGAGCAGGCAGCTTCCGCCTAGCTCGTCAATCATTTGCTTGGTATGGAGCGCGCCTGCATCGCTTTGGTTGTAATGCACGGCGACTTGAACGCCGCGCCTTGCGAGCTCAACGGCTACGCCCTTGCCGATACCCGTACCGGCGCCCGTAACTAATGCGATTTTGCCAGCGATACTCATGCTACACCTCCAGAACGGCGGTTAAGGTTTTTTCATTTTGACATTCATATAATGGAGCAAAAAGCCGCCATCCAGCCTAATATCCGAGCCATTTATGTACGTGGAGGCTTCAGATGATAGAAAGTATATGAGCTCGGCTAGATCTTCCTGCGTCCCAAGAACAGCATTCGGAACCTTGTATTCATAATCGTTATAAAGCGTCGAAATCGTGCTATCGAATAGCTGCGTATCGCCTTCGATCGGGCCTGCTTCAATCGTATTCACGCGAATGCCGAATCGGCCAAGCACAAGTGCAGCTTCCTTCGCCAGCATGTTGACAGCGCCTTTGGCGATGCTGTACGTAAATGCTGCGCCTGTAGGTTTCTCCGCATGAATGGAAGAGACGTAAATGATCGATCCTGATTGCTTCTCCTTCATGAGCTTCCCGGCGGCTTGCGTACAAATAAACGCTGACTTGGCATTGACCGCTATGCTTTGGGAGAACACTTCCTCATCACCATTCTCGATTGAGCTCGGGAAGACCACTTTGCTGTTATGGATCATCGTCGTTACCGTGCCAATCTGCTGCTCGGCGAATTGCAGCATATCCGATACCTCAGCATGCTTGCAAAGATCAATATTGACGACAAGCGCTTGCTTACCCGACTCCTCGACTAGCTTCAGCTCTGCTGAGAGGGCTGCCCCTCCGGATTCACTGTTCAATAGGAAGTGCGCTCCTTCAGAGATGAACCTGCGAATAGCTGCTTTGCCGCTGGCGCTATCCGAATCTGTAATAAAAACAACATAATTAGACAAGAGCATAGATCCCCTCCAACATGCATACTGGACAACGAGATGTAATCATAGCTTAATCTTAGTGAGTTTGCCCCTCAGGTGGCGATGCCGTAAAGTTATGATTTTGTTTGTTTTTTTGCAAACCGTATTATGGTTCGAACACATGAATGAGGATACACGCATATTTTCAAAGAATCAGGTTATATGAAAATATTAAAAAGTTGCTTCTTATGCTACTATGTATGTAAGATCCGCCGTAACCGCGTATAGGCATTGATTCCATGCATCGTCTCAAATTCCCAAAACGATAAGGAGCGATAATCGATGAAGGTATTATTTATTGGAGGAACTGGATTAATTAGCGAAGCCGTATCCAAGCTGGCGATAGCGCGAGGAATTGAGCTATTTCTGTTTAATAGGGGCAAACGCGATGAATTCGTGCCGGAAGAAGCCCAAGTCATAACAGGTGATATAAGAGACTCAAAAGGTGCCGCCGAAGCGCTTGGAAATATGCAGTTCGACGTCGTCGTGGACTGGATCGCTTTCACGCCGGAGCATGTAAGCGTTGACATCGAGCTGTTCCGTGGGCGTACGAAGCAGTACATATTTATTAGCTCCGCATCCGCCTACCAAAAACCTCCGCAGCACTATATCATTACGGAGGAGTCAACGCCGCTTGAAAATCCGTATTGGCAATATTCGCGCGACAAAATCGCATGTGAGAAGCTCTTATTGGAAGAACAAGCGGCTAGCGGCTTCCCGGTCACCATTGTTAGGCCTTCCTATACCTACGGGGATACGATGATTCCGGCGTCTCTTAATAGCTGGCAGCATCCTTGGTCAATCATTGCTAGAATCCGCGCTGGCAAGCCTATAATTGTACATGGCGACGGCTCGTCGTTATGGACCATGACGCATAATACCGATTTTGCAAAAGGGGTTGTCGGTCTATTAGGCAAAGAAGAAGCCATTGGACAAGCCTATCATATTACTTCGGATGAAGTATTAACCTGGAACCAAATCTATGAAGCTATAGGCGCAGCTGCCGGCGAAACGCCTAAGCTCGTCCATATCGCTTCTTCGTTCCTGATCTCCCATGACCCGGACCTGGAAGGTGGATTGCTCGGGGACAAATCGGTGACGAGCGTATTCGACAATAGCAAGATTAAAGCTCTGGTTCCTGATTTCGATGCCGCGTTATCCTTTGCAGAAGGGATCAAGCGTACCGTTGCTTGGTTTGAAGCCCATACGAGCCGCTGTACGGAGGATGAAGCATGGAATCAACAAATGGATGCAATCATTGCTGCGCATGAATCAGGCTTTAAAAAATAAAGCAAAAACGACTGTCCGCCTATGAAAAAGCTCTTCTTCCTTCGGGAATAGGAGCTTTTTTTGCGTTTCAATCTACCCTCAGAAAGTGAAGCGAATAGCTTGGATCATTTACTAAAAATTTCCTCATAATTCGCGATTCACGGAAAATATGGCCGAAACCTCGTCTTTTGATGGACGGACCGACATATACTCATCACAGACCGTCCACTTTTTCTCGATGCCTGCTTATAATCGCGATCTAACTTATATCGTAACAGGTATACTTCATTAACTTAAGGGAGAGGTATAATCATGCGAAAAAAGTTGAGTCAGCATTTATTTTTTTATTTGCTTATATTATCGTTAGTCGTCACATTAGGAATGTACGCGCAGCCTTTGAATCATGACCCTAAAGCTCCTGTCAGCAGCACCTTGCCGGCGGAGGAAACGCTGCTTGCCGTATCGGAGCCCGCGCTTGCGATTCCGACGATTGAACCATCTCCAGCTTTAAGTCCCGCGTACGCGCCACCCTCCACAGAGCCAAAAGCATCGGTTATTCAACCAACGCTTTCAACAAACAGCCCCCCTGAGCCAGATCAAATTCCCGAAAAAAAACCGGATTCGGCGGACATTATTGAAAAGCCGCTGCCTACATATGAAGTTACTGCCTTTTACTTAAACATACGGAAAGAGCCGAATGCCAAGTCCGAGATTCTAAGCGTCGTGAAACAGGGGACGCCATTGATGATTACAAAAGAAACAACAAACGGTTGGTTAGCGCTGAAAGACGGCGGATTCGTCCATGGCGGTTATGCCAAAAAAATGAAAAACGAAGTTTCCATCCTGTCGGTCCCGGCTTCAAGCAACAGACAGCCAACATTCGCAATCTTAGACAACGGCGCACAAAATGCGCAGCAGTCTGAAAGCATAGATGAGAGCATTGAATCAGAGAACGAAGAGAGCGCTGAAGAGAAGCTGAATGCGCCAACCTCAATCGTCGAATCCGATTCTGGACTTACGGAGGAGCATATCGCCACCATATTTGAAGGGACGGCGCTATCGGGGCATGATTTGGAACAAGCTATCCTAGAAATCGAGGATGAATACGGCATCAATGCTTACTTTACGATCGCTGTGATGAAGCTGGAGAGCGGGAACGGAAAAAGCCGATTGGCTAAGAGCAAAAACAACTTGTTTGGCTTAAACGCCATTGATGGAGATAAATACAACAAAGCGTTCAGCTTCGAAACGAAAGGAGACAGCGTACGCAAATTCGGACAACTGCTCTCCAAAAATTACGTGGGCAAAGGACTTACAACCATCGAGAAGGTTGCCCGGAAATATTGTCCCGCCAACTCCAAGTGGTCAAGTTTAGTCAAAAACATTATGAAAAGCGATTATCGAAAGCTCTAGCATGGCAATTTTGCAGCCGATATGGTATTTTCAATTTCTAGGTGATTGAAGATCATGGATCAAAGGAGGCTGCCGGCTATGAGCGATATGGTCCAAAAAATGCCTTTTGGCTACGAACCGCCAGTAGATGAGCGGAAAGGCACAATCGTATATTATGATTCCTTCGAGCATACGACAGACCGAGAGCTGGACCTCGCGGCTTCGATTGCCAAGGAGCGTTCTTTTCGCAAGCTGGTGCTTTATCCTCTGCATGAGCAAAGCATAAAACGGATGTCCAATGAGGAAGTTAAGCCCTTCTACAAAAGGGAGGATCGACTCCACTTATGGAAACAGGAGCGAGGAGCAGCTGACGTTGTCGTTGAAAGACTGGAGATTAAACGAAAAAAATATACGCCGATCGATTCGGCACTGAGACATTTGGCAGAGACTTACCCAAAACCGTTGTTTTTGCTCGTGACGGGCGAGCTGGCTAATTTATTCGCATCCTATTCATCCTTCGATGAATGGATCGTCAAAATTAGATTGCTGCTAACGGAAGAGCCGTCCAGCTTGCATCCGAAGCTGATCGCGAACAAGCACAGATGGGAATCGATTGTGAAAAAATAGAAAAGAGCTGTCCGCGCACATCGTCGCGGACAGCTCTTTTTTTGTGTGCAGATCAGCGTTCTACCCTGTAGACGGACTATTCGGCACATGGCCCTTCTGGTTGCGGTTTTCCGCGGTCGAAGCCGCCGTGTTATTCTCGGCTTCGCTGGAGCTCGCTACGAAGGCCTCGTTTTTTGCGGGAATCGATTGATTTTTGTGCTTCGCCATTTGATAACCTCCATTTATTCATTTGCTGGTCTGAGAAAGCAAACATAGGTTAACCATGTTCGGTCGATTTCATTTGTTCGTAAGCGTAAGTGGTTGTTTTGGATAGGTGATTGGATAGAAAACGAAGGACTGGAAAATAATAATCCGACCTAGTGCCATGAAAGGGAACCTATGAAATGAACGCTATCGCCTTTGACCATGATCAGGCTATTTCACCGCACATCGAGCAGTCTCGCGCTCAAATGGAGGCTTTGCTGAAGGACTGCAGCGATGCTGCTTATTTGGAATGCAAGCTTGGCGGGCAAGTAAAGGGCATATTTTGCTACTTCAATGGCTTAACGAATGAAGAACGCTTGAACGAAATCCGATTCGAAATGTCAGATTGGGATATCGGGAATGCGGAGGAATGGTTGGAATCAGTGGAGCAGGAAGTAACGTCTTTTAGCTGTACGAGGATGGAATCGTTCACCGATATGATGGATCAAATGACGCTTGGAAATTCGATTCTGCTGGTCGACGGCTTTGATTTCGGCTTTGTATTCTCCCTGTCGGATTGGCGGAAGCGGGCGATCGAGGATCCGGTTGCCGAATCCGTCATCCGGGGACCGCGCGAAGGCTTCACGGAGTCCCTTGATGACAATATGGCGATGCTAAGGCGGCGCATTCGCAAATCATCCTTGAAAATGAAAGGGATGGAGATTGGCGAATACACGAAAACAAGGATCGTAATCGGATATATAGAGGAGCTTGCCGCTCCGGAACTGATCAAAGAAATCGAGGAGAGACTGTCTGCCATTAAGGTGGACGGCATACTGGAGAGCGGCAATATTGAAGAATATATTGAGGATGAGCCTTATTCACCGTTTCCGCAAATGATCTCAACTGAACGTCCGGATACGGTAGCCGCGGGCTTGCTTGAAGGACGGGCCGTCATCTTCACCGATAACACGCCGTTTGCATTGGTGGCGCCGATCAGTTTATTCTCACTCCTTCAATCACCAGAGGATTATTACCAACGCTTTCTGATCTCTACATTTATCCGTTGGCTGCGTTATTTGTTCTTTCTGGTTGCGCTGCTCGTTCCGTCTGCTTACGTGGCGCTGCTTACCTTCCATCAAGAAATGATCCCTTCCGCGCTACTGCTCAGCATTGCCAAATCGCGAGAATCGATTCCTTTCCCCGCGCTGGTGGAAGCCTTCATTATGGAAACGATGTTCGAGGCGCTGCGGGAAGCGGGAGTGAGGCTTCCGAAGCAGGTTGGCGCTGCCGTCAGTATCGTTGGAGCGCTTGTGATCGGCCAGGCGGCTACCTCGGCAGGGCTGGTCTCCTCGCCAATGGTTATGGTTGTGGCGATTACAGGCATTGCCTCTTTCCTGCTGCCTCATTACTCGATTGGGATATCCATTCGTTTGCTAAGATTTCCGATCATGCTTATGGCAGGCGTCTTGGGTCTGCTTGGCTTATTGCTCGGCGTGATCGGAATTGTTATCCACCTGAGCGGCCTGCGTTCCTTCGGCGTCCCTTACCTGTCGCCGATAGCTCCGATGATGGTCGGTGAATGGAAAGACGTCGTCATGCGCCCACCTGGTTGGGTTTCGGGGCAAAGACCAAGATTTACAAGAAGCGGGGGAGGCTTTCGTAAAGGAGCAAGACGCAAAAACGTGGGCACTGCAAGCAATAAGGAGTGAGTAAGCAGCGATGAATCGTTTCCGAGCTCGTGTGTTTCTATGCAGTCTATGCTTCTTGAGCATGTCGCAGCTAACCGGCTGCTGGGATCGGATGGAAGTCAACGATATTGCGATTATTGTCGGGGCTGGCATCGATCAAGCAAGTTCGAATCAGGTGAAGCTTTCCGCTGAGATCTATATTCCCGAAGAGAACAATTCGGAGTCTCAGGGCGGGGGAATTACTGCTAATGGCGGAAACGGCAAAACATTCGTTTCAAGCGCTACTGGCTCCTCGATGGCTGAAGCGATGTACAAGCTGCAAGAGCGTTTATCGCGAAAGCTCTATTGGGGACATAACGATATTTTCGTATTTGGGCAAAAACGCGCGGAGAAAGGCATCCAGGATGACCTTGACTTTATTTTACGATATGTTCGGATGCGGGAGAGAGCCAATGTGTACGTGGCGGAAGGAAAAGCGTTTGACATTCTCGGCATTATCCCTAAGCTCGAACCGAATTCGATGGAAGCGTTAAGCGAGCTTTCCAAAACGGAAATCAGCACGACCGTCGATTTAAAACAAGTGGTTCAACAGATCGTTGAAACGCCTGACGAATCCTTTTCGATACCCTATATCAACCGTGGCACGCTTATTACAGACAAAAACCATAACCGTAATCCAAATATTTCTTATTTTCAAGGTGTCACTCTATTTAATAAGACGAAGATGATCGGAAGTTTGAATACGGACATTGCTTGGGGATATTTCTGGATGACGAACAACATAAAAGGCAATACGATTATTTCGCTCGACATGCCTCAACACGAAACGATTGCCATCCTTCTCACGGGGAGCAAAACGACGTTAACGCCGCGCATTACCTCAGACGGGAAATGGATGATGAAGGTCAAGGTTCGCAGCGAAGGCAATCTCATGCAAAATACGACCAACATCGATTTCATGAATCCGAAACAGCATGCCGAAATCGTCAAGCTTGCTAATGATGAAGTAAAAGTCAGCATTACGAATACGATGCGTATTTTACAAAAAAAGTATAAGGTGGATGTCGTCCAATTCGGCGATGAATTCCGCAAAAAATATCCGAAGCAATGGAAAAAAGCGAAACCGAATTGGAGTAAGGCCTTCCAAGAGGTACAGCTTGAATTAGATGTCATGGTTAACATCCCACGGCCTGGCGTTCTAAACAAAACGATCGTTCAAATGAAAGAAGTGAGCAAATAAATGCCATGGACAACGATAGCTATCGTGTGGGGAACGATCGGTGTATACGGCTTGGTGAACCAATCATGGAAGAAGCATACAAGGCATGATAAAGCGCTCATCTTCGGCATACTTGGCGCATCGTTGCTTTTATCGGTTTGCCTCGGCATAAACCCGAAGCTGCCAGGATTAACGGAATGGGTAAATGCGCTGCTTAGCCCTTTTAAAAGCTGGTTAACACCGTAAGCCAGAGTAAAAGAGCATGCGAATCGAAGGTTCAGACAAGGAGAAGGATGCTATGGTACAGGGCAGGATATCCGCCTTTCAATTATCAATTCTGATGTTTCAGCTCATCCTCAGCTCCTCCGTTTTATTGATGCCATCGATCTCTACTGCTCTCTCGGGCAAGGACATGTGGATGACGCCGATACTCAGCTCGTCGCTTGGATTTTTTACGATTTGGATGGTGCTTAAAATCCATGAAATTTCTCCGAACGGATCGTTTCTGGAGCTGCTGGAGACAACATTTGGGAAATGGGTCGGCAAATGCATCAGTTTAGCTTTTATTCTATTCCAAATCCATATTGTAGCTATTACGATTAGAGATTACGGCGAATTTATCGTGACGAATTTCTTTATGAAAACACCTGTCCAAGTAATCATTGGCGCTATGTTGCTTATGTGCGCTTGGGTCGTGAAGAGCGGGATCGAGGTGATGGCGAGAACCGGACAAATATTCATCCCGGTTATTACCTTATGTACATTGGTGATCTGTATATTGCTGATTCCGGAGCTTAACCCATCCGAGATTCTTCCTATATTCGAACGGGGGGCTGTTCCGCTTGCCAAGGGAACGGTCGTCGTGGCAGGATGGTTCTGCCAGCTTTCGCTCATTCTGTTCATCTTGCCATTGGTGAAAGACGTAAAGGAAATACGCAAATGGGGTTACCTTGCTGTGGCGGGAATCATGCTTATGATGCTGATCGCTAATCTTACCGCATTTTTGCTGATGGGGGAGAGCACCGCTTTTTTCAACTATCCATTGTTCACCGCTTCACGCTATATTGCTTATGCCGAATTTTTCGAGCACGTCGAAGCTATCGTCATGATGGTATGGGTGCTTGGAGAGTTTTTTAAAATCAGCTTCTATTACTACGCGATATTCAAAGGGCTTGCAGAAACATGTGAGGTAACCAAACCCGAAGCATTGGTCATGCCTGTCTGTGTGCTCTTGTTTACTTCAACCTTCTGGCTGGCCAAGGATTTTCAGATGGTGGGGGATTTCATAGCCGTCGCCGGAACGCTGTACATTCTCGCCGGCAACGTGATCTTTCCTTTATCCGTTTATGTTGCTGCACGAATTAAACAGCGATTCAAAATGAACCAAACACAAAACTAAGCGTGGCCTCCTCGGAAAGGAAGCCACGCTTAGTTTGAATGACGAGCGCTTATTTAACGCCGACAACATGTTCCTCGCAAGCCGTAGAGCAATAACCATGCTTCGTTTCTTGGCAATCCGTGCATACGATATGCTGCAAATGGCAGGAATCATCCGCGCAGTTGATATACGTGTCAGCAGGTTCGCCGCAATGATGGCATTTGCCTACGACAACCGCTTCATCGGTCTGATTAATGACAACGGAGGTACGCTCATCGAATACGTAACACTTGCCGTCGAACAGCTTTCCTTGCACTTCCTCGTCCTTGCCATAGGTAACGATTCCGCCTTCAAGCTGATAGACATCATTAAAGCCCTCGCTCATCATGACGCCGGTCAGCTTCTCGCAGCGGATACCGCCCGTGCAATACGTAAGAATAGGCTTATCTTTGAATGCAGCCATGTTCTCGCGAAGCCATTCCGGAAACTCCTTGAATGTCTCAAGATCGGGGCGGATCGCGTTGCGGAAGTGGCCTAAATCATATTCGTAGTCGCTGCGTCCATCAAGCACAATAACATCCTCGCGCTGCAAGTACTCATGGAATTCCTTCGGAGAAAGACGCGTGCCGCTTAATGTATTCGGATCAAGCGGTTTGTCGTAACGAAGCGTTACGAGCTCCTTTTTGTACCTTACGAAGATCTTCTTGAACGCATGCTGATCCACGTCGTCGATTTTGAACACCATATCCGCAAACAAAGGGTTGGCACGCATATGCTCGATATATTGCTCCGTTTGCTCAACGGTTCCCGAAAGGGTGCCATTAATACCTTCGTCAGCAATAAGAATGCGGCCCTTCACGTTTAATTCCTTGCAATATGCGAGATGCTCTGCGGCAAATTGCTCGGCATCGGGTACAGCTACGAATTTATAATACAATAAAACGCGATATGGTTTAGCTTCGTTCATCATAGTCGTTCCTTTCCGGTAAACAAATAAAAGCATACTATATTATAGTTGACTGGTCTCATAATTTCAATAGAAAGACTCGTGAAAGCATTTGTCCAAAACGCTTTTGCTCAAGGTGCATCGGGTGAAGCTGAACCGCCTGAGCACTATGAGCACGCATACTATTCCGATAACCCGCAAAACATGTAAATGAGCCTCTTTGGCAGAAGGAGAGGCTCGTTGGCATTAAAACAACAGCTCTACGAATCTTTTGGCAGCGATCGATAATGAAGTCTCGCGTTTGAAGGCTAGCCCGATGGAACGGATCGGCACGGTTTCGCTTGGTTTAAGCACATAGAGCTTCGCTTCATTCAATTGTTCCTGGATGAAGGTTTGAGTGACAAATGCCGCGCCGTAACCCCGAATGGCAAGCTCGACCAGCATGTCCATACTGCTTAGCTCCATATCGGCCTCGGCCTTAATCCCTTGAGACAAAAACCATTGATCCACGAACATTCGCGTACTGCTTCCTTCTGATAGCAGCAGAAGCGGGGTTTCTGCCAGCTGTTCCACCGTGATCGTTTGGCCAGACAAATGCTGATACGCGGCACCTACGACAAAGCATTCTTGAATGTCTGTCACATGCTGCACGGTCAGTTCAGGATCCGAGAATGGCAAATGAACGAAGCCGATGTCGATTATCCCTGTTTTTAGCCTTTGCCGAATGTCAGCCGTTTTGCCTTGAAGCAAGCGAATGCGAACAGCCGGATATTCCGACTGGAAGGATTCGAGTAGAGGGAGCAGCAGATGCTTAATGACGGGACCGCTGGCTCCAATCTTTAATTCGCCTGCGCTCATTTGCTTGAGCGCCTGTAGTTTCGCTTCCCCTTGCTGCAGGATTGCGAATGACTTTTCTGCATATTCAAGTACGGCAGCACCCTCAGGGGTAAGCTTCACTCCTTTGGAGAGCCGATCGAACAGCTTCACCTCTAGCTGCGCTTCTAATTGCTTGATTGCATAACTGACGGAAGGCTGCGTGATATGGAGATCTTGGGCCGCCCTCGTTAGATTGCCGAGTTTCGCGGTATGCATAAATATGCGATACCATTCCGTATTAGCTTGCATGATATAATCCCTCTCTATGGCAAGAGTTTGATTTTTTGATTTCATTTATTTCAATAACGAAATTATAATGGACAGATAAAGAATGCGTCAACGCATTCAATCGGGAGGAATATGCATGGCAGGGAATACCTATGGCGAAAGTTTTAAAATTACGACCTTCGGAGAATCGCATGGAGAAGCCGTTGGGGTTATCGTCGATGGCGTCACACCAGGAGTAGAGCTGGATGAACAATATATACAAATTCAGATGGACAGACGCAAGCCTGGCCAATCATCCGTCACGTCTCCACGCAAGGAATATGATGTCATTAGCATACTCTCGGGGATGTTCGAAGGGAAAACGACTGGAACACCGCTCTTTATTATGCTGCACAATAAAGATATGAGGCCGGATGCGTACAGCGATATTCAATATTCGTTCCGGCCAGGTCATGCGGATTACACGTATTTGCAGAAATACGGCATCCGAGACCACCGGGGAAGCGGGCGTGCTTCCGGGCGCGAAACCGCGGGACGGGTAGCGGGTGGTGCCGTAGCCCGCAAGCTGCTTGAAGGAAAAGGAATAAGCGTCGTTGCTTACACCACCGAAATCGGCGGCATTAAATGCGAAACGTTCGCGGAGGAATCGATTGAACAAAATGCCGTGAGAGCGTGCGATCCCGAGGCTGCCGTGAAGATGATCGAAAAAATCGAGCATTTGGCGGCAATTGGCGACAGCTGCGGCGGAATCGTAGAGTGCCGCATAAGAGGCGTACAGCCCGGCATAGGCGAACCTGTCTTCGATAAGCTTGATGCCGAGCTTGCCAAAGCAATGCTCTCTATTGGAGCCGTTAAAGGCATTGAATTCGGAGCTGGCTTTGCTGCTGCGGGCATGCTTGGCAGTGAGCATAACGATGAAATGAATAAAGAAGGATTTCTTAGCAATTTTGCAGGCGGCATTATAGGCGGCATCAGTACGGGAGAGGAGATTGTATTCCGAATCGCGGTCAAGCCTACGTCTTCGATTTCATTGCCTCAGCATACGGTTGACATACACGGCAACGAAAAAATGATTGAAACCATAGGCAGGCATGATCCATGCATTTGCCCGCGCATTATTCCCGTCGTAGAAGCGATGGCATGTATCGTTGTAGAGGATTTATTGAAGCGTCAAACCGCTATGCATGCTTAAAAACTGGAATATATGAATGACTGGGTTGACCGAAAGCTGAAATATTCCGAGCTAGGTGCCCGGAATCTCTTGTTATGTTATGCTTATTTATTATAACGCATGAGAGGAGACCATCCATGAAACCAAATGTTTTTATTGACCGAAGCGTGTCCAGCGAGGTCGAGGCCTACCTGGCGCAATACTGCACAGTCGACAAATGGGAAGAATCTTCCCCTATAACTCGCGATATTTTGCTGAAGAGGCTTGAGCATGCGGAAGGGCTACTAACTGCCGGAACCCAAGTAGACGCCGAATTGATCGCAAATGCACCTCGTCTGAAAGCCGTAAGCAGCATCAGCGTAGGCTACAACCATTTCGATCTGGACGCGATGAGGGAGCACGGCATTATTGGGACGCATACCCCGCATGTTCTTGATGATACGGTTGCAGATTTAGCTCTGGCTCTTATGCTAGGTACGGCAAGGCGAGTTGCCGAGCTGGATCGGTATGTAAAGGAAGGTCAATGGAAGGCTGGAATAGGTAATAAATGGTTTGGACAAGATGTTCATCACGCTAAGCTTGGCATAATCGGTATGGGCCGAATTGGCGAAGCCGTGGCGCGCAGGGCAAGGTTCGGCTTCGACATGGATGTCGCCTATTTCAATCGCAGCCAAAAGCCGGAAGCCGAAGCCATGTTAGGCGTCCGCTACTTAGCTCTGAATGAATTGCTCGCTGAATCGGATTTTATCGTTATGCTGGCGCCATTAACGCCTGAGACCAATAAGCTAATCGGACGAGAGCAATTTAAACTAATGAAGCAGACAGCGATTTTTATAAATGTTTCGCGTGGGCAAACGATAGATGAAGCTGCCCTGATTGAAGCGCTGCAAGCCGGAACGATAACGGCTGCTGGGCTTGATGTGTTCGAGAAGGAACCCCTTCCGGAAGATCACCCCTTTTTGACCATGAATAATGTACTTACGCTTCCGCATATCGGTTCAGCAACCGAAGCAACAAGAGCTAACATGGCCATGCTGGCCGCTCGAAATCTCGTGAATGCGTTAACGGGGCAATTGCCGACCAATACGGTAGCCGAGCTCCGGTAAATTTCTTGTTACGCATTCATTTTGTTTATTTACGTATAGAAGATCTCTATTTGCTACTGATCCAGTGAAATGATAAAGTGAAAACATCGTTATTCCGATTATTCAAATCGGCATTTATGAATTTCATTGAACAAAGAGGTGGACATGATGAGCGAGGTATATCGATTAGCTCAATTAGAAGATGCAGAGAGACTTCTACATGTAGTATATGAGGCTTATGTAACGATCAGAGAGCTTGAGCTTCATTGGCCGGCTGCACATGCCGATCTGGCATTGATTCAAGATAATATCGCTTCGAATGAATGTTATGTTCTGGAGCTTGATGGCGAAATAGCTGCTACGGTTACCTTATCAAAGGGTGACGAGGTTAAATCGATCACGCCGTTTCCGTTTATCAAATGGTTTGCCGTCGATCCCGCCTATCAAGGAGTGGGCATCGGCAACAAGCTGCTTAGCTGGCTGGAGCAAACCATCATAAGGGAAAAAGTCGGAGCTGCCGCGGTAACGCTTGCAACTGCCGAGAAGCATCCATGGCTTCTTGCGATGTACGAGAGGCGAGGGTACGAAAGGCTGCATGTTTTTGACTTTGATAACGGGGACGGTCCTATGCATCTATTGAGAAAAATCGTCAATCCAATCCAGTATGAAGCTCTATCCTTGGAAAATGTGAATTAAACAGGGCTGCTTCCCATTTGGTTGCGGAAAATGCAGTTCTGACTTATGAAGTGATATAGGGTTAAAAAGTGCCTTCAGCTCCACTTTTACAGTGGCGTTGAAGGTTTTTTGGCTATGTCATGGAAATAGTCGGATCTGTTTTACCCTTGTTGGGCAGCTCCAGTGCTCATGCCTCATGCAAGCTTTACTTTTTGGCTTTGGCGGATCATGATGATACGATAGGAAAGGTTCATCCAAGGGATAGAAATGAGGATTGGTCACTATCAAGCTTTTATTAATTGGCGCTACAGGTAAAACTGGGCTATATATTGCGCGGTATTTGACGGAGCAACAGATTGCATATCGAAGGTTCGTGCGCTCTGCGGAGCAGATGCTGCCAGGAAGCTTTCTAGGCGATGTTCGCGTCCCGCAAGACGTAGATCAAGCGATGATCGGCGTTACATGCGTCATTTGCGCACTCAATACCGAAGGTAACGGTACATTGGCAACAGGGCTTGGGCATATAATCGAGGCGATGAAGACGCATAAGATCAGAAGGCTCATTACGATCGGTACTGCAGGTATCCTTCAAAGTGAACTACAGCCCCATCTGTATAGGTATCAGTCTGTTGAAAATAAACGAATCCATCACGAAGCGGCAAAAGAGCATGAATCCGTCTATAACAAGCTTCTGCAATCGGAGGAATTAGACTGGACGGTCATTTGTCCGACTAGGCTCGTCGAGGAAGAGCGTAGAGGAGAATACCGTGTTCGCAAGGATGTATTGCCGAGTGGCGGGACCGCTATTTCGTTTGCCGATACAGCTGCATTTGCGGTTGATGTGTATATGAATGAAAAGCATATCCGCGAGCGCGTAGGCATTGCTTACTGAATGGAATCAAAACAAACAACCTGTATTCCGCATGAATGCGAAGTACAGGTTGTTTGTTTTGTGACATTGCTTTCAGTTCGGTTAAGTTGCTTTCAGTTTGACAACTTCGACGCGATTGGAGAAGAAAGTGGCTCCGCCGCCCATATCCGCCAGACGCTGAGGCGTAAGTGCATTGACGGCTTGATGTCCTTTACGATGATCGTCCCACCAAAGGCCCTGCGTAACGAGAACGCCGGGAAGCACGTCACTTCCTATGCGCAGCCTGATCTCGACCTCACCACGGTCGTTTCGCACATTTACCCGTTCTCCGTCCTGCAAGCCCAAAGCTTCTGCGTCCCCGCTATGCATATGAAGTAGCGGCTCCTTCTCCAGCTTCTGAAGGCGTTCTTGGTTAGCGAAGGTCGAGTTGATAAAGCTATGATTTGGTCCCGTCATGAGCAAGAAAGGATAGGTTTCAGGCTCTTTCAAGGGTGAATGCGCGGGAAGGGGGGAATAGCCGTCCAGCAGCATCTGCTCGGAATAAAGTTCGATTCTGCCAGACGGCGTTGGAATGACAGCAGTTACAGCAGGCAATGAATCCCCGCCTGCCTTCATCCATGAATGCGACTGCAGCGCTTCGAACGTAATTCCCGAAAGGAATGAATTATGCTTGCTGTCCAGCGCTTCTTGGATCATTTGTTTCTCCGTAATATCAAATGCCTCATGTTCAAAGCCGAGCCGCAGCCCCAGCTCCTTGAACAGCGTAAAGTTGGACTTGCATTCTCCCATTGGTTCCATTATAGGCTCGTGAAGCTGCAAATAGAGATGCCAATAGGAGGTGTACAAGTCCAGGTTCTCGAAGTGGGAAGTAGCCGGCAGCACGATATCCGAATATTTGCAGGTGTCAGTCAGAAATAAATCATGCGTGACGGTGAATAGATCCTCCCGCATTAGGCCTTTGCGAACGCGGTTCTGATCGGGAGCCACGACTGCAGGATTGCTGTTATAGACAAACAGCATGTTCACAGGGGATGCGGAGTCGAGGAGGGCATCGCCAAGCTGATTCATGCTTATCGTTCTTACGCTTGGGTCCGGCATTAAATCCGGCCTCTCGATTTGGTTGGCATTAAGACGGGAATACCAGCTATTGCCCTTCATTGCGCCGCCGCCACGAACATTCCATTGGCCAGTCAAAGCAGGCAAGCAAGCTATGGTTCTAATGGCCATGCCGCCATTGTCATGATGCTGCAGGCCGTTGCCGATCCGAATAAAAGAAGGAGAGGCGTTTCCGTACAAACGGCTGAGCTCCTCGATTTGCTCAGCCGGTACGCCCGTAATGCCTGCAACGTATTCAGGCGTATATGGCGATGCTTGTGCGGCAAGCTCCTGGTATCCAATCGTGTGCTGTTCAAGGAAGGCTTGATCCGCAAGCCCGTCTCGAATAATCACATGCATCATCCCGAGTGCGAGCGCAGCGTCCGTGCCGGGGCGCAAATGGATGAACTGGTCTGCCCAAGCCGAGGTTCGGTTGCGGTGAACGTCGATATGAATGATCGTAGCGCCGTTTTTTCGCGCTTCGGTTGCCAGCATGGTTTGATGCATGTTCGTTGATACTAAGTTGCAGCCCCAGATTAGGAATAGTTTCGCATGAACCGTTTCTTCCGGGTCAATCCCGATTGAGCCGCCCATCGTATAAGCATAACCTGCAGATCCCGCCGCGTTGCATATGGTCCGGTCAAGCCTGCTAGCGCCGAGTCGGTGGAAAAAACGCCGATCCATTCCTTCCGCATTCAAAACGCCCATATTGCCATAGAAGCTATACGGCAATATCGCTTGCGGCCCATCTTTCGCAATAATGGCTGTCATGCGTTTGGCGATTTCATCGTAGGCTTCTTCCCAAGTTATTCTCTCGAAGTCCATGTTTCCTTTTGGCCCTTTGCGCCGCATCGGGTAAAGAAGCCGTTCAGGGTGGTACACGCGGTCGTTTAGCTGCCTTACTTTATTGCATATAGCGCCGCGAGTTACAGGATGTGCGGCATCGCCAGTTATTTTCGTTATTTTGCCTTCTTCAATCGTCACGCTAAGACCGCATGTATCCGGGCAATCAAAGGGGCAAACAGAACGAACCGTTCCGTTCTGAACAAACGTACCCATACCATCTCACTCCATCCCATATCCGAAATTATGTTTTCCTATCATAGCATAAGAAGCGGGTGACCATGCCGTCAATTTTGTCTGAACGAGATGGACCATAGCTTTTCCAGTGAAATACCTATTGACTTAACCTTACTTGTCATGTAACATTCATAGTGCTTAAGAATGGGATGACCAACTAAATAGCTTCGTATAACCTCACGGCATTTTAAGCTCAACCAGGGTGAGGGTTTCTACGGGGAGCCTTAACTTCCTAACTACGAATATGCGATCATTACGCGATGATCTTGTATTCCTAGTTAGGATTTTTTGCGTTTACGTCTTTGAATCGAACGAACAAGAGAGGTGCTGACAGCAAGATGAAGTATATTTTATCTGTATTTTTGGGAGCGGCAAGCTACGGAATTTTGTCCACGATCGTAGTGCTTGCATACGGTAAAGGTTATGAGCTTGGAGAAGTAGTCGGAAGTCAATTGCTGACTGGCTTTATCCTTGCCTGGATTCTCACCTTTATCATGAAATGGCGCGAGAAAAGGAACATCGGCAAAAATATGGAGTCGCGCGCTAAGCCTAAAACGGTTTCCTCCCGTCTAACCTGGAAGCAGCGGCTTCTGCTCATGGCGGCAGGGGCACCTACAGCGATTACAGGACTGCTGTATTATGAATCGCTGCGTTATATCCCGGCGTCGCTCGCTATTATATTGTTATTCCAATTTACATGGATCGGCGTATTGATACAAGCAGTAGGGCAGCGGAAACGTCCTAGCGGCATTATGCTTTTCACCATTGCAATCTTATTCGGAGGAACGATGCTTGCAGCTGGCATTATGGAGCAGGGAATGGGCAATTTTAATCTAATGGGTGTCGTATTGGGCCTGTTGTCTGCAGTTAGCTACTCCATGTTTATTTTGTTTAGCGGCAAAGCGGTGCCTTCCGTACATCCCGCATATCGCAGCGCTTGGATGATTACGGGCGGATTGGTTCTTGTGTTTATTGTATTCCCGCCGACTTTTTTGTTTAACGGCCAATTATGGGGAGAATTGCTGCTGTATGGCTTTCTGCTCGGCATGTTCGGTGCCTTTATCCCCCCTGTCCTGTTTGCGATTGGCGTTCCCCATATCGGAGAAGGCATGGCAGGCATATTAGGCGCTTCTGAGCTGCCGGTAGCCGTATTGCTGTCATCCTTCGTGCTTAACGAGCATGTTAGCGCCCTGCAATGGATAGGCGTGATCGTAGTGCTAGCGGGAGTCGCGCTGCCGGAGCTGATTAAACGAAGAAAAAATGGCTTAAATCGTCGTACAGGCATTTCAGTTTAAGCATAAACGCCTTTTCTTGAATAAGGGACTGCATTCGCATGGATAATAGATGGATATACAACTATACATCTTAATTATGGCTATGAGGGAATGGAGGGAACCGATGAAGTTCGAGTGTATTATCATAGGCGGAGGGATAGCCGGTCTTCAGGCTGCCATACAGCTAGGAAGATATCGTCATCGGGTAGCGATCATCGATGCTGGCGACGGCAGATCTTCCCTATGCAAAAGCTATCATAATCTAATCGGCTTTCCTGACGGCGTTAGCGGACCGGAGCTGCTTGCTTCCGGGAAGCTGCAAGCAGAACAGCTTGGAACGGTGTTTATACAAGGCAAGGTTTCTCAAGCAGCGCGCGAAGGCGATGATTGGCTATTAGAAACAGCAGACGGTCGGTCGTTCCTTGGAGAACGAATTCTGCTCGCTACAGGCGTCAAAGACCGCGTTCCTGACTTCCCCATGCTCATTCCGTGCATGGGGATCAGTGTTTTTGTATGTCCGGATTGCGATGGGTATGAGGTAAGGGATTCGGCTATATTGGTGCTTGGCTCGGGCAACGCAGGCGCGAGAATGGCGCTTACGCTCACCCACTGGACGTCCGACATTATCTATGTGAATCATGAGCTGGCACCGATTGATGACTCGCTTCTGGCGAAGCTGAAAGAGCGAAGCATTGCCTTTCATAATCAAGCCATTCGTGAGGTGCTGGCAAACGACGAACAATTCAACGGAGTTGCCCTTCAAGATGGCTCCGTCATCTTGCGGTCTCGCTGCTTTGTCGCATTTGGCGGCAATGAGGTTCGCTCCAGCCTGGCCAAGCAGCTCGGTGTTCAGCTCATGAAAAACAACCACATTATCGTTGACCCTCGAACGAAGCAGACTAACGTTAAAAATGTATGGGCAGCAGGCGATGTCATTGCACACTCCGAAATGGTCACGTTAGCGATGGGAGACGGGAGTCAAGCTGCCGTCTGGATCCATAAGAGCCTGATTGCTACATCGAAGTAACGATTTTATCGATGATTCCGTATTCCAACGCCTCCTCCGATGACATATAATAGTCTCGATCCATATCCTTTTCGATTTTTTCAATCGGCTGGCCTGTGCGTTCCGAACTAATCCGGTTTAGCTTGGCGCGAATCTTCAGAATTCGGGCCGCGCTGATCGCGATATCGCTTGCTTGCCCTTGAACGCCGCCATGCGGCTGATGAATCATAATTTCACTATTCGGCAGCGCGGAGCGATGTCCTTTTTCCCCGGCTAGCAACAGAATGGCCGCAAAGGAAGCAGCAAAACCAGTACAGATCGTGTGAACTGGCGGTTTAACGAACTGCATGGTGTCCAGAATGGCAAAGCCAGCCGAAGTAGAGCCGCCGGGGCTGTTGATGTACATCGATATTTCTTTATCCGGCTCCTCGGCAGCCAGAAACAGCAGCTGGGCAACGATACTGTTCGCGACAGTGTCATCAATCGCTGAACCGAGAAAAATGATACGGTCCCGCAGCAATCTGGAATAAATATCGTAGGATCTTTCACCTCTGCTGGATTGTTCGACTACATAAGGAACAAAGTTGTTCATTCGTATTCCTCCTTGGTTGCATTTGGCACTCGTAACGTAAACGATCAAAGGCTGCTAAAAGATACGGCGTTTTTTTTCGCGGATTGCGTATCCTTTCAGCCGTTACATTCGTTTACATCATAAGCATGTTTCTATCCGTTGGATGGAAATAACGATAATCGAAGGAGGCAGATGTATGAAGGTAGCGGAATGGTCGCCGACGATCGAGGTGAATGAACAAAAAAGCAAGTTAGAAACGTTATATAAGAATTTGCATCGCTATTGCCTCTCACTAACAAAATCAAGCTGGGATGCGGATGATCTTGTACAGGAGACATGGTTAAGAGGCATGCCCACCCTTTTAGATGCCAAGCACGCCAATCCGGAAGCATTTCTGATACGCATTGCCAAAAATATTTGGATTGATCAATTGCGGCGCAATCGTACGTATCGTTTGTCTTTAGACCGAATAATAAATTCGGATGGCATAAAGGATCAATATGTAACGGATTGCGAAGAACCGCTATATGCGTTGATAAGGCATTTGTCGCCCATACAACGAAAGGTATTTCTGCTTCGCGAGGTGTTTCATTATTCCATAGCAGAGACCGCGGAAATGCTTGGAACAACGGAGGGTGCCGTAAAAGCCGCTTTATTCCGAGCCCGGGATGCGTTAACGGCAGCAAGAACCGAGCTTATGACGGGCAAAATCATGCTCCCTAAAGAAGAGGAGTGGTCGCAATGGCTGCGCGTAATGGCGATAGCCTATGAAACCGGCGACATTTCGTTATTGATCGAGCTTGCACAAAGAGATATTGCGGAGGCACCTTTGCTGATGGGAAGACCGACACGTTTGAAACTAAAATCGGCTCGCCACCATACGCAACCGCAGTGCTTAGAAGGCCCATTCTTGCGGTACGCGGCATGACCATGTCTCCCAACTGATATAGCTGATGCATGCAGGCATCGGCTTTTTGTTTGCCCCATATACATCCACTCAGCTGAAATAAGCTATAATGGAACAAAAGCAAACGAGAACTGAGGCAAATATGATGAATAAGAAGCTAATATTTTTTGACATAGACGGTACTCTGGTTGATCACGAAAAAAAAATCCCGTCTTCGACCAAGGATGCGATTGAGCAATTGCAATCGGCCGGACATGAGCTGGTTATTGCTACGGGCAGAGGACCTTTTATGTTAAAGCCCGTGTCCGAAGCATTGAAAATCGATTCATACGTTAGCTTTAACGGTTCGTACGCCGTCTATAATGGCGAGGTCGTATATAGCCATCCCATCGATCCCGCCAGAATAGTAGAGCTAACTGACCTTTCGCTAAAAAACAATCACCCTTTGGTCTACATGACGCCGGACGGCATGCGGTCAAGCACGCATCAAACGGCCTATCCGAACGAAGCCGACGAGGCCTTGCTTAAGAGATTGCCGCCACTGGAGCCGGATTACCACATCGATAAATCCATTTACCAATGTCTGCTTTATTGCAAAGAGGAGGATGAAGGCTGCTACAAAGAAGGCTTTGCTGAGCTCGGCTTCATTCGCTGGCATATGTTTGGGAGCGATGTTCTCCCTCCAGGAGGCTCGAAAGCCATTGGCATTCAGGCATTGATTGAAAAATCCGGCTTCCTAAGCGAGGATATTTATGCATTTGGCGACGGAATCAATGACCTGGAGATGCTGCAGCATATTCATCATAGCGTAGCGATGGGGAACGCTCCAGATGAAGTGAAGCAGGCTGCTCGTTATGTAACAAAGGATGTAACGGAAGACGGAATTATGTTTGGATTAAAAATGCTCGGCCTGCTTGAATAGAAGATAAAGAGGGTGCTATCCGCTGGAGAGCACCCTCTTTACCTATTTAATTACTCTTCTCGCCGTTACATAGGTCTTGTCCCACGTACTGCCCTTGAAAGTGGAGATCGTAACGCCAACACCGACTCTATACGTATGAAGCAGCTTACCGCTGCCAATATAAATGCTTACGTGGTTAATAATACCGTCACGGTTCGTATCAGAGAATATAAGATCCCCGGCTTTCAGATTGCTTTTAGATACGTAAGAGCCCGACTTTGCTTGCTGTTTAGAGGATCTAGGCAGGCTGACTCCTACTTTTTTATACACGTACTGCGTAAAGGATGAGCAATCAAAGGAGCTTGTAATGCCTGATTTGGCTCCAAATTTATAAGGCACGCCGATATATTTTTTCCCGATGGATACCACGCTGCTTACTTTCGAGGAGCTTGATGCTGTCGCTGCGTGCGCTGATTGAGGCATTGCAATGGATCCTGCGCATATAGCGATAGACAAGCTAATTCCTATACCTGCGATGGCTTTCTTCATACGGTTGTTCGTCATGTTAATCATGTTATTCCTCCTTGGATTGTGAATCTAGTGAATCGACTAGAAATACCATAACATAGATTAAAAACCCAACAATTACCTATGAGGAAACAAAGCCTTGCTATCACTGATAAAAATCGTATTTATTAAAAAGTGATGATAAATAAACGGCAATTTTTAACTTGACAGCGGGATCGCTGGTAAAGATTATTTATAGCCGTTTTTTCACTATCGGGAGCTATGCATATGGATATATACTGATGAAGTCGGGCCGACAAATGAATAGGAAAGGAGCTGATCGAATTGATTAACAACCTGGAGGTGATCTCCGTTTAAACGGAGATCACTCATATGAAGGAGACCGAAAGGTCTCCTTTTATTTCGTTCACGCGCAAGGATGGTAATAATGGAAAACATTTCTTGTCAACCGAAAAGGCTTACAATATAATGACAGAGTGCAGGACGAAAAAAGCCGAGAGGACGGGATCGTTATCCATCGCTTTTTTTGTTTATACGTAGATGAGTTTTACCAAAATTCGAAGGGAGGAAGTAAAAAATGTTGATGACAACGAAATCCAATAATCTTACAAAGATGAGCATCTTCAAGGAGGACGTCTATAGTGAACTACAAAAATGGGAGAGATGTGCTTCCCCCTAGCTTATTGCAAGAGCTGCAAAAATACATTCAAGGCGACTTGATCTATGTACCTAAGCTCGCGGAGCAAAGAGCCCATTGGGGCGAGGTGAGCGGAACGCGCAAGCTTCTGGCGGAGCGCAATAAGGAAATTTATCTATATTATTCAAACGGATGGTCAGTCGCTGACTTGGAGCGGAAATATCATTTGTCAGGCGAGAGCATCCGCAAGATTATCGTGAAATCCAGGTAACGAACCCTTATAGAGAACAGGCCGTCATGACGGTCTGTTTTTTGTTATGTTGGGGGAGATATACGGATTCCTGCAAGCAAGAAGGTCATGCACGAAGGAATTTACGAGCAAATGTCGAATGAATATGAGATTGTTGTAATTTGACGCGTTATGTCGAAAAACGAACTAGAGAATAGCGGAGGATACCGAAATGAAAACATTGCTAATTGCTGAGGATGAGCCAATCTTGCGGATGCTCATAGCAGATACGCTCGAAGATGAGGGCTATAAGCTTGAAGAAGCGGCGGACGGGGAAGAAGCGCTGCAAAAAATAAGAGATACAAGGTTTGATCTGATCATTTTGGATTACATGATGCCGAAGATGACGGGGATCGAAGTGATCGAACAAACAAGGCAGCTCGAAAACAGGCAGCAAGCCAAAATATTAATGTTATCCGCGAAGAGTCAGCAGGCGGAGCAGGAGAAGGTGCTTCATGCAGGCGCAGATGGCTTCATGTCTAAACCCTTTAGCCCCTTGGAGCTCATCGACAAGGTAGAGGAGATGCTTCGTGGGTAAGCTGCGCCGCTATTTAAATAAACGAATTACAAGGCAATTTGTGGCCATGATGATGCTCTCCTTGTCTCTCATCCTGCTCGGTGCCGTGTTTGTTTTGGTAAGTGCGGTATTGACCTTGAAAAATTATACAGCTGAAACAACGCTGCTCAGGCAGAAGCAAGAGCTCGTCTCGGAAATCGCCGATCATTCCAACGAAGTTATATTGCGGGCCCGAGGGTATTATGTCTATTTATCGGATTATGAGTATGAACAAATATTTGCTGAAAAAGCGTTGTTGGATGAAAATTTAGTCGAGATAAAAAAAATGAAGCTAAGCGCTTCGGAAGAAGAAGTCATGCTGAACATCGAAGACTTTTTCACCAATTATTTTGACGAGTTGTTACCCAAAGCCATCGAATATTCGAAGGCTGAGAATTATAAAGCTTTGCGTGTCCTGGTATCCGCAGGCGAGGATAATCCCGTGAATAAGCTCATTACATATTCGCATGATCTGGAATCGAAAGTAAGGCTGATTGCCGAACAAAAAAATGATCAATTGATCGAACGGCTATCGTATCAAGCATTATTATTCATTGCCTATATTGTATTTATATTAGTGCTATCATCATTGCTAACGAGAAGGGTTGCCAAGGCAATCGGCGTACCTTTATTGACGCTAACAAGCCAAGCTCGTAACTTTGCCAACGGTGAATATACAGAAGTTGATCTGAAAGATAGAGCAGATGAGTTAGGGGAGCTGGCACGTACATTCCAGATGATGCTGACTCAAATTCAAAGCAAAGAAGAAGAGCTTGTTGCGCAGAATGAAGAGCTTATTGCCCAGCAGGATGAGCTGCAGGCTCAGCAGGAAGAACTGCAATTAGCTGTAGAAGTGATGGAGCAGAATGAAAAATATTTGTTGAAGCGCAATAAGTTCGTTCAATCGCTCTCAAGCACGCTCGATCAGACTGAGCTTCTAGAAAGCATTATTACCAATATCGTCTCCATTACCGAAAGCGATAAAGGCATAATCGTTAAAATGGATAGAGAGCATGAATATGCTTCAGTTGGCATTTCCGAGGATGCGGCGTTGCAGTTCATTGAAAACATGAATGATGGCATATTGCTAAGGGCCGTGCAAACGAGAAAATCGTACACCATCATGAGGGATTGTTATGTCGGCGAAAAAGGATACCATGATAATCCGATGAAGGCGACTGATCTTGTGCTGCCTATTCTGAATGCAAGCCAAGAAATCGTAGCATGCGTTGTCATTACGAAAGTGAATCGCGTAATATCCATGCAGGAAGAGGTCGAAATTGCGGGGTTGATGACGCAGGTATCTTTAGCCTTCGACAAGCTTCAGCTTTACGAAATTTCGGAGAAGCAGCGTTTGATGACCAGCGACATGCTCGATACGATTCAAGAAGGAATTCAATTGCTTGATTTGGATGGTTCAACGCGCCAAATCAACCGTAAAATGTCAGATATCTTGCCGTTTTTCAAAGACACAGAGCAAACGATGATGATGACCGATGAACAATTAATCAACCATATTCGCATCGCGGTCGCTCAACCCGAATTGCTTATTCCGTTTATCGAAGGTCTGGTTCAATACGGTCATTATCAGGGAATGCGTAGCATTACTTATGAAGTGATCGAGCCGGACAGACGGTTTATCCAGCTATATTGCGAGCCGCTTTACCGAAACGGCATTAAATTCGGACTGCTGCTCGTACACCGGGATATTACGAAGGAATACGAGGTCGACCGGATGAAATCGGAGTTCGTGAGCACCGTAAGCCATGAGCTAAGAACGCCTCTTGCCAGCGTACTCGGATTTGCAGAGCTTTTGCTGCATAGGGAGCTTAAACCGGAACGACAGCGAAAATACATGACCACGATTCATCAGGAAGCCAGAAGGTTAACGACATTAATTAATGATTTTCTCGACTTGCAGCGAATGGAGTCGGGCAAACAAACCTATGAGCTGAAGCTCTTATCATTAACGCCATTAATAACCGAAGCGATCGACACGCAGCAATTATCGGCGCCAAACCATCAAATAAACGCGAGACATGAGGCGCCGAGCACTATCGTGCTTGCAGATCGCGATAAAATGCACCAGGTTATCATTAATTTGCTTAGCAACGCCATTAAGTATTCGCCAAACGGCGGTCAAATCGATATAGTTAGTGGCATTAATAATAATCAATTTTTCATTCGAATCGAGGATCATGGACTGGGCATCCCGCCAGAAGCCATGAAAAATCTATTCAATAAGTTCTATAGAGTGGATAATACCGATCGCCGGGAAATTGGAGGAACGGGATTAGGCCTGGCTATCGTAAAGGAAATCGTCACGAAGCATGAGGGTAAAATCGAGGTTCAATCCGAATTCGGCAAAGGAAGCATCTTCACCTTTATGCTTCCCATCGCCGAGCAGCCAACCCCCATCGTAAGTGAAGAGGGTAGCCTAGCAGCATGGGATGAAACCTCCATACAAGTCATGCTTGTTGAGAATGACAATAATTTAGCGACGCTGCTTAGCGATGAGCTTCTTGCAAGCGGTTTTCAGGTTCATTTATTCAAGGAAGGTGCATTGGCTATCGATGCCATTGAAGAACTGAACCCCGATATCGTAGTCGTGGATCTCATGCTTGAATCCGGCGTAACAGGTTGGGATTTAATTAGCAAAATTAAAAAAACGGATGCCATATTGAATTTGCCGATCATCATTTCAAGCGCATTCGAAGAAAAAGAGAAAGCCTCGCACTGGGGAATTACAGAATTTTTAGTGAAGCCCTATTTGCCGGGAAGACTAAGCGCTGCCATTTCACGCTTGCTGCGATAATTGAAGGAGCTTAAGGCTATGAAAACGGAAAAATATATACAGCTCATTCAGCAACGAATCATCCAAACCATTGATGAGTGGACGAGCCAAACGGTTGTGGAGGAACAGGAAATCCATCGTTTTTTTCATAATCTGAAGGGAACGAGCGGAACGCTTGGATTAGTAGAGATTGAAAAGTTCTCGGAGTCCAAAGAACATCTATTCGCTGAAAAAAGCGATAAAACATATTCGCGTATGGAATGGTCTGAGCATCTTATTCCTTTAAGAAGCATGATCACACCTTTCCAAGCACAAGTAGAGCTCCCCGATTTCAGCAATACGGATGACGTTTATTTGAAAATAAGCCAAGACAGCCTGAACGATCACAAACGAGTGCTGGTCATAGACGATGATGTTGAATTTGTCACTTATGTCAAAGAGGTTTTGGAAAAAAGCGACTACCAGGTGTCCATTGCGCTAACTGCCGAACGCGGTTTGAAATTATTTTATCAATGGAAGCCATGCCTCCTTCTTCTGGATATCGTGCTGCCTGATCAAAGCGGAATGGAAGTGCTGCTTCAGATTGTCGAAAAAGCAAAGCTTGAGCATATACCGATCATGATGGTGAGCGGAAACTTTACCGTTGAAAACCAGATTAACGCTTATCGCTCAGGCGCAATGGATTTCCTTGCGAAGCCATTTGACGTGGATTTGCTGACAGCGTTAATCGATAACCGCTTCATGATGAAAATGGACTGGGATCGGTCTATCACGCTCGATGAGTTAACCGGCGCGTTCAACCGCAAACATTTCAATCATGTGATCAAACAACAAACGGAGGCTTTCAAACAAAAAAATGATCTATTCTCGCTTGTTATGCTTGATTTGGATTATTTCAAGCACGTCAACGATGAATACGGTCATTTAAAAGGTGACGAAGTGCTGCAGGCTTTTGCCGCAACGGCTCGGGAAGTCACCGCCGCCAAAGGCATTTTTTGTCGATATGGCGGCGAGGAGTTTGCGCTCCTTTTGCCTCACATAGACAGCATTGGAGCAGCTAGCTTAGTCGATAAGCTCCGCAAACAATTTAACCTCATTAAATTTCAAGCCGGAGAACAAACTTTTCAAGTTACTTTCTCGTCAGGCATCGCACAACTAGCAGAAAGTATCGGTCAGCCTGAAAAATGGATCGAACAAGCAGACCAAGCGCTTTATAGCGCCAAAAGGGCTGGCAGAAACCAGACGATCATCTATTCAACGGATATACAGGAACAGAAATCGGAGGTTTTGCTTAATCTTATCGTCGTAGATGATGATCCGCTAATTAGAGATATCCTCACTAGCCGCTTCTCTGATTGGAGGCCGACAACCCATACGAAGGCTAAAGCTTTTGGGTTCGAAGACGGAAAGACGTTTTTGTCCTCAGAGTGGTATAGGGAAGGCGAGAAGTATATTATTTTGCTGGATGGGTCCATGCCAGAGCTTGATGGTTTGGACGTCCTGCGGGAGCTGCGCAAGTGCTATCCCGAGCAGCAGCTGCTCATTGTCATGCTGACTGCCCGCAATCAAAAGGAGGACATCATTCAAGCATTGGAGATTGGCGCTGACGATTACGTCGTCAAACCGTTCCATATGCAGGAGCTGATGCTAAGAATTGAGCGCCTGGCAAGCCGTATGATGAACGATTAGCTGCGCGGAAGTGTCCCGTTAAAGTATGCAAAGCTAGCCTTTCCATTTAGATCAACAAAAGAACCATCGGCGCCGCTTTCAAACGTGGCGTTGATGGTTCTTTTATTGCTTAACAATACGCTACAAGAAATAAATGATTTCTTCAAACCGGCTATTGCGGTAGCCCTTTGAATGAATTACAGCTGAGTGATTGCCGCCGGCAATTCAACAACGGTTTGCGGATATTTGTAATCGTTGCGCACACAGGTCGTATCTGAATCGTAAGTCGATTGAGAGAGCTTATGTGAGATGGCAAATATGGATAGATTCGGATTGACATGCAGCGAAGACTCGTAGAAGGAACAGTGTTCGAAATTGAAATCCAATGTCGTTATTATGATTACGCAATTGGTGAACGTACAGCCGATAAAGCTAAAACCATCAAATGCAATCGTTTCGTTCTGGAAATGCTCGTTCGATATCGTATTCATGATCAGCGCTCCTAGTCTGTGATGGGATAACCTATTAAAAATTCTAGCAGATAGAAGATGTGATGTTTGTCGGTTATTGGTAGCATCACCCTAATAATTAACGACATAAATAGCGCTTTGATTTTCTAGTATTCATCCTGAATTAGGACTGCTATACTAATTGGTACAATAGATTGGGCTGGAGGTGCGGCATTGGATATTGAAATTTCCAGGGCGACGATTAAGGATGTTGAACAATTGGCAACCTTATTTAATGAATATCGAATCTTTTATAAGCAGTTGTCCGACGTAATTAGAGCCCAACAATTTTTAGCGGATAGAATTCAATTGGAGCAATCGATTATTTTTAAAGCGATCAAGGCTGAAAGCTCGAAGATGATTGCCTTTACTCAGCTTTATCCGATTTTTTCATCCGTGTCGATGAAAAAAGCTTTCATATTGAATGATCTTTATGTCATAGAGAGCGATAGGGGGCAAGGCGTCGCTGAGCTGCTTCTCGATCGCGCCAAGACTTACGCGCTAGAAAATGGCGCAAAGGGCTTAGAGCTCAGCACGGCGTGCGACAACGCCATTGCGCAGCGTCTGTACGAGCGCAACGGCTATGAGAAGGATGAAACCTATTTTCACTACTATTTAACGTTGTAATCCGAAGAAGAGGGGATAAGTAATGGAATCAAAGCAACTGGCTGCCGAGAAAGCGGTGGAATTTATTGTTGACGGAATGGTCGTTGGTTTAGGGACCGGGTCAACCGCCTATTACGCGATTCAAAAAATCGGGCAAAGAGTCAAAGAAGGACTTGCGATTCAAGCAATCGCGACTTCCAAGCAATCAGAGGAGCTTGCCGTAAGCCTAGGCATTCCGCTAATTGCGGCTGCGGACATCGATTACATCGACGTAACGATTGATGGGGCTGACGAAGTGGATCCAAGGTGGAATTTAATTAAGGGCGGTGGAGGAGCACTCCTGCGCGAGAAAATCGTAGCAGCAGCCAGCAAGCAGCTCATTATTGTCGTTGACGAGAGCAAGGTGGTTGCTGAGCTGGGACGATTCCCGTTGCCTGTAGAAATCATCGCCTTTGGGTTCGAGATGACGATGCGAAAGCTGGAGAAGCTGCGCGCGCAGCCAGTCTTGCGGCAAGCCGGCGATAAGCCCTTCGTAACCGACAACGGGAACTATATTGCCGATTGCCATATGGGCCGCATAACGAATGCCGATGAACTTCATGCAGCGCTGCAGCTTATACCGGGAGTAGTGGATAACGGGTTATTTATTGGAATGGCTAGTCGAGTAATCGTCGGTTATACGAACGGAACTACCAAGCAATTAGAAAAATAAATCAGATGCTTAAAAGCCTTGAGAAACCGAATGATCGGTGTCTCAAGGCTTTTTTCAGCTGCATTCGAGGTACTGGGGGAGCCATGAGTAATTTCGAAACGATTGGTAAAAGCTACAAAAGTGAGCAATATTACCAATCTCCTACTACCTAAAGTTATCTTATAAAGATCGGTCGGTGAAAAATGCCTACACGCGGAAACAAGAAAAAGCAGGCTGTGTCCATTAAAAAAGGCCCCAGCCAAACGCTGGACAGCTTGAAAGGAAAAAAAATAGCAACGGACATCGAGTCGACAATTGCTTTCATAGATGAAATATTAGGCGTAAACGTTGATCTAACGATTCGAAGATTTCATGTTTTTGGCCTATATAATGCAGTCATCGTATATTTCTGCAATATGGTTAATCCAAACGTCATTAATCTTGATATTCTAAAACCGCTTATGTATTTGCCACCGCATTTGCAAGACAAACACGTGCCGATTGACCAGCTTAAAGACATGCTGCATAATGACGCGCTTTATCACAGCGAGTGCAAATACGAGTCTAATCTCTCAGCGCTGATCGAAAGCATTCTAAGAGGGGAAACCATAGTTGCCGTAGAAGGGCTGGAAGAAGCATTTGTATTTGAAACGAGAAGCATCGACAAACGGTCCATTGACCAGCCAGCAACCGAACAGGTCATCAGAGGACCCCGTGAAGGGTTTATCGAGCCGCTTGGAACGAATATATCGTTAATTCGCTACCGGCTGCAATCGCCTGACCTCCGCATTGAGACGATGGAGCTTGGATTGCGAACCAAATCGAAGGTTGCCGTTTGTTACATGGAAGGACTTACAAATCCAGAGCTTGTCAAGGAAGTGAATAAGCGGTTATCAAAAATCGATATAGACGGCATACTAGACTCTGGCTATATCGAACAATTTATCGAAGACAATCATTATTCGCCTTTCCCGCAGGTGCAATATACGGAACGCCCGGATAAGGTTGTGGCGAATTTGCTTGAGGGCAGAGTATCCATACTCGTGGATGGATCACCTTTAGCCCTGCTCGTGCCAACAGTTTTTAGCCAATTTTATCAGACGATTGAGGATTATACAGAACGCTTTCTGCTTATGAGCTCAATCCGGTTGGCTAGGCTAATTGCATTGATGTTCTCACTTATTTTTCCTGCTATTTACGTTTCCATCATATCCTTCAATCCGGAGCTGATCCCGACTGAATTTGCCGTTGCCGTAGCTGGCGGAAGGGCAGGAGTACCTTTTCCGGCGGTCATTGAAGTATTAATCATCGAAATCTCGATGGAAATTTTGCGCGAAGCTACGATTCGCCTGCCGCAGCAAGTCGGTGGGGCTCTCTCAATCGTAGGCGTACTCGTAATCGGGCAAGCCGCGGTATCTGCTGGATTTTCCAGCCCAATTACGATTGTGATCATTGCCCTAACGACAATTGGATCGTTTGCTACACCAGCTTATAATGCTGCACTAGCATTAAGGCTGCTGCGTTTTCCGTTAATTATAATGGCAGGCATTTTCGGATTATACGGCGTCATGATTGGGCTAATCTTAATCGCCAATCATCTTTTGTCGCTGAAATCGTTCGGAGTTCCTTATTTGAGCCCGCTTGTGCCTGCCGAGTTCCAAGGCATGAAGGATTTGTTGATAAGAGGCCCGTTATGGTGGATGAACAAACGGCCTTCATTTCTACAGCCCGTGGATACGGTTCGGGTCAATAAGCAAGCATTTGAAGAGCTTGAAGCGTCCACAACGAATGCGCTTGATCCGAAAAACGACAAAAACCAGCAGGGAGGATAATGAAATGGAATCTCGTCAAATAACCGTCATCCAAGCGGCGGCAATTCTCGTCAGTACCATCATTGGCGTCGGGGTGCTGGCGCTTCCGCTCTTTGCCGTGCAAGCAGCGGATTCAGGCGCCCCGTTAGTTACGATGCTTGGTGTGCTGCTCGCGGTTATCGGCTTGGTTCTAGTAACCATGCTGGGCATGAGATTTTCGAATCATACTTTTATTCAATATAGCGAGCTGATCATCGGCAAAAGCGTGGCTCGGATTGGCAGTGTGCTCATTATTATTTTCTTCTCCGTACTGACCTCGCTTACGGCACGAGAATTTGGAGAGGTTGTCGTGACTTCGGTCTTAAGATCAACGCCGGTTGAGGTTACCGTAATCGTCATGCTGCTGCTAGCAGCCATTTCCACGCGAAATAATATCATCACGTTTGCATACATCCATACTTTTTATTTCCCCTTGCTTCTCGTGCCGGCTCTGCTAATTGCCGCTCTTTCGTTGAAGAACGCGGAAGCCATTAATTTGTTGCCGGTATGGGGGACTGACCCGAAAAAAATGGTAAAAGGCATGCTTACGATAGCTGCTTTGTTTCAAGGTACCTTCGTATTGACTGCCGTCATTCCCGCGATGAAAAAACCAGGCAAAGCAATGAAAGCAAGCCTATGGGGCATTCTGATTGCCGGCGGTCTTTATGTGATCATCGTTGCAGCAGCCGTCAGCGTATTTGGTTCGGAGGAAATCAAGCAGCTATTGTGGCCTACGCTTGAATTGGCCAAAGCAACATCCTTGCCGGCAAACATTCTGGAGCGGCTGGACGCTGCCTTTTTGGCCGTTTGGGTAACCGCTGTATTTACGACTCTGTTCTCCAGTTATTTTTTAACGATTTATTTCATCAGTCATCTGTTCCGGTTGCGGGAACACAAGCTATTCTCGTATTTTCTGCTGCCTTTCGTATTCATCGCGGCAATGCTTCCGCAAAACATCGTTCAAATGTATGAAATTATCGAAAACGTCGGTCGAATCGGCTTGTATATTACAATCGTTTATCCAACGTTGCTGCTACTCATTTCAATCCTTCGCAAGAAGAGAGGTAATCCCATTGCGAATCAATTGGTGGATCCCAATCGTTAAAGCACTTTGCTGCTTATGTCTAGTTGTTCCGTTCCTGACCGGCTGCTGGGATCGGCTCGAAATAGAGGAAAGGGCAGTTGTGTTAGGCGTGTCCATCGATGCCGTTACATCTGATGAAGGCGATCAGGAAGAAGATGAGGTTAGCCATATCAGCGGATCGATTCCGCCCCCTTCGAAGGGAATGGTGCGCGTTGCGGTACAAATCGCCTTGCCTGGCAGAATACCGCTCGGACCGGGCGAAGGCGGGGGTAAAGGCTCTTCCGGCGAGACCGTGTGGGTAATCGACGTGGTTGGCCATAGCATTGATGACGCGTTCATGAATTTACAGCAGCAAGTATCCAGCAAGCTGTTTTTCGGGCATTTGCGCGTAATCGTGGTCTCTGAGAAATTAGCGCGAAAAGGACTTGAAAATGTAAACGATTATTTTCGCAGAAACCCCGAAGTAAGGCGAATGGCGTGGCTGATGATAGCGAAGGGGAACGCAATTAAGTTTATGACCGCGACGCCTCAGCTCGAAAGGGTTCCTACTCTCTATCTCATGTCCACCTTGGATGAAGGCATTCGGATGGGGAAGTTTCCAAAGGACTATATCGGTATATTCTGGAGCAACTTATCCAAAAAAGGCCAGGAAGGTTTTTTGCCATACGTGGAAATGAAAAAGGAACAGAATGTCGGGATAATCGGACTTGCTTACTTCAACGGCGCCAAGATGGTTGGCGCGACCAAACCGCTGGAAATTGCCGGATACTTAGGCGTAAAAGGCGTGAATCCAGCTGGATACCGTGTGTATATCCAATTGGATGACTCATCGGATATCGTCATGACCAATGCAACGCACAGAAAATCACAAATAAAAGTGAGCATTCGTGATAATGTTCCGCAGTTTACGATTGAAATTGCTCTCGAGCTTAATTTAGAAGCGAAGCTTAACGAACATTTAAAAATTAATGATCCCACGATTTTACAGTCGATTGAGAAGAAACAAGAAAGAATATCGGTTCTATTTTATTTGAATTTAATTCAGAAAACGCAAGCAAAGGGATCCGATATATTCGGCTTTGGCGAATATGTACGAGCGTTCAAGCCTCAATTCTGGAATGCACATGTCAAAACTACGGAAGGCTGGCGCAAAATGTACAAGGATTGTAAATTCGACGTCAAGGTTTCGATGAAAATTCGACGGATTGGAATGAAAGCCCAATAATATCTATCATAAGAGAAGGGGGCTGATACAGGATGATTAGCGAGAGTTATACGGTCAGCTATTTGAATTATGTCATCTTGCTCTGTTTGCTTAGCGGGATATTGATCCTTGTGATTGATGTCCGCAGCTTTGAAATAGCGGGCCTAAACAAAGAGCGTAAAGTTTCAAAATATTTAGGTTGGTTTAGTATCATTATTGGGAGTATTCTATTTATGACAGAATTAATCCTACAATAACAAAGGACGTGATCAATTGAACGCAACCATCGAGCTGTTATTGAATCATCGCTCTATTCGTTCCTACCTAGACAAGCCGTTATCAGCGGAACAAATACAAACAATCGTGCAAAGCGCGCAAGCTGCCGCAACCTCCAGTTACGTGCAAGCCTACACCATCATTGGCGTAACGGACCAACAGGTGAAGGAAAAGCTGGCTGAGCTGTCCGGGAATCAAGCATATGTAGCCAAGAACGGTCATTTTTTCGTGTTCTGCTTGGATCTGCATCGACTGGAGCTTGCAGCGGAGCTAAGTGGCGAGATAACGGAAAAGACGGAGCAAACCTTGAACTCCACTGAAATGTTTATGGTTGGTCTGATCGACACCGCTTTGGCAGCCCAGAACGCGGCAGTTGCCGCAGAGTCAATGGGACTCGGCATTTGCTATATCGGCGGACTAAGAAATGAGCTGCCCGCGGTCGCCAAGCTGCTTCAAACGCCGAAGCGCGTCATCCCGTTGTTCGGATTAAGCGTTGGATACCCGGCAAATCCTTCAGACTTAAAGCCACGCTTGCCCTTGTTAAATGTGTATCACGAGAATAATTATAATCAGGATCAAGAACAACTCTTTGAGCAGCTGCGCGAATACGATCAAGTCATTTCCAGCTACTATGCCGAGAGGACAAATGGAGCGCGAAATGACCGCTGGACCGAATCCATGTCAAAGCTGCTGCAAAATCCAAAACGGCTTTTCATGAAGCCATTTTTAGACGAAAATAAAATACCCTTAGACTAGTCGTTCCGAGTCTAAGGGTATTTGGTATGCTACTTAAACGTTATGTTGCCGTTACACATTCACATGTGACACATCAGACATGCCGTCCATTTGTGCTTTTCCGCCTCTCGCCATCCATTTGTTTTTCCATCTAGCTTGCATGACCGTTAACAAGACGAGCGATCCTAACGTCACTGCGCTTAAAATGAGAAATCCGGATGTGTAAGAACCGGTGGATTGATACAGCTGGCCAAGTATGAGAGGCAAGGCATAACCGCCAAGACCGCCAGCTGCGCCGATAATGCCGGTCATGAGGCCAAGCTCGCTGCCAAAACGCTGCGGAACGAGCTGGAAAACCGAACCGTTGCCGGCTCCGAGGCACATCATGCCGATGAACAGCATCGTAATAACGATAGGCAACGCAGGCAGGGAAGCAACTGCTGCCAGCATCAAGCCGGCTCCCGCATAAAGAATGGTTAACATTTTGGCGCCGCCGATTTTGTCTGACAAATAGCCGCCAACAGGTCGGAAGAAGCTGCCCGCGATCACGCAGAAGGTAGTAAAATCGGCTGCCCGAACGGGGGAGAGGCCATATTGCGTATTAAAGAAAATGGTTAAGTAATTGGACAATCCGACAAAACCGCCAAAGGTTACGCAATAGAAAGCGCAGAATACCCATGCATCGCCTTGCTTAAGCACCTTTGCATATTGCGAAAGCTTTTTTGGAGCAGGACGGTTCGGGCTGTTTTTCGCAAATATCGTAAAGATGATAAATACGAGAACGATCGGAATGATGGCTAGCCCGAAGACGACCTCCCAGCTTCCGTAATGCTGTGCGATTCGATTCGCGAACAACGTTGAAATAACCGTACCGCTGTTTCCGGCTCCTGCGATACCCATCGCGAGACCTTGATGTTCCTTTGAATACCACTGGCTAGCCAGTGGCAAGGCAGCGGCAAACGAAGCGCCGGCAACCCCAAGCAGCAAAGCTACCACGTAGAGTTGATCCAAGGAATCAACGAATTTCCAGCCCATAATTAATGGGACAAGCGTAAACAGCATACCGAACTGGGCCGTTCGTTTCGGTCCGATATAGTCGGTCATGAAACCTAATACCAATCTTAGAATGGAGCCTCCTAATATAGGAAGCGCAACTAGATTCGCTTTCTGAACGGGATCCATTGGATAATCAGCTGCAATAATAACGGCTAGTGGGCCGATTAACACCCAAATCATGAAGCTCATGTCAAAATAAAGAAATGCACTGAATAACGTAGGTTTATGCCCGCTTTGCCAAAATCCTTTTTTCTCCATCCCAATCTCTCCCTTATTCTCTGTAATAAAACCTAAAAAGCCGCAATTCGTCCTTGAATAGGAACGAATGCGGCCTCATTGCCATTGGTTGCACGTCATTGTGCGACCTTATTTATTGATTATGATTGGATCACAAATTTGTAATCCCAACTCGAATTATAAGATCACGTAATGTGCATGTCAATATACCTTACACAATTATTTTTTGCGATGTCGCAAATTCAAGAAATGGTGTTATATATATTGACATATAGCCTGCCATCAACTAATCTATATTCTATAGAACGAGTCATGCACAGTGGCGTGCGAGCTCAAACGGCAACGATGCCTTTTCCCCAAACGCGGGAAAGGGTTTTTTCTGTTCATTTTTATTAAACAAATGGCTGGGGGTGGATGAAATGTCGGTCATTAGCATGCAAAACCCGCTTACAGCTTCTGTTTCCATAGCCGTCATGAAGTTGACACGAGATAGAAAAGAACCGTCGTTCGAGAAGGTTCCATTAGAAGAAGCCTTATCAAGAGTACTTGCATCCGACTTTGAAAGCCCGTTTCCGCTTCCCCCCTTTCGCCGAGCGGCGATGGACGGCTATGCGATTTGCGCATCAGCCTCAACAGGGGCCAGCAAAGAGCTGCCGGTATTGCTTCAAGTAAGAGACGAAATTCGCGCAGGGTACGTTGAAACGGATTATGCGATGGATGACGGTATCATGAACGCTGTACGAATATTTACGGGAGCACCGGTACCGCCAAGCTATGATTGCGTCGTTATGCAGGAAACGGCTGTCGAACGAAAAAGCATCATCGGCAGAGCTTCCGTACAAATCGATCGCTCGTTTCCGCGAGGCCAGCATATTGCTGAAAGAGGCGAGGACGTTCCTCAGGGGATGAAGGTACTCTATCGCGGTGCAGCGATTAAAGCGAAGGAAATTGCCGTACTAGCCTCTTTTGGACAAACGGAAGTAACGGTGTATAAGCAGCCTGTGATCGCTGTCATTCCTGTCGGAGATGAATTGACTATTCCCGGCGATCAAAGAAGCTCAGGCCAAATATATGATGCGAACGGTTTTATGGTATCGGCAAGGCTCCGCGAGCTCGGCGCAAAAGTCATCCGGCATAATCCGGTACCCGATTGCCCGCAATCGTTGGAAGCTTATCTGACAAAAGCTTTGGAGCAAGCCGATATCGTAGTCACTACTGGCGGGGTTTCCGTAGGGGATTATGATTACGTAAAGCTTGCAGCAGAAAATTTAGGCGGCATTCCGTTATTCACGAAAGTAGTAATGAGACCAGGTACACCGACTTCAGCGTACCAATTCGGATCCAAGCTGCTGGTCTGCTTATCTGGCAATCCGTCTGCTTGTTTCGCGGGGCTTGAGCTCCTCCTTCGTCCCGTCGTATTGAAAGCGGCAGGCAGAAATGAATACCGATCCGAATGGTTAGATGGCCGATTGATCGATGGTATCCAGAAGCCTTCGCCATACCCGAGATATGCGCGCGCATTCGTATACCGCGGGGAAAAAGAGTGGATGGTTGAGCCGCTGCGCAACGACAAGTCGGGCAACGTTGCCGCATTTGCCAGAGCGAATGCGCTCGTCATGATAGCGGCGGGCGGAGCAGGTGCCGAAGCTGGTCAGGAAGTCCGATTTGTTTCCCTAACGATTTAGCAAAAACATGCGAGTGGATGTGAACATACATGAGTAGAGAGAAATTAGTCGTTATCGGAAACGGCATGGCGGGTATCAGATGCGTGGAGGAAATTATCAAGCTTGCTCCTCTCAAATATCAAATTACGGTTTTTGGCAATGAGCCGCACCCCAATTATAATCGAATATTGTTATCTAAGGTTCTTCAAGGCGATTCATCTATAGAGAGCATTGTAATCAACGATTGGACATGGTATGAGGAGAATGGGATTCGCTTGTACACGAACGAATCCGTCGCCCAGATCAATACGGATTCGCAATTTGTCAAAACCGTTTCGGGCATCCGAGCTGATTATGATCATCTCATTATAGCTACGGGCTCTTCCGCATTTATCCCGCCAATTGCCGGTGTTCATAAACAAGGGGTTATCTCCTTCCGTAATATAAACGATTGCCAAACGATGATGGCATATGCCAAAAAGTATAAAAAAGCAGCTGTCATCGGCGGCGGATTGCTCGGCTTAGAAGCCGCGAGAGGCTTGCTTAATTTAGGAATGGAAACAGACGTCATTCATAATGCGCCATATTTAATGAATAGGCAGCTTGACCGTATGTCTGCAGACTTATTGCGCAAGCAATTGGAAGATCAGGGCATGAGGTTCTGGCTGAGCAAAGAAACAGACAGCATTATCGGCTTAAATCGCGCCAAAGGCATTCGATTCACTAACGGGAATACGCTTGACGCCGATCTCATCGTCATTTCAGTCGGAATTCGCCCGAATATTGAACTTGCCAAAAAAAGCGGAATGGAAACGAACCGCGCCATCGTCGTAGATGACTACATGCGAACAAGTATCCGAAATGTATATGCAATAGGCGAATGCGCGGAGCATCGCGGCGTTGCATATGGGCTGGTGGCGCCGCTATACGAACAAGGCAAGGTGCTCGCTAGTACGTTATGCGGTCAGTCAACGGAGCCCTATCAGGGATCGGTCCCTTATGCGCAGCTAAAAGTGTCTGGCGTTGAGGTTTTTTCCGCGGGAGACATCCAGTCCGACCAAGCCGAGACAGCTGTCCAAATCTATGACGGAATCCGAGGGACTTATAAGAAGGTTACGATGAAGGACGGCGTCGTGAGAGGCGCCATATTGTTCGGCGATTCCTCGGAAGGCACGCAGCTATTGAATCTCGTTAAAAAGCAGGCATCGGTCACTGAGCTTGCCACGAAAGCGAACCCAGGCGGAAACAGCGCGAATGAAGAGCTTATCGCGAATATGCCTGATCGCGAAACGGTTTGCGCATGCAATGCGGTAAGCAAAGGGGCGATCATGTGTGCGGTTCTAGAGGAAGGCATGCAAACGACCGACCAAGTGAAGGATTGTACAAAGGCATCGAGCTCCTGCGGCGGCTGTCGCCCAATGGTAGACGCGATTGTGCAGTACGCCCTCCAACATGGGAAAGCAGGCATGTCAGCGCAGGTTGAGCCTATCTGCAGCTGTACGGACACCAGTCACGAGATGCTAAAGGCGGCTGTCGCTGCCGATCCGGCCATCGCGCCAAACGAACGTATGGCTATGCTGGGTTGGAGCCGGACTTCCGGCTGCACCATTTGCAGAGCCGCCATTCAATATTATTCTTCGCTCCATAACGAAAAATCGACGTTTAATGGTCATGCAGACGTAGTGGGCAACCATGCCAACCGGCTGCATGTTAATACTCATTATGAGCTTGGCATTAATAGCAGTTCGACTTATGACGCACAATCATTAGGAAGCTTGCTACAGGCTTGTTGCAGCGAATTGTCATACCCTACTGTCGTAAGAACGGCTATAGCATCCGGCCTTCATCAGCCAGCAGGCGTTTTGGTTCATGATCTTGGCGTTACCGGTGCACCTGCCGGATGGGAAATCTATGCCGGCGGTCATTCCGAGCACCCGGTCAAGCAGGCACATTTGATCGGAATAGCCGATTCTGACGCGCTTGCCCTATCCTTATCCGTTTCCCTTCTTCAGCTGTACCGCGAAAGAGCAGAGTACGGCGAATCTGTGTGGAAGTGGATCGAGCGGGAAGGCCTTATGGAAATACGGGAGAAGGTGCTCGACCCCGAATACCGCGAAGAACTCGTAGAACGGGCTGAAGCATCATCCCTTTGGATAAGAACAGACGAAAGGCAAGGTGAGGAATATGCGGCAACTGCAAGCAGCGACTGAGGTGAATGCAGGCTACACGATGGATACGCAGTGCCCATTTTGCAGCGTTCAATGCAAAATGCGCATTACGAAGGAACTGCCGATCCCGGGCTCACGGCGATTTGCTTATTCGATCGAAGGTATGCCGAATGCGGCTTCCGAGGGACGCTTATGCGTGAAAGGGATGAATGCGCACCAGCATGCAACGAGCAAGGAACGCCTCATGCAGCCTTTAATCAAAAAAAACGGCGAGCTCGTTCCTTCCACTTGGGAGGAAGCGATGTCACTCATAGAGGAGCGCTTCCAAGAAGGCAGCAAAACTTACGGCCCTCATTCGCTAGGCGTTTATGGAGGCGGCTCGCTGACGAATGAATCCGCCTATCTGCTCGGCAAATTCGCAAGAGTGGCACTGGGTACCAAATACATCGATTACAACGGCAGATTCTGCATGTCTGCCGCTGCTTCGGCAGGCAACAAAACGTTTGGCATTGACCGGGGGCTTACATGCAGGCTTGCCGATATTCCGCTAGCGCGCTGCATCATTATGGCCGGCACTAATATTGCGGAATGCCAGCCCACCTTGATGCCCTACTTCAACAAAGCGAAAGAGAACGGAGCCACCATTATCGTGATTGACCCGCGTGCTACGGCAACGGCCGCCATTGCCGATATTCATCTGCAGCTGAAGACCGGAACCGACGCTGCGCTGGCTAACGGCATGCTGAAGGTGCTTCTGGAAGAAAACCTGATCGATGAAGCGTTCATTGCACAGCGGACGAATGGCTATGCTGAGCTTGCAGCGCATTTGGCAGCGGTCGAACTCAAAGACATTGCCGAGCTAACCGGGCTTGAGGAAGACTTGATTCGCAATGCCGCAAGAGCTTACGGCGCCTCGGAAACAGGCATCGTACTTACGGCAAGGGGCGTTGAACAGCAGACTGACGGACATGTCGCGGTCCGGAATTTTTTGAATATGGTGATAGCGACAGGTAAAATCGGAAAGCCGGGCTGCGGCTATGGTGCCGTAACCGGACAAGGAAATGGGCAAGGCGGCCGGGAGCATGGGCAAAAGAGCGACCAATTGCCCGGCTATCGCAATATTGAGGACGAGAACGACCGTGCTTATGTCGCCGGCGTATGGGGCATCCACCCTGACGAGCTTCCGCGCAAAGGCGTTTCTGCCTATGAGATGATGGAGCTCGTTCATCATCGCGAAATCCGGACGCTGCTTGTCATGGGCTCGAATCCGGTTGTATCCAATCCGAATGCGGATTTGGTAGAACAGGGGCTTCGCAGCTTGGATTTTCTTGTCGTTGCCGATATGTTTCTATCCGAAACGGCCGTTATGGCGGATGTCGTATTGCCCGTCACTGCATATTTGGAAAATGACGGGACCTTAACCAATTTGGAAGGGCGTGTATTATTGCGGGAATCGACAATCGAGCCGCCAGGCGAAACGAAGCATGATTGGCGGATCTTATGCGATATCGCCGAACGCCTTGGGAAAAAGAAATATTTCCCATTCGTGAACGCAGAGCAAATATTCGATGAGCTAAGGGTAGCTAGCAAAGGGGGATTAGCCGATTATTACGGGATTACCTACGATCGGTTAAGAACGGCGGGCGGCATTTATTGGCCTTGTACCTCAACGGAAGAGGATGGGAATCAAGGCATGATGTTCGAGCATGCATTTGCCCATTCCGACGGGAAAGCGATCTTTTTCCCCGTTGCCAGCCGGCTTCCTCAAGAAACGCCGAACGAGGATTACCCATTAACGATGACGAACGGACGTGTATTGTCGCATTATTTAACCGGTGTCCAAACGCGAAGAAGCCATACGTTGGCAGCCCGAAATGTTGAGAACTACATCGAAATTCATCCTAAAACGGCGAAAAAGCATCATATCATCGACGGTGAATGGGTCGAGGTTACATCGCGGAGAGGCAGCTTCAGCGTTCGCAGCCAGTTCAGTGACAAAATTAGGGAGGATACGTTATTCGTACCTATGCACTGGGGCGGCATACAAAACGTAAATAAGGCAACGAGCCCCGAGCTCGACCCGAATTGCAAGATGCCCGGCTTCAAAACCTCGACGGTATCGATAACGCCTTTGCGACTCAAGCCATTAGCACACATCATGATGTAGGAATTGTGAGAATAAGGCATTCATTATCCTTAATGAGAGGACCGATACATGTCGCTGCTGCGATGTGGATCGGTCCTCTCGCGCGTCCCGGCTTGACATAGAGCCTGCTCGTGGTTTACAACCATATACAGAGGTGAAAGACATGAGCGTTATTCGGTTGGAGAATGTGACGAAAAAATACGAAGATACCCTTATATTCCGCGATATTTATTTTCGGATAAGCAAGGGCGACCGAATTGGTCTCATTGGCAGGAACGGTGCAGGAAAGTCGACCGTCTTCAAGCTCATTCTAGGCAGGGAAGAGCCAACAAACGGCAAGGTTGAGGTCGATCCGAAAGCAAAGGTAAGCTACTTTTCCCAGTTCTCTGAATTAAGCGGCAACCGATCGGTCCGCGAGGAGCTGGAGCTATGTTATGAGCATATTTGGCAGATTGAGCGCGAACTGAATGAAATCGGGGAGAAGCTAGGTTACGCAACCGACGACAAGGAAATGGAAAAGCTGCTTAATCGGCAGGCTGAGCTGTTCGAGGAGATGGAGCATCATGACGGCTGGAATGCTGCGGTAGAAATCGATACGGTACTGACGAAGCTAGGATTTGATGAGCATGCTCGCCAACAGCCCGTGGATCAACTCTCTGGCGGCTGGCGTAACCGTGCTGCGCTGGCGAAGCTGCTAATCGAGCTGCCGGATGTCGTGTTGCTTGATGAGCCGACGAACTTTTTGGATTTGGACGGGCTGGCTTGGCTCGAGCAGTGGCTGAACCGATTTAGCGGGACGATGGTGCTCGTTTCACATGATAGGCAATTTATCGATAGAGTCGTTACGCGTACGATCGAGATCGAAAACTATCATTTTCAGGAATACGATGGCAATTATACCGATTATATCCGCAAGAAGAAGCTGCGCAAGAAAGAGCTTGATCGGCAATTCGAATGGGAAGAAGAGCTTCTTCTTATGGAATCCGAGGAGCTCGATAACCGTTCCAAACGAAAATCGGGCAAGGACCGGCTGTCGCGCAAGCTTGCAGATATGAAAAAAAGGATCGAGCCTCATCCGGTGAATGTTCTTATTACGGATATTTATGAGAATTTACGGTTTCCGGACAATTTATGTTCGGTCGAAGCTATCCATAAGAGCTATGGGGACAGGCAGATCTTCCGCAACGTTAGCTTTGATATACAGAAAGAAGACCGGATCGCAATCATTGGCCCGAACGGGAGCGGAAAGTCCACTTTAATCAAAGTGCTGACAGGGCAAGAAGATCCGGATGCCGGCGTCGTTCGATTCGGAAAAGGGGTAAGCTACGCGTATTTCAACCGAATGTGGGATGAGCTGGACCAAAAGGATACGGTCAGTCACGCTGTGAATGTCTATGGACTCGGTCTCGACGCTCCTCGCAAGAAGGTTAACAAGTTTTTATCCATGCTGCAATTTTCCGAAGCCGATCTTCAGAAGGTAATCGGGAGCTTGTCAGGCGGCCAGCAGGCACGGGTTGCACTCGCCAAGTGCTTATTGTCCGGCGCTGAGATCATTATACTGGATGAACCGACCAACCATCTTGACTTGACGAGTATCCAAGTGATGGAGCAAGCGCTGATCCACTTTCCCGGCGCGGTCGTAACCGTAAGCCATGACCGGTTCTTTATCGATAAAATCGCCACTAAGCTGCTAACGTACGAAGCCGGCGGCAGCATCGTTCAACAGAGCGTATAGCCTCACCGTTTGTTAACGCTCCTGTAATCCGGTTTCATATTACGTGTTGGAGATGAGCAGGTTGACTTGGACTACCTTATACCAATTGAATACCATCTTTATTAGCATGGTGATGGAAGCGATCCCGTTCGTGCTCGTTGGCGTGCTCATTTCCGGATTGATCCAGACTTTCGTGAAGGATCAATGGATTGCTAGGATTATGCCTAAAAACCGCTTTCTCGCCACGATATTCGGCTGCGGGATCGGTATTTTTTTCCCGTCCTGCGAATGCGGAATCGTACCGATTACGAAGCGATTGATCAACAAGGGCATGCCGCTGCATGCCGGCATCGCCTTTATGCTGACGGGTCCGATCATCAATCCGATCGTCTTGTTCTCAACGTATATCGCGTTCGGCAATGATTGGGAAATGGTTGGCATACGTGCGGGATTAGCCATCGCCGTTGCTTTTTCGGTGTCGATCATCGTTTCTTTTCTGTTTAAGGATCTTCCGTTTCGCATACAGGACGGGCAAGCCGCAGCTGCGCATGAGCATGTCGGCGGCATCGCATCGGTGCGCATTCCGGTGCGCAAACGGCTATACGAAGTAATTGTGCATGCCATTGATGAATTTTTCTCGGTCGGCAAATATTTAGTTTTGGGAGCTTTTATCGCGGCATGCATGCAGACGTTCGTCCCGACTTCGTATCTGCTTCATCTTGGCAGCAATCCGGTAACGTCTTCTCTCGTCATGATCGCGCTAGCGTTCCTTATCTCGCTCTGCTCGGAAGCGGACGCATTCATCGCCGCATCGTTCAGAAGCACGTTCACCGTAGGCTCCTTATCGGCATTTCTCGTGTTCGGGCCGATGATTGATATTAAAAACACGCTTATGCTGCTCGGAACCTACCGCAGCAAGTTTGTTTTTACGTTGATCGCGCTCGTTACGGTATTTACATTACTAGGCTCGCTGCTGGTCGGGAGGATATTCGGATGATTCGCTTCTTTATTTTGTTCGGATTTTCTTTCATGTTTTTTATGCTTCACTACACCGGAGATATTAATAAATTTATCAATATGAAATATGCTTATTTGTCAATAAGTACGGTTGTCATCATGGGACTGCTCAGTATTTTTGAATTCGTGCGCGTATCCCGCGAGCAAATCGCAGCAGAGAAGAAGCTGGCTGAAACGGATCCAAGTGTTGAATGCCCCAGCATTGATCATGAGCAGCACGAACATTCGCATGACCACTCCCATCATGGGCATGATCATTCGCACGGCAACGATACGAGAATGAAACGGCTTGTTAGCTATTTCATTCTGTTTGTACCTATTTTGACGGGCCTGTTTCTGCCGGCTTACGCGCTGGACTCCAGCTTTGTTAAGGCAAAAGGGTTCTCGTTTCCTTCTTTTGAAGAAAACATTGCCAATAACCCAGGCGCCCATCAGTTTTTGAAGCCCGATTCCAGCGTTTTTTACCGTAAGGACGATTACGATAACGTCAAAAACAAACAATTGGCAGAGTACGTCAATCGCCCAAGCGTCACCTTGACGGATGACGATTATTTAAAGGGCATGGAAGTCATCTATAATACGCCAGAAGCTTTTATGGGGAAAACGATCAGCTTCGACGGATTCGCCTATAAAGGGCAGCAAGTGGACGGCAATCATTTTTTCGTCTTCCGCTTTGGTTTTATACATTGTGTGGCGGATTCCGGCGTCTTTGGCATGTTGGTTGAATTTCCGAAAAATACCGAAATCAAGGACGATGATTGGGTCCGCGTATCGGGCAAGCTTACTTGGGAATATTACCAGCCTTTCAAGCAAACGATTCCCGTGCTGAAGGTTAATGAATGGCGTGCGATCGATGCGCCAAAAGATCCTTACGTTTACCGAACAACTTAAACGAAGAGGCTGCTCCGCATGTCATCCATAATGACATGGAGCAGCCTCTTTTTGTTTAGAATCGGAGTGCAATTACATATTGAATGCTAACGGGCATGAATACCGAAGTCCTGCACATATACTACAGCAAATGCGGATACCGTCGAACTTTGTCCACTTGCTTCAGTTCTAGCGTAAAGGGGGAGGGCGATGCAGTTTTCGTTAAGCACGGAGCAAGACATGACTAGGGCGTTCGTTCGTGAGTTTGCAGAGAGCGAGCTTGCGCCGCATGCCTCGGACAGAGACGAACATGAACGGTTCGATCGCAAGCTGTTTGAACAAATGGCTAGTCTAGGCTTGGCAGCTATCCCGATCAGTGAGGAATATGGAGGTGCCGGCGGAGATTGGTTGACGTTTGCGATAGCGATTGAGGAAGTTTCCCGGGTATGCGTATCTACCGCTGCAGCGCTGGCTTCACATACGTTATTTGCGGCATGGCCGATCTATGCATTCGGCAATGAAAGCTTGAAGGACGTTTACTTGAGCAGGCTTGCCAGCGGAGAGCTGCTCGGCGGCTGCGCTTTGCCCAGCGTGAAACGGCCGGGCGCGATAAATGATTACACCCTTGCATACAGCGGAAGCAGGAACAGAAGGGTGCTTAACGGGCGCCACGGCACGGTTTTGCAGGCAGGCGTCGCAGACCTCTTGCTTGTTTTCGCTCAATCGCGCAGGCAGAAGCGCAAGGACGAATCGCTTGCTTTTATTGTCGAGCGGAATTCGCATGGCTTATTCGTCGGTGAGAATATTCAAAAAATAGGGCTCCGATCGCTCATGTTTAATTCCGTACGGTTTGAGCATTGCTCGGCAGCGGAAGCAAGCTTGCCTCTCAAATCGGAAGATATGGCCGAACTCCTCACATCCCTCTCGCAGCTGGCGCATATTAGCGCGGCAGCGCAAGCGGTCGGCATGGCGCAAGGCGCATACGAAGCCGCGGCAGCCTATGCCAAGCAGCGCAAGCAATTCGGAATACTCATCGGAAAGCATCAAGGCATCTCCTTCAAGCTCGCTAATATATGGACGCGAATTGAAGCTGCCAGGCTGCTTGTCCATCAAGCCGCATGGCGGAGAGACGAAGGCCTTAGCTGCAGCAGGGAAGCGGCAATAGCACGGAAATATTCGGCTGACTGTGCGGTAGAGGCTGCCATCGAAGCCATACAAATATTCGGCGGATACGGCTACATGCAGGAGTTCCGCATGGAACGTTTTTTGCGGGATGCGAAATGCTTGGCATCCAAGCTGGGGACCGGCGGAATGGACATGGACGGCTTCTCACACATCGTAATGGCATAAGGAGTGATTGAGCATGCCCCATGCGGTTATCGTCGGCGGGAAACGAACGCCATTCGGAAAGCTAGGCGGAGCATTCAAAAATGTGGACGGTGTCCAGCTAGGCGCAGCAGCTATCAACGGCGCCATGCAGCAATGCGGAATGGCACCAGGTGAGGTTGACGGCATCATAATGGGCATGGTGCTTCAAGCCGGGAATGGGCAAAATCCAGCGCGCCAAGCCGCGATTCGTGCGGGACTGGGTTGGAGCGTCCATGCGGAAACCATCAATAAGGTATGCGCTTCTGGCATGCGCGCAATTACGCTCGCTGAGCAGATGATTCGCGCGGGCGATGCGGAGGTGATGATTGCCGGAGGAATGGAGAGCATGAGCCAGACTCCGCTCGCTGCGCGAACGGCCAGATGGGGGAGTAAGCTCGGGCATGCGGAGCTGACGGATTTGTTGATTCATGACGGGCTGCTCTGCCCTTTCCATGACGTTCTGATGGCGGTTCACGGCAATCAAGCAGCTGCCGAATATGGCATAAGCAGAAACGAGCAGGACGAATGGGCTTTAAGAAGCCACGCCAGAGCATGCTCGGCCATGGACGCCGGATTGTTAGCCGAGGAAATCGAAGCATTCGGTACGCTTGGGAGCGTTATGATCGATCAAGATGAATGCCCCCGCCGTGACACGAGTGGTAGCAAGCTGGCCATGCTTCAATCGATAGCAGGCTGTAACGGAACGATTACGGCTGGCAATGCCCCAGGCGTGAATGACGGAGCAGCGTCTTTCGTGTTGATGTCTGCGGAAGCGGCTGCCCGGAAGGGCTGCAAACCGCTAGCGCGAATAGCGGCACATGCCGCTATCGGAACGAGGGCCCCCAACTTGGCGGCAGCACCTGCACTCGCCATACAGAAGCTGCTGCACAAGCAGGGCCTTTCATTGGAGGATATTGATTTGTTCGAAGTGAACGAAGCCTTCGCGGCGGTTCCGCTCGTCTGCGGAGATATTCTCGGATGGAATGACGGCAAAGTCAATGTTGCCGGCGGAGCCATCGCGCTTGGTCATCCCATCGGTGCAAGCGGGGCAAGGATTGTGCTCACCCTGATACACCAGCTGCGACGAAGGGGAGGCGGACTCGGCGTAGCAGCCATCTGCAGCGGAGGCGCGCAGGGTGACGCGATTCTCGTCGAGGTTCGCGAGTGATGCGAAGGGAGGAGATCAAGTATGGGCATTCAGACGGCGGCGGTAATGGGTGCTGGCCAGATGGGCAGCGGCATCGCGCAGACGCTTGCCAGAAGCGGCATCACTGTCGTGCTATTCGATCTGAATCCGAATGCCGTTGCGCTTGGCCTGAACAGGATTGGCGACTCGCTAAACCTGCTCATCGCCAAAGGAAAGTTGGAGGATGAGCAGCGCAGCCTGCTTTTATCCCGAATCACGACCTCCACAGCGCTTGCCGATGCGCAAGCTGCGGATCTTGTCATTGAAGCAGCGCCCGAGAAAATGGAAGTCAAAAAGGAAATACTCGCCGAGCTTGGCCGGGTGTGCTTGCCTCATACCATATTGGCAACGAATACATCTTCTCTCTCCATTACAGAGCTGGCATCCGCGACCGGCAGACCATCACTCGTCATCGGCATGCACTTCATGAACCCGGTACCTGTGATGCCGCTCGTTGAAATTATCCGCGGATTGGAAACCTCCGATGACACTTATGATCAAATTAGGCAGCTCTCGCTGGCTATCGGCAAAACGCCGGTCGAAGTCCGAGACTTTCCCGGCTTCGTATCCAACCGCATTCTCATGCTGATGATTAATGAGGCCATTTTTACCGTTTATGAGGGGGTAGCCTCCCCAGAAGCGGTCGATGAGGTCATGAGGCTTGGCATGAAGCATCCGATGGGACCGATTGCGCTGGCCGATTTCATCGGATTGGATACTTGCCTGGCGATTATGGAGACGCTCCACAACGGATTTGGCGACTCCAAATATAGACCGTGCCCCCTGCTTAGCCAGTACGTAAAAGCGGGCTGGCTTGGACGAAAGACAGGACGCGGCTTTTATGTGTATCCATAGGCTTACAATAGCTGCATCGGAGAGGGTGCATAGCGATGGAGCTCCGTTTTACGAAGGAACAAGCAGACCTGCAAGAAGCTGTCAGGCAGTTTGCGGAGCAAGAAATCGCACCGGTCGTTCATGAAATGGAAGAAACCGATCAATTCCCGTCCTCGCTGTTAGCAAAAATGGCGCATAAAGGATGGATGGGCATTCCTATTCCGGAAAAATGGAACGGCGCCGGACTCGATTTTATTTCCTATATTATAGCTATCCATGAGATATCCAAAGTGAGTGCGGCTGTCGGCGTCATCTTATCCGTTCATACCTCGGTAGGAACCCTTCCTATTTTAAAATATGGAAACGACGAGCAAATCGCCAAATTCGTGCCTTCCCTTGCAGCCGGAAAAACCATAGGCGCATTCGCTTTGACGGAGCCGCAGGCTGGTTCGGACGCAGCCGCTATCCGTACTTCAGCCGATTTGGCAGGCGACCATTATGTGCTGAATGGCAGTAAGCTTTTTATAACAAACGCCGGCGCCGCCAACACGTATGTGACCTTTGCAATAACGGACGCCGCGAGAGGCTCTTATGGAATCAGTGCATTTATCGTAGAGCAGGGCACGGCCGGCTTTGCAATCGGAAGGAAAGAGAGAAAGCTCGGGCTTCATGGTTCCAATACCTGCGAGATCCTGTTTGATCAGGTACGGCTTCCGGTTGCTCAGCGACTTGGCAGGGAAGGGAATGGATTCGCGATTGCGCTCGGAGCGCTTGACGGCGGAAGAATCGGTATTGCGGCGCAGGCGCTAGGCATCGCTGAGGCAGCACTTCAACTTGCAAATGAACGAATGAACGAAGGACACAAGCAGCTTGGGAGAACCTCTCCATTGCTTCGCAATAACAAAGCTATATTGGCTGAACTGTCCGTCCAAGTCGAAGCTGCAAGAATGCTCGTATACCGGGCTGCATATTTGCGTCAACAAGAACTGCCCTGCACGAAGGAGGCTTCCGCCGCCAAAATGTATGCATCCGACACCGCAGTCAAGGTTACAAATGTGGCGATGGCGGTCTTTGATATGGATGGCTGCTTGGTGGGATCCGGGATTGAACGCATGTTTCGCGACGCAAAAGCTACGCAAATATATGAAGGGACAAATGAAATCCATAGAATCGTCATTAGCGGCCAATTGTTGAAATAATGTATCTCCGTTGAAAGGCGGTGGTGAGATGTCTGCTGCTCCAGGCCAGCGGCTGCGTGAAGCCATTCAGGCGGAAATGCCGCTTCAGGTTGCCGGTGCTATACATGCTTATTCCGCGATAATGGCTGAACGAGTCGGATTCCGATCATTGTATTTATCAGGCGCAGGCGTAGCCAACGCTTCATTCGGGCTTCCGGACCTCGGCATGACTACGCTTTCGGATTGTTTGGAGGAGACGAGGCGAATAACGAGCGTAACGGAGCTTCCGTTGCTCGTTGATGCCGATACGGGCTTTGGCGGAGCTTTCCAAATCGCACGAATGATGAAGGAAATGATTCGAGCCGGCGCGGCTGGCATTCATATCGAAGACCAAATATCAGCCAAACGATGCGGTCACCGCCCAGGCAAAACGATCGTAAGGCAGGAGGAAATGGTCGACCGGATCAAAGCCGCCTTGGATGCCAGAGTGGATGCGTCATTTGTCATTATGGCGAGGACGGATGCAATCGCAGTCGAAGGTTTGCAAGCTGCGATTGAACGTGCCTGTGCCTGCGTGGAGGCTGGAGCGGATATGGTCTTCCCGGAGGCGGTCACTACTCTTGATGATTACGCAACATTTGCGAAGGCGGTTCAAGTTCCCATCCTTGCCAACATGACAGAGTTCGGACAGACGCCTTTATTCACGGTAGAGGAGCTTGGCAATGCCGGGGTTGGCTTGGCGCTTTATCCGTTGTCCGCATTTCGAGCGATGAACGCAGCGGCACTGAGCGTGTATCAGGCAATAAGAAGCGAAGGGACCCAAAGGAACGTAATCGACCGCATGCAGACAAGAACCGACCTATACGAATACCTCAACTACTACGACTATGAGAAGAAACTGGATCAGCTATACGGCTTCAATAAGGGGGGAAGCAGCGATGACGGTTAAAAAAAGTGGCGGGCTCGCCGACGTAGTTGCCGGGCAAACCTCCATTTCGACGGTTGGAAAAGCAGGGATTGGGCTTACTTATCGGGGTTATTCGATCGAAGATCTCGCTGCGAACGCCGTGTTTGAGGAAACGGCATATTTGCTCAACTACGGGAAGCTTCCGACTCTGCCGGAACTGCAGGCATACAAGATCAAGCTCCGAAAGCTGCGCAAGCTTCCGACAGGACTGCTTCATATTCTGGAGCGGCTGCCCGCTGCAGCACATCCGATGGATGTGCTGCGCACAGGCGTCTCGGCGCTTGGTACGTTTGAACCCGAGGATTCGGCAACCGATCACCATGCCTTGACCGATCGGCTGCTTGCCTGCTCCGCTTCCATGCTCCTATACTGGCATCATTTCCAATCCGCGGGAATCCGTGTCGATACCGAGACGGACGAAGACAGCATCGCCGGACACTTTCTGCAGCTGCTGCACGGCCATTCTCCGAGCAAGCTGCACGAAAGGGCGCTTGACGTATCGCTGACGCTTTATGCAGAGCATGAGTTCAATGCCTCAACCTTTGCCGCAAGAGTGACGGCTTCGACCTTGTCCGATGCTTACTCGGCGGTTACCACCGGAATCGGCACGCTAAGGGGAAACCTGCATGGAGGAGCCAATGAGGCTGCCATGGTGCTTATTGAAGCTTTCCCGAATCCGGCCAAAGCCGAAGCCGCAGTCAGGCATATGCTGCAAGCGAAGCAATTAATTATGGGCTTCGGACATCGTGTTTATTCAGTCCGTGATCCCAGGTCGGACATCATCAAGAGCTGGTCCAAAAAGCTATCCGATGATGCGCAGGACTGGGTTCTATATGATGTGTCTGAGCGAATCGAGCAAATTATGCGCAAGGAGAAGCAGCTTTTCCCTAATCTGGACTTTTACAGCGCATCCGCTTATCGGTTAATGGGCATCCCTACCGCTCTGTTTACGCCTATATTCGTCATTTCACGGATTAGCGGCTGGATGGCTCATCTCATTGAACAGCGCAGCCATAACCGCCTTATTCGCCCAAATGCCGATTATATAGGTCCGGAGACAGCTTCATGGCTGCCTATCGATCATCGATCGTGAAGAAAGGGAGGCTGATGCTACGATGTCATCGCCGGTCTTCAACGCTAAGCCAGAGCCGGATCAGCTTTTAGTGGACATTGCTTCATATGCTTCCGAGTACAAGATAGAAAGCGATGAAGCTTACGAGACGGCTCGCTACTGCCTCATGGATACGCTTGGCTGCGGCTTGCTAGCCCTTCGGTACCCGGAATGTACAAAGCTGCTCGGACCTGTCGTTCCCGGTACGGTCGTACCGCACGGTGCCCGTGTTCCGGGCACCTCGTATATGCTCGATCCCGTGACCGCGGCTTTTAATATCGGTTGTATCAACCGCTGGCTGGACTACAATGATACCTGGCTTGCCGCGGAATGGGGGCATCCTTCGGATAATCTTGGAGGCATTCTTGCCGCTGCGGACTACGTAAGCAGGAGAAACCTATCGGAGGGCAAATTACCGTTAACGATGCGCGATGTATTGACGGCTATGATCAAAGCACACGAGATTCAAGGCGTGCTTGCGCTGAACCATAGCTTCAACCGCGTTGGCTTAGACCATGTTATTCTCGTAAAGATCGCCTCAACCGCCGTCGTCACTGCAATGCTTGGCGGGTCGCGATCCGAGATTATCAATGCCGTCTCGCATGCATGGCTTGACGGGCATTCCCTTCGAACTTATCGGCATTCCCCCAATACGGGAACGCGCAAATCATGGGCAGCCGGCGATGCAACGAGCCGTGCCGTCAGGCTTGCATTGCTCGCTCTTAACGGTGAAATGGGATATCCTTCCGTGTTGTCCACGCCTGAGTGGGGGTTTAGCGATGCGCTGTTCAAAGGACGGGAGCTGCTGCTGGCACGCAAGTTCGAAAGCTATGTGATGGAAAATATATTGTTTAAACTATCATTCCCTGCCGAATTCCATGGGCAAACAGCGGTTGAAGCGGCCATTGCCCTGCATCCGGAAGCCGTTCTCCGATTTCATGAACTGGATCAAATCAAGCTTACGACGCATGAATCCGCATTGCGGATCATCGATAAGCGAGGACCGCTCCACAATCCAGCCGATCGCGATCATTGCTTGCAATACATGGTTGCGATCGGCCTGCTTTATGGAGGCTTGACCGCTGACCATTACGAAGACCTTGCAGCTGCAGACCCGCGGATTGACCAGCTTCGCCAAAAAATGATTGTAAAAGAGGACCCGTTGTACTCGGCTGATTATTTGGATGAGAATAAACGTTCAATCGCCAATGCCGTGCAGCTGGTTTACCTAGACGGCACGTCATCGGACCGTATAGCAATCGCCTATCCTGTCGGTCATAGAAGAAGAAGGAGCGAAGGGATTCCCCTGCTTTTGCACAAATTCGAAGCTAACCTAAAAAGCCGTTTTCCTGTTAAACAGACAGGGCTGATTATGGAGCTGTGCCAGAATCAAGCCGGACTTGAGGAAACCTCGGTCCCGCGGTTTATGGATATGTTCTTCATCTAATCAACAGCCTGCGATAGCCGCAGGTTTTTCTTTTTTTTTAAATATAAGACCTTATACGTTTCTCGCGATAAAGTATTCTTCTATTTCTACGAGAAACCGATACCATCCTACTGTAGATGACGGTGAAGCCGTTTCTTCTTGCAATTAATTTGTATCCTTTCTGTAACTTATTGGACCCCGTTTTCGTTATATTGTATAAGTAAGCTGAATATAAATATAAACCATACCCAAAAGGAGCGTCAGCGCTATGAAAAAATTTGGAATGATCGCAGTTGTCGCGATAGCTTGTCTCACGGCCTTTAGCTTTGCGCCGACGGGAGGCCGTGAATATACACCGCTAGAGCAATCGCCGGATATGGAAAGCGGATATATCGAGCAGGTGCAAGAGAAAGATGGACACTATATTTTATCCATTGACGGGATCGATTGGTTCGAAGGCCAAGAAGCCATTGCGCCGTTTCTTGAACGAGAAGGGGACTCCGAACTGGATGGGCCCCCGGACGGCTATTATATTATTAATGACGAGAGCAGCCTGCACGACCTTCCCATTGCGGTGGATGCCGAAGTACTGATGCAAATTTACAACCGTACTGGCAACGCAGCCGAAGCGGATATCGTTTGGAATGAGCCCGTTTCAATCGAAACGTTTGTTAGCCTGCTGAGCACGGAGGATGAGCTAGATATTAAAAGCTTCCCTTATCATTTGACCGTTCAGAACGGTGAAATTACGCGCATTGTCCAGCAATATGTTCCTTAACCCTATCGCTCAACGAATACAAAGCAAGGCTCAGGCCGCAGCCATGGAACATGGCTGCAGCCTGAGCCTTTTTTTAAAGGGCTAATTAATCTCTTCCAGCCTCGTAGATTTTTTGGGCAAGCATGGCCGGGTTGGTTATTGCCGTCGTCATATGGTCGCCAGTTCCTTCTATATAGCGGAATACGCCTAATCGGTTCGACATATGGGGATGCCAGCCGTATTCGCTATTAAACTGAGGCAATACGTTATCCTCCGTCAAATAAATATAGCTTTTCGGAACGGCAAGGCTGTAAAATTTTTTGAGATCCAGCTTTTCGTAATTTGGTTTGGCGGGTTCCGGGCTGATCTGATTGTAGATATATTCGGCCATGCCTAAGCTAGCTAAATTAACGAAAGTATCGCGAAATATCGGAAATGGCAGCATAATCGTATCGTCAGTCGTGCTTTCTCTCAGCTGTTTGAATAAGGCCAAATATGCCGGCGGGAATTCATCGGCAACCATTTCACCGTCATTAAGTACGAAGGCATTCCAGAAAACTAGCCGTTTCAGTCGGTCTGGTATTTGCTGGGCTACCGTCTGCACGAGCGTACCGCCAAAGCTATGGCCAACCAGCACGATATCATGCAGGTCTCGCGCGACGATGTCGTCTACGATCGATTGGGTAAGCATGGCATGTGTCACATTTTTGTTCGTATCGGCTCCATGACCCGGATATTCCGGCACGAAGACGGTATGCCCCATTTTGCGAAGCTCGGCGGCTATTCCATCCCAGAAGCTCGTATCTGCCCATGCTCCGTGGATCAAAACGAAAGTGAGCGGCTGTTCACTCGGTCTCGGGGCATAGCGGGCACATACGGGATAAACATTCGTATAGGGATGGGGATATGTCCAGGCCATCCATTCCTGCTGGTAAGGATACATGTTTAATTTCTCCTCGCATTCAGATACATCAGCATATGCCCATATTCGTTCATGCGTAACTGGCAAGCCAATATTGATCGAGGTTCCATCAAGCAAGCCATAGATTAGGTAAGGTTTATGTTTTTGCTTTTGCCGACAGGCAGCCGAAAGCTATGCCTTGGTGTTCCGGATTGCGGCAGCTTGCTTCTAGCCGAAGCGAGCGTCGCGTTGATCTCACCGCCAAGCATAATGAGAATCGAGCTGATATAAAGCCAAACTAATAGAATGATCATTCCTCCGAGGCTTCCGTAGGTTTTCGAATAATTAGAAAAATTGTTGATGTAAAATTGGAAAGCGACCGAAGTGATAATCCAACCAAAGGTTGCAAACAACGCACCCGGAATCACCTCTTTAAGGTTTAACCTTCGGCTTGGCACGATCCAATACAACAGCGTGAAGGCGCATGCCATTGCTGCAATCGGAATGAGATACTTCATAATGCCCCATATCCACTCGAAGCCGATCGGATAACTAAGCCATTCAAATAAATACTGACCGATCGCTTGTCCGAATATGAGCATCACCATAACCAATATAATGACAACGACGAGAAAGACGGTCGCAAGCACGGAAATTCCGCGCACCTTCCAGAAAGGGCGCTGCTCCTCCACGTCATAAGCTTTGTTAAGCCCCTTCACAATAGCGTTGATGCCGTTGGAAGCAGACCATATGGTAGCGATCATTCCGAAGGAAAGCAGAGTGCCGCTGCCGTTGTCAACCACCTCGGAGAGAATTCCGCTGAGCGTATCGCTTGCTTCCGTAGGAAGCACCCGAATAAATTCTGCGATCACGCTATCGCCGGAGAGCTCGATAAAGCCAAGCAAGCTGACCATGAAAATTAAGAATGGGAAAAACGATAGAATCAAGTAATACGTTAGTTGCGCTCCAAGTGCAGGAACGTCATCCTCCCGGAAACGACTGTAAAGGCATTTTATAAATTGTACCGATTGTGACTTGCTTCTCATTTGTGGTCACGCTCCTTTTCATATAAAATTAAACAGATAGACAGCCGACTTAAACAGCAGCATGCGATAAAAGAAAACGGAAGCTTGTAGGAAATGCTCAAACCGTGTCGAATACGTTAACTATCAATTTAAATATTAAAGGGAGTGGACCTATTGTTTTTGAATTTCATACAGTCCAAAGAACATAAAATTGCTTTTCTGGAGCTAGCCCATGTCGTCGCGAATGCTGACGGGTACGTACATAAGAAGGAACAAAATTATTTGCAATCCTATATGAACGAAATGGATATTCAGTCCTCGGAAATCCAATTTACAGCTGGCAAGCAGCTGGCAGATATTGTCGGCAGCCTGAATGACGAGCATTTGAAAAATATCTTTTTCGCTGAAATCCTACTGCTCATCTACGCCGACGGCGATTACAATGATGATGAAAAGAAGTTGACGGAGGATTTAAAGAAACTGTTCGGGCTGTCCGACCATACTTACGAGACGATAAAGGATTGGGTTTCCCGTATGGACCAGTTGAAAATAGAAGGTCTTAAGCTCATTCTAAACACATAAACCATATAACAGGCCCATTTGCCAACCGCCTTCATTTCTTTTCTAGTCAAAAGAATGAAGGTTTTTTACTATTATTGGCATCATCATTTGAATTCTCTTTTTAATCACGGTTATTCATGGTATTATGGGGTCAAAATCATATCATTACGAGGAGAAAGAGAAAATGAGCTACAGTCAATCAAGCGGTTACGGAAAGCCGATGCAAAAACTGATGTTAACGTTTTTCTTTGCTTTGCTTGTATCTATCGGCGGAATGCTGCTAGGAACGCTGCTGCCGCCTGTTGCGAGAATTCCTTTGTTTATTTTGGAGCTTGCTCTCATTGTCGGCATTATGTTTTTAAGAAAGTCCAAAGCGATCGGTTATTCATTAATGTATGCGTTTATGGCTGTATCCGGAGCGACGCTTCAGTTCGCAATTAGTTATTACATAGCGACAATCGGAACCGCAGTCGTGTTGGAGACCGTTGGGGTAGCCATACTCGTATATGCCGGGTTGGCTATTTATGCGACCTACTCGAAGGAGGATTTCCGGTTCCTTGGCGGGTTTCTGTTCGCATCGTTAATTGGATTAATTGTACTAGGGCTTATCCAATTTTTCGTTCCGTTCGTTGGCGTAATGGAGACGGTGTACGCGGGCTTTGGCCTGCTAATCTTTATTGGGTATACCTTATACGATTTCAGCAGAATGTCGAAGGAAGGGTTCGATGAGCGCGATATTCCGTTAATGGTCGTCAACATCTATCTGGATCTAGTGAATATCATTCTATTCGCGCTCCGTTTCGTCAAATCCTTGCTTGATGACTAACAGGCAGCACAAGGCTAATCTCCTTAATGGAGATTAGTCTTTTTTAGTTGGGTTCCGTTTCAATCGAAGCTGTTGCCTTACTGATTCGGAACGTTTTTTTTACGTTTATGGGCTTTCGCCTGTGCCATGGAAAAGGCTAGCTTCGGGAGCCATCTTCTTAATAATGAACGATTTGCTGGCATTCCTTCCAGAAACTCGCCTCGATTTACCCGAAGCTCCCATTCCCGTTCTTGCTCGTTCCAACGTTTCTCCGCGATATAGTCATGTGGTAACATTCCGTTTCCTCCTCAAGCCGTCTGTTTGTTGTACGTTAATTATGCAGTCGCGAAAAGGGGATAAAAAGAGTATAATCTGTTTCAGATATTTCCCCTTTTATTTGAAAGCGACGTTAGGCAAGGAGGGCGCCAAGTTGTTGACCCATGAACGATATCTGCTTTTATATATGAAGCACGCGAATGCAGAGGGAGCCGGGAATCCCGTTCCGATAACGCTGGAAGAGCTCTCGGGTACGCTGCACTGCACGGAGCGGAACGTAAAGCTCATTCTCAAAAAACTCGAAGATGAAGGTTTTATCTCATGGATCGGAGGGCGTGGCCGCGGCAACCGCTCGCAAATAACCTTTCTCCAGCCTAGGGAAAAGCTGCTGTATCAACTCGCTCAATTGACTGCGCAACGAGGGGAATATAAGCTCGCCTTTGAGCTGATTGATCAGTTTGGGGAAGGAACCTCGGTGAGGAGCCAGTTCGCGGATTGGTTGAATGGTCATTTCGGTTACCGCACCGAGAAGATTGATGAGCAAGATGCGGATATATTGCGATTGCCCGTCTATAGGCCCATTCTGACGCTGGACCCGAAGGAGCTTTACTATTCCTTCAGCGCGCATATGGTTAAGCAGCTGTTTGATTGCTTGGTTCGGTTCGACCGTGCGACTGGCCAAATCGTTCCCGCACTCGCTCATGCTTGGGAGTCGAACTCGGACGGCACGGAATGGACGTTTCATCTTCGCAAAGGGGTATTCTTCCACCACGGCAGGGAATTAACCGCAGATGACGTAGCCTATTCGCTCAACCGTCTTCAAGGAAGCAGCGCTTCCGGGTGGTTCGTCCGGTCCGTTACCCGAATAGACATCAAAAACAAACGAACGGTCAAAATAACGCTGGAAAAACCCAATTGGTTGTTCCCGCGGTTTCTTTGTTCGCCTGGAATGTCCATCGTCCCCCATGAATTAGTCGAGCAGGATGAACATTTCTGGGAGCATCCGGTAGGAACAGGACCATTTACGTTTATGGAAAGGACTGAAGACCGATTTACAATGGCTGCTAACGCACAGTATTTTGGCGGCCGCGCTCATCTTGACGGCGTTGTCATCGTCATTATGCCGGAGAATACGTTTGAATATTCGAAGAGCTGGGAGCAATTGCTGGTCGATCATGATCTTAGGGAAATAGAACCGAAGCACGGCTGGCAAAAAATCGAATCCGTATGCAACGGGTGCAGCCTATTAACTTGGAATTTAGGCAAGCAGGGCATCCATCAATCAGCAAAATTCCGTCAAGGAATTGACCTTCTCATCGACCGGTCACGAATGATTCGGGAGCTTGGAGAGGACCGGATCTACCCTGCACGAGGGTTTCATCCGAATGACTTAGCAGCCAGTTGGGAGGATCGCGGGAATATCGAGCTTGCTACCGAGCTGATTCGACAATCAGGCTATGATGGGACGGCAATTCGCATATGCACCTATGGCATACATGTGCAGGATGCTTTATGGCTTGAACGGCATTTGGCCGCGTATGGCGTAAATATTACCGTACAGGTGGAAACATGGGAATCCATTCGCGAGCCTCATGTTCTGGGCAATGCAGACTGTCTCTTGTACTGTGTCGTTTTCGCGGAGGACGAGGTATGCTTAATCGAGCTTTATGAGCAGACCGGTAATTTCTTAAGAGTTCATTTGGACCCGGAAATCCGCGGCTGGGTGAAAGATACGATCGATGACGCCTTAGCCAGCAAGGAATATGCAAACCTTTGGAAGCATTTGCTGACCATAGAAGCCAAGCTGAAGCAAGAGAGCATGGTGGTTTTTCTGCTGCACAAGAAGCTCAATACCTACTATAATCCAAATATTAAGGGAGTAGGGGTAAACTCGCTTGGATGGATCGACTTCAAAGATATATGGTTGGAGCAGGCAAGCAATCGTCTTTAGGAACCTAATAGACGGAAATTAGCAAATAAAAAACGATAGGGCTTCTGCTTGCAATTAGGGCAGAAGCTCTATTTTGTGCAGAGTAGACAAAATATTCCACCTTTTAGTACAAGGAATTGCGTGTTCAATCATCATGAATCCTTTTAAGATGAACTTGTAAACGTTTACGAAAAAAAAGGATATCAGGAGGCTGATCGTATTGCATGCAAGAAAAATGGTTTGGAGGAAAGGTAGTTTATTTTTATTAAGTGCCGTGGTGTTCTTCTCCACTTTCTTCGGTTCCTTTACCGGGGCCGCAAGCGCTAACGTAGCCAAAGATTTCCAAGCATCGGTTATGGCACCCTTGACGAAAATAACGGATTGGAACGCTTTTAAAAATCAATTGATTACGCTGAAAAATAATGGAGTCTACGCTTTAACGACTGATGTTTGGTGGGGTGACGTTGAAGCAGCAGGAGACAACCAATTCGATTGGAGCTATTACAAAACGTACGCGAATGTAGTCATTGAATCGGGATTGAAATGGGTGCCTATCTTATCCACGCACACCTGTGGCGGTAATCCCGGAGATGATTGCAACATTCCGATTCCATCCTGGCTATGGAGCAAAGGGACAGCCGATGAAATGAAATACAAAAGTGAAAGCGGCTATGTCAATAATGAAGCACTGTCGCCTTTCTGGAGCGGAATCTCCACGCAATACAATGAACTTTACGCCTCATTCGCCCAAAACTTCGCAAGCTATAAGCCCGTCATCTCCAAAATCTATTTAAGCGCCGGTCCGTCAGGCGAGCTGCGATACCCATCCTATTATAATTCCGCAGGCTGGAGCTATCCGTCACGGGGGAAGTTCCAAGTGTACACCGACACAGCAAAAGCCGCTTTCCGAACAGCCATGACGGCCAAATACGGCTCCTTAACAGGGATTAACCAAGCATGGGGTCTGCAATTAACGAATGTTAGCCAAATCAATCCGCCGACAGATGGCGATTCCTTCTATGCCACAGGCGGTTATCAATCAAATTACGGTAAGGATTTTCTTGCATGGAACCAAAGCGTGCTCGAAAATCATCTAGCCGTCATTGGAGCGGCAGCGCATTCGCAGTTCGATGCGACATTCGGCGTCCGAATTGGCGCCAAAATCTCAGGCATCCATTGGCAGATGAACAATCCCTCGGCCCCGCATAGCGCAGAACATGCGGCAGGCTATTATAACTACAATGGCATTATCCAGAAATTCAAAGACAGCGATTTGGATTTAACGTTTACCGCGCTGGAGATGTACGATAGCGGTACCGCGCCAGCTTATTCGCAGCCTTCGACTTTGGTCGATACGGTTTCCTCGATCGCGAATGCGAAGGGCGTACGCTTGAATGGGGAAAATGCTTTGCCAACCGGCAGCTTCCAGAAGATTGAAGAGCAGATCATGAAATGGAGCTACAATGGCTTTACGCTGCTACGTTTAGCGAATGTGGTTAATCAAGACGGCTCGCCAACAGGCAATCTCGCGGGCTTCAAGCAGTATGTCATCAATCACGCGGGTCCTATCGTGCAGCCAGGCGATAACCAAGTGACGATTTATTACAAAAAGGGTTTCGCATCGCCTTATATTCATTATCGGCCGACAGGCGGTACGTGGACGACGGCGCCTGGCCAGCCCATACCAAATTCTGAAATAGCCGGCTATTCCAAAATAACGATTGAGATTGGCTCCGCGATCCAATTAGAAGCTGCCTTTAATAATGGCAGCGGTACCTGGGACAGCAACAATATGCAGAACTATCTCTTTAACGAAGGCGTATTCACCTTCGCGCCGAGCGCGAACGGAACGGCTGGCACGATCACGGCCGGAGCTCCGCAGGGCATAGATACGACGGCGCCAAGCGTTCCCGCTAATATAACCGTGACAGGAAAAACCGATTCATCCATCTCGTTAGCATGGCCTTCTTCAACGGATGCCGTTGGCGTAACCGGTTATGAGATTTGGCGCGGCGGGGCAAAAGTAGGGACAACCTCCGGCACCTCATACACCTTAACCGGACTAACGCCATCGACCGCATATAGCCTCGCCGTCAAAGCATTTGACGCTGCAGGAAATGCTTCTGATGCCAGCGCTGCTTTAAGCGTTACGACCAATGCTGCGCCAAGTGCGAACACGGTAACCGTTTATTATAAAAAAGGATTTGCAACGCCATATATCCATTACCGGCCAGTTGGAGGAACGTGGACCACCGTGCCCGGCGCGGCAATGCCAAATGCCGAAATCAGCGGTTATGCCAAGCTGACGATCAACATGGGTACGGCAACCCAACTGGAGGCCTGCTTTAATAACGGGAGCGGAACATGGGATAGCAATCAATCACAAAACTATCTTTTCAGCACAGGGACATGGACATTTGCGCCTGGGGTTAACGGCGCAGCAGGCGTGATTACGGCCGGACCAACCCAAAGCACGGATACGACTGCGCCAAGCGCGCCGAGCAGCTTAGCCGTCACGGGTAAAACGGATACCGCTGTTGCGTTAAGCTGGACGGCATCCACCGATACGGTTGGCGTCACGGGTTACGAACTTTGGCGTAACGGCGCCAAAGTCGCAACGACGGCTTCCACAACGTATACACATGCTGGCCTGACCGCAGCGACTGCCTATAGCTTTTCCGTTAAAGCCTATGATGCGGCTGGCAATGTATCGGATGCCAGTAACGTCATCTCCGAAACGACTAATCCAGCGGCCGCGGGAAACAGCGTCACGATTTATTACAAGAAGGGATATGCGACGCCATATATCCACTACCGTCCGGCAGGCGGAGCCTGGACGGCTGTACCTGGCAATCCTATGGCCGATTCCGAGGTTAGCGGCTATGCCAAAATAACGATTGCGCTCGGAACAGCGACCCAGCTCGAAGCGGTGTTCAATAACGGAAGCGGTACTTGGGACAACAACAATTCGCAAAACTATCGGTTCAACCCAGGACTTAACGTATATACCCCAAGTACCAATGGTACGCCTGGAACGATCACACAGCCAACAGGATTCCCTCCGAGTTAGCACTGGTGGCGTTTCGACACCGGGTACGGGTTGTAGCGTTCGGACTTTCATGCCTATGAGAACAGTTGACATTCATCCTGCCTCGACTGGCGAACACACAAGTATTACGCCTTGCACATATTGAAGTAGAAGAAGCAGCCCCCGTTCGTCTATTGAACGCGGGCTGCTTCTTTTAGTCGTTCACGCGCTCGTTCATGTTCGGAAACCATATTTTCTGTCGATTCTGCGTTGAATTTTCTCTCAATTCTCTTTTGAAGTAGTATACTAGGAATTAGTAGAGAATTATGCCAACAAATTAGAAATAATCGCGATTGGAGGCGTTATATTGCAACATTTTGTCAATCAAACAGATTTTTTCTCGCAAGCTTGCGCATTGGCTCCAATTGGAATGGCTATGGTATCTTCTGAAGGCGCCTTTCTTTATGTGAATGAAGCCGGATGTGCAATCATCGGTTATACGCAATCAGAGCTCGCTCTTTTGAAGCTAACGGACATGATTGGACATGAAGAAGGGCTGGCATTGAAGCAGGAAATGAACGAATCTTGGCATAAGGGACATTCATCATTCGCTAAAGAAACATCATTTATTCAGAAAAACGGCAACGCCAAATGGGCGGATTTGAAGCTGACTTTCGTTCGCAATGAACAGAAGCATGAAACTCCTTTTTTTATTGCATATATGACGGATATGACCGATAAAAAGGCAAATGAGCTTGAATGGCTTGCCATTAAAGAAGATTATGATCTCATTACCGGGAATGTAATGGATCTCATTTCTTATATCACACCTGACGGCATAACCCGCTACATATCGCCATCCGTGCGTGATTTGCTCGGTTACGAGCCGGGGGAGCTGATCGGTAAAACAAATTTCGAGCTTTACCATCCCGATGATTTTCAAATGCTGAAATCCTCGCCTAAATCGGATCCAGACGTGTTGACTTACAGGGTACGTCATAAGGATGGCCGATATATATGGTTTGAGACAACCTACAAGACCGTAAAGGATGAATCGGGGAACGTTCAGAAGCTCATCGGCATTGGCCGAGATGTTACCAATCGCAAAAACCATGAAGATAGCTTGGCGGCCGCACAAAATATAGCCATGCTTGGCAGCTGGGAATGGGACATTGCGAAGCAGCAGGTTACGATGTCCGAGCATTGCTATAAAATATTCAACTTGGATAAGAAGCAGCCGATAAGGAAAGATGAGCTTATCGCGCTCATTCATCCCGACGATCAGAATAAATACAGAACGGCTTTCAATGAAGCAATGGAAGGCTTGCCTTTCAATCACGAATTCCGGCACTTGCAGGCTGACGGAAAGATTAAATTTTTGAACATTCGTATTGCTGTCAACTTTGACGACAATGGGAATCCGGTTAAAATGCTGGGCACTACTCAGGATATAAGCGACCGCAAGCGAATAGAGTTGAATCTGGAAGAAAGCGTACAGCGTTACACATCCCTGAAAAAATACAATCATGATGCGATCATTTCCATAGACCTGAATGGAAATATCATTAATGGAAATCCGGTAGCAGAGCATTTGACCGGATATCCAGTTAAACGGCTGATTGGATTGAGCATTTCCACCGTAATCGGTGTCGAAAATTATAAATTGCTGATTTCCGATTCAAAGGATTACACGATCGTAGAAAGAAACATAGACAAGATCAGCCATAGCAGCGGGCATTTTGTTGAAGTATTAGCAACCGTTGCTCCGATTATCGTCAATAAAGGGCTGGTAGGCTATTACCTTATCATGAAGGATATTACCGAGCAGAAGAAACTGCTCATTGCAAAAGAGACAGCCGAAAAAATGAACAAAGCCAAAAGTGAATTTCTAGCAATGATGAGCCATGAGATACGTACCCCCATGAATGGGGTCATTGGCATGACTGATTTATTGCTTCAGACGACGCAGCTCGATGAGCAGCAGCTGGAGTATGTTACGATCATTAGCAAAAGCGGAGAAACATTGCTCAGGTTGATTAATGATATTTTGGACCTGTCCAAAATAGAGTCTGGCAAAACGGAATTGCAAGTCGAACCGTTCCATATAAGAGAAAGCATTGCCGAAACGCTCGATCTTCTTACGCATAAGGCGCTTGAGAAAAATTTGGAGCTAATCGTTAACGTGAATCCAAATGTTCCTGAAGTCGTCATTGGCGATCCCAATCGAATGAGGCAGGTTTTAATTAATTTGATTGGCAATGCCATCAAGTTTACCTATTGTGGAGGCGTTACCATTTCCGTACAGTGCTTGTCATCCGATTTCAACCAGGTCCGATGCCAGTTTACGGTAAAAGATACGGGAATCGGTATTCCGCTAGCGAGACATCAACAATTATTTGACCCCTTCTACCAGCTGGAGCATTTCATGACTCGGAAACAAGAGGGCAGCGGACTTGGACTCGCCATTAGCAAGCGGCTCGTTGAGCTAATGCATGGTGAGATATGGGTAGAGTCCGCTGAAGAAAACGGAGCCACTTTTCATTTTACAGCCGTCCTTCAGGTAGAGAATAACGAAGCTGCTTTGCAGCAGGGCAGCAAAAACAATAGAGTCGAATCCGAGCTGCGCTCCATTAAGGTGTTGATAGCCGAGGATAATGAAGTGAATCAGCTAGTACTTTCAAGAATGCTTGAAAAATTGGGGATCGTATCCGTGAAAACCGCTTTGAACGGAAAGGAAGTTATCCAAGCGGCTGCCTATGAAACGTTCGATCTCATTTTCATGGACATTGAGATGCCTGAGATGAACGGCGTTGAAGCCACCCGCGTACTGATGGAAACGTTGGAGTCTGAGAAACGTCCCTATATCATTGCGGTTACCGCCAATGCATTGTTAGGCGACCGGGAGAAGTATCTACAAGCTGGAATGGATGATTACATCAGCAAGCCGCTTACGATCGATAGCATATCCGAAGTGCTTAAGAAGTTCAACATGATACGAGCATAACTGATTTGTGATTAAGAAGAAGGCTTCTCGTGTAAGCCTTCTTCTTTGATTTTCTTCCTTATTGCAGCTTCCTAACGTTCCTGTTCCTAATGAGTGTAATCACAAATAAGCAGGGGATAAGCAAAATGATAAATCCTAACCCCAAGTTCGCATACATGCTCGTTAATAAACGGATATGCTCCAAATCCTTGACCAGGAATTCGGCAATAACAAACATGCCCAGAATCGTAATAAGGCTGTATTTGGGTTTTATTCGAAACGCAAGTTTGAGACTGCGGCATGCCGCCCATAGGCTTAAAGAGATATTCGCAACCATTTTGATCAGCCATATGGAGAGTACAAGATATTCGAGCCTCTGCATAAGCGGGATTTCCAAAATTGAAATTAAGCTAAGCGAAGGCCAAATCGTGTGCATTATCTGACCATGGCTGAAATACATAATCGCGATCAGCATGAGCAGCAAATACAGGGAGGTAGAAGAGATTACGGCAAGATGTGCCCATTTTTCTGATTTCTTCTGTTCTTGGATAAAAGGATAAATCACGAGCAAAATTTCGAAGCCGGCATATTGGAAAGCCATGCGGTGCGAGGATTGCAGCAGCTCCACAGCCGTATGATTAAAGACGGGCAGCAGATTCTGAACATGCAAAAAAGGAATAATGAGCAGCGGCAAGGGGACCACAAAAATAAACACGCTGAATACACCCCACACACAAATGCCCGTGACCGTTTGGAAGCCGCCTGACACCGCATAATACAGCAAGATGAGCAAGAGAACACTGATTGGCCACATGTTCATCATTGGAAATATCCATACCTCTACCACTTCCAGGTATACACGATAGGTATTAAATGCGCCAACGATAAAATAGGCAATCATAGTTACATTGAGCAGCGTTCCGATCCATTTACCGAAATAAGCATTGTGAATCGATACAAACTGTGCATGCTCCAAGCTTTGGCTATTCAAAATTTTAAACATCATCCAAATAAAAAGGTTCGCGCAAATGCCAACCACTAGAACAGAGATCCATGAATCGTAGCCTGCAAATTCGGTGACTTCACGCTGGAAATTCATAATGCCAACATCTACGATGCTTACATATACGATAAAATACAAGTGGATGGGTGAAACCGTAAATTTATCGTTAACTTTCGTGAGCATGTCTCATTCCGCCTCGCATCTCAATGCTTTATTCCCCGATACCGGATTGTACGATGTCGAGTTCGATTTTAATATTCGTTTTCAAGGCAGCATAAGAAGCCTTAAACGCTTTTTCCTCCCATTGCCTTGAACGGCTTCTAATGAAATCCCCGAATCCAACAGGATCAACTTGTTTAGTTTTGCAAAAAGTGATGAAGTCACCTAGCTGCAATTCCAAATAATCTTCAAATTCCTTTTCTAGCGATAATATATTTCTGTTGGAAGATAACAAATACGAATCAGGCAAATCCTTAACCATCGCTTTCATCCGAATCTGAATATCGATCACTGGCGCTTTATCAACAGTCAGTAACTTAAATTTCACCTTGGATGCAAGACTTGTCAGCATGACATAGTCGTAATGCTTTGGTTTTAACGAGCTGAGCGGCATTAGAATCGTGCCTTTTCGCGTATTGCCGAGTAACAGCTTCAGAAGAAAGGCTTCCTTCAAGCTTACCTTGGCAGCGAGCTTGTCTTCCTTAAACAACGCTAAGCCATCTATTTTTGTTAATCCGTTCTCTTTTATAAAAAAGGGAATATACATATCGCGTCCCGCTCCAAAGTAATTAAATAATGCGGTTTGCAAATTTGCTTTTGGCAGATTTCCGGATTCCATGTTTTTCTCAATCATGTTCATGAGATACAGACTATCGTTGGATTGAATCGTCGTATCAAGCATTTCCGCGGCATGATGGTCGGATACGCCGAGCTGAAGTTTGCCTGAAATTTTGGAATCGCGAAAATAGCTGCCCAAAACGGGCCCTATCCCTTGTTTCGCATAGTTTTCACCGAACAGCACCATTCGCAGCTGGCCGTATTGCAGCGTACGGTAGCAGTTCTGGAATCATATCGTAGCTGTTATTGGAAACGGTTTTTAATATTTGCAAATTTGCTTTGTCCTTTTCGGTATGCTTTGACACGAGCACAGCGCTATGGATTTGTTGATCCTTCAAATCATAGCTGGCCGATTGGGCTAGGTTAATTCGATCAACGACCTGTTGATTGCTGCAGGAGGTGCCCGCTATCATCGCAAAAACGATAGACATAACGGGTATATAACGAGTCAATCGCCTAAACAAATCCCGTCACTCCTCCTCGAAATCACTAGTATGCTTCACTTTTTTTGGTTTGTATCTTATTCGTGTGTCGGGCTTCAAATAGCCTGGACTAGAATTAATGACCTGATAAGAGGACCTAACGAAGCTATCCTTCAGATCCTTAAGATGAAGAGGATACAGCGGCGAAGTGTACGGATATCCAAGCGACTGCAATTTCGTGATATGCACAAGCAAAAAACCGACTCCGATCATAATGCCGATGCCCCCATAAAGCGAAGCTAATAGTATGATTGGAAAACGGAGAAACCGGATCGTGTTCGACATTTTGTAAATCGGCGTAACAAAGGATGCAAGGGCTGAAAGCGAAACGATAATGATGAGAATATTACTGGTCAAGGCCGCTTCGACCGCAGCTTGTCCGAGTATGATTCCTCCGACAATGCCAAGCGTTTGTCCGATGCGGCTTGGCAACCGCGCTCCCGCTTCGCGCAGAAATTCGACTGTAGTTTCCAGGAGCAGCACTTCAAGAATCGGAGAGAAAGGAATGTTTTGCCTTGAGAAAATCAACGAATTCAGCAAATCTTTCGGGATGACTTCATAATGAAAGGTCGTAACGACCACATACATCGAAGAAGCAAACACCGAGAAGATAACCCCAAAGATCCGGATCATTCTAAAAAACGAGCCTAGAATCCATGGCAAATAATAATCCTCCGGGGAGAGGAAGAAATCAAATAAGGTGGAAGGGCCTGTAATAAAATAGGGAGAGCCTTCACTGACGATAGCGACCTGTCCCAAAACTAACGAATAGATCACTCGGTCGCGTCGTTCAGTCGTCGTAAACAACGGAAAAGGCGAAAAGGAATTATCCGAGATGATCTGGTCCAGCTGGGCAGTATCAAACACAACGTCGAAATCGATTGCCGCTAGTCGTTTTTCAACCTTGGCAATGTTCTCGGTGTTCGCTACTCCATCGATATAAATGACGGAAATTCTCGATCTGGACAGGCTTCCGATCGTATATTCCTTCACGATCAGATTCGGTGTATTTAATTGCATCCGGATAAGATGTATATTCGTATCCAAATCTTCAACGAAACCGATTTTTGGACCTAGAACACTGAATTCATTTTCCGTTTCGTTGCTTTTCCGAATGCCTTTATCACTGACTAGAGGAATTAACGCGCAGGTGTCCGAATGATCATCCCAGCGGATGATCGCGTAACCTTTGAACAATTTGGATTGGATCACTTCGAAGCAATCCGTAATTTCGATATCGTCAATAGGGAATATAGATCTCAGATCGGACAGTTCACGTACTTTTGATGCGCTATCGGCCGATTGAAGGACGGTGCTGAACAGCAGCTGCAGTCGATTATCGTCAATTAACGTGCTGTAATAGTTCATATGCAGCGGCGGATCGGTTATGGACAGGCGATGGGATTTAAAGTCACTGGACCGCTTGGAGAGCTCGATCAGCTCCTCAAGGTCCGATGCGGATTTAATGGCCATTGATGGTTACCTTAGGTTGTGCTTTGATAATAAATAGCGTATGCATGGGGTTTAATCCTCCAGCTTTTTTTACGTTGCAAGGATATCTCATAAAGCATCTCAAATCATGTTGACAATTATACGGATAGGTTTGTCATTCTCTTATGGAGAATATAGGAAACACTTCTACTAACTCATCAAAAAGATTTGCATGACCGCGTTATAACGAAAGGCTAATGAACAATGGTACTAATTTGAGGTCAGCCGGACTTGTTGCTCCCAAGGACAAGCATGATACAATAATAGTAAGCGTCATGTAGAAGGAGTCTGAACCGATGAGTAATGGAACAACAAAGCTGGCTGCAGCTTTTGAAAAGGCTGCTTACCCGCTAGGCGGTCACGGCAAGAGAAACGCAGATGTTTTAAAAGAAGCATTTAGGGAGGTTGATGGCAGCCTCGTTAGCGATATGTATGGGAAAGGCAGCTTAATCGAGGATTTCCAGCAGCAAATGGCTGAGTACTTAGGCATGGAATCTGCCGTTTTTTTCCCAAGCGGGACGATGGCACAGCAAATAGCCCTTAGGATCTGGAGCGACGAAGCAGGCATTAGACGGGTGGCATACCATCCGCTATGCCATTTGGAGATTCATGAGGAGCATGGACTGAGAGAGCTGCATCATATCGAGAGCGTCCTGCTAGCGGATTCTAATCGGCTGATTACCCTTGCGGACATTCAAAGCATGCACGGCGAAATATCATGCCTGCTCCTTGAGCTGCCGCAGCGAGAAATTGGCGGGGAGCTGCCGTCCTTCGATGAGCTTGCAGCCATATCCGCATACTGCCGATCCAACCAAATAAAGCTTCATCTCGACGGAGCAAGATTGTTTGAAATCACGCCGCATTATCAGAAATCAGCCTCCGAAATTTGCGCTTTGTTTGATAGCGTGTATGTGTCGTTCTATAAAGGAATCGGAGGAATCGCTGGCGCTATTCTTGCAGGAAGCAGCAGCTTTACCGAAAAGTCGAAGATATGGAAAAGACGCCATGGCGGCGATCTTATCAGCCTCTATCCTTATATCGTAAGCTCGGATTACTATTTCCGGCAAAGAATCGGGAAGATGGCACAATATTATGACGGTGCCAAGGAGCTCGCCCATCTGTTTAACCAATGCACAAGAGCCGTAACCAAGCCGAGCATGCCTCAGTCCAATATGTTTCACGTTCATTTCGGTGTAAGCAAGACCGTGCTCGAGCCTATACTCATTGATATATACGAAACGACGGGCGTCGGGCTCATCCATGCGCTTCGCGATTTAGAAGAGAAGAGCTGCTACTGCGAGATTAGCATCGGAGACCGATACGCAGAGGCGCCTTACGCACTTGTGAAGGCTGCCATGGACATGCTCGATCACCAGCTTTCGAACATGGACAATGTGGAATAGCACCCATACATCACACGGTATCAGCTTGTAAAAGCTTAATTTCAATAAGAGAGGAGCAATCTCTTGACGTTACAGCAATTAAAATATGTGATCGAGGTCGCCAACCGCGGCTCGATCAACGAAGCCGCTAAGCGCCTGTTTATTTCGCAGCCCAGCCTCTCCAACGCCATAAAGGATCTCGAGGAAGAGCTGCAGCTAGATATTTTCGACCGATCGAACAAGGGAATCTCCTTGTCCAAGGAAGGCGTAGAATTTTTAAGCTATGCCAGGCAGGTTGTCGAACAAGCCGAGCTGCTGGAGAGCCGTTATTTGAACGCAAAGCCCTCGCCGCAGCATTTCTCGGTGTCTACGCAGCATTATGCTTTCGCGGTTAACGCGTTCGTTAGCTTGATCAGGGAATACGGCCATGATGAGTATGAATTGACGCTGCGCGAGACAAAAACCTACGAAATTATCGAGGATGTCAAAAGCATGCGCAGCGAAATCGGTATTTTATATTTGAATGAGTTCAATGGAAAGGTCATAAACAAGCTGCTCAAAACGGCAAATTTGCAATTTACCAGCCTATTTCAAGCCAAGCCTCACATATTTATCAGCATCAAAAATCCGCTTGCCCAGCAATCTATGGTTACGATCGAGCAGCTGCAGGATTATCCTTATCTTTCCTTTGACCAAGGCGAATACAATTCCTTTCATTTCTCGGAGGAAATTCTCAGTACGATGTCGCATAAGAAAAGCATTCGCGTGAATGACAGGGCAACGCTATTTAATTTACTGATCGGCTTGAACGGGTATACCATCTCAACAGGCGTGCTAAGCAAAGACCTGAACGGAAACGAAATTATTCCCGTGCCTTTGGACTGCGAAGAGTCAATTAACGTCGGGTGGATTTCGCAGAAAAACGCGGCTCTCTCCAAGCTTGGCGCTGCTTATATTGATGCATTGATAACAGCTACCTCCAACTAACTCTCAGGTATAGCTTACGGCTATAACTAGATATAGTTTAATACAGTTACACTATATCCACTCAACCATGTTATCTTTCTAGTAACAAGTTGCAGAGGAGCTTTCATATGACAAAAAGCAGTGTATTGGGATACCCCCGTATTGGTGCGGATAGAGAATGGAAAAAATCGCTTGAAGCGTTTTGGTCAGGCAAACTGGAGGAAGCGGACTTTGTCCTTCAGCTGCAAGAGATTCGTTTGAGCCACCTGCGCAAGCAAAAAGAAAAAGGCATTGATCTGATTGCTGTCAATGATTTCAGCTATTATGACCACATTCTGGATACGGCCGCAATGTTCGGCATTATTCCAAAACGGTTTACATATAACGGCGGCGTTGTGCCTTTGTCCCTCTATTATGGCATTGCTCGCGGTACGAAGGATGCTACCGCAAGCGAAATGACCAAATGGTTCAACACGAACTACCACTATATCGTTCCTGAGCTTGACGGCGCGGCGCCAACCCTTACCGAGAACAAACCGCTGCAAGCCTACCGCGAAGCCAAAGAGAAGCTGGGCATTGAAGGAAAACCTGTCATTGTTGGCCCGCTTACCTTCCTAAAGCTATCCAAAGGCTACGATAAGGCTGAAACGGATGCTTGGTTAGACCGTTTGGTTCCGCTCTATGTGCAAATCTTGCAGGAGCTGGCTGACGAAGGCGTGCAATGGGTACAAATCGATGAACCGATTCTGGTAACGAAGACATCGCAAGAGGACCTAAACAGACTTAAGCGCATCTATGCCGCATTCTCGGCTGCAGTTCCGAATTTGAACATTATGCTTCAAACCTATTTCGAATCCGTTGACCACTATCAAGACATCGTTGCGCTGCCTGTGCAAGGCATCGGTCTGGATTTCGTACACGGCTTGTCAGCCAACCTTGCTTCCATTCAAAAGTTGGGCTTTCCGGCAGGCAAAGTGCTTGGAGCAGGGGTTATTGACGGCCGGGGCATATGGAAAGCATCGCTTAACGAGAAGCTTGCTCTGATCAATCAGCTTTCCCAAGTAGTTGACTCCGATCGCTTAATTATTCAGTCTTCGAGCAGCCTGCTGCATGTACCCGTAACGGTAAATAATGAGCAGAAGCTGTCTGAAGAGCTGAAAAACGCTCTCGCTTTTGCAGATGAAAAGCTTGATGAGCTTGTACTTCTTACAAAAGCGGTATCTCAAGGCGCGGGCAGCTATGCGGCAGAGCTGGAAGAAAATGAACGCTCCGTTCAAGCCTTGAAGCAATCCGGGGAAAGAAACCGCAATGATATTCAGCAGGCAGTAGCCGCTATCAGCGCAAAGCAGCCTGTTCGCAGCCTGCCATTCGAGAAACGCCATGCCGTTCAAGAGCAAAAATGGCAACTGCCGATTTTCCCTACAACGACGATTGGAAGCTTCCCGCAATCTGCCGAGGTTCGCAAAGCCCGTCAGCAATGGCGCAAAGGCGAGTGGAACAATGAGCAGTATGCACAGTTCATTCGCGATCAAATTGACATTTGGATCAAACTGCAAGAAGAAATCGGTCTTGACGTCCTTGTTCATGGTGAGTTCGAGCGGACTGACATGGTAGAATTTTTCGGCGAGAAGCTTGCGGGATTTGCTTTCACTCAGTTTGGCTGGGTACAGTCCTATGGCTCGCGCTGCGTGAAACCGCCTATCATTTATGGCGATGTAGCTTTCGAAGAGGCGATGACCGTTGAGGAAACGAAATACGCGCAAACCAAAACAGCCCGTCCCGTAAAAGGCATGCTTACCGGCCCGATAACCATCATGAACTGGTCTTTCGTCCGCGACGATATTTCACGTGAGCAGATTGCTTACCAGCTCGCATACGCGCTTCGTCAAGAGGTTGAAGCTCTTGAGCAAGCAGGAATAGGCATGATTCAAGTGGATGAGCCGGCCGTACGCGAAGGTTTGCCGCTGAAAGAGGAGGACCAAGCCAATTATTTGGCATGGGCGGTCAAAGCGTTCCGCATGACGACGTGCACCGTTCAAGACACCACACAAATCCATACCCATATGTGCTATTGCGAGTTCCATGACATGATCGGATCCATCGAGGATATGGATGCTGACGTCATCTCGATTGAAACGTCGCGCAGTCACGGCGAGCTGATCCACAGCTTCGAGCTTAACACGTATAAGCTGGGAATCGGCCTAGGCGTATACGATATCCATAGCCCGCGCGTACCGCATGTCGATGAGATGACTAGCATGATTGATCGCGCTTTGCGGGTCCTTGACCCGAAGCTGTTCTGGATTAACCCGGACTGCGGACTTAAAACACGCGGCTACGAAGAAACGGTTGCCTCTCTTAAAAACATGGTCGAAGCAACCGAGCTGGCTCGTGCAAAACATGCACAGTCCGTATAACGGTTAGTTTTATGGCTGTCTCAATCGTCATTTCCATGGCGTGAGGCAGCTATTTTTTTTGTCGCCAAAACTGGGCATCCGGAGCTGAGACACATTACGCTGGCTGATTAACCGATTCGTTTGAGTCCATCAAGGGTATATTATGGTATGCATGCTTGACTACCCACATAGAGACTGGAGGAACATCAAATGAGAATCATTCAGCTTAAATCAGGATTGGCTGCTGCTGCGCTTGCGGTTGGTTTAACCGCTGCGGCGCCATTCACACAAGCGGCAGGAAGCGTTGGAGCCACAGATTTGTTCAACGGAACGCCAGCAGGAGATACAAGCTACCATTTCAGCGAAATTCAATTTTTAAATGGGACGACAGGGCGCGCGGCAGGAAATGGGTTTCTAATTGGCACATCTGACGCCGGCTCATCCTGGCAGTCTATTTATAAGGGAACCTGGCAATTTACGCAGCTTGATTTCATATCCAATACGACAGGCTGGGCACTGGCAAAATCGGCAGCAGGCGGTACGAATGCGCTAATTCAAACGACGAATGGCGGAAGCACTTTCACGAAAATCCCTACAGGCGGAATCGCCTTAGAGCGAATCCGATTTCTGGATGCTAAGAACGGCTTTGGCTATGCAAGAGCCTTTGCTTATAAGACCGCAAACGGCGGCAAGACATGGACGAAAATAGCTACTCCGCCAAATACCCGCTACGCAGAATTCTCGGACATGAAACAAGGCTGGGCATTAGTCGTTGTACCCGGCTTCGGATATACGCTGTCACGTACGACGGATGGAGGCAGCAGTTGGACGACTAAGCTTAGCGTGAAGTCTAGCGAGATTAGCGGAGGTGCGCTTTATGTGAGCGGAAGCGAGGTTTGGGCGCGGTTCAATGGCGGCGTGGGCATGTCCCAGCAATCTTATTCCCTGTATGCGACAGCCGATAACGGTTCGAGCTGGCGGAAAGTGATTAGTCAGGAGACAGCAGGGGGAGGACCAGCGCCAGGCGCAGCAGCCGGTATCGCGAAAGAGGGACCAGCCTCACCCGGTGGTCATGCCAGCAACCTTGAACTCATTGACGGCGCAGCTATTCTCGGCGGATACTCGCCTGCCGGAGAGCAAATTGGCGTTGGCCGCTCATTGGACAAAGGCAAAACCTGGGCAAACCTGAAACCGATTAAAGGTTTCGAGAACGTGATCTCTTTTACAACGAAAAACCAAGGCTGGATGGCAGACACCAGCGTTTCAAGCCCATCCTTATACAGTACGAGCGATGGCGGCAAAACGTGGACTAAAAAGCTTAGCATTCCAACATCTCAATAGATATGCAGCCGAACATGCAAAAGACTGAAGCCAACATGGGCTTCAGTCTTTTTTTCGTTGAAAACCTAATTGGCCCAGTGCGCAGGGCGGTGCAGCGACGGCGGCAGCTTGGTACGCGAGTCGCCTTTTGCCGCATTAAGCTGAACCTGCGTTAAAAAAAGACTATCCGTTAAATCAGCGCCACTGATGTCTGTATCGCGGAAATCAGCACCGATCAGGTCAGCCGAGCGTAAGTCGGCATCTCTTAAGTCTGCCGCGATGAGGTAAGCGCCTCTTAGGTTGGCTCCAAGCAGGCACGCTCCTCTAAGCTTCGCACCCATAAGATCAGCACCGCGACCATATTTCTTTTGAGACTTCTTCGATTTCCGAGTTTGCCCGCTGGCAGCACGAGTCCGGACAAGCTCACTCGCACGAGCCCGGACAAGCTCACTCGTTTGAAGAAGCAGTGCATTCACTATTGCGCGGTGAGCGGGAATCTCCAGTTTAATCAGTTCATCTGCATGCAGAAGCGTAAGTCGCTCCGTTTCATCATAGGCTTGCTTTAGATCATGCCGGATGGAATGAGCCGCTTCGACTCTCATTGCTTCAGTTAAGTACCACAGAAGCTCTTGCAGCTCCCACATGATAGGAAAGACCGCGAACATTTGCTGCGCGTGATCCGGAGACTGTCGCCAGTGCTTGCCCCCGAACGTATGATTGGAAACTTTCTGTCCAGCACCGAAACAATCATAAACGGTGCACCCCCGAAAACCTTTTTTTCTCAAAGTATCATGAATGCCACAGCGAAAGTCCGCCTGCAGATTGCTGCACGGCTGACCCGCACGTTTATCTATGGCAAAGTCTACAGAAGCTGAAAAGGGTAGAGAAACACAGCATAATCCGAAGCAATTCTCGCAATCTCCCTGTAGGAGATTATCGTTCCTCGAGACCTTCCTAGTTGATGGATTGTCAGTCAATATGCTACCTCCAGTAATATCGTGACCATATGGTTCCTTGAGAGACTACCCATGATCGAGAATGAAAATGAAAGAATAATCCGTCCTTCTATCATATTATGCGCCAAATAACCCGTCAATCCGCTAGAGGTGCGAGTTCATGCGCAGAACATGTGGATAAAAAAGTTTGACAGTTCAAGCACAAGCGAATACGATGAAGTTATGATCCAGATATGAACCAATAAACTACTACGGAAAGCAGGAATACGAAATGAAGGTCGATCGCATGAAAGCAGTGGTTTCAATGGATGGAAAAATAGAAATCATGAACCAGGAATTGCCGCTCCTTGAAGCAGGCATGGTATTAATCGAAACCAGTTGTTCAGCGATTAGCTCAGGTACCGAGCTTCTATTAAAAAACAAAAAGACTGAATATCCGATTCCGCTTGGTTACAGCGCGATGGGGTATGTTAGGGAAATAGGGGAGGGAGTAACGCATGTTCGAGTGGGGCAGCGCGCAGCTTGCTACGGCTCACCATATGTGAAGCATGCGGAATGGCTGGCGGTACCGAAGCATCTGGTCGTCCCGCTCCCCGATGAATGCCGATCATCGGATGCGGCCTTTATCGGAATTGGCGCGATCGCCATTCATGCGCTGCGCCAATCAGACCTTCGCTTCGGGGAATCCGTAGTCGTTGTTGGCTTAGGCATTCTCGGGCAAATCGCCGGGCGAATTGCTGAAGCTTCCGGTTACCGGCTTATCGGCTTCGATCTTCTGAAAGAGCGCTGCAGCAATCTCTCGGGGGCAGGCGTCGAGCATGTGTACAGCGAAGAAGACAAGGTTCAGAAAGCCATAGACGAGATGACGCAGCAGCATGGGGCTGATGCCGTCATCATCTGCGCGAACGGCGCCAACCCCGGCATCATTAATCAAGCGCTGCGCTGGATTCGAGACCGAGGCAAGGTTATCATAGTCGGTGATGTCGGCATGAGCTTTGACCGGGAGCTGATGTTCGGCAAGGAAGCCGAAATCCTCATTTCGCGTGCGGGCGGCCCGGGTAGATACGACAACAGCTACGAACGTGAGGGAGCAGATTATCCGATTGGATACATAAGGTGGACGGAAGGACGGAATATGGCTGAATTCATCCGTCTGCTGTCGGAAAAACGTATTTCCATAGAAACGCTCATCACGCATGAGATGAGCTTATCCTCATTATCGGAGGCTTATGAGCTGCTCCGTGAATCGCCTCGCACGGTGCTCGGCGTCCTTGTTCATTATGAAAAGGGTTCGGGAGCCGAAGCTATTCCAAGCTGACCGCTTTAGCTTCGATTTCTTGCTCCAGCTTGCGGAAGGCCGAATCGAAATCCTCAAGCCGCGCCCAGTATAGCTTGAAGTTGCGTTTGATGATTTCCAGCTCGGATAACGTAATGTTCATGTCTGAGTAGCTTTGGAAGGTAGGGATAATATCCCTGTACATGTGAAAGCGGGAAGGCCTGTTCAGCAGCTCATTGCCCGTCCACTCAGCCACCGGTTTGCTGCTTGGAATGCTGAGAGAATGCTGGCGAATATGCTGCTGCGCTTCGTTCGATACCAAATAGTGAAGCAGCGTATGCGCTGCTTCTTTATTGTTGCTGGATCGATTAATCGACAGACCTATCGTCAGCAATTGCGTTCTCGCTTCCTCCAAATAGGGCAAGGGGGCCAAATCATATTCGAATTCTGCATGGCGCAGGTGGTTCAAGCTATAATAGCTCGTTATGATCATAGAAGCCTTCTGCTGCAGGAAAAACAACTGGCTATCCGAATCATTCTCCGACATATACGGAATTTCCGGATTCAAACCTTCAAAGAGACGCAAGCTCATTTGCATCGCGGCACGGAACCGCTCGTTGTCCACGATAAGCTTTCCTTCCGGGCTGCGATCGAATTCGACTTTATTTTGCAGCAGGAACAACGGCCAACGATTATTGGATTGCAGATGAAAACATAAGCCCATCCGCTCATGTTTAATCGTTAATGCTTTTGCGGCTGTTTGCACATCGGACCAGTGCCAGCTGCTGTCCGGCTCTGGCATGTTTTTTTCCGCGAAATGTTGTTTGTTATAACATAAGACGATCGGAGAGAATGTCAACGGTTGCACATATACGTGATTTTCTTGAATAAAAGACTGCAATAGGAACGGATACGTATCCGCATTCGGCTGAAGCGGTTCCAGCATGCCAGGCAAAGCTCCTTGATCCACAGCAACGCCGAAATGATGCGTGTTTAAGGTAATAAGATCCAGCTCGTCGCGTTCCATCGCTTCCTGCGGGTTCGCAGCGAGCAACGACTCGGAGATCGGAACCATTTTAACCTCGATGTGAGGAAAGCGCTCCCTAAATAGCGCAATCAGCTGCGATAGATTAACCTCCAGCATAAGCGTAGGATAATATCCGAACTTAAGCGTCATTCCGCTGCTAGCCCCTATTCCGACAACTCTGGTGCCGATTCTGGGCACCTTCTCAATCATTTCCAGTTCAAGCAGCTTATCAAGGCCTTTGCGCACCGAATTTTTGCTTAGCTGGTATTGTTCCACGAGGGCGAGCTCCGAAGGCAAGAAGTCGCCGGGCTGAAGCTTCCCGTTAATGATGTCGGCGCTCAGTGCCGTAATCATATCCTCCAGCCTGCTGCGAAAGGTCGATCGTTTAGGTTTTCCCGTCATTCCTTGTATCCTCCAACATGCGTTAATAAGTAAAGTGGTATAGATCTGGTCTATATAAATGTGCAAATATGGTGCATATCCATTTGGTTCCCTTAGCGGTTTAATCGAATCGCTGTTTTGGCTGAGGTCGGGCGCCAATTGATCATTTTTACCAATTGCTCCTGCATATAAGCCGAAGAATGTTTGTAATCACTTTCTACCCAATAAAAGACAAGCCCGACTAAAGCATGGATGGAATAAATGGCATGAAGCTCGCTATCAATGCCGTTATCATATTGTATCAATTCTTCCTGCGTAATTTTTTTCAAAGCTGTAAACATTTTTTCTCTAATATTCGATAACACGTCGCTTTTGAAAAGAATGGAATAAACGGATGCATGTTGATAGATATGGTCAAAAATCATGACTGATTTCGCAGGCAGCTCATCAATCCGGAACAGCTCGACGTTCTCGTATGGAGCCCGAAAGGAACGAAGCAAATCCTGAATGAGCCCGGAGATGATCTCGTCAAGCAACGCTTCTTTGCTCTCATAGTTCGAATAGAACGTACCTCTATTATAATTCGCATATTCCACAATTTCCGTAATCGAAATGGAAGTGAATGGTTTTTTCGACATCAATGCCAGCAGCGCTTCTTTTAAAGCTTCCCTGCTTCGTATGATTCGCCGATCTATTTTTTTATTATTTTCGGTCAACCGGATCACTTCCTGTCCCACGTTTTCGAACAAAATCCGTCACTTTGTATAGTAGATAACAAATACGTATTTTTTGCTGATTGTTTAACGATTCCGTATTTGATTATACTCGAAGTAACAGCTGTTAGCTAATGAACAACTGTCGGTTTCTATTGCTCGGAACGGTTGAATGGATGATTAGACCTAATATCCTAGACAAAAATATGGAGGCTTCTAACATGAGATTGAATGGAAAAGTAGCAGTCATTACGGGTGCGGCATCAGGTATGGGCAAAGCCATTGCGGAGCTGTTCGCGGCAGAAGGCGCCTCTGTGGTCGTTTCAGACCTTCAAGCCGAATCGGCGCAATCGGTCGTTGCGGCAATTGAAGCAAATGGCGGGAAAGCCATTGCCGTTGCTTGCAACGTTGCAAAGGAAGAGGATGTCCAGCGTCTCATAGACACAGCCGTGGAAAAGCTTGGAACGGTTGATATTCTGGTAAACAATGCGGGAATTATGGATAACTTCGTCCCTGCGGGAGAGTTGACAGATGAGCTCTGGGAGCGTGTCTTTGCCATTAATACGACGGGTCCGATGAGAACAACACGTAAAGTTCTGCCGATTTTCACGGAAAGAAAAAGCGGCGTCATCGTTAATATTGCATCCGCAGGCGGCCTGCAAGGCTCTAGGGCCGGAGCTGCCTATACAGCTGCCAAGCATGCGATCGTAGGGTTCACCAAAAATGTCGGCTTTCAATACGCTCCGCTCGGCATTCGATGCAATGCAATTGCTCCAGGCGGCGTGAAAACGAATATCGGTAGTTCTATGCAAACCCCCAATGCGTTCGGGATGGAAAGAGCAATGATCGGAATGGGCATTAATCCGCGGGTCGGTGAACCGGAAGAAATCGCTAAAGTGGCATTATTCCTTGCTTCGGATGAAGCTAGCTTCGTTAACGGCACTGTCGTTGCTGCTGATGCAGGCTGGATGGCTTACTAACCTACTTTCTCTTCGTACAGCGTCAGTCGATGCAATCGACTGGCGTATTTTGTGTTTCCGGCTATTCCGAATATCAATGTGATCGTCGTCCAGTTCACTGGTACAATTAGGTGGGAATTGGCATCAGAGGAGGTAGCGTCGCTTAGCCGCGAGCAGAAGGGCATAAGCGACGACCTCATTCATCTCTCGAATAGGATTGACCTTGTATCACAAGAGCTTAATTAAGGCATGAGCTGAAGTAAAGCATATCCCGTTTCAAAATGCAGCGTTATTTAGGCATCCAGATTCTGAAATTCCCGCTTAAGGCAAGCATCGCAAATAAATATAAACAATTATCGTAGTATCTTCGCTCTCCCGTTCGGAGCGGAGTCTGCCACAGCATATCGACCATTGCTTTGGCATTAGGCCCATCGGCTGCAGCAAGAGAAGCCATTGCGTTTGTTGCCAATAAACCTACCGGATGCAAAGATTTCTCTTCAAATGGCTCACCAGCAATCGTGTAGCGACGATAGTCGGAGGGAGCAATGCCAGCAAAAAAAGCTTGTATCCGATTTGCTTCCTCTCGCTGCCACTCATCCACGCCAAACCACTCCGTATCAAGTCCAATGTTAGCAGCAACACGATAGGAGTCACTGAAAAAGTGACCGTATCCGCGTTCATTGTTCGGCTTACCGTCATAATAGGCATATTCCGGTGCCAGTCCCGTTGCTTGATGGCATGACAGCTGTAAATAATTCCGGCTAGCTTCTGCAGCTTTTTCCCAAAAATCACGGTCTTCCGGGTTCGCCCAAAGCGCAAATAACTCATAAAAATGCGGCAAGTGGTAGGACGGATCAGAAAAATCGCAATTGGGTATGAATTTGATTAAGTGGTTGCTCGGCTCCCACATAGGCAATCCATCATTATTTTCCCCCTTATGGATACAGGCATGTAGGAGGTTCTTCGCTTGGATGCTGTAGTCAAATGGAGCGTGTTCATCACCCCAGCGATGTGATGCAAAGAAAAGGGCAAGCGCAAAATACTCCTCGCCGTCAGGCGCAGGCCCGTTAGACCGCCTTGTTCCGTCGATCTCGCATGACCACGCGAAATACCCCGCATTGTCGCCATTGTGCATATACATGTAAGTCTTGGTCCATCTCCAGATACGATCGAAAATATCTTTGCGGCCCATCTGTACAGCCATCATCATTCCATAAGACATGCCTTCGGTTCGTACGTCAAGGTTCCCCGTATCGAGCAGATATCCCATGTCTTCGCCTGCTTCATAATAAATCCTTGTATCTTCATCTCCTTCGAATAGTTTCTCCCATGTATCCTTCACGCGTTTTTTAATTTCTTCATTCTGATAACCGTACTGTTCGAACAAATTTCGGTAGTTACCCGTATAATAAGCCCCGGTTCCTAAAGCCATCATAATCACCAATCCCTTCAAGCTTCTTCGAATACCATTCAAACATTACCTTGTGGCAAGCCGTATGCCAACCCGACAATCTATATGCTTTTCTTTCGAAAATATAGGATTTGGTTTAACCGTTGGATACGCTTGTATAGGAAAGCCGGCGTTGGCAGAGATTAGAACTATGACTTTTACAAGAATTGGGGGATATGCGTTGAATCAGCTCATTTGCGACGAATCGCCAATGAAAGAACTGCTGAAGCAGCAGCTATCTGAAATATCAGCTGCGCTTCATCATAGCTTGACGCTTATAGATGATGATAACCATTGCTTATTAAGTGATTTTGAAGAGATCCGGGAATCCTTCAAACAAGCAGAAAGCATCGCTGCTTCCTTTTACTTGAGATGCTATTTATCCGCGTTCTCGATTGATTACACAGCTATTTCCTTAACCATACAGCACTTGTCCACTAGGAGACACGGCGCCTTAATCATGATTCAGAGAAAGGAGCCTCTGCAGGCCTATATCCATTCCGGTATCGCGATTGGCGCGCAGCTCAGCCACTCCTTGTTGGAATCTATCTTTTATCCCGGAAATCCACTCCACGACGGAGCCGTTCTGATCATTGAGAACCAAATCGTCTCGGCAGCCAATGTGCTTCCCGTGTCGACGGTTAGCGTTGATGACAAAAAGCTCGGTACGCGGCATCGAGCAGCGATTGGCTTGTCGGAACAGACCGATGCGCTCGTTATCGTCATTTCAGAGGAGAGCGGGCAATCTTCCTTCGCGTACAAGGGCAGCTTGTATCCGGTAAGCTTCACCATGGCTAGGGGACTTCTAACGAAAAGCTGAGCTTATCTCCAGTTGAGCGGTGATTAAGTATGCGAAGTTGCGGATGCAGCGGAATACCATCTATAATGGTGAAGTAGAGGAGGCGATAGAAATGGCAAATCATATTGCCGGAATAATACGCTGCTCATGCAAAGCCTAATATAGGGCGATACTTTGCATGGGGCCTGACTGAATGAAAGTCGCCCGTTAAACGCTAATATCGTTTCTAATAATGGCTTTGCACCTTATATTTCTGAATATAAATAAGGGGCTGAGAAGCAATGATTCAACCATTTATTAGAAACCATCAATTCAATGTAGTGAAAAAACAAACAAATCTGCTGCAAACGGCCTGCAACACCGTATCTGACCCACGGGTAGTAGACGCGGTACGTTCCAGCACGGTTGCCAAAATCATAGAAGCCTTCCCTGATGCGACGGAGCTTGCGCTGCAAAGCTTAACAAAGCTGTCAGCGTTAAAAAAGACGGAAGAATTCCAGCATTTCTTGCATGAATTAGAACCACAAATGACGGAATGGACCCCCGTTACGGTTGCACAGATTAAGAAGCTGTTTCCAAAAGTGAAAAAGCTGAAGCTGCCTGATTTAGCGGCTTATGATTATCGTTATATGACTTATATGGGCTGGACCGATGTCGCAGCAAACCGAATGTTTCTGTTATATCGCCAAGATGAACAGCTCATTGGGATTGAGGGTAAGATGACCCCCGTACAAAAGAAAGGCGTTTGTTTCTTATGCAATCGCCATGCAGAGGTAGCCTTATTCTCGGCAGTAACGAAGTTCAGGCCAGCTAACGCTTCGCCCGATTACTACAAAGCCATAGGCAACTATATGTGTGTGAGCAGCGAAGCTTGCAACAGCCATATTGCCGATGTAACCGCCTTGGAGAAATTTATCGGGGCAGTGTTGGGCAAATAAGCAAACTTTAACCGCAATCATAAAGTGGTCATAAAGTAATCACAGAAAGGCTTGTCCTCTTGCAATGGTGCTTGCGCCAAGCAGGGGGCAAGCCTTTTTCATATCGGTTAGGCCATTTGCGTATCTATTAGAATGTTCCATCCATATGATATGGAAAAACGATTGCTAGGAAATATCAAGGAGGAACAAGAATGGCGTTTAAAAGCATACGGCTTGAGAAACAAGTCTGCTCCAAAATTGTACTTAAAAAAACCGTGTTCAAAAAGCCAGCCTGTAAAAAAGCCATTCGCAGAAAGCCTGTATGCAAAAGAATGGCCGCTAAGCTTCCCAAAATACGAAAATCAGCTTTCCATGCAATAGCAGGCAGCGATCAATCGATCATGGAAGCGATATTCACAAAGGTTAGATATCAGGCAGAGTTGTTGGACCTAAACAATGAATACAATGCCTCGACATCAACCTTTCAGCCGAAGCAAAACGGAATCTATACGCTTCAAGCAAGCATTTTGTTTGAAGCGATGACGCTAACCGCAATTACCTTGAACCTAGAAGTCCGAATAAATGGCATACCGCGGATATCAGATCAAGAAAGCTTCACTTCTCGGACAGGAATAATCGATGCTTCTGGTATCGTGCAGTTGAAAACATATGATCACGTCGAGGTATTCGCCAGAACTATCGGTGAGAGCGGGGATATACGAAGCGGACTGGCATCGCGGTTTGAAGGCGCCAGAATAAGTTGATGCATCTGCCCTTGCCTGGATTTGAGACGGATTATAATCTGCGAATCCTACCATTTGATAGAGCCCATCCGCATGCTAAAGAACTCGTGCACGTTACGGGTTCTTTTTTTGAGCCTTTAGACGCTGGTATTCCCAATAACTTGGAATTGCATACAGTTTCCGTAAGAATACATCTTATGGCTCCCCCTCATCGCTCTCTATAATGAGGATGTGTGACAGAAAGGAGGGAGTATCCGCTATGTCGTAGATTTTCGAAAGAAGAGCGTGCAAATCAAGCAACTCCTGCAGCGCTGCTGTTTTACTATTTGAAAACGCTGCCATATCTGGTTTAAGTGCTCGTTTTTTTTGTTTCAACACATTATTAAGGAGGCATATAATGAACAACAAGTATGTTGCATGGCCGCTAATTCTAACGATGCTGCTATCAAGCTTTATTCTCGCTGCCGGTCCGTTCGACCCCGTATCCGCGGCAGGAGGACCGAACCTAACGCTTGGCAAAAACATCACGGCTAGCGGCCAATCCCAAACATATAGTCCGAATAATATCAAGGACAGCAATCAAGCTACTTACTGGGAAAGTACGAACCAAGCCTTCCCGCAATGGATTCAGGTTGATTTAGGCGTTTCTACGAGCATTGACCAGATCGTTCTCAAAATACCCGCGGACTGGGGTGCCCGGACACAAACACTGGCTATCGTAGGCAGCACGAACGGGACATCTTTTACGAATATCGTTGGCTCGACAGCTTATGCTTTTAATCCTACCGCCGGGAATAACTCCGTAACGATCAACTTTTCGGCCACGAGCACGCGTTACTTGCGCCTTGAAGTAACCGGCAATACCGGTTGGCCTGCAGCGCAAATTTCTGAAATTGAGATCTATGGCAGCGCTGGTCCTACGCCAACGCCAACAGCCACGCCAACGCCTACCGGTACGTATCAGGCTGAATCAGCTGCGCTTTCCGGCGGGGCAAAAATCAATACAGACCATATCGGATATTCCGGAACCGGCTTCGTAGATGGTTACTGGACGCAAGGTGCTGCGACTACCTTTACGGTAAATGCAGCAGCTGCCGGCAATCGAAATGTAACATTGACCTACGCAAATGCAAGCGGCAGCTCCAAATCCATCAGCATTTACGTCAATGGCGTGAAAATACGGCAATCTACGCTCCCAAGCCTTGCCAACTGGGATACTTGGGGGACTAGCGTAGAATTGCTTCAATTAAACGCCGGCACCAACACCATCGCTTACAAATATGATGCTGGAGATTCCGGGAATATTAATATCGATCAAATCACCGTGGCATCTACGACAACCCCTACACCTACGCCAACCCCACAGATAACGCCTACGCCTACTGCATCACCAGTACCTACATCAACGCCAACACCGACGCCAACGCTTACTCCTACGCCAACGGTCTCGCCAACTGCGACTCCGTCGGCGCCTCCAGGCGGCAACCTTGCAATCGGCAAACCGATTATCGCTGCCTCGAGTACACAATCCTTTATTGCCGCTAACGCAAACGACAATGATGCAGCTACCTACTGGGAAGGCGGCAGCTCAAGCATTCTGACACTTGATCTCGGAGCGAATCATAACATTACCTCCATTGTGTTGAAGCTGAATCCTTCATCCGCTTGGAGTACGCGCACACAAACGATTCAAGTGCTAGGGTCTAATCAGAACACAACGACCTTCAGCAGTCTGGCAGCGGCACAATCGTATACGTTCAACCCAGCCACTCAGAATACGGTAACGATTCCGATTACGGCCACGGTTAAACGCCTACAGCTTAACATTTCTGCCAACACGGGCGCTGCCGGAGGACAGATCGCTGAATTCCAAGTATTCGGTTCGCCTGCACCAAACCCTGATTTAGTCATAACCGATGTAGCATGGTTACCGGCATCGCCGATTGAAACAAGCGCCATCGTTCTGAACGCCACCGTTAAAAACATAGGCAACGCAAGCTCGGCAGCTACTACAGTCAACTTTTATCTGAATAATTCGCTTGCCGGAACTGCTTCTGTCGGATTGCTGGCAGCAGGCGCTGAGGCAACGGTATCCTTTAATGCCGGAACGAAGGCAGCTGCAGCATATTCCGTCAATGCCAAAGTAGATGAGAGCAATGCCGTTATTGAACAAAATGATTCCAACAACAGCTTTACAGCTTCTTCTTCGCTTCAGGTTGCGCCTGTTGCAAGCTCCGACCTGATCGGAACGGTTTCATGGACGCCTAGCAATCCAGTCGCGAGTAATGCGGTTACCTTCAACGTTAACCTTAAAAACCAAGGGAATATCGCTTCGGGAAGCGGTGCCCATGGCGTTACGGTCGTTCTGAAAAATGCCGCCGGCACAACGATTCAAACCTATAACGGCGCTTTCACCGGAACTTTAGCGGCTGGCGCATCAGTCAATGTCGCTATTCCAGGGACGTGGACAGCCGTTACAGGCAACTACAGCGTAACGACAACCGTTGCTTTCGATACGAACGAGCTAGCGATTAAGCAGACGAATAACGCGAGCTCAGCCAATCTTGTCGTTTACTCCGCACGCGGAGCAAGCATGCCGTACAGCAGATACGACACGGATGATGCAACCAGAGGAGGCGGTGCCAGCCTGCAAGCCGCACCAACCTTCGATCAGACGCTGACAGCTTCCGAAGCTTCCGGACAGCGCTACGTTGCGCTGCCTTCCGATGGATCATACCTGCAATGGACAGTAAGGCAGGGTGAAGGCGGAGCAGGCGTAACCATGCGATTCACGATGCCTGATTCTGCTGACGGCATGGGGCTGAGCGGTTCGCTGGACGTTTACGTAAACGGAGTCAAAGCGAAAACCATTCCGCTCACTTCCTATTATAATTGGCAATATTTCTCAAGCGATCAGCCTGCGGATACGCCGGCCGGCGGTCGACCGTTATTCCGCTTTGATGAAGTGCATTGGAAATTGGATTCCGCGTTGCAGCCAGGCGATACGATTCGCATACAGAAAAGCAATGCGGATAGCTTGGAATACGGCGTGGATTTCCTTGAGATCGAGCCTGTTCCTGCTGCCATAGCAAAACCAGCGAACGCGGTGTCCGTAACCGAATACGGCGCAGTAGCGAACGATGGCTTGGACGATCTTGCTGCCTTTGAAGCAACGGTAACTGCCGCTGTTGCAACCGGAAAAACGCTTTACATCCCAGAAGGGACCTTCCATATCGGGAATATGTGGAAAATCGGATCTGTCAGCAACATGATTGATGATATTACCATTGCTGGCGCGGGTATCTGGCATACCAATATTCAGTTTACCAATCCAAACTCAGCTTCCGGAGGCATCTCGTTCAGAGTGGAGGGCAAGCTTGATTTCAGCAATATCTACATGAATTCAAAGCTGCGCTCACGCTATCATGAGGGTGCCATCTACAAAGGATTTATGGACAATTTCGGTAAAAACTCAAAGGTTCACAATGTGTGGGTTGAGCATTTCGAATGCGGTTTCTGGGTAGGGGACTATGCGCATACGCCTGCCATTTATGCGGATGGCCTCGTTATCGAGAATAGCCGTATTCGCAATAACCTTGCCGACGGCGTCAATTTCGCTCAGGGAACGAGTAATTCGACCGTACGCAATAGCAGCGTACGCAATAACGGAGACGATGGTCTGGCCGTATGGACGAGTAACGTCAACGGTGCGACAGCAGGCGTAAACAATACCTTCTCGTTCAACACCATCGAGAATAACTGGCGTGCGGCTGCAATTGCGTTTTTCGGCGGAGGCGGGCATAAGGCTACTCACAACATCATAATCGACACGGTTGGCGGTTCTGGCATAAGAATGAACACGGTGTTCCCGGGCTACCACTTCCAGAACAATACCGGAATTGTTTTCTCGGATACCACCATTATTAACAGCGGTACCAGCAGAGATCTCTACAACGGCGAGCGCGGTGCGATTGACTTGGAAGCCTCCAATGATTCCATCAAAAATGTGACCTTCACCAATATCGACATTATCAATACCCAGCGAAGCGCCATCCAATTCGGTTACGGCGGAGGATTTGAAAACATCGTGTTCAACAACATTAATATTAACGGTACTGGCAAAGACGGCATCTTAACCTCACGATTCACTTCACCGCATCCTGGCGCCGCAATTTACACCTATACGGGTAATGGCTCCGCGACATTCAACAATTTAACGACCAGTAATATTGCCCACCCGAATATCAATTACATTCAGAATGGGTTTGGACTGGTTATTCAATAATGATAGGGGGAGGGGCGTTCAAGAAGCTCCTCCTCTTTATTTGATTAATGTACCGAACAAGGGGAAATATGGACAGCTGCGAACATGAAGTGTATATTGATTTAATGCGTTGGAAACGGTTGAAATGCGAGAAAGAGGAGGGAGAGCGCTTGATCTATGATGCCAAAAGCATAAGTGATTGGCCAATGGTTCACATACCGGGTGGTGAAATCTCATTAAGGGACGATCGTAAAAAGACCAGCTGGACGACAACATTAAAGCCGTTCCAGATTGCCAAATACCCCGTAACCGTTGACTTCCATAACCTTGTTATGAGTCCATCAACGAATGCGGCCGATGGAGGCCGAAATCCGGTAGTCAACATATCTTGGAACGACGCCATTTCCTTCTGCAACGAGCTGTCGATTAAAGCTGGGCTTAAAGAATGCTATTCTGCAAGCAGCAACGGCGAAATCATCACTTATGATTGGAAAGCAGACGGCTACCGCCTGCCTAGCGAAGCCGAATGGCAGCATGCCTGTAAAGCCGGGACAACAGGATACCGGTATGGCGAGCTCGACCATATTGCTTGGTACAACGAAAACGCTGGGGGCGGCATTCATCCGGTAGGTATGAAAGCGCCTAATGACTGGGGCCTCCATGATATGCTCGGAAATGTATGGGAATGGTGCTGGGATCTTTATGACGAACAAGTATACGGTTCTTATCGCATCTTTCGAGGCGGAAGCTGGGCGGAAGCGGAAAGAGGCTGCGGGGCAACTTGCCGCCGTCGCAGCCATCCGACATTCCGCATTGACGATCTTGGGTTCCGATTGGCACGTACATTCTCATAAATGGATAAGTACTAATCGATCATGGCAGGCTACTCCAACGGTTTCCAGTATTTATCAATGATGGCGTCCCGACCAGAATACACCCTTGATTCTTTGTAGTGCTTTGGATTTTTGCGATGATAGTTTTGATGATAGTCCTCAGCGGGGTAAAACGTAACCGCCTCCTGAACTTCCGTAGCAATTGGTTTGTCAAAGCGGCCGCTTTTGCCCAATTGTTCTTTGGACTCCAGAGCAAGGCGGAGTTGCTCTTCGTTATGATAAAAAATCGCAGCACGATATTGGCTTTTACGATCATTTCCTTGCCCAACGGCATCGGTTGGATCGATTTGCGGCCAATAGAGCTCCAGCAGCTTCTCATATGGAAAGATATTGGAATCAAACGTAATTTGAACGACTTCCAAATGTCCCGTTTCGCCTGTCAGAACCTGCTCATACGTCGGATTCTCCAGCGTTCCGCCCATATAACCGGATATAATACCATGAATCCCTGGCTGCTCTTCGAATGGACTCACCATACACCAGAAGCACCCTCCAGCAAATGTTGCTTTTTGCAGCAAGTTCATACCTCATTTCTCATAGTCAAATATAATCTCTGTCATCGGTCTCGCTTGATGTTCTTAACGGCTGCCGTTAAAACAAATCTAATTATAACTATTTATATCAGAATAGCAATTAAACAGTCTTGAAAGTTTGTTTATTTGAAGATCCATGGAATTATCCATAAAAAACAAGTAAAAGCCTTTTCATTAGGGAGAAGAGGCTTTTACTTGTATTCGAATTGGCATGTTAAAATAGGAATGTGATATATTCTGACATAATTAGATTGATTTATAGAGAGTTACGATATATATTGATTAATAATAGTGCGTTTTAGATATAATCAGTATAATTTAAATATAGAAAGGAGATGCAAATGTCGCGCAATCGCTGCATTTTCACCATCATACGTTAGGTTTCAAGCAAGATTTCTCCCGTCCGAGACAGGTTATAGCCTGAAATCGAACCAAGCTCATTTCGAAACTCATCCGAACGGAGAATGTGAAGCAGCGATGCAATCCAGGTTTGGTTGCTTTCCGTCTTGAGCACAACGAGATCATAACGTTCTTCCATTAAGGGCAAAAATTCGACATTGCCTACAATCGATGCCGCTTTCTCGATGCCGACGCCAACGTCGGCAAGTCCGGATGCCACTTGGGATGCAACGCCGAGATGATTGCTTTGTTCGAGGTCATAGCCTATCAATTGACCAGCTTTAATGCCATGAAGCCGAAGCTGCTCATCAAGCAATACGCGAGCACCGGAGCCTTTCTCCCGATTCGCGATCCTTAAGCCAGGGATGCTTAAATCGGACCAGCCTTTGATAGACAATGGATTGCCATTCTGGACATAAAAGCCGGCATTTCGAATGAGCAGATTAACGACCATATAGGAAGAGCCAACGAGCAGCTTTTTGATATATGGCAAATTGTACTCACCCGTTTCCCCATCCAGCAAATGAGTACTGACGATATCGGATTCTCCGCGGTACATAGAGATTAGACTGTCCAAACTTCCGACGAAAGAACGAAGCGGCCTTATGCCGGCATTGCTTTTTTCCAAATGCTTCGCAAGAATGTCCAGACTGAGATCCTGTCCGGTAATCACGATTGGACGCAAGCCATTGCCTAAGCTCGGAGCCGCAGACCGGATAGGAGCTTCTGATTGGGCAGGGCGATCCTGTATCTGCAAGCCTTTAGCTCTTTTCTTGTAAGCTTCTAGGTCTGCAGGATCTACGCGCATTTGTTTCCCGACACGGTAAGAGGGCAGCTCGCCTTTTTTTATAAGATCATAAACCGTAAGTTTAGAGATTTGCAGAAGCTTGGCAATATCTTCTGTCGTATATGAGACATCGCTGGACATGATGCTCCTCCTTATTGGCAGTCATTCTATTGAATATCGTTTTCATTGTACCATATTAGAATGTGTACGTTTTGTTAATTGCATTTACAAAAGAATCGATTTTTCTATATAATTCGCTTTAGATATATCTAATTATATCTAAACATAAACTTGGAGGAACATTCATGTATCAGAAAACGAAAAGTTATTTATTTCTATCTTTTATCCTCGCGGCGATGCTCGTTTTTGCTGGATGCGGTGCAGCAGAAAATACAAAAACGAATGCAACTACGAATAATATTCCGGCTGAAAGCACGGCAGCTCCGAGCGAACAACCCGCAGAGGCCGTTGAGCTCATCATTTCGGCAGCGGCAAGCATGAAAGACGCCTTAACCGAAATTCAAAAATCATATGAAGCAAACCATCCAAACATCAAATTAAACTTCAATTTCGGCGCATCCGGGGCGCTTCAACAGCAAATCGAGCAAGGTGCGCCTGCTGATCTTTTCTTCTCTGCAGCAGTCAAAAACATGACAGCACTTATAGATAAACAGCTAATTGACTCTACAAAGCAGGTTAGCTTGTTGAATAATGAGCTTGTTGTCGTCGTTCCGGCTGATACAGCTGCAATGATTGAAAATGTCAAAGACCTCTCCCAGGCGAGCGTAAAAACCGTCGCCATTGGCATTCCGGAAAGCGTACCGGCAGGGAACTATGCGAAGGAAGCTCTGACGAAAGCTAATCTTTGGGATTCATTGCAGCCTAAGTCCGTTCAAGGGAAAGATGTAAGACAAGTGCTGCAATATGTGGAAACCGGAAATGCGGATGCCGGTTTCGTATACAAAACCGATGCGATGACATCCGATAAAGTTAAAATTGCATTTTCGGTTGATAAAGAAACGTATCAGACGATCCAGTATCCAATTGGAATCGTTAAAGCGACGAAACATAGCCATGAAGCCGAGCAGTTTTACCTGTATTTACAAACAAAAGAAGCGCTCGATGTATTCGTTGCGTTCGGCTTTACGATTCCAAACCCATAATGGCTTCCGTAAACTGGCATGATTTCTGGTTGCCTGTCCGTCTTTCCTTACAGGTTGCATTACTATCGAGCATTATCGTACTCTTTCTTGGGATAGCAGCCGCATGGTGGATGTCTCGCCGGTCATTCAAAGGTAAAACGGCGCTTGAAACGGTGTTCATGTTACCGTTGGTATTGCCGCCTACCGTAGTTGGCTTCCTGTTGCTCGTATTGCTCGGACGAAGAAGCTGGCTTGGCAAATGGATCGAATGGATGTTTCATGCCCCGATCGTATTTTCTTGGTGGGCTGCCGTTATTGCAGCGATCGTCGTTTCATTTCCGCTTGTTTACCAGACGATGAAGGTAGGCTTTGCGGCTGTTGACCGTCATTTGGAGGATGCTAGCCGATCAATGGGCGCGAGTGAGTGGGAAGTATTCCGGTATATTTCGCTTCCGCTTGCCTATCGTTCGCTTGGCACAGCATATATCCTAGGCTTTGCTAGAGGTCTAGGTGAATTCGGTGCAACGCTGATGATAGCCGGGAATATTCCCGGGAAAACACAGACGCTGCCGACTGCCATTTACGTTGCGGTAGATTCGGGCAATACGCAGATGGCATGGGCTTGGACAATTGCTATCATTGTCATTTCATTTGTGCTGCTGCTTATCAGTCGAAGTAAGGCGTAAGCATGGCAAGTGAATGAATCCAATAACCGATACGAATCTATATAATCATATAGCTAGACGAAACCGCCGAATCGGCGGTTTTTTTATTTTCGCAAGCTTTTCATCGCGTATCCGCATGCAGCACATCCTCACTAAAAAAATGGATAGAAAATCATATAAAACAGCGGGATTTTATAAATATATCTTTTTTGAAATATGTTACGTTTGATGAGGAAATCGAGATTGGAAAAGGAGGGAAAAAATGATAAAACACAAATAAGACTTCGCTTTACATCTTTCATATGCATGAGCACACGTATGTCTCGCCAGCATTCCATTAAATAAGAAATTTGGAGGATAACGAATGAAAAAAGCAATTGGATTACTTATGACGATAGTCCTGTTTTCGGGTTTGATTTATACATCAGGCAAGGCATATGCTGCGGATCCAACGATGGATGGTCATGGACTTTTGGGAGAGTTTTTCAAATGTGAAAGAAACCCGATTGATCGCCAAGACATCACTGTGTTTACTTTCGATGATTTTCGAGGGGAGAGGGCGGTCAGCAATTTGAATGGCGATTCCTTTGGAAGCATATTCAACCAATTATCAGGAACGCCTGATTATAATACGGCTCGTTTTACCGGTACGATCGTGCCGAAATATACGGAAGATTATACCTTTCATATGGTAGGCGATGACGGGTTTCGGCTATGGATTAATGGGCAGTTAATCATTAATTTCTGGAAGCAAACCTGGGAGGTTCCTCAAGTCAGCGCGCCTATCGCATTAGAGGCTGGCAAGCATTACGACATTAAAGTCGAATATTTGCAAGGATGGGGCGGCACTTGGCTTCGGATGGAATGGGAAAGCGCCAGCCAGAACAGAGAAATCGTCCCTGAATCAGCGCTCTATTTGCCACCCGATCGAACTATCGCAACCAAAAAGGGAGATTTGTCGGCAGAGATTCTAAAGATTGATTACTTAACGGAAAACTTTTCATCTAATGTAACCGAAAGCGTATACGATAACTTAATCGCAGCAAAAAACTCGGCCGTAGAATTGATAGATACGATCGACGGCAAAGAACTGGAGGATCAAGATAAGGTAACGTTACTAATAGAAGGAATTGAAAACGCATCCAAAGCAAGATCGGACTTCATGAGCGAAATGGGCGTAACGAGCTCATCGGTATCCGGCAAGTTTAATAATCCGTTATATCAAGGACAGGATCCCTTCGTAACCTATAAAGACGGCTTTTATTATTTCGTTTCTTCAAGCAATCTGGATTCCAATAATAAAGTATACGTGTCCAAATCCCGTACGCTGATCGATCAAGGAGAAAAGGTGATGGTGTTTGATTCAAAAGGGTCGCAAACTCGTATTTTTGCTCCTGAAATCTTTTTCTTTGACGGCAAATGGTATATTTACTATTGTGCGGATCTTAAAGATTACGGTTTTAAGCATATGGCAACCGTCCTTGAATCCGTGACCGATGATCCCCAAGGGGAATATGTGGACAAAGGCGCGTTGTATGCCGGCGAGAATGGCGTGTACAAACAAGCCAATGATTTCACCGTATTTGAAAACAATGGGCAGCTGTATGCGGTTTGGGGAACCTTAGGCTCTGGAGAGCCCATCGGCCCGGCAATCGCTCCCATGGATAACCCCTACACGATTACGGCCGATCGCTCATTCTTGCCAGGCGGCGGGGGTGAAGGCCCGCGTGTATTGCAAAGGGACGGAAAAGTGTTCATTACCATGTCGGAAGGCGACTACGCTTCAAACGGGTATCGATTATCCTATTTCACGAATACCGATGGCGATTTCCTGAACCCAGATTCCTGGACGCGCACGAACGATGTTTTTGTCGCCACCAGCGACGTGTCTGGTCCTGCCCGAGCAGGTTTTGTGAAGTCCCCAGACGGCACTGAAGATTGGATGATATACCATTCACGGGTGTACAAGGATACTGGCCGCAATTGGTGGCGTCAAGTGAATCTGCAGCAAATGGGCTGGAATAGCGATGGCACACCTGATTTCGGAACACCTATTTCTCCTTATGAATGGCAAGACTTGCCTTCGGGTGATTTAGGTATGGGTGACATGTACCAAGCCGAAGATGCGATTCATTACGGCGCTATAACCAAAGATAACCAGTATGGCAATTATCAAGGCTCCGGCTATATCAACCTACCTAAGAAGTCCGGGGCCGAAGCAAGCTTTGTCGTTCAAGCCGAAGAAGCTGGCGATTATATCGTTGGGGTTAGATACGCATATGGGGTGCAGGCAGACGGCGAATCAACAAACAACCCAACGGTTCAATTGCCTGCCCGGGCAAAAATCAATGTATATGTGAATGGTGCAGCTGCCAAAACGATAACGCCTGACAAAACGGCAATCAGCTGGGAGGAATGGTTCACAGCTTCCGAGCGTTTATCATTAAAAGCAGGAAAAAATGTGATCAGCTATCGCATTGACAATGACAGCGTTGGGAATGTCAACCTGGACTTCATCGCCATGTACAAAGCAGACGTGCCAAACACACTGCCACCTGCCGAGACAGCTTTAACCGGCACGTTAACGGGGCAATCGCAAGCTCCAGTCGGAACGAACCTTAACGTGCTTTATGGTTTAAGCCATGTATCCGCTAAACCTGAAGACGCGATCTATGCGCAGGACCTTATATTCAACTATGATCCTGACAAGCTGACTTTTGTTTCTGCCGAATCGTTAAAGGATGGCTTGATTGTCATTGATTCCAATGCCGAAACCGTCGGTCAAGTACGGATCCTGCTTGCGAGCGAAGGCTCAGGTCATCCTGTCAACAGCGATGGTGACTTACTTCAGTTAAACTGGAAAGCAATAAAAGAAACCAATGACACGGCAATTACGCTCTCACGCGCCTTAGTGGCCAACTCGGCAGGCGTAGAGACCCCGCTGACTCCAATTCGTTACAGCGTGGAAGTAACGAGCGGCGCTAATCTCGACAAAGAAGCGTTAAACGCTTTAATTGCAGATGCAAAGGCTACACTGGTTGCAGCTGTGGAAGGCAGCGCGCCAGGACATTATCCAATCGGATCGAAAGCCGTGCTGAACTCAGCAATCACAGCCGCCATCAACGTGTCTGAAACCGCAAAGACGCAAACGGATGTAGATCAAGCCGTTATTAGCTTAAGCGAGGCATGGCAAGCGTTTAAAAACGCCGTTCACGCCTCGACGCCAGGTGATATCAACACGGATGGAAAAGTTACCATTGGCGATCTTGCCATTGTAGCTGTGAATTATGGCAAAAATTCAACGAGCCCTGATTGGAATGCCATTAAAAAATCAGACGTTAACCACGATGGCGTCATCGACATTGCTGATCTAGCGGCAATCGCGAATACTATTGTGCAATAAATTAGGATATCACTCTGAATCGGCAACGATGTTGTCGTTCAAAGCGAAAACAACGTTCAACAGGCCAAGGTTTATCCTTGGCTTGTTTTTTTGTGTTCACGACATAAATGACCAGTATTTCGGAAAATTTGGTTCTTATTTGGTTCTTTATTTTCCTTTGCAGCTATCAAAACATTGTATTCGTAAAATTATTCAAAAACCGATGCCGAACCTTTTCATTTTCTCGTTCAAAAATAGTTTGACAGTGTTTGATTAACCGTTTACGATGGCAATACGATCCATATATGAACCAAATGTGAACCAGAGTTCAGCGTATCGATTCTAACTATTCTGCATGTGCAAATGAGGCCGTCCGTAGAGTCGTCAACGTAAAAGCGGATCTCAAATAGGAGGTGATGCTTGCCAAACAGAAGCGTCGATATCAGCGCAGCTTATGGATATGGAAATCCCAATGATCCCATTAAAACGATATCAGGAGGATGTTAAAAATGATGATGAATAGGGTAGGGAAGACGCTTTTTCCTAATTGGATGTCTGTCATGTTGGCCTGCTTGTGCATTGCTCTTTTATTGCCCGCAAATGTAAGGGCTTCCGAAGCAGCAGAGTCGTTCGAGGTCACCAACCCGGGATTCGAGCAGAACTTGGTTTCAGGTAAAATTCCAGGCTGGAATTATTACTCAAGCGGCATTAAAGAAGGCATGTCGTTATCGGATACGGCGAAATATGCCGGCAATCGAAGCTTAATGCTGGAGAAACCGGCAGCTGGCGCGCCGCTGGGAGCAGAGAGCATCAAAATCCCCGTCATACCAGGCAAGACATACGAGGCGGCCATTAAGCTGTATGTCGAAAATCACACGGGAGATCCCTCATTGTGGATTCGCTGGTACGGGTCAAACGGGCAGCCGTTAAACAAACAAGCAACCTATGCGTTGTCGTCGCCGCCTCTAAACAAGTGGCTGGACATTCAAGCGAAAGGCATCGCGCCTTCCGATGCGGCTTTCGCCACGATATTCGTATATGCCTCGACTGGCGTCATTTTTAAAGGCTATGCGGACGAAGCTCAGTTCTACCGCGTGGCAGATCAGATTGGCGTCAACAATCCGGGCTTTGAAAGCCCCGTTTCCGGAACGACAATACCGGGCTGGACATTGTTCTCAGGTACACCTGCCAATGCCGTATCGATCACCAAATTAGAGCAAAACAGCGGTCTATCCAGCATGCTGCTGGAGGATGTCAGTACGACGCTGCCCGCTGGTCTTAACACGCAGCCTATTCAGGTGCAAGAAGATGGCTTATATGAAGCAAAAGCAAGCGTGAAGCTCGTTTCCGGCGGGAATGTCATCATGTATCTCAAATATTATGATGCTGCTGGCACGGAAATCGGGCAATCCTATACGCCGTTTGCGAGTCCTCTTCATACATGGAAAACGATAAAAGTAGAAGCTTACGCGCCACCTCTGGCTCAAACCGTCAAAATTTTATTGTACTCCGGCTCCGGAGCGGTCGGAAAAGCATATTTCGATGATGTGTCCTTAACCCGCAAAATAAACGAGGAGCTCCATCTGCCGCATCCATACGGCGCGCCTGTCGATTTAGGCAAAGCTACGCTAGCAGCGCTGACATTAGGCGGAGCAATCGGGAACGGCGAATTCTACTTCGTTGCGAATGGGTCGCCAGGAACGTTCTATGCAGTGGATGCGGTTACCGGAGACATTAACTTTTCGCAATCGGTACCCGGTACGACGGAAACATGGGCGATTACGGTTGGAGCAGACCATAATGTATACTTCGCGGCAACAAGCAATCGCTTGTTTTGGAAATACGACCCCGTTGCCAAAGCCATAACGGTCATTGGAGATAACCCATCAGAAAACTTCGTATGGGATTTGGATGCAAGCAGCGACGGATTAATCTATGGCTCCGTTTATCCCAATGCCGAAATATTTACTTACAATACGCAAACGAACCAGTTTGCCGATTTAGGCAACATTTATGAAGGACAGCAATACGTACGCGGGAGCGGCGTAACCGACCAGTATCTGTACGCGGGCATAGGTGCGAGTAAGCATTTGATCCGGATTGACCGCAGCACTGGGGAAAAGCTTGAGATTCCGCTTTCATTCGCAGGGCAAGAGGGCTTTGTCAGCAACATTTGGTCATACAACGGCCTGCTCTACGTTGTACATGGTACATCACTAGCTATTTTGGATGAGGATACCTTCGAGCTTCAATTCGAATTTGCTTATACGGACCCGAAAGCGTTCGATGGTTTGCTCTCGCCGCCTTCACCTTATAACGCCAATCTTCTTTATTACCGCAATAAAAATTCCAATACCTTATGGACATATAATACAGCAACGAAAACAGCCGATCCTGTCGTGCCCGAAATTAAGCTAGCCGAAACGACTAGCAGAGCCATGAATTGGATTGAGATGCCAAACGGCGATCAGGTGCTTGCTACGCTGTATGAAGACGGGAAATTCTCGCAGTATAACCCGCAGGATCATTCTATCCTGATCGATCAGATCGCAATGGCAAAAACCGGCGTGAATATCCAAAGCTTGGCCATGGGACAGGATGGCCAATTATATCTCGGAGGCTTTATTGACGGATTAAGCATCTTCAATGAAGAAGCACAGACGTATTCGGTGCAAGCATCCTCACCGCACTCCCCGCATCAGGTCGAGGAGATCGGTTTCTTGAATGGAAAAGCTTACTTCGGCGCATACAGCGGCGCGCGTATATACAGCTATGATCCAACGCAGATCTATCACTATGGCAGCTTGCCCACGGATAACCCGAAGCTCGTTTATACGATTCCGGATGCGCAAGACCGGCCATATGCGTTCACATCGGGCGAAAATAAGCTGTTTGTCGGCACCGTTCCGATTTACGGAAACCTTGGAGGCAGTTTGGCCATATTTGACGAGGAACGCAACGAGTGGACCTCACACCGTAATGTCGTGCAAGACCAAAGCATAATTGCTCTTGCTTATAAGCAAGGAATTTTATATGGCGGTACTTCAGTCGACGGCGGACTTGGCGTCCAAGCCTCTGCGCCTACGGCTAAGCTTTTCAAATGGGATGTTGAAGCAGGAACCAAGCTTGAGGAATTCGTACCAAACATACCAGGTTTGCCCACACCTAAATTGCTCGGAGGACTCTCTTTTGGACCGGATGGCCTATTATGGGGGGCAGCTGGCGGGATAGATGCTCAAGGCCAAAGCATATTCGCGATTTATGCGATGAATCCCACGACTAATCACATTGAAAAAAGCAGGCTGCTATACGAGAACGCAAGCGGCGGCAACACGTGGCGATCGTTTTACCTGCGTTGGGGCCAAGACGGTTTACTATATACGACCATAGCCCGCTATGTAACCGTGATCGATCCTGTCACATTAAAATCGCGCAAGCTTGTTGATAATCAAACGAATTTATTGGATATTGGCTCGGATGGAAGTCTTTATTACACCTCGGGAGCTACTTTGTATAAACTCCCGGTCCCGATTGCTTCGGCGTCGATCGCATTGAGCAACGCTAGCTTGGCGGAAGGGGAACAGGAGGAAATCCAAAGCTCTGGGGCACTCGTTAACGGAAAGCCAGCCATATTAGCAGGCAGCCAAATTGAATATGCAAGCAGTGATCCTTCCGTAGCCATTGTGCAGGATGGTCAGGTTCAAGCCGTCAAGGCAGGTACGGCAACCATTTATGCGGACATTACCTTGGGAGGGAAAAAGGTTCGATCGAATTCCGTTACCGTAACCGTTGTCGCTGCGCAGACGGAGCCGGAAGTGACCGTCCAGCTGAAGGACAGCAATGGAAATCCCCTTAGCGGAGGTGAAGTTTCTTATTATGACAATGGCTGGAAAACCTTCGGAACAACGAATGGGAGCGGACAGGCGACAAAAGCAATACCGTTAAAAAATTATGACTTTGCCGTTGCGTATGAAGGAACGCGAAAGCAGTTGAAACAAAACACGGAAGCCAATGCAATCGTCGTTTTCAAAACCGTTATCGTGAATGTAAGGCTGCAGGATAGCACCGGTCAGCCGCTGGACGGCGGAAACGTCTCCTATTATGCGGATGGCTGGAAGTCGTTCGGAACGGCCGGGGGAGGCACCGCCTCCAAGCAGTTGCTTCCTGGCTCCTATGCGTTCAGCATGACCTATGAAGGAACCATTCATCAAATGACGCAAAATACCGAAAGCAATCCCGACGTTATTTTCCGGACCGTCAATGTTAAAGCGCTGCTGCAAAGCAGCTCTGGGCAGCCGCAGGACAGCGGTACCGTTTCTTATTATGCCGGCGGCTGGAAGGCGTTCGGAACGACAGTTGGCGGAGAGGCAAGCAAGCAGCTGCTTCCCGGATCTTATACGTTCAGCATGGCCTATGAAGGCGGTCAAGAAGAGATCGTTCAAAACACGGCTTTGCATGCCGATCTTGTCTTTCAGACCCGCAGCGTTAAGGTTGTATTGACGGACGCTCAGGATGCGCCAGTGACCGGAGGATTAGTCAGCTATTACGCAGGCGGTTGGAAGACATTCGGCACGACTGTCGAAGGAGAAGCGATCAAGGAGCTATTGCCTGCATCCTATGTCATCGCCGTCCAATCCTCAGGGTCGAATCAACAGCGTCAAGTCGATGTAGCCGCTAATCCAGTCATATCCTTCAAGCTGCAATGACTGACGAAATAACGATTGCGTAATCCTGCTCGGTACGGTTTGAAAAAATAGGTCGAAAAAGGATGATGAAGCCATGTTAGGAAGCACTCATTTCCGAATCGGTTTTTTGTCTGGCCTGCTTACATTAATCTGTATCTTGCTCATGCATGCGCCGCATGCCCATGCGGGGGATTCCCTGCAGAAAATTTCAGTTCCGAATTCCGGCTTTGAAACGGAGCAAGCCAATGGCGCAATACCGAATTGGCAGTATTGGCCATCAACGGCAACCACAGGCCTATCCCTGTCATCCGTCAAAGCATTCGGTGGATACAAAAGCTTGAAATTCGTTAAAACAGCGGTTGGAGAGCATCAAACGCTTGGAGCAGAAAGCGATAAAATCGCAATCGTCGCTGGAGAAACCTACGAAGCGTCGATCAAACTGAATATAACAAGCTTTGAAGGTGCTCCCGCGCTTTGGATTCGCTGGTTCAATTCGTCTGGCGTTCCATTAGAGAAGCAAGCCGTTTATTCCATACCCGCTGCTTCTGCTTTGAATACATGGTTGGACATCAAAGTAAAGGGAACAGCACCGCTCGATGCTGCCAAAGCAACCTTATTCGTCTATGCCTCGACCTCTGCTAAATTGACGGCGCATGTAGATGACGCACAGTTTTATCGATTAGCCGATTACAATTTTTTACTGAATCCTGGCTTTGAAGAAGCAGCGCTTGGCACGACGCTTCCGGCAGGCTGGAGCCATTATCAAAACACGCAGCCGGTCAATACGGTTACCTCCATTACCGTCAATACGTCAGGCGGATCAAAGGTTTTGCGGATCTGGGATGATAATGACACGCAGCCGTCAGGCAGTATTGGGATAAACAGCAGCCCCTATTACGTGCAGGAAAATTTAGCTTACGAGGCAAAGGTGAACGTGAAGCTCGTATCCGGCAGCCAAATCGTTTATATCAAATTTTACAGCGACTCGGCGGGGAATAATGAAATCGCAGGGAGCGGCTTCTCTCAAGCCGTAACCAATGCGAACAACAGCTGGTCGCCAATAACGGTGCAAGGAACGGCGCCTAATGGAGCAATCCGCGCAAGAGTGCTGCTGTATTCGTCCATGCAAGGTAAAAGCGAGGCATATTATGATGATGTTTCCCTCTACTTCCAAGGTCTTGAGGTATCGCATTCAAAAAAATCTCCGATTGATCTTGGTGAGGCGACCCTAGGCAAACTGACGAAAGGCGCTGCCATTCAAAACAACAAGCTCTACTTCGCTACGAATGGCTCGCCCGCAACTTTTTATGCGTTTAATGCCATTAACGGCCAATTGCTCGATTCAGAGCTGGTCCCTGGAACGGATGTTGTATGGGGGATAACGGTTGGCGGGGACAATAACGTATATTTTGCAAGCACGGTCGCAAACAATCGAAAGTTATACAAATACGACGTTACGGCAGGTGCTGTCTCATCCGTTGGACAGTTTTCAAGCATCAATCACTTCGTATGGGATTTGGAATCCAATGGCCGTAAAATATACGGAGCGACATCAGGGGCTAATGATACGGACAGGGGCGAGGTATTCTCCTACGACGTGGACACAGGGGTATTTGTGACCTTGAATAACATAAATTCATGCGCGGACCCGGTCATCCCTTGCCAAAATTATGTCCGCGGATTAGGGGTAGGGAACAATTATCTCTATGCGGGGACCGGACCTGATAAATATGTAAGCAAAACAAATGTAACGACTCAAGCTACAAGCGCAATACCGATTTCAAGCTTTTCTGGCACGGACGGATTTACTCAAAATATTTTTTATAGAAACGGCTATTTATACATTGCACATACGAATTCTCTAGTCGTTCTGGACGATGCAACCGGATCGGCGGTGAAAAGGATTGCTTCATCGGATTCAAAAGCATTTGACGGCATAATCTCCAGCCGAATTCCCGACGCATCCAGTGCGATGCTGTATTACCGAAGCAAATCGGATAACAAGCTTTATGCCTATAATTCTGCGAATCACGCATCCACGCCAGAAGCTGTGCCTGGAATTACGCTGCCGGATTCCAATACGGATACCCGTGTAATGGAATGGGTGAACGATAATGGCCGTTATAAGCTCGCCATCTTGTTTGAGAGCACCGATTATGTGCTGTTTGACCCTAAGAACGACACGCCTCAGTCCGATGCCAGCCTACAGGATGATATCGCACTCGATGTGAGCATAAGCGCTCTTCAAATACAGAGCCTAGCGCGTGCGAGTGACGGGAAGCTTTATCTTGGAGGTTACTTAGGCGGCATGAGCGTGTATGACGACGCCAATCAACAATATGCTCTGCAGGACGCGGGACCGCATCAAATCGAGGAAATCGGCTTTATGGGGAGCAATGCTTACCTTGGCGTGTATTCCGGCGCCAAAATTTATCAGCACGCTTACGGAAATACGCCGGCGCTCATCAATCAGATCGGATTGGAGCAGGACCGTCCTTACGTATTTGCATCCGGGATCAATAAGCTGTTTGTCGGGACTATCCCTATCTACGGTAAGTTTGGCGGTGCCTTAAGCACCTATGACGGAACGGGCTGGCTAACTACCCGCAATGTCGTGCAGGACCAGAGTGTAATCGCGCTAGCTTACAACAGCTCTGAGCAAGTTCTGTATGGAGGAACCTCTGTAGCTGGCGGATTGGGCACAACGCCTCTCGCATCAGCCGAAGCGCAGCTATTCAAATGGAATCCCGTTACGCATACCAGAATCGGCGAGACGTTCACTCCTGCTATTACGGGTATGGATAAGCTCAAAATGATTGGACATCTGTCATTCGATTCATCCGGAAATCTGTGGGGAGGAGCTTGGGGAGAATTGACTGGCGGGGGAACGGGCTTTGCCCTATTTAAAATGAATCCCGTTAATCGGAATATTCAGGATAGTGTCATAGTCTATAAAGACGAACCAAACGGCGGGCTATGGCGAGGTTTTTATTTGTACTTTCATGATGGAAAATTATACACGACGATCGGTCGCTACCTTACGGCATTTGATCCGAACGACCTCGATGTATATACCCGGATCGTGAATGGCAATGTTACTCTTATGACGATCGATGCAAATGGAAATCTGTTCTATGCGGTAGGTTCAAGACTCTATAAGCTTCTTAAATAATAGATCGGTATGCGGAATAACTGGTTAACCGTGCAGAGAGTGCTTATGCTCTCTGCTTTTTTTCATATGTATTATAAATAGCCTGAGGATAACGCAAAACATTTACCAATTTGATATACTCAATTGATAGACTCGTGAAGCTGTTGTAAAACGCAGTGAAAATGAAGGGGATAGACAATGAATAGGTTGAGAAAGCTGCTGAGGAGCAAATGGTTCGTAGCGCTTGCGTTGCTGATTGTTTTTATATACGTCAATAACAACAGCTGGTTCGGAAGCAGTCGCGATGGAGATCCAAGCCTGCTTGCGCATCGCGGGCTTGCGCAAACCTTCTCGATGGAAGGCATTTAGAACGATACCTGTACGGCCGAGCGCATAAATGTGCCCGAACATGCCTATCTAGAAAATACGATCGCGTCAATTGATGCCGCTTTCCAATCAGGCGCCGACATCGTCGAATTCGATGTCCACATCACGAAGGACAACCAGTTCGCCGTGTTTCACGATTGGACGCTCGAATGCAGGACGAACACGGCAGGCGTTACGCGTGACTATACGATGGACGAGCTTAAAAAGTTGGATATCGGATATGGATATAGCGCCGACGGAGGGAAAACCTTCCCATTCCGCGGCAAAGGAATTGGGCTTATGCCTTCTTTGACTGAGGTGCTCGAGCGATTCCCGGATCAACAGCTGCTGATCGATATCAAAAGCAACGATCCGGAAGAAGGGAAGCTCCTTGCGCAATATTTGTCTGGGTTGACTGAGCAGCGCAGAAGCTTGTTAGCCGTATATGGCGGAGACGAACCGATCGCCGAATTAAAAAATAAACTGCCTGACACGCGGGTCATGTCAAAAGCTACGATGAAAAGCTGTTTGCTTCCGTATATGGCCGTGGGATGGACCGGCTATGTTCCTAAAGCCTGCAATAACAGCCAACTTCATGTCCCCGAGAAAATCGGCCCGTTATTATGGGGATGGCCCGATAAGTTTTTGAATCGGATGGACAAAGCGGACAACCGCGTAATCGTAGTTGGAGGAGATGGAAGCGATTTTTCCAGCGGATTCGATACGCAAGATGACATCAGGCGCCTACCTTCGGATTTCTCGGGCGTTATCTGGACGAATCGAATTGAACGTATCGCTCCGCTTTATAAATGAGTTGTTTGTATCTTATAGCGCTTCATTTATCTGATTTCGGCATCGACAAGCTACTGTATGAAACAATTTCTTGCTTTACAATAAGATCGGCGTTATTATAGACTCTTAAAGTCGTTAATGGAGGTGCACCATGAAATATTCCCAGGCGACCGACTATGCGCTTCATGTCATGCTCTATCTGACAGCAGCGCCGACTGATAAGCCTGTTGGCGTTCAAATACTCGCCGAGAAGCTCGGCGTTTCGCAGACCTACCTATCTAAAATGATGACGAAGCTAGTCAAAGCTGGATTAATACAATCCGCGCCCGGTGCAAATGGTGGATACCGGATTAGGCGAAGTCAGGATGAAATCTCCTTTCTCGATATCATCCATGCGATCGAAGGTACTGCATCTTTGTTTGAATGCAGCCTGGACCACGGAAGCGAATGCCTGATTCAGCAAGTGGTCATCGAAGCCGAGCGAAAGATGGAGCAGCATCTGTTGCATACAAAAATAGCCGATTTGGCGAAGCGATTTAAAACGGAGTAAGACTCCGTTCTTTTTTTGAATAATTATAGACATTGAGAATCCGTAATATCACTAATATTAAAATATCGTGCATGTTGTCGAATAATGACTCGCGAAATAGATTTTAACGTACACTAGGAGGCTAACCATGACAGAAGAAATGGCTTACGATTCAAAAAAGGAATTTGCTTACGACAAAAACGCACGCATCTCAATTCCATCGTATGATGCGCTGTTCAATATGATTCAATCCTATTATCGAGCACATTTGGGTGAAAAGAAGGCATCCTTGCTTGTAATCGGCGCAGGCGGTGGCAATGAGTTAACCGCATGGGGACCCTCAAACCCGGATTGGATGTTCACCGGGGTCGATCCTTCCGAAGACATGCTTAAAATAGCGGAGTACAAAGCCGTTCAACTAAGCTTAATGAGCCGTGTCACGTTTATCCATGGGTTGATTGACCGCCTGCCGCCCACAGACTCGAAGTTTGATGCTGCGAGCTGTATCTTAGTGCTTCATTTTATTCAAGACGTGCAAGAAAAGCTGAAGCTGCTCAGAAGTATTAAAAACAATCTGAAGCAGGGAGCTCCATTCGTCCTTGTCAGTGCATGCGGTGACCGAGACAGCGCGGAGCTTCCGCACCAATTAAACGTATGGAAAAGCTTTTGGTTAGATGGCGGACGCGATAGGTCTCAGGTAGATGAGATGATAATAAAAAGCTTGTCGGCACTTTCTTTCCTTCCTGAGCGTCAAATCGAACAGCTGTTATCAGAGGCTGGCTTTAATAAAATAACCCGGTTTTTCACGGCTGGCATTTTTTCCGGTTGGATTTGCCATGCAGAATGACAGGTTCGATGCTACGATTCCTCGGATTGATTCATTGGCTCTTTGCGTCTCCAGCTCAAAAATACCAAGATGAATGCGATGACGGAGAGAATAACTCCCATTAATTTAAATCCACCGGCGTTGAACTCATCTCCCATGACGATGCTTAGAAGCAAGGAGGAGAGAATCGTTCCGACATATCTCGATGTCATGAATACGCCAGACGCTACACCGATTATCTGTTTTGGCGAGCTTCTGAACAAGGCTGCTTGCATGCCGACGCTGTTCAATCCATTGCTAATGCCGAATGCAGCTAACGCCAAACACACACTCATAACCGGTGAAGTTTCATTCAATGTCACTAGCCATAATGAACCAAGCGTCATGAGTACTCCGGATACTAACAATGCTGGCCTTGTTCCTGCTTTATCAATCCATCGACCAGCTATTGGAGAAACAATCAATGAGCACAAGCCTAAGCTTAGCATGAGAAATCCCGTATCGATTTCACTAACATGCCGCACCGTTTGCAGATAAGAAGGAAGACCAAAAAAGAGCGAGTAATAAAGGATGTTAACGAGTATAAATTCGACATTGATCCAAGTCATCGCAGGATACTTAGCGAATGCTCGTATCGGAATAAAAGGTGTCTCAGCTTTCAACTCATGGCGAACGAAAGCCGTCAATGAAAGGATTCCTATTAATCCGATTATGATAGGCATAAACGAGACATGCCCCGATGATTTTGCTGACAGCAATCCAACTAGAAGCGCGACCAAACCAACGGTAAAGAGCAAAATCCCTTGTGCATCCAACCATGCTAGCCACTTGCGTATGGTCATGCTGGATGGCGTCACTGGGGACGATTCATCCTTCGGAATATTCCGCCAGCCCAGTAGGAAGCTTATCGCTGCGAATGGGACATTGACGAGAAAGATAGCTTGCCAGTCCCACCAATGAATCAATACTCCGCCAATAAAAGGACCAATTGCCGCCGCTCCGGATAGGAATATGGACAAAACGGACAACGCTGACGCTTGCTTTTCCGTGATATGAATGCGGACGATAGCCATTCCAACTGAGACCATCATGCTTGTACCAATGGATTGCACAACGCGGAATACGATAAGAAACCCAAAGTTTGGTGACAACGGGGCTAACAGCGAAGCGGCAAAAGCCACAACTAATCCAGATAGAAAAATCTTTTTGCGTCCGAATAAATCACTGGCTTTCCCCATAACGGGCTGAGCGACGGCGCTCGCAATATAGAAAGAAAAGATAATCCACGAAACGACCGTAAAGTCCAGTTGGTACACCTTCTGCAGTCTTGCAATAGCAACAGCAATCATCGATGAATTTAACGGATTCAATAATACCCCTAGCCCTACGGAAATTAACAGCCACCTGCTGCGAGCATTCATGCTTGTTCCCCCTAATGTCTATTTATCTTATCGTACTTGAAATTATTTATTGATTCCAACGCATTTTATGTTATGATTCCATTGACTGAAGGGAATGGATGGAGGATGCAGCATGGAACTTCTTCAACTGAAATATTTTCTCGCGGTAGCACGACTTGAGCATGTAACCGAAGCTGCGAAAAGCCTGCACGTTACACAATCCTCGTTAAGTAAAACGATTCAACGCTTGGAGGAGGATTTGGGAGTTCCCTTATTCGATCGAATTGGGCGGAATCTACGGTTGAATGCATGCGGAAGCACATTCCTTCGCCGAGCAGAGAGGGCTTTGTTTGAATTGGAGCAGGGTAAGCAGGAGCTTAGCGACTTATCCAGTCCCGAGCAGGGAACGCTTGAATTAGCGGTGACCACGGCAAGCACGCTGCCGAATATCCTACGGGAGTTTCGGAAAAAGTGGCCATACATCCAATACCATGTCCAAATGCTGACCACGCAGGAAATGGTTACGCTGCTGCATAGAGGAGAAGTAGACTTCTGCTTGTCATCGCCTCCCTTCCATGGTGAAGACATTGAATGTCAAACCGTCTTCATCGACCCGATACTTGTAGCTGTTCCAAAGGGACACCGGTTGGCAGAAAGAAACAGCGTCTCCTTAACAGAGCTAAAGGACGAATGGTTTGTCGGCGTAAAAAAAGGCTACGGTACTCGTGATCTTGTGGACTTGATTTGCAATACGCTTGGATTTGCACCACAATATGTGTACGAGGGCGATGAGCCTGCAAGATTGATCAATCTTGTGGAAGCAGAACTTGGCATCGCGTTCATACCTAGCACGGCAAGATATTCAAGAGATTCGATTACATATCTCCAGGTTGACAATCATGAATTAGTACGGGAAATTGCTATGATATGGCATAAGAGCCGTTATATTTCTAAGGCAGCGATTGCATTCCGTGAGGTTGTTATGCAGTATTTCGAGACATTATCCGAACAAAGCATTGAATAAAGATGAACCGTCAAATGGAAACGAATCGGAGGGGCTTCAGATGAATCAAGTTGAATTTGTAGGGTATGACGTAGGAGGTCCTGCGATTAAGGGCAGCACAAATCGGTTATCTAACGGATACGAAGTGCAGGCAGGTGGCGAAGATGTATGGGGCTTATCTGATCAATGCCATTTCTCCCATCAGATCTGCAATGGTGATTTTGATATCAAAGTCCGTGTAGAAGCTTTGGAAGAGGCCGATCTGTATACGAAAGCGGGGATCATGGCCAGAGAGTCCTTGGAGCCTGATAGCGCACATGCTTATTTGGTTGTGTTCCCCGATAATAGCCCGCGGAACAAGAACAATGGTGGATACGAGTTTCAATATCGCAAGACGAACCAAGCCGACAGTGCAGCCATTTATCCGGAAGATTTTACGTCGGAGCCGGCAGCTTTCCCAGTCAATTACCCTAATACGTGGTTGCGGCTGCAACGAAACAGCAATGAGTTCCAATCTTGGTACAGTTCGGACGGAATACGTTGGATACCATATAGCTCGATCGCATTACCGTTTAGCGAATCATTATTTGTCGGCCTAGCCGTTACCTCACATAACGGGGAAAAAGCAGCAACTGCCATTTTCAAAGATATTTCAATGGGGTAGACTCAACAAATGGTATATATCCAGTGATGGTTTCACTACGGTACAGCATCGACTATAACAAATACTCCAGAAGAAACCCAACTCAAGCCGAGTTGGGTTTTTACTTCTTTTAATGGCTGTTTCATTAACGAGTCCATAGCAGCAAGATGAGTTGCTTTGCAAACTTCCCTGTCGGGAAGGCTCCTGTCGGGATTAAAGCTGCTATTCTAATATGGCGTTGACACGACACCATTCGGTGTCCTATAATAAAAAAGCAAGATGTCACTAAATGGTGTCTAATTGGAAATTATCGCCTTGTGGGCGTTGCATCCAAAGAGCCGTATTCTTTATGCAGGTTGTAACATTATCGGCTGTCCCTTGGTAATAATGCTTAGGAGAGGGTGTTGTGAGCGATAACAACCAGTTGCGAGATGTCTTTGACGCGATTGCAGATCCAACTAGGCGCCGACTTATCAGTCTGTTAGCAGAGGCAGATGAGCTGCCGCTTCATGAGTTAACGGCACAGTTTCAAATGGGCCGAACTGCTGTATCCAAGCATTTGACCATTCTTAAAGAGGCTGGACTGGTGCTTGACAGAAAAATCGGCAGGGAAACGAGATTTAGGCTTAACGCGGCTCCGCTCAAAGAGATTAATGACTGGGTGGCTTTCTACAGTAAATTCTGGAGCATGAATATGAAGCGCTTGAACCAACTATTAGAGGAGGAAGAAAAATGAGTTTATCACTAACTTTGGATTTTCAATACAAGACAACAATCGAGAGGTTATGGTCAGCCTTGACCAATTCAGAAACCCTTGCCAAATGGGTATTGGAAAATGATTTTGAGCCAATCGTAGGCCATCGTTTCCAGTTCCGCAATAAGCCATCCGAATACTGGGACGGCATTATTGACGGAGAAGTTCTTGTCGTTGATGCGCCAGATCGATTGTCCTATACTTGGGCCGTCGGTGAGGAGAAGCACACGGTTACCTGGACGCTGCAGGATTTAGGCGAAGGAGTGGTAAACCTTCATCTCGAGCAAACCGGAATAACGAATGCCCAAGGGTACGAAGGTGCTAAGTATGGTTGGAGTAATTGGTGCGGCGAGCTTGAGAAAGTGTTGGCACAATAACCGTATTCGGTGTAACATAAGTCCATCCATTAATTAAGTTAGCTGAATTGATAGTTAGACCTAGCATGGCCCAAAAAAATATAGACCGGCTGCAATCATTTTGCAGCCGGTTTATGTCTGCTTATGACAATCTGACTTAAAAGCAAATAAAACGATCGGAAGGATGTTACCTATGAACGAATACAATCAAGAGTATATTGTTATTTCAGGTGCTAGAGAAAACAATCTCAAGAACGTATCCTTGCGCATTCCCAAGCGAAAAATCACGATTTTCACCGGGGTATCCGGATCCGGCAAATCATCGATCGTTTTCGACACTATCGCTGCAGAATCCCAGCGTCTCCTTAACGAAAACTTCAGCATGTTCGTCCGTAACTTTCTGCCGCGTGTCCCGCAGCCGGATGCAGATGCGCTAGAGAACCTGAGCATGGCTGTTATTGTGGATCAAAAACGACTAGGCGGCGGTTCCCATTCCACAATGGGAACCATCACCGATATTTCGCCTATTCTCCGTCTTCTTTTCTCAAGGGTGGGTCAGCCCAATATTGGACCCGTGAATATGTTCTCGTTCAACGATCCGCAAGGCATGTGTACGGAGTGCAACGGGATCGGTCGCAAACTTGGCGTCAACATGAGCAAGGCGATTGACATGTCAAAGTCATTGAATGAAGGAGCACTTATGCTGCCGGACTATTCCGTGAACGGCTGGGAATGGAACATGATCATGCAGTCGGGGGACTTTGATCTCGATAAGAAGCTGAGCGATTTTTCCGATGAGGAACTGGAGCAGCTGCTATATGCCCAGGCAAGAAAGGTGAAGATGGATTTCGCCGGTAAGGCAATGAATATTACAGTGGAAGGCGTCATAGAGAAGTTCACCAACAAATACATCAAGCAGGATGTCAAGACGAAATCAGAGCGCACGCAAAAGACTGTTGCGCCGTACATTTCCGAAGGCCCTTGCTCCAGCTGCCGCGGTGCGAGACTCAGCCAGGCCGCACTTAGCTGCAGAATTAATGAACACAACATTGCCGAACTATCCTCCATGGAGGTTGGACAGCTTATTCGCGTCATTCGGGAAATTGACGATCCTTTCGCCGCACCGGTCATCAAAACGCTAACGGATCGGCTTCAGCATCTGGTGGATATCGGACTTGACTATTTGACGCTGGATCGTGAGACGGATACATTGTCCGGCGGCGAGTCGCAGCGCGTCAAGATGGTGAAGCACTTGAGCGGCAGTCTAGTAGACGTCACTTATATCTTCGATGAGCCTAGCGTCGGCTTGCACCCCCGAGATGTTCATCGTTTGAATGAATTGCTTCAGAAGCTGCGCGACAAAGGCAATACCGTAATTGTCGTCGAGCATGATCCCGACGTCATCAAGATTGCCGACCATATCGTCGACGTAGGGCCTCATGCCGGCAGCCGCGGCGGTACGATCATGTACGAGGGAAGCTACGAAGGACTGCTCGAATCAGGTACGCTGACGGGAACCCATATGAAGCGGCCGCTCAAGCTTAAGCATGAAAGCAGGCAGCCGTCAGGCAAGCTATCCATTAAAAATGCTACGCTGCACAATCTACAGAACGTGAGCGTAGATATTCCGACCGGAGTGCTCAATGTCGTAACCGGTGTCGCCGGCTCGGGCAAGAGTACGTTAATTAACGACATCTTCCTCAGCAACCATCCGGATGCGATCGTCATCGACCAGTCGTCGGTTGGCGTGTCAACACGCTCCAATCCCGCGACCTACACGGGCATTATGGATGATGTGCGCAAGGCGTTTGCTTCTGCGAACAAGGTGAATCAAGGCTTGTTTAGCTTCAACTCCAAGGGAGCTTGCGAGAATTGCCAAGGACTTGGGGTCGTGTATACAGACCTAGCATTCCTCGATAGCGTGAAGCTGCCTTGCGAGGTATGCGGCGGAAAAAGGTTCAAGGAAGAAGTACTCGCATATAAGCTGAACGGCAAGTCCATCGCAGAAGTACTGGAGATGACGGTCGAGCAGGCATTGGAATTTTTCCAGCTAAAAGAAGTTGTACGCAAGCTCCAAGCAATGAGCGACGTCGGTCTGAATTACATAACGCTTGGCCAGCCGCTCAGCACGCTCTCGGGCGGAGAATGCCAACGAATCAAGTTGGCGAGCGAGCTTCATAAGAAGGGCAGCATCTACGTGATGGACGAGCCCACTACCGGCCTACATATGTCGGATATCGGTCACCTGCTGGAAATTATGAACCGTCTTGTCGATACGGGCAATACGGTGATCGTCATTGAGCACAATTTGGATGTGATCAGCCATGCGGATTGGATCATCGATATTGGACCGGATGGAGGCAGCAAGGGCGGACAGGTTGTCTTCGAGGGCACGCCTCCGCAGATTGTTCATGCTGAACGGTCGATCACGGGACAATACTTGTCTTAGTCCTGTCATCCGCATTCGTCATACATGTTATGCGTAACTCCTTCGCATAAAAGGAAGATCATCATCGCGTTGATACCCGCTTTTACTCATTTGGGCTGCCGGCATAATCGGCAGTCTTTTTGTTTAGTTTCGGGAAGCTGTCATAAGTTGATTGAATGGTTTCATAAACATCTCAATCGTGGTAAAATGTTCCATATTGAAAATATGTAGCTTATGGAGAGGGGAGTTTGAATGACGGGTAACCACATTCACGAAACTCAGCCAGAGAAGAGAACAACATTCCGTAACGGCAATGACTTTGATCATAACCTTCGTATTATTCAAAATATAGAAGGTGGCGGACCCATAAAAAGAGTTAGTTTACATACATTGCCGCTTCCTCTAAGGATTTTTGGCTACTTTTTCTACACAATTATAGTATTAATGGGTGCTGCCGCAATTCTAATCAGTTTTATACGCTAAGTTTGAAGAAAGCCATGCAGCTCCTATTAACATCGGGGCTGCATTTTTTATTTTCGGATATGGGGATGGCGAAAGCGCGGAATCGACCAATATTTGAAAAATCCGAGTGGTATACCCTCGCGTTCAACGTCTATGGACAATCGGATACTGACCGATGTAGCGAGTGGTGTTTATAGGTAAGCGCCTATATAAACGATCCCAATTAGCGAAGAATCCTGAATGCCGCGCGGAGTTCTTCTGAAAAAAGCTGTGGCTGTTCCCAAGCCGCGAAGTGTCCGCCTTTGTCAAGCATGTTGTAGTAGATTAGGTTGGGATATGCCTGCTCAGCCCAACTCTTCGGCGCTTGATAGAGCTCATAAGGAAAAACGCTCACGGCAACCGGCAGGGTGGATACACCTTTAACATCGAAAAAGGAAAACTTGTTTTCCCAGTAGAGACGTGCCGAAGAAATTGCCGTCTTGGTCAACCAGTAAAGCGTGATATTGTCGAGCACATCGTCCCGTGAAAGTCCTCCGGGGTTTCCGGCAAAGGCCTGCGCGATTAGCTCCAAACTGCACGCATCATGGTCAAGCATGAAGGCTGCCAAGCCAACGGGCGAATCTACAAGACCGGTCAACGTCTGCGGGCGCGTCCCCATCATTTCCGCGTAGCCAATGTGATTATACACGAAATGCAGCTGCATGCACGCTAGCCATTCTTCGGCTGAGAGACCAGAGGGCAGCGGATTGCCAGCTTGAAGCGCCTTATCAATATAAGGAGGAACAGTTCCAGGCATGTTGGAATGAATGCCGATCAGTCCCGGAGGCGCCTGTACAGCCATCAAATCCGTAACCATTGCCCCCCAGTCGCCGCCCTGCGCCGCATACTTCGTATATCCTAACCGTTTCATCAGCTCGATCCAGGCACTTGCGATGCGTACGGGGCCCCAGCCTGTCGTTGCCGGCTTACCTGAAAACCCGTACCCGGGCAAAGACGGAATCACCAGATGGAAAGCGTCCGATGCCTTCGCACCGTGTGCGGTGGGATTGGTAAGCGGATCAATGATCTTCATCATCTCGACGATAGAGCCGGGCCAACCATGCGTGATGATGAGCGGCAGGGCATCTTTATGTTTCGACCGAATGTGCATAAAATGAATGTCCAGACCATCTATATTGGTGATGAACTGCGGCAAGGCATTAAACTTCGCTTCAAACTTGCGCCAATCGTAATCCGTCGCCCAATAACGCGCAAGTGCTTGAATCGTAGCGAGCTGTACCCCTTGCGATATATCTGAGACCGTTTCCTTTTCAGGCCATCTAGCCGCGTTTATGCGACTGCGCAGCTCGGTAAGCTCCTCTTCCGGTACATGCAATTGAAACGGACCTCGAATGGCGTTATTGTTTATGGATTGTTTTTTATTTTAATGATTGGTTCGTGTTTGTTCCATATTGATCACCTTTTGATAAGTTTTTTTAATCGGGGTTGTAGACGTTCGATCCAGATATACAAACACCATATTCATGCTTCGGGATATTCGTACCTCGACATGGACCTGGACTAAGGTCCGATCCTGACTCCATTCGCCGGTAGGATGATGAATAGCAGCAGGAAGGGCTACAATGAGAGCAACAATAAGAGAAAGCGTGGTTGGAATCATGAAGAAACAAAGCGCCTTGCAGGCGTGGAAAATGCTCGTCCTGTCGCTTCCCAAAGGAATAGCGGCATTCGTCGTCATCGTAGTCGGATTATCCGTAAGCCTTCCGCTGTCGGTATTTCTCGTTGGCGTGCCACTGCTGGCCGCGACGCTGACCCTATGCAAGACGATCATGGTCGGAGAATCAAACCAAGCAGCGGTATGGCTGCAAGGACAGAAGCATCCTGCCGATTCCGCTCCGCCGGCTTTGGCTGCCGGAGAACAGAAGGAATGGCGCTCCTGGCTGAAATCGGTTTTGATGGATGGGAGGTCATACCGCGGTATCCTGTTCGGGATAATGCAGCTTCCGATTTGCATCGCGGCGTTCACTGTCGCCATCGTGCTTCCCGCAACGGCTTTCGCGGTGCTGCTCTCACCGGTTGCTTACGAGGTAAGCATGCGGTTGTTCGATTTCAATTTGTTTTCGAACGAATGGGGGCTGGACCAACTCTTCGACTGGAGCTTGACGGCCGCACAGCGTTCTTGGATCTCCGGAGGGGTAGGCGTCATTCTCGTGCTGCTGCTTCCCCTGTTGCTTAAAGGGCTTGGCCGCTGGTATGCGGCTTGGGTTCTAGGCGTTGCAGGCCCTGAGCCCGCTCGCAGACCAAGCCCGGAAGGGTCATATATCGTCGGATAGTTTACCTAACAAACCATTAACGTGTATTCAAAAAAAGAGGCACGCTTGAACGTCATCTACGACGTGCTGGCTGGCCTCTGTTTTTAGGTTTGGCTCACAACATGCCATCCATCGCAATCTAAAAACCAAATGGAAAAGAAATAACTAATGAGAGCCGCAATCATGTGATTGCGGCTCTTTAAATACTTTATTATCAGTCGCCCATACCTGCCGCTTACGCCTTTCATACGATAGAAGGTAGCTGCCTAACTAATATATTTCACAGATGTACTTTCGATTAAGCATAGGGAGTTGAGAATGTGAATGCAATAACGAAGCTTACCGGGCGAGTAATATTTAAGGGAAATCCGGGCTATGAGGCAGCTCGGAAAAATTGGGATCCGCATACGGACAGATTTCCTAAAGTTTTTGTGTTTGCTCAAAGAACGATTGATGTTGCAAACGCCATAAGATGGGCTCGCAAGTACAATATACCCATTCGGGCAAGAAGCGGAAGACATGCATTGGAGACCAACCTTTCCCAGGTCAACGGAGGCATAGTCATTGACGTCAGCGAGATGAAGAAAATCAGGTTAAATAAAAAATGCAGGACGGTTGTGGTTGAATCAGGAAATCGGGTAGGAAGAGTCGTAGATCAGTTAGCAAGGCAAGGATTTATCGCTCCATTCGGTGACAGTCCATCGGTTGGAATCGGCGGTATTACGCTTGGCGGGGGAATTGGTCCGCTCCAAAGGACGACCGGTCTCATCAGCGATAATCTAATCGGGCTAGAAATGGTAGACGCGAAGGGAAGAGTAATCCGTGCAAGCAAAAAACGCAATTCCGATCTCCTGTGGGCTTCCCGCGGCGGAGGCGGCGGCAACTTTGGCGTATACACCAAATATAAATTCAAAGTACTGCGAGCTCCGGCCAAAGCTACCGTATTCAGCATTGTCTGGCCATGGGAGCAGTTCGAAAAGGTCGTGAGGAAATGGCAGCTATGGGCTCCAAACGCCAGCACCAAGCTGGGCAGCGAACTAAGCGTCGGTCCCAAAAAAGGCGGCAATGTCAGCATGATTGGCCTTTATCTCGGATCTAAAACAGAAGCCTTGCGTCAATTGGAGCCTATTCTCAGCGTGGGGACGCCTACTCAAAAAACCGTCCGGCTACTGCCTTACTTGAAAGCTACTCAGTTTTTATTGGCTCCCGATCCCATTCTTACCCAAAAGTTCAGCAACCAATTTTCCAGCGGTTTTGGCAGGCGTCCATTCCCGGATAAAGCTTATAAAGTCATGCGCCATTTTCTAGAAAAAGCAGAGGAAGGGACTCCAGCGGGATTTTTCTTCCTTAACTGGGGCGGTGCCATAAGTCGGATCGCACCTAGAGCAACCGCATTCTACTGGCGGAAAGCGCAATTTTATGTGGAGTGGAACAGCTCATGGGTTAAGCCGTCTCATGCGGCTAGAAATATCGCGTTAGCTAGGAATACCAGGAAGAAGCTGCAGCGTTATATCGTTGGCTCTTATATCAACGTACCTGACCAAGGCATTAAAAGTTCTGGGCCCGTCTATTATGGCAAGAACTTTCCTAGATTGCGCAGAGTAAAAGCTAAATATGATCCAACCAACGTGTTTAATAATCCTCAAAGCATTCCCCCGGCATAAACGATTAACAATTTATCGGGAAACGCTCGTTGATCAGGCGCTTGGGAGATATACCGAGATCGTTTTCGTTCGAAAGATGGTAATTCCGTTGTCTGATAATCGCGGAAATCAAAAAAAGAACCTGAGTGCTTACTCAGGTTCATTCCATTTGCATATAAACAGTCACGATGATATACTCAAATCACGACTTCAATTTTTAAATAGATAAAATTAACGCAGCATATATTCATATTTTAACACACCTTAAAATTCTTGTCAAATGCTTTTATCAATTTATGATTAGGGGCGATTTTGAATGCGTTCTTTGGTTCTCGGTTTTCAGGAAATGGATGAAACGCAGTTTCAGCTCGTAGGCGGGAAAGGATTTAATTTAGGTGTATTATCAAAAATGGAAGGCATACACGTACCAGAAGGATTTTGCGTAACAACAGCTGGCTATCAAAAAGCTATCGAACAAAATGAAACGTATCATGCGTTGTTGAAACAACTCACGCTGTTAACGCCAGCAGATCGTGATCAAATTGCAGAGATCAGCCGTCAGATACGCCAAATCATAATGGAAGCAGAAATTTCTTCCGATGTCGTACATGCTGTAACTCTCTATCTCGCTAAGTTTGGTGACGAACATGCATATGCAGTGCGTTCCAGCGCGACTGCCGAAGATTTGCCATATGCCTCCTTTGCCGGTCAACAAGATTCCTATTTAAATATTATCGGAAAAGAAGCAATCTTCCAGCATATCAGCAAATGTTGGGCTTCTTTATTTACGGATCGCGCGGTCATTTACCGAATGCAACAAGGATTTGACCACAGTCAAGTTTATTTATCCGTTATCGTTCAAAGGATGGTTTTCCCGCATGCTTCAGGGATATTATTTACCGCTGATCCAATTACCTCAAACCGAAAGCTGCTCTCCATCGATGCCGGCTTTGGACTTGGTGAAGCGCTGGTTTCTGGCTTGGTATCTGCCGATTGTTATACCGTACATGAAGGGGAAATCGTCAGTAAGAGAATAGCAACCAAAAAGTTGGCTGTCTACGGATTAAAGGAAGGAGGAACGGAGACCAAGCAGATCGAGCCTGATCAACAACAGACCCAAACTCTTACCGGGCAACAAATTGTACGACTGGCACGTATCGGAAGACAGATCGAAGCTTATTTTGGTTTTCCGCAAGACATCGAATGGTGTTTAGCCGATGATATGTTTTATATTGTCCAGAGTCGGCCAATTACGACTTTATTCCCCATTCCTGAAGCGAATGACCAAGAAAACCACGTTTATGTTTCCGTTGGCCATCAACAAATGATGACAGATGCCATGAAAGAATTGGGACTGTCATTTTACCTATTAACGACTCGGGCACCTATGCGAACAGCCGGCGGAAGGTTGTTTGTTGATATCACGCAAAATCTAGCTGTGCCTGCCATTCGAAATATGGTAATTGATGCCTTGGGAAAATCCGAACCACTCATCAAAGATGCGCTTTTGACTATCGTAGAGCGAGAAGGTTTTATAAAATCATCGCCAGGTGACAATAAAGTACCGAATTCTATTACATACAAGCAAGATAAAACGTCTTCGGATTTGCAAACGCCATTCGAAAAAAATCCGACTATCGTTACTGATTTGATTAAGAGTAGTCAAACATCATTAGAAGCGTTAAAACGAGATATCCAAACGAAATCAGGATCAGATTTATTTGATTTTATTTCAGAAGATTTCCAGCAATTAAAAAACATCTTATTTAACCCACAAAGTCTAGAGGTCATTATGGCCGCTATGGATGCTTCATCTTGGATCAATGAAAAAATGAACGATTGGTTAGGCGAAACAAACGCAGCGGACACGCTTTCTCAATCGGTCCCCAACAATATTACTTCGGAAATGGGACTGGCACTTTTGGATGTCGCTGACGCGATCCGTCCTTATCCAGAAGTAATTGATTATTTGCAACATGCAAAAGAGGATAGCTTTTTGGATGGACTGGTTCATCATCCTGGCGGGAAGGATGCCCAAGACGCCATCTATGCTTATCTCAACAAATATGGCATGCGGTGTGCCGGTGAAATCGATGTAACCAAAGCCCGGTGGAGCGAAAAGCCGCTGACGCTTGTCCCGATAATCCTAGGTAACATCAATAATTTCGAGCCCCATGCCGGCAAACGGAAATTCGAACAAGGGAGACAGGAGGCTATAGAAAAAGAACATGAGTTAATAAATCGTTTGAAGCAATTACCGGATGGCGAACAAAAAGCCGAAGAAACAAAACGAATGATAGACTTGATCCGGAATTTCATCGGTTATCGTGAATATCCAAAATACGGCATGATTAAACGCTACTTCGTATATAAGCAGGCTTTGTTGAAAGAGGCCGAACAGCTTGCATATGCAGGCGTTATTGAAGAAAAAGAAGATGTCTACTACCTTACTTTTGAAGAGTTTCGCAGTGTTGAGCGCACAAAAAAATTGGATTACCAGATCGTCAACAAACGAAAAAACGAGTACAAATTATATGAAAAACTAACTCCACCGCGTGTTATGACGTCTGACGGCGAAATCATTTCGGGAAAGTATAAACGAGAAAATCTCCCAGCCGCCGCAATTGCGGGCTTGCCTGTTTCTTCCGGAATCATTGAGGGAAAGGCACGCGTCATCTTAAGTATGGAAAATGCGAATCTAGAAGATGGGGATATATTAGTCACCGCTTTTACCGACCCTGGCTGGACGCCTTTGTTCGTATCCATTAAAGGGCTAGTCACCGAGGTTGGGGGACTGATGACTCACGGAGCGGTAATCGCGCGTGAATATGGCTTGCCGGCAGTCGTGGGGGTAGAAAATGCTACCAAGCTGATTAAAGATGGCCAACGAATTCGCGTGCATGGAACAGAAGGATATGTCGAAATTTTGTAATGCTGAACACAAACTACTCTCTCCTAGAACAGCATCCCCATGGCAAAATCAAATCGCTTAAGGAATTGTCCAGCGAATATGAAGAAAAGCATACTACTCATTAGTTTCGCGACTGCCGGAGAAGGTTTCTTCCGGCAGTCTGCTATCATTCAGATAATTGCAGTCACATTAAATGCCGCAAATATTGCGGCATTTTTTTTGTTATCAAGTTCTATTCAAAGTTCGATGATAATAACCGGAAACCGGATTCCTACAATCTTGCCCAATTGTGTATTTTGATCGCAATAGTACCTTGACAGTCATAGTAGTATGTCGTATTATACAGTAGCGGGGTGATTAAATGAGTGAGAACAAAATTACATCCGACCTGCTGCGCGGACATACCGACACGATGATATTGCGACTCTTATCCGAAGCAGACCGCTATGGATACGAGATTGTAAAGTTGATTGCGGAGCGTTCAGGCGGTGAGTATGAACTAAAAGAAGCAACCATGTATTCCAGTGTTCGACGACTAGAGGTTGACGGCGATATCGAGTGGTATTGGGGTGACGAATCGCAAGGCGGCCGACGCAAATATTTTAGAATTACCGAAAAGGGCAAGGAAACTTACGGCCGTAACAAAAACAACTGGGAGTACGCACAGCGTGTACTTGAAAATTTATTATAAGGGGATTGATGAGATGAATCAGAAATTGACGAAATATTTGGACGGCGTATTTACTCCATACGATGGGGTAAAAAGCGTCACCGAATTAAAAGCCGATCTGCTCTCCGATTTGCAAGAGAAATACCGTGAACTTAAAGCCGAAGGCAAAGATGATGAAACGGCGTTTCAACTGACCATTGAAGGCATCGGAGACATCGAGGAAACGATTCTCGAAGTCGCCAATCTCTCGAGGTCGCTGGAGAGGCAGTTACTGATAAACTTTAACGCGAGCAACTTGTCAAAGAGCGACTTCGCAGGCGTTACTGCGCATAAAGGACAATTTCATTCAAGCGCGTTACGCGGTTCCGACTTTTCAGGCGCAGACTTGACCGGCAGTTCGTTTAAGACGAGCGACTCGCGTGAAGCGAATTTTGACGGGGCGAATCTGACTGATTGCAGCTTTTCCTCCCTAGACCTAACGGATGCGAGCTTCAATGAATCGATTCTTGTACGTACCAGCTTCGGCGTTTCCGGGATGGAGGGAGCCAAATTCACAGGCGCAAGACTGACCGACGTCACGCTAACCAAGATCGACCTTAGAAAAACAATCTTTGAACGGTGTATCTTTGACGGCGTTAACTTTACGTATTCCGACCTGAGCGGGCAGCGTTTAGATGGGCAAACCTTTATCGGCGTTAAATTTGACAAGTCGGCATTGCACGACGTTTCGTTTAGGGGCGCAACATTTAAAAATGTTTCTTTTCAGGCGTATTTTTCATTGACCAATAAGTATTATCGTTCCATCAAAACCATATGCTTTGACGACGCAGTCATGGATAAGCTGACTTATGCCGCACTTAAAGGCATGGGGGCAAATTTGTCTAAGGTTACTATTCGATAAGGAGGAGAAGTTATGCCTAATCATTCGATTCAAGTCGTTGGACTGCAAAAGTCCTACAAGCAGCATCAAGTCTTGAAAGGCGTCGATTTCGAGGTGGAAAAGGGCAGTATTTTCGCGTTGCTCGGCTCCAACGGGGCGGGTAAGACCACGATTGTCAAAATACTCGCCACGCTGCTCAAACCGGACAGCGGAACCGCTACCGTAAACGGATTCGATGTAGTGTCTAAAGCTGACAATGTAAGGCAGGCGATCAGTCTGACCGGACAATTCGCCGCGGTGGACGAAATATTGACCGGACGGGAAAATCTGATCATGATCGCCAAGCTGCGTCATCTTAAAAATCCTCGCCAAGTTGCGGACGATTTGCTGAAACGATTCGGACTCGCGGACGCCGCCGACCGCAAGGCGTCTACTTATTCGGGCGGTATGCGCCGCAGGCTCGACATCGCCATGAGTCTTATAGGAAAACCGCATATCATTTTCCTCGATGAGCCAACCACAGGGCTTGATCCCGAGGCGCGCATCGAGGCTTGGAAGATTGTCAAGGAGCTAGCCAACGGTGGAACGACGGTATTCCTGACTACTCAGTATTTGGATGAGGCTGAACAACTTGCCGACCGGATTGCCATTTTGCACGAAGGCAGAATTATTGCGGGTGGCACGTTTGAGGAGCTGAAAAGGCTGTACCCGCCCGCAAAGGTGGAGTATGTGGAGAAACAGCCATCTTTGGAGGAGATATTCCTCGCAATCATCGGTAAAAAGGAGGAAAGAAATAATGAATAGCCATTTTTTCAGCGACATGAACGTCATGCTTGGACGCTCCATGCGACATATTTTTCGAAGCATGGATACCATCTTCACGGTCTGCCTCACTCCGATTGCGATGATGCTGCTGTTCGTCTATGTGTTTGGCGGCGCAATCCAAACGGGTACGGATAACTACGTGAACTACCTGTTGCCCGGAATTCTGTTGATTGCAATTGCAAGCGGAATAGCTTATACGTCTTACCGCCTGTTTTTGGATAAGCAGCGGGGCATCATTGAGCGGTTCCATTCCATGCCGATTTCGCGTTCCGCCGTATTGTGGGGGCATGTGCTCACCTCGGTGGTATCCAATCTCATCTCAATTGTCGTCATCATTATCGTAGCGCTTATTATGGGCTTTCGTTCGTCGGCGGGGCTGCTGCCATGGCTTGCGGTAGCAGGCATACTCGTCTTGTTTACACTGGCATTAACTTGGGTTGCGGCGATTGCCGGACTGTCCGCAAAATCGGTTGAAGGCGCAAGTGCCTTTTCCTATCCGCTTATCTTCCTTCCGTTTATCAGCTCGGCGTTCGTGCCGACCGAGTCTATGCCATCGGTCGTTCGTGCTTTTGCCGAAAACCAGCCGGTAACCTCTATCGTGGAAGCTATCCGTGCGCTGCTGTCCGGTCAGCCGGTGGGCAATGATATATGGGTCGCTCTTGCATGGTGTGTAGGGATTTTGCTCGTAGCCTATTTCTTTGCCATGAGGGCTTACAAAAAGCAAGCGTAAAAAGGGCTGTCCCATAAGTCAGTAGATTGACGATATAATATCATTGTTGTTCAGCTTAAACGGCAAATTGCATATTTAACTATTCTTCCGATCGCCATTGCTCATCAAAAATCCCTTGCGACCGCTCAAGCGGCCGTAAGGGATTTTTTTCATTGCCAGGGCATCTAGCTCAGATGCAGATAGAAAGTCGTCGATTTCCCAAGCTCGCTTTTCGCGTAAAGCTTACCGTCGTGCTGATCGACGATGGTTTTGGCAATAGACAGACCAAGTCCATGGCCGCCTTGTGTGCGGGTACGGGAGGAGTCCGTCCGATAGAATCGGTCAAAGATGCGGTGCAAGTGCTCCGTGGCAATGCCTTCGCCCGTATTGGTGAGCGAAAGGACGACATCGTGATGCTGTTTCTTCAGCACAATCTCGATTAATCCGCGCGGTCCCGCGTATTTGATGGCATTATCGAGCAAGATCATCATGACCTGCTTGATCTGCTCGCTGCTGCCATTCACTGTCAGCCCGGGCTCAATATCATATTCGAGTTGAAGCTCCTTCTCGAAAATAACGGCTTCCATCGTCAGCATAATCGTCTCCACCGCTTCGCTCAGGTCAAACTCGGCATGCATCATGGCGGAACGCGAGTCCTCCATTTCGGTCAGATAAAGGAGATCGCCTGTTAGCTTGGCCATGCGCAGCGTCTCCTGCTTAATGACATGCAGCCACTTGGCTTGGTTCGCGATCGTATCCTCGCTGTTGGCAAGCAGCACATCCGCATTGGTCTGAATGACCGCAAGAGGCGTCTTCAACTCGTGTGAAGCATTGGCGATAAACTGCTTCTGTTTCTCGAAAGCCTCCTTAACCGGAGCAATCGAACGGCTGGCAAAATAACGGCTGATGAAATAAATGAAGACGAGCATAACGAGAGCGACGGCCCCGAACGTATAAATCAAATTCGTTAAAATACCCTGCTGCGCGGTGATATCCGTAAAGACGAGCATTTTGCCGGCAGCTGAGGTTGATTGAACGATAAACGCCCATTCATTGCCGTCCAGTTTGAGTTGGCTGGTCGTTTTCCCCGTTGCAAGCGCCTCTCCGAGTGCCTCTTGGTAGAAGGACTCCTCCATGTCAAACCGCGAGTCGGTGCTCGTTAACGTGCCGGTGCTGTCCGTTTCCAGCTTGAACGATACAGTCCGTTCGGGGCGCCAGCCGTCGTCTTTCATGCCTGCAGGCGGCTCGCCTTGGAACTCATCGGGAGGCAATGCACCCTCATCGACCGGTTCGAACTTTCTAGGTCCGTCTTGCTGTTTATGGTAAAATTCCGAAACTTGGTGAAGCTCCATGTTGATGTCGCGTTTCACGTCTTGATAGGTGATGGCATAAATGGCCGTGAACGCAGCGAGCATCATGACGGTGATCGTGATCAGGTTCAGCAGGAGAAAGCGATTTTTAAGTTTTTTGAACATCTTACTCCGTCACCTCTAGAATGTATCCAACGCCCCTGATCGTTGCAATCTTCACGGATGAATGGAGGAAGGCCAGCTTCTTCCGCAGGAACGAAATGTACACCTCCGCATTGTTGTATTCCGCGTTCGAATCGAAGCCCCACAGCTTTTCGATAATTTGCTCCTTCGACGTGACGGCAAGCTTACGTGTCACAAGCAGCTCAAGCAGCTCACATTCCTTCAAATTCAGCTTCAACTCCTTGCCCTTGACAGAAAGCTTCAATAGCGACGTATTCAGCTCGATATCCCCGAACGTCAAGGCGTCCTCCGGGACGACCTCTCCCTTGCGCCTCAGCGCAGCGCGTATGCGTGCCATCAGCTCCTCGGTCGAGAACGGTTTGGCGATATAGTCATCCGCGCCGTAATCGAGTCCGGTAACTTTATCCGTAATTTCGCCTTTGGCCGTGAGCAGGATGACCGGCGTCGCCTCGCCATCGCCCCTCAGCTTGCGGAGCACGGCAAAGCCGTCCATCTCCGGCATCATAACATCGAGCAGCAGGAGATCGTAAATGCCACTCAGCGCGTAATCGTAAGCGGACCTGCCATCGTGGACGACATCCACGGAATAGTTCTGCTTCTTCAATAGTTGGGATAAGGCTTCCGCCAAATGTATTTCGTCTTCCGCGATCAAAATTCGCATCGGTTGTTCATCCTTTGCCGTTTTCTAGTTTTGCTATCCCCATTATAGCAAGCGAACCTTTAACCAACCTTAACTGTTTTCACCCGGGCACTTCCGGTCGCTATATATAGGAAGCTCGATTTTTTTAAGAAAATGTAAATCGATTTAAGATTCATTCAAGGTTGGGGGACTAAGATACAGACATGAGAGACGAGATCACAGCAAACGTTGGAAAGGAATGATACGAGGATGGCTATTGAGGTGTTCAACCGATACGAAAACAAATACTTGCTGGAACAAGACGCGTACCTTCGGTTTTATAACGACCTTCTTGAAAATATGGAGCTTGACGCTTATAACAAGCAGCATGAATTTTATTCGATCAGCAACCTTTACTTTGATACTCCGCATGATTCGCTCATCCGGACGAGCCTGTCGAAGCCGAAATACAAGGAGAAGCTGCGGCTGAGAGCGTACGGCGTGCCAAGCGGCGACGCGAAGGTGTACCTGGAGATGAAGAAGAAGGTGTTCGGTCTCGTAAACAAACGTAGGACGGGACTGCAGTTGCGCGAAGCGTACGAGTTCGTTCGAACCGGGATCAACCCAGCGTTACAGCCTTACATGAACAAGCAGGTGATCGAGGAAATCAAATATTTCCTATGCCGCTACGAGCTCGAGCCGAAGGTTTATCTAGCATACGAACGAAAGGCGATGTTCAGCAAGGTGAGCAGAGACCTGCGCATCACGTTCGACACGAACATCCGCCATCGCCGGTATGACCTCGGACTGGAGCTTGGCGATCATGGCCAGCTTCTCGACCCGGCCAACAAGTGGCTGATGGAAATAAAAGCGGAAAATACGATTCCGCTTTGGCTGTCGCGGCTTTTATCGGAGCATGGATTGTACCGCACTAGCTTCTCGAAATACGGCAACGAATACAAGAAGTCGGTAAGATACGGCAGCGAGCGACCGACGATGCGGACGCAAGCAGCACCAGCCGCGCAGTCGACGCAACTAACACCATTTATAGAAAGAGAGCGTGTACTCTATGTTTGATTTCGAATCCTTATTTAATCCTACGACTGCGACTGCCACAATGACGCTTGGCAGTTCGATCGTCACGATCCTGACCGCTATCGCTCTCGGCGCCATTATCAGCTTCACTTACATGAAAACCAGCACGATAGGTTATTCGCAAAATTTCACGCTAACCATGATCATTCTGCCCACAATCGTCGCCATTATTATTCTTCTGATTGGCAGCAATATCGCCCGAGCATTCAGTCTTGCTGGAGCCTTCTCGATCATCCGGTTCCGAAGCGCACCCGGCGATCCAAAGGATATTGCTTACGTCCTGTTCACGATGGCGGCCGGTCTGGCTTGCGGCGTAGGCGCCTTTGGCTACGCGGTATTGTTCACTTTAATTCTTTGCGCTTTGATGTTCATCTTGAGTAAAACCAACTTCGGAGCCAGAAAGTCGGCTCAGAAACTGCTTAAAGTAACGATTCCGGAAAGCCTTGGCTACGAAGAAGCATTCGACGAAGTATTCGCTACGTTCGGCGTTGCCTATGAACTGAAAAAGATTCGCACGACCGAGCTGGGCAGCTTGTATGAGCTTGTCTACACCGTCACGTTGGGTCAGAACACAAACCAGAAGGAATTCCTCGACGCGTTCCGATGCCGCAATGGCAACTTGGATTTGTCCTTGACGATGCTCCCTACGGCTACGGCAGAATAATGCAACAACCATTACAATTTGGAAGGAAGATCGATATGAAAAAGACGAATTTAAAACATTTTGTAGGCGTAGTTGCTTTGTGTACGGTTCTGCTGGCTTCGGCCTGCAGCAATGGCAGCAATAACCCAGCGTCATCAAGCAATGGGGCGGTCGTAGAGACCGCTTCAACGAACCCGCAGGCGGAGACGGCAGCGGTTGCGACAACCACACTGTCAATGGACGATCTCGTAGAGTTCGACGATGAAGACTACGACACGGAGTGGAGCGAAGAAAGCTCGACGAAGATTGTCTATAATGGCACATCGGCCAGCGTGGCAGGAGCAGGAGCCACGGCAGGCGAAGGCGGTTCGGTGAGCATAACGGAAGCCGGCACATACGTATTAAGCGGCACACTGAACGACGGGCAGTTGACGGTGAACGCGCCGGACGGCACGGTACACTTGGTCCTAAACGGCTTGGAGCTGCACGATAACGACAGTGCTCCGCTGTATATCGTGGAAGCAGGCAAGGTGGTTGTGACTCTGCAAGACGGGACGGAAAACAAACTGTCGGACGGCACAAACTACGTCTATGCCGATGCAACCGCCGAAGAGCCGAACGCAGCCTTGTACAGCAAGGCTGACCTGACGATAAACGGAACGGGTAAGCTCACGGTAGAGGGCAACTTTAACAATGGCATCAACAGCAGGGACGACTTGAAGCTCGTATCAGGCACGATCGCGGTTAAGGCAATCGACGACGGCGTAATGGGTAAAGACCGCATAGCTGTTCTGGAAGGGGTGAAACTGACGGTTGAAGCAGGCGGTGACGGCGTAAAAGCGACCAATGCAGAAGAAGAAGGCAAAGGCATTATTGCCATCGGCGGCGGATTGTTCGACATCACATCCGGCAATGATGCGATTCAAGCGGAAACCTCAATGCTTGTTAATGGCGGTACGTTCTCGCTCATCACTGGCGGCGGAAGCGTAAACGGAGTGACGCATGCCGAAGAGCGCGGCGGCTGGGGCGGCAGTCAACAGGCAGCGCCAAATGCGGAAAGCACGGCGACCGATGCGGTTGCGACGGCAACCGAAGAAGCATCTACAAGTGCTAAAGGACTGAAAGCAGGTGCCGATATTCAGATAGGAGGCGGTACGTTCAAAATCGATGCTGCGGACGACTCCGTCCACAGCAATGGCAATCTGACGATAGCTGGCGGCGAGCTCACGCTCACTACCGGTGATGACGGCATCCATGCGGATACGGCGGTTACGATCGCTGGCGGAAAGATCAACATTACGAAGAGCTACGAAGGCATCGAAGGCTCCGTCATTACGCTGGCGGGCGGCGAAGCAACAGTAACGGCATCCGACGACGGCATAAACGTAGGAGGCGGAAACGATGGTTCTTCAGTGAACGGACGCGAGGGCCAGAATACGATTACCGAGGGAACGCACATGCTGACGATTACCGGAGGCACGTATTACGTGAACGCAACCGGTGACGGACTCGACTCCAACGGTTCAATTAAGATGAGCGGCGGCACGGTTACCGTTAGCGGACCTACCAATGCTGGCAACGGCTCACTTGATTACGACGGCACTTTCGATATGACGGGCGGCTACCTGATTGCCGCGGGCAGCTCAGGCATGGTGCAATCGACTTCGGATACGTCGACGCAGCAATCGGTACTCATGACCTTCCCGCAGGCACTGGAAGCTGGAACGATCGTACGCCTCGAGGACAGCGAAGGAACCGCGATCGCGACTGTCGCTCCATTAAAGACGTTCCAATCGGTCATGATTAGCTCTCCTGACCTGAAGCAGGGCAGCACGTACACATTCTTCACGGGCGGCTCGTCTACAGGCACCGAAACGAACGGCCTATATGAAGGCGGCGAGTATAAGGGCGGTACAAAAATGGTCAGCTTCGAGATTGCGAGCACTGTAACTTGGGTAAACGAATCTGGCGTAACGACTGCTCAGAGCGGCATGGGCATGGGCGGAGGAAGAGGCGGAATGGGTGGCGGTGAGCGTCCTATGAGAGGCCAGGGCGGTCAGCCTCCAACTGATGGCATGGTCCCTGAGGCTGCCCCGCAAGGTACGACGGACTCAGGTACGCAGGAGCAATAAAGAACCAAGCACATGTAGGGAGCCGCAAAATATTGTTCAGTAAGCAAGAGGCTGACTCAAAAGGGGTCCGCTCGCTGAAGAAACAGCTCGCACAATCAAAAACAAGCAGAATATTCCATGAAAAAGCGTTGCAGAGGATTATCCTGCATCGCTTTTTGATTTTGGTCTATAGCTCCCCGACGACGCTGCCATTTTGATTCTGAATCCAGCAACGACGTATTTATATGAATAACCCAAAATTTTTTTGTCCTGTAAAGGTCGAGAACTTGTTTATGGAATGGTTGAATAAAAGAAATCCAGATGGCAATCCTTAGGGAAAACAGGGGGGATTACGGATGGATCAGCAAATACAACATTTCTCGACGATCATTCAGACAAGGCTGAACGCTTCACCTGACCTCGTGATAAAAAACTATTGCGTGCAAGAGCAGCTCGAACTAACCTGTATGTATTTGTCTACCATAACGGATCAAAAGCTGGTCGATGAATTGGTCATCTCAGGCATATTGACGCCTCATTCCCCGCTTCAGAATGGCCAAAAGCCTTCTCAATGGTTAGTGTCTGCATTCATGCAAGCGGAAATAAAAGAAGTGAGCGGGGCGGATTCGTGCATTAAAGAATTATTGGAAGGCCAATGTATTGTCGTATTTGCCGGACAACATGCCATCTCCATTAATGTCCGCAAACAAGAACAACGCAGCATAACCGAGCCTGAAACAGAATCCGTGGTCAGAGGACCGCGTGAAGGTTTCGTGGAGGATTACTCACGTAATATTTCGCTCATTCGTAAACGACTAAAGAGCGAAAAATTGGTGATTGAGGATATGATAATTGGCAGTGAAAGCAATACAACGGTCTGTTTGATCTATATGCGCGGTATTGCTGACTCTGCCTTAATTAATGAATTTCGCAGCAGACTGCATGCAATTCAAACCGACAGCATTCTCGAGAGCGCCTATATAGAAGAATTTATTCAGGACAAGACATTGACTCCATTTCCTCAATTCACATCATCAGAGCGGCCTGATGCTATTGTTGCAAAACTACTCGAGGGACAAGCAGCCATCATTACGGACGGGTCGCCTAATGTACTAGCAGGTCCTACTACGTTTTTTCAGTCATTTTCTACGTCTGAGGACTACTACCAAAGAGCTGACATCGCTACCGTATTGCGATGGCTCCGCATGCTGGCTTTTGTTATTTCCGTATTTACTCCTTCCTTATATATTTCCGTTTCATCCTATCACCAAGACCTGCTTCCCTCGTCGATGTTGGCGAACCTAGCCTCCCAAAGGGAAGGAGTCCCGTTTCCTGGGGTGGTAGAAGCTTTCGCGATGATGGTCATATTCGAAGTTCTTCGGGAAGCCGGGCTGCGTATGCCAAGAATATCCGGTCAAGCGATATCCATTGTTGGAGCTTTGGTGCTTGGACAAGCTGCGGTCGAGGCAGGTATCGTGTCGGCGGCAATGGTCATAGTCGTATCGTTAACCGCGATCGCTAATTTTGTTGCCCCGAATTATGGATTTGGTATCGCACAGCGGCTGATTCAATTCGGATTCATGTTTTTAGCCAGCCTGTTAGGGTTGTTTGGCGTGATGTGCGGCGTTTTTGTTCTGCTCATCCATTTAGTATCCCTTCGTTCTATGGGCGTTCCTTATTTTGCGCCGCTGGCACCTCTAAAGTTTTCGAATTGGAGAGACACCTTTATCCGTATAAACCGGCCACTTATGAACCGGCATCGGAGAAAAGGGAATGAGTAACGGGAGATTCATGATGAAGAAAAAACTTATTATTATTTCCATCTTGCTGTTTTGCTCAGGATGTTGGGACATGAAAGAGATTAACCAATTGGCTATCGTCGACATGATCGCCATAGACAGGGATGACAAAGGCATGTTCAATGCCTATTATCAAATCCTCAATCCACCTAGCATCGAAGCTCGAAGAACAGGCCCGTCTAAAGCAGCCGTTTACACGTTTGCGGTTTCAGCACCGACAATGGGAAGCATGCTGGAGAAAACCGGGTCAGTCATGTCTAGAAATTTGTACACCTCGCATCTGCAGTGTTATGTCGTATCGGAACGAATGGCAAGGGGAGGTTTATTAAAAATGGCCAATTATTTGGAAAACTATAAAGAGCGCAGAACGAATGTTTATGCGATCGTATCGGAAGATCCCGTTTCCAAAGTAATAAATACGTTTACGCTATTAGACCGGGTACCGGGGAGAAATATACGTTTATTATTGGATTGGCATGCAAGAAGGCTCGGCATTAACAAATTACCGACAAGATTGAATGATCTCGTAGAAGGCATTCCTTTTAGCAGACCGACCATTATTCCCATTATTCAGTATAAAGGAGATGATTCAGCATCTCTATCGGATCGTCTGGAAGATATCGATGCTTCGAAACAGAGCTTAACCTTTAATGGGGGAGCCGTATTCATTAGGGCTAAGATGGTCGGGAAGGTTAACGATGAGATCAAGAACACTTATTATGTCTTAAACGGTTACGCAACCCGCAAACAAGAAACGTTTTACGTAAACGGCCAAACGATTGATGCAGCAATAAGTGTCATACAAATCAAACGAAAATGGATCTCGAAGAATAGACTTCGGATTAAAATAGATGGAAAAATAGGCATCATAAACAATGAGCAGGACGTAGCGTTAACGCTTCAGAATATCGAGAAGGTCGAACAAGCATTTAATCGCACATACAAAAGAAAATGCGAACAATTCGTTACTTTTGCGAAGCAGAAGAACTGGGACATGCTCGGAATCGGGGATACGCATCAAGGACGGAATAGATGGAAGGACATTAAAGTTGAATTCGAAGTCCATTCAAAGCTCACCACTTTAGGCAACACAATCACACCGTACGAATAGGAGAATGATATTGGAGCAAACTTCATTAAGTCCATTCCAAATGTTTTGCCTTGTCACTTGTTTTGTTGTGGGAACTACTTTTATTATGATGCCAAACGCTACGATCTCAGATGCAAAGCAATATGGATGGCTTGTTCATTTATGGGGTGCGCTTTTTGGCGTTCTTGTTGGATTTGTATGGATTTACATCTCCGGGAAGCATCCCGGACTTTCGCTGATACAAATATTAAACCGTGTATTCGGGAAATCCGCAGGGGCGGTCATTTCCGTCTGCTATATTATTTTCTTTCTCCAAATTGCTGCTTGGGTAACGAGAAATGTAAGTGATTATATGCATGTGACCATGATGCCAAGGACACCCCAGACGGTATTTCATATCATGGCTCTGGGAGTTTGCGCCTATGCGGCCGTGAAAGGAATACGGGCTATATCACTCGTTAGTATATTTATCGTACCCTATATTTCCGTTTCATTTTGGCTTCCTTATTCGGTCATGCTAAATGAATGGGAGTGGCGGAATTTTCATATTCCGTACGATTTTCATTTTTGGCCCATTCTTTCTGAAACCAAATACGCCTTAGGTTTTCCTTTCTTAGAGACCGTTGCTTGCATGATGATATTTCCCATGGTTCGAACAAAGCTAAAGACCGCCGTGCTCGGAGGAACCGTCTTTGGAGGCATCCAGATCGCGCTTTCCGTTTTCTTCGCGATTGGTATTCTAGGCGTATACCGATCATCCCATCTCCTATACCCGAAGTATACGATATTTCGAGAAATGGAGTTTTCCAGCTTTTTTGAACATCTCGAATCCGTCATTTCCATAAACATGCTGTTAGTCGTATTTGTGAAGTTGAGTGCAATCTATTACTTTGCTGTATCCGCTATTTGCCAAGTGTTTACCATACGTAACCGTGCCATTGTTGCTGTTCCCCTGATAGGGGTTATCTCCGCTTATTCTCTTTTGTACTCCAACATTGCAGAGAATGTGAAATGGATTCATGATTATTTGTTTATTTATTATGTTCCGTTCGGGATCGGTTTCCCCGTTCTAATCGTAATATTTACTTGGCTTCGCAAAAGCAGAGGTGAACGTGCAACATGATTGGTCTTTTGGGGACGTATATCATCTTTTCAGCCGCCGGATTCCTAGTTCTCCGATTTACGCGAATACAAAGGAGAGAGGTATGGGCATTCGCCATTATCACATGTATCGGCTTTATTCTGTGGGCGAGCATCGTGATCGGACATCCGCTAGATCTGAACCATGCCATTGGCTGGATAATTGACGGCAGCCGACGAAAGTCATAAACATGAAAGTTTCGTATATCAGTCATGCATCATACTCCTGGTTATCCAGGTGTTTTTCATTTCGTCGGATAAGCCCCAAAAAACTGAGGCACAAATGAGTATGATGATGGCTTGGAATGACTGAAATAGGATATGCGCAGCTTGACTTGAGCTGGTCAAATTCGTTATTGTTGATATCTTGATGATAATGAAAATCATAATCTTTGAGATGAAATTCTGATTTTATATTTTCATTGGGAGGGGCGATCTAATGGACAGGGTGGTTAACGTCCGTTATGTGGCGGTAATATGAGCATCAACGAACAAATTCAACTATGGAATCAAGTCATCGTTAGGGTATTGGATGTTCGGATGATACGAATCGAACGTGGCGACGAAATTACTGATTATATCACTCCGTCAAGCCTATTTATATTTACGGCTAATGGAAATGCCGAATTGTGGGCGGACGGCGAAGTGTGGTTGTCTGAGCGGTTTCGTTTGATGCATGTCGGCAAGGGGAAACGGTTGAATGTTCGATCCGTCGGTATGCTTGACGTATATATGATTTTATACAATGCCTCGTTGCCGGCTTCGGCCATGCGGGAGTTTCATATGATGATGCAAACTGACAATCCGTTTAAGGAAAGTTGGGGGTTATTGCCGTCCGAACCGCTCGTATTTCTGGAGATGCTCGAAACCATGCTTGGCGGCTGGCAAAAGGCGAGCGACGAGGGCAATGGGCAGCTCGACACAAAGAAAAACATGGGAAAGGTTGACGGATTGAGGCGGTTGAAGGCAAAAGGGGAGTTCATCCGTTTCGCGCATGCGGCGTTGCTAGAACGGGCGGAAAATGCGTGCGCGCCTTCGTTGGCTGAGCAGGTTATACGTTATATGGCAAGGAATTATCGCGGAGTGATTTCCGTGGAACGGCTGGCCCAGCAGATGAACTATACCCCGCAATATGTTTCCCGGAAATTCAAAGAGCAGATGGGATGCAGTCCACTTGATTATGTGATTCAGCTGCGCATGGACTTGGCGCGAAAGATGCTCAGGGATACAGAAGCGACGCTGCAGGAAGTAGCTGATTATGTTGGTTATCAGGACAATATATATTTCAATCGCATGTTCAAGAAACAATCGGGCATAACTCCGGGGCAATACCGCAAAAATTATCGATCTGAAGTTTCGAAATATACAACGAATTGGTTAGATTTATCTGATGCAGCACCTCATCCGGCAATGTATCATCTAATTAGTAATGATAATCATTATCTACTACAAGCGGATGGGGGAAATGGTATGGCAAGCAGGAAAAGAAATCTGTTGGCGACGGCACTGTTGTGTCTGTCTATGGCGGCGACGGGCTGTGGGACAGCAACGGAAGGCACAGGAGGAAATAACGGGGCAATTCAAAATACAGAAAGCCGGACAGCGAATAACGTATCAAACTCGGAGACGGAGGCGCCTGCCAACGTCGAAAAGAGATCCATTACGACATCAGTCGGTGATGTGGAAGTGCCTGCGCATCCGCAACGTGTTGCGGCGCAAGCATATTTGGGAACCGTGTTAGCGCTTGGGGTACAGCCAGTCTCGGCTGAAACTTTTTTGATGAATAGTCCCTATTTGAAAGGGAAGCTCGACGGCGTGACTGATGTGGGCGAATCGCTGGAAGCACTGCTTGAATTGGAGCCGGATTTAATCATTACCCAAATTAACGAGAAAGAAAATGTGGACAAGTACTCGCTCATTGCACCGACGGTAGCTAATCCGTACAACAGCTTTACGTCCATACAGGAGGAAATGCGTTATTTCGGCGATCTGCTAGACAAAGAGGATGTCGCTGAGCAGTGGATTGCTGATTTCGAGAGTAAACTAGGAGAATGGAACGAAAAGGTACAGGCTGCTCTTGGCAAGGATGAGACAGTGTCCGTCATGCAAGAATATGACGGCATGGCATTTATATTCGGACAAAAGTCAGGACGCGGGGGCCGAATCATGTATGAAATGTTGGGTACGAAGCCGCCTTCGGAGGTTCCTGATTATATGCTGACCGACTCCTATTATGAACTTTCACTGGAGATGCTGCCTAAATATACCGGGGATTATTTGATTCTGACGACGGAAGCGTCGTTGGAGCAGCTTCAGGCTGATCCAATTTGGGGCAAGCTGCCGGCGATTAGGGATGGAAAAGCGTATCTTTGGAATGAAAATCAGTCATGGTATCGCGACCCGATTGCAGTCGAAGCACAAATAAGCAGCTTGGCTGATTGGATTATCGAAGCCGCGGGAAAGTAGAGGGAGAACATGATTGAGGATCAATTATATGATGTGACGATCGTTGGTGGCGGCCCCGCAGGACTATACGCTGCATTCTATAGCGGCTTGCGCGAGATGAAAACGAAACTGATCGAATTTCAGCCTTTTCTCGGCGGTAAAGTACATATGTATCCGGAAAAGATGATCTGGGATGTAGGTGGACTGCGTCCTGTCCCCGGTGATCTGCTCATTGAGCAGATGACGGAGCAAGCATTGACGTTCGAACCGGAGGTCGTGCTTGGCGAGAAGGTGACTTCCATTTCAAAAAATGATGACGGTCAATTTGTGTTGCACACTTCATCCGGTCAGAACCATTACTCCAAAACCGTTATTTTAGCCGTCGGATACGGCATTTTTCAACCGACTAAGCTGCAAATAGACGGAGCAGAGCGATTCGAGGTTTCGAACTTGCATTATACGGTAAAATCACTGGCCCGTTTTAAAGACAAGGTTGTTCTCATCTCGGGCGGAGGAAACTCCGCCATCGATTGGGCAATTGAGTTGGAATCAATTGCGAAAAAAGTGTATCTGACCTACAGGAAGGATATGTTAAACGGACATGAGTCTCAGGTGACATGGCTGCGTGAAAGTTCTATTGCATGCATGTTCAACGTGACGATACAGCGATTGGTTGCTACCGTCGATCCTGAGCTTATTTCCAAAGTCGTGCTGCGTAGTCATGATAGTGATGCCGAGACTGAATTGGAGGTTGATGAAGTCATTATCAGCCACGGTTACGACCGGGATCGGAATTTGCTGGACAATAGCGCGATTCGAATCGAGGTAGATGAAAATGGGAGAATCAAGGGATCTCCAATGAGCGAAACAACTGTAGAAGGCTTATTTGCCGCAGGGGACATCTTGCACCATGAAGGGAAGCTGCACTTGATTGCCGGTGCCTTCCAGGATGCCGCTAATGCGGTAAACCGCGCCAAGCAGTACATTACGCCCGAAGCCTGGGCATGGGGCTCCGTGTCATCCCATAACGATTTATTCGCCCAAAAGAACCGGGAACTGCTGAAGCATTTATATTCAAAATAAGTCGAGCCTTCATTTGCTATAATTCGAAGCATCGCCATTGCTCAGGGATTCCTTTGAACCAACGAAGAGAGGCCCTAATCCCTTCACAAAAACGACCGCTGACGCTTCTTCAGAATCATTTAAATGCTCCGTTTTAAAGAAATCAGCAAGAGACCAAAATCAAAAACAAGCGTTGCAGAATAGTTCTCTGCAACGCTTGTTTAATGCGAATCATTCTTTTTTCGATTGTGCGAGCTGCTTCTTCAGGGAGCGACCCCCTAATGAGTCAGCCCCTTGTAGCAGGCGTCGGGGGTAAACTCCTGTCGTTTGAAGTGAGCCCCCATTCATAAATCGTTTGCGCTTGCTTTTCAGATCATCACAATCGCAAATCCCTCTTTTTGAAACACATAAAAGTGATTACGGTTAATGCGGCAATTAAGACGATCGACAAGAGTAGGAAGGAAGCCTCGAAGCCTCCGCCATACATCAAATTTTTCGCTTCGAAATATTTAAAAGGGGAGAGGTATTTTAGAATTTTCAAATGGTCGTTTAGGTCGATTGCAACGGATAACATATAGGTGATCAATAGTATCCCAGTCGAAAATGCCACGGCCTTCTTCGGATTGTTATAGACCGCTGCCGTCGCTGATCCAATGACCAAAAACAAGAGCTGCAAAATTAACATCCCCGCCATTGTAATTGCTATATCGCCGCTTACGGATTCGCCCTTGCTGTACTTCGTGACAAGCGTGAGGGAAGTAACCAGAGATACGATGTTAAAGATAGCGAGATTTGCAAGCGCAGCCAATAATTTGAATAAAATCGCTTTGTTTCTTGAAACGGGTCTGACGAACAAAAATTCGGCCGTTTTTTCCCGTTCTTCCTTAGCGATAATATTAGCGCCAAGCATCGTGGCATGAATCGTTCCCATTAACGCTAGGTAGACAAAGACCACGCCATAATATCCGCTTGCCCTCGATAGATCAAGCGTTCCGATGCCCAAAAGGGCTTGCAAAGATCTTGGCATGCCCCCCATTAATTCACTCATCGATTGCCCGGAAGACGATAACCCCGCATATTTGCCCATACTGGAGGCAACTAAAAATAAAATGCCGATACTCCAAAAAAAGAGAGATTTCGAGTATGCTTTTATTTCGATCCAAAATATATTCATTCTAATTCCTCCCTGCAATTAAACCGCGTGGATATCCTTCCTGATGTAAACGAAATAGCTAATAAGGAGTGATATGAAAACGATTCCTGCACCAGCTAGCAAGAAAGAGGGTTCATAGCTGGAACTCCTCGAAATAGCAGCCGTGTCGAAATACTTAAATGGAGATAGATACCTTTTCGCTTCATCGTCGCTTGCCGATACAAGCATGCCTACGATGAAAAAGGAGAACACCGTTCCAAGAGACAGCGTGAGAACGGATTTTATTTTCCGAGCGATGACCGATATGACTACGCCCAATGCAAGAAAAATAAGCTGAACAAAAAACAGCGTGACGGTTATCAAGAAGAAGGTTACTGCGTTGTATTCTTCTGTCTTCACCTGAAATAACAAAATGCTGGCTGCTGCTAAAAAAAACACGTTTGTGGCAACTAACGAGGTCAATCCGGCCAAAATCTTGGATGTTAGTATGGTGAATCGCGATACAGGTTTTGTCATTAGAAAATCCGCCGTTTTGTCTCGTATCTCCTTGGAAATGATGGACATGCCGATATTCATGCCTTGAATGGCCCCGCAAAGCGATACATAGAGATAGATATAAGCGTAGAAGCCCAGCAACGAACCCAGATTCTCTACTTCAAGACCGATTGCTTTCCGCACAGCCTCCGGATAACCGTCCAACAGTGTTTTGAACGAGTCGATATCGCCTGCAATAGACGGATACATAGACATGAACAGGACGAGCAGGGCAACCAAGGATGCGGACCAAATCAACGTTGATTTCCCATAAAATTTTAATTCATGCAGAAAAATATTCATCGCTGATTAGACCTCCTTTTCGTAGTAGTGCATAAAAATCTCCTCGAGGTCCGGTTCTTCAATCCATAGGTTTGCGATTTCGATTTCGGCTATTTTTTTCATGACGCTATTAATATCGCCTCTGAATAAGAAGCTTACTGAATGTTCCGTAACAGTAAGATTATTCACGCCGGCAATGTTGAAGAAGGCATGCTCAGCGGTTTCCTTTGTTTCCATTTTGAATTTTTTATAATTGTTTTCTTTTAAGGTGCTGATCTTTTCGACCGTGACGATTACACCTTCCTTTATGATGGCGACCCGGTCGCATAAACGTTGAACCTCGCTTAAGATATGGGATGAAAACAGGATGGTTGCTCCCTTTTTATTCTCTATCTGAAGCAGATCGAAAAACCTTTGCTGCATTAACGGATCAAGGCCGCTGGTCGGTTCATCGAGTATGATTAATTTTGGTTCGTGAAGCAGTCCCTGGACAATCCCGACTTTCTTTTTGTTGCCGAGCGATAAATCGTCGATTTTCTTTTTCAAATCAAGATCCATGATCTCAGCTAGCTCTTTGATTCGTTTGTTGCAATCCTTTTTGTAAAAGCTAGCCGAGTATTTTAAGAGATCGATCACCTTCATATTGTCATAATAAAAAACCTCTGAAGGCAAATACCCAATTTGTTTGGCAATTTCGGGAGCAAACTCGATGCAATCCTTTCCAAAAATTTCGGCTTTGCCGCTAGTCGGGTAAATCAGAGATAATAAAGTTCTGATCGTCGTAGATTTTCCGGCTCCGTTGGGACCGATAAATCCAAAAATTTCACCTTCTTCCACATGAAAGCTGACGTTCGTGATTCCCCTAGATTTTCTGTACGTTTTGGTCAAATTCGTGATTTCGATTACATTCATGGCAAAACCTCCTTGTTATATGGTTCACGATCACACCGGTTCCCGTCTTTTCATTGGAAAATGCGGCGAAAATAGCAAGCTTTAGCCGTCTTGCCGTCTATCGTAAACCTGCATCCATCTTTTGTAAAACATGGGTTGTTGGGTATTTGACGCCATATTGCCATTTATAAAGTAATATGATCATTTGATGCATGAATTAAGGTTTTATCACTGAAAATCTCGCTGCTGCTCATTCATACTCGTTAGTTAATAAGTCTGTTTATTTGCTTAATACTTCCGTTGACGTGTTGGCCCGTGCGTGCGGCCGTTGACTCGATCCCGATCCATAACCGGGTCAAGCTGGTCCGTACGGGGACAACGCTAACTCGTGTTGACGATGACGGTCTTAATGGCCGGCTGTCTTCGTTGCATGGTTAATAATCGAACAGATTATCATAAATCAATTTTTATTGATGTAACGGTTGATCTGAAGATGTATGTGTGGTAAATTTTACTCAAGCTAATAAATCAAGAATTTTTGATATATCAGGAATGTTAAGGCGACGTTAAGCAGGATAGGCATGCTACGCTACTAGATCTCGTATGAAATTATGAATAAGAGAGGGTGATCGTGATGAAAAGATCAATTCCATTTCATGCACTTACAACAATGCCGTTATCATTTGAAAAGTACGAACAAAAATTCAAAGCATTAGCAGATGAAAAGAGACTGCAAATCCTATATGAGTTGTGCCAGCGCGGCAATACTTGCGTCTGCGATTTAACTGAAGTGGTGGAGATGCCGCAATCCAAGTTATCGTATCACTTAAAGATACTTTTGGATGCCGGCCTGATTACAAAAGAGACAAGAGGAACTTGGAGCTATTACGAGCTCAATGCCAGCGAAATAAATGATCTTCTTTCCGAACAGCTATGCTGTATTTTCAGACCGGCGGCTGCTAATTCGAGCAGCTGCTAAATTTTTTTGAATTATAAAACAAAAAAAATTGATTAATTGAGGAAAAATTGCTATGAAAATGCATGTCGCCATTAATGTAAGAAATCTCGAGCGTTCTTTAAGCTTCTACAAAAAATTATTCAATGCCGAGCCCACAAAAACGAAAGAAAACTATGCAAAATTCGAACTAATTAATCCGGCGCTGCACTTCTCCCTTAATGCACGATCTTATGAAAATAAGGGAGTCATTAACCATTTTGGATTTCAAGTTCAAAACATCGAAGAGGTACTTACGGTCAAAAATCGGCTTCAAAAAGCCGGCCTCGCCTCAATTGATGAGATGAATACCACTTGTTGTTATGCCGTTCAAGATAAAATATGGGTAACCGATCCGGAAGGTAATCCTTGGGAAGTGTTCTATACAAAAGAAGACAGCGAATTCGAAGCAGCAGAAGATAACGTCAACATGCCAAGCGCTTGTTGTACGGTGCCAGCACAGCAACCGGTAAGCACTTCTAGCGAACCGACATCGGATGAAACTAATAATAATTGCTGCACGTAACCTGGAGGGTCAAATGGTATTAGTAGCATTTCTAATTTTCATTGCCACTTTAACGTTAGTCATATGGCAGCCGAAAGGGCTTAATATCGGCTGGTCAGCAAGCGGTGGCGCGATTCTTGCATTGATTTTTGGAGTAGTAGATCTAGCAGATGTTGGTACGGTTACCGCCATCGTATGGAATGCGACGCTTGCATTTGTCGCTATAATTCTAATCTCACTCCTTTTAGATGAGATTGGATTCTTTGAATGGGCAGCACTGCATATGGCAATTTTGGCCAAAGGCAACGGAAAGTTAATGTTTGTATACGTAATTCTCCTTGGCGCGGCTGTAGCTGCTTTCTTTGCCAATGACGGCGCTGCGCTCATTTTGACGCCAATAGTACTCGCCATGGTGCGCGAGCTCAAATTCGACAAGAGAATGATTTTGCCATTCATCATGGCCAGTGGATTTATCGCAGACACGGCTTCATTGCCTTTTATGGTCAGCAATCTCGTTAACATTGTGTCTGCTGATTATTTCGGTATCGGCTTTGTGGAATATGCAAGCCACATGATTGTGCCGAATATATTCTCCATTCTGGCTAGCCTTTTAGTCTTGTTCTTATTTTTCCGCAGCAGCATTCCAAGCAACTACGATCTTGAGCAGCTTAAAAAGCCATCCGAAGCCATTAAAGACAAGAAGCTGTTTAATCTTTCATGGGCAATCTTAGCCGTTCTGCTTGTTGCGTACCTTGTAAGCCAGTTTATACACGTTCCTGTTTCCGTCATCGCAGGAGCAGTTGCGATATGGTTCATTGCCGCCGCACGGCGCAGCCCCGCGATTCATACCTGGAAGCTAGTGAAAGGCGCGCCATGGGCCGTCGTGACTTTCTCCATTGGCATGTATGTTGTCGTATATGGGCTTCGGAACGTAGGTTTGACTGACACCCTTGGAAATGTTATTCAAGCGATTGCAGATCAGGGATTATTCGTATCTACAATCGGAATGGGTTTTTTAGCTGCCATTTTATCGTCCATTATGAACAACATGCCCACGGTTATGATCGACGCGCTTGCCATTAAGGGAACGGCCACGCAAGGAGTTATCAGGGATTCTCTGGTGTATGCCAATATAATCGGCAGTGATTTAGGACCAAAAATCACGCCAATCGGATCTCTGGCTACGCTCCTTTGGCTACACGTATTATCTCGCAAATCCGTAAAAATTACGTGGGGCAGTTATTTTAAAACCGGCATCATACTGACTGTTCCCACGCTATTTATCACGTTGACGGGATTGTACCTGTGGCTTCATTTGATCAATTCCACACGCTTAAATGTTTGGTTATTAATCATTGGAATTACAGTTATATTTGTCGCCATCTTGATCCTCGTTAAAGCAGGATTAGGTTCAAGTTATCGTAAAGACCACCATGAATTAGCAAGTATCAAACGTATTCACGATAGGGGAGATCAGCAACAATGAATAAGAAGAAGCCTCTCGTTTACTTTCTATGTACCGGGAACTCATGTAGAAGCCAGATTGCCGATGGGTTCCTTAAAGCTCTTGGCGGCGATAAATACGAAGTGAAGAGCGCTGGTCTGGAAGCTCACGGACTGAATCCCCGCGCGGTTCTAACCATGAAAGAGGCCGGCATCGATATTTCGACGCACACTTCAGATGTTATTAATCCTGAAATCTTGAAGCAAGCGGATTTTATTATCACCCTTTGCGGTCACGCAAACGATAACTGTCCGGTTGTAATCAATGACAAGGCTGAACGTTGGCATTGGGGCTTTGACGACCCGGCAAAAGCAATCGGCACTGAAGAGGAAATCTTCGAAAAGTTTCGCGAAGTGCGTGATTCGATTAAAAACCGAATCGCACTCTTTATTGCAAAAGGAAATTAATTCATAAAAACGAGCGGAACTAGCAGTTCATTTGAAGCTTATTAATAGCGTTTCAAGAAAAAAAGCATGTTGTAAGTGTCAGGGGACCACAACAAGTATTTATTGAAAACCGTGCGATTCGCTATTTCAGGAATTCTCACGGATTGCGATAATTCAGAAAAACAGAGGCAGCCATGGACTCAATACCGTCCATAACTGCCTCTATTTTGATAAAGTTTATTCATTATTTTATGAAGCCTGGCGTTTTTGTAGATTGCTCAGCCTTTTTTCCCCCATCGAAAAACTGATGAATGCTGACACTAGCGCTAACATCACTATAAAACACGCCATCCATGGATTGTAGAGGACGGTGGAATTGGCCTTTATCATCGCTCCGCCTGCACCGGCGCCAGTCGCCAAGCCTAAATGAATGATCGAAGTATTCAGGCTTAGAACCAGACCGGAAGATTGGGGAGTTTGTTGAATGAAATACAGCTCCCCATCGATCGATACCGTAACCGCCCAAGCGGGTGCCGACTGCGCCGAATATTCCAAAAACAAGCATGACGATGCTGATGTTGAATGCTTTAAGCTGAAGGATGTCTTGCATAAAAGGGGTTAAATACGTAAACAGCACCGAATTTCCCGATTCCCTAAAGAAGGTCAGAAACGAACCGCTTACGATTACGGCACTTCCGAGCAGCTTGAATTGTTGCCGGAATGACATCGGAGCGTCCCCATCGACTTCTGGCAACAAGCGGAAAACGACGAAGCCAATGAATAGGCTTAACAGTGCTAAAATCAAGAAAATAGCTTGCCAGTTCAACCAGTCCGTAATGGCTATGCCGATAGGCACACCTAGAATCATCGCGCTGCTGAAGCCCAGAACGATCGTACTGATTGCACTGCCTATTTTATCGGGAGGGACGATTTTGGCAGCCGCACTAAATGCAGCGACAATATATACGCCTGAACTTACGCCAAGAATAATGCGGGACACAATCAAGATGGACATATTTGAACTCCAGAAGGAAAGTAAGCACCCCCATATAAAAGCTGCAAAAGCACCTAACAGCAATTTTCTGCGTCCCATGCGGGATGTCAGTGATACGAGCAGAGGCGTTCCAATGGCAAAGGCTAGCGAGTAGGCTACGATCAATTGCCCCGCAGAAGCGTTCGAAATGTTTAAGTCTTTTGCGAGTACACTTAGGATTCCGGCGACAACCAACTCGGAAGTAGCCGTTAAAAACACCCCTAGAGCAAGTACGTTAACCGTCCATTTATTCATTCCTTTCATTCCCTTCCTTTTGAGTTATTGTCATTATAGAAGGGTTCCTATAATATTGTAAAAAGGCAAACCATTGGGATATAATCAATCTATTTTGACTAACTTACTTTTTGTTAGGAGGAAGATGAATGAATGAGCAGGTTAATTCCGAATCGCATTCGGAAATGGAAACGGATAGTTCAAAGATCTGTGAGGTATTGCAAATTCTTGGAGCCAAGTAGGCGTTTCTAGTACTGCATGCATTGCTTCGCGGGCCACAGCGATTTAATCAGCTCCAAAGGAATGTAGCAGTGATCAAGACGCAGTCCCTTACGGATACTCTCCGCCATTTGGAACATAATGGTCTTGTCCTGCGCCAAGTCTTTCCTTCTGTTCCCGTAACTGTGGAATATTCTTTAACAGAAAAGGGACGCGACTTCCAAACTGCGCTGAACGAGATGAATAAATGGGTGGAAAAGTGGGGAAATCACGGCAAGTACGTTTCTAGCTCCAAGTAGATTTCATGAGCTAAAATAGCGGGAATATCTTAAGAACGTGGAGGTGCGATTCGTGCGGAATATAGATTACAGCAATTATTTTTGGCAAGATGAAGCTATAAGATTGCGCGCGATACAGCCAGAAGATTGGGAAGATCACTACGTTAATCGTTTTGACACACCGGCACGGCGCCTTTTAGAATGCGCTGTTGAGCTGCCGCCTACGGTTGCAGAAGCAAAAGCGTTTGCTGACCGTTTTGCTGACTTTTCATCCAATCGACTTATGTTTACCATTGAAAAATTGGACGGTGAACAAGTTGGCGGCATTAATTTAAACAGCATTGACGAAAGAAACGGTACATTTAGCATCGGGATCCAAATCGACAGGGATCATCGAGGGAAAGGATACGGCACGCGGGCAGTTCACATACTCCTAAAATATGCTTTCTTCGAACGCAGACTTAATAAGTTCAATGACTACATACTTGAAGGGAACGAGGCATCGGCTGCAATGCTCAGGAAAGTTGGATGTGTTCAAGAGGGGATACGTCGACAGATGTATTACACGAATGGGAGATATTACGATTCCATCATGTACGGGTTAACAAAGCACGAATATGTTGAACGTCTTGAGAGAGACATAAGTTTAAGCTAACGGAACTTTCAGCTTAACCAGTCATTACGGCAGCCGGCCTAACGATCGGCTGCCGTTTTTCGTTGAAGCACGAACTAACATGAAAGCGGCTTGAGGAAATCCGTGTTTATTATTCGTAACAAGAGAGTTGATTTTCAGGGCACAAAGGTGTGTACATGTTAGACATTTTTTAATACTTTTAAGAAGCTCTTGGAATTTTAAAAGCCTTCGGCCAGCTGCTACTATCGACTCGTTTAATATTTAATAGCGCCTACATTAGGATATTCATAGGGTGCTTCACGCATTGTCATTATAATAAAGTTGCAATTAACTTTATGATGAGGTGAGGTGGGGGTATTAATGAAGGGGAAGTCCGTTTTGTCATTGCTTATTGCTTGGATGTTGATCGTCGCGCTCGTTCCGTCATATGCAGGTGCAGATCCAGCGCAAGGTCCGGTTAGTATTGTTCTGGGACAGACGAACACGGAGAACGGAATTACGGCATGGAACGGAGATGGCCCAGGAGGGGTCGTTAAAGAGACGGTCCAAGGCAAATCCGGATGGAGAACTGACCCGGCGGGAGGCGGCAAATATATTTACCTCAATGTTTCGGATACCTTTATCCATGGTGGAACGAACGCAGTCACGGTTACGTTCGAATATTTCGATGTGGCGGGCAGTGAGGACAACGTCTTCGGATTCTCTTATGACTCCGTATCGAGCGCTTGGGATTACAACGTGCCCAAAACGTATTTGACTGGAAGCAACACATGGAAAACCGTCACCTATACCTTAAAAGACGCAAACTTTGCGAACAGGGAAAACGGTGCCGATATCCGAATTGACACCTCCGTCCCGGTTCTATTCGGGAGCATAACCGTGGGGAAAAGCGCGGCAACTTCCGTAGCGACTGGGATTCAGGCGGTCCCGTCAGCCGTTAGCCTGCCAATCGGATCAACCAGAACGATCGCCGCAGCCGTATTGGACCAAAACGGGAACTTGATGAACAAGCTGACTATCAGCTACGCAAGCAGCAACGCTGCCATCGCCAAGGTCGATAGTACGGGCAAGATCACGCTCTTGCAGCTGGGGAGCGCCGTCGTCACGGCCAAGTATGGCACGCTCACCGCGAGCGTCCCCGTTACCGTGACGAAGATCAACGGACCTGTAAGCGTAATCATGGGTGCTACCAGTCAGGAAAACGGATTGACGGCGTTTGCCGGCGATTCAAATGCCAAGACCATCCAAACGTACAACGGCATCACTGGCTGGCAGACGAATCCTTCCGCCAGCGCGCACTATATCTATGTTAAAGTATCCGACAATTACATTTACGGCGGGAAAAATACGGTCAAGGTAACGGTGGATTACTATGACAGTGCCGTGTCCGGAGAGAAGGGCTTCAAGCTTGCCTATGATTCCACGCTGACCCAGTACGCCTATACGGAGTTGACTTTGCTGACCGGCAGCAACACTTGGAAGCAGGCGGTATACATCGTCGATGATGCTCAATTCAGCAACCGTCTGAATAATGGCGCCGACTTCCGTATCGAAACAAACACGCCGGTCTGCTTCTCCAAGGTAACCGCTGAACTGATTCCTACCGTATCCATGCGCGGAGCTCAAGTTAAAGCAGGCAGCATATTCAAGGAGACGGAACCGTCAACGATCAACCTGGTATTTGACAATCAGTTCGAATCCGGCAAATTGCTGCACGTCACGTACAGCCTTCTTGACTATTCGAATATCGCAGTGGATGAAGGAGAGTTCGATATCAGCCTAAATCCGGAGCAAAAGGGATTCGTCAAGCCGCTGAATTTTGGCATTCTGGATAAAGGAACCTACACCGTATCCGTAGACGCCGTAAGCGATGATGGAACCATACGCCTCCACGAAGACCTGCATATTGGAACGATTGCCGATCTCACGGGCCAAGCTGTCCAATCATTCCTCGGCATGAACACCCACTTCAGCAAAGCGTACGGAGGCTCGGACATTCGTCTTCCTCTTGCTGCCCAGACGGGAGCCATATCGATTCGAGACGGCTACAACCCGGGGAATCCGACAACTTATATCGATAACGCGACCGCAAACGGATTAAGCACGTTCATCGTGACGAGTACGGACCCTGTTGTCATACAGCAGACAGTCACGAGCCTGCAGGGCAAAGTGAACGCCTTTGAGATCGGCAATGAATTGAGTACCCAATTGACGCCAGCGCAGTATCTGGCTATTCTGCAGAACGCGTATACGATTATCAAAGGCGTGAATCCAAGCTTGAAGGTAGTCGGCGGCGTAACGCTGAACTATGACGAGCCCTGGTTGAAACAGTTGGTCGATCTTGGCGCCACGGAATATCTAGACGTCATGTCCTTCCATGTGTACCCATCTTATAATCCTGAGCAAGGGGAAACGATTGCTGAATTCCAGGATTTGGACAATTATATCAAAGATTATCAAACGAGTCATGGGCTTACGAAGGACATCGAATTATGGCTGACCGAGATCGGCTGGCCGACGATGGAACAAAAGTGGGGAGGGTTCACGGAAATTGAGTCGGCTTCCTATGGGGTTCAATTGTACGTAGCCAATCTGGCAAACGATAAGCTAATCGATAAAATCTACTGGTATGATTTTCTGAATGACTGCACTGACAGTACCTTCTACGAATGCAGCCAAGGCGTTCTGTACGTCGACAATTCGCCAAAGCCTTCTTTTGTCGGGTTCAATGCCGTGTCGGATTTGCTGGGCGGAGCCTCCTTCGTTCAGGCCTATAATCTGGCTGACAATGACGTACGAGCTTATAAATTCCACAGGGCGTCCGATAACCAAGATATCATTGTGCTCTGGTCGAATGCCGACAAGCAAATCGGATTGCATACGGGAACTGCCCAAGTAGAACTGAAAGACATGTTCGGCAATGCTCGTTCCTTTGACACAATCGACGGAACGACGACATTCACGGCTTCCCAAGCGCCTATCTACCTCATCGGGAACCTCGCCGCGGCTCCCATACTGGATACTCCGACTTATAAGGCGGATTCCTCCGTCATTACGGCAGCACCTGGGGAAGAGGTTGTGATACAGGTTACTCGGGCAGGGGGGGCAGAAGCGCTATCCGGAACTTACGAGCTAGCGCTTCCGATCGGCTGGCAGCTCGTATCGGGAGGCTCCTTCCATGCGGGAGCAACAACGGATACCTTAACCGTCAGAGCCCCGGAGACTTCCTCCGTCGGAGTCGCGCGGATCTATCCGATCGGTTCCGCTGGTGAACGGTACGGCAGCCTGACGTTAGGATTCCTAATGAAGGAAGCGGTCGTCGTACATGCGTCTCCTGTCGTGAACGCGTCAGGAGACGGTTGGAATCTGACGGTCACGATCGACAATCAGAATGCGCTCGCGACAATGAGCGGAGGTACCGTCACCGTGCTGGAGCCGGCTGATATGGCCGGAACGGTTACCTTTGCGCCTATCGCGTCTCATTCGAGCACGACCCTTACGATTCCGGCGCCATCCCTAAGTAAGGACGCTCCATTATTTGTCAAGGTAAAGGTAGACAGGGACGATGGTTTCTCGCAGCTCATCGAACGGAATATCAGCGCTCTGACGGCAGTCATGGCGCAACACCCCATTGTGATCGATGGCGTTATCGATGCAACGGAGTGGAGCAACGCGGAATCAGTCACGCTAGATCAGGCCTCGCAAGTCCGGCTTATGACAGACTGGGGAGGTACGGAGGATCTGAGCGCCGTCTCCTATACAAAGTGGGATCTGGAGCAGCTGTATGTGGCTGTTCGGGTGACGGATAATACCCATATCAACAATAATCCCCCGGGCGATGCCTGGAAGGGAGATTCCATCCAGTTCGCTATCGATCCGGGCCGCTCGATTGAGCCAGGCAAGCTGGGATGGAGCGAGAACATCGTCGCATTGAATTCAGATACGAATGCGGTCATGAAAAGAGGCGGCATCGGCGGCAATAATCTGCAGAATTCATCGGTCGCAATCCATCGGGAAGGAACACAAACCGTCTATGAGCTGGCGATTAAATGGTCGGAAATATTGCCGGCAGGAATGACGCCGTCTGCGGCGAATGCCATCGGGTTCTCGCTGTTGGTTAACGATAATGACGGGACTGGCAGACGCGGATGGATAGAGTATATGAGCGGGATCGGCTTCACAAAAAATCCGAACCTCTTCGGGGATTTAATCTTAACGAATCGAACAAATCTCGGAGATGACCTTTTGGAGCCGACGTCGATTATAGTCGATCAGGCTTCAGTCAACTTGGCTGTCGGAGATACGGCTACCGTAACGGCTTCCGTCTATGACCAGAATCATACAATCATGAGCGATGTCCAGGTCGCTTGGTCGAGCAGCAACCCTGCGGTCGCCGATGTCGACGCGACGGGGAGGGTTACGGCAATGACCGCTGGCACCTCCGTCCTGCAAGCCTCCTTTGGGGGCCTAACCGCGGACGTGGCGGTGACGGTTCAAGCACGCACCTTGATCTCCGACTCGTTCAGCGGAAGCAACGGCAGTGCGATACTCGGACGATCGCCGGACACGGCTAACCTTCCGGCTGGGACTTGGTCACTGGCAAGCTTTCCTTCAAACGGCAACTTTTCCGCCTCAGTGAACAACGTCCAAGGCAATCCGGCGCCGCAGGCACAGATTACCGCGGCTGGGAACGCAAGAGGCGCAATCGCCATTCCGCTTGGCAGCTCCGGTACTTATCTCAAGCCAGGAAGACTGCGCATCGAAGCCGATCTCTCGTTCCCAGTGAAAGCTACCGCGCACGTGGGACTCGGATTCTATTCCGCTCTTCCCACCCAAAGCAGCGGTGAGGTCGTAGAGACTTATTTCAACGGCCTGAGCATAGACAACCGGACGGGAGCCGTCACGCTTAAGGTGAACGGGCAATCCGTCGGATCCGAGATTGCATATACCGGAACATGGGCCCCGGAGAGCAGCTTTCTCCATCTCGCCTATACGGTGGACACATTAAGCGGCGCGATTTCCGACGTAACCTTTACGGGCAGCACGAGCAATTACAGCTTCACGACGACCGGATTCACAGGGAACGCGACCGCTTACGCGGCCGTCTTGATCGGATCCACATTCGCGCGGGATCACCGGGTTTATCTGGATAACTTCAAGGTCAGCGGAATCTAGAACCAAACGCGATAACAGAGGTGCGGGGATTACTCCCTGCACCTCTGTTTGGCGTGCTTGTTAAGATATTCATATAGAAAAAGTATAGATATTCCATTCTCACTCTAAGCGAAACTCTGTACAATTACGCTGAATCTATTGAAGAAACGATACGAGGAGGGACTAAATAAGCAATATGGTGTGACGGCGGTTTATGAGAGAACCGGGCAGGAAGGACTCCCTTTATAGAAATAATCGGATTATAATGAATGGTAGAAAAACTATTATCTGGGGGGGCGATGGCTATACTCACGTTAATCCAATCGATCAAGAAGCGGATTATGGATGTATTCGCCTATATCTCACGTTCCCTTTTTCGCAAAATGCTGCTCGCCTTATTCGCTATCATCACGGTTACGGTATCAACGCTGGGCCTGTATACCTACGATCATACTTCCTCCGACATCAAGCAGCGCGAGCTCAAGAACATGGAGCTGTTCAGCTCGCAATCGGCATCCAACCTGGAGACGCAGATGGCGAACATCAAAAGTACCGCCTGGAATTACTTCTCGGACCAGAGATTCCAAAACTTCGTGCAGACGCTAGGCTCTGATCCGCTGGCCTATACCGAGTTCTCCGGCAACTTCAGCCAGTTCGTGACGGACCATTCCGCGGTGGAATTTATCGTGGTAACGCAGCTTGAAGGCAATCGCTTGATCAAGGGCAACCTCAACAACACGGACGTAGTGGATTTCGATGACTTGAAGGAGATCGCGGTAGCCAATAACGGTAAAGGCGTCTGGATACCCTCGATAGCGTTCGACCGCCGTACAGGTCAGGAAGTAACTACGCTCACGTTCGTGCAAGCGGTGAAAAATATTAGCACGCTTTCCAAGTTCCCCATCATCGGCGTCCTAATGATCCAGCTTTCCTATGAGTATCTAAAGCAATGGCTCGAGGGACTCGGAGAGACGGAAGGCGTCAACTTTCTGCTTGTTGATTCCAAGACGGAGACGGCCCGAATATCGGCCGATATCTCTATGCTTGGCAAGCCTTTGGAACATCATAAGGACTCGGAAGTGCTGTACGTCTCCCAGCCCTTGGCGAATACGTCATGGGTACTGGTGGGCATCGTCGATGTCCGCACCCTGCTCAAAGAAGTGAACGAATTGGCGCGAGATACAATCTTTATCGGGATTGCCTGCTTATTGGGAGCCATGCTGATCGCCATTCTTCTTTCCTCGCGAATCCTAACCCCTCTCAAGGAGCTTAAAAAAGGCATTCTGGCCGTCGAGAAGGGCGATTACGATATTATACTCCCTATACGCACCAAAGATGAAACCGGATACATCATCCATAGGTTTAACCATATGGCAGAGGAGATCAAGGCGCTTATCGTGAAAGTGTACGAGACCGATCTGGTTCGTAAAGAAGCGGAAATCAAGGCGCTTCAATTCCAAATCAATCCTCATTTTCTATACAACACATTGGGTATTATCGATAGTCTCGCAACCTTGCATGAGGATGAGCGCATTAGCCTGATCAGCCGATCGCTGGCGAAAATGTTTCGATACAACATTAGCGCCGACCGAACGTCGACGATTCAGCTCGAGCTGCGTCAGATCGAATTGTACCTCTACATCCAGCAGCAGCGTTACGGGAACCGGTTTAAATACGCAATCGAAGTAGAGGAGTCGTTGTACGGCATCTCCATTCCTAAGCTGCTGATACAGCCCTTGGTCGAGAACTGCTTCGTGCATGTCTTCGATAGAATGTCCGCGCATAGCGAATTGCGAATCCGGGGCTGGAGCCATTCCGATCAACAAATCTATCTCTCGATTTGGAATAACGGTCCGCCCATCGCGGCTGCAAGATTGGCGGAGTTGAACCTGCTCCTGACTCAGGATATACAGCAGCGACGCGAAGCGAATCCGTCATCGTCCATAGGGTTAATGAATGTGCAGAACCGGATAAAGCTTCTATATGGCAATGCGTATGGGCTTACGGTAACCAGCGAGCTTGAGCAAGGAACGGAAGTCGTTATTCATTTGAGAAAGCTGGGAGAGGAGGAGCAATCCAATGAAACTGCTCCTTATTGAAGATGAGCCGATTTTGCGGCAAGGCATTATCCGGACTATTGAACGAATGGGGCTGCCGATCGAGGAGATCGGCGAAGCCGAAAACGGAATCGAAGGCTTGCGGCGTCTTGCGGAGCTTCGGCCGGACATCGTCGTCACGGATATTCGCATGCCGGAGATGAATGGGCTTGATTTTATTCGCGAAGCCAAGGAACTAGACGAGAAGCTGCAATTTATTCTGGTCAGCGGATATGAGGAATTTGAGTTCGCCAAGAGAGGCATTCAATACGGAGTTGCCGACTATCTGCTGAAGCCGGTCGATCCCGAAGAGCTTCGGGACTGCCTGATTCGAATCATGGCGAAAATCGAGCAGGATCGTCGGCATTCGTCTCTCGGCGATGAGCTTGAGCTGCTGCAGCAAAGAAGCGAGGAGGTCTCGCGCCAACGGCTGTTGACCAAGCTGATCCAGCAAGGAGGCGAGAGCATCGCATTCGAGCAGGACGGGAAGATGGCTTCTATGAACGACTTTTGCCGAGAGTTCGTAGTCGTCCTATTCGAAGTCGCGCTGCCCTCTTTGCCTTATCGCTCCTTCCTTAAGGGAGACGAAGCTCTTCTTCGATACGCGATCTCCAATGTTATCTCCCAACAGTTGGAATCCAATGAACGGGAAGGGACGCTGTTCCTTCACTCGATCTATGACAAAGAGCTCGTCTATGTGCTCGGAGACGGGAACTCCATTGAGCTGACCGCTATCAAGCGAGAGCTCGAAGAGGCTATGACGGGGATTAGCGGCTATCTCAAGCTTGAAGCGACCATCGGCTTCGGCATGCCGGTGCGAAACATTCGCCAGATTCATCAGTCCTATCAGCAAGCGAAGCAAGCGCTGCGGGATCGAATCATCCACGGACGAAATAAGGTATACGGCATGACACCGGCAGCCGGAGGCAAAGGGAACGGGAGCTCTGTTCTTGCGGAAGAGGATGAGAGACTCGCGTTCCGCTTCTTAAACGATGGCAATGCGGCAGCTTTGACCAAGTGGCTCTGCTCCCGCATGGAGACTCTCGTTCAATACGAGGAATCCAGCTTTAAACAATTGGAGAGCTTTTGCATCGATTTTCATCTACTCTATCGCAAATATTTGCTCCTTCAGACGAGTATCCCGGAGTGGATCATCGGAGAAATCGACGATATGCAAAGCTGGCTCCACGGGGTTGAGAGCTGGACGGAGATCGGGGTCAAGCTTGCGGAAATGACGAATAATCTAATAGAGCACTTAAACAGGATGAGGCATTCCTCTAATCCCGACCTCATGGACGAGATCAAGCTCTATATAGATAACAGCCTGCATGAGCCCATAAGCCTACAGACGATCGCAGATCGTTTCTATATCCATCCAAACTATTTCTCCAGACGTTTTAAAGAGAGATTCAAGAACAACTTCGTCAGCTACATGACGGAGGAACGGATTCGCAAGGCCGAGCATTTCTTGAAGAAGACGGAGCTGCAGATCCAAGAGATTGCCGTCCTTGTCGGTTTCCCCGATGCGGCTTATTTCAGCAGCGTGTTCCGGAAGTCGACGGGTACGACTCCGATACAGTATCGCTTAAAAGCGTCGGCTTCCTCGGAGGAAGCCGGTAGATGATTGGAGGAGATTCTACATTGAAGAGGGAATGGCAAGATCGCTATAAGTCGCTGATCTGCGGCGCTACTTTCAGCGGAATCGGGGCGGCGTTGGCGATGCCGGAGACAACCTTGGTGGTCGAACGATCCTCAGCGGTGGGGCAAGAGTATATCGAGAGCTTTAACCCCGGACGAAATGAGGGATTGCTCTCGCTGTCTGAATTCGGGCATTCGTTCGTCGAAGAGCTTAAGCAACGCAATTTGATGGAAGAAGCCTTCCAGCCGATTCACCTGCCGGGCGTTCATCCGGTCCTCTGTCAAAGACTGCTGAATGCCCGGGTCCAGGTTTCGTTGCTGACGGAGATTGTTCAGATCCGGAAGCTTTCCGCAGGCTTCGAAGTTGATATATACAATGCTTCCGGCATCCGCACGGTAACGGTCGATCGCGTCCTGGATACAACCACGAGCCGAGTATCCAGGCTAGCGGATCGTTTCCTGCCTGCCCGGCGACGATTAAACGCGTATATTCACGCCGATATGGCTGAACAGGTATTGCCCGCGGTTAGCAATCCGAAGGTGGAGCTCGTTCAAGGCCGTTTCACCTCGGAGCATATCGTCAAATGGACGCTGGAAGCGGACGACGATTGGCCTGCGTCAAGAAACGGTCTATTAAGCTATTGGCGGAACCGTCCAAACGAGCTTATTCCCTGGACGATCGCGGCCATCGCCTCCGTCTTCGAGTGCGAAACGCCGCGAGGCTTGCAATTTCTCATGGACGACTGGTTCTGGCTCCCGTCGGAAGGGTACGGACATCCGGCTGAAGCCCTTGACCAAGGCTATTTACACCGATTGAGAATGGAGGGAGAGCCGAATGGAGATCTCCAGATGGCATAGCGATGGCACGGTCAACCGGTCACCATTCGAAGGAGCTTATGCGGGCTGCTATGATGTCATCGTAGCAGGTGTCGGGACAGCAGGTGCGATCGCGGCGATCACCGCCGCCAGACAAGGGCTGAAGGTTCTTGCGGTCGAGCGTCTGCATGGGATGGGCGGCATGGGAACGGCGGGGGCCGTTTGGAGCTATTATTTCGGGTCAAGGGGCGGCTTGTTCGAGAGCCTGGACGAGCAGGCGTTGGCGCTTGCTGCCGAATGCTTTACCCCTTCCCAAGGAGTGAACGGTGAAGCCAAGATGGTCGTGATGGAGCAAGAAGCGATTCAGCTTGGTGTCGATCTCCGGTACGAAAGCACGATCATTGGCGTCCTCATGCGGGGCAACCGGGTATGCGGAATCGAATGGATTTCCGCGGAAGGCAGATTCGCGGCGGAAAGTGAAGTCGTGATCGATTGCACTGGGGATGCGCACGTTAGCGTGCACGCGGGAGCAGGAATGTGCGTCGGCCGCCCGATGGACGGCCAGACGCAGCCTTTCTCAAACGTATGGCTGCAGCTGGAGAACGGACAGGTGAGCTTCCGGCATACCGATTCGGGTTATGTAGATCAAGGAGATGCGTTAGGTCTTTCGAGAGAGATTCTTGCGTCCGCCACCGTCTCCACGCATTTAAAGGCAGTTTATGATGAACGGGACCGATGGCTTCGCCTTGCACCTCTGATCGGAATACGGGAAGGCCGGTTTATCGAGGGAGAAGAACAGGTGACTCTCGAACGTTTCTTGAATGGCTGCCATACGTCGGAGCCCTTGTTTTACGCTTATGCCAATGTAGACATCCACAGCAAGGACATCGCGTTCGAGAGCGAGACTTTGCAGAAATGGACGGTTGCCTGCAGCATGTGGGGACATAAACTATCCGTTCCGATTCCGCTCGGCGCACTTATTCCAAGAGGATTGGAGGGCATGTTGGTCGCAGGCAGGTGTATTGCGGTTGATCATGACTTGGCCACCTGCGTGCGAATGAAACGCGATATGCAAAAAACGGGTGAGGCTGCCGCCTATGCCGCCTATCTCTCCATTACAAGAAAAGTGCCGCTCCGGGAGGTTCCCTATCAGGAACTATCCGAGCGGCTCGCCGCATCGGGTTGTCTGCAGGCAGGGGAGCGCAGCTCGCGTTGGCTCGATCAACCGGGAATGATCAAGGAAGGTTTGTCCAGCGAGCATCCGGGGCTTTCAATATGGTCGGCCGTTAGAATGGGGCAACCGATTCGCGCTGCATTGAAGTCTTGGATGAAGATGGATCGGGACGCTGATCTCAGTAAGCACAGCGCGTTCGCGCTTGCGTTGCTTGGAGATGCCTCGTCCGCTCCGGTGCAGAGAAAAATCGCTTACGATAAGGAACCGTTCGTTCCGCATACTCGTCTCGTCCATAAGCGCAATCATGGACGGGGCTATTCGGCGATTTTTTTATTGGGATTGCTTTCGGACAAGGAGGCGACTGAGGTGCTCTATCGCATATTGGAAGAGCCGACCGAAGCTTTCCCGGAACCGAATCAGAGCGAATCGTCTGAGACGCGTACCGAGGTGCACTTTCAATACGTATCTTTCGCCATGACTGCATTGGCAAGAATCGGGGATCTCCACTCCGATACGCGGAACGATACGGCCGAAGCTTATCGCAAGCTGCTGCAAAGGGAGGACTTTCGACTTGATCTGACCCTGCCTGGCGCGCCTCATATTACGTATGCGATGCTACCTAAGCTTCGATTGGCAGCTAAACAAACGATCCTTCGATGGGAGATGGCATGGCCGTTCGAGAGGTGAGATTTTCATATTAATCTGGTTAAGTATTTCTATTCAGTAAGCGGTCGCAGCCCGTTATGATGAAGGGGTACAACAACCACACTTCACAGGAGGTTTATGGAATGAAGCATGATAGGGGTTCTAAACAAAAACGGGTTGCGCTGTTAACAATGTCTTTGGCTTTTGGTTTGCTTGCGGCATGCGGTTCCAACAATGGGAACGATTCGGCTGCCGAGTCGACTGCACAGCCGAGCAGCAGCGCTCCGGCGGCGAATTCGACAGAGCCATCAAAAGAGGAGGCTATCGTCGAGATTACGGTCTGGGATAAGCCTGCACCAGATGCTTCGACTAAAGTGGTCACCAAAGAACTGCAGGCCAAATTCGACGCCGCGCATCCGAGCATCAAGGTCATTCACCAGGACGAGACGCAAACTCCCGAGAAATTTTTGGCAGCGGTTGCAGGCGGGGAACAGCCAGATGTGTTCCGGCCTTCATTCCCCAAGATGCAAGAGTACGTTCAAGCGGGCATTGTAGCGGATATTACGGATTTAATCAACGGCTCCCCTGACAAGGAGCGCTTCATCGATGGTGCCTTCAACATGGCTACCAGAGACGGAAAAATCTATGGCGTACCCCTTTCGATGTATTCGACAGGCGTGTATTACAACAAAAAGCTGTTCGAGAACGCCGGAATTACGAATCTTCCGACCACTTGGGATGAATTCGCCGCAACGGCCAAAACCGTTCAAGAGAAAAATCCGGGAACCGTCGGTTTCGATATTCTCGGCATGGACTGGGGCGACTGGCACTTCGAGTATTACGTCTGGCAGGCAGGCGGAGACTTGACGGAGCTGCAACCGGATGGAACGGTCAAGCTTACCTTCACTTCGGATGCTACCGTTAAAGCGCTGCAATATTATAAAGATTTGAAGTGGACGCACAAAGTCGTCCAAAGCAATGTTCTACAGTCTTATGAAGAGAATAACAAGGATTTCTACAGCGGCAAATCAGCAATGATACTTGGAGCGTCCGATGCTTACAACACCTTCGTCGGCCAAGGAATGGATCCAAACGTGATCGGCTTCATGCCTTACCCGGTTGGACCCGCAGGTGTAGGACCATCCCAGGTAGGCGGCAGCTTCTGGGCCATCAGCCCGTCGGCATCCCCGGAGAAGAGGCAAGCGGCCTTCGACTACATCATGTTCATGTCATCCCAAGAAGCCTTTGAGACCAGGCTGCAGTTCAATAAAGACAACGGTCTGGGCATCAATCCGTTCACCGTCGTCAAGGACGTGGATCTATCGAATTATGTCGAGGGAATGCCTGCTGATTTCTTAAGCGCCATTCGCAAGGCAGCTGAGACACAGCAGTTGGAATACTACTTGAAGTCGAGTCTGAGTCCTTACGTTGTAAAGCCGATTCAGAAGGTTCTGCTTGACAAGAATGCAGATCCGATGACAGAGCTGAAAGCTGCGGAACAATTGGCGCAGAAGGAAGTTATCGACAAGTACAACAAGGATATTCTAAGCAAATCTAGCAAATAATAATAGATGATGATGATGTTGGGGTTTCCGACATGGAGAACCCAACATCTAGTCTTTTAAAGGCGGTGAAAAGATGAAGCTCGAATCCATTACTCCCTTAAAGACCCTTCAAACCAAAAGGAATCCTTTCCGAATTCGGTGGACGCCGGTCTTGTTTCTACTGCCATCCGTTATCGTCTTCATCGTGTTTAAATATTATCTGATCTTCTCGGCCGTTCAAATCAGCTTATTTAATTACGATATTATAAATCCGCCCGGCAAGTTCGTAGGGTTGGAGAATTATTTCGTCTTTCTGAAGACGTCGACGTTTTGGCTTGCGTTGAAAAATACCTTTATTATCTTCCTGTTGTCCGTTGCGCTAACGTTCTGGGTTCCTATCGTTCAAGCGCTATTCCTTAGCGAGATTCGCAAGGCGAACGCGGTGTATCGGGTACTGTATCAGATTCCGAGCATTCTGCCGGTCGTGGCAGGTGCGCTGCTATGGAAGTGGATGTATAACCCCGATAGCGGGTTGTTCAATTACTTGCTCGGCAAGATCGGGCTCGGTCCTTACGGCTGGCTCAACGATATTGCCATGACCAAGTTCGCGATTGTCCTGCCGGGGTTCTTTGCTAGCGGCGGAATTGGCGTTTTGCTTTACTACGCCGCAATCAAGTCGATCCCTTCGGAATTATTCGAATCGGCCAAGATCGATGGATGCGGCCCGTGGCGCCGTATCCTGTTCCTCGTGCTTCCCAACATCCGATTCGTCATTCTGATTCAGTTCATCTCGTTTATGTCAGGCGCGCTGCTTGCGTTCGATAATATCTTCATTCTGACGAGGGGCGGCCCGGCAGATGCTTCGCTCGTCGTATCCTTGCTCATTCAGCGTTCCGCCTTTGAACAATCGAATTTCGGAATGTCGGCCGCTCTGTCATTCTTCATGTTTCTTGTCATTGCCTTGCTGACGGTCATTCAATTCAAGCTGCAAAGGGAGGAGAACTGATTCGCATGAAACTTAACCGCATCTCAGAAAAAGGTGAGAAGGGACTGAAGATCACCTCCTATGTCGTGACGATCTTTTTTCTCGTGTTCGGCACGCTGCCTCTCGTATGGCTGCTCCTCACTTCCATCATGGACAACGAGTCGATTCAATCTTCTACGCCTAAGTTTCTTCCGGACGTGCCGCATTCCATCACCGTCACGCTAGATTTCACAGGCGTTGACAACGGGGAAGAGAGCTTCTACAAGAAAGAAGCGATGGAGGCGACCTGGTTCCCCTGGGCGTCATTAATTCGCAATAATATAGGCGAGATTATCGTAAAGGGGACGAAGGACGGCAAGCAGCTGTTCCGGGCCAAGACTACTTCGGCTCAATTCTACGTGGGCCAGATGTCTATCGTCCCTACCCGGATCGTCAACGACAAGGTGATGAAGCTAAAGCTAGCGACCATCGCGGAGCGGAAGCTGAGCGATTTCGTATGGTATGGATCGGAGACTAAGCCAGCTAAAGCGCAGGCACTCTCATCCGATCATGAGGTGGCGAATCTCTATCGCGATTTCTTCTTGTCTCATGACGTGTTAGCCGGGAAAATAACAAGCATCGAGCATTCCCGTAATTCGCTAAGGCTGTTCGACAGCTTCGCAAGCTTACAGCAGATAGCGTTTGGGAAAGCGGGCGATTTTGGGTTCTACCGTTATTTTATGAACAGCGGAATTGTCACGTTCACCGTCATCGTCTGGCAGCTGATCTTCGCTGGCATCGGCAGCTATGCCTTGTCCCAGCTCATCCGCAGCAGCCGCCTAAGATTCACTCTGTTGATGTTCTTCCTTGCGACGATTATGATTCCAGGGGTATCGATCCTGATTCCCCAATATATCCTGATAAAGAACATGCATCTGAGCGACTCCCTGTGGGCCATTATCCTGCCGCATTTCGCATGGGGCTTCGTAATCTTCCTATTCAAGGGCTTCTTCGATCAATTGCCGAAGGAATTGCTGCAGGCGGCACGGATCGATGGAGCGACGGAATTCAGTATCTTCTTCCGGATTGTCATACCAATGTCGATCCCTGTATTCACCATTGTGGGGGTCATGACCTTTGTCCCCGTATGGAATGAATTCATGTGGCCTTATATTGTAACGAAATCGCCGGAGCATTGGACGTTCCCGGTCGCGATGAATGATATGCAGCAGACGACAGACCGGAATACCATCGTACGGCCCAACCTAATCAGTGCGAGCGGAGTCCTCTCTCTGATCCCACTGGTGATCTTGTTCATTTCCACGCAACGTTTCGTTGAGAAAGGGATTAATTTTACCGGAATTAAGGGCTAATAACCACTTGAAGGAGCAGAGGGCAAATGAGAAGCTATGAAGTTGTCATATACGGAGCGACTCCGGGCGGAATCGGAGCAGCGCTCGGAGCGGCGAGGCAGGGTCGGCGGACCTTGCTCTTGGAGCCGACGGATCATCTAGGAGGAATGCTGACAAGCGGATTAGGAAGAACCGATATTCTCTCCCATGATGCATTCGGCGCCGTGTTCCGTGAGTTTGCCGATCGCGTGCATGCCTATTACCGTGATCGGTACGGCGAAGAATCCGTTCAGGTCAAGGAATGCAATAAAGGATTGTTTTTCGAGCCTTCAGTCGCAATGCGCATCCTGCTTGAGATGACAAGCAAGGAAAATCTTCTTCAGTTCCACATGAGCGCGGTGCTGAAAGCCGTTCATGTTGAAGGCAACCGCTTGCTAGGCATTTGCGTACAAACGGATGCAGGGGAATCGGAGATCGAAGGCGCTGTGTTCGTGGATGGGACTTATGAGGGCGATCTTGCCGAGATGGCAGGAGCTCCTTATCGGCTGGGACGTGAATCCAGGGAAGAATGGAACGAAGAATATGCCGGAAAGCTGTACATGAATTTTGACGAGACCAAGGAAGTTTATCCTGGCAGCACTGGCGAGGGGGATGACCGGATACAAGCATATAATTACCGATTGTGCCTGACCCAGAACCGGGATAATTTCATTGCGATTACCAAGCCCCAAAAGTATGTCCGCGAGGACTATTCCACCTTGGCAACCGATATTGCGGAGCAACGCGTCAACTCCATTCGCGATGTAATTAATATTTTGACCGTGCCTAACGGCAAGACAGACTGCAATAACCACCATTATTGCATGTGCTCGACAGATCTCCCCGAGGAGAATACGGCATATGCGAATGGAGATCGAGAGACGAGGGAGCAATTCTCCAAGCGCCAAATCCAATATGTGCAGGGACTGCTCTGGTTTATCCAGCACGATGAGGATCTGCCGGAGGAATTTCGCAAAGATGCGCTAAGCTGGGGCTATGCGGCTGACGAGTTTATCGATTACGATTATTTCCCCCCTCAGCTATATGTGCGTGAAGCCAGACGGATACTGGGAGAATATACGTTTACAGAAAATGATGCAAGGCTGGCTCCAGGTCTGGAGCGTGCGCCAATTCAGTTCGACAGCATCGCTATAGGGGATTATCCCATTGATTCCCATGCGGTGAAAAAACGCGAGCCGGAAGGTCAACATAAAGCGCTTGAGGGGTTTCTCGGCCTCAATTGGCTTTCGGAGATCTATCAAATTCCGTACGGCGTTATTGTCCCGCAAGGAATTGACGGCTTGCTTGTCCCAGTCGCCGTATCGGCAACGCATATGGGGTTCGGAACCATTCGGATGGAGCCATGCTGGATGCAGCTCGGCTTTGCAGCAGGCATAGCGGCGGACCTTGCGATCACAAGGGATACGGATGTGCGACTTGTACCTATCGATGCTTTACAGATCAGCTTGCTTGACAGGGAGCAGCGTATTACCTACTTCGAGGATGCGGCCTGGGATCATCCTGCGAGGCAGGCGGCGGAATACTTTGGAACGAAGGGACTTTTCACTACTTATGCTGCCGGATTGGATGATCCGATACCGCTATCCGAGGCATCTAAGGTTATCGCATGGGTACGCTCCATACCAGGATGCCGCGTCTTGCCCGTGCTTCCGGCAACGGGCAGCCTCATTCCAGTCGGTATGGATATGGGGCCAAGGCTGCCATTGAAGGAAGCAAACCCTCGGGATTACTGGCGTGACCGGCCATTATTAACTGGAGCTATGATGGCCCAATGGATTAGAGTGGCTACAAGAGTGTTTGGCATCTCCGGCGGGGAGGACCTCGATGAGAAGCTTAACCACGAATCCCGCGTCACAAGAGGAGCGTTTATTAACCGCCTCTATATGCTCATACGTAAGGTTCAGCAAGTATAATGATGGTTTTATTGAAAAAGACGATACAGCCCTCGCTATATTGAGGCAGCTGTATCTTTTCATATATTCTGAAACCGGCAATAAACCTATTTGAAACGATAGTGAGAATGGAGCATTCAATTGAAAGAATCGGGTAGATGGTTAGGAAAAAGCTGGGCCACGCTTGGAGACAGCATCAGCGCGGCCAATGGGTATCAACCGCTGGTATGTGCCAACGTCGGTTTTGGAAATGTGGTGAATCTCGCAGTTAGCGGTTGTCCGATGTCAGCTGGCGGAGACCGCGACTACGGCGCTACCGTATATGCGGGCCGTACATTAAAGGAAATGCCTGACTGCATAACGATTTATGCGGGAACCAACGATTTCAGGCTCGATAAGCCACTGGGAAACATTGAAGAACGGGACATTCATACGTTTTGTGGTGCCTACGCGACATTGATTGAAGAGCTGTTAATACGCAGGCCTGATACCCGTCTAAATTTGTGGACCCCGCTTCAGCGGGATAAGGACGGATGGGATACAACCTTCATTAACGGTGCGGGCTTCTGCTTGCCTGAATACGCCGATGCGGTTCGCAATATCGGTGCATATTATGCGTTGCCTGTACTTGACCTGTATGCCGAAAGCGGCATAAACAGATTAACTTTGGATTATTTCACCCATGACCGGCTGCATCCCAACGAGGCGGGCTTTCAGCGGATTGCAGCGCGATGGCTATCCCTTTCCTGGAGCGAATTTGAACGGTAATTATTTTAATGCAGTGTAGGAGTTTGCTAACATTATCAATCAGAAAGAACGATAAAGTTATCCTGACTCACGTAACGCAGAGATCAATTCCTCCGTCAGGCGATTCCGTTAATGTCAATCACTTTTATTATTGTCCGTATAGTTAAAAAAGGCAGGATCGGGGAATGCCCTGATTCTGCCTTTTTGCGTGTTGTAAGTTTATTAGGTACTAAACGATCAGGTCCGGCTGCAATTTGTTGCGTAAAACATATAGCATGATGGCACCAACAAGGAACGCGACGGCATCCGCAATGACGAGCGACCAGATCACCCCGTGGAAGCCATTCATTTGATTCGCGAAATACATTACAGGAATCAAAGTAATTCCTTGAATAACTGACATAATAAACGCAGCCGTTCCTTGCGCCGTTGCTTGGAAGATCCCCGTAAACAACGTGGTCATTCCCGTAATGAACAAGGATAAGAATGTCACATGCAGAATGTAGCTGCCCATTGCAATTAATTGCGGATCATTCGTAAATAAACCAATTAAGTGGTCGGAAATCAGATAGACGATGACGCCGAATACGACCGCTAACGTCACAATAGTTTTGATTGTAAACCCGATGGTATGCTTCATCCGTAATTTATTCGCTGTAAATGAAAAGGCAATCAACGGCACGACTCCCTCGCATAAACCCATCAGAATAAACTCGGGAAATTGCAATAAACGTGATGAAATTCCGTAAGCAGCCACGGCCGAATCCCCATACTCAATCAGAAAATGGTTAAAGATGAGCGACATTGCGCCTAAAAAGATGCTCATAATGAAGATAGGAACTCCGATTTTGAATACATTGCTCAAAATGTCCTTGGTAGCCTTGAACCATTTTATGGAGACAGTCAAGAATTGGCTCTTATACCTTATATGGTAGGCGAAGTATGCACTCGCCACCAAGTTAGAAATGACCGTAGCAGACGCTACGCCGATGACGTCCCAATGGAGCACGAAGATGGCTACCGCATCGAGAATAATATTTACAACAACGCTTAGAATCATACCGATCATTGATGTTATGGCTGATCCTTCCGAGCGGACGATATTTTCCAGCGTGAAAAATAATACGACAAATGGTGAACCGATAAGCATAATCGTGACATAGTCTTTCGTGAATCCGAAGGAATCAGCTGTCGCCCCAAGGCTATGGACGATTGAATCGATCAAAGGAAGGCCGACGGCTAACACAATTAGACCGAAAACTAAACTGCTATAAAAGGCGAATGAAGACACATGCTTTACGTCATCATATTGTTTCTCTCCCAGCAAACGGGAAATGAATGTACCGCTGCCCATGCCAATCAGGTTGCCTAGCGCCATAATAATCGCGAACAGCGGCAAGGTTAGCGCGAGTGCGGTCAGCATGGCAGTATTATGGAGCGTACCAAGGAAATAGGCATTCAAGATGGAATAAATGACACTCATCGACGTGCCTAGCATCATCGGTACAGCGAAGTGAGCTACGGCTTTTGCAATCGGTGCTTTTTCAAAGTAATGGAGGTTTTCTGCATCCATGCGGGTCACCACTTTCATTTTTATGATTTACTGTCTAACAGTGTTAGGTTGTACCTTACAGTGTTAGATGATATCATGAACCTATGGACCTGTAAAGCACAATCTTACACTGTTAGATAAAAGGGCGGATAACAATGAAAAAACAGCAGCCTCAAATTTCGGAGGATAAGATTTTGGAAGCTTCGTGGGAGCTTCTGCGAGAGGAGGGCATCGAGAAATTCAGTATGAGAAGATTGGCCGACAGGCTAGGGATTCAAGCACCCTCTCTGTACTGGTACTTCAAGAGCAAACAGAATCTGTATCAGCGCCTGGCCAATCAGGTATCAAAAGTGATTCTGGAGGAGTTTCACTCCGTAGGGGACTGGAAGGAACAGCTGACGGAGCTTGCGTTAACCGTACGGAACGTGCTCAGCCGATATCCCTGCTCCACGCAGCTTATGATGATGACGCTGCCCCACGAACCGGATATCATCCGGTTCACCAACCGAATGCTGCTCTGCGTAGAATCGACGGCGCTTGAGCAAGCGCAAAAAATACAAGTGGTTACTACGCTTGTGAATTATGTCTTCTACTTCGTTCTAGATCATTATCAGCATGAACGTAATGTCTCGGCTGTCCTTGAGGACCAGGGCGCGCTGCCGGGAGAAGCGTTGATTCAAGTTCTGGACTCGATGAGCGAGACGGATGCGGGACTGTTCAGGAGGATGTTCACGAACGGGCTATTCGAGCTGATGGGGACCGACGGGGCGTTTGAGTTCGGATTAAAGCTGATTGTGCTTGGGATTGAGCAGGTGATCAAGGAACAGGAAAAATAGAATGTACGGAACCGCTCATCTGGTTATTGGATGAGCGGTTTTTACATTAACAGAACAAAAGCTATTGACATCCTAGCTACTACGTTATACTATGTAGAGGTAGTAAGTAACACTTGATACCAGTCATACAGAATAGCAAGGAGTGATTGTGCTGGAAAACCTAACGGAAATGCTTAAAGGGGCGCTTGAGGGCTGTGTCCTTGAAATTATAGGCCGCAATGAAACCTACGGATATGAAATCACCCGGCGGCTGAACGCTCTCGGCTTTACAGACGTTGTAGAGGGAACGGTGTACACCATTCTGATCCGGCTTGAAAAAAACAAGTTAGTGGAGATTACCAAGAAGCCCTCCGACATGGGACCTCCTCGAAAGTTTTTCGCAATCAACGACGCGGGGCGCAAGGAACTACGGAAGTTCTGGGAAAAATGGGCTTTCGTATCATCCAAAATTAATGAGTTAAAGGAGAACAACTAATGAATTTTTGGGAAAAAATCACCGGTAGTGACATGACTAAAGAATTTAAAAAATTCGAATCGCGAGCCAAGAAGCTGCCAGCTGATTATCAAGCGGCTTGGGAAAAGATTAATGCCAATCTTTGGTCGCATTCAGATTTCAGCGGCCGCAACCTTATGCCGATTCTTGACGGTGTACTTGGCCTGCTCGAAGAAACGGCGTCAGACGGTCAGAGTGTCCATGAGGTTTTGGGCGACGATATCAAAGGCTTCTGTTCGGCGCTGGCAGGCGAAGAAGGGGCAAAGTCTTTTCGCGACAAGTGGCGCAAGCAACTCAACAATAATATTGCTAAAAAATTAGGTAAATAGGAGGGTAATATGAGCATACGAGATATTATCGAAGGCAAAAAAGAGTGGCGAGCGCATGTGGCGCGTGTCAAAGCGCTACCGCAGGATTATCAGTTTGTTTATAAAGAGATTCAGAAATATCTCTTTAAGGTCGGCCCTGTTGAGCTAACCGACGGAATGGGTTTGCTCTCGGGTCTTATCGATCTTTTTGAAGAAGGCGCGGCCTTGGGAAAAGGCGTGCTCGAAGTAACGGGCAGTGACGTAGCGGCTTTCTGCGACGATCTAATCAAGGATTCAAAAACGTACGCTGACATTTATCAAGAATCTGTTGAACAAAAAGTGAATAAAGCCCTGAAAAACGCAACGGATAAAAAAAAGTAAAAGGGGAAAATCGGGATGGAAAAAGCAATTGAAGTAAAAAGACTGCAAAAGTCATACAAACAGCTTCAAGTGCTAAAGGACGTAAATTTGGAAGTGGAGCAAGGCCGTATTTTTGCCCTCCTCGGCTCCAATGGCGCGGGCAAGACAACCGTGGTCAAAATCCTCACTACGCTGCTTAAGCCAGATAGCGGATCCGTTACCGTAAATGGATTCGACGTTTCGTCCAACCCCGACCATGTGCGGCAGGCGATCAGTCTAACCGGGCAATTTGCCGCCGTGGATGAAGTGTTGACCGGACGGGAAAATCTAATCATGATCGCAAAGCTAAGATACCTCAAAAATCCACGTCAGGCCGCTGACGAATTGCTTAATCGTTTTGGTCTGTCAGAGGCTGCCGACCGAAAAGCGTCTACTTATTCAGGCGGAATGCGCCGCCGTCTCGACATCGCCCTGAGTCTCGTGGGGAAACCGCGGATCGTGTTCCTTGACGAGCCGACAACCGGACTTGACCCCGAGGCACGCATCGAGGTTTGGAAGATGGTGAAGGAGCTTGCCGCTGGAGGTACGACGATATTTCTCACGACGCAGTATTTGGAGGAGGCGGAGCAGCTTGCCGACCGCATTGCGATTCTTCACGACGGCAGGATTATTGCGAGCGGCACGCTCTCGGAGCTGAAAAAGCTGTTCCCGCATGCGAAGGTGGAGTATGTTGAAAAACAGCCCTCATTGGAAGAGGTCTTCCTAGCAATCATCGGCAAGAAGGAGGCCAAATAATGGAGGCGGTAAAAAAGCATTTTTTTAACGATTTAGGCGTTATGCTTGGTCGCTCTATGCGCCATATTTCCCGAAGCTTAGACACTATCGTCACGGTATGCATCACTCCAATTGCGATGATGCTGTTGTTCGTCTATGTGTTTGGCGGCGCAATTCAGACCGGTACGGATAACTATGTGAACTACCTGCTGCCCGGTATCCTGCTGATTGCGATTGCAAGCGGAATATCTTATACGGCATACCGCTTGTTTTTGGATAAGCAACGGGGCATTATCGAGCGGTTCCACTCTATGCCGATTTCGCGTTCCGCCGTGCTCTGGGGGCATGTTCTGACCTCGGTAGTATCCAATTTCATTTCTGTTATGGTTATCATACTCGTAGCACTCATTATGGGTTTCCGCTCGTCGTCAGGGGTGCTGCCCTGGCTTGCCGTAGCCGGTATACTCGTACTGTTTACGCTTGCTTTGACTTGGGTCGCGGCGATTGCCGGACTGTCCGCAAAATCGGTCGAAGGCGCAAGCGCGTTTTCCTATCCGCTTATCTTCCTGCCATTCATCAGCTCGGCGTTTGTACCGACCGAATCGATGCCGACTGTCGTTCGCGTCTTTGCTGAAAATCAGCCTGTGACTTCGATCGTGGAAGCCATTCGTGCGCTGCTGTCAGGTCAGCCGGTAGGCCATGATATATGGGTCGCTCTTGCATGGTGCATCGGAATCACGCTCGTGGCATATATGTTTGCGATGAAGGCGTATAAGAAGCGTATGTGAAATCGTGAAAGAAGGAACTGCGCACAGCGCCAAAAGCGCTGTGGGGCTTTTGGCGCTGTTAGCTTTACCGCTTCCAATTGATCTTATTTCATTAAGCTATCGGATAACGTTAGCGTAAAAACAATGAGTAGCCTGCCGCGGCAGCTGCTCATTGTTTTTCTGTTACAGCATTCCTACCAGACTTATCTTCTGTTCACCGAGCTGAGAATGACCCTGCAGAATGGTGCACATAATGTCGGGAAGGCAATTACCTTCTCAGCTATGCTTTGAGTAACGAGGGGAGGCGATATCATGGATACGCTGGCGCAACTGAATAAAGCTTTAATCTATATTGAGGATAATCTTACCGAGCGTGTGGACTATCAGGAGGCAGCGAAAATTGCCTGCTGTTCAGAATATCATTTTACAAGGATGTTCTCGTTCCTTTCCGGATTTACACTATCGGAATACATCCGCCGAAGACGCCTGACTTTGGCCGCACTCGAGCTAAGCCACAGCGACATCAAGATCATCGATGCTGCGATGAAATACGGATATACCTCGCCGGATTCCTTTGCCAGGGCTTTCCAAAGCATGCATGGGATTACTCCCTCGGAAGCCCGAATCCACGGACAGTCCCTGAAAGCCTTCCCCCGGATGACGTTTCAACTGACGATCAAAGGAGGAAGTGAAATGAACTACCGAATTGAAGACAAAGACGCTTTTCGCATCGTGGGGATCAAAAAAAGAGTACCAATCGTATTTCAAGGAGTGAATCCGGAAATTGCGTCGATGTTTGAGGGACTCACCCCAGAAATCATTGATAAGATTAAGAGCTTTTCGAATGTACAACCTTCAGGACTGATCAGTGCTTCCACGAATTTCAGTGAAGGACGGCTTGAGGAGAAGGGAGAGCTCGATCATTACATCGGGGCGGCCACAACGAAAGATGGAGAGGGTTTCGCACAGCTGGAGGTGCAAGCCTCCACATGGGCTGTATTCACAGCCGTCGGTCCTTATCCAAGCGCGCTTCAAGAAATCTGGGGGCGCATCTACTCAGAGTGGTTCCCATCCGCGGAATATGAGCTAAGCGAAGGACCCGAAATGCTCTGGAATGAGCACAAAGATTTGACATCGCCGCAATTTAAAAGCGAAATATGGATACCTATTATAAAGAAATAAGCAGCGTTTGTTGAAATCGCATGTATGGTACCACTAGCTACATTCTAATTCCGGCGAAGCTGACTATTAAGCACGCCTCTGACCTGATACGAACGGAAGGAAAATGTAAATTTGATGTATTGCCGCCTATAAGGCGGCATTTTTTTTTATGCGATAGATATTACAACCGCGCCTTCACCTTCGTTATTAAGCAAAAGGGGCGATTATATTATTGGATGAATCTCAGAAGAAACCTTTATAATGCAAAAATCGAAAGCCACACCTACTTAAAATCTTATAAGAAATTGTTGAAATGACAGAAATTTATCAGATAGGGGGGTGCTATTATACAAATATAAATAAAAACGAGGTGATGACATGCAATCGAAATTGGCAGCGGAAGCCATTCCCATCTCCAAAAAGCGGAATTCGTGGATAAGAGCCATACAAAAGTATAAAGTGATGTACATTCTTTTATTTCCGGCATTGGTTTATTTTGCCGTATTCAAATACATTCCTTTGGCGGGAATCGTTATTGCTTTTAAAAACTACAATCTGGCTTTGGGGTTATGGGATAGTCCGTGGGTGGGATTGAAAAATTTCAAAGACTTTATTAACGGCGTTTATTTCTGGGACATCATGAGAAACACGATTGTCATATCGCTGTATAAGCTATTGTTCGGTTTCTCCGCTCCCATCGCACTTGCTTTGCTTCTTAATGAGGTTCATACCCAATGGTTTAAGAAAATCGTACAAACCATTACTTATTTGCCCCACTTTCTGTCTTGGGTCATTGTTTATGGATTGATGGTCGCATTATTAGCCCCGGGCGATGGACTTTTTAATATGATTTTGAAGGAAAACGGTGTTGATCCTATCTCCTTCCTAACGGAGCCTGCTTGGGGAAGGCTGCTCGTCATCTCGTCTGAAATTTGGAAGGACATTGGTTGGGGAGCGATACTTTACCTTGCTGCATTAGCAGGGATCGACCCAAGCTTATATGAAGCGGCTCGAATGGATGGCGCTTCTAAATGGAGACAGCTCTGGCATGTAACCTTACCCGGTATTCGAGGAGTCGTTATTCTGATGCTCATTCTTAAATTGAGCCATATTCTGGACGCTGGTTTTGACCAAATCTTCATGTTTGCCAACAGTTTTAACCAGGAGAAGATCGATATTATCGATACATGGGTATACCGTGAAGGGTTGGAGCGTCTTAAAATTGGTTTGGCAACTGCTGTGGGATTGTTTAAAGCTGTCATCGGATTTATTTTAGTATTGGCTGCGAACAAGCTCGCCAAAAAATTCGATGGGCAAATTTGGTGAGGTGGTATGAGCTATGGTTAAGCTGACGATCGGGGAAAAGGTATGGCAATCAGCCGTTTATTTTATTCTAATTATGCTATCACTGCTTTGCTTGCTTCCCTTTTTATATGTGGTCGCTGTTTCGGTAACGCCGGAATCGGAAGTGTTAAGAAGAGGGATTGTGATTATACCAGAATCCTTTACCTTTGTAGCCTACAAAGAAGTATTCATTTCTAATGGCATAGGGCAGGCGTATAAAATAACGCTGTTCCGAACGATTGTAGGCACGGCTTTGAATGTGTTTTTCACGGTAATCGCGGCGTACCCGTTATCCAAAAAATATTTGCCGGGACGCAGTCCGTTTTTAATATTCATTGTGTTTACCATGATGTTTAGCGGGGGATTAATTCCGACTTATTTGTTAATCCGCTCTTTGGGGCTGCTGAATAGCCCATGGGTATTGATTGTCCCGCATCTCATTAGTGCTTTTAATTTAGTGATCATTAAAGGTTTTTTCGAGCAATTGCCCGCTGAGATCGAGGAATCGGCGAGAGTGGACGGCGCAAGCGAAATTCAATCGCTATGGAAAATCATTTTACCGCTGTCCATGCCCGTTCTCGCCACGATTTCCCTATTTTACGCAGTAGGGCATTGGAACAGTTATTTCGATGCGATTGTGTATATCAATGATGCGAACTTAATGCCGCTTCAAGTTATCTTGCGCAACATTCTGCTTAACATCGCCAATCAAAGCGCGGAGTCGATTGCCAATACCGGAACGGTTAGCCAGTTCGCCGTGCAAATGGCTGCTGTGGTCGTGACTACGGTCCCGATATTGATCGTTTATCCGTTTATGCAAAAGCATTTTACCAAGGGTATGCTTATGGGATCGATTAAAGGCTAAAAAGCAATTCTTATCTAGGTTGTTACGGGGAAACCGTGATAATATACAAACAAAGGAGAGGTCAATATGCAAAGATCAAAGATTTCATTTGCTATTCTGGCTGCTACTGTAGGTCTGGGAACGCTATTGTCTGGATGCGGGGATCAAGAAGAGGTTAAGCCGGCAGCTTCGAGCAACTCAACAACCACGGATGACGCGTTTGCGAAAAAAATGAAAATTTCGATGTTTAATCAGGGCACGTTCAACGCTGCCGCTCCGATTCCTCCGCGTGAAGAAGACATTCAACGGCAAATGCTGGAGAAGGCGATGAACATCGACTTGGACATGATGATTCCTCAAGCCGGGCAAGCAACAACCAAACTAAATACGCTTATTGCAGGCGGGGATATCCCGGATTTGCTTTTCTTGAAGAGCCGGTCCGATCTCGCGCAATATTATGACCAAGGCGTGCTTGCGGATTTGACGCCTTATCTGGATCAGTTCCCTGAATTGCAGAAACGTTTTAGCAGCGATTCCTGGGAGGCGATGTCCTATCAAGGAAAAACGATCGGAGTTCCAGGTTATGATAACGTAAACGGTATCAGCCGAAGCTTCTTCATCCGCAACGATTGGTTGAAAAAGCTGAATATGGAGGTGCCAACGACGCCTGACGAGCTATTCGAAGTCATGAAAGCCTTTACAGAGAAAGACCCGGACGGAAACGGCAAAAACGATACGTACGGTTTCATCGGCGGCATGAATAAAGAGGGCAGTCTGTTAACCTATGGCTTCGATAGCCTGATGTGGATGTTTGGCGTCAATCCTCCCTCAGCTATTGAAGTGAAAGATAATGAACCGGTATACCTGTTTATCGATCCCAAAATGAAAGAAGCGCTTGCTTACATTAATAAAATGATGGCAGCTAATGTGGTAGACCCGGATTGGGTGACGATGAACTCGCCTGATTTGTTGGACCAAAAGCTATTTAAAGGTAAAATCGGCTTCATGATAAGGGATGCGCGCAGGCTGGAGCCGGACTATCAGCAGAAAATGAAAGAAATTAGCGGAGAGGTGCCGGAATGGATCGTGATTCCTCCAATGGTAGGTCCTTACGGCGATCAAATCGTAGAGAGAAAATCGTTCCAAGGCAATTCATGGGCCATATCCAAGAAAGCGGATAAGGACAAAATCATTCGGATCTTATCCCTGCTGAATTATCTCTTTACGGACGAAGAGGCCTACCCGAATTTCGCATACGGTATCAAAGGGATTCATTGGGATGTGGTGGACGGCAAGATCAAAAATAAAACGTCCGAATTATCGAAGGAAATGAAAGAAAAGTACCTATGGGTCGATCATTACAGAATGCCGCGCCACGGCGACGATGCCGAGTACTTCAGCTTCCAGAATCCTAAGACGGCAGAAGCTTTCGTGAACAATCAGAAATACGTGGGGCCAACGCTGCCTGGAAACTTGTTGACCGCGGATCCTAGCGATAGCTTGGCAGCTGACCGCACGCGTTTCATTAATGAAAGCTTAGTCAAATTTATGACGGGCAAAGACCCTCTCTCCAACTGGGATAATTTCCTCCAGACGTTGGATACCAAGTTTGACATGCAGACGTTTAAAGATACGGCAGTCAAGCAATTTAAAGAAGCCGGTTTAATCAAGTAAATGATGCGAAGAGAGTGGCTATTAATAGCCCCTCTCTTTATTGTCATTTTAATAAGAACGTAAAAGGAAGATAATCCATGCGAATGCGAAGAAGAATCAGCTTGCCGTTAAAACTATTTTTTATCGTGTTTGCGTTTGTACTAGGCTGCATAATCCTGATAAGCCAATTGTCCTATCGCTATGTCCAAAAGGAAATAAGAACCAACGACATCTTCTACACCAACCAAATTCTTGACAAGGTCGATCAGTATTTCACCGTTAATTTTGCCTCTTTCCAGACGATCCTGTTCTCGGTCGAAACATCGGTGAACGCCAACATCGACAATACGGAAGTAATCAAAGAGCAATTAAGAGAGCTATATGAACTCAACAGTAATTACGTCAGTAATATTTATTTGATCAAAAGCGACTTATCCATCGTAGGCGGAAGCACGCCTACCCGTATATTCGATGAACCTTTAACGGAAAGAGAGCCTTTGTTTGATGCGGCCAATAAGAACAAAAGGACAACCTTTGTCAGTGATCCTTACAAATCCAAGTATTCAGGCTGGACAGTAACGATGGTGCGCTATCTGAACGGCGCTCCGTTTCCGATGGCCATAGCCGTTGATTTGGATCTAAATGCCATTGAAGAAACCTTGTTCAAGATTAATAAACAGGAACAAATGAATTTGGCTCTGATCACCCCATCAGGTAAGATCATAGCCGGATTTTCAGAAAATAGAGGACCGTTGATTATTCAAGATCATACGTTTTCAGTCGGGGAAACGCCAGCGGAACAAATTTTGGATACGACAGAAACAAGCCTTCAACTGCATACCAACGATGGCCAGCCGGTCTCCATCCTGAAAAAACCGACGGAGAAATTCAATTGGACCATCATCTCGGTCAACGATGAATCACGCTTGAAAGCCGCTCTGGCCCGATTGGAAACCTATTATATCGAGCTTCTAGCGGCAGGTCTTCTTTTAAGCTTGTTCATTTCCTTTTTTATTGCCAAGTACATCAGGAATCCGCTTTATGCGCTCAAATCAAAAATGAAACGGGTGGAACAAGGCATCCTCACGACTACGATAACGATTAACCGAAACGATGAGTTCGGAGATCTGTCCCGAGCCTTCGACCGTATGCTGCAGCAAATTGTGGAATTGATTTGGCGAGCGGAGCTGCATAATGAGCTTGAGCGGAAGCTGGAGATTCAAGTGCTGCAGTCGCAAATCAACCCTCATTTTCTGTATAACACGCTTGGTTCGATCAGCAATGTGATACGTCTCGGACAGATAGAGAAAGTAGATGTGGTGATCGGTTCGCTCATTTCATTATTGGAATACGGGATAGATGACGCTTCAGAGAAGGTTTCACTACGCCAGGAATTACGAAATGTAGCGGACTATATCGAGATCCAGAACATTCGATATAACAGAAAATTCCACTTAATTGAAAATATCGAAGAAGGGTTGATGGATTTTCCGGTTTTTCGAATGCTGCTGCAGCCCCTTGTGGAGAACAGTGTCTTCCATGGCTATAACGGAGGAGGAATTGAAGGCCCTATCACGATTCATGCGTACAGGGAAGGCGGTATCGCCATCATAGAAGTCATCGATCAAGGCGAGGGAATTCCAGCGGATAAAATAAAGCATATTTTAATTTCAGAACCGGGTGATGTGGAAGTCAAAAGAAAAAGGATTGGTTTAAATAACATTCATGGCCGAATTAGACTTCACTACGGTGAACAATTCGGGCTCCAAATCATTAGCATACCTCAGGAAATAACACGTGTACGCGCCATATTCCCGGTAGTCTTGTCAAAAGGAGATGCACAATAATGAGAAACTATACCTGCTTCATTGTTGACGATGAAGACCTGATCATTCAAAGATTGGAATTGTTTTTTAACGAGCTCTCCCAAAGGGATAGGCGATTTGTTCTAGTGGGGAAAGCGAATAATGGGCTTAACGGGATCGAGGAGATTTTAAAGCTTAAGCCGGATATCGTAATATCCGATATCGTTATGCCGCGAATGGATGGAATCTCCATGATTGAGCAGCTAAAGCCGGAGCTCCCCCATACCCAATACATCCTTTTGACCGCCTATTCATCCTTTGAATACGCCCAGCGTGCTATTCATGCCAACGTGCTGGAGTACATTGTTAAGGTTCCGCTGAGGGAAGCGGATTTGGATCGGGCCCTAGCTAAAGCGGCTGGGATTCTCAATGAGGTTAAGAAAAAGGAAGCCGAATTTCAATCGTTAAACGTATCCGTGCTTGAAAATAAATATAGAGTCCGCAAGCAATTTTTTAACGAGCTTATCCGGGGCGAAATCCCTTCCCATCGGGCATCGGATTTTGCCAATCGCATGCAGTTCCATTTCTTTCAAGCCAACTATTGCTGCTTCATCGTGGAAATGAACACGTATGAAAGTTTTCGGAACGAATACTCAGCCGCTGATCAAAGCATCTTGAAATATGCGATTACGAATGTAATCGAAGAAACGGTGATGATTGGCGGAAGCGGCGGCGTAGCGGCGGATTTGTCCGATAATCGTTTTATTGGCTTTCTTTCCTGGGAGAATAGCCGCAGCGACATGGAAACGGAGTATGCTTGCCAATCCTTGGGAGGGCAGATCGTCTCTCATTTGCAGCAATATTTGAATCAACGGGTATCCGTCGCTTTCGGAGGTCCGCACCGAGGCTGGGAATCGATCAAACAAGCGTACACGGAAGCTAAAAATGTGAGTGAGGATTTCTATTATCATACGGAAAAAATAGTAAAAACGCCCATGCATCGGTTCCAATACCGTAATGACAAAAAAGCGGATTTTCAGCAGAAATTGGCTGATTTTCTTTTATGGGTAAAAAGGAAGGTTGCCAAGGAAGAGCTGGAGAATGCGTTCGCCGACCTGAACCAATTTGTTTCGGAGCATAAAATCCATAAGTCCTTCATGGCGCCGATGCTTCGAGACTTGTACAGAGACATTATTATGAAGTTTAAACCGGGAAACAAACTGGCAGCGGAAGTGGCGGAATTCCCAATGGAATTTATGGCCTTTCAGGAGCAGCTTGCCTATATTGGCGACTTCACATTCGAATACGTGCATGCTGGGCAAATATTGCATCGTGCAGAAATCATGAGCGCCATGCAGTTTATAGAGAAAAACCTGAAACAGCGCTTGACGCTGGAGGCGATTGCCGAGGATGTGAATTTGGCTCCGTCTTATTTTAGCAGTTTGTTCAAAAAAACGATGAACGAGGGCGTGATCAGCTACATTAACCGTAAAAAAATCCAATTATCGCTCGAGCTGCTAAATGTGCAGGATTATTCTTTATTGGAATTGTGCGAGGAAGTAGGCATCGTCAATGAGGGTTACTTTTGCAAACTATTTAAAGAATATACGGGTGAGACGCCAAAGCAATACCGGATCAAAATGACACGGTACGAATCCAAATAAAGGCTGCAAAAAATATATGATTTTTTCGCGAAATCATGTAAAAAAAAGGGGACCAAAAGACTTACCATGATAGAAGGATCTAATCATGGAGGTTATCAAAATGGAGCTTATACATGCAGATGTAACCGTCGTAGGCGGAGGAATTGCTGGGATTTGCGCTGCCATAGCTGCCGCGCGCCAAGGGCTAAAGGTATCGCTTATTAATGATCGGCCGGTGCTTGGGGGAAATGCGAGCAGCGAGGTCAGGGTTCATATCAACGGGTCGGCCTATCTCGGAAACAGTCCATCCTATTATGCACGCGAGGGAGGGTTGGTGGAAGAACTCAAGTTGAAGATCTTTCACTATAATCCGTTATACAACAAGAAGCTTATGCTTTCGCTTTCGGATACGGTATTGCTCGACATGGTTTATGCTGAACCTAACATTTCCCTATTCCTGAATACATGCGTGCATGAAACGGGCATGGAGAACGGCAGAATTAAATGGGTAGAGGGCCTTCAGCTCGCTTCCGAAAGAAAATTCCGATTTGAAAGCCGAACCTACATTGATTGCTCCGGCGACGGCATTGTCGGTTATCAAGCAGGTGCTCATTTCCGATGGGGAAGAGAGGCGAAGCATGAATACATGGAGGAGCTGGCTCCCGAAGTGGCGGACCATTACACCATGGGCGATACGATTCTGTTTCAAGCCCGTGACGTAGACTATTCCGTTCCTTACAAAAGGCCGGGCTTTGCGTATGATATTACGAAGCTGCCTTTTTTCGATAGTATCAGGAAAGGCTTAAACCATCGGTCTTTTCCAAGGAAAATCAACGGGCTTGGCGGATTGTGGTGGCTCGAATACGGCGGGCATATGGATATTATCAAAAATAATGAAGACATCGCATTGGAACTGCGGAAGTTGGTGTACGGGATTTGGGATTATATCAAAAATAGCGGCGAATTTGATGATGTGGACAATCTCATTTTGGATTATGTATGTCCGATTCCGGGGAAACGGGAGTCAAGGCGATTTATAGGGGAGCACATGCTGTCTCAGAACGATCTTACAGCAAAGCCTCATTTCGATGATGCTGTATCCGTCGGAGGCTGGTATATGGATCTGCATGCGAATAAAGGCATCTACGATGAGGGCCCGGCTACAGCGTGGAATTTCGTGCCGGGCTTGTATAATATCCCTTTCCGCAGCTTGTTTTCACGCAATATACCTAATCTGATGTTCGCAGGCCGCAATATAAGCGCTACCCATGTCGCTTTCGGATCAACAAGGGTCATGGCAACCTGCGGCTGCATGGGGCAGGCGGTAGGAACGGCTGCTGCCTTATGCTTGAAATACGAGGCAGACCCCGCGGCGATAGTCAAAGACCATATGGGTGAGCTTCAAGCGCAGCTGCTACGGGACGGGCAAACGATTGTAGGGCTTCAAGAGGAGTTGGATCCTTATTTCGCTGAAGGTTTAACGGTTCGTGCCTCTTCTCAGCGAAGCTATAATAATCTTCATCCAACCGAAGAGATTTCCTTGGAGAACGCATTATGTTTGGTCTTGCCAATTGAGACATCCGTTGCTGAAAGCGTGCGGATCAAAATTAAAAATAGGTCCGAGCACCCGGAAACGCTGCAGGTGAAGCTGTTTGGCGGGGATCGCAAGGAAAACTATATTCCCGCCAGCGAGCTGAAAGACTATCAATTGGTTATTTCAGCCGGTTACGATGACTGGTTTACGCTGGACCTGTGCTGCAAGAAGCCGGCTGACGATAAAATCTACATCGTACTGGAAGGTGCTGCGAGCCTTGCCGTATACGGCAATGAAGAGAGGTTGACAGGAGCTGTCAGCTTTCAATATCGGCCTGAAGTGCCGTCTAGGCTGAAGAAGCTGAATAAGAGCATTTGCTTCAAAGACTTGGTGCCATCCCAAAATATGTATAGCCCCGAGAATGTCGTCAACGGCTTCTCCAGGCCTTATGGTCTGCCGAACGGTTGGATTTCTGAACGTACGGAAGGACGGGAATGGTTGGAATTGCGCTTCGCAAGCCCCAAACATGTGGAGGAAATCTATCTTGTGTTCAATTCACGGCTGGATTTGGAACATTTCGACGATCCCATCGAGCTCCTTGTCCAAGACTATGATGTGACCTTGACCTATGAAGACGGAACCGAGAGTGAAATCAGCATCCGCGGAAATTATCTCACGTTGAATAAACATAAGGTGGATGCGGAACGCGTAACCCGAATCCGCATTCACTTCAGCGCAACCTATGGTTCTCCTTATTATGAAGTGTTTGCCGTAAAATGCTTTGCACCGAAAATAAAAAGCGAGGGCAGGTGAAGCCGAGATGAAGGAATTATTCCCTCGAAGAGGGCTGCCTAATGTCATTCCGAAGTTGGAAAACGGGGAAACCGTGACAATCGTCTACTTTGGCGGCAGCAATACGCGTTCTCAAGGATACAGGGTCATGACGGGAGATTGGCTTCGAGATAAATATCCCCATGCGGAAATTCGCTCCGTGAATGCAGGCATTGATGGAACGGGTTCGGACCTGGGCTGCGCCCGCTTGGAGACGGATGCGCTGCGTCATAAGCCTGATCTCGTGTTTGTTGAATTTGTTGGCAACGATGGCGGAGTCCCCGAATCCAAGGCCCGGATCGAAGGAATTGTCCGTCAGATCCGCAAGCGAAGCCCGTATATCGATATTCTGTTCGTTTACACGCTGAAAGAGCGGGATGTGGCCTTATTTCAATCCGGCGAATACCAGAAGGGTGCTCTTATGCAGGAGGAAGTGGCCGATTATTACGGCATTCCTTCCATCCATCTAGGCGTAGCGGTCAGTCAACTGGTATCCGAGGGGAAGCTCATTTTCACCGCAAGGGCTGATCAGTCCCATCCGGGAGCCATTATTTTTACGCATGATTCGGTCCATCCCACAATTCCCGAGGGTCATCAAATTTACACGGATACGATTACCCGGTCATTTGAGAAAATAAGCGAGCTTCGCTATGATCAGGAAAGCTTGGAACATCAATTGCCTCACAATCCGTTGGTTCCGGCTAATCCTTGGGAGTACGCATCCATGCTGCCGCTGGATCGTTTTGCTCATTTTTCGGAAGGCTGGTCTTACATGACCCCCGATGATTTTGCTTTAGTGCGCGAGTACAATTGGTTGTTCCCCGGCCTATGGCGAGCAGTCAATCCTGGAGAAGCTATCACGTTGCAATTCGAGGGGACCCAAATCGGGTTATTCGATATCGGGGGTCCGGATTCCGGCAGATTAAAGGTGTCGGTTGATGGAGGCATACCCTTCATTATCGATCGATTCACACCCTATAACGATCATAATCGAAATCAATATGTTTTCTTGCCGGAGCTTCCGAATGGGAAACATACGGTTCGCTTCGAAGTGGATCACGAGAAGACAGACAAAGCGGCCGTATTTGAGGCAAGCGGCAATGAACGGAGCATGGAGCATATTCGGCAGCATCCGGCTAGGTATGATCAAACGGTCATTCAGCTTGGGAAGCTGTTAGTGCTGCAGCCGCCATCATAATGGATCATTGGTTATTGTCCACTTGGAACACCTACATTTTATCTGACTGCAATCGAGCGGTCATTTAGGATGTAGGTTTTTTCTTGCTTAAAATCTTATAAAAAATTGGTGAAATGAAAGAAATTTCCTTGTGAGATGACATGCTATGATAAAAACGACGGAGCGGTATAGCCAGATGGATCTGGCTAATTGCTTCTTTACAACCATTCGAGCAAAGGGGGCATTATTATTTTGGAAGCGTTATCATTAAAAGGAGAGGCTGTGAGTGGATTGGTCAAGTGTCTGGTCAAAAGGAAGCTGTTTTTCTTTATCGTTTTCATCGTTACGATAGTAGTTCCTGTCAGCCTAGTCGGAATAAGGACCGCTTATGCGGAGACCTTGCCTTATCGGACGATTATCATCGATGACGGAAGCATTACGATCAATGATGTTGTGACACCTGATGCGGGTAACGAGAACAATGGCTATTCGGCTCCGAATTGGACCACAAGCACAGGGGTGAAGGGGTATAATCATTCCAGCTCCAAATATACGAGTACGGCAGGCAGAACGATAACCTGGAATCCAAGCTTGGAAGCAGGAACAGCGAAAATATCTTTATACAAGCTTAACTGGGAGGATAAAGCTGATAGCAATGTGAAAATCGAAATCGTTCATAATGGAACGACTGATGTATTATTTGTGGATCTGAGACCTTCCTTTGGCGATCCTGCGGGATGGGTTGATTTGGGAGAGTACTATTTTTCCGGGGTTGGTGAAGAATTCGTTAGATTGACCCGGTCTACCGGCACTTCGAGCACGATACTTACGCGTGCTGATGCGGTTAAGTTCGAAGGAAACATAAAGCAGAAACAGCCACATAAGACGATCATCATTGATGATGGAAGCCTGACGATAGATAATCTTGTCACGGTTGATGCAGGCAATGCAAGTAACGGGTTCTCCGCTCCTTATTGGACCACAAGCGCGGGAGTGAAGGGATACAATAATTCCAGTTCCAAATATACGGACGCAGTAGGCAGAAGCATCACATGGAATCCGCGCTTGGAAGCAGGGACGGCGAGAATATCGTTCTATAAGCTTGATTGGGCGGATAAAGCAGATAGTAATGTAAAGATTGAGATTGTTCACAATGGGATTACGGATGTTTTATTTATGGATCTTAGGCCTTCGTCGGGTCCATCGGTCGGATGGGTGGATTTGGGGGAGTATGAATTCAGTGGCGATGATTCCGAATTTGTCAGGCTGACCCGGACGCAGCCTACGACGGGCACGATCATTACTCGGGCCGATGCGGTCAAGTTTGAAGGGAATATCAGACAGCAAGCACCTCCGTTGCCACCGCTGCGGAGCCGCACATTAGCGAATCTTAGCTACACGGAAAAAGGCAGCATCGAAAATGAAAACTATAAGGCGACCTTCTATGAGGCAGCATGGGATGGAGGCAAATCCATCGTTCGTGACATGTTCTACAAGAATGCGGACACGGGAAACTGGATGCCAATCAATAATGTGGCGGAAAGGCTTGAGGAGCAATGGGTTTTATTGGATGGGAATGCGGGGAGCCGCACCAATTACTACGATACGATGAACAAACGCTGGATAACGTTTGACGGGATACATTTTCCCGATAGCCAAACGGCGGTATTAACTGATTCTTTGCATGAAAGTGATTATGATTTTGAAGTAAACTGGTCCATGGCAGGGGATAAACCAGATGTTTCCTTCGCCTTCACGCCTCGCCGCGATGGCAATTATGTCATTGGATATCAGTCCTTCACGACTGAGCTAATCTCCGGCGTCAATGAAGTGTTAAATGGATTCAGGTCGCATGCAAAAATGGTAGGGACGGTAGAATCAACAAGCTTGAGGGAGCTAAGTGCTCCGATGAGTCTGGTGGAGAAAAATGACGGTGCAGGGAATCCTTTGACGTATGGGGTATTTGCGCCTTCGGAAGAGCTTCCGGTTGAATTTGAACCAACGGGAGGCGTTACGAAGCAACGGCTTGGCATGAGCCTTGTCAACAACGAAGGCAGCGTACAGCCAATCCTTTATGCCCCTCAGCTGGGAACTTATTCACAAATGACCGCAGAAAGCACCTATCAATTTCATATGGGTCTAATCGCCGAGCAAAACAATCTTTATGAATCCTACGCCGAAATTCTTCGCAATGAGTACGGTTATTCGGCATACAGGGAAAACGTATCAGACCAGTCGCTTACCGACGCGATGTTCAATATGATCGATTTGCTTAAAATAGAGCCGCAAGGGGACGACTCTGTTCAGTTTGTCCCGTCGCCTAGCGGGTGGTGGAGCCGTGCCAAGGGCTTTATTGATATCGAAAACGAGGATAGCGTTCGAACTAGCTCGAATGCGGTTCTTTTGGGGGCTTACTATTTGACCGGGGATGACCAGCTTTACGATACGAGAGCCTTGCCATCCGTCCAGTATGGCGTATCGCGAAATGGAATCGGTTGGTCGCCGACGCAGAAAAAAGTGTACGGCGTGCCTTCGTTATGGAAAATGGCCACCTTGCCGTTCGATGTCTCAAGCGTAGCCGCCGTCAATCAGATGATGGGCACTTCGGCAGGAATCGGGGCGCTAGCAAAGGAAGAATACCTCGTGCGCGATCCTGACCAGAAAGATCGGGGTCCTGTCATTCAGCCCCTGATGATGTATCGCATGACGGGGGAGGCGCAGTATTTACAGGCTGCCAAGGATGCAGCCGACAGCTATATCCTGCAGTATATCGATACGCCTGAATCCGTAGATGTGAGCAAAAATGAGTTCATCTATTATTACGGCAAGCTATGGATGGAGATTTTGGAGCTTTATGAGGAAACTCAGGACCCCAAATACTTGAATTCCGCATATAAGGAAGCCAAAAGGTATGCCACCATGTTCGTTACCCGTCCAGTTCCTGAAGGTACCGTTACGATTCCGCAGCCCGAGACGTATAATTACGCAGAGTCGTTCCATTGGCCGGAAAGCGGGAAATACCAATATCCGAGGAGCAAGCTCCCAGAAGACATAGCCGGAGGCGTACAAGCGGATAATTGGCTGGTTTCACCGAGCGGATTAACGTTTGAGGCTGGAAGCACAACCGGCTATTATCGGATGAACGCTCAGGAAGCGCCGTTCATGCTGAGATTGTCGCTCTATACAGGCGATAAACTGCTGCAGGATATTGCTCATAATGCGGTTATTGGACGGTATTCCAGCTACCCGGGATATTATTACAAGGGCTTTGCCGTTAGCCAACTTGAACCGGATTTTCCTCTGGAAGGCCCAAGCGGGGCTACTTCCATTTATTATCACCATATTCCGGGGCAGCTCGGGCAAACGATGGATTATTTGATCAGCGAACAATCATTGAAATCGAACGGGAGCATAACATTTCCTTCCGTATTCGAAACGAATTTTTTATGGTTCAAATATCACCTTTATGGCAATAAACCGGGTCAGTTCTACGGTAATTCGAACGTCTGGCTCTGGATGCCCAAGGGGATTATCCAGACGAACGATCCTCAATTGAACTGGATAACGGGAGAGAGCGGGGATAAATTCTACATCGGGCTGAGCAACGCATCGTCTGATGAAGTTCAGACTTCGATTGAATTAAATGCGCAAATCATTGGGTTCAACCCGGCACAGGATTATACCGTTACCATCATCCGCGATAACGGAACACCTGAACAAGCGGTTATGAGCGGCGGAAGCATTCAAGCTACGGTATCAAGCAAGGGAATAACCGCTATCATCGTAGAGGGACTTAATATTGACGTGCCGCTGCATCAGGTAAGAACGGCCGATTCATCGGATGCAAGCTATTTCTTCGATATCCACAGTCCAATCGATGCGGTTAAAGGCATGCTGATCGTCAAGCCAGACGAAACGGTTTATGATGCTTATGTGCAGGCAAAAACAACGAAACCGGCGACAATCCATTATTCTTTGGATGGCGGGGCTACGTATACGACCATCCCGGATACGATTTATCCGATGGAATGGTCGATACGGGTTAACGATGTATCCCAAACCTTCACTTATTACGTGGAATCGGACGGGAAACAGACTCGCAAGCGGACACTCTATCTCCCTGATCAGGTAACCGCAGCTCCAATTCAACCCGATTGGCAGGACAGTGCATCTATCATTGTGGATAATACGGAGGCGGAGACAGAAGGCATCTGGATACGGGATACGACGGCTAACGACTATTACTATGATAGCTATGTGTATGCCAAATCGACGGCCGGCACAGCGACAAGCAGAATGAAATGGAGGCCTGAGCTGCCGGTTAGCGTTACTTACAGCGTGTATTACAAGCTTCCGCAAATAACCGCTGTGAGTGAAAATTGGGCAACGAATGCCTCATTTACCGTTTATTATAGCGGAGGCTCCGAGACGGTTACCGTTGATGAGAGTGCGGCGAATGGTACTTGGGTGCACCTAGGGGATTATCCTTTTGCCGCAGGCGATAGCGGGTACGTGGAACTAACCAACAAGGCCAACAAGTCAAGGGTAGTTGCCGATGCGATCATGTGGGTGGACCCGAACAGCATGCCGCAATTGGAGTCCGCGGTGATCCTATCCGATCGGAACGAGCTGCAGATGACCCAAACCGCACAACTGAGCGTAACCGGCTATTTGGATAACGGTTTAATCGGTGATCTGACACAAGCCAATGTACAGTATTTCGTTGATCGTTCGGATCTTGCCGAAGTGGACAGCAGCGGTAGGTTGACCCTCTTGAATCTCGATGGGGAAACGGATCGCATGGAGGTATGGGCCACGGTCACGATTGACGGAGTGACCTTAACAACACCGCCTTTGACCATAACGATCAGGGACCTAACGGTTATCGTCGACAGTACAAATACAACGGGGTTATACACGACAGAAGGGTCTTGGAGCCAAAGCAATTTAGCCGGATACAAAATCGGAGTTAAGTCCCGCTACTCTACCGTTCAAGGATCATCAGCAACGTGGAAAGGCCAGTTTCCAGAGGGGAAATATACGGTCTCCATCTACAAGCTCGTCCATACGACGGCAAACGATAATCATGTCAAAGTGGAAGTGAAGCATCAGTCGGGTACCGAGGTCACTTATATCGATGCAACAGTCGGCTCCTCGGGTTGGGTTAATCTAGGAACGTTCGACTTTACGGGAGACGGCAGCGAGTATGTTCGTTTGACCAGGGTTACTCCGACAACGGTAGACCCGCCAACGCTTCCTGCCGATATGATCTATACGAGGGTTGATGCAGTCAAATTCGAACGGCACTCCGTTAGTTCGGAGCTGCTTGCAAGCGAGGCGCCAGGTAAACCAACACTTTCCAATAATAGCGGTGCCGCGACAGGCTTACATGATGGCATTATGAGATTGCGATGAATATGTGGTGGGGCACAAACGCAGAACAGTATTGATTATACGAAAATGACGAGCTTATTGAAACGCTAGCTTTATCTTCACACTCACCAAGTGCCCAATCGGCAAATACACATATTTCGGGAAAAGCTCCTGGCATTTATCAATATCGCGGCGAGTTTATAAATGGAAGCGGAACAACGGTAAGCGATATATACAAATTATTGTAAAATAACCTTAAGAGCTGAGTGGATGAGGACGATCCATTCGGCTTTTTTCTCGGGATTTAGTATCAAAAGTTGCAAAATGCTTGTAATACATTGATGTAAGTTGACAGCGCATTTTTGGAATTTATAATATAACCCCAATCGTTCCAGCATAAGCTTGACGTCATCAGCCAGGCGGACTGGATTATCGACATGGGACCTGATGGCGGCAGCAGGGGGCAAGATCGTTTTTCAGGGGAAACCTTCACCAATCATTCCTCTTCGCATTAAAGCACAATTGTTTAAGGATGGGAATCGAACCTAGATAACTGAATCATGGTTACGTCATAGCTACTGCTGTTCTTCTTTCAGCCATACATATACCAAATTCGCACGGCAGCTTTGAAGGTCAATTGCCCCGGCTCGATGGGGCTTGTGGCGCTGTCCAGCGGCATAACTGTTGCCTTGAAGAACATAGGCTCCGCCCCAGGCTGCGCGACTTCCTCGACTTTGCATGGAACCGCGGACAAGGAAACGCCGAGTGACTGGGCGATTGTGGTAGCCTTCTCCTCTGCATTTCGCACAGCAGCAATCAATGCTTCTTGTCTCGCTTTAGCAGCCTCGCTAGAATCAAACTCTATCGAAGTAACCATGTTCGCCCCATTCGCAACGGCCGTATCGATTAAACGTCCGGCCTCCGTAACATTTTCTAGTGTCACCTGAAGCAGATGGGTGACTCTGTATCCGCGGAACTCTTGCTTTCCCTCTATATAATCGTATTTAGGCTCAATTAGAAATTGCGTAGTTTTGATGCGCTCACGGGCAATGCCCGAATGGTCAAGCCCTTCAATAATCGCGGCCACTTTTGTAGCATTGTCGGATTGGACCGATTCCAGATCCCCCCCTTCACTAACGGTTCCCAGCGTAATCAAGGTACGGTCAGGAACTGCTGTTACCACGCCTTCTCCCCAAACCTCTAGCGTAAAATCACATGAATGTTCTTTATGTTGAGCCATAACCCCATATTCCTCCTTTATCATTGCACCTATAATTAATCTATGTCCGTTTATCGCTTGAAATTCAATGTATCCACCGCAACATCATCAGTACGGAAAAAGGCCGTCCCCGATTGAACAGGGGACAGCCTTTGAATGAGTTTAAGCTCGATAACCAATAATATCCTATACGAAAGTAACCTTGACCTCATCCCTCCCGATGAGAGCTCCAGAACTGTTATAAGCCTCTGCTATAATAACGAAGGTTCCGGCGTGCAACAGCATGAGCTTCGTATAGCTCGATAGCGTATGATGAATATCGTATCCGCTTGACGGCACGTCGAGCTTGCCTGAATGGTAGGTTAGTGATCCGTATATTCCGTTATTCTTCTCCAGAATATGGATTTCGTACTTGTAAGCGCCGCTGGGCTTCGTAATGCCGATATAATCCGGAACCGCTCCGTAGCTATTCGGATACGGGTTAAACACGTAAACCCCGCCATAAGCGCTTGCTTGGGAAGCAATACCGAACAGCAAGGTTATAGCAAACACGAGTGAAAATATTTTCTTCATACATAATTCCTCCTCATAATGGTTGTCGTACCCATTCCGGCCGAAATGGGTATGTACCTTTGCCGAGTACTCTCTCGATGAATATATCATCATTTAACAGAAGTAACTATATCTAGAATTTATGATTGTATGTCTATTTCTACCGGAATCAAATGGCTACATCCATGCATGAGGCAAAAAGGAGGTTGCCCATCGCGGGCAATATCCTTTCTATAAGCTTTATAGCGATTCGCCGTTCAGGCAATTTTCCGGTGGACAAGGTTTTTTACTTTAACAACCGCCGCACCCTTGTACAGTATGTTGTGATTACTTGGAACGATTCGGCGAGTAGGGTGCCCGCCGTGGCCGAGAAGAGGGGAGTTCCATTTCGGTTTCCGAAGATCGGGGAAGTCGTTACCATGGTCAGAACGGCAAGTATCGGCGCGATAGATTTTATGAATTGTGACACCATAACAATTATTCTTACTAAAGGGCAACATTAAACTGTCTAATTCCATCGTATTTGGGGCTATTCAAAAGGTTGAAAAATATTCCGAATTACGTAACCGTAATTGCAGCGGATTTCCGACTCAGACCGTCTAATAAGGTGAAGGTGGTGATCACGTGAAGCCGACCGGCAATCGACATAAAAATGATTTCTCGAAAGACCCCACGCAAGCACTTGAGCAGCTCATGAACGAATTCGGCACGATTGTCATGCGGACCGCGTTTTTCTATACGGGGGATGCTCATCTTGCCGAGGATATTAGCCAGGAGGTGTTCCTACGCGCGTACCGAAAATGGAACACATTCCGCGGCGACAGTACCGTCAAGACGTGGCTGACGACGATCACAGTAAACATATGCCGCGACAAAATGAGCGTTCGTATGTTTACGGAACAGCCTACCGAGCCAGGCAAGCTGGAGCTTGGCCGAACGATCAGCGTGGAAGATGAGGCGCTTGAACGGCTAAAGAAAAGCGAAGTGCTGCAGCATGTGCTTCGCCTACCGTTACCCTATCAGGAAGCATTGTACTTGTATTACTACGCGGACCTCAACACGCGGGAGATATCAGAAGCAATTAGCACGCCGGAAGGAACAGTACGCAGCAAACTGCATCGGGCACGAGAAATGCTCGCCCGAGAGATCGGTAAGGAGGGAACCATTCATGACGGATATGGATTATGAATTGCATCAACAGTTTAGAAAGGAGTCTGATGAAATGTTATTTTCGAATATGGAGATGAGTGAGCAGCTAAAGCGGAAGATTCGTCAAGAGGCGGCTGCTGAGAAAGCAGGGCGTAAATGGAAACTTGCGAAATCATGGAAGGTGGCAGCGGTGGGATTGGCAGCAGCGGTCTCAATCATTGTGGCTATCCCGCTGTTAGGTACACCGAGCGCTCCGGCGCCTGTGGATAATACGACTGAGAATGTGCCTCCGACACAGACGAACGGAGGTATGGTCGGTTCGGATTTGACAAAATTGACGACAATAACGCTTGGTTCCATCGAAGATGCAAAGGCGTCTTTTGGAGAAGACTTGCTGCTGCCGTCCTTTGTACCGAAAGGGTACAGTTTAACAGAAATTACAGCGGTGGGGATGCCTGATCAACCAACTAGAGATATCATTTTTACGTATGCGTCGGGCGAACATACGGTGACGTTCACGGCCAGCCGCATGGCATCCATCTATCCGACTGAGCTATTTACGAAGACGAAAGTGGGCGAAGTCGACGGATTCGTATTCGAACAACCGGGCATGACTGAATTGTTCTGGACGATGGAAAATGTCCATTTTGGTATAACCGGGCCAATCCCAGGGGATGTAGCGATGAAGATGGCGTTGTCGGCATCGCTTTAAGTTAGAAAAGCTTTTACCTCGATGAAGCAGATGCCGTCAATGCTGGCAGCTGCTTTTTCGAGGTAGTCCTTACATCTTTGATGTCTAGGGACACAATTTTACCTATTAATTGAATGAGAGCTTAACAGAGGACAACAACATATATGTATTGGAAACCGCCTGAACTGCGGTTTTTTGTTGTAAGGATGTATGTTATTGTCCAAGCCTGAAGACAAGAACATATATCATAAGCCGTGATTATAAAAAACATATTTTCATAACCGATTAATCTTGAGATGAGGAACTATAATAAGCAAGCTGGCAGTGTTGCTTGGAGTAGCTCAAAGGTATAGGTTTATAACAATTCTTTACTACGGTAATATGTTAGAGAAATAAAGTGAATCGAATTAGAATTAGTATTACTCAATTGGATATGATTATTGAGGAGATAAACTACATATGCACGGACTTCTTTGAGGTTAGGGATGTGTTGAACAGTTTACGAAAAAACCAACTAAAATCTTGTCAACATTTATCTCTTAAATTTATTTGACGCTGGCAGTATTGAATTTCCTCTTCGAGAGACATGGAAAGCCTGACACATCGTTGCAATCCGAAATTCTAAACGGTGTTCATAGATGAACTTAACCTGTTTACTTCAGGTTTCGCAAAGTAGGTTGCCGTCTTTTATGGAATTTCGTTTTCTTCCTTAATATCAGCGAGTTGTTTAAGAGGTTTTTTCGTGTCCATCTATACGGAGCAAAGTCAATTAACATTAGATTATGCAGCCTTTTATGACGCAAGCCAATGGCCCAGCATGCCTTGTATAAAATCTAACGGTGCCCCGACATCCTGCAGCCGGCAAGCGTTATTAATGTTACAATATAAAAAAGTAATATTTGGAGGAACACCAGTGCAATAAGACTTATATCGAAATTAAGTTCTTGATTTATCCCATCAAGGACAAATTATGAAACAGTGCTTTAATAAAGGAGACGTATGAGATGTATGAAATGAATGAAAATAAAGATACAGTAATAAAACGTTCTTCAAAAGCAGAAAACATTCTACTTCAGATCAATAGTAAAACTAAGCTAGGCGACTTACGAAAAATCGCAAAGGACATTAATAAAGATCACGAACTAGCTTTGGAACTTTGGTCATCCGAAGCGTTTTTACCCAGACTATTAGCAATCTTAATTATGGATAAAAAACTTCTTTCACAAGAAGTGATAAATAAGCTTGAGAAGGATATGCACACTCACACTTTCGATGAGCGAAATAACTTATTGGATTGGTTAATGGCTAATCAGCTCACCAAAGACAAGAAGACAATAGCATTAATGGAGTCTTGGGAAAATAGCCCATCTTCTCTTCAAAGGCGAGCTTTCTGGTATTATCAAGCGCGATTGAGATGGACTGGACAAACACCGCCTGATAACACCGCAGACTTACTATCTACACTAGAAGCTAATATTTCGCAGGAAGAACCGGAAGTGCAATGGGCTATGAATTTCACCGCAGGTTGGATCGGCGTTTATGATGTGAAGAATCGGGCACGTTGTATTGAACTTGGTGAGAAAACGGGGCTTTACAAAGATGATATAGTAGCAAAAGGATGTACTCCCAGCTATTTACCGGAGTTTATTACGATTGAAGTTAACAAACGACAAAATAATTAGTTACCTTTGAAAAATCTATTAAGGATTTATGAGAAAAATATAGGAATTCAAATCCTTACTTATGCAAATTGTAAAAGTCTTGGACCGAAAAATAAAGAAAACAGCGCGTTATGGCAGTTAGTTAGTGAAATATGCAAGGAAGATGATCATACATTGAAAACATATGTCAAAGGACAACAACATAAATGTATTGGAAACCGCCTAAACAGCGGTTTTTTCGTTGTGAGGATATATGTTCTTGACCAATCCTTAAGACAAGAACATATATCCTCATCCGAGATTGAAAAGAACATATACTCATAACCGATTAATCTTGAATTAAGGAACTATCGTTAACATTTAGCTATACCAGCTAATAATAAGCAGCGGAGAAGGCATCGGGAGAAGGCCTTCTCTTTTGATTGCCGAACGATGTCTTGATAAAAACGAGGTGTCAGCGGTAATAAGTTTTTGATTTTGTAATCGGGAATCAAAACTGAGGCGGATGATTGAAGCCGTTTTCGGCTTGACCAAGCTAGAAACCTTTATGTTTCCAACTTGTATTTGTCGGCGGGGGGTGCTCATTCGCCCTTCATCGCACTTTGGTGCTAACTTAAATGAGGTTCATATTTATTCAAAGGCGTATTACATGTAAAGCCGAAGGAGCGGAGGATGAATATGAAATTTGCTCCACTGTCCCAACCTCCAGTACAGCTACAATTGTCTCTTGCAGATCTATCTTAAGAGGTATCGGTAGCCGTCGTTCATATATCCATTCCGGCATGGTGCGACGAACATTCCAGCCTTTAGAGTTGGCCAACAATTGAAAGTTCTGAATCAAACAACATGCTGCAGCATAATCCTCCTCTTGCTTGTGCGGGTCAGTTTCTTTCTTTGCTAATACGATAAGTAATGACTGCGAGGTATTCCCATGTGAAGGCGCGAGTTTAGCAACGGATTCTTCGCCGGTCACATAAATAAAACGCCATGGTTCACGGAGTCCATCATTCGGTGCCCAAACAGCAATGTTTAATGTTTCCAAAATGTCTTGAGAAGATACATAACGGTCTTCATTAGTTGGATGCGGCTTTGTATCTGTTGTGAATTCTGTCCAGTTCATTTCCGCGGGTGTCCTTTTTCGGGCTTTAGGTGACCTATCAAAGTATCCAATATTTAAAATACCGGCAAATTTCTCCCCAGCCTTCAAGCCAATTTCATTAAGAAATGACGGATTGTTCAGCAACGGGTCCGTGTACCAGAGCATCCCCAAACCGTTTTCCCAACCAACCAATTGAAGGTTTTGCATGATGCTGCATACGGCGGCATAATTGTTGTCACGCTGTCGATGATTTTCTGAAGATGCCGCAATAAAAACCAGATGAACCGGCGTATTAAGAACGGATTTGGTGAGAAATCCCGTTAATTTTGACGGGATCAATTTACCAAACTGACTGTCTATTACTTTGGCAAACATGCTCTCTGCCAGTCGCAAACGCGATTCCATGGAGTCATAATAAATGCAACGCCAATGTTGAGGCGCTTCGGATTTCCACAAACTTGAAGCCTGTTTGAGCAAGGAATTCATCAATTCGAATGGGACGGGCTCTGCTTTAAACTTGCGAATGGTTCGGCGTTCTATTATCGTTTTGGCAATATTCACAGCCATACCCCCTCGATTGTAAATGCATGGACTTCAGTTGGCTGAGTGGATGAATCGGAGCGAATCAAACGCAACACCTTCTTTTTATTATTGTTAACGTTGAAACTATAATATAAAAGCGTAATGGCTGTCAACTTCTCTTTATATTCGGTATTTCAGGCTTGATCCCTATGAAGTGAAGTGATAAAATAATTTACAAGTGAACAATAAGAGATTGGGCTTAAAACAATCATATAGCGTTAGCCCGCATTTTAAACTTGCTAGGGGCAAATCGCATACATAAAGGGGATGTTAACATCATGTCTGAGGGGTTAAAGCGAACATTGTACGAACGTTTTCTTCACTTTGTTCATCTAACCGAACAAATGTTTACAGCAGAGATTAGCGAGTTTACTGGCTTGGCACAGTCACATGGCATTACATCCATTCCGAGCAACTTGACAAGCGTACATGTGATTGATTGCATTGGAAACAATGAACCTATTAACAATACGTCGATTGCAGAAAAAATGAATTTGTCCAAAGCCAGTATTTCAAAAATTAGCAATAAGTTACTTCAAGAGGGTTTTATCAAACGAAACCAGATGGTTGATAATAAAAAAGAGGTCTATCTTACCCTTTCACCCAAGGGCAAAAGGATTTATGAATTGCATGCGACCATGCATGAATTAATGAAGGATAGATTTATATCGGTTTTAAATGAATTATCGGAGTCTGAAATCCAGGCCTCCCTGAAATTTTTTCAAGTGATGATTGAAAAACGTGATGATATGTTTAAGGTAGAATAGGTATTAAAAATAGGTAGAACTCAACACCAAACTTCAGCTTGCTTAGCTCATCGATAGAACTTCACACAGCTTGAAGATGATGGAGTCCTTTTTAAGTATTGCTAAGATGACTGCGAGAAAAATAACCAGGTATACATTCGGAAGACCTTTAGTCGAGCAAACGGACAGGATAGTTCGAATGTGGCAATTTGAGAGAAGAAGGTAAGTTGTAAGTTCATGCGTTTACTTATCTGGGTAAATAAGTGAAGAAACTTTAAAATCCAAGAGAGAGCAAGGGGAAAACGGAGGCCTATATGCATGTATTTATCGAGCAGAAACAATAACGTTTAGTTTAGACATTATGGAGTGGAATGCGCCCCGCAGCTGCTCCATTTTTATTAAACAATGAGGCAGTTTAGCGTGGAAAAAGTCAAAATTCATAGTAGAAATATAAATATAAGAAGTTGGGAATTACCATGGCTGTATCACTAATTAAATTAAAGAACACACAACGAGAGGGCTCTCCAGAAATTTTCACAGGAGGGATTTGAAATATATAATTATGATTACTCATCATGGGATTACACAAATTTTCATAATGAATTATCAAGCATGCTTCGCTTCCCTGATTACTATGGTCAAAGCTTAGATGCTTTTAATGACTGTTTATCGGGTATGGAACCTAAAGACAAAGGTATCGTTTTGTCATTTGAAAACTATATAATATTCAAAGAGCCTGTCCGTGATTGCATGAATACTGGAACATTAGCAGGAGAGACCTTATTAGAGCCATATGGAGTACTGATTGTACAGCGGCTCCAGCAGCCCTCATCATGAAAATAGATTTGTAAAGGCGCGAGCCGCCAAAGTGATCAATTGGTTCTGGCGGCTACGCATCTGCAAGACTACCCGGACGGTCTGACGTTTCGGACAATGCGCTTGAGAGCATCAGCGAGTTTGTTAACGCCGGTCTGATGTATAAGATTCGGAATTAGGTAAAGTGCGACATTGATTGAATCACAGAACTCCGGGTCGGTGGTTTTTAGCAATTTCACTTTTCATTTATTAAGGCACTCGAGTAATATTAGCGGAGCGGAGCACTCCAACGCGATCATTGGAGTGCTTTTTATTCGGAGAACAATATAATAGACCGGGGAGATCAGTTTAGAGTAAATGTTCTTGTCATCCGACAAACAACAACACAACTTATAAACATACAAGTGGGTTTATTTCAACCTAAACACATATGTACAAAATACGAGTTTTGTGAATATGTATTTATAAATCAGCGTAACTACGTTGATTTACCGATCCATGTCGTCCATAACTTTCCCCATCTCTTTAACTGTTAAATCTGTATATCTCTTCGTTGTTTCTGTTGATGAATGACCTAATTAATTTGTTAATCTCGGTACAACATTGTTCTCTACATAGTATCGAGTCTCATAATAATCTCTTATATAATGTACTTATATTATGTAAGGTTAATGAAGGTTTCCCAAAACCGATTGCATGCGGTGTCCGTTGCAGTTCTTTTCTGTTAATCCTCATAAATTGTGATCTTGAGTTAACACTCCATAATGAAACTCTATAAATATGTATATGACAGAGCGAACTGTGACAATTTGTAAATTTACATTTAACTAGTACCCGTTCATTTCCTCATTTCATTCAGTAATCGCGTACTGCATCAAACCAGCGTTGAGCCAGCTCCTCTGGTATAGGCTGGCCAATCAAGTGAGCAGACTGGCTGAGTTGCCATACCGCTTCACCAATGCCTTCACGTTCGGCGGTTTCAATGCCTTTGAGGGTATTAAAGCGAACGGTGAAAGCGATGATGGCTTCCTCGGCATCGTCAAAGCTGCGTGCTTCAGCCAAGGTTACCTGTGCAATGTTGTAAGCTTCGTTAGCCAGCTTGGCCAGACGTTTAGGCCATGACGAAAACGGGCGGCCAAACTCGCTCGTCCACCACTCAGGCTTTCGCAATTGGCTCACTGAAGCATGGCCGGTCCACGGGCGCGTTTTAGCACGCGTTTTCATTTGTTGTTTTAGCTGCTTGCCCGCGATCTCTTCCACATTGTAGGCGATAAATCTGTCAAGCAACGGCCATGCGTTCAAGTGCGGCAAATTTCTCAGATCAGGCATGTAGCGCAGCTCCAAATTCGTTAACCGGACATGACGAGCCAGTAAGTCCGCGTCGCAGAAGTTCCCCCATAAGCTAAGTGAATCTAGGTTTGGGAAGCGAATCAGACATTCCAATGAGATAGGCTGTCCTAGCGGCGTGTTATGTAACGTCAGGCTCGTCACTTGATGCAATTCACCCAAGTCGGGCAGCAAGAAAGGAATCTCATTCTTGCGTCTGCCAGTACGCGGCGCTAATGTCAGAGATGATGGCACATCGCCCGTGGCGGAGAAGCGTGATAGATCGCCGGACACGCTCAGGCGGCAATGCCGCTTTGGAAGCCTCAGGCTTAGATGACCCACGGACTGATCCAACTTGATATGCAAGCCATGCAAATTGGACTGTCTGGCATCTATCTCCTTGTCTTCAAATAGGGTCGGAGCCCAGGTCATCTCTTCAATGGGACGTTTCTGCGCCCAGTCAAAAAAACCTGCATCACTGCCTGTATAGTGCAGAAATCGCGGCCAAGGCGAGCCCGCCGGCGTGTAAAAGGAATCGAATACGGTCCAATCGATGTGCGCATCAGGCGATACGTGAAGATCTGCTTGCTTCCCCAATTGCGATGGTCCAATAGATAGACTGCCCACACCGGGCTGAATGACAAGAGTGTGACTGCGAGGACCTGTCAGGTCGATAGGATAACGACCTGTTCCTCTATTAGAACCATCAAATGGGGCATCTTGATTATCATTTGGCATTCCTATCATCCTTTGTTCTAAATCATGTCAAGTCATTCCGGCAAGTATAAAAATTAGACCATGCCAGAGTTAGCCTCCTAGATTACAGAACTCACATCTTAGAGCATGCATGTTGCAATCCTTTTAAATACAATAAAACCGCTTAAAACAGCTCATCTGCGATCATTTTTGCCTTTTCCGCAAGCTCCCTCATATCATCGGTAGGAACAAGCTCGGCTAAATCATAGGACAGCGGATTACGGGAAAACTTGCTCAATTCGTCCCGTAGCAGGTTTCTTTTTTCTTCGGAGGCATCAATATAAAGTTTGCGCGGCTGCCTAGCCTCATCCAAATCATGCAAATCGACATAGCCTGATTTAAGGCACTCCAACACAATGGCTGCAAGATCGATTAGAGTACCGCAGGCAATATCAAGCTCTACCCGAAACATACCGTTAGCACTTCTGCTATCGAAACCAATATTCCCGCCGTTTTTCAAGTCTCCTTCGGAAAGCAGAACATCGAAACCCAAGTCCATTAAAATCTGATTGAGCGTCACTTCCGTTAACTCCAATTGATCCAAATAGTCTAATAATGCCAGCGAATCATCAGAACCGCCAATTAAATCTCCCCACCATTTGCTTATGTACATATATTTCCCCACTTTCTACCAATCACGTTCACGAATGGCTTCTTCCCTATCTATTTCGATACCAAAATAGGCTAAAATATCTTGAACGGTTTGTCCAATTGATTCTCTCGCCACGGTTTCTATCTCGCTGTCGTTTTCGTCAAACTCTTCTGCAAGATCATTGATTGCTCGAATAGCGAAATCAAGCTTTAATTGGATTTCTTCACGTTCTCGATTTCCTTGTTCCAAAAATTCAACAACTTTAGCTAGCTCAGATTTAACTTTATCCACAAGAAAATTAGGGAAGTATCCATCCATGTACATATCTTTTAAATATTCAAATGACTCATGATCATTATCTCGGCTTCTTAGCTCAATTGGTTTAATGTCGTCTGCAACATGTAGTACAGCTTCATTGGGCACTTCACTTGCTTCGTTATCCGTAGTTTGTTCGTTTAGAGCATTCAACGCGGCAGATTGCTTTAGTTGCTTTTGTTTTCGGTCGACTTTACTTCGGCTCCAATCTAAAAAAGTCATCGTATCTCTATCTTCTGGATCTAGCTTATCCGTGATTTCAAATTCTCTTAATGCTTCCTCATACTGTTCAAGATAATAGTAGGAATAGCCCGCCCGAAAATGCCAAAGAGGGTCATTCACACCCGTTTTAGCAATAGCCAAAAGCTGTTCAAGTGCTTCATCGTAACGTTCCAGATTATTCATAGCTCTTGCCAATAAACTGACCGTATCATAATCCCTCTCTGATTGGGGGATTTCCATGACTCTATTTACTATTTTTTCATGTGAATCTTCTTGATGCCAAATAACAAGTTGTGCGAAAAGATCATTTCCCATTATTCATCCTCTTTTCGTTTGTAAAATAGTAACGATTAACCAAATCTATCGTAGATCAATTATCATCAATTTGCAAATTAAGGATATTATTCTATGGTTGGATCCTAATAAGGATATATAAATGAGAGCATCTTTGATAAAATCGTCTTATTTGAGATTTATACCTTTTAAATTTTGGTCAGTATACCTGTATAAGCTCTATCATTGATAGTAAATGTTACATGATTATCGATGCCAATGACACCAATCAATCCGTACAATCAAACGATTCGTATGATTCGTCGGCAATATTATCATGATAAACCATTTTCTAATCAGGATAAAAGATCTTCTAATAACGAAATATACAAAGCAGTTCGTTATTAATGTATTCATGCTTGGCAGCATCTACAAATCAAAAATCTCCATTTGCACAAAAAAATGCAAAATAAAAAGCAGACCGAAAGATCTGCTTTTTATCTTCATATGCGAATTCTTTTTAAAACGTAATGATTTCTATTAAATGTCTTCCTGCTTATCGCCGGCTTTAATTAAATTCAAAATAATGGTAATCGCCTCAGCTCGCGTAGCATGTGCTAAAGGTACAAACGAGTTATCTGGTCTGCCATTTAAAATTCCGGCTTGCTTCATTGCATATACAGCGCTTTTTGCCCAGGCTGGAATTTCGCTGTCGTCTGCAAACCCGGTCGCTTCCGCATCTGTTAGCTTTACTCCGCCAGCTCTCGCAATCATTACCGCAAGCTCCGCGCGGTTAACGCTTGCCGATGGACGGAAACTTCCGTCCTCATAGCCAGTTACGATTCCCGCTTGCAATGCTTGGGCAATCGCTTCCTCTGACCAAGCGCCAATCTTAGCGCCGTCTACGAAACTCAGCTCGGCCTTGCTGTCAGGTAGCTTCAGACCATTCATGAGCATGACAATAAATTCTGCCCGTGACACTGTTGCATTCGGCTTAAACGTGCCGTCCTTATAACCTTTGACGATTCCTTGCTTCACTGCTTCCTCGATGCTGGCTTGTGCCCAGTGACCTTTAACATCCGTAAACTTAGGAGCTTCCGTGCCAGGCCCTACCTCCGTTCCGCCATCCGAAGGATTGCCATTGCCTCCTCCACCCGTGCCATTGCCGTTATTTCCATTATTATTCCCGCCATTGCTGCCTCCGTTGTTTCCTCCATTATTCCCGCCGCCATTGCTGCTCGTGTTCACCACTTGCACCTGAAGCATGGCATCTAGTCCTGCACTAAACGTAAAGGTAAGATTCGTATTGCCTACCTCAAGGGCAGCCAAATACGATTTCAGCAGCGTCACTTTTCCGTTCATCCATGTATAATCTAAGTCAGCCGTTAGCTGCGTTCCGCCATTTTTTACGCCAATTAGCGTATTTCCATTTAAGGCTACATCAATGACTGCGTTCTGCTGCTGTGAAGGATTTTTGTCAAACACGACCGATGTCGGGCTTACAGCGGAATCGGCTGCCACCGCTTCTTTGAAAGTGAATACATTCAAATCGTAAATGCTGGCTCCGTTTCCATTCGAATCCGTAACGTTCAAACGAATATATCTCGCTGAAACGGCCGTTTCCTTGCGATCCTCATTGATCTGCTGTGTAGTTGCCGAACCGCTCTTGTCCGCGTATGTCGTCCAGCTAGTTCCATCTGTAGAAATTTCAATTTTGTATTTGTAGCCCGAAGCCAGCTCAAATACCGTTTTCACGGCTGTAATGTCGTAATTCTTGCCAAGATCGACCTTCAGCCACTGAGGTACCGTTACCCCTTCCTGCTGCGCCCATCTTGTATCTGGGTTACCGTCTACAGCATATAACGGGTTTTTGCTTTGGGACGATGAAACGACCGCTTTACTCAAAGCAATATCGATTTCAGCGCCTCCGATATCTGTCACGTCAATCTCCACCTGCTTGTTGTCACCCGAACTGAATTCAAAGTCCAGGCTGTTTTTTCCTTCGCCGAGCGCTGCAAGATAAGAGCGACGAACTACGACCTCGTTTCCTGATACGCTATAGTCAGTGTCGGGGGTTAGATAAAGCGATCTATTTTTAATTCCTGTTAATGTGTTGCCTTGAAGCTCCATACCCACGGCCAGATCGGTTTGATTATTCGGATTTTTGTTAAAGGCAGCCGTTGTCTGATCCAGCGTGGAATCAGCGCCTGTCTTAGTACCGAATACGCTAAACTCATAAATGCTCGGACCTAGGCTGTAAAATGCCTTTATTCTCATATATCTCGCGGAAACAGCGTTTTCGTTGTTATCCTGATACGATTGCTGCGTCGTTTCGCTTCCCATTCGATCCGCATAGGTGCTCCAATTCTGCCCATCCATCGAATATTCGATTTTATATTTATATCCGCTAGGCAATTCGAACATTGTCGTAACGGATTTCACCGCATAGACTCCCTGCAAATCCACCATCAACCAGCCTTCCGTATTCCAAATGCCTTCTTGCTGCGCCCATCTTGTATTCGGATTCCCGTCCACGGCATTGGCAGGCTCCAAGCTTTGAGATGAAGACGTAGCCGGTTTGTTTAACGCCACGTTAACGGAACCGTCATCTTCGATCGCATTTACCTTCAAAACAGGATCGACTCCTGTCGCAAAATCAAACATCAGATGATTTTCTCCGTTTGGCAGTGCTTGGAGATAGGATTTATGAAGCAGTACCTGGTCCCAAAATAAGGTATAATCTTGATCGGCAACCAACACGGCCGCTCCGTTTTTAATTCCGTCCAGCTTCCCGCCGTTTAATACCATTTTGACCTGTATGTCCGATTGCCTGATCGGGTTTTTGTCGAAGGTGACCTCACTCCGTTGAATCAGGGAGTTAGCTTCGGGAGGCGTGCCGCCTTCTCCAGGATGGACGCTGAATTCATAGATGCTTCCTCCCCAATCGTGGGTCATGGTGATCCGCATGTAACGTGCCATAACCGCATGATTATCCTGATTGGTTTGCTGCGTGGTAGCCACTGCTGTCTTGTCGGCAAACACCTCCCAGTTATCCCCGTCCTCCGAATGTTCAATTTTATATTTATAGCCGGAGTTGAGCTCGAACATCGTACTCGTAGAAGCGATGGCATATACGCCGCCTAGATCTACTGTTAGCCACTGCGCGTCGCTTCTTCCTTCTTCCTGCGCCCATCTCGTCGTCGTATCGCCATCAACCGCGAATGCCGGGTCCTTGCTCTGCGAGAATGCCGTTATCGGTTTTTTCAAAGCGAGATTGATAGGCTCTTTCGGTGCCGGAAGCGGCGCTTTCCCCGGACCTGCTGCAGCGATGATATCCAGCGCCTCCTGCGGCCAGTTATTGCCTGCTACGCTCCAATTCCCATAGGCCGTGCTTGAAGAATTCACGCCGCCAAAATCAACGTTATAGTAGTTATATCTAATAATATTGTCATGCGCGGAGCCAGAGAAGCCATGCTCCGTATTATCAATTACATTTCGCTCAACCATCCGGTAGCTCGTCTGCCCATCCAGATATACGCCCATGATATGGTTCCAGGCCGCGTACTCGCCTTTTCGCATATTTTTAATATAGTTGTGGTAGATGTTCGATTTCCCATCCATGCGGCCGAGCGTGTAAATGCCGCCGCCATCCTGAACAAGCCTGACCGAATCATGAATGTAATTGTTATGCACCTGATTATTCGTCATGCCGTGATCCGTATCCGCCCAGTTCCAACCGATACTGATGCCGGAGTACGGCAAGTTGCTAATTTCATTATTCGCAATCGTCATGTTTTGAGGCAGCATTGCCCCGATACCGACCATATCTCCATAATCCAGCCCGACATGATCAATGGTGTTATGGGAGATGGTATCATATTGGCTTTGACCATCCGGCAGCGTATAAGTCGGATCTTTTCCTTCATTGTCATCCCACAAATCGCCAACGATGCCCATAGCCACGCCGCCACCGGCGTTATCGGCAAACTTGTTCCAGGTTATGTTGGTGTGGTCCGTTCCTTCATACCCCATAATGCCCCAGCTGCCCGCATGTTGAAAAACGTTTTCAGCAATCGTTATATTGCTCGTATATTTCAATTCTAGCATCGCTCTCGATGCGGTATAACGCGCCGTATTTCTAATTTCCGCATTGTTGCCGCCAGTCACGGATTGATACCTGAAGCCAGCCTGCACATCCACGTAGCCATAGCTAGAAGGCGCCAGCCAATTGCTGTGCATCATTTGAATGCCTGATAATTCAATGTTCTGTACTTTGCTGCCTGGGCTTCCTTCCATTTTCACAACCGTCTCCAGCTTCGGCGCGATAATGCGGGTTGCATTCATCGTTTCGCTGCTTCTCGGCTTGTAATATACCGTTTGATCAGCAGTATCCAAATACCATTCGCCTTCTGCGTCAAGCAAGGATAAAGCGTTTTCAAAGAAGTATGGCGAATTTCCTTGGCTATGGTGATTATAGGAAAAACCGCTTTCAGGAAATTTAAAATCGACTTGTCCTGTTGTTCCATTAATGGTGTCAATCCGGCCGCGCACTTGGCTCCAACTTTGCACAATGACCATTTCCGCGGAGCTGCTGCTTAATTGACTAGCCCAGGTGCGTTCGTCTTCATCGACCACATAAGGATATTCGCCGTTTTTAGCCCGGTAATAGGGACCTTTAACAACATCATTCGTCATATTGGGCTGACGGGCACGGATTCCTCGGTCCTCTCCAACGTACAGCTGTCTGAAATTCCAATTAACGCCGGTTTTCTTATAAATGTTTTTGTCAGCGTCATAGAGTTCCCAGCCTGCACTAATGTCTACGCCGCCGCTAATTACAGGATTCGCTCCTGAATCAGCGGTATAGATAACCTTGAATCCGTTATTTCCGGAATCCAGGCTGCCAAAGGTCAGCGTCTCCGCTAACGGATATTCGCCATCCTGCAAATAGACATAGATATCGCTTGTCATCGTACTGTTTATTTCGCGTACGGCCAATTTTGCTTTTTCTAATGTTTTGAAAGGCAATTCAGAAGTTCCGCTGTTGTTGTCATCCCCGAGCGGCGATACATAAAAGCTCTGCGGACCAGCGGCAGCCCGTACAGGCTGAATCGCACCTGTGAGGGATAAGCTTGTGAACACCATGTATAGGGCGATAAATAAAGCAAGCTTTCTTTTCATCGATTGACGCCTCCTATGTTTCTTTTCGCATTCGTTTTGGAATAGAACCAGCGCGGCTTATTTACGTACGCACTGGTTCACAAGTTCAACTTAACTCCGTGCTCCGCCTCCTCCCCAGAGAATATAACGTCCGATCGTGATGCCAATCGCTATAGCAGAATAAGACTTCTTAGCGATTTCATACACAGCGGCGAGGCTAGCCCTTCAACGAACCTTCCGTCAATCCGGCAATAAATTGCCGCTGCATGAACAGATAGAGCAGGAAGATCGGAGCCGAGGCGAGAACGACCAGCGCAAAAACATCCTCCCAATTCGTGCTGTACTGCCCTACGGCTTGATAGATTCCCGTCGTCACGGTATAGCTCTTGGTTGAACCCAAAATAATAACCGGATTAATAAAATCATTCCAAATCCATAGACAGAGGAATATGACGGCGGAAGACGTTGCAGGGCGCAGCAGCGGAAATAATATTTTCCAAAAAATCGTCAATTGGCTTGCTCCGTCTATCTTCGCGGATTCATCCAGCTCTCTCGACAGCGTCCGTATGAAGCCAACGAATATAAACACCGTGAACGGTACGTAAAACCCGATATTGTAAAGAATAAGCCCCTGCGGCGTGAACATCAGCCCAAGCTTCGCGAGTACCTTAACCAGCGGAATGAGAATGACCTGAGGCGGTATCATGAGCCCTGACAGCAGCAATAAATAACACACGGACAGGAAACGGCTGCTCACGCGGGCAAAAACAAAGGACATCATGGAGCAAAGCACAACCAACAGCACTACCGATACCGAAGTTATTAGAATAGACGTTCCATACGCTTTGAAAATATTAAAAGAGGGCGTCACGGCCGATCTTATGAAATTGTCCATCGTCAGGTTAAGGACAGGCAGCGAAAAGGGATTATCCAATATGTCTTTCCTCGTCTTGAATGCATTGACAACAGCGATATAGAACGGAACAAGCAATAGAAGAGATAAAGGCATGAGGAACAGATGCCTTGCATATGGAGCGAAATTTCTCCTCACAGCAGCCTCTCCTCTCTTCTTCGCAAATAGACAGTCAAGGATACCGATAACAGACTTACGATAATGAGCATATAGACGGCTAGGCTTGCGGAGTAGCTGAGTCGATTCGCGCTAAAGCCTACTTTGACTACCTGATAAGCAATGGTTTCCGTAGCGCCAGCCGGTCCGCCAGAAGTCAGGATAGCCACTCGGTCGTACTCCCGCATTGAGCCCGTAAACATAAAGATAATGCTCATCGTGAATGCAGGCGCCAGCATAGGAAACGTAATATGCCTGAACTGCTGCCATCTGTTTGCCCCATCCATTTTGACCGCTTCATACAAGCTGCCCGGAATCGATTGGAGTCCAGCCAAATAGATCACGATGATAAAGCCGGTAGACTGCCAGATAGCAAGAAACGTAATGGTCCATACGGCCAAATCTGGATTGCCGAAAAACTCGATCCGATCTACTCCAAGCTGCTCCAGCAAGTTGTTTAACAATCCGTTGTAGCTCAGAATGCTCTTCCAAATGAAACCGACCGAAACTGTGCTAAGCAGCAGCGGAAAAAAGAATACGGATCTATACAAATTTGTCATCCGCCCTTTTTGGTTCAGGAGAACCGCAAAGGCGATACCAAGTATATTCACGGCCAGAGTTGCGATCACCGTAATAAACAAGGTGACTTGCAGCGCATGTGCAAAAGCTTTGTCATGAAAGGCTTCCGCGTAATTGCTTAATCCGGCAAATGAATAGGACGGGCTGAGACCGTCCCAATCGTAAAAGGAGTAATAGACCAGCAGGAAAATCGGAATCAGCAGAAAACAGAAATAAATGATGATGCCGGGTGAAAACATTAACGCATAAGACCATCGGTCATTTTTAAGCAAATCGGATCACCGCCAAATCTCATTATGATGCCCTTTGAAAAGGAGCGAAGCCTGTGGATCGCCCCTTCTGCCGCAGCTCTATTTGTTGTTCTTGTCCCAATATTCGTCCAGAGATTGCATGCCTTTCTCCACATCTACCTCACCGAGCAAAATGTTTTGCGCCACTTTGTTGTATTGATCCTGAATGCCTGCAACGGGTACTCTGCCGACTTTATTGTTCATATGGCCAACCATTGGAGGATTGTTCAGCAGCAGCTCGTAAATCTCCGTTTGCAGCGGGGACATTTCCCATTTGAGCGGCTCCTTCAAGTTCGAGAACAAAGCATCTGCTTGCAAGAAGCCTTTATGTGCTTCCGGGTCGAGCATCATAAATTTAGCGAATTTCAGCGCTTCTTCTGCATGCTTCGTGTTTTTGGCAACCGCATAACCGCCCGCATTCTCTCCGCCTAGCAAATATTGCGTGCCGTCCTTAGTAGGTGTTGCAAATACGCCTACCTCGAAATCCTTTTCCGCAACGGCTTCAGCCGCGCTGAACCACGAACCCATCGGGTACATCGCTCCCTTGCCCTTCAAAAACTCCTGCTCAACCGCTGTGTAGTCTATGCTTAAAGCACCTTTATTGAAATAACCCTTCTCCACCAGATTGGCATAATAGCTTGCCGCTTCCTTCCAGTTCTCATCTGTAAATTTCACTTTATTGTCGAAACGATCCGCGTACCAGCTCTTATTGTCCTTATACACGCTCGGCGATGTCATGACGGAGAACGTGAACCCAGCCGTCCAGTCGCCTGCCGTCAACAGCGGCGTAATATTTTTGGCTTTCAGCTTCTCGGCTGCCGCTTCCAGTTCCGCCCATGACTTAGGGGTGGAGGCAATACCGGCTTCAGCAAACAGCTTTTTATTATAGAAAACAAGCGATTGCGGCTGTCTGATGGCTGAGATGTTGTACAGCTTGCCATCGATCATTTCAGCCTCGTAATTATTAATGTTCTTAATGTCCTCATCGATTGGAATTTCAAGCAAGGCATCCGCATCTACGAACATTTGAATCGTAGCGTTCTGGACAACGTCAGGGAAATCTCCCGATGCGAGCAAGGTTTTGAGATAGCTGTCCGGCGACCCTTCGTTCGCTGGAGGTTGAATGCGCTTTATTGTAATACCAGGGTTAGCGCTTTCAAACTTTTGAATCAATTGGTCGTAATATTCTACCGTCAGGTTCGGGGTGACCCAGGATTGAAATACGATTTCAATATCCTTGACCGTTTCTTTGTCTGTCCCCTTCACCTCGCTGCTGTTAGCCGACTGGGCTGGCGTTGGCTCATTCCCGCCGGAACCTCCATTGCCATTGCCCCCGCAAGCCGCTAATCCTGTCACCATCATCATGCCCATACCTAGTGCAAACCACTTTCTCATTGCGACCACCTCTTCGTCTCGTTTAATAACCACAAATCTATTATAGGAAGATATCGTTGCTCACTTCCACAGCACAAATGCTACTTTCACTAGACCAATTAAACTACTTTTATGAGCATTCCCTCTACCTAATCAGGACCGCATGATACGTACAACTTCAATAAGCCGTTGGCCTATCTGATCTTGGAACGGCTTCCGCTAAAGCAAAAACCATATCTTTACTGGAAAAATTGTATCTCTTCGATTCTATCGCTGACCATACGCTGAATGTTGTTGCATCTGTTATTCGACTTGCCATGGATCATGGACTTGATGCTTAACAGTTGACAGCGCTTTATTTTTGCTCATAAAATGACGGTAGAAGAATGAACGACCCTATTAATTCTATAATGACCAACATCGAAGGAGTCGGCTCCATGTGGATGAAAGCCTTATACCGTGAATGGATCGGCAGATTTATATTTCGGAAGCTGAATATTGGGATTGGCGCAGCCCTTCTACTCATATTTTTGCTGCTTGGTCTTGTCGTCTACAATAACTTCTATTCGATTCTGGAGAAAAAGGAGCATGAGCTGCTGAGCTTTCGCACGGAAAAACTAAAAATGCAAATGCTCGACATCATGGAGCGGTTCAAATATGATTCGATGAGCCTCTATCAGAATAGCAATATGCAGTCCAGCGTGTACGAGATGTTCCTACCTGACAATATTCCTTCGGATAACGAAGACAGGAAAGCGATCATAGAACAGAACTTTATTAAAAACGTGATGACGCATATGCTTTCCCGTAACCCGTATACTTCAGCAGTGATGATGTACCGTCTGCAGGATGAGCGGCTATTCGTTGAATCTCAACAGCAAAAGTATGGCGCCAATCCCTCCTTTTCCTATGAACCATTTTTCGAATCATTCCCAAAAGCTTACCAGCACCCCTATTTCGGAAGCTCCGAGCAGTTGCTAGCGCCCGCTGACCGAATGTTATATATCGTCAATCCTATCTATAACCCGACGAGTATTCATCCCGATCAGGTATACGGGTATCATCTCATTACCTTGAATACACGCATGATAACGAATGAGTTCGATAACCAAAGCGCGGACTACAGGCTTATTATGAAGCAGAACGGCGCATTACTGCTCGATAGCAGGCCCAATGGACAATCAGACTGGGCCGCATCCGATGATTTAATCTCACGGGTCACCATTGATCCCTACGAAATCGAGATGATCGGCATCAGCTACAAATCTAATTTGCAAAGCAAGCTATCGGATATCGCGGTTCGCATCCTCACCATTCTTGGCCTAAGCTGGCTCGTTTGCATTATTATCATTCATCTGATTCAGCGGTTTATCGTTGGACGGTTTAACCAGATGAGCAAGCATTTCAAAAAGGTGCAGCGCAACCCGTTCACGCCTCTGATGCCCATTAGCGGAGAGGATGAAATCAGCGATCTGATGCTTCGCTTCAATCGAATGGCACAGGAGCTGCAGAATCATATCAGCCAGGTCTATATCGCGGAAATTCGCAAGCGAAATGCGGAGTTCATCGCGTTAAAAACCCAGATCCATCCTCATTTTCTTTACAATACGCTGGAGTCGCTGCGCATGCAGGCCGTCATCAGCGAACAGCCCTTTCTGGCGGAGAAGCTTTATCACCTTGGCAGGCTGTACCGATGGATGCTTCAGCCTACTGACGACCTAATCTCGGTACAGGAAGAACTGGCGCATACCACCTACTACCTAGAGCTGCTCATGCTTGGCAAATCCAACCGCATTGCCATTCGAGTCATCTCGGAGATTAATCTAGAAAACTGCTTCATGCTCAAGTTCACTCTGCAGCCTGTTATTGAGAACGCGATTCAGCATGGACAGCTAGAGCAATATGAAGATCCTATCATTACCGTTACGATCAAGCGAGAAGACCATCTGCTCTTCATCGAGATTTATAATAATGGCAAGAATATAACCGCTGAGGAGCACCTCCGCTTGCAGCAGCTGCTGCAAACCGAAAATACGTTTCCTGAGCAGCATCTTGGACTTAAAAACATTCATGAGCGCATCAAGCATTTTTATGGCAATGAGTACGGCTTGTCTCTGCCCGAGCACCCGTCAGAGACGAAATCCTTTCAGCTTACCATGATATTCCCCTATAAACGATAGCCAGCATACTAGAGGAGGAATGAGATGACAAGTCTATTAATAGTCGATGATGATCAATATATTAGAGAAGGCTTGAAGCGGTTAATTAATTGGAAAGCGCTTAATATTACCCGTTTATCCGAGGCAGAGGGCGCTTATGAAGCGCTGGAGCTCATGGAGTCGAATCGATCGCATATCGTGCTGACCGACATTCGTATGCCCAAGGGGGACGGGCTGCATCTGATTGAACAGATTCGGCTGAGGAACTGGAATACTTCGATCGTTGTATTAAGCGGCTACAATGAATACGCGTATGTTCGCCAAGCCATGAAACACCATGTCGAGGATTATTTGCTCAAGCCGATTGACGCCTCAGAGCTGACTGAAATTATTGCCTCGTGCACGGAACGCTTTCAGGGGCAATATATAGCCGAGCAAATGCAGAGAGAATCGTTTCAATTGTTGAAAAACAACATCCTGCTCCGCTGGGTGCAGAACCGAATTCAGTACGACCAACTGCGCGAGAAGCTGAAATTTCTTCAATTGCCTTTGCTAATGAATGAACAATATCAAATATGCATCATCGATTGGCATGATCGGCAGGAAGGCGAGCTTGCCCGCAATGAAGAGCAATATCGGTCATTTGCGATTCTGAATAGCGTGGAAGAGGTGCTGCTCGAAAGCGGCCGTGGCATTGCCTTTCTCAATGAGAATCGGCAAATTATCGTTTTGTTTACCGACGAAGGCAATGATTCCGAAAGCTTCCGTGCAAGCAATCAGAGCTGGATGCTTGAGCTTGCCAAGCGGTATGGCGAAATTCTAAAAACACCTTGGTTCAATCATTTCGGGAAAGTCACCTGCCTGCCCCGATTGCTGCATGAATCATATAGCGAAGCATTGGCGCAATGCTGCATGAATAAAGGCCTGCATAAGTCAGAGCAAGAACTAGACCTGATCTCTCAGAATCCAGTCGTCAGACAGGTCGAACGTTACGTACAGGAGCATTTTAGCGAAGAGCTATCCTTGCAGCTGCTTTCGCTTCAATTCAATGTCAACGCCGTTTATCTAGGGAGGCTATTCAGGAAGGAAACGGAGCAATCCTTCAACGACTATCTTAACCGCATTCGGCTTAACCATGCTAAGAAGATGCTGGCCGTTACGGCATTAAAGGCAACGGAAATTGCTACGGCCGCCGGTTTCCTCGACCCCAATTATTTCTTTCGCAAATTCAAGCGGGTGCACGGCATCTCTCCCTCCGATTACCGGCTCTCGGTGAATAACCTTACGGAGCAGTAGAACGCCACAATGGCGCACCCTTTAGAGGTTCATTGGGACAAGATACAACTCCTGTTCTATCGCTACCACTGTCTCTTCAAGCAGCTCGATACTATGCACACCTTTCTTTTATCGATTGATTATAAAAAAAGCTTAACCGAAGCAGCATTTGCTAGGTCGGTTAAGCTTTTGTGTTTCCTTTTACATGGTACCCCCGCCGCGGCGAATTTGCGCTGGGATCTTCTCTGGTCCTTCGTTGATGTACGTATAAATAAAGGTCGCTACTTTAGCTTCATCGAATGCCGTAAGCTCCATCGTCCTTGTCCATGCATTAACGACAATTTCTTTGCCTTCGGGGATATCCTCGTTTGGTACGGCCAGAATGCCTGCACCCGCTTCCCTAAAGTTAACGAGATAGTTCAGGAGCTCAATGGTTTGAGGATCAGCTCCCGCACGGTAGTAAATAATGATATCCCCATGCTCTAAATTATGAACGAGCATTTCGTTTGCCGGCTTTTCCGTATAGAAACCAAACTTCAGGTCATGCGGGCTATGCGTACCCGATGTAGGAATTTTCATTTCATATGCAACAGGCTCATCCGAATGCTCCGCTCCATAATACGTATCTTCATTCACTTCAATGTCGGCCTTTAGGTTCAGGTCGTCCACATCATAAGATTTGGTCAAATCTTGGGCAAAATGAACGACGACAACGATAAGGGAAATGCTCAAAAGCATGTGCGCGGCCACCCGCATTTTTTTCGTTTTTTGTCTGAGTGCCGCCTTTTGTTCCTTTTTCAGGCTGCTCGTATTTTCATTATTCCATTTCGAAGCATACCAATAGCCTATCAAAGCAAGCAGCATGATAACTGCCGCTGTATACAGCAAAAAATAAGTAGAGCCTGATTGTTCATGAAGCAAAAGATGGGATTCCATAGATGATTGAAACGCTCCTTTTCACACTACACATCGTAGTTCTTATAGTTAAAGAAAACTAGGCGACCGCCAACACAATCATGCCCATAAACAAGAGCATAACAGGTATAGAAATCACGATAGTCATAAGATTTAAACGCACCGGTATCTCTTCATTCGGATCAATGAGCTGCTGCAGCCTGTAATTCACTACGCCATCAGAGAAATAAACGAGTACAGGCGTAGGATGGTCTCTGAAGCCTTTTTTAATAAGCTTTAATAACGCGCCGCCTAAACCAAGTTCCGAGCCCGTATGGCGAATGGCAGATTCATCTGCCAGCAGCTCGCTGATCAATTTATAATTGCGATAAGACCATTTGGCAATCGGAAGAAACCAAAGCGATTCTGAAATAAGCTGAAGCACGAATATTTTTAATGGATCAAAATGGGATTGATGGAATGCTTCATGTGCAATGACCGCTTCCAGCTCCTGATCGTCAAGCAGTTCAATCAGGCCGCTGGACAAAACGACTAGTGGACGCCTGAAGCCAACCGTGAAGGCCATTGGCTGCTCATGTCCAATGACAATAATATGCTGATTCAGCGGTTGGTACTTCTGAATGACATGGGCTGTCCAGTCAATGTCCCTGAGCGACATCAATCTTAGCTTGAATCGATTGGACCGTACATATTGCTGGGTTACTCTTAAACAAACCATGAGAATGGCATACGCGATTAATGCGTTGAGAAACGTGATGACTATAAAATAATAAAGCGAATTTTCCCTAAACAAGCTCATGCAGAATTTGAAAAAATTCACTTTGACATCGACCCCGAAGAAGAGGTGTGCCAAATACATGCCCATTTGACTCCATACCGCAATTGCGATACATAGGCTAACGGCCATAATGAGCGCGGACTTGCGCTGCCACCTCATGACGGCTTATCCTTTTTCAGCTGCCGCAGCTTGCTTTCTAATTTATCAAGCAAGGACTGGTCCACCTCTTTGATTGCATCAATCATATGATTAATGACGACTCCGCCAAATTCATCAAGCAAATTTTCAGTCAACCGCTTGGATTGCTCCTCAATGAACGACTCCTTTGATGCAGTCGGGCAAAATAACGATAACCTACCTTTTGATCTCTTTTGCAATATTCCTTTTTCCACTAGCCGATTCATGACTGTCATTACCGTATTGAAATTAATTTGCTTCTCTTTCTCAAGGCGGAGCTGAACTTCTTTAATGCTCAGCTCTTCCGCATCCCACAGAATTTCCATAATCTTAGCTTCCAGGGAGCCGAAAAATCGATTCAAGCCAACTTCACCATACTTGAAATTTTTAATATCCATGGCCCGCTCCTTCCACTACATATTATAGTGCAGCAATCATCCCATTTCAAGCATCAGCATTTACCGCTGTTATATTGGATAATAAGAACATATGTTCCGATTAGTGAAAACCACCATTTTCCATCATTTAGTTCCTTTTTTGACGTTTATTTGCTGCTTTAGGCCGTTTGGTTTGAATTTCGCCTCGGTTTGGTCGAATCCGTGTAAGAAATGGATTATATTGCTGTTTTTCGGTTTTCGCGCCCACGGAACATATGTTCTCATATCGTGTTTTCATCACTTATGGAGTCATTTCTTCGTCTCAAATGGCATTTTTACGAATAAAAAAACCTGCAGCAGCATCTTGCGCTGTTGCAGGCGATCATCATTTATATCGAATTAGTCCCAGGGATGCTTAACGGTTAAGAATCCAGCAAATTTTTTGCTCTCATCTCGTCTGATTTTCCGCATATCCGCCCGATGGGGAGCCGTTTCAAACAATTTCAGCTCCTCTTCCGTCTCTGGGATGACGAGAGGCACGGGTACCGGTTTGCGGTTTTCGTCAAGCGCAACGAAGGTTAAGAAGGAAGTTGCTGCGACTTTCCGCTCACCGCTAAGCAAATCTTCTTTGATAACCTTTACGAACACTTCTACCGATGTGCGCCCAGTCCATGTTACAAAGGACTCCAAGCATACCGAATCCGAAGGCCTGATCGGATGCAAGAAATCGACAGAGTCCGTAGATGCCGTTACAACGGACCGTCTGCAATGCTTTGTTGCAGCGATTGAAGCAATATCATCGATGTAAGCCATTAATTTGCCGCCAAACAACGTATTATGATTGTTTACATCAGGCGGGAACACACGGGCTGTTTTATAGCACTTTGATTCGCGTGAAAAACGCTGTTCCATCAATTATCTTTCCCCTTTAGTAAATATGGATAATAACTCGGCAATCGCCTTCTCTTGATCCACCTCAAGACAGAACTCAACCGGACGACCTACGACTGCACGAACCCTGCGATCCGTGATGATCATTCCCGCCGTGTAGCCATCGCCGCAATCGATTGCTGCAGGAATCGTCTCCGTTCGCACCAGCGAAGAATTTACGGCTACAATAACCGCTAGCGGGTCATGCATGGGACACTCTCCGTCAAAATCATTGGAGAAGGCGTAGAAGTCAAAATAGATTTGCAGCGCTGAATTCATAAAATCAAATACTTCACGTTTAGTTGGTGCAACATCTCGCGATAGATCGGACAAATGCTGCTTCGTCAAGCGAGTCTGCTGCGTAACATCCAGCCCAACGACCGTAATCGGGAGCGTTGATTCGAATACTTGCGCGGCGGCCTCGGGATCGCCGTACAGGTTCGCTTCACTTACCGGCGTAATATTGCCCGGCGCAAACACGGTACCGCCCATGATGACCACTTTTTTGAATTTGGACGCTATTCTCGGATCAAGCTCCAAAGCGAGTGCCAGATTCGTTAATCTGCCGACGGTTACCAACGTAAGCTCGCCTGGCGATTCATTTACCTTTCGCACGATAAACGCCGCAGCCGACTCTTCCAGCGCTTGCGTCCGTGATGGCGGTAGAATAGCATCGCCAATTCCGTTATGTCCGTGGATGTGAGGGACTGCCCCTGGAAAGATGCGTTTAAGCGGTCCTGCCGCACCTTTTGCCACGGGAACCTCATAGCCGCAACTCGCAGCTTGTATGACCCGCAATGTATTTTCGGTCGCTTGGTCAACGTCCGTATTCCCAAACCCGGTCGTAATGCCTTCAACCTTAATAGCTGGCGACAATAAAGCATATAAAATGGCTAAGGCGTCATCTATGCCGGTATCTACGTCAAGAAGCATTCTGTTTATGTTCGACATGTCATGAAACCTCCATCTACTATCCATGTTTGTAATGAATCATTCGTATATTGTAATCGATTACTTCGATTATATCGATCTGCCCGCTCAAAGTTTGTTCGGTTTAACGATATTGCAGCCTATTTTTGTATCCTTTAACCAAAGTAAAAGCTGATATAAATCATAATAAGCAATCCGATGATAAAAGAATACGTCGCTGCGCGCTCATAACCGTGGCCATGGGTTTCCGGAATTAGCTCCTTATACACGATGAAGAGCATCGCGCCTGATGCGAACGCCAATCCATAGCCGATGAGTCCCGCGATATAGCTTGCGGCAAAATAACCGACGATTGCGGATACGACCTCCATTAATCCCGTCAAGGTCACGATCAGCATGAGCTTAAGCTTGCTAACCTTGGAATGAATAAGAAATATCGCCAGTACTAGCCCTTCCGGCATATTTTGAGCACCGATCGCAATAGCGACCATCGGACCGAGGCCATTATTCGTACTCGCGTAGCTGAACCCCGTGCTTAATCCTTCAGGAATATTATGTATAAATAACGCAAAGATTACGAGCAATGACTTGCTATCAAACGACGAGATGCCTCTTCTCTGCTCAATGTCGATGTGGGGCAAATTTTTCTCCAGCAGGTCCAGTGCGATCACGCCAATAAGCAGCCCAAGCGTTAATGGAATAATGCCCGATTCTTTCAAAGCTTGCGGCAGCAAGCCAAATGTAGAAGCTGACACCATAATTCCTGCCGTAAAAGCGATTAGCACATCCTTCCATTTCTCTGAAAGGCTTTTGACGAAAAGCAGCGGTACAGCACCAAGTACCGTTGCCATTGCGGATATAAAACTGCCGACGAGCGCTTCTACCATGATGCTTCTCCTGACTGGGCAGAGCTTTACCCTAAAGGTTTTTCCTTATTTTGCACGCGAAGATGACAGATCATCCATGCTACCCGTTTTCGGGCTGCTCCGCCCATATTTTTAATTGTTTATTGCGATGCTCCAAAAATTTTCTCATATAACGCTTTAAGATAACACGCTCAGCAAACCAACCAAGAACGCCAAGCGGCGCTTCAAAACGGAGGACATCCGTCATCAGCGTCCCTTTTCCCCGCTCCTCAAAAAGATGCTCATGCCTAAGCGATTTAAAAGCGCCCTTTTGCGTCTCATCTACAAAAAATGACGGAACGACCATCTCGCTTATTTTCGAGGTGAGACGTTGTCTAACGCCGAAATGAGTCGCTTCAAACGTAACAAGCTCGCCTTTTTGAATCAAACCTTTCGTAACGCCCGCCACTGCTTTTTCCCGTGTATGCTTCCAGACGGTTTTTGTATGTAGATCGATATCGCGTGCCATGTCGAAGCAGATTTCAATCGGCGCCTCGATATAAATTTCATAATTAAACCACCGCATTTCTTGTTCCTCATCTTCCAGCAGCATCTCGCATGATTTAAGCCAAGCCTTGTTGAACCAGATTCAGGAAATATGATTGATGCTTCGGCTGGCATGCAATAAGATACGGCGAATCACTCACTCCCATAAAAGGCCTGCCGGAATAATCGATGACCGTCCCCCCTGCTTCCAGCACCATCAGTATGCCTGAATATAAATCCTCGCCTTCCGAATTATAAACGATAATCGCATCCGAATCGCCGCGTGCCAGCATCGTCCACTGAAGAGTAGGCGCCCACAGCCGCATCATTCGTTTCGTATGGACATCGATATAATGCCTGAGCTTAACCGCCTGTGCTTCATTCTGAACGGCATGGCCTTGAATCCAACCCACGCGCGCTTTGCTGAAAGGTTTAGCCCGATTGATGCTCACTGGATTCCCGTTGCAAGTCGTTCCCTCACCTTTAATGGAAACGTACAGCCGCTCGGTCATGGGTTCGTAAATAACGGCCAAAACAGGTGTTTTCCCATGCACAAGCGTGATGGAAACGGCGAACAGCGGCAAGCCTACTGCGTAATTATTCGTTCCGTCTAGCGGATCAACTAACCAAAGCCATTCACTTTGGACATCGTTCTCGCCGAACTCCTCGGAACGTATGCTATGCGCCGGAAATACGTTTCGGAGCTTGTCCAGAATCAGGCGTTCAGCGAGATGGTCAGCCTCTGTTACGATATCGCCGTGGTCGTCCTTCTCATCGTAGCTATCGAGCACTCCGAAGCGTTCTTTTACAACTCGTCCCGCTTCATAAGCCGCGGCAACCGCTACTTCTCTAGCTATCGTCAGAGTCAATGGTTCCATTTGGTTTGCACCCCCGCTTTATTGTTATTTATGGGAATAGAAATGCAACCGGTTCCCGAACGGGTCTGTAAGCTTAACCGCGTTCCATTCCTCATCGAATCCCGGTCTAGCAAATTTATAGGATTTGCTTAATAGATGCTCCTGCAGCGCCTTAGCGTTTTCAACCTCGATTCGGACGGCTGCGCCAGGCGTGCAATCCCCGTAATGCTCAGACAAATGAATAACGCAATCACCGCTTGATATTTGCATATAAATGGGCATATTAGGCTCGAACCGATGCTCCCAGTCGCAGGCGAATTCTAGAAAATCAATATAAAACTCACGTGCTTTAGCATCATCAAAAATCCGTAAAATCGGAACCGTTCTCTTCATCGCCGTTACCATTTCCCAACACATCCTTTTCACAGCATTGACCTTCCACGATTATACATGGAATTTGAATGCTAGAGAAGGCTGCGCAATAAGAAAAGGACCGCAGCCGGCCGCGACAATCGCATGTGGCTACAGTCCTATATTCAATAAATCGATTTATTTAACAATGCTTTCCAGTACATCGTCAATAACTTGCGAGTATGCGATCGTACCTGCGTACAACCAGCTTGACGTACTAGGGTATTGATAAAGCTTGCCGTTTTTGACGGCAGGGATGTTCTGCCAGATTGGATCGCTCAATGCTTTTGAATCCGTTTCTGTGCCGCTGTTAACTAGGAATAAGTGATCGGCATCAAGCTCAGCAAGCTTTTCAAGCGAAATCGCGTTCCAATTGCCTGTTCCCGCTTCAGAAATTTCTTTAACGACAGCTGGTACCGCTAGTCCGAGCTGGTTGTATAGCAAATCTCCGCTTGAGAGCTTGTCGCTCACGATGTAGAACTTGTCTTGTATGATCCACAGTGCCGCTGCGGATTCGCCAGCCGCAACGCCCTGCAGCTTTTCTTTAGCTTCTTTAGCTTTCGTGTCATACGCTTCAAGCGCTTTTTGAGCTTCTTCACTTTTACCGACGACTTCGCCGATTTTCAGCAACGCTCCGCGCCAGTCAGCTGTCAATTTATCGCCAATCGTAAAGGTAGGCGCAATTTTTGAATATTGATCGAATTTATCGCCTTCCACGTTGCTGTCATATGCCATGAGGATAAGATCAGGCTCAAAGCTTGTTACTGCTTCGAATGGAAGATCGAAGCCAATATGAGGAACGTCCGCCAGTGAATCTTTCAGGTAGTCTTGAATGCCGTTTGGAACGGACCATTGCGCAACGGGCTTGATACCCAAAGCAACTAGATGATCTTCCAAGTAGGATGCAATGATACGCTGTGGATTTGCAGGAACGGTTACCTCATGGCCTAATGAATCCGTCAACGTTCTTTCAGTTGGCGCTTCCGTAGGCGCGGCCGTTGCAGCAGGCTCATTCGTTGCCGCATTGTTCGCTGCTTGATTTGATGTATTGTTACCGCAAGCCGCTAACCATAGCGACATGACCATAAGACTCAATAATACCCATACAAACTTCTTGTTGCGTTTAATCACTGTATTTCCCCCTGTATTACGATTATAGTAGTCGCTTGTGAAGCAGGACCGCATCAAAAGTCAACTCATGATAACAATTATCATTTTCATTGTCAACACGATTTTCTCTTTTGTTTCTTATGCCCCAATGATAGCGTTAATTTATTGCTATTTCACACAAAAAGTTTCCATCTCCGATAAATTATTCATCAGTCGGATCGAAATCCGCCTATTTCATAAAAGAGCAGCCAAAAACGATAGTTACTCGTTTTTGGCTGCTCTTAGTGATTACATGGCTACTACATATACCATTGTTAAAATTGCCGGAATCGGTATACATTCAATTCCTTAACCCCCGTAGCCTAAAGCCTTCAACTGCTCGCTCGCGCTATCAACGAACGCTTTATAATTCATGGAAGTCTCCAATGTCTTAATAAAAGCATCGTATTCGCTAATTGGCCTTTTGTTATAAATGAATTTCGCAATTTCTTCTTCGATATACCGATCGGCATCAGCAGGATTAAAGCCTTCAGGATTATCGACGAATCCGTTAAGCACTTGGATGCGAGGCTGGTCGTTAGCGAATTTGATGGCATCAGATTGCATCGCGAACTTGGCCATCAGATATTCCATTTCAGGTCTTCCCGTGAATTGGTATAACCAGGAATATCCGACGTCACCCGCCTTATCTGTCATTGTTGGTTTTCCGTTGTCCAACGTGAAATGCGTATCCTTTACTCCGAATTGAACGAGCAAGGAGCCGCCGTCCGGGTTTGAGATATAGTTCAGCAGATCAAAAACGCGCTGCAGCTTTTCAGGCTCCTTCTCCAGTGCTTTCGGAATCGCAAATCTTCCGGGAGTTGATCCAATATCCCATGATCCGTCAAATTGTCCCGCAGGACCGCTTGGCGCTGCAATCTGCAGCCACTCCGCGTTCGGATTTACCGTCTTAATTTGCTCTACGAATTGCTCCTTCGTCATATTCGGCCAATCAATATAGACCATGCCTGCTTGCCCTTTAATGGCTTTCTCTTGATGCTGAAGCCCGCTGTTCGCCAGCAGCTCGGGATCGACAGAGCCAGAACCGATCATCTGCTGAATAAGCGTCAGCGCATCTTTCATTGCCGGATCGTACAAGGCGTTCACGACCGCTCCGTCTTTCTCGTAGAAATTCCCTGGCATTCCGACGCCGAACGCTCCGAATACGGTCGAAAATGCGTTAATTTTCCCTCCTGTTAAACCATATGTGTCCGGTTTTCCGTTGCCATCCGGATCCTGAGTGGTGAACGCGTCAGCTACGTCCTTCAATTGTTCAATCGTTGCCGGAACGGTAAGCTTCAGTTTATCCAACCAATCCTTCCGAATCCATAGCGTGTTATACGGAATTTGCGGCGATTTGGAAATACCGTAAACCTTTCCGTCGACCATGCCTTTTTTGACGCTGTCTTCACCGATGTAATCGACGGTCTGCTGCAATTTATCCATGTATGGCGTTAAATCCAGCAGCAGTCCTTGTTCAGAGAATTGAATCAGCTGCTGACGGCTTACCATGAACAAGTCCGGGAAATTGCCGGAGGACATGCGTACGTTCAATTGATTTGCATAGTCATCGCCCGATGGATATACGGTCAGATTCAAATCAATGTTTAGCGCTGAATCCAGCTCCTTCTTAATGATATCCTTATCAGGCGTAGGCAAGTTATTGCCTGTCTCGATAATTTCAAGCTTGATCGGTTTGCTGCTTGCCTCGGTGCTGGGCTTCGCAGCATTGGTTGGCGTATTGTTTTCATTTGTTTCGCCGCTGCCCCCGCCAGAACACCCCGCAAGTAAAGCCCCTAGTAATGAAATGGTCAACAATAAAGAACCTGCTTTTCTCATCTTCATATCCCCTTTCAGTAAACCATCTATTGAATAGGTCCGTATGGCTGGCCAGTTATCCATACGGCGACTAGATCAACCTTTAATCGATCCGAGCAGCATGCCCTTCGTAAAGTGCTTTTGGAGAAAGGGATAGATCACGATGACCGGGAGACTCGCAATCATAACGGAAGCCATTTGCATCGTCTGGGTAGGCATTATGTTCTCTGCATTCTCAAGCGGCTGCTGGCTTTGCATCAATATCTCTCTGACGATGACCTGAAGCGGGAACAGCGTTCGGTCCGTGACATAGAAGATGGCTTGGAAAAACTCATTCCAATGACCAACTAAATAGAACAAACCAACGGTAAGTAAGACTGGAATCGAGAGCGGCGTCACAATTTGGAGCAAAATCCGAAATTCCTTGGCGCCGTCCATCCTGGCTGATTCGAACAATTCCTCAGGAAGACCCTCGAAGAAACTCTTCATAATAAGGACGTTAAAGCTCCATACTGCGTTTGGCAGAATCATCGCCCAGATCGAGTCAAGGAGGCCCATCGATTTAACGACCAAATACGTTGGGATAAGACCTCCGCTGAACAATAAAGTAAACACGATCATCAGGAGAAAAAATCTTCTTGCCGGCAGGTTTTTTCGGCTGAGCGGATAAGCCATCAGACCGGTCAAGATGAGGTTGACTGCTGTTCCAATAACCGTAATAAGGACCGTAATTTGAAAAGCTTTCGGGATATTCGACTCGGTTAGCAACGTCTTGTAGGCAGAAAAGGTGATCTCGCTCGGAAACAGTATAAATCCGCCGTTGCGTAACACTTCTCCAAAGGGAGTGATGGATACGGATACCACATAAAGCATCGGTAGTACGGCAGCGAGGCCGCATAGACCGAGAATAACGTATACGACGCCATTGAATATTTTATCGTCCAAGCTTTTTACCATATTCCCTCACCCCACTTTTTCGCTAGCCGGTTAGCGCCGAGCACCAATATGAGTCCAATCAGTGATTTGAACAAGCCAACTGCCGAAGCTAAGCTGAAATTCAATTGCTGCAAGCCGGTTCGGTACACCCAAGTATCCAAAATGTCGGCAACCGGATATACCTGGATATTGTACAGGATATAGATTTGGTCAAACCCTGCATCAAGCAAATGGCCAAGCTTTAGAATGAAGAGCAGAACAATGATACTTTGTATCCCCGGCAGCGTTATATGCCAAATCATCCGCAGCCTGCTCGCGCCATCCACTTTTGCCGCCTCATAGAGAGTAGGATCAATGCTTGCCATTGCCGCCAAATAAATAATTGCGCCCCAGCCAAGATTTTGCCAAACCTCGGAGCCGACCAATATGCTGCGGAAATAGTCCGTTGAGGTCAAGAAAGGGATAGACTCGCCGCCCGCTTCCACGATCCATCGATTTACCAATCCGCCATTCTGAGAAAACAGCGTCAGCAGAATGCCGAAAATAATGACCCAAGACAAGAAATGCGGCAAATAAGTAAGCGTTTGGACAATGGACTTCAACCAACGGACGCGGCATTCGTTGAGCAGCAGCGCGAGTATAATCGGGGGGAAAGTACCCCAAATTAGCTTGTATACGCTAATCAACAACGTATTCGACAGCAGCTGGCTGAAATACGGAGATTGATAAAACTCTTTAAAATGCTTATACCAGGGATCAGCCCAGGCGCTACCCGTTATACCGTCCATTATCGCAAAGTTTTTGAAGGCGATAATGACTCCGTACATGGGGAAATACCTGAAAATAATAAAATAGATGACGCCAGGCAGCAGCATGAGGTAGAATGCCCGGAAACGCCAGGCGGACCTTAGAACGGCTTGCAGCCTCTTCTGCGGAGTGGGCTGTATCCGAGATGTTGGCATTAAGCTTTGATCGGCTTCCATGTAAGCCCTCCTTTTGTGGTTGCGCTTTCATAATTTAAGTATAAGCAGTCCCTCCCATTGCCGATATACATAAAAACGTAAAAAGTGTTTGTATTAAAAGATCATGTTTCCAGTCATGTTTCCATGCGGCTGGAATTTCGCGCCAAATAAGAAGAAACGCCTGATGGCGTCCTTTCTATAGACGCCATCGTTTCGGTAAAACGCATAGAGAAAGGATGAGCAAACCCTTATCCTTTCCTATACGTCAAAAAAGGCTGTCCCTCGGGACAGCCTCGAACCACGGACAGGGCCGTTTAGCTCATAATGCCTAATCGTTCATCGTTTTCAGTGAGGACGGGTATCCCTACCCGAATGACCGTTCCAACCCCTGGCGTACTTCCGATTCGCAAGCCATACGGGTTGCCATGATGAATTCGGATTCGATCATGTACGTTGCGTAAGCCGATTCCGGTAAATCTGTATTTCGAGCGTTCCTGCTCGAATTGGCCATGAAGCGCTTTGCGGGCATCGGCCCGTGAAATACCGATGCCGTTATCCCGAACGTAAAGACGGATCACTCCCCGCTCCAGCTTTCCTTTAATCGTAATAAGCCCTCCGCTTCGCGGAGAAATGCCATGAAACAAAGCATTCTCTACAAGAGGCTGAAGGGTTAGCTTGAGAATCCTGAATTGCAGCAGGCTCGGGTCGACGTCGATTTCGTATTTGTACTGATCGCCATAACGCACCTGTTGAATATGCATATACATTCGAAGCCCTTCCAGCTCCTCCTCGATTGAGACATACTCCGATTGTTTATCAAAGCTGAAGGCTAACAGCTTAACCAAGGATCGGATCGTGTCGCGCACCTCGTCAATCCTCTGCTGCTTGGCAAGACTGCTTATGCAAGCGAGTGTGTTATATAAAAAATGAGGAGCAATTTGGCTCCGCAGCATTTTCAGCTCATATTCCTTTTTCTGCTCCTCTGCTGACCTTGTTTTGTGCAGCAACGTTTGAATTCGCTCAAGCATATCATTATAGCTTTGTGTCAGTCTGCCGATCTCATCCTTTCGCGTGACCGGCAGCTTAGCGACGATTTGCACATCATGTAACCGATCCATCTTCTCGACAAATCGGCGAATAGGCTTCGTAAAGGAACGGCTCAGCAGGTAGGCGCTTAATAATAAAATAATCATCCATACGACGCTCGCCGTACGGTAGTTATTGTTTAACTGCTGCAGGTCTTGGTAGAAATAGTCCTCCTCAATAAACGCCGCTAAGGACCAGCCCAGCCGATTCGTCGTCGACTTCACGACAGCAAGCTTTTCGAGCTGATTGCCTTCGATGCTGCTTACCCCGACTTTAACGGCTACCAGCTGCTTGCGGAAGCTCTCCTGCAGCACGGGGGGATATATCCCCGCCTGATAAGGCAGCATTTTATCCCGGGAATCAAGCCTGTTGATCATATTGCCGTCTCTTGTCATTAACGCATACGATTGGTAGATCATTGGAGCAATTCGCTCCGTTAGAGAATCCAGGTTTACTTCTGCAACGACTATGCCTTGCAATTGCCTGCGCGCATCCGTGACCGGTAATACGTAAGCAAGCGTGTGGCCAGACATGGTTGAATAATAGGGCTCGCTTACATTGATTGCTCCATAATTTTCGAGCGCCAGCTTATACAATTCCGGAAGCATGGGATTGCCGATGATATCATAATTAACCTGCTCATTCGCGTATACCTTCCCATCGGTACGAACCAAATACAGGGTTTTGGCTATCGAATTGTTATGATCAGCGAATTTGCGCAGCGTATCCGCAGCTATCGCTTCGTTGCCTTCCTCGAACAGGTCGTAACGGGTCGAGAGAAGCAGGAGCATGTTCTCAACGTTGTCAAGGCTCGCATCAATATATTGATTGGTACGGCCTACCAGCAGCTCGGCATCGCGAATCACTTGATTTTTTAATAGAGCCTCGGCTTCGCTGAGATTTCGGTAGGCGAGCACCATCACTAAAAATAACGTCACGATGAATAAATAGATAAATTGCTTCGTAGCAAGTCCTAGGCCGCTGTACCAATTGAACAACTTAGACAAATGCTTCTACCCCCGTATTCGATCAGGCTGGTGTTTTACGTATTCCGCTTGTAATCCGTCGGTGACACCCCAGTCCAATTGCGAAACGTGACGGTAAAATAACGATAGCTCGGGATTCCGACTTCTTCCGCAATCTCGTATACTTTTTTATTCGTTCGCTTCAGAAGCTCGACCGCCTTCTCCATCCGAAGCCTTGTAATATATTGATTGACTGTGTCGCCCGTCTCCTCGCGAAACAGCCGGCTGACGTAATGCGGACTTAACCCAACCTGCTCGGCAAGAATCGGGAGTGAGATGGGCTGCTTCATATTCGCTTGAATCCATTGTATCGCCGAGCGAATTTCGATGCGTGAGCGCGAGCTGCCGTTATCGATTTCATTTATATGCTGAATGAGGCATGCGAGCAGCTCCTGCAAGGTTTGCGCCCCCATTAATTGCGTAATAACCCTGCATTCAAGCTCAGCTCCCTCATGAACCTTCAACCAATCCATTTGCCAATGCAGCAGGCGCTGCTTGAGCTGCTGAGGCCGAACTCTCGTCGCGTAACACCACATTTGCAACTCCCCTTGTATGCAGTTCTTAAGGGACGCTGCAGAATGGCTGGCCAATCGCAGCTTTTCATTTAGTTCCTTCACCGCCTGATCTGTCATCTCTTGCACGGGGAGAGGTCTTCCCGTCCATATGCGGCTCCCGAGCGAGCTGTCGTAGAATAAGGCTTCCTTCCATTCGGCCGTATTAGCGATCTCATAGGCAAGCTCTTCCGCTTGCGAGAAAGGTTCGCTGACAACCGCGTGCGCCGACGTGATTGGCCCAGGCTGATCCTCTTTTGCCTTCATTAAGCATTCCAATGCTTGTACGACTCCACTTAGCGATGCAAACGCATCTGTCACGGCATGCAGCGCCTTCATAAGCACGAAATACTCCTTATCGCTCGTATTCACCCAGGTCAGCCAATTGGGATCGGATTGTTCTTGGTCCATCAGCGTTTGTTGAATCTGCTGCCTTGCGTGGATGTAAGATCCATTAGGCGCAGCCAGAATCAAGCGTACCAATATATAGGCTCCCGCTCCATCGAGCTGGATTGGCAAAGTATCATCTGCGTTTAGCTCCTGTCCGCGCAATAGCTTTCCGAATGCTAACGCTTGCAACTGCCGCTGCTCAGATTTTTCATTATCATTGGACCGGCGTTCCTTGACAATCGCTTCTCTTACTTTGTTCAGCGCTTGCTTCATTTCCTCTTCTTCCATGGATACCTTTAATAAATATTCAAGCGCCCCAAGCCGAAGCGCCTCCTGAACATAATGAAAATCACTGTGGCAGGTCAGCAAAATAATTTGAACGGCAGGATATCTTTTCCGCAGCTCCCGTATTAACGTTAAACCGTCCATAATCGGCATCGTGATATCCGTCACCACGACATCCGGCATGCTGATTCCGCACAATTGAAGTGCTTCCTCCCCGTTCCCTGCCTCGCCGATCAAGACAGCCCCGCAATCCTCCCAAGGGAAAAGGCGCAGCTCCTGCCTAAGTGGTACTTCGTCATCGACGATCAGGACGTTCAACGGTTTCACAGCCATGATATCCTCTCCTTTCTTTTCATTTCACTCCACCTGTACCATTCTATGATGGGAGTGACGGCAACATTAACAGATTAAGATAAGCCATAGACTCTGATCTCGCAAACCTCCGCGCGCGAACTTCCGTTCGTAGCCTCTATGCATAGCTTGAGTTTGTTTATGCTAAGCGTTTTTTCAAGCCGATGGACTTTTTTACGCTTGTGATTATTCTGCTCCGATACGATCGTCACCCATTCCCCGGCAGAGAAGGCCTTCAATTGATAGCTTTGAACGATTTCGGGAATGACAGCGAAAGGCGTTCGATGATGGTGCAGGTTAATTAAATCCTCATTGACATCATCATTAAAGGTTAGATGTATTTCGGCGATCTCCTGCTCCGCTTCCCAAACCAATTGCAGCCATTCCTGCGAATTCGACGAGAGCGGTTGGGATACCCACATATGCGGGCCAGCGTAAGGTCTGACATACCCGTCAGTAACTTTATCTGCTCCGTAGCCTTCCGAATTAGGCGATACCCGCATACATACAGGCCGACGGTTCCATTTGTGCATGCTCCACTGCGCGACAGGTTGATCGGGCTGATGATCCTCCAGCAAAGAGGACACGATCGGCCGAGGTCCCTTCGCGAAGCAAAGCACCCCCGTTAAAGGCTCATCAGAACCGTGAAGCGTGATGGCCTCATTCGCTTTGACGATGACAAAAGCATTGCAGGCTGACTCCGGCTGCCAATCCAGGTCCAGCGTAACCCACTGCTTGCTGCCCGCTTCGACAGCTTTTGAAGCAGACTTCACCCATTGCTTCGGTACGTAATTCTCTCCTTTGCCCGTATGCCAAAGCTCAACCTCGAACATCGTATTTTGCTTAGCATCGACGAGCAGCTCAAGAGAATCCAGCTTTGGTTGAACCGGGAACAATATTCCGATATCGCGATCTAGGGAATGGATCGTTGACGCGTTCTCAACAGCAATGCGCTCCAGCGTGCTGGATGCGGAAATACGGGCGGATTTCGCCAAATCAGCCGGATCGTCACCAGCCAGTCCAATGATAGACGCATCCTGCCGCAGCATCGTCTGCTGCAATTCATTCATATGTTCGTCATGAAGCCTGCGGGGATTAATCCCTTTCCGTACGGCAAGAGCGGCACCGCTTCCGGCTGCTTCCCCGATTACCGCGCAGGTTGCCATTACCCGTGTCGTACCGAAAGCCACATGCGTGGCGCTAATGTCCCGGCCCGCAAACATCAAATTGCTAATATTGTTGGAATACAAGCTTCTGAACGGGATATGGTAGATGCCGTCGGGGAAAAGATGCTTCGAGCCGCTTTCTTCCGAGTACATGCCCTGCGGTGGGTGAAGATCAATGGACCAGCCTCCGAAAGCTATCCGATCCTCGAACGGCTCCTGCGCAATGATATCGTTCTGGTTCAGCATATAATCGCCTAGGAAACGCCGGTACTCCCGTTTGCCTGGAATGGACCCCACCCATTCCAACGTCATATTATCGGCATCGAACTGTCCTGAATTTTTAATATAGTTCCATATTCCATAAATAACGGACCACAGCTCATCGCGTATCCGCTCGTTGTCATGGACGGTATCAAGCTCTCCGCCCCATTCGATCCACCAATAGTGGCATCCCGAGTCTCCGCTCCGGATGACTCTTTTGATCGGAATCGACGTTTGAGTAATGTCCTTGGCGAAGCTAGGCGGAATATATTTAACCGGCATGCTTGCTTCCTTCGTATAAAAGAGGAGCGTGCTGCCAAGCGTAATGTCATCTGCCGCCTCAGGTGCCCAATCTTCGTTGTACTCTTCCCTCGCTTCACGGCCAATTCTGTATTTCGCTCCGGCAAGGAAACCGACAAGTCCATCACCTGTACAATCGATAAACATTTTACTGTCGAAACGGATCTTTCGTTCGGAACCCATCATCCAGCCTGTCGCGGAGTGAATGACCCTGTCATCTTCTGGGCCTTCCGCTTCCACTTCATGTACATCGGTATTAAGAAACAATTGGATATTTTTCTCCGCACGGACGGTCTCCAGAACGACCAAATCCCACAAATAGGGATTCCCTTCGGGGTTTCGGTATTGGTTTTCGACGAACATTTCACCCATAATGCCGGTTTCTCTCGCATACCGCTGCGTTCCATGCGCTGTTGCACCGCATACCCATACGCGAACCTCGCTGCTTGAATTGCCTCCGAGAACCGGCCTGTTATTGACTAAGGATACGGTCTGCCCAAGACGGGCAGCAGCGACCGCGGCGCAAACGCCTGCCAAACCACCTCCAATAACCGTAATATCTGATTTTACATGTTCGATTTTCATCAGGTTTTTCCTCCATATATATCGATTTGAACTCATCATAATACGGAGGCTAGTGATTTAACATGCACTACGCTATCATATAGCCATATACTTTATTTCATCGCGGAGGTGTAGAACGTGAACAGGCAGAGCCTCAACCTTTATCCCATTCTTTCCCATCATAAATATTGGAACAGCAAGGCCGAGTTTCAATTGAACGTGGATACGTATGATCTGTGGGTGTTGTTTGCAGTGGAGAGCGGGAGCTTCTCGTATCAAATAGGGGAAGCATCAGGCATGGGCCGAATCGGTGACGTGATCGTCTGCCCGCCTGGTTTTAGCTTTCAGCGCGATGTTACCCAAGCATTGACCTTTCATTTCATCGGGTTTTCATTCAGCTCCGCAACTGGCGATACGCAAACCGTGAAAGAACAAGAACAGGGGCTTCAGCTACAGTTATCGCAATCGGCATACAAATTAAACATAAAGCACCGAAGCCGACTCGCGGACAACATGAATAGCCTGAAGCAGCAATCCCATTATAGTGATGACCAGCAACACTATTGGAACAATCATCTGCTGAATGATATTTGGCAATTTTGCCGGGAAGTTGAGCTACACAGCGACAATCAGGATAGCGCGCTAACTGATCCGCTTATTGAACAAGCTCAGGCTTTTATCCATCAGCATTGCTTTGAGGATTTGAGCATGCATCAACTTGCGGACGAGCTGGGCATCAGCCCTGTGCAGCTTAGCCGGAGGTTTCAGCGGAGCGTAGGATTAACGCCTTCCCGATACCTCTCCGCTCTTCGGATAGATCAAGCCAAATCAATGCTGACCGAAACTCATCTTTCATTGGAGCAAATCGCTCAAGCATGCGGGTACAGCAACGGATTTTATTTAAGCCGGATATTTTCCAAAAACATGAAGATAAGCCCCTCTGAATATCGTAAAATGAATCGGGTCTAATCGTTAACACGTAAAAGTGAAAAAGCAGTCCATAACGATTTGACTCGTCGCGGACTGCTTTGCTTTAGATCTATACCCTGATGGTCAAATCACGCTTGTTCACTGTGAGCTACATGAATACGATCCTTCAGCAATCTTTTCAACCTTAAGATGGCTCGTTTGCGGCATTGACATTATTTTTTCACAATCGGAATCCATACCTCGCAGCGATAATCTTCGGACATCGTGTCTCCCGTCGGATACAACTCGAAATCAGGCCCTTCGGCCTGCTCGTATCCCGTAGTCGGGAACCATTCCTGATAGATACGGCCCCAAATCTCTTGAATCGCTCCGGGCATCGGGCCAATGGAGGTAAATACGGCCCATGTGGCTGAAGGAACCTGTATGACTTCAAGCCCCTTGTAGGTCGCAGCCTCATCAGTCTCCACCGCAATCGCATATTTAAATACCTCTCCATCCCGCTGCATATCATAGCAAAGTCCGAGCAGTTCCGGGCTTTTTCCTAGCGCAGCGATTTTTCCGACCGTTCCATCCGCGTGGCTATCATGCCAAAATTTTGGAATCTCGGTTGAATTCTCTCCCTCAATAGTAGAGGTTCGGATTGATTTCCCTATGACGTTGAAAGCCTCTTTTTTCACGATTCTGTAGTCCATTTCTTTGTCTCCCTTCAGTGATAGGTGGAAAGAGATGCGAGGAAAGGCTTTCAGCTGAACGCCGGAATTTCTGGCTTCGGAGGGCGAAATGCCGTGCAGCTTGCGGAACGCCTTAGAGAACGACTCGGGCGATTCGTAACCATATTTCATGGCGACATCAATCACCTTCGGACCGGACAGCGCAAGCTCTTGAGCTGCCAGCGTCAAACGTCGTTTCCGCACGTACTCAGCCACGGTCATGCCCGTCAGCATAAAAAACATTCGCTGAAAGTGATAGGGAGATGAGTACGCCGCATTCGCCAGTTCCGCAATATCCAATGGCTCATCCATTTTCGTTTCGATCAATTCGAGCGCTGACATCATGCGATTCAGCCATTCCATCCTCAAAAACTCCCTTCTATTCACATGGTATCACGTCGAAGTTACTGCCTGCCTGTCATTGCGTGCGGTACTATGACAGACGTTGAAATAAAACGGAGTCTTTCCTTTTTGATTTCATTAAAAAAGGTGACTCCTGCTGATCCAGTAGCCACCGCCTAACCATTAACGTTTTATATGACCATGCCAATCAACGAAACTAACCTTGCTTCACCACATTCTCTGCCGTGCGGAAAGCCAAGGCAAGAATCGTTAACACCGGATTGACGCCTCCGTTGGTCACGTGCACAGAGCCGTCGCTTACCCAGAGGTTGTCGTATCCATGAATGCGACCCATAGGATCCGTGACGGAAGTCACAGGGTCATTTCCCATGCGAAGCGTGCCGGCTTGATGCTGACCGGCGCTTAATCCACCGCCTGGCTGCGTACGCCATACCTCCTTTGCCCCAGATGCCCAGAGCCATTTTTCCGCTTTTTCCCCCAGCATGGTAGAGGACCGGAGTGACTCCGGATGGACATTTCCGGAGAGCTGAGCGACAGGCATGCCGAAGCGATCCTTGATCGTCTTTGAGAGGCGTACCCGGGACTCAGCGCTCGGTATTTCTTGAATCGGCCCTTGAATTTGGCTGGTGCGCAAATAACTGTCGCGCATCGTTTCCTTGCCTGCGCTTCCCCATCGCGCCGCGTTCGGCGAAAGCGCTCGATACCAGTGAATGAGCGGCAGGCGGGTGAAGTCGTTGGCAAGCAAGCCGCCTCCGATAATTCCGCCTTCATGACTATGATCAAACCGGAAGGTAGCAATGCTCACTCCTGGACCGAGACCGTCTTGAACCGGTTCGTCAAAGAGGCCGTAAGCGCCGGAATAAACATGGCCTTGCAGGTTTCTTCCAACTTGTCCGCTTTGATTGCCTATTCCGTTCGGTTCCGATTCCGTTGCAGAACCGAGAAGAAGGCGAGCGCTTTCAATCGCTCCAGCGGCAACCACAACATGACCGGCCTTCACTAGACGTCGCTGGATCGTCCCTTCCATTTGCCGCACAAGACGAACTCCGGTAGCGTGCCTTCCTCCCTCGGTTTCGATACGCTCCGCCATGGTATCGCAGATCAGATCGCAATTGCCCGTTGCGATAGCTTTGACCAGCATCGTATTGTGTCCGCCATTTTTACTGTTGGTCGGGCATGCAAATCCGACGCATTGGCCGCAGCGTCCACACGCCGGTCGACCGTCACGGTCAACGGAGTTGATGAGAAGTGGCACCGCACCTGTTTCCCAGCCCAGCTTCTCTGCTCCACGAGCGAGATGTTGTGCTTCCAGCGTAAGCGGAAGCGCAGGCATCGGATAACCCTGTTGCCGTTTCCCTCTCCCCGAGTGGGCAAGCCCATCACCCGAGACCCCGACTTCCCACTCGGCTCGATCGTAATACGGTTCAAGATCTTCATAGCGAATCGGCCAATCACTAAGCGAGCTCCCCTCTGGTACCCCATAGCGGCTCGCCATTCGAAAGTCATCGGGGTGAAAACGCCATGCCTGCGCCCCATAAATCCTTGTTCCTCCGCCTAAAGTCATTGCATTATTATGATAGTCCCCATCCAATGGCGCGGTAATCCGTTCGGCTCCGCTAGCCAATAAAATGGTACGAGGATTGCCTTCTAATTCTGGTCCTGTATTATGACCATATTTGGTGAATCGATGGTTGCGCAAATGGTCACTGCCTACCTGACTGTATGGAAGCCAGCTTCCGCGTTCAACGATGAGAACGTGAAGACCCGCTTCAGCGAGGACAGCTGCAGCTACCGAGCCGCCGGCCCCGGCTCCAATGATGACAACATCATAATGTTCTCGAAGCTGATCGAACGTTTTTTGAGGCAAATCCGTTTCGGGAACCGGCGTATCGCTATGAGTGATCGGGCCTGGACGAAAGCCGATCATATCCCAAGACTTGGCTTCCCTATTCCCGCCTGCCCCGGGACTTCCATAATAACCTTCTATGACTAGTGCCAATAAAGCGTCAAAGAAGCTTTTCGACGAAACAAGCCAACCTGCAAAACTATCCTTCTCCGCGTCCTGCAGCATGCTATCTTTCACGTGAGCAGCCAGTTGCGAGAATGATTGACCATGAAGAGCCAAGGCTTCGGCTTCCAACGCGCGAAGTCCAGGTTCTATCATCCCCTCCCAAGTTGCAACATCCTCAGCAGCCCTCCGTTTTAAGTAGGTTAGAACACCGCTGCCGGCAGCCGACGGCCATGCATCCTCCGGAACCATCCGATCCGCAACCGCTTTCAATATCTCAGAAACCTCGAATGGAAAATCCGCGTGATCGACATTACTCATACAGCTACCTCCATCCGATGACATTCAGCAGCAGCACATTGACTCTTCCTCATGAACGTTCCTCCTTTTATATGCCCAAACCGTAACGCATGCAGGTTCTTTTCCAAGTCGACAAAATAATGCTATGTAAGTACTTTCTATTCCTCGTTTAATATGGAAACGAACAGGCAGCTTCGATACAAGGAATGAAGCAACAAGCTTGTTTCTTTGCGATTAACGCTCACCATTTAGCTACATATTTATGCACACGAACTAATCAAGGAGAGAATCATAGGCTAAGCTCAACTCTCTCTTGGAATAAGAAAGCATTTGTCTGTGTTTGTAAATCCAATGCCCGGATAATATTCCGTTGCGGTGGGTGCCGAAAGAAGGACAAGCGATACGGATGAACCAAGCGCTGCTCTCACATGCTCTACTAATTGCTTCCCGATGCCTAGCCTCTGATAATCGCGGCTCACGGCAAGGTCCGAGAGGTAGCAGCAATAGACAAAGTCCGTCAAGCCCCGAGCAATGCCCACTAACTTGCTGCCATCCCAAGCCGTAATGAGCAAGTCCGCATGCTCGATCATTTTCTCCAAGCGAGCTAAATCCTGATAAGGCCTTTTTATTCCTGAGCTTTCGAACACTAGCGATAAATCAGCGGCAGTGATGGTTCGATCTGAATAATAGTTGATCATTTATAGTACCATCCTTCCCCTAGCAGCAAGGATATGGGCAACATGGTGATTGCCATGCCAAGCATAATGGCCAAGCGTATAATCTAAGCGCAGCGTTTCTTTCGACTCCGGATGGTAAAAGGCTTTCTGGAAATCTTCATCCGTCAGCGACTCAAGCAACGTAACCCATTTTTTATGCAATTGCGTAATGAGAACAAGCGACGGCTCGATGTCAGCATCTAAAGAATCAGCCAGCTCTGCAAATCGATCCTCGTAATAAGGCCTTATTGCAGGCGTCTCCTCCGTTAGAGCAAGCTTGAACCGAATATAGCTATTCATGTGACTGTCAGCGATATGATGGACAACTTGGATGATGCTCCAGCCCCCCGTACGATAGGGTTTCTGCAGCTCCGACCCTTGAAGGCCTGCGACGCTTTCTCTCAATTTCTTTGGCAGCTGTTCGATTTCGCTTATCCAAGCCTGTCGTTGATCTGCCGTTACATTGCCAATAAAACTGTATTTGCCAATCGGGTATTTTTCATCCATATGAATCCTTCTTTCACCGCATCATTTTTGCTGAGCCATCCTAAAAAGCCTCATTATTTTCATGATTATACAGCTTAAACAGTTTTCTGAATAGTGTATTTTTTCAACATTCAAAAGCCTTCCTTGTCCAACCAAAGGATTTTATTGGAAATCTATGAAATTAGGCCTAACTATCGCAGCAGCTCCTATAATTGGTGTATTCCCTAGTCCGTTTTCGGCCTCTTTTGGATACATATATAGAAGGCAGTAACGATTTAGGAGGGATAATATTTTGATAGCTTCATCCAAATCCGCACGGGTTCAGCGCCGTTCCTCGTGCTTGAACAAGAAAAAAACGGTTTGCTGCAAGAAAAAACAAAAAACGAAACCATGCTTGAGACACAGACGACTTATTGTCGTAGGTCCAAGAGGATTACAAGGTCCAGCAGGCGCAGCAGGCAAGAGCGGACTGCAGGGCACGATCGGCCCAGCTGGCACCCCCGGAGCATCAGGCACAAACGGACTTAGCGGTGCTGTTGGACCACAAGGGGCACAAGGCTTGCAGGGTATGGCTGGAGCAGCCGGAGCAGCTGGGCCTCAAGGGCCGCAAGGTCTTCAAGGACCACAAGGTATTCAAGGTGTTCAGGGGACGCCTGGAACGCCCGGTTCAACCGATTTCACCGAGCTGATAGCTATCCTTAACGGATTTTTGGAGCTAGGCTCTGTCATTAACGTGATGACACCGGGACAGCCTACAGGCTTTGCCGGAACGGTTACAGCCGTACTGGAGACTCTCGTTCGAATCGTATCTATCTCCGGTACGCAAATGACGATTCCACTTGGCTATATTACGAATATCGAGCTTTTAACCCAGCCCACCTAGAAAAGAGGTATCCTCGCATGTCGACAACGCTTTCCGGCGATTTGCTTCCCTTGCTGGGCAAGGAGGTTTTCGTTATGACCAACGGTTATGGCCAAGTTGCCATCATTGGCAGGCTGGATCAGGTAGGAAATGACTTCATACTTGTATCCTTCGAGCAAGAAAAATTCCTCTACGAAATCCGTATCTTTTATGCGAACATCGTTTATGTTCACGAGAATCCTGTTGAATGATAAAGAGCATCATGGAAAGGAGGACGGATAATGGCGATTATAACGAACGGTCATCTCATTCTCCCTGGCACTGCGCTACACGGATTGTTAAAAAGCAATCAAGGCAAAGAAATTGAAGTCACGACATCCAATGGGATGAAGTCCGGACGATTACTTGCCTTTAATGCTAATTTCCTTACATTGGCTAATCCGACGGGTGAATCCATCTACGTGTTAGCTTCAGAGTTAATTACATTTACATTCCCCTCATAAGCGAAAGGCTGGAACAGCAGGTAATTAACCTAGCTGAACCAGCCTTTCGCTTATGAGGTATATTGCGTTCATGACATCAATTGCTCAGCCACATAATGAGCTATGGCACGTTGCAAACCATCGAACAGCCCTTCGCTCTCCCAAATAACTTTAAATCCCATCGAGAGAGCAGCTCCCAGCTCACCCTCCAGAGGATGACTTAACCATTCTTCCCCAGCGACGCCGTAATCAGCATCGATGCCGCTTTCGTATACGGCCTTGATCGATGTGAGCATTCCATGCTCTTCTACGGAAGCTTGCTCGAGCGGTTCAAATGGAAATTGATGAAGAATCGCATCGATCGTCTTTTTCTTCTTGTCCGTAATGAGCAAAAAGCTCAAATTCGCATTTTCCTCGTTCTCGTCATCTGCGCAAGGTCCAACCAAAGCGATTCCTTCGATATGTGATTGCGTCCCTGCCCACTGTACGAATTCATACATGAGCTTATAATGATCTGGTCTCACCGCTTCATCACCTTCCTGCTTGCCCCTACATTTTTCCATGCCAAACGTCTTTATAATCAATTTTTCCCCAAGCATTCAGCGAAATGCCTTGAAGACTATAACCAGATGGCAGCTAGCGGATAGGCTTCGCAAAAAAGGATCCATCGACCGCTTAAGCTTGCTTATTCTTGCTGTAAGCTACCACTTCTTGATAAGACAAATGTCCGCCAAATATATCAAGCGCGCTGCCGATTGTGATGTCCAGCTTTCCATTCGAAAGCTCATTGAATTGGTTCATGTCCTCGATTGATCTGGCTCCTCCTGCGTAAGTCGTCGGAATAACGACCCATTCAGCCAGTGCGCTTACGAGACTTTGTTGAATGCCTCGCTGCTTTCCTTCCACATCCACGGCATGTACCAAAAATTCGTTGCAATACTGCTCAAGAAAATGAATATTGTCTTGGTTTACTTCGAAATCGCTGAACTGTTTCCATTGATTTGTTACAACGAACCATTTGCCGTCCTTCTCTTTGCAGCTAAGATCGATGACTAAGCGATCAACCCCAACCTCCGCCACTATTTTAGAGAGATGCTCCTCGTTAAGCTGCCCATCCTTAAAAATATAGGAAGTCACGATGATATGGGATGCCCCTTTTTCCAAATAAAAAGCAGCGTTGTCCGCTGTAATGCCGCCTCCTATTTGCAAACCGCCGGGATATTGCTCCAGAGCGCGAACGGCCGCTGCCTCATTGCCGCTTCCGAGCATAATGACATGCCCTCCCGTCAGCGCATCCTTCTTGAAGAGCTCCGCATAAAAAGCCGAATCCTGCTTCGAAACAAAATTTTCGATGATTTCAGTATTCAATGTCTCTCCGACAATTTGTTTTACTTTGCCGTCATGCAAATCGATACAAGGTCTAAACTTCATTGTCATTCCTCTATTCTTTATGTGCTATGTACCCTTATTTACTATCCGCCTGCTTGTTTCAACATCGCGATAAACTTCTTCGGTGCTCTCGTCAGGTAAGCTTCCTGAATGACCCCAACAAGCTCGTCCCATTCGATGCATCGGTCTAATCTAACGCCGATCCATCCCAAATGCCCGACATAGGCTGGACGGAAATACACGGACGGGTCCGACTCGATTAGCATGGCCTGCATGCCTGGCGGCGCTGCGCACCAAAGGGCAACTTTTCCGTCATTGTGGTGATTATGGCGATATTGCACGAATGACTTTTTCTCGGCAACGAAAAAGCTTGGAGCTCCGTGGCTCAATTTCTCACTCGTGCCTGGGAATGACATGCACAATTCTCTCACGCGCCCCACGCTTTCGCTAAACGCATCAAGCTTGCCAGCATCATCCTGTTTCAAGCGTAATCCCTCCATCCGAATCGATGACACATGAACATATTTTATCACATGAAACAAGCTTTTGCGCTTCTTAATTCCAGCCTCTTGCCATACGCTCAAATCAAAAAAGCCAAACAGGGTTAAAGAGCGGCCCCTATTTCAGAAACGGAGGCCACTCCTTTTATTGCCTGCAAGGCTTTTTGTTTGCTACCGCATCATCGTTCTCGTCTTAATTGTCCCAAGCCCATTAAAAATCAAAATCATCAGGATCCGGCCCGACACGGACATTTTCGTTCATGCCGGCGATTAGCTCCATGTCTGCTTCTGATAGCACAAAATCAAAAATAGCCGCATTTGCCATAATTCGTGCTTCGTTGGTCGATTTCGGTATAGTCACGACACCGGTTTGCAAGTCCCATCGCAAAATAATTTGCGCGACCGATTTATCGTATTTTGCTGCGATTTGGAGCAGAAGCGGGTTATCGAGCAGTTGGCCCTGCATAAGCGGCGACCATGCTTCCAGCTGAATGCCCTGCTGCTCGCAATAGTTTCTCAACGCAAGCTGCGCCAGCAGCGGATGATATTCCACTTGATTGACCATTGGCTTAATCCTGGCAGCCATCATGAGCGTATCGATGTGATGGGGCTGGAAGTTGCTTACGCCGATTGCCTTAACGCGGCCTTGCTCATACAGATGCTCCAGGGCTCGCCATGCTTCAGCAAACTTTCCTTCTACGGGCCAGTGGATCAAATACAAATCCAGATATTCTAAACCCAGCTTGCTTAAGCTTGTCTCGTAAGCAGCCAGCGTGGCGTCATAGCCAAGATCGGCATTCCATACTTTAGAGGTAACGAAAAGCTCGGATCGCTCAATCCCTGCTTGACGCAGCCCTTGCTCAATTCCGCGTCCGACTCCTGCTTCGTTCCCGTAAATGGCCGCCGTATCAATGCTTCGGTAACCGTTTTGGATTGCCGAGGCAACGGCATTCTCAAGCTCGGCCCCTTCCTCCACTTTGAAGACGCCTAATCCAAACCATGGCATGCGGACCCCGTTGTGCAGCGTTGTAGTCGATTGTAAGTTATTCATTGAATATATTCCTCCCAAGTTATGTTTGAACTGCTTTTGGCCTATCTTTTTGTTCCAGCTTCATGCTCCAGCCTGTCAAAATAACGGCAGCTACTACCATAATGCCGCCAAACCAAGGTGTATGGATCAATCCCATTGCATCGGTCACGACGCCGCCTAAATAAGCGCCAATCGCGATGCCTGCATTAAATGCTGCTATATTAATAGCGGAGGCAACATCCACCCCGCCAGGCATAATTCGCTCAGCCAGCATAACCACGTAAACCTGAAGTCCCGCCACGTTCATGAAGTGAAAGAGACCCATCAATATGATCGTAAGCAGCGCGGCAATCTTGAACGAGACAGTGAAGGTCAATACAAATAGGACAACCGCTTGAATGATGAACATGTAGAACAATGCTTTAAGCGGATTTCGGTTAGCAAGCCTTCCACCGATCATATTGCCAATCGCGATCGCAATACCGTAGACAAGCAAGATCAAAGTGACATGCTTCTCTTGAAAGCCGGATATTTCTTGCAGCAACGGGGCTAAATAAGTAAAGACCGCAAATGTCCCGCCATAGCCTAGCGCCGTAATTAAAAACATGAGCAAGAGCCGTCCGTTCGTGAACAGCTTGAACTGCTCGCGCATTGTAATTGGCGTTCCTTTCCGCAAATCGGACGGAACAAGCATGCTGTTGGCAATAAAGGCTACGAGTCCCACGATCACGATCGCTACGAAAGCAGCCCTCCAGCCCAGCTGCTGCCCAATATACGTTCCAATCGGGACGCCAGTTATCGTTGCAACGGTTAAACCCGTGAACATGATGGCGATCGCGCTTGCCCTGCGATTCTGGGGAACCACGTCAGCAGCGATCGTGGAGCCGATAGACATGAACACGCCATGTGACAAAGCTGATATGACTCTTGCTATAAGAAGCAGTTCAATGGTTGGCGCTGCTGCCGCAGCCGCATTGCCAATCATGAAGATCACCATGATCCAGAGCAGCAGCGCCTTCCTCGGCATTTTTGTCGATAAGGATGTGAGGATCGGTGCGCCAAAGGTAACGCCCAAGGCATATAAGGTCACCGTTAGACCTGCTGTCGTAACCGAAATATTCATATCCTCCGATATAAGCGGCAGCAGGCCGACGCTAATAAATTCAGTCGTTCCGATAGCAAATGCGCTTACTGCTAATGCAAGCAAGGCTAACGTGCTTCTTCTTTTCTCTATTGTCATGATGCTTCTCCCCAATCCCTTTCTAATGATGCAAATAGTTGTAGCTTAGATCGGCCGATGAATGTTATTATCGTTTATGCAATGAAAAATAACCAGTACGTACTTAAAAGTACTATAGGTACTTATTAGTACCTATATCATGCTATAGGGGAGAATGACATTGATCAAGAAGAAGTACAACGTGCCAGTGGAAGCCACGCTCGAGGTCATCGGTGGCAAATGGAAGTGTATCATTCTCTGCCATCTAACGCATGGCAAGAAGCGGACGAGCGAGCTTAAGCGCCTGCTTCCGGAAATTACCCAGAAAATGCTCACCCAGCAGCTTAGAGAGCTTGAAGACGACAGCATTATCGAAAGAATCGTATATAATCAGGTGCCTCCCAAGGTCGAGTATCAGCTTACACCTTACGGGCAAAGCCTAAAAAGCATTTTGGATTCGCTTTCCGCATGGGGTGAGCATCATTTGATTAAGGTTTTCGGTGATAAGCATGATGTCCTCGAGGAGAACATCTTCAATAAATAAAACCATTTCCGGCATGCCAAGGGCAGCTGGAAATGGTTTCAGAAACGCTTTATTTGACAGGATAGCCGTAACCCGGGTATTTAACGACCGGCCATTTTTCTTTTCGCAATGCATCCAGCAGCTGATCACCGACATTCAAATTGCTTTGAACGAGCTCGCGTGGCGTCAGTGCCATCCATTGGTTCAACGATACATCGACGAACCGGTCGCTTTTGAACATTTCCAAAAACCATAACGATTGATCGCCTGTGTTCTGAATGTAGTGACCGAAGGCGAACGGGACGTAGCCGACATCTCCCGCCCGGTAATCAAAGGTTCGGGCGGCTCCGTTCCCCGCAAAAACCGTCATGCGTCCTTGACCGGACAAGTAGTACTGCCACTCATCATTGTTCGGATGCCAATGCAGCTCCCTCATCCCGCCAGGCTCAACCTCCACCAAGGCTGCCGCGATCGACTTCGAGATCGGGAAGTTCGTTGAATCCACGATGCGTACGGTTCCGCCAGATGTTCGAAGAGGCGTTTGCGCAAGCAATCTATGCTTGAAGCTAAGCGGAATGGTGCCATATGGAGAAGGCACCCGCTGGCTCTCAAGCGAACCTGGGATCTGATCCTGGTATATGTACACTTGATCAGGTGGAATATGCGAGAAAGCTTTCTCCGGTACGCCGAAATTTGCTGAAAGCACCTCCTTTGGCGTATGGGCGAACCAATCCGAAATGGACAAGGTATTAAGATCGGAGAAATTCCCGTCATCGAATACGAGTAAAAACTCACACCCCTTCTCCAAGCCTTGAATGGAATGAGGTATGCCTGGAGGGAAATACCACAAATCACCTTCTTCGATATCCGCAATGAAGTTCCGGCCAAGTTGGTCGACAGACGTTATTCTTGCGCTGCCAACAAGCATGTAAGCCCATTCAGCCTGCTGATGCCAATGCAATTCTCTCACGCCGCCGGGAGTCAGGCTCATATTAACTCCGGCCATCGTCGTCGAAATGGGAAAATCACGGGCGGTAACCTCGCGTGACCATCCGCCATTGTTAAGCTGCATATGCGTATCCGAGAATGAAAACTTCAGGTTCGGTAAAAGCCCCGAATCGGTTACAGGCGGAACGAACATGTTCGGATTTTCAATATCGCGCATAATGTCACGGGGACCAAGGTCTATGTTCCCCGCTCCGTCGCTCCGCCTGATCGGCTGGGGGATTTGTCCATGCATAGCCTGGTCTCGCTCATCTTCTTCCATTTTAGCCCTCCTTTTATCCTATAATTAAGCCTAAACAGCTGAATTGACCTCTACAACCTATGTTCGACATTATTGAAATATGCTAGGAACCTTTACAGCTCTAGCTACGAATGTATTCATGCACCTGCAACATCCTTCAATATCCTAGCGTCAGAATGAAAGACCATGTAGGGGTATGCGTTTTGCCGATCAAGGGGATATTGCAAAAAGGGAGGTTTTATTGATGATCAAGCAGCTCATTGCCAGTCTCTCGCTCCTCATGCTATGCATCGGATGCGGACAGAATAACGTTAGTAATAATCTGGCTTCTCCAGCGGCTACCACGGGTCCTACTGCTGCATCTCCAGTGCCTAGCCCGACTATAGCACCGGCGCAGTCACCTACCACCGTACCTACGGCAGCCAATGATCCGCTCAAAGATAAAATAGCTGCAATGACGCTGGATGAAAAAATTGGGCAGCTCGTTCTGGTCGGCGTGGAAGGAACTACTCTGCAGGCTCCGACAGCCGAGTTGATTGACACCTATCATGTAGGCGGTTTTATTCTCTATAAAAACAATATTACCGATCCTAACCAAACGCTTAAGCTGCTAAATGCTCTTAAGGAAAAAAACGAAAAAAATGCAGCTCCGCTTTGGCTAAGCATCGATCAAGAAGGCGGCAAAGTAAGCCGCATGCCCGAAGACTTTGTGAAAATACCGCCTGCTGCCACGATTGGAAAAAAAGGCAGTGCTGCTTACACACGCGGGATCGGTTCAGCGCTCGGTACCGAAGTTCGCTCGCTTGGCTTTAATATGGATTTCGCTCCGGTTTTAGACATTAACAGCAATCCTGGCAATCCGGTAATCGGCAACCGTTCCTTTGGCTCAGATGCAAACACGGTTACGACTCACGGCATCGAAACGATGAAAGCCATCCAGTCTGAGCAAGTGGCCGCGGTGGTGAAGCATTTTCCGGGGCATGGCGACACTTCGGTCGATTCCCATCTTGATTTGCCAGTCGTGAACAAATTTTTGGCCGAGCTTCAAGCATTCGAGCTGCTTCCTTTCAAGGAGGCGATCAAGCAAAAGGCTGATGCCATCATGGTCGCACATTTGCTTATCCCTAAACTAGACAAAACGTATCCCGCTTCCCTTTCCAAAACCATCGTAACCGATCTGCTTCGCGATGAATTAGGATATGACGGGGTCGTCATTACCGATGATATGACTATGGGCGGCATTACGGAGCATTTCGACGTTGGACAATCGGCTGTCAGATCGATCCAAGCGGGTACGGATATCATCCTGATCGGTCACGATTACAACACGCAAATTTCCGTTATCAAAGCATTGAAGCTTGCCGCGCGCGATGGCGCCATTGCTAAGGAAATGCTCGATAAAAGCGTTTATCGCATATTGAGCCTCAAACAAAAATATGAGCTGCAAGACAAGTCCATCGCCTCCGTTGATCTTAAAGCGGTCAACAGCCAAATCAATCAGGCTTTGCAATCCAAATAAACAAAACAGGCACAGCCCCTACTGATGAGGGGCGTGCCTGTTTCATGTCGTTCTTTAGGAAATGCGATTCAAAAAAACCATGATTCCAATCTTCTATAATCCAAGGATATGGTAGCCTGCATCAACATGCAGCACCTCGCCTGTTATGCCACGGGACAAGCTGCTCAGCAGAAACATCGTTGCATCGCCAACCTCATCCTGATCAATGTTGCGGCGAAGCGGGGCTCTCTCTTCAATCGTAGACATAATGTCGTTAAAGCCGGAAACGCCTTTTGCGGCTAGCGTACGAATCGGACCTGCCGATATCGCGTTTACCCGAATTCCGTATTTGCCTAAATCCTCAGCCAGATACATAACGCTCGCTTCAAGCGCCGCTTTCGCTACGCCCATCACATTGTAATTTTTCACTACCCGCTCTGCTCCGATATAGGTTTGAGTGACGATGCTACCGCCTTCGGTCATCAGCTTCTTCGCTTCTCGAGCGGTTGCAACCAATGAATAGGAGCTTGAATTTTGCGCCAGCAGATAACCGTCTCTGGTCGTATCGACGTATTCACCCTGAAGCTCGTCCTTCTCGGCAAAAGCAACCGAATGCACGAGTCCGTGAATAACGCCGGTGGTTTTCTGTATTTCCCCAAATGCGGCAATGATGCTTGCATCATCAAGCACATCGCATGACACCTTTTGCAAAGCTTCGATTTGATGCTGCTCCAGCAGCTTATTCAGCTTATCCAAGGATCTTTCCTTGCGATACGTGAAGACCAGCTTTGCTCCTTGCTTATGCAACGCTTTCGCAACTCCCCAAGCGATGCTTCGATCATTGGCTACTCCCATAATTACAACTACCTTGTCATTCATTAAGTTAGACATGCTGCTCCTCCTAGTCTTTCGTCCAAACGTTGGAATCGTATATGTTTAACCGCGCAATAACGCGGTTATACGCTTTCGTAAGCCAGCTCCCTGTCTTGTTATCGCTGCCACTGTTCTATACTACCGATTCGCGGAGTGATATTCAACATCGAATTCAGCTCGAGCTTCCTATTTGCCTTACATACGTGATGTAATCGGTATTTACGGGCGTACCGCCTGCCTGTTTAAGCACCGTTGCAATTTGCCCCCGATGATAGCTCCCGTGCAGTGAAACATGCTCCAATATATCCATAATCGTCGTCGTATACGATTGTCCTTGACTGTTGAAGTAGGTGATTTCTGAAGAAAAATCCGAATCATGCAGCCGAGTTAACAATGCAGTATAGCCGTTTTTGTTCTCCAAGGCCATTTGCTCGCATTGCTCCAGCGTAAAGCCAGGCCAAATCGCGATAGCGGAAGTATTCTCACCGTTAATCCGGGCAAGCCATATTTTCTCGGCAGCAATAATATGATTCAACAAGCTGATCGGCTTGTCCAACTGAAGCTCGCTGCTGCTGCGGATGGAGCCTATCACTCTTTCATTTGCCCAAGCGCTATAGCTGCCTAGTCTTTTATTATGCATGCTTCGCTCTCCTCCCAAATGTCAAGATACAGACCAGCCTAAAGCCGCTTCTCTAAACAAACGCTGCTTTCATTATCTTGGTAAGGACCAAAACGATCGATCGCCTGATATCCATGCTTCCGATAAAAGCTAAGCGCTTCCGGCTGCGCCTCTCCTGCCTCCAGCTTCATGCTACGGAAATTCATCGTTTTCGCTCTCTTTTCCAGCTCCGCTAATAGCTGCCTAGCAATGCCTTTATTGCGATAGGGCTCTTCAACAAAAAAACGCTTCAGCTCAGTCGAGTACTCATCATAAGGCTTAATGGCTCCGCAGCCGACAGGGATGTCGTTCCAATAAGCAATGAGAAAACTCACCTCATTAATGCTCTCGTCCGAGAAATCGAGACCGAAAATTTCTTCCTGCGGGTAGCGCTGCAATAAATCCTGATCGAGATGGCGAATCAGCTCCTGGAGCTCCGCATGATCTGGTGATACGTTCTTTAATTCTAATCCTTCCACGCGCTACGCACCTCATTAAATGGGATAACTGCTTATGTTTCTGATACAAGTTCTGCTATCATTATTCAGCTGAAGCTAGCAGCTCTTTAATCATAGCGATGCTTTTAGAGGCCCGAAGGTTTAATCCCCGCTTATCCTTCAAGCCGAGTGACTGAAGGTCATGGCCGGGATCGACGATAAGCGGCTTGCTCATTATATCGTCCAATAAGTCGGCAGCCGTCTTGAAGGCTCGGTGAAGCAGCTCCGTCTCGGCATTATTTCTCACAACCTTAACGATCCCAATGATATTCTCCGCATACATTAGCTTTACGATGCTATCGGATGACATAACATGTCTGGCCGCGAATGTAATCACATGATTGAGGATATGGCAATCCGGCTTATTTCTGGCGATAGACACGAGCTCAGTTAAAGCATCCCCATTTCGAATCGACAGCTCGCCAACGTTTTGGGCAATGAGCTCCTCATACCACTTCGTTTCCTGCTCTTTCGTTATTTCATAACCTCTATATGCTTCAAAATGGCCAGCACGGTTCATTTGAAAATAATTCCCGTAATATTCGGCAAACAGCCGCCTTGCTATCGATAAATGGTCTTCCATTTCATCTCCACCTTACTCTGCTGCGCGTATGGCCTCTTCGAACCGGTTGCATAAATTTTGAATATCGTCCAGTCTAGCAAGCTTCCGAATCCAATCACTCGGAATCGCTTCCTCCCCGTACAATAATCCAGCCAGACCTCCCGCCACCGCTCCGGTCGTATCCGTATCCTCGCCTAAGTTAACGGCACGCAGTACAGCTTCGGTATAGCTGCTCGACTTGAGCAAGCACCAAAGACTGGCTTCAAGCGTATGCACGACATAACCGGAGGATTCAATATCTCCTTCATCCAGAAGCGCAAGATCGCCTTTGAGCATTCGTTCAAAGGGTTTCATGTTATGTGGTTGCTCATCCTTGTATAACGTCAATACCGTTTCCTGCATGCTGCTTATGCTGGCCGCAAGCGATTGGCCCTCGATTAAATGAATTGCCAGCTCTACATAAATGACACAGGCGATTTTGGAGATAGGATGTCCATGCGTGATTGAAGAAATCTTGGAAACCAGTTCTTTCCGATCCGTCGCCGTTTCATTCTTGAACCAATAAGCAAGCGGTAATATTCGCATCAATGAGCCATTCCCGTTGCTATGTAGGCTGATTCCTCCCGCAAGATCCGGGCGAATGCACAAATCCTTGTATCGCTCAATTGCCGAAGCTGTCGCGATTCCACTATCAAAAACTACGCCATGCGGCGTCCATTCATTTTTGTCCAGCCACATGACGAAGCGTTCTGCTACGTCATACAAATCGACTTGGGGAAAGGCTGCGGCACTCTCCATCAGACAGAAGACGAGCGAGCTATCATCCGACCATGTGCCTGCGGGCTGGTTATGCGTACCGTAGCCAATCATGTCTGTCAAAGGCTTATTGCGAAGCGTCTGACGTGATTGAAATTCAACAGGCACGCCAAGCGCGTCCCCCACGCATAGTCCGATAATCCCATCGCGAATTTTTGATTGTAGCATTGAAGCAAAACCTCCCGTTTTTTCCGTCTAATCCCTGCAATTCCTATAAGTATAACAAGTAAGCTGGCAATTCGAAACCTAAAGCCCCGGAGCATATCAAAAAGGCTTCACATCACTTATCGGATGCAAAGCCTTTTATAGGGTGAATTTCGCGTATTCAGGCCGTTACACTTGCAGCCCTAATTTCTTTAATTCGGCTTCATAACGTACGATTAAACGCGTCTTCTCGCGCTCCTCCAAGAAAGCAGCTTTAAAACCGTTCATAATAATCGTACCGATATCATTTATGGTCAGACCGCAATTGGCGATCAACCGTTCATACTCTTTTTGAAGGCTCGTATCCGAGACTGTCATATTATCCGTATTGACCGTCACGATGATCCCTTGCTCCAAGTATTGCCGCAATGGATAAGCTGCCCAGCCTGTGACGGCTTTGGTCTGCATATTGCTTAGCGGACACATCTCAAGCGGAATCTGGCGTTCCTTGACAAGCGCTACGACGCCCGGATCCTCCAGCATCCTCACGCCATGCCCAATCCGCAAAGCTCCCAGGCCAGTGACGGCTACCTTCACATTCTCGGCACCGCCTGCTTCTCCGGCATGGATCGTAACGGGCAAGCCTAATTGCCGTGCGTCAGCAAATAGCTGAAGAAACAGCTCTGCCGGGAACGAGGCTTCGTCACCCGCCAAGTCTACCGCAACGACCCCTTTATTATGGAACCGCGCGGCTTCCTGCACCACATCTTTATTCAGCCCGTACGGATGGTTTCTCATGCAAATGATGATTGCTCTTGCTGTCGTTCCGAAAGCCTGCTCACCGCGACGCAGTCCTTTAATAACGAATTCAATCACTTCATAAACGGATAATCCCATTTGGCGGTGAAGCTGTGGAGCGAATCGAACCTCGATATATTTTACCCGCTGCTTGGCAGCTTGTTCCACAACCTCAAAGGCTACTCTTTCAAGCGCTGAAGCGGTTTGCAAGTAAGGCAATACGAAACCGAATTTGCTCAAATACTCCTTCAAGCTTTGACAATCCTCGCTTACCTGCATATGGGACAGCAATTCCGATTCCGAATGGAACGTAATCGGATTTCCTTGCTCCTTCGCAAGCTGCAGCAGCGTTTCTGGCTTCACGCTTCCATCTAGGTGTACATGCAGATCGACCTTAGGCAGCTGGGACAATAACGTCCCCACAGCTGTCGAATGTTCATTGATTAACGTCATTGCCAAGTCCCCTCTCGGTATATTCATACACATCCGCAATTGATCGTATACATCAAGGCGCTGCGATTAACTCCCCCGGTATGTGCTATATCCGCCAGGAGCAACCAACAACGGCACATGGTAATGGCCAGCAACATCCTTGATACGGAATCGAATCGGAATAAAATCAAATAAACTATCTTTAATGGCAGACAAATGCTCCATTTGCCTAAAGTAATGGCCTGCCGCGAAAATAAGCTCATATACGCCTGGCAGGACAGCTTCCCCTTCTAGCAAAGGAGTATCCACTCTGCCATCTGCATTCGTCTGGTAGCCTCCCATTAATTGCGGCACTTCTCCCGCCCCCATGCTTTCAGCTTCCTTGCCCAAGTACCATAGCTCCATCGTCATCCCAATGACAGGTTTTCCGCCAGCCAGATCCAGAACATGCGTCGTAATTCGGCCGCTCACGCCTTATCCCCTCCATCCTCCAGATCGGCTCGCGACAAGGTGAATCCTTGGAAGCCGTAAGGCGGGCGCGGCTCCGTGTATACGCCTGCGCCAGCTGCTTGCTCGGGCTCAACAACCGTCTCCCATGTCCGGTTGTTGGACTCGAACCGAACCTCTGCAAGCTGAGGAAATTGAACGAGTATGCTCATACCGATCCGATAGATTAAATGTTGAATCGAAGGTGACTGCTCGGCGTGAAACTGCGTATGGGCAAGATCATGGATTTGTTCGGAAGGAACATAATTTCCGCGCGTGCTATCGAATGCGTCTCCCGCGTCTTCGTAGGTCCAAAAAATATTAAGGAAAATAAATAGCGGACGGTCAAAGCTCTCCGGTAAAGTCGTATATTCGTCGCGGACAAACCCGTAAAAGGAGCTCCCGCTTACCTTAATCAGTTGGATATGCGACAATGCGCTTTCATGCTCGGCAAGAATGCCGGCCTCTCCGTCGCGGATCCATTTCAATGACGCGCTGGCATGCTCGTTATGGGATCGGCGAAAAACAAGCCGGCTATCCCTCCAGCCGCCATCTTCGGCAACGGTGACCGCGCTGAACGGAAGACGGTCTGCTTGAATCTCAATCGCATCAATATGCGGATAGCGCTCCAGGAAACGTTCGCTGATGAAGGCAAGCAGCCCTTCCGTGGTGCTGCCTCCATACTGGGCCGTTTGTCGCAAAATAAAATTTTTCATCGAGTCCGTGGCAACGACCTGTGCGTTGTCGCCTACCGTAAAGGAGGTTAGCAGTGCCTCGCTGCTGACCGAGAACGTAATGTTATGAGCGAATATAACGTTGCTATCGCCTTTATAAGGCGAAGCTTCTATCGGACGCACAGTGAGCGGAGCGGCGTATGTTCGGTAGCTCAGCACATCTCCTTTTCCATAATAAAGCGTGCGTCCGCTGCGTAATTTTAGCATAGTCATCCGTCCTTTCTCTACTCTATGATGAGATCCCTTAACCGAAATCCGGATATCTTTTCAATTTCAAGCAACGCTTGCTCCATTTCTTCGCTGCTTGTATGCCAAATCCGCGATTCCATCGCCGCTAGAATCTGTTCCTTGTTCTTGCCTTTCACAGCCAGGATGAACGGAAAACCAAAGGTTTTCACGTAGGTTCGGTTTAAACCGGAGAACTGCTCGTATTCCTCGGGTGTGAGCTGGTTAAGTCCGGCGCCTAGCTGTTCTTTTGCCGAGTATTCCGCCACCGCCAGCCTCGTACCAAGATCGGGATGCGCGCGGAACAAATCGATGATTGTCTCCACTCTTGATTCACGGACGACATTAATCATGGCGGCATGCAGCGCTTCTATTGTTGCGAAAGGTTTTGCACCGTAAGCCGATGCTGCAATCCAGGGCGAATGCTCGAATATAGCACCCAACTTCTCGATAAACTGCTCACGGCTGCTGGCATTAAGCTCCACCATCGTTATGTTCATGTCCAGTACCCCTCATGTACGGCAACCGCCGCATCCTCTACCTCTGGAACGGGACCGATTACTTGGATCGGCTTCCTACCCTGTGCAAACACGATGCGGCAGGGCAAATCCAGCGTCGGGTTTTGATCGTCATCTCCCGTCAGCTCGGCAAGCCGCTTTTCGGAAATGCCATATACGACCGTGCCCACATTGCCCCAGTAAATGGCGCCAGCACACATCGCGCAAGGCTCAGCCGACGTGTAAAGAGTAAAGTGCCAAAGCTCTTCCCGGCTATACCGTTTGGACGCCTGCTCCATCAACGTTCGTTCCGCATGTCCCGTACAATTCGATTCTGTCAATTCCACATTGCCCTGAGACAATACGATATCGCCAGCCGCGTCTACGAGAATGGCGCCAAAAGGGGTATTTCCAGCTTCCCTTGCTTGCTTGGAGACCGCAATGCTTTCTATTAAATATTCGATGTGCGAACGTTTGCTTTTCATTTTGCCAGCATCCTCCCTTCAATGGCTCTTGAAACCGCGCGCCGAATGCCGCCATATCCCGTGCACCGGCATATGTTTCCGGACAACGCTTCTGCAATTTCATCCTCAGAGGGACTCGGGTTGCTTTCTAACAAGCCTTTAACCGAAACGATCATCCCTGGCGTGCAATACCCGCATTGGAACCCGCCTTCTTCCAGAAACGCCTGCTGAATGGGATCAATCCCATCTTTGCTAATGCCTTCAATTGTCGTAATGCTTTTGCCTGCGCACTGATAAGCCATCGCCAAGCAGGAGTTAATAGCTCTTCCCTCCATTAATACCATGCAGGCACCGCAGCGCCCAATATCGCAGGAACGCTTTGTTCCCGTTAATTCGAGCTCGTCTCTGATAAGGGTTAGCAATCTGGCGGAAGCGGTCGTTTCTATCGTTTGCTCTTCCCCGTTAATGACGCATTGGAGCGCAAACGGCGACTCTGCTTGCTTGCTATGATCGGTCATTGCCGCTCACCCCCGTTAGAAAAAATGGCGTTTCCTGCAAAAATCCAGGCTCGATCGGCAGCTTTGTCACCCATTTGCCACTCGCTTGCCGAACGGCTGCCGCAATGGCAGGTGCCAGCGTTACCGAGCCCACTTCACCAATGCCCCTTGGGCCGTATTCATCCTGCTCCGGCAGATGCTCGATCGGCTCAACCTCCACCAGGCCAAGCTGGTCTGCAATCGTCGGAACCAGATACGTATCTAAATTGCGCGTCATATAATGTCCTTTGTCCATGACGGCATCCTCCAGCAGCGTAAAGCCGAGCGCCATGCTGCTGCCTCCTTCTATTTGGCCCAGGTAGCCTTGCGGATTAATGACCGGCCCCGCCGCAACCGCATGGTACTGCTGAAGCACCTTGACCCGGCCGGTTAACGTATTTAGCTGTATCTTCACCGCCACAGCCGAATAGGTGTACATGAAATGCGCTCCAACCCGTTCCGTAGGAGAGGTCGGAAATGCGAAGGAAGTTTCGCTGCGTATTGGACGCCTAGCCTTACAGGCGAGGTCCGCATAAGATATCAGCACTTGATCATTCGTTTGCTTGCTTATTCCGCCTTCTCTAAGCTGCAGCTCCATTGCCGGGCACTCTATAATTGCTCCCGCTTCCTCCAACAGCTGCTCCGTGAACGGCTTTTTTAGCCGTTGCAGCGATTTCCACATCATGGCGGTCGCACGCGAGGCCGTCGTCGACCCGCTATCGGGCACGATATCCGTATCACCGATAATCATCCTGATATCCGCTGCGCCGAAACCGAATTGCTCGATCAGCATCTGTTCGAGCGAGGCAAGCAGCCCTTGGCCGAATTCCTCATAACCGAACACCGCTTCGATTTTCCCATCAGTCGCTAGCTGCAGCCGGCCTCCCGCAGGATCTGGAATGCCTACTCCAAGTCCTGCTCCATGCATCGTAAAGGCGGCGCCTATGCCTACTTTGATCCATTGCTCCGAGCTGGCTCCATTCGCGTTCTGCTCCAAATGAGCCTTTTCCTGCCATAGCTGGCTCTTCTCTATGGCTGTCCACACCCGTTCGGCGCCTTCGGTCATCGCAATCGGTTGATCGAAGGGTCCCAAATCTTCTTTTTGCCGCATGTTCAGCTTTCGGAATTCCCAAGGCGACATACCGAGCCGTTCTGCCAAGCGATCCATTTGCCCTTCGAGTGCAAATATCGCTTGATTGCCGCCAAAGCCGCGAAATTCGCCCGACATTCCGTTATTCGTGAAAACCGATACACCCTTCACATCCAGATGCTCATATTTATAAGGACCAATCACATGCTCGGTCGCGAAATTAAGCACCTCGGCCCCTAGCGTAGAGTAAGGACCCGTATCCGATAAAATACCGACTTGGTGCGCGAGCAATCTGCCCGCTGCATCTACTCCTGTTTTCATTGCAATTCTCATGGGGTGCCGCTTTAATCCCGCCCGAACCGATTCTTGCCGGGAATTGTGCATCTTAATGGCCCTGCCTGTATGGATGGCCAGCAATGCGCCGTATGGCTGGACGTTCAACTCATCCTTGCCGCCGAAGGAACCGCCTATCGGGCTTGAAACAATCCGTATTCGTTCCAGCGATACCGCGAGAATACGAGCAAGCTGCATGCGGTCCATAAAGCCGTGCTGCGTTGGCGAATAAACGGTCAGGCGCCCATCCTCGCCAGGAACGAATAAGCCTCCTTCCGTTTCCATGTAGGTATGCATTTGGCGTGGCGTATAATAGGTCTCTTCCACAACAATGGCGCATTGCTTAAACGCTTCATCGACATCGCCTCTCGCGAAAGCAGTGCGGTGCATGGCATTGCCGCCTTTGTGAAGCCGCGGCGCATCCGCCAGCAGCGCTTCCTCGGGATCCTCCAGCATATCAAGAATCTCATATTCAATTTCAACGAGCTCAAGCGCCTCCTGCGCAAGCGCCATCGACTCGGCCGCCACCGCAACAAGCGCGTCACCGACATAACGTACCGTATCCGCGCATAGGACAGGCTGGTCCGGATGGGCAATCCCGAAGGCATTCAACCCGGGGATGTCCCGGTGCGTGAGCACCGCATGAACGCCTATATGCTGCTTTGCTCTCTCCGTTTGGATCGAAATGACGCGGGCATGCGGATGCTCACTGCGAAGCACGAGCCCGTAAAGCATCGGCTGCGCGGTCATATCCGTGAGATAGACTAAGCCGCCCGTCACCTTTCCTGCTCCGTCTGGCCGAATCCGCCAACGCGCCCCGCTGTTTTCACGGTTTAAAAGCATATGCGGTCCCTCCTCTCGTCCTATCTATTGATGCGCAGCTTTCCACAGTTCAGATGCAATTAAATTGGCAGCCGTAGTTTTGCGATAAGAAGCAGAGGCGAACATATCCTCACGCGGTTTGTAAAGCTGAATAATGCGATTGTATACATGACCTAATAGCTGAACATCGATTACCTTCCCTTGCAGCTCCCGTTCGAGCTCTTCAAGCCTATGCGCGATCATCTGGCCGCCTCCGAGCGCAATTCGGATTTCGTTTACTTCCATCTTCTCCGACAAGGATCCGAATACGGAAGCCGTTACAACCGACGGCGTAAAAGCTTCGCGACGCCCGATTTTATGGTAAGCGCTAAAACGCTTTGTTTTCGACATAACCGAACGCAAATGTTCATCCTTATGGCCTTCAAGCGTTTCATCCAATTGGAAAGGCAGCTGAATCCGGAGAAGCAGCCGCTCCGCATGAATCATGCCGGCGATTTTGAGCCATTCCGACAAGGTGATTTGCTGCTCCTCCATGCCGTTATACCAAACCACATGAGCATTGTAACCAAGTAGCGCAGGCAGTGAATCTCCGATATTGGAGGCAATATTGCCCCCAATCGTTCCCAACCGCCGGATCGAAGGTGCCGCCGTTAGCCGCAAAGCCTCAGTAACCATCGGGAAATGGCGCTGGATGATAGGATGATTGCGGCATGCTTCCAAGCTGGCTTGACCTCCGATAACAAGGCCCGTTTCACCGATCCTTATTTCACCCAAACCTCGGATCGCATTTAGATCGATCAAATGCTTCGGCATCGCAGCGACGCCTGATTCCCATTGCGTCCGCAGCAAAGTACCTCCGGATACATACACGCTGTCCGTCCCGTAGCTTCGTTTCAAATGCCAAGCCTCTGCTGCCGTTTGCGGATGCCATACTTGAGGAGACGCCATGGTCCCCTGTACATTCATTCCCATCGTGCTCCTCCTTGCCTTGTTTAGAACCTTTGCTCCCGGATATAAGGTACGCCAAGCGCTTGAGGCGATCCGGAAGGTTTGTTGCGATTCCGCCATCCGAGGAACATCAGGACGAGTATAGTGACGATATACGGAATCATTTTCAAGAAATAGGACGGTATCTCGCTTCCGATCAGCTGAATGCGGAAACCGAGCATGTCTAAGGCTCCGAAAAAATAAGCGCAGAAGAGTGCGCGAACCGGATTCCATCTCGCGAAGATGATCAGCGCAACCGCAATCCAGCCTCTCCCCGACGTCATGCCTTCGGTCCAGGTCGGCGAGTACATAAGCAATAAATCCGCGCCTGCGATCCCGATTAATATGGAGCCCGCGATAATATAACCGTACCTTAATGCATGCACCGGAATGCCCATTACGTCCGCCGTGGCCGGATTGTCGCCCATTGCCCGCAGATGCAAGCCCCAAGACGTTTTGTGGATGAACAGATGCAGCGCGATGACAAGGATAAAGCTAAACCAAGTCAAATAATCAAGATGGGCAAATACTCGGCCAATGAAAGGAACCGTTTCAAGCCAAGGCATATCCAGCTTAGGAACGGCTCTCGGAACGGGCAGTCCGCTTACGGGCTTCCCGAGATAAGCGCTAAGACCCGCCCCGAATAAGGTCATCGCCAAGCCGCATACGATTTGGTTAGCCCGAAGCGATACGCTCAGAAAGGCGTGAATCATGCCTAATACTATGCTTATTCCGCACACGGCCAGTAAAGTAACCGTTAAACTCCCCGTATGAATAAAAGTAAGGCATGCTGTCACGGCGCCCATAAGCATCAAGCCTTCAGCGCCAAGCTGGATGATGCCGGACCGTTCGATGAGAATGCCGCCAAGCGTAGCAAACAACAACGGCGTACCAGAGGAAATAGCTGCAAGCAGCATTTGATAGACGATTTCCATCGCTCAGAGGCTCCTTTTCATCCCGTTTTACGAACCCGAAATTTGCTCAGCGTGCCGCCTGCAATGAGGAAAAACAAAATAGCTCCTTGCAGCATTTCAGAGATAGAGGATGGCAATCCGATCGTCTGAACGCTGAACCCGCCTACGATAAGCCCTCCAAACAAAAAAGACGAAACCACTAGACCGATCGGATGTAATTTCGCAAGCCACGCAACGATAATAGCCGTATAGCCGTATCCTGGCGAAATGCCATACATAAGCCGGTGTGTCACTCCGGATACCTCTGCCATGCCTGCAAGTCCCGCCAAGCCGCCGCTTATCAGCATGACCAGAAGGATATGCCTGCTGATACGAATGCCGGCATTCCTGGCTGCTTCGGGATTCGCTCCAATTAGGCGAAGCTCATAGCCCGAACGCGTGTATTTCATAAAAAAACCGTATAATGCAATCGCAATGACGCCGAACAGCAGCCCGAGATGCAGCCGCGTATCTTGGAATACGGGAAGCGACTGCGCCGCCGTGAACACCTTGGTACCCGGGAAATTCATGCCGTCCGGATCCTTCCACGGGCCAAACACGAAATAATCCATCGCCAGAAGCGCAACGTAGTTCAGCATTAACGAGGTGACCAGCTCATTTACTTGAAAATAGGTTCTTGGGATAGCTGTCAGGAGGCCCCATATGCCGCCAGCTGCGATACTGAACACAATCATGGTAGGAATAACGAGCAGGCTCGGCATATCCGGCAAATAAATCGTAACCGCGGTCGCAGCCATCGCCCCTGCAGCGAATTGTCCTTCCGCACCGATATTCCATACCGATATACGATATGCTATCGCTACGCCTAGCCCGCAAAGCAGCAGCGGGATGGTTTTCACGAGCGTTTCTGTCAAGCCATATGACGTACCGAAAGCGCCCATAAACATCTTCTTGTATACCGGGAACGGATTCATGCCGTTTGCCGCGATGAATATCCCGCAAACCAAAAGGGCGAGAAATACGGAAACGAACGGAAGCCACCACGAGTTCTCTTTCTTGGCGCTGTCTATTTCGATACGGTAGGAACGCCATTTCCATTTGCCTTGCTTAAGCGCGGATTGGGCTAATACCGCTCCCTCCGAATGAATCGCTGGCTTGTTTTCATTCATCCGGCTGCCTCCTCCGCGTTCTGGAGACCTGCCATATACATTCCTATTTGCTCTCGATCAGCTTGTTCTCTCGCAAGCTCGCCAACCATTCGCCCGTCAAAGATGACAAGAATTCGATCGGATAGCTTGATCACCTCATCGAGATCCTCCGAAATGAGCAATACGCTTTTGCCATTTTCCCGCATTTCACTTAGCAGCTGATGAACGCCTTCCGTTGCGCCAACATCGAGGCCCTGCGTCGGATGGACGGCCACCATTAACAGAGGCCGTTGATGAATCTCTCTGGCAAATAGGAGCTTCTGCTGATTGCCGCCGGATAATTGCTGAACCGGCGTATCCAGATTCGGCGTCTTGACTTCGAATTGCTGCACCAAGCTAGCTGACCAAGCCCGGTTTTTGCTTATTCTCAGCATGCCGAATCGCGAGCGCTCAGCATTGCGGTAAGATTTGAACAGCAAATTATCAACAATGCCCAAAGTGCCGGCAAGGCCGCTTCTCATGCGATTTTCAGGGACATGGGCAATTCCCGCCTCGATCGCCGACCGAACCGAGCCGTTTGTTAATGCTTTTCCGTTAAAAGCAATGGCTCCGTTCTTCCATGTCTTCAGCCCCGTAAGCATTTCGGCAAGCTCCTTTTGTCCGTTGCCTGCCACCCCCGCAACCCCAACGATCTCGCCTTCGTTGACATGAAAAGAGAGACGGTCAAGCGATTTCCTTCCTTGCTCCGCGTAGACGTCAACCTCTCTCACGTCGAGCAATCGTTTGCCTAATGGCCTTGGAAGAAGCGGCATGCTTTCTCCAAGCTCTTTTCCGACCATCAGCTTTGCCAGCTCACGCTCATTCGTTGCCGATCTTTCCATGCTATGAATAAGCTTTCCTTTCCGCATGACCGAGATATGATCCGAAACGGCCATTACCTCCTTGAGCTTATGCGTGGTCAAAATTACCGTTTTCCCCTCAGACTTCATGCGCTGCAGCGTCATGAACAGCTGCTCAGCCTCGCCTGGAGTAAGCACGGAGGTTGGTTCGTCTAGAATGATGAGGCTCGCTCCGCGATACAGCGTCTTTACAATCTCCACGCGCTGCTGCTCCCCAACGGATAGCTGCCAGATCGGCCGATTCACGGGAAAGGTTAATCCAAACTGTTGAGCGATAGCTTCGATTTCATCCTGTTTATTTTTCAGCCATCTGCCGCCTCGCCAGAACGATGATTTCTCGCCAAGCACGATATTCTCGGCGGCAGTCAGCGTCTGAACGAGCCTGAAGCTTTGGAAAACCATTCCGACTCCATGCCTCATAGCATCCTTTGGCGATTTGATTTTCGTGATTTCACCATGTAAAAGAATATCGCCGCTTGTAGGTTTGTACACGCCGGAAAGCATGCACATCATCGTGCTTTTCCCTGCGCCGTTCTCGCCAAGAAGCGCATGGATTTGACCGGCTTTTGCGCGGAAATCAACTTGATCGTTGGCTATGACAGATCCGAATTGTTTAACGATTTGACGCATCTCTACCGAATATTTATCATGCATGCCATCCCTCCACTCCCAAGCATCTACAATGGCGTTATCCACGGATAAATCAACAAATCCCTTAATTAAGGGATTTGTCGAAATCATCCTATGGGCGAGCAGCAATTATTTCGGGATTGTTCCTTCCACTCCGCTAACGAACCAGTCCATGACTAGAATCTCTTCCAGCGTTAGGGTTTTGCCTGCTTCCACCTTCACTGCGCCAGCCGCATCCTTGATCGGTCCTGCAAACACGTTGATTTCACCGTTTATTAGCTTTGTTTTCGTATCGTCTACGAGCGTCTTGACATCCTCAGGCACGCTTGGGCCAAGCGGCGCGATATCTACCATGCCATCGGCTAATGAACCCGAATATTGCTCGCTTTTCCATGTCCCGTCAATAACCGACTGAACGGTTTTCGTATAATAAGGACCCCAGTTCCAGATCGGATTCGTTAAGTACGCTTCCGGGGCGAACCTTGTCATGTCCGAATCATTGCCTCCGGCCATTGCGCCGCGCTCAGCAGCGGCTTGAAGCGTTGCCGGCGAATCCTGGTACGCGAGAAGCACGTCTGCCCCTTTGTCTAGCAGACTCACTGCAGCCTGCCTTTCGGTCGTCGGATCATACCAAGTATTCGTCCATACTACGCTAACCTTTGCTTCTGGATTTACGCTTTGGACACCCAGCATAAATGCATTTATGTTATAAATCACTTCCGGTATCGGGAAAGCTCCTACATAGCCGATGACATTTTTCTTTGTCATTTTGCCGGCTGCAATTCCGCTTAAGTAACTAGCATCGTAATTTTTACCGAAGAAAGTACCCATGTTATCGTTCGTTTTGTAACCTGCCGTATGAAGGAATTTCACATCAGGAAATTTTTTGGCAACATTGAGGGTGTAATCCATGTACCCGAAGCTAGTCGTGAATATGACGTCGTGATTCTGGGCTAGCTCCGTAATGATGCGTTCAGCATCTGCGCTCTCGGGCACGTTTTCTACCGTATCCGCCTTGATGCCCAGCTTTTCTTCCATGAACAGCCTGCCCTTGTCGTGCTCGAAGGTCCATCCTCCATCGCCTGGCGGACCGATGTAAACAAATGCAACGCGTGGCAGCTTTGCCGGCGCCTCCGTGGCTGCATTTCCGGCAGCAGTCTCAGCTGGCGTGTTTGAAGAATTGTCGCTTGCATTGTTCGTTTTACTACCGGAACAGCCGCTAATTACGAATACGAGAGCTAATAAAAAGGCTGCGCTTGCGGTAAATGCTTTTTTACGATGCTTCATCCCATTCCACCCCGACTCTCTGTTTTGTAAGAACTGTCAGCATACAAAACTTGCAGAAACGCTCCCTTCCTCCAACGCGGTATCCGTCTAGCAAGCCTTCGCTCGCAGCCTCTTGCCGCTTCGCCCGTCTTGGATTAACCGATAACGTAATCCCAATATATGACCATGTAATCTATATGTCAATATATATAACATTAATATTTCAAAGATATCCGTCCAAGGTGGATTTTGTGCTATATGCACAATTCAACTGTCATTTATGTTATATATATTCACACGAAAAATTTGTAGCACCCTATTACATGCCCAAAAATCGCTTTTTGGCCAGATCAAAATCAGTAGGCGTATCCACGTCAAACAACGCCTGCGCATCTGCGGCAGCTAAGCCAAATCCTTTGAAAGTAGGGGAATGGAACAATTTACGCGCTCCGGTATCTCCGTCTAACGCTAGCATTGCAGGGAACATAGTCTTTGATAATAACGCAGGAGGGGTTAAAACGATTGATTGCTCTGAGCAGTCCTGGCTGGCTGTCGCCACAAAATCCAAAACAGGCCGCGCTATCCAATAATGGACTAGCTCCGCGAACATATCCGATGTAACGAAGGGCTGATCTGCTAATGCAACTAGAACGCCATCAAGCGAAGGGTTTTGACCCAGCATATGCAGAAGACCGGCGCGTATGGAAAATGACATGCCGCGTTCTGCTTCCGCGCATGTCACCACTGACACCGTCTTATTCGCCGCTTGGCCAGCTGCCTTTGCCAGCCTACTTGCTGCTGCTATCCACTCGCCTGGATCATCCGGTCCCACTACTACAGTGATAACGTCAATTGGACTGGTTAATAGGGCACGCAGTCCCATGCTTGCGAGCGGTTTGTTCTTCGCGAGCTCGAGCGTTTGTTTTCTGGTGCCCATGCGCCTGCTCTGTCCTGCCGCCAAATAGAGGGCTGTAATATTCATCCTGCCTCCGCTCCTTCCGCAGGCTCTCCTTGCGGCCTGCACGTATGGCGATAAGCTCCGCGGCTACGCTCACCGCAATCTCATAGGGCCCATCCGCCCCTATGGCCAGACCGATTGGAGCTCTCACATTCGATGGTATTAAAAAAGTCTCAAACAACATTCGAATTCTCTTTTTCGAGCCTAGAATCCCGATATAAACAAGCTGCAGTGGAAGCGCTACGCGGATCATGTCTTTATCCCGATGCAAATTATGGCTGCAGACGATCAAATAATCACTTGATCGGAATGGCAGCTGTTCAGCAATTTGCTCAGGCGAGCCCGTAACAAATGTTGCTTCAGGAAACCGTTCCTGCGTGCATAACGCCGGCCTCCAATCGGCTATGATGACCTGGAACCCGATTCGCTTGACCAGAGCGTAAATGGCTTCCGAATCCTTACCAACACCGAATAAGACAAGCCTTTGCCTAGGCGTTATGTCAACGGACAAATGAGCGCGCTCGCCTATATCCTCCCAGAAAATGGAATCCATCATGTCATTCGCGAGATCATGCAGCACGTAATCGATCCCAGCCTCATCCCAGCTTCGCACCAGCCTTACCGAAATACCCGCTTCCATCTTTGTTCTTGCTGCCAGCAACAGCTTCAGCAGCTTCCCATGAACCGGCTCGAGCAGTAATCGAATCTCGCCGCCGCAGCCCACAGCATCTCCCCAAACCGCATCCTCTTCAGCATTCATATTGTAGCTGATAAGGGAAAATTGGCCTGAACTACGCACTACTTCCGCGCTTTCCTGCAAATCATGCTCCAAACAGCCGGGGCTAACCGCTCCGATCTGCTCGCCATTCGGCATGAACAGCATCGAAGCGCCTGCCTTCCGATAAGAATGACCCTCTACGCAGAGGATCGTAGCCAGCACGCATTGACTCTCATCTTGCGGATGCAGAGCTTCCAATATTTCGTGCATATCCATAACCCATCCCCCTTATGGAGCGAATTTTTATTCTCGCAGCACAGCAACGGATGCGTTCTGCAGCTTACAAACGTTGAATCAGCCTTCGGAGCGCTTGATCTGCTTCCTTCAATATGATCTTTTTGTCTACCGACCTTACGAGCTTATTCTCCATTACGATACGTCCATCGATCAATACCGTATCCACGTCCCCTCTCGTCGCGGCGTATACGACTCTTGAATACCAATCCGCGTCAAAAGACGGATATACGTGAAAGTCCTCCAGGTCCAGCAGCTGCAGATCCGCAAGCTTCCCTACTTCTATGCTTCCGATGCTTTTGTCCAACCCAAGCACTTTGGCTCCGCCCATCGTCGCCATTCGAAGCACCGTTCTCGCGTTCATGACGGTTGGTCCATGCTTTACCTTCTGCATATAAGCCGTTAACCGCATTTCCTGGAACATATCCAAATTATTGTTGCACGGGGCACCGTCAGCTCCAATTCCAACATCGATTCCTTGCTCCAGCAGCAACGGAATTTCGGCAACTCCGGATGCCAGCTTCATATTCGATCCCGGACAATGGGTGACCTTCACCCCCCGGTCACGGATGATTGCTTTTTCTTCGTCATCCAGCCATATACTGTGCGCCAAGATTAAGTTAGGCTTAGCCAGACCGATGTGGTCCAGATAAACGACGTTTCGCATCCCCCTTTCCGCCTCAACCATCGCGATTTCACCGACATTCTCCGATGCATGGGTATGAACCATTACGCCGTAAGCCGCAGAGAGATCACGCACGCCAATGAGCAGCTCTTCCGTGCAGGATACGACGAAACGCGGGCAAAAGGCATATTGAATTCTGCCATTTTCCGCCCCATGCCATTTCTCCAGCAAATCGACGCTGTCTTGCAGCGATTTCTCCGTCTTCTCTTGCAGGGCAAGCGGAACCTCTGTCCCGTGATCCATCATGACCTTGCCCGAGAGCGCTCGAATTCCGCTTTCCTTAATGGCTTGAAATGCCGATTCCGTATAATGAACGGTTTCCATATCGAGGATGGTCGTTGTTCCGCTGCGGATTAGCTCCCCAATTCCTAGCATAGCGGAGTAATAGACGGAATCTTCGCTATGCGCAGCTTCAAGCGGCCATATTTTCTCCTTTAGCCAATCAATTAGCGATAAGTCGTCCGCTCTCCCTCGAAAGAGCGTCTGGCATAGATGGATATGCGTTTGCACGAACCCCGGGAGCAATACTTTGCCTTCCGCATTGATGATACGATCTGCTTGATCGCCGTCCAACCCAACGCCGATCTCGGTTATCCGATTGCCTACTATTAATACATCACCCGTTAAAATATCGTTTTGTTCATTCATGGTCATTACGACGGCATTCTGAATAAGTATGGTTGTCATGTTCGATCCCCCTAAAGCGCGTATAACTGCTACTCATTAGCTTATTCAGGCCTAAGGTAATGCAGGCTTATTCTTCGATTCAAATATCAAGATTCATTGTCTGAATTTTCTGACAATAAATTTTAAAAATCTGCATGTCACCATAAAGGAAGGAAATTGACCTTCTAGCTTTCGATTTGTTAGGTTATATAACATGATAAAACAGAAATGTAGGTTAAGCAAGACTTCTTACGAAATATTTATATGCGGAATAACTTGCAAAGGATCACATCCGACATGATGTTGACATCGATAATAAAAAAACCAACCAAGCGAATGGCTCCGCTCGATTGGCATCCTATCCCTTAAATCCACTAACGCTCACTGTTGCTAATACTTCAATAACTCCGATTGCTCGCGGTTTATCTTTTTTCCTGACCATACGGGAATAATTTGTTCGAAAATGAGTTTTCTGGACCACTCCGCATCATTTCGCTTTGTAATCTGCTTCCGGACAACGACGGTAAGCTTATGCTCAGGCACTATAAGCAAATATTGGCCGCCATGCCCGAAAGCGAAATAACAATCGCACTGCGAGTTACGTTCCTCGGGCGAATGCCACCAGTGGTAACCGTAACCTCCATAAATCGGTGGCTCGTAATGCAGTAACCCGCGATGATGAAGCCGTGTCGATTCGGAAATCCAATCAAGAAACAAAAGGTTTTGCGCCATAACATCCATTCTGAACAAGCATACTGCCTATGTTGGCTAAGTCTCTGCCGTATAAGTAAAGACCTGTGCCGCCCTCATTCACTCCCCCTCGTTCCATCCAACGGGCACCTTGAAAGCCGAGCGGCTCGAATAAATGCTCCTTGGCAAATGAAAGCGCCGACATTCCTGCCGCTTTCGTGTGAATAGCGGATAACAAGTGAGAGCCCCCGGAGTTATAAGCAAACGCCGTTCCCGGATCAGAAATTAAGGGCTGCTTAAACACGTACTTTATCGGGTCCTCCGAAGCTCTAAAGGCTTTGTAAGGCTTATCGAAATCAGGCCAGTCAAAACCCGGCGTCATCGTCAGCAGGTGCTTGATCGTTATACGGCTGAGGGCTTCTTTGATTTCTGCTGGATGGTCTAAAAAGTCGGTAATCGGTAGATCCACGTTTTTCAGCAATCCTTGATCAATAGCTATTCCGATAAGCAGGGACAGGATGCTCTTCGTGCAGGAATACAACGGTCCGATCGTGTCCTTGCCGCTTGCATGCCATTCCAATACGCTCCTCGTCCCTTGAAGCACAATGACCGATTTGATTTTTCTTTCGGCAAGAAAATGTTGGTCTACATTCAGCTCATTCGCATGCATGTCTTATTCGACCTTTCTTATGAAGCATTTCTTTGCTGCTGGTCAGCCTGCTTAAGCACCGGCATACTCATAGAAACCAGCACAACGAATACGGACAATACCGCTACCCAAACAAAAATCGTATGCAAGCTCCCAGCTAACACGGACGCTTCAATCTGTTCGGCGCTGCCTGTATGAAGCAGCAAGCCAAATACGGTAATGCCGATGGTTTGGCCAAGCGTTCGGATGAAATTGTTGCTTGCCACAGCAGAACCGCGCAGCTCCCAGCCTACTGAAGAGGATACAGCTACGGTTAGAGAGGTGAGCGATAAACCGAATGACAAACCAGCCAGAAATGTATAGACAATAAATAAGGCAATCGGGGTAGACGCATTCATGAAAGAAAAACCGATGCTGCTCGCGAGCAGGAAGCATGATCCGGCAACCGCGATGAAGCGCAAGCCTTTTTTAGAAATCCAGTTTCCTGCCAGAATCGAGCCAAGCGGCCATGCAACCGAAAGCGGAATCATCGCAAGTCCGGAATACGTGGCAGGTTTCCCATAAACCCCCTGTATCCATAAGGGCAAATAAAAGATAACGACAACGTTAATGACACATAGCAAGAAGCTGTCCAAATTAGCCATACTTATCATTCGATTCCGAAAAAGCTGGAATGGAATAATCGGTTCAGGGGACTTCATTTCTATACGGGCAAAAATCACGAAAAATAAGACGGAAAAAACAAATAGCGCTCCGATAAGCCATGTGCTGCCGGTACCGCTTCCATCTTCATTACGGATAAGAGTCATCGCATACAACAGGCTGAACATCGCGATAGTAAAGGTTATAATGCCAGGATAATCAATATGTCTTTTTCGCTTCTCCAGCGTTTCATTCAAGGAGCTCGCCAGCAAATAAATCGCCACTATGCCAAATGGAAGGTTCATGTAGAAAATGGCTCTCCAAGATATGTAATCAACCAGTAATCCGCCGAACAACGGACCGGAGATACCTGCAATGCCCCAAATGCTCGACATCCAGCCCTGTACCTTGGCTCGCTGCTCGAAGGAATACATGTCCGCGATAATGGTATAAGGTATCGTGGTAAGCGCACCTGCGCCTAAGCCCTGCAGAGCCCTGAACCAGATCAGCTGATTCATCGTTTGCGCTACGCCGGAGAGCATGGAGCCCGCAAGAAAAATCAAGGCGCCGATCACAAACATGTTCTTGCGCCCATACAAATCGGATAGCTTGCCGTACACAGGCGTCGTAATGACGGTTGCGAGTAAGTAAATGGAGATAATCCAGCTATATTGCCGGATTCCTTGCAGTTCTCCCGTAATGCTGGGCATAGCCGTACTTACGATCGTACCTTCGATTGCTGCGAGAAATGTAGCTACGAATAAGGCAACGGTTACTTTTTTGCGAGTTTGCGAAGCGTTCATTGTTCATCCTTTCTGAGATAATAATCTAGAATAACAATCCGTGGCAAAAGGATCTTTTCTATTATGATCGCTGCAAGCTTGAAATATCAACGTTTTTATTATGATTAAGATGATTTCGATAATAGCTGTCCCTTCCATTGAATGCATTCCCTGGTGCATATCCGCAGTAAATGACTGGATCGTTCGTTTTCCGGCTTTTGCCAAAAATCTTGATCTTCAAACAGCTTGCACAATGTTTTTTCGGCAGCTTTGCACGCTGCTTGTTCTTCTATGAGCAATGTAAGGCATAATGTATAACAAAGCGATTCGTATCGCCGCAATGCCTCTACCTTTTGTTGGAAATCAAACATGAGAATAGCCGCCCCTTCATACATATAACACCTATCCTTTATTGTAGCTTCTCTATAAACGCAATTAGTTACGAAATGGTTAAATTTGAACCCTTTCGGTTTGAGAAGCGTATGTATGGTATCCAAACAGGGTGCAAATATGATAACCTATTTGGAGTGATTCTATATTAATTCTAATTATTGGTAGGTTAGGATGTTGCTAAATGTATGACATATTGTTGAATATCATTGAAGAAGTCGGATATTTCGCATTGTTTCTTGTTTTATGCCTCGGACTCATCGGATTGCCTATACCGAACGAAGCCGTTGTCATGACAGGCGGCGCTTTATCGGAATCTGGCGTATTGCTGCCCGTACCTGCGTTCATCATGACATGTCTAGGCATATGCTCAGCCATGACATTCGGATACAGCATCGGAAGATTCGCCGGAAGCAAATTATCGAACTGGTTCAGCAGCAAAAAAAATATAAACAGATTTGTAACGAAGTCCGAGCAGCTAAGCGATCGATATGGCGGCTATGCTATCAGTCTAAGTCTTTGCCTTCCGTTCTTAAGGCATGTCACGCCATATGTGATGGGAATGAACCGTATGCCTTACAAACGTTTTGCTTTGTTCGCTTATCCTTCCGCCTTTGTTTGGACGCTTGTTTATTTTATCATCGGATCTTTCGTAGGCGATCAGGTTCAAGATCTATCGGATCATATATACAAGTATGGGATTTGGATCATATACGGCCTTGCTGCCATCCTCCTCGGTTTCATCGTTTATAAGTACGTGAAGAGCAAACAGCATAAAAATCAAGTTGAGCGTCCTATGTAAAATCGGATCCAAGGAAAACCATCGGCCACATGCGGTGGTTTTTTTGTATTCAACTAATGATCGAAAATGGAGAAATTGCGTGAATTTCATCGATATCATACGATGTAAGCGCTTAACACAAAGACTTGCTTTACATATATTATTTGTATTTGTTGTATAATTACGCTCAGTGTGCATCGGCCCCGACTTTTCTGAGAGTGAAAAGTCAAACAAGAGAAAAGCTGCCGTTCCGCAGATTCTCGAGCTCACAATAACAGGAGGTTTATTTGCTTTGCTTACACGACTGAAAAACGCATGGTTTTCTAATGTCCGCGGTGACGTGCTTGCCGGAATTACCGTTGCTTTAGCCCTTATCCCTGAATCTATATCTTTTTCGTTAATGGTCGGTGTGGGACCGATGGTAGGTTTGTATGCTTCATTCTGTATGGCCGTAATGATCTCTATCGTTGGCGGCAGACCGGGCATGATCTCGGCAGCAACGGGAGCTATGGCACTTCTCATGGTATCACTCGTTAAGGAGCATGGCATCGAATATTTATTCGCTGCGACGATTTTGGCCGGTATATTGCAATACCTCATGGGTGTGCTCAAGCTGGGACAGCTCATCCAATTCGTGCCGCAATCCGTTATGCTCGGCTTTGTTAATGCACTCGGCATACTCATATTTACAACGCAGCTGGTCCATTTTGTCGGTGCAAGCTGGATCATGTATGCTTTAGTCGCCTTAACGCTAGTTATCATCTACGTCTTGCCCAAGTTCACCAAGGTCATTCCATCGCCGTTAGCGGCGATCATCATCGTCTCATTAATTGCTGTCGCGATTGGTGCCGATCTCAAAACCGTAGGTGATCGCGGCTTAGTTGAAAGCACATTGCCCATGTTCCATATACCCGATGTGCTGTTTTCGCTTGATACGCTTTGGATCATATTGCCTTACTCCTTCTCCTTAGCAATCGTGGGTCTATTGGAATCACTGCTTACTGCTTCCGTTCTCGATGAAATGACAGATACAAGCAGCAATAAAAACAAAGAGGTTCGCGGGCAAGGAATAGCAAATATCGCAACAGGCTTCTTCGGAGGCATGGCTGGCTGTGCTTTAATCGGACAATCTGTCATTAATACCAAATCGGGCGGGAGAACAAGATTATCTACTTTCGTTGCTGGCGCATTTTTATTTTTCCTCATCATGGTGCTTAGCGATATGGTAAACAAAATCCCGATGGCAGCGCTGGTAGGCGTCATGATTATGGTTTCAATCAGCACCTTTGATTGGAAGTCTATCATTCAAATCCATAAGGTGCCTAAGGCAGATGCAGCCATCATGATCGTGACAGTCATCATTGTATTAATTACCCATGACCTCTCCAAAGGCGTATTTGCGGGAGTCGTGCTAAGCGCGTTCGTGTTCGTTGGAAAAATGGCTAAAATACGGATTTCGAAATTATCTGATACATCCGGAAGACGTACTTACAACATTTCTGGCCAGCTGTTTTTCGGTACGACGAGCCGTTTCGTCTCCCTCTTCGATTATCAGAATGATCCTTCGCACATCACATTGGATTTCAGCCAATCACATGTGTGGGACCAATCTGCCGTAACGGCAATCGTCAAAGTGAAAAACAAATATGAACTTTTGAACAAACAGGTTGCCTTCGTCGGTCTCAATGAGGAGAGCAAGCTCATTATCCGCAAGCTCGGATTGACCTCTTCGAGCGGCCATTGATGCAAAAAGCTCATGCAAGCACATTGTGAAATGTGTCCGCATGAGCTTTTTAGACGTATAGGAAAGTATATGAGATAGCTCATACTTTCTCTATACGTTTCGCCGAAACGATGGCGTCTATTGAAAGGACGCCATCAGACGTTTCTTCTTACTAGCTGCTATTCTTGTTTCTCTAATTTCTCTTTAGCCGTTTCGATTAGGAAATCAAACAGCTCGTCATCCTCTTCGAGCAAATCCTCCAAGGCGAGCAGCTCTTCTTCTTTGCCTGATTCGTGCAGGAAGAACAAGCCATAACCCCATTCTTTCCCTCTTTTGCTATGAAGGGCTATCTCATATTCGTTCTTATGGCCCTCTACTCCAAAATGAACCTTGCCTACATATCCGTCTTCCTTCGAATACGTCATCGTTGCTTCTAACACATTAACGTTTATCACTTTCATTCTTCCTTCCTATTCGTTACGGTGCGAGCTGGTTAATCTGATTCAGCAGCTCATTGATTTTGTTAATCGTATCCGGGATGCCCGTTGAATCGAAAACCGCTCTACCTTGCTCGATATTAGTGAGAGCTTGATCGATTCCATTCTGCAGCGTTGCGTTATAATCCGCAATCGATTGGTGGATATCCTTGGCATAATCCGGCACTTGCAGGCTTCCGTACTGAATCACCTGATCCTTCAGCGAGACTAGCTGCTCTTTCAGATCGGTTCTAGCGTCCAGATCTGTCATCGCCTGCTCTGCAAGGGTATTCATATTTTGACCAAAGTCCGTTAGCGATTGTAAGTAATCCGTCGTTTCCGTTGCAAAATTTACCGTTTGACTCACTTCGTTAATAATACCACAGCCAGCGGTCATTAGCATTACCGCGATCATCAGCATCGATACGCTTCGCTTTATCATCGAACTCCTCCTTGTTATAAACGTCCCGGTTCCGAGACGAACGCCTATCTTTGATCATGCATACAGTACTATACGAGCTCAGCAAAGGCTGGTTTCGTGTATGTCACAAGGAGATGATCAGGATGGACATTCAATTAACGGCGCTTCATTGGTTATATTTAGGATTCGTGCTTGCCATTATTGGATTTATGCTCATGAGACGGGATACCACGCTAATCTGCATTGCAGGTATTTTGGGTATCGGCATACTTGCGACGACCTCGGCAAGCGGGTCCGTAAGCGGAATCTTCAACAGCTTCATTTATGCCATAAAAGAGTTGATCGGAACCATTCTCATTATATCCATAATCGTAGCCATGAGCCGAATTCTCATCCGAACGGGTATTAATGAGATCATGATATCGCCATTTACCCGGTTTCTTAGAACCCCCGCGTTAGCTTTCTGGGGGATCGGCATTATTATGATGGTGACATCTTGGTTTTTCTGGCCTTCTCCTGCGGTTGCTCTCATTGGCGCAGTGCTGCTGCCCGTAGCCATTCGTGTCGGACTTCCCGCACTCGGCGCAGCCGTTGCCATGAACTTATTCGGTCACGGCATTGCGCTTTCAGGCGACTATATTATTCAAGGAGCACCCGAGCTCACTGCTGGCGCGGCAGGCATTCCCGTAAGCGCCGTCATGCAAGCAAGTATACCGCTTGTCATCGTCATGGGTGCCGTAACTACGGTCGCAGCCTATTGGATGATGAAAAGGGATCAGAAATCAGGCAAATGGCGAGACGGACTTATCGCGTCTGCTTCAACGACTTCGGCAAATTCGAACCTGAACGATACAGCAGACCGCAATGCGCTGTCGCTCCGCACGAAAAGAACGCTTGCGGTTGCGATTCCCGTTTTATTCGCAATCGATGTCATTGCCATGTTCATGCTGGATTTGCAGGGAGGAGATGCGACTGCTCTCATTGGCGGAACGGCCATCCTCATCATGCTGTTTATTACTATGCTGACACATCGAGGAAAAGGATTTGAGAAGACGACAAGTTATTTAATCGATGGCTTTGTATTCGGCTTCAAGGTGTTCGGCCCCGTCATTCCGATCGCGGCGTTTTTCTACTTGGGAGACTCCGGTTTCCTGTCGATGTTTGGTGAAAAGCTGCCTGAGGGCTCGCTAGGAATCGTCAACGATTTAGGGATTGCACTCGCGCATATCGTCCCAGTTAATGGAGTTGTCGGATCCATTACACTGACGGTCGTAGGAGCTGTTACCGGCCTTGACGGCTCGGGCTTTTCCGGCATTTCATTGGCAGGCTCCGTTGCCCAGCTCTTCGGTCATGCGATTGGCTCTGGCATAGCTACTTTAACGGCGCTTGGTCAAGTTGCAGCCATTTGGGTAGGCGGCGGAACGATTATCCCTTGGGCGCTTATACCTGCAGCGGCCATTTGCGGCGTTGATCCCTTTGAGCTCGCTCGCCGCAATTTGAAGCCCGTGCTAATCGGACTTTGCGTTACGACGATCGTCGCTATGTTTTTGATTTAAGCCGTTTTCTTGACCTTGCCAGCGCAAATAGGATTGTGCCAGCCAATACCGCTGCAATACTTGCAATCATTATACTGCGCGGAGGTGCATCGTCTTGCTGCTGAGCCTCGCTGCTCGGATGTGGCGGGAGCGATCCGCTGCCAAGCAGCGCGATATGCTCCTCTGCCTCTTCATGAAGCAAGGTTCCGCTGCATAAATTGGCTTCTAGAGATGAACCTGTAGCTCTGGCGTATACGAGATAACGTTCGCCTTCTTTGAAGGAGTATCCGCAGCTATCCTCCGATCCTGCGGTTAGCACTTCAATTTGCGGAGCAACATGGCCCTTCCAAACTTCATTAACTTGGAAGCTTGCTTTTACGCGGGATCCCGAGGAACGAAATAAATCCGGAGCTTTCGATTTCACCGAGATCGCCGTCCCTTCGAATACGGTATCGCTCCTCTTCATCGTTTCCTGGACCGAACCAGATTTAACACATGAGCATGCTAAAGCTGAGCGCGGTGCAGCAATGACGCTAACGGCAAAAATGATTGCGGTAATTCCGACAATGATGCTTCTCTTTTTAATAAACATGATGTCCCCCGACTGATTATATGTATTAAGCATGGTTAAACTGCCTTAAAGCTTATACGCTAATATTTGGGAAAATGTTGCAAGGTTGGGAACAAAAAAGCTGCTGTCATCGCTTTTGCAATGATAGCAGCTTTCCTTGCAGGTCAGCCCTTCGACGTCTGCGTCGTTTCTTCAACGAGCTCTGCCTTCGCTGGCCAGAATGCTTTTTTGCCAAGTAAAGTCGTAATCGCCGGAACAAGGAATGGACGTACGATAAATGTATCCATTAATACGCCAATTGCAGTAATAATTCCGAATTGGACAAGCACCTGAATCGGCAATGAGGCAAGCACCGCAAAGGTGGCAGCAAGAATTAACCCTGCCGACGTAATGACACCGCCAGTCTCGCTTACGCCTTCCTTAATGGCCTGTTTCAGCGGCATCGTCTTCCGCTTATTCCAAATGCTAGAAATCATAAATATGTTATAGTCCTCGCCTAGCGCGATCAGGAATACGAACGAATACAACGGGATTGCGCCTTGAATGGCGTCAACGCCCATAAAGTAGTGGAGAATGATCCAACCTAGACCGAGAGCTGCGGCATAGGAGAGCAACACCGTACCTATTAAGTAAAGGGTCGCCGTGACGGATCTCAGGTATGCCAGAAGCAGAATCATAATGAGACCAATAACGAGCGGAATAATGACAAGATTATCGCGGTCAGTCAGCTCCTTGGAATCATACTGAGTAGCCGTTTGTCCGCCAATCCACACCTTTTCATTGGCATCCGCAACCTGCGCCTGCGAAAGCTCCGCTTGTGCCGCTTCCTTTAACAAAGGTATCGTATCCATCGCTTCCTGTGAATAGGGATTCGTATTCAGAATAACGGAATACGATAGCAAGTTAGGATCATCTATGCTTGGCTTGGCTTCTTGCACGTGATCGACAAGCGGTACGCTTGCCAGCTTGCCAGCCAAATCAGCCTCTGTGCCATCCGTTTGAACGACAACCGTGATAGGCGCTAGTTCACCAGGCGTGAAGGTTTTGGAAATAACCTCAAAGCCTTCTCTTGACGGCATATCCTCTGGGAACGAGGAAAGCAGATCGTAGGTGAATTTAATTTGGATGGAGAAACTTGCCAGAATAGCTAGAATAGCGACGGAAGAAATAACGACCGTCCATGGCTTCGCGATGACCAGGTTACCGATTTTGGAGCCCAGTTTTTTCTCTGGATTAGGTTTGCGGTATGGCTTTCCTTTCTTGCCTGCACGCACCTGTTCCATAAATTCCGTACGCGGGATAAATGGAAAGAAAGAGGCTCTTCCGATAATCGCAAGCAATGCTGGGACCAGTGTTAAGCTTGCAATGCCCATTATAAGTATGGATAAGCTGAACGGCACCGCAAAACGGTCATATGCTCCATATTTCGCCGCAAGCAGAGCCAGTAAAGAAAGGACCACTGTGAAGCCGCTCATCGCAATAGCGCCGGAAGCATCCTTGAAAGAACGTTTAAGAGCTTTCATTTTGTCATTCTCGCGCGTTAATTCCTGACGGAAATGTGAGATGAAGAACAGACAATAATCGGTACCTGCTCCGAACAATAATACGGTCATAATGGATATCGCCTGCGCATCGACGGTAATCCAGCCCTCCCCTGCCATCCACCCAAGCAGCGGGCTCGTCACGGCGTATGCAAAGCCAACGCCGACCAACGGGATAATAGCTAGAATAGGCGAGCGGTAAATGAACAGCAGAAGTACAAGCACGATTAGCACGGTTGCGATCAAAAGCGATACATCCGCACCTTTGAACAAATCGGTTGCATCAACCGAGATACCCACCGGACCGCTTACCCTTACGCTTAATTCATCCGCATCATCTACGGCAACCTCAAACGGTTTCTTGCCGGAGGCATCACCGATGATGGCTTTGATCTCTTCGATGTTTTCTTTGAGAATTTCCGTCTCTGTGCTTGCTCCGAAAGAAATAGGCTGTACCAGCGTCGTTCCGTCTTCGGAAGCAAAAGCCTTCAAAGCAGGCAAGGGCAACTCATGAAGCGGCACAACCTCGCCCTGCTCTTTCAAAGGGTTCTCCGTGATATGCTGAGTCGTTTTTTGAATAAGGCTATAATCATCATCCGATAACCCGCCTTCGCGATGCCAGACGATTAAAGCCGGTATGCCGGATGAGCTGGGGAACTTCTCTTTTATAAGCTTGTCCGCAAGCACTGAAGGGCTGTCCGCTTCCAAATTGGGAGCATTGCTTGATTCCTTCTCTCCTACGGCCGGAAGAAACACACTCAAAACTGCAGCAAGTATGATCCATGCGATTAGTGTAACCCAACGCGTACGAGGCCCTGCGATTGCTCCTGCTAATTTTTCGATCATTTGACAAATCCTCCATTTCACATTTTCCCTGTTATCGTTTAAAATGAAAACAAGCGATGATTTAATTATATATACCCGAAGGTTAATTAATCAATCTAAAATTATTACAATTTGATGAATGGAGGTCATGGCCATGAGCGAAGAGCAAATCAAACGCAAGCCAGGCCGGCCAAAAGGCACAGGTTCGATCCAGACGATGCAGCAGATTTTGCGCACAGCTGCTTTTCTTTTTATGGACCAGGGATTTGAGAAGGTATCCTTGGAAGGTGTTGCGCAGTCTTGCGGGATAACGAAAGCAAGCGTTTATTATTATTTCAATAACAAGAGCATTCTGTTCACGGAATGTCTCCAATTCGTATTGAAAATGGCTTACGATAATACGGCTGCCTTCCTCCTAGTAGATGGTACCCTGAAAGAAAGATTGCTAAACGTCGCCGTTCGCCATATGAAAAACGCGCATGTCGAATTCGAGACGATGATGCGCGAAGCGTCCTCTGGCTTATCCGAGGAGCAGATCGCCAGCATTCGAGCAAGCGAGCACGCGCTTCATGTCCTGATCAGTTCTGAATTCAAGAAAGCGATCGATGAAGGCGAGATCTCCTCAAACGATCCGATGCTCCTGGCCCATCTGTTCACTGCGATGCTGACGGTAAAAAATCGCAAAGAAATTATCAATAGCGAAAAAACAGTGGAACAAGCTGCGTCCGAAATCGTAGAACTACTGTGGGCTGGTTTAGAGCCGCGAAAGACTCAATCATAATCGGAGGTAATCACATGTTCAAAACGGCCATGGGCCGACTGCGCGTCGTTGGATTTTACGAAGGAATTTCTTTTCTGGTACTACTGCTAATCGCAATGCCCCTTAAATATTGGGCGGATATTCCCGAGGCCGTAACCGTTGTCGGCGGTCTGCATGGGCTCTTGTTCGTTCTTTATATGTTAGCGGTTCTGCATGTTTGGATCGTGCATCGCTGGTCGATTCTTAAAGCCGCTGCAGCGTTCATTGCCGCTTTCCTGCCTTTCGGCACTTTCGTGCTCGACAAAAAACTGCTACGCGAATAACCATTGCGAGCAAAACAAATATCGTTCTCATCGCATACGATAACGAATAAAGCAGCAAAAAGACCAAGGTCAGCGCCTTGGTCTTTTACTGTTTTAACGATAGCAATTTTTTAGTTATGGAATTCCTGACCGTCATGGACAGCTTTCACATAACCAGCACGAATAACGAAATCTCCAAAATGCTCGCCGGAATCACGTTTTTTGGCGTATTGGTTTATGATCGGCCGAAGCGTGTCCAAAATCTCGGTTTCATCAATATTTTCACGGTAAAGCTTATTGAGTCGGTCACCGGCATGGCCAGCACCCATATACATATTGTATTTGCCCAATGCTTTTCCGATAAAAGAAATTTCGCCGAGCGCCGGTCTAGCGCACCCGTTCGGGCAGCCGGTCATCCGAATATTAATTTCTTGGTCGCGAAGTCCCGCTTCATTTATGATTGGCTCTAGCTTGTCGATAAGCGTCGGCAGATAACGCTCCGCCTCAGCCATAGCAAGGCCGCAGGTTGGCAGAGATACGCAGGAAAGGGAGCTTCTACGCAGCGCAGAATGATGCGCACCGTCCGTTAGACCGTACTGCTCGACCAATTCTGTAATTTTACGTTTTTTCTGGCTCGTTACATTGCCGATAATTAAATTCTGGTTCGGTGTAATGCGGAAATCGCCGGTATGAACCTTTGCAATTTCTCGAAGCCCAGTCATTAACGGATAACCTTCCTGATCGTCAATCCGTCCGCTTTGGATGTACACCGTCAAATTCCATTTGCCGTTGCTTCCCTTTAACCAGCCATAGCGATCGCCGTTATTTACGAATTGGTAAGGACGTACATCCTCAAGCTGCCAGCCCAAACGGTTTTGCAGCTCAGACTTGAACCATTCAATGCCGTGGCGGTCAATCGTATATTTGAATCTTGCGTTTTTCCGAACGGAACGGTTGCCGTAGTCACGCTGGATCATAACGGTTTTCTCCGCAAGCGCTACGATGCGCTCAGGCGGACAAAAACCGATAACCTTGCCGAGCTGCGGATAAGTAGCCGTGTCGCCATGCGACATGCCCATGCCACCGCCAACCGAGATATTAAAGCCTTTTAGCTTCCCGTCTTCAATAACGGCGATAAAACCGATATCCTGCGAGAACACGTCCACGTCGTTATAAGGCGGAATGGCAAAGCCGATTTTGAATTTACGAGGCAAATATACCGGTCCGTAGATCGGTTCGACCTCTGCGCCGTCTTGCTGGCCATCAACAACCTTCTCGCCGTCAAGCCAAATCTCATGATAAGCGCGGGTACGCGGAGCCAAATGGTCGTTTACCTGGCGTGCCCAGTGGCTTACCTCTCCATGAAGATCGGATTGAAACGGATTCGGGCTGCACATTACGTTACGGTTTACGTCACCGCAAGCAGCAAGCGTCGTCATCAGCTCGTCATTGATTTTTTTCAGCGTCGGCTTCAGGTTCCATTTCAAAATGCCGTGCATTTGAAACGTTTGCCGTGTCGTAAGGCGAAGCGTGCCATTGCCGTATTTATGTGCCAGACCGTCCATAGCCAGCCATTGCTGGGAAGTGGCTACGCCGCTCGGCAATACTACCCGCAGCATAAATTGAAATGCGGGCTCCAGCTTCTGGCGTTCACGCTCGTTGCGCAAGTCCCTGTCATCCTGCATGTAGCTCCCGTGAAACTTCAACAGCCGGTTGTCATCCTCAGGCAAGCCGCCCGTAATTGGATTTTTCAGCGTCTCGACCAATGCCCCGCGCAGGTAGTTGCTTTCGATCTTAATATGCTCCACTTCACTTGGAGGCCCGCCGATCGGCTTAACCAATTGTTCTTTTGCCATTGTTGCTGTCTCCTCTCGCAATCATTCGCGATCTCTCGTTGTTTGCCATTTTATTTAATAAACGTCACGCTGGTAGCGCTGCTGCTGCTGCATATCATCCAGATATGCGGCTGCTTCCTCTGCGCTCAGCGAGCCCTCCTGCTCGATAACCGTCAACAATGCGGAATGCACGTCATGTGCCATATGCTTCTCATCGCCGCAAATATAAACATGAGCGCCTTCTTGCAGCCACGTATACAGCTCTTTGCTATTCTCAAGCACTCGCTGCTGCACATAAACCTTCTCTTCCGTATCACGAGAGAAAGCAACGTCTAATTTCGTCAGGACACCGTCTTTAAGCATCCGCTGCCAATCGGTTTGGTACAAGAAATCGGTAACGAAATGGCGGTCGCCGTAGAACAACCACGATTTCCCCTCTGCACCCAGCTCTTCGCGTTCCTCAAGGAATGAACGGAACGGAGCAACGCCGGTTCCCGGTCCAATCATGATGATCGGCGCATCGGAGTTAGATGGCAGCTTGAAGTTTGGATTTTGTTGAATATAAATCGGAAGGCTGTCACCCGGTTGGACGCGGTCTGCGCAATGAATCGAGCATACCCCGTAGCGATCGCGGCCATGCGCCTCATAGCGGACTGCACGGATCGTTAAATGAACTTCATCCTCGTTCGCTTTGAAGCTGCTTGCAATGGAATACAAGCGAGCCGGAAGCTTGCGAAGTATCGTTACGAAACGGCTTGCGTTTGCTTGCCATGGTCCAAAGTCCTGTACAAGATCAAGCAGGTCACGGCCGCTTGCATATTCTTTGAGTGCTTGTTCGTTGCCTGGCGCAAGAAGCTCGCGGAGTGCAGTGTTGGCTGTGAGCTCTGCTGCTTGCGCAAGGAGCGGTTTAGTCAAAGCGGTAATTTCATAATGCTTAAGAAGAGCATCGCGCAATGAACCTTGTTCATTGTTCTTGTTCACTGGTACGATCTCTTCAGGATTGAAGTTCAGCTCACGTATAATGGCATCTACTAGTTCAGGATGGTTCTCCGGATAAATCCCCAGACTGTCTCCTGGCTCGTACTGCAAATCGGATCCTTCGAGCGACAGCTCCAAATGGCGTGTTTCCCGATCTGACCCGCGGCCATTCAGGTTGAGGTTCGCAAGTACTTCTGCTTTGAAAGGATTCGTGCGTGAATATGCGGATTGTACGGCAGACGATTCAAGAGCAGGCGACTGAACGGCTGCTGCAGCACTCGAACCGCCGTTAATACGCTCGTTCAAAGCGTTAATGACTTGAGCGGACCATTGTGCAACCGGCTCATCATAATCAAGATCGCAATCGACACGCGGGCTTAAGCGTTTGCCGCCAAGCTCCTCGAGACGCTGATCGAAATCCTTGCCCGTCTGGCAGAAAAACTCATAGGACGTATCGCCTAACGCAAGGACGGAGAAAAAGAGATTGTCGAATTGCGGAGCACGCTTGCTGTATAAAAATTCGTGTAAAGCGCGTGCATTATCCGGCGGTTCGCCTTCGCCATGCGTACTGACGACTAGCAATAAGTTCTCGACTTTTTTCAAGCCGTTCGTTTTGTATTTGTTCATGGCAGCAAGTGTAACCTGCATGCCCTGCTCTTCTAGCTTGCGCGCCATCCCTGTCGCAAGTCTTTGGCAATTGCCTGTTTGGGAGCCGAATAGGATGGTTACCTCGCGAGATGCTGCGGGAACATTGCTAACGGAAACGATATCTTCTAACTTAGGCGTTTCTGAAATGGCCTGTACGACGGCCTCTGCTGATGGCGTGCCAACAGCTGCCTGACGGGCAAACATATACCCTGTCAGCCAAATCTGCTGAGACTCGGTTAGTGTCGGAAGCAGGCGATTCAATAGCTCGACTTGCTCCTGGTTAAACGGACTGTTCGTTACCTGAAGTTGCAACAATATCCACCTCTCATAAACATAAAATCATCAATTTCATTCATCGTCAATTCACGGCGTGCACACGGCACTTTTTCTGTAGCTCAATATTACTTAACCTAACATAATCAGACAAAACCTTCAACGACCCGCTTTCGTGTAAAATCACCTATTTTTATACAATTATCTTCATTTGGCTTATAAAATAAAAAAATCAGGGCATTTCGCCCTGATTTCATTTGGTTTATCAGAAAAATTAATAGCTTGGATATAAATTAATGATAGATGTTTTTTCATCTTTTTTTCGTCATTTCATCTAATTGAAAACGGTTCTCGACGCTTTAAGGAAAACACTGATAATGGCTATCATTTACGCTTGTTTTTCAGATGGATTTTACATCACTCAGCATTTAAAAAAGAATAAAATAAAAGAGTGCGGCTAATGCAAATCGATAATAAGCAAACCATGAAAGCTTGATTTTTTTCATCATGTTAATAAATGTTACGACTGCGATCATGCCTACGATAAAAGCTGCAATTAACCCGATCAGAAACAATGGCAAATCTGCTGTCGTGAGAAACTCCCGGCTCTTGAGAAGATCAATGCCGCTTGCGCCAGCCATTATCGGGACAGAGACCAGAAACGTAAATTCCGCTGCCGCTTTCTGGCTTACGCCGAACAGCATGCCTCCCGAAATGGTGGAGCCTGATCGTGAAAATCCCGGCCACAAGGCCAGAATCTGGAAGCAGCCTACCGCGAATGCTTGCTTGTATGTAATATCATCAAGCTCTTCCGCCGTCGGCTTCTTCCGGACCCGATCCGCAATAATCATCAGTATGCCTCCGGCGACTAAACCGATTAATACTTTTTCGGCGGCGAACAGCTCGCCTTTGATGAAGGCATGCAGCAGTACGGCACAGGCGCCAGCCGGCGCCATCGCCACAATAATATGCAGGGCGTTCAGCCCAGAGCCTTTGCCCATTTTGAAATTAAGCAAGCTTGCGAACCGCTTTCGGTAAAGCACAAGTACTGCGAGCACGGCACCGAATTGAATAACAACCTCGAACGTTTTGGCCCGATCGCCTTTGAAATTCAGCAGCTCCGCCGTCAGAATTAAGTGACCAGTTGACGATACAGGTAAAAACTCCGTCAATCCTTCAACAATACCCATAATAATCGCGGTAATTAAATCGCCCAACTCCCGATCTCCCCCTCGGTAATCCTCTTATTCATTTCATTGTTATAGCTTATGCATGTCCATAGGTGCCCATTTCATTTTCATGAAAATCGGTTTGAATTTCGATTTTGCGAATACGGTTATCGTCACGTTCGCGAATGGTGAACGTGACGTTGTCAAATACCCAAGGCTCACCGACGGGAAGCTCCGGCTTCAAGTTAAATAGCCAGCCGCCGATGGAATCTACTTCTTCGCATGCAAGCTCCGTGCCTACGGCTTCGTTCACCTCTGTGATAAGCGCTTTTCCGTTGACCATATAACGCTGCTGCTCCAAAAGCTCGATTTCCTTTACCTCATCCTCGTCGAATTCATCGCGGATTTCCCCAACAATCTCCTCGATGATATCTTCGATCGTAATTAAGCCCGCCGTTCCGCCGTATTCGTCAAGCAGGACAGCGATATGAACCCGCTCCAGCTGCATTTTACGAAGAAGCTTATTGATGGGCATCACCTCAGGCACAGACATAACCGTTTGCAGCAGAGAGGAGACCTCTACATGTCGGTCTTCCTCATACCGAAGAAAAAACTGCTTCGTATTCAAGACGCCGATAATGTTGTCCTTGCTTCCCTTTGCGACCGGAAAGCGCGTATACTGCTCTCGCTTAATCGTTGCCAGGTTTTCTTCGCGTGTATGGTTCGCATACAAGCACACCATATCGGTTCTTGGGACCATAATTTCACGTGCGAGCCGCTCGTCGAAAGCGAAGATGCGGTTCACATAACCGTATTCGCTTTTGTTGATTTTCCCGCTTTCATAGCTCTCGGACAAAATAATCCGAATCTCTTCCTCGGAATGCGCCTCATGCTCGCTTGCCGGCTTCAAACCGAGCAGTCTGACCAAGGAATTGGCAGATCCGTTAAGCAGCCAAATAAACGGGAACATCACTTTGTAGAACACGATAATGATCGGCGCTGCCCATTGGCTTACTTCCTCCGGCTTAATGATCGCCAACGTCTTAGGCGCAAGCTCGCCAAGCACCACATGCAGGTATGTCACGAGAATAAACGAGACGATAAACGAGAGCACATTGCTAATATCGCCCTCAATATGTAAACGATCAAAGATGGGATGCAGAACAAGCTCAATCGTCGGCTCCCCAAGCCATCCTAAGCCGAGAGCCGTAATCGTAATGCCAAGCTGGCAAGCGGATAAATAACCGTCCAGCTTGTTCGTGACTTGCTCTACGGCTTTTGCGTTTTTGACCCCTTCCGTAACCATTTGGTTGACACGGCTTGAGCGCATTCGGATAATTGCGAATTCAGTCGCAACGAAAAAAGCGGTAAATACGAGCAGCAGCGCGAATAGTCCTAGCTTTAAAACCATACTGTTCTCCCTTTTGGGCAAATGGAGATGCGACTAGTAGCCTACCTCTACCGATGCATTCACGATATAAATCAAATCGTTTTTGTCATCTTTATCCGGCAGTACAATTCCGCTTGTCGTGAGCATTCCGCCATTCATTACTTCGATCGTGACTTGACCGTAGGGCAATACAGACCTAACCTGCTCCAAATCAAGCAGCTCATGATCGCATGGAAGCGCGAGCCTGACGCGCACCTTCATGTTATCAAGAGACCCTCCCGGCAGCACGGACCGAAGACCAGGCATAGAATTGTGGTGAATAGCGTTCTGTACCGCACGCACCGATGCCTTTGTAATGTTCTGGCCATGCAGGTCGCATCCCATGCCTATTTCTATAAAAAATAAGTTATCCACTTAACTATCCTCTCCTTTTCCTCTTTCATTCATACCTGATGCTGCCTTACCACGGCACGTCGCCATTGCTCAGCGGCGTTTCCCCGGCAGGCGTATAGCTGTAACCCGAATCCGCGTCTTCAACGGGCTGCTTACTGCCGATTCGTGGCATCACGTCAACCAAATCAAGCGGCTGCACAAGCTCGACGGGCGACATTCCTTTATCGAATTGGAAGGAGTCTCCTTCAATCACAACAACGTATCGTCCATTGTGCTTGGCGAAATGAATACTGTCACCGAAATCGGCCAGCAGCCCCTTTACCGTCACATCGCCAAGCTTGAACGAAAAAGGCAGATCAGGCTTTTGCTCAACCAATGCCGCGGCGGCAGTCTCCACCTGCTCCGGCGTCCACCATTCCTGAAGGTCCCGCTTCTCGCTTGCCGCCCACACTTCAACCGCATTTTCTTCCTCGCGCCGTTCGGAGCTCTCGTCCTCCTGCCACTTGTCCGCGATATATTGATGAACCATTTCAACAACCTGTTCTCCCATTACTTCAGGCAACGGCTTCTCATACGAAACGTATTTCAAAAAATCCTCGAAATACCGCGCATGCGAGGCTTGATGGATTTTAAGCTCCCAATGCTCCAGCATCCCTTCCTCCGGCATGTGCGGATATTGGATCGATTTGATGCTCCGCGCGCTTATGGCCATCTCAACCTGCGAGATCAAATTTTTCTCATCGGAAATTCTAGCGATTTTCGGTTCAAAGTCGCATTTGAGCAAAAATAAAAACGGTTCGTCGAAATACGTGTTCAGCTTCGACAACGCAATAATGAAGGCACCGCCGCGTACAGCGCTCGTATCCATGTAGATACGCACGAGCTCATCCGCTATGCCGATAAAGCGCTCTTTGGAGTCGGCATCGCGAAGTCTTTGAAACAGATTATAGTTTTGGTTGCTTCCCAGCTCGTAGCCGGGCTCTACCATAAACCTGCCGATCTTGGTTGGTGCCCCTGCGGAATTTGGATTGCGCTCCACCTTGCGTTTCACGATCCGTTTAAATTCGTCATCCAGAAACCTTTGAATTTCACTGTCCTCATAGGTGTCCTCCTCCAGCGTCTGGTAATGCTTGAACCGTTTGCCTGATGAGGCCGCACTCTCCTCTCCATCGGTATGAATAACGAAAAAGGACAAATATTGCATGTTAAAATCCACGTTTATAATTCCTCCAAGCGAGCTGATGTCATCTCCTTAGGATAGCATATCTCGTCCCTTCGTGACATCAGGCGTGAGAACCTCGAACGATTGTAGCGCTGCACGAGTATGCAAGGCAAATTAGCCGCAAGAGCATAGGTTATCACGATAATCATGCTCCACCCTTCATTCCAAAGGCTGAATAAGGGGGTCGAAAGAAGCATGATCCAATGTGCCCATTCTCCGCGCCGCGTTTCGAGCATGAATTGACGCAAGTATGCCGAAGTGGCCGTTGACATGTTTTTTTTGGCAAATCCGCCCTTCATCCATGCCCCCCCGTCAGGAAGCCATCGTTTCCAGCGCTTTATCCGAATGAGGCGTGCAAACCGTCTTTCGTTTATTTCGAAGCGAAGCAGCTTGGTCAATCCCTTGTCGGCTGCGAATAAGCGATTGGGCAACCGAATAAACAACCAACTGATAACCAGCGGCAGCCCGGCTAAACCACCTATATTTAAAAACCAAATGACAGGCGATGGCAGGTTAAGGAACATCGATCTGCCTCCCTTTCCACGACACTCTGCGCACGATAAAGGAAAGAAAAATCGAATAACTAAACAGCACTCCGAACAGGAGCATATAGACGGGATAAAAAACCTTCGTATACCACTTGAATGTACCGCTCTCGCTCAAACCGCGCGCTACGGTTACGACCGCAAGGATATAGAGCAAGCTGGCAGCCAGCCATTCTGACGCAGTCACTCCTTCCAAGCAGGATATGATGCGAACCGCGGCTGCAGCAAGGCCTGACAGCCACAAAATGACGATGGCAAGAAGTAGGATAGGCGTAGCGCCAGCCCCCTTCCCGATGCTTTTGGACCAGCCCTGAACGAGCGCTTTCCACCCTTTGGGATACATTCGAAATTGTAGCAACGTCCTGCCTAGGAGCAAGGTTGACGAATATCCGGCATCCATAAACCGTTTCCCGAGAGACAAATGCTCCAAAATAGCCGAGCGCACGCTTTCATGGCCTCCCAGCTCGAAATAGTCATTACGACTGAAAGCAGCGCAAGGCCCGAAGCCGGCTGTTTGCAATGGCAGCGCAGCAGACGCGCCAGAACCGGCCGTAACAACAAGATTGAAGAAGGCCGAGCATTGCTCGCGAAATGTTGGCACCGCATGCGCAGGCTGAACGCTGACCATTCCGCCATGTCGAAGAAGAGCGTCCTGCATGCTCAAAACAAACAGCGGTGACGGCCTAGTGTCGGCATCGAGAAACAGCAGCCACTCCCCGCTTGAGGCCAGTGCCCCATTCCAGCATGCCCACGACTTTCCGATCCAGCCCGCGGGAAGCGGCGGCGCTGCCACTACCATTGCCCCGAATGCTTTTGCCACACCTGACGTACCGTCTGCCGAACCGTCATCCACAACGATAATCTCATAGGGCAATACGCCTTGCTTCGCTAGCATCGGAAGCAGCACGCTTAAATTATCCGCTTCATTGCGGGCAGGAATAATAACCGACAGCTTGGCGGCTCGCTCATCGCTGTCCAACCGTTCGCTATGAACCGTTCTATGAACGGCTGCTCTTTTCTTTTTTTTCAGCCCTTTTGGTTGAAAGAGTAACAAACCTAGCAACACACAGAAAGCATCCCAAAGCACATGCACCATTTTTCCTATCTCCTTGCTTCAAAATGATAGTAAAAGTTTTAGATATCCCGTATTTTCAGCGTGAAAAGCGTACAGAATGGGATTATAAGACAATTATTGTGGGTATGAATCTATTATCAACCATATGTGCGATTTCAAATCAGGAGGAATAGAAACGATGAATAAAAAAGTTATCGTGATCGGCGGAGGACTTGGAGGTCTATCTGCCGCTATCAGGCTTCGGGCTGATGGGCATGACGTTCTAGTTCTGGAGAAAAACGAACGGGCAGGGGGAAAGCTTAATATTCGGGAAGGTGCGGGCTACCGTTTCGATACGGGTCCTTCCATTCTGACGATGCCGTGGGTACTCGAGCAGCTCTTCGCATCCGCTGGTAAGCGGTTAGAGGATTATATGACTTTAAAGCGCGTAGAACCGCAGTGGCGGGCTAAATATGAGGATGGGACAGAGCTTGACGTGCTAGGGGATCTGCCCAATATGCTTGCACAGATTGGTAGTTTGTCGCCTGAAGACAGAGAACGGTTTATCCGTTATGTGGATTATTGCCGCCAACAGTAAGAGCTCAGCCTAAAAAGCTTTTACTCGCGTTCCATTGCCGGCATTTCGGATATGCGGCAGCAGCACTCTCTAAAGGAGCTGCTTGCCATGGATCCGCTTAAGTCGATGGCACAAAAAACAGAGCATTATTTGCGTCATCCGCATCTGAAGCAGCTATTCAACTTCATGATCATGTATATTGGCTCATCGCCATATGCGGCACCTGCCGTACTGTCACAGCTTATATACGTGCAGATGGGTCTTGGCATTCATTATGTGGAAGGAGGTATGTACAATATCGCACGCGGCATGCTGAAGCTGCTGGTCGAGCTCGGCGTCGAGGTTCGAACGAACAGCGAAGTGCTTGAGGTCGTCACGGAGAATGGCCGTGCCACCGGTGTAAGGCTTGATAACGATACCATTGGCTGCGACCTCGTGGTAAGCAATCTGGAAGCAGTGCCTGCCCATAAAAGCATTCTTAGCCATCATCCGCAAAGCGCGGCCCAGATTACGAAGCTGGAGAAATACGCGCCTACCGTTTCCGGCCATGTCATGCTGCTAGGCGTCAATCGAAGCTATGACGGCTTCAAGCATCATAACTTCCTATTTGCTAAAAATGCCGAAACTGAGTTCCGAGATATGTTTGTCCATAAAAAGCCGTCAGCCGATCCTACCGTCTATGTGGGGATTTCGTCTAAAAGCGACCCTTCCCAGGCTCCTGCAGGGAAAGAAAACTGGTTCGTCCTCACGCATGTCCCGCCGCTCCGCGAAGGCGAGAGCTGGACGACCTACCAAGAAGCCTATCGCGAGCTTGTGCTGGATAAGCTGGAGCGGATGGGTGCGGACAATTTGCGTCAGCACATTGAGTGGGAGCATCAATTTCTGCCAGATGACATTCAATCGCTATACGGTTCCAACGGGGGCTCCATCTACGGCGTAGTAACGGATCGCAAGTTAAATGGCGGGTTTAAAATTCCGGCGCGCAGCCCTCTGATTGGCAACCTTTATTTCGTTGGAGGTTCTACGCATCCCGGCGGAGGCGTTCCGATGGTAACGCTAAGCGGTCAATTAACCGCCGACTTGATTAGGGAAGACCTCTCCAAGCAGGCAGCTATTTAACCATCAATATGGCACCGGCTGTGATCGGTATATTGGCGTCCGTTCAATATCTTCATAGCTGCGATGCCATATGCCTGTCGTTGCGGGCGACATTGGAGGGATAAGCCACGACCATCGTCCCGTTACAGGCCTGCCCTTCTCTTGTTCCTGCTTCTCGAAACGCAGAAACTGCTCAGCTGCCGTATGATGGTCAACAATGCTAACGCCGTGCTTCTTGTAGGAATGGAGCACGGCTATATTTAGTTCAACGAGTGCGCGATCCTTCCACAGCGACGTATTCGTTGACATGTCAAAGCCAAACAGCTTGGCGACGTTAGGAAGCTGATCATAACGGTCCGCGTCTGACAAATTTCTTGCGCCGATTTCCGTACCCATGTACCAGCCGTTGAATGGAGCGGCCCCGTAACGAATGCCTCCAATCTCCAGCTCCATGTCCGAGACAAAGGGAACACCGTACCATTTCAAGCCTAAATCCCCGAAGCTGTCATGGCTCGGATGCGTTAATGGCACCTCAAGCACGCTCTCCTTAGGTAATTCAAACCACTTCGGTATATCATTGCCCTTCTGGATGACAAGCGGCAATACGTCAAAGCGCGTGCCCTCGCCACTCCAGCCAAGCTTCTCGCAGGCGGTGGTGAAAGCAAGCGACGATGTGTCGCCTATGACTTTATCCTTTTGAATGTAGCCCGCGTAACGCACGAGCTGATGATTCCAAATCCTCATGCTGTTTGGAGTGCCCCGCGCCGGAAATATCGTGATCGCTGGACGGATTCTGCCGCGATTCGTAGCAAAGTCGATATGCTGTATGATTCGTTCCGCAGCTTGCTGCTCATCTACCGCATCTCGTGCATCGAATACCTCCAACGTCTGCCAAAACAGCCTGCCGATACATCGATTATTGTTGCGCCAAGCCATTCTGGCACCATGCTTTAGCTCTTCGTAGGTATGCTCGTAGCTCCCAGTTCGCTCGATTTGTTCCAGAACCTCGTCCAATCGGCGCTTTGCTTCCGCTTCCGTTTTCTCAAGCTCGTAATAAAGCTCGCCTAGAAATACGGTTGCATCCCGCGCCAGCTGTGTTTTTGTCATCGTTGTCATGTTGTCTTCGCCTCGTTCTCGTCAAGCTTAATCAATACTCTCCGTTTTCGGTATAGCATCGTAGCGGCTTCTGCCACATCGTTCAGCATGCCTCTATTGATGAAGGCGCCAAACAGCATCCCGGCTACCGGAATCATCTGGAACAGCTTTTTCCAGCCGAAATTATCGCGGTATACCGTTACGACTTCACGCCAGCCTTGCAGCTGCGACATCATTTGCTTGCTTCCGCTGGCGTTCTCGTAGGAGCTAAGCTCCTCGATGATCGCTTTTTTGCCAACAATATCCGATGATGCGAATTGCATGACTTTCACGGCGAAAACGCGCTCTTCCTTTAGCTTCGGATCGAAACCGTAACTGATCGCAATCTCTTGTATAACCTTAAGCGATAAACCGAGAACAGCCGGAATATCTACCGCTAACGTGAAAATGCCGCCAATTCCCGTCGTCGCTCCTTGAAGCGTCGCCATCGTGGAACGGCTTGAGGCAAGCTGAACCGCAGTTTCGTTCATAACGGCAAGGGGCAATTCCGCCGCATGTTCGAGCGTATGAATGAGTTCCCCATCCGCTAGCATGAATCCGCCTTGCGCGGCATTCCGCTGCAGCCTCTCAATAATAGAGCGTTCCGAAATGAGATATTTGCCTCCGTTTTGAATATAGCTGCCAATCTCGTCCACTGCTTGGCCAAGCTTGTCTTGAATGAATTTCGGTGTTACTTTATCCAGCAGCATGAATGGCAGCCGCCCAAGCTTTTCCCAAAACCATAAATCCTTCTGAGCTTTCTCCCAAGCTTCGATTTCCTGCAAAGAAGCCTGCAGCTGCTCATTCGTGTCGTATACTTGTGCCACGTCGCCACTCTCCTCATATGCGATTAATACGATGCTTGCGGGAAATCGGATTCGTTGTTCACATTATTGATCTATTTGCTAAGGCATAATCGCGGCAACCATGTGCACGCAGAAAACATCAATGACCGCCACGATTGCCGCGGCGGTCATCCAGTATTCATGAATCCTTCTGCATGATTCCCAATCGGGACATTCTTTCAAGCTTATTCGCCTAGAAGCATCGTCAGCTCCCCGCGGTAATAAAGCTTCAGCTTATGCAGCGCACGCGTACAGCCCACATAAAGCAGCTTGGCATCCAGCGGCGAATAATCCTCAGCGCTCGCATCTGCGATCAGAACGGCATCGAACTCCAGCCCTTTGGATAAGTAAACGGGCACGACCGACAAGCCTCCGCCATATGCCGGCTGTTTGCTTTGCACCAATGATGCATCTAGACCATTTTCTTGCAAATACAAGTGAATAGACTCACACTGCAATGCCGTCCGCCCAATGACGGATATGGTTTCGTATTCGCCTTTAGCTTGCCATTCCCGAACGGTTGCGGCAATAGACGGAAGCCACTTTTCTTCCGTCACCGGCTCCGCGATAACCGGATCGCCGCTGCGGAATACCGGGACAGCAGGTTTAACCTCGCCAATCATGCTGCCAAGGATCTTATTGGCGAATTCAATAATTTCCATCGTAGAGCGATAGGATCGATTCAGTTCGAAATAGCCTAGCTGCTCTTCCTCGAACAGGGCAGTAAGCTCGCTCCAGCTTCGTACGCCTGCGTAAGCGTGAATGCCCTGCTGTAAATCCCCTAATACGGTCATCGAGGCCGTTCTTTGGCATAGCCGCAGCACTTCAAGCTGAAACGGCGAATAGTCTTGGGCTTCATCGATGACGATATGATCAAACGCCTGCTTCGGAAGTCCAAAAAGCTGAAGCTGGATGTACGCGAGCGGCGCCAAATCCTCTGCTGCGGCGACTCCTTTCTTCAGACGCTCCGCTGTCGCGGCCGCAATCCGTTTTGGAATGCTTGCGACCAGCTGCTTGCCGCTGAACATCGACGCATACAGCTGCAGCGCTGTATAAGAAGGAATTTTTTTCGTGAAGCTATTGAATTTGGCAAGCGCTTTTGCCCGGATCTTTTTGTCCGCGATTCCCTTCATCTTCAGCTCGGATTCCATCCAACGGCGAATGCGGCTAACTAGCCGGTCGCGTTTTTTCATCAGCGTTTCATCGCCATAGTCCGTTTCATACCATTCACGCATTTGCTCCGGCGAGAGCTCCATGCGTTCAATCGGCAGGAACGGAATGACAGGAACGATGCGCTGCTCGACATCGGCAATCCGCTCGTCTACGATCGCTTTAAAGTCCAAGCTTCCTTTGAATCGGCCCGAAGACTGCTCGATCTCCTCGGCGGTACGGCGCTCCTCGAACCAATATGACATCGCTTCCGAGGCATCGCTTACGGAAATGGTTTTCTCCAGCAGCTCAACCGTCCAGTCGCTAAATGTCGTTTGCTGAATGTCGCCTACGCCAAGCTCGGGCAACACGCCGGATATGTAGTCGAGGAACATACGGTTCGGTGCGAATATGATCATTCGTTCCGCTCGCATCCTATCGGCATATTGGTAGAGAAGAAAAGCGAGCCTATGCAGCGCGACGGTTGTTTTTCCGCTCCCCGCAACGCCTTGAATAAACAAGGCCTTGCTTCGATCCGCACGTATTATCCGGTCCTGCTCGCCTTGTATGGTCGATACGATGTCGCGCAGCTTGTTGTCCTTATTCTCACCGAGGCGGTACAAAAGGAACTCATCCGTTACCGAGCCCTCCTCCTGACCGCGCACATAGCTATCAACCAGCCTTACGATTTCACCTTGGCGAATCATAAAGTTTCGTTTCAAATGAACATGCCCTTCGATTTGCCCGTCAGGCGACTCGTAGGATGCAGGCGCCTCGCCTCCCGTGAAGGAATAGAAAACGCTGGCGGCAGGTGCCCGCCAATCGATAACGAGCAGCTCGTTGCTGTCTTTTTTCGCAACGCCTGCTTTCCCAATATATAACGGCTTCTTCTCGCCATCCGGCAGCTCTTCAAAGTCAATACGGCCAAAATACGGCTCACGCTTCGATATTTCCAGCCGCAGCCTTCGTTCCTCTTGCTGTAAATCAAGCATTTGCTCCGTGAAATCGTCACCTTTGTAACGCGGACCAATCGCCTGAAGCTGTGTCAAAATATCGTTTAGCGATTTCGTTAATCGATCTTGTTCTTCTTGATAGGCACTTTGAACTGTCAAGTCAGTTACCTCCTAAGTTATGGTGTACGAATAAAAAAGAGAAGCCCCACTATACCACAGGTCGGCTTCTCAAAGCAATTATGAGTTCAGCGCCGTCCTAATCAGCCATACGGCCCCCAGAACGAGCAATATATTCAGTCCAAACAGGAACGGTATGCCAACCGTAAATGATCGATGCTTCGTTTTGTGGCGCCAAGCTTTCATGGCAAGCCAGGTACCGGCAGCACCGCCGGCCGCGCTAAGCAAAAATAGCTTTTTCTCCGCCACGCGCCTGCGCTGTTTTCTGGCACTCTTTTTATCCATGCCCATCAGAGAAAAGGTATACACGTTCATTACGAGCAAGTAGGCAGCTAAAACATAATAAATCGCAGCCATAGGTCACATCCTCTCCAAGATCTCAGCTGTCACCGGAACCAAGGCGGTCATCGCGGCCTCGGCTTCGTCCGATTCGTTGGTATTGCGGCGTATGGATCATCTGGCCAATAATGCTTCGGATAACGTCCTTTTAAATCCTTTTTCACATCGAAATAAGCATTTTCCCAAAAGCTTGCCAAATCACGCGTCACTTGCACGGGCCGCTGCGATGGTGACAAAAGATGGAGCGTTACCGCAAGTCTTCCTCTTGCCAGTCTCGGCGTTTCCTTCATGCCGAACAGCTCCTGTAAACGGACGGCAAGCACGGGTGACTCAGGGTCACTGTAATCGATCGGTATGCGCGAGCCGCTCGGGACGGCATAATGTGTCGGCACTTGCTCGTCCAGCTCCTGCTTTTGCTGCCAGCTAAGCTTGCTCTCAAGCAGCTGCTGCATCGGAAGCCGCTGAAGATCCGTTCGGCTTTTCATCCCCATAATGTGAGGCTTCAACCATTCATCAACCGTTTCCAATAGCGAATCATCTGTACCATCCGGCCAATCCTTGCCAGCATGGGACATGAGCAGCATTCTAGCCTTCAACTGCTGCGCCGGCTTGCTCATTGGCAGCATCGCGAATCCGGCTTGCCGAATCGCGGCAAGGAGGACTTCGGCCACTTTATCCTCATCCGGCTGCTGCAGAATGGATTCTTTTATGATTAAAGCCCCGAGCCGAACCCGTTTGCGGGCTCTTACAGCCTGGGCTGCGGAATCCCACTCCATAACCTCTTCATTCGTAAGCTTGTCTTTCAAATACCGCTCCAGATCCGCTTGCTGCAGCTCAGCAGCAATCCGAATGCGGCTTTCTCCGCCTGAATCGTCAAGCTCGCAAGCAGCCAGATAAGAAAAAAGCGACAAGGGCTGCTGCTCAGGAAGCGCTGCTCCTCTTCCATTCGCCAACAGATAACGGCCATCGCTGCGGCGCTGAGCAACCCGGTCCGGATAGGCAAACGCGAGAAGAACGCCGATTGGGATCGCTCCGTCAGCGCTAAGCTTGGCTTCGCGCTCGTCATTGGACGTAACAAGCCGCTCCCATTGCGCTGCTTGCAAAGAAATCCGGCGAACTGCTGCGCTCGCGGGCTGTTCACCGATCCCCTCCCTAAGCTTTGACAAATGATGCATCAAATCCATACGGAGCTGAATATCCACATTCCGCTCCAGCGCCAGCAGGTCGCGCTCATTCAGCAGTGCCGCCGCTTCGCAGGCTAAATTTGCGGCACCGAATTCGGATGCCCGGATGATCATGGCGCCGAGCCGCGGGTGCAAGCCGAATTTAGCCATCCGAAGTCCGCTTGCCGTTGGTTTTCCTTGCGAATCCATTGCGTTCAGCTGCTGAAGCAGCGATACCGCTTGCTCATATGCAGCCGCCGGAGGCGCGGTCACCCATTCCAGTTCAGCTGGACTTTGCACGCCCCAAATGGAGAGCTCCAGTGCAAGCGAAGCTAGATCAGCCTCCAGCAGCTCCGGCTTATTATGCTCCGGCAGGTAGGGATGCTCCTGCTCCGTCCATAGCCGGTAGCAGGTCCCGGGAGCGAGCCGCCCTGCCCGGCCTCGCCGCTGGTCCGCGGAGGCTAATGAAACGGGCACCGTCTCCAACCGGCTCATGCCGGTGCGCGGAGAGAACCGCGGAATACGCATCAGGCCGCCGTCGACAACGATCTTAATGCCTTCGACCGTTAAGCTTGATTCCGCAATGGATGTCGCTAACACGACTTTTCGCTCGCCAGCGGCACAAGGCGCTATTGCCGCGTCCTGCTGCTCCAGCGGCAAGCTGCCATGAAGCTCCTCAATTCGGGTGGATAGCGGCAAACCAAGTTCCTTCAGCTTGCGAGCCGTACGTCTTATTTCGGCTGCGCCAGGAAGAAAGGCCAGCAAGTCACCATCGTGGGAACGCAGCGCTTCAAGGATTAGCGAAGCCATCCGCGGTTCCAACGGGCCGCTCTGTTTGTGCGGAAGATAGCGCGTCATGACCGGAAATACCCGTCCTTCACTGCGAATAATAGGTGCTTCGCCCAGCATCGCGGCAATTGGGGCAGCATCCAGCGTAGCGGACATCACGAGCAGCCGCAGATCCTCGCGCAATAGCGTTTGCGACTGCAAGCAGAGCGCAAGCCCTAAGTCGCCGTGCAAATGCCTTTCGTGAAACTCGTCGAATATAATGGCTCCGATATGCTCGAGTGCGGGATCCTCTTGCAGCATCCGCGTTAATACGCCTTCTGTCACCACTTCAACGCGCGTCCGCCGACCTACATTCGTATCCATCTTTACGCGGTAGCCAACCGTTTGGCCTACTTGTTCACCCAAGGTGCTGGCCATAAACTTGGCAGCGGATCTTGCTGCCAATCTTCGCGGCTCCAACATGATTATTTTTTTGCCGGACAACCATGGCTGATCCAGCAGCGCAAGCGGTACGCGCGTGGTCTTTCCCGCTCCTGGCTCCGCGACCAGCACCGCGTTCGTTCCGCTGCGAAGCGCCGCAAGAAGCTGCGGCACTACCGAATCAATCGGCAATTGCAATGGTCTCATCCTTAATGCTCCTTCGCCTATAGGCTAACTACTTCACGATCCGCAGCATTTGTACAACGGGACGGTTGTCTCCTGGAAGCGAAGCATCGCTGCTCAACAGCTGAGAGGAGCCGTCACCGTCAAGAAAAATGCCGTCTACAAGCTTACCGCCGCCGAACGTCTGCACGATTGCTTCCCTAAAAACGGACAATGAGCTTTTCGTTTCGCTCACGATTAAATACAAGGTTCCATTCGCGTCGTACACCGCGGCTGAGCGCAAGCGATCATCCTCCGGGAAGGGAGCATTTTCTTTGGCCGCCTGCTGCATCCAATTCGCGTCATCTCCGAGGCTCATGCTAATGCCTCCCTGTGCCCAAAACCGCGTATGATCCTTCAGCTTAAGCTCTGACGCTTGGCTCGCAACCTGAACGCTTAGCTGATCGGAAGCCCCGTCCCAAACGAGCGTACCGCGAGCGTACTTCACGTTTTCGCTGCCCGTTCCGAAATTACCGATTTCCTTGTTGACTGGAATGCTGTTTACGACGCCGATGCTTAGCAATTGATTGCCGTAAAAAAATCCTCCGTTTATGCCAACCTTGCCGCTAAGCGTTACATTATTGTTGATCGTTTCCAGCGTAACGTAAGCTGGCCGCGTCTGCAGCACATGCAGCTTTATGCCATTCTTCGAGGTTTCCGTCATATACGTATAATGCAGCGCTTGCTCAGACTTCAATACATTTGCCTCGTTTCGGTTTCCGAGCGCGATAATCATAAGATAGAGCATGATCACCAATACGAGCACGATTCCAATCATGATACCCGCTATGGTTAACCTCTTTTTTCTGCTCATTCGAACAGGCTCTTTCATCTCCATAACAGACAATCTCCTAACACCAATTTATTTAAACCAGCCTTTGCTGCGGAACCATGCATACATGCTGAGGCCAATGACAAGCATGACGATTATGACTGCAAAATACCCGCCGCTCCATTCGAGCTCAGGCATATTGTGGAAATTCATTCCGTAAATGCCGGCTAAAAACGTCAATGGCATAAATATGGTCGTAATGACCGTTAGCGTCTTCATAATCGCGTTCATTCGGTTTGAGTTATACGAAATGTAGTTATCGCGCAAATCTGCCGTCATTTCACGGCTTGAATCCATCATTTCCGAGAGCTTAAGCAAATGGTCGTAAATGTCGTGGTAAAACGCCATATACTGGTCCATGCCTTCGATGCGATCCGAATTGGTCAGCCTGTACAACAAGTCGCGCATCGGAACGATCGTTTTGCGCAAGCGAAGCAGCCTGGACCTAATATTGAATATATCCGTCATCAGCGTCTGGCTTTGCCCGTCGTCATTTCCAATCTCCATATCCAGCAGCTGATCCTCGAGCTCATGGACTGCAGGGAAGTATTGATCGACAAGCTTGTCCATCACCAGGTAAGCCGCAAAAACCTGCCCTTTTTCTCCCATCTTGCTGCTCGTAAGCAGCTTGCTTCGCGCTTCCTCGATTTCAGGCGATGGCTCATAATGAAACGTGACGATGAAATTCGGACCTAAAAACAAATTGATTTCATTAACGGTCAGCGTTTTCCGCTCTACCTCATGCAGCACAAAAAAATGCACATCGTCATAATGGTCAATCTTGGGACGCTGCAGCAAATGATAGCAGTCCTCGATGGCAAGCGGATGGAAATGGAAATAAGAGTCGAGCAAGCGGCACTCGTTTTCCTTCGGATTGTTGAAATCGACCCAATACCAATCAAGCTCCGTTGATTGGAGATCATCGATAGTCAAATCCGTTAACCATTCCTTTTGCTTTGTATAGCCGACAATGCGTATCAAAGGATACTTCCTCCATTCTGCTTCTCGCAACATCTATCGCTAAGCCGAGTGCTCAACTCCACTATTTTACACGATAAAAGAGCTCCTGTAATCCCAGGCTATTCCTCGTGCTGCGTCCGCGTCGCTTCAACGACCGTACTGTACACGGCCTCGCCAATGGTGCAGCCTATGGTCGTAGCCGCGCCAGCATAGGCGTGAACGGCCTTCCAGTCTATCCGCTGGCTGACTCCGATTACGACAGCATCCGTTGTCGTTCCGGTTGCGATTTGACCCGAAGCGTGCTCAATGATGCCCAAATGCTGCATCGCGGCTGCCTTCGCTTCGGTTGCGGTAATTATGGCGTTCACCATCGCGGATTCTGTCATTTGCCCATCGATGAGAAGCACCGTATTGATCGTTCCGGGGGTATAAGCCGAGAAGGTATCACGCCGGGTTCCTGCCCTAGCCGCATTTCGTGTCCCTACTGTCGTGCAGCAAAGCAGGTTAAAGCGATCCCCTTCACATTCCGTGATCGATGCATGCGTAAGCTTAGCCGCCGTTATCAAACCGACCGTGCTGGCTGGTTCGGATCCCCATATGGCAAGCTGACCCATCATATCTTGCACGGGGTCAACGCCAATGTAATCCAGCGGGACCTTCCAGTTTACGACTCGGTTTGCAAAGGAGAAGCCACCTGGCAGAATGGCACTGCTTAGTATATGCCAGCTCACGCTGCTGCTTATTTCCATTCGATCTTCGAGCAGCCTAATGTCGACTCCGTTATCCAGCTTCGACACATAGCGAGACCCTTGTCGAAAAGGCTGTGCCATTACACATCCTCCTTCATACGCACCTGCGCGAAAATAGGTCAACATTCCGCTTTTAAATCGTTTATCTCTTTATGGCAGTCAATTCCGGCACATATCCAGACTTCTTTCTGAGCGAGTACATGTTGCGCCTACCATTTAATTAATCTCATTAATTATATAATGACTCATGAATCGACAAACATTTAATTAGCCACATTAATTATACAATCACCTATGTATCGACAAGCATTTACTTAACGCCGTTAATAGTTGTTCGTTTTGTTTGCGCAGCTTAATCGCGATCCGAATATAAGTATGATCAAGCCCCGGAAACCTCGACGCGTCGCGTATGAGAACGCCTTGCTTGCCCATCTCCAGCTGAAGCATGCTTGCGCTTAGGCCTGCATCCTTCGGAATTCGCACGAGCAAATAATTGGCTGCGCTCGGATTCACCACGAAGCCAAGCGCCTGCAATGCGGCGGTAAGCCACGTTCGTTCCTCTTGCAGCCATGACAGGGTACGCTCGGCATATTCGGTTTCATCAAGGACGGCTTCGCCGATTTGTTGGGCAAGTGAATTCACGCTCCATGGGATTTGGAGCCGTTTTAATCCGCTTAAGGTTCTTGGCATGCCGACGATATAGCCAAGCCGTATGCCAGGAACGGAATAAAACTTCGTCATCGAACGGATAACAAACAGCCGCTCATTTCTTGTTGCTTCATGGATGAGACTATATTGGGCTTCCTCCGGAACAAAATCCATAAACGCCTCATCCACGACGACATACGCGCCCCGGCTGAGAAGCGCATGGATGAGCTCAGGGTCAACCAATTGTCCCGTAGGATTATTAGGCGAGCCAAGCATGAACAGGGAGCCTGTTGCAGCTGCTTCGCAAAGATGCTCGAAGTTCGAATGCAAGGTGAACTGGTTGTGCGGCGACAGCTTAATTTCATAGATCGCTCCGCCCGTTTTACGGATCGCGTCGCCATATTCATCGAAGCACGGGATGGCGAGCGTCGTTAATTTTGGCTGCAGCGCCCGCACGATGAGATCGATCAGCTCGGCAGCCCCATTCCCGACTACGATCGAATTCTCGTCGATATGGTGCTTCTCCGCCAGCTTGCGACGCAGTCCGCGTACGGCAGGGTCCGGGTATTGACCAATCGTATCCGTATATCGGAGCAGCACCTCCTTCACGCTTGGCGGTGGACCAAACGGATTCATATTCGAGCTGAAATCAACGAAATTCTGGGCAGGTATATCAAAAGCTTCCTCTGCGGTCCTTAAATCGCCACCATGACCGTATCTTTCCAACATATCAACTTCCAGCTCCTTTTTATTGCGCATGCAGCCATATCACCACAATGAGCAGCAGCATAGCTTCAATCATTTCATTCATAGCGCCGTATGTATCACCTGTTAATCCGCCTAGCTTACGATTCAGCCAAGCAGCCAATCCCCCGCCTACACTCGTCGTGACGATTACAAATGCGAGGAGCCAAAGCAAAGAAGCTTTTAATCCATGTCCGGCAAGCACTAGAATGGCAGCGGAACTAACTGCGGCTATCAGCAGTGCAGCGGCAGCATGAATGCCTTTAACCTCATTAAATAAAACAGCAATCCCTTCTCCTACTCGCGCAAAAGGCCACCAGGCAATTGCTGCGCTCATCCAAGCACGGCTCCAAATCGGGACAACCATTAGCATGCATGCGTAAGAATCAGCCATTTCATTGCTTAAAAGCTCAGCGAGCAGCGACGCTTTGAGCATGAGCAGCAGCACCGCAGCAAGCACGCCCATTGCGCCTACCCTGCTGTCTTTCATGATTTCAAGCATACGGTCACGGGATCGGTGGCTGAGAACACCGTCAGCAGTATCCATCAATCCGTCAAGATGCAGCCCTCCGCTAAGCGCTGTCCACAGTCCAAGCATGAGAATAGCGCTTGGCCATGCCGGCACAAATAGCGTTAACAGCCATGCGAAGCCATATAGGCATGCTCCAAGCAGCATGCCTGCTGCTGGATAGTAGACCACGCTGCGCGACAATACGGGACCATGAAACGGGATGTTGACCGGGACCGGAAATCGCGTTAAAAATTGAATAGCCGCAGCAAACGCTTGCGCTTGCAGTTTCAACTCACGAACAAACATCCAACAATCACCCCCGCGAACAGCAGATAGCTAACCAGGTAAAGCAGCTGCACGCTAAGCAAGATGTCCTGTGCATCAAGCTCCCGCAAAGGCCAGCCCATTCTAGCACGCTCGCTGGGCACACCTAGATAGTGGTTCAAGCCTCCAAGCTCAATGCCGAGCGCTCCCGCTACTGCCGACTCCGGAATGCCGCTATTCGGGCTTGGGTGCAGATGCGCGAATGCCCGAATGGAGCGAAAAGCATCCCGAGCGCTCATTCTACGATCCATTCGCGCAGAGATCGTAAGCATTACGCCTGTTATGCGAGCCGGAATATAGTTGAACACATCATCTGTTCGGGCGGAGAACCAACCGAAATATTCGTATTTCTCGTTGCGGTAACCTACCATGGAGTCCAGCGTATTTACGGCACGGTACAACATGGCGAGCGGAGCTCCGCCGATAATAGCGAATAGGAACGGGGAAACGAGCGCATCGACCGTATTCTCAGCAACGGTCTCCACTGCTGCCCGCGCGGCTTCGCGGCCGTTAAGGCGTTCCGTGTCGCGGCCAACGATATATCCGACAAACTTACGGGCTTCGCTCAGCTTTCCTGCTGCTAGAGGCCGAAAGACCAGCATAGCAGCGTCCTTGAGACCTTTGACCGCAATCGTTGTTGAAATGAACCATGCGCTGACTGTATATCCTAACCAGGGATGTACAGCATCCGCGGCCCATACCAGCCCCCCTATCGCCCCATAGCTAACGATTAGAGTCGTTAACGTCAAAACGGCGCCTAACCCTCTTAAGACAGCAGAATTCCCCTTCCAACGCTTCTGATAAAGCATTCTTTCGAGCCACCGGATAAGGCGCCCGATCCAAATCACGGGATGTGTTGGCCATTTCGGGTCGCCTACGACCCAATCGATGGCCAAAGCAGCAGCAGCTAACAAAAATAGCTCTTTCATCGAGTAGAGAATCATTGCTGCTCCCAGTTAAAAGCGATAGCTTTCAATTCAATCGGTATGCCCGCGGTGACCAGAAAAGCACGCTCGCAGATTGAGGCGACCCGCTGGTTCAGCCTGCCCGCTTCGTCACGAAAGATCCGGCCGAGCGGGTAGGCTGGCACGATACCATCGCCTACCTCGTTCGATACGATGATCAAAGGAAAAGGGCAGCTTTGAATGCTTTTTAGCAGCTGCGCTGCTTTACTGTCCAAACTTGAATGTTTCGTTTCCTTATCGTCCATCCGCATCAGCCAGTTTGTCAACCAAAGCGTCAAGCAATCAAGCAGAATGACTGGCGGTTCCTTCCCCTGCGCCTCAGAAGCTGATTGCTCGCCAACGATTTGGTCTAACCGCTCAGCGACATCATAAGGCTCTTCAATCGTAGTCCAATGAAATCCGGAATCCATGCGATCCATCTTATGCTTGGAGATGCGTACTTCCAGTTCCTCATCAAACGGCTGACACGTTGCTATGTATATGCCTTTTGTTGCGACCTTCATTGCGTATTGCTCCGCAAAGCTGCTTTTGCCGCTGCGTGCCCCGCCCGTGATGAATACTGCCAACTTCCCCTCACCTAACCTTTGGTAACGCCTGCGCTCTCGAATGTAGCCATCTCCTGCATCAGCAGCAGCGCAGCGTCAATAAAATGAAATGCCAGCACGGCGCCTGTTCCTTCGCCTAGCCTCATGTCCAGTTGAATCATTGGAGTCAAGCCAATCGCGTCAAGCAGCTTCGCATGTCCTTGCTCTTGCGAGAGGTGAGAAGCGATCATGTACGGCAACGTCTTTTCGGTAATTCGCGATGCGACAAGAGCAGCAGCAGACGAGATGTATCCGTCGATAACGACCGGGCAGCCGCTTGCCGCAGCCCCAATGATCACGCCAACAAGGCCAGCGATTTCAGCGCCGCCTACTTTTGCCAATACGTCAATGGGATCAACTCCCGCAGCATGAAGTCCATTGACTTCAATAGCCCGCTTAACCACCTCGACCTTCTTCGTCCAGCCGGCTTCATTTATTCCGGTCCCTCTTCCCACCGACTCCTCAGGTGGCAATCCGGTCAGCACGGTCGTTAAAGCCGCGCTTGCCGTCGTATTGCCGATTCCCATCTCGCCAGTCGCAAACAAGCTGATGCCGCGCTTTATTTGTTCATTCACGGTTTCGATGCCCACCATGATGGCGTCAACCGCTTCGTCCCTGCTCATGGCGGCTTGTTTTGCCATATTCGCCGTTCCGCGAACAATCTTTCTGCTTACGAGCCGTTCATGCTCGATTTCTCCAATTACGCCAATGTCAACGCATACAACCTCTGCCCCCGCTTGTCTAGCCAGCACATTGACAGCCGCTCCTCCGTTTAAGAAATTAACAACCATCTGAGGTGTTACGGCCTGCGGAAACGCGCTAATCCCTTCCTCGCAGACGCCATGGTCTCCCGCCATTACGATCACGGCTTTTCGGGACAAATCCGGCCATAGCTTACCTGAAATCCCGGCAAGCTGTGCCGCAACCGCTTCTAGCTTGCCTAGGCTTCCCGGCGGTTTAGTTAAAGAATCAGAGTGCTTCAGCGCCAGCTTTGCGGCTTCATCATCGAATGGATGAATCGCATGAATAACTTCTACTAACTGATTATATGATTTAGTCTCCATTTCATCGGCTCCTTCCAGTTCACGTAACCATCATCCTTAGAAGTTTGGCTGCAGCATCATTTGCGGCACGCCTGTGATCGGATGGGATATGACAGTCGTTTTAGTCTCATATACCTGCTCAATAAGCGACGCAGTTAGCACCTGCTGCGGCGTACCGGCAGCCTCGACTTTTCCTTGATGCAATACCACAAGCTCATCGCAATATAATGCGGCAAGATTCAAATCATGAAGCACCGCGATGGCGGTCAGCCCGCTCTTTCGCTGCCATGCTCTTACGGTATCCATAAGCTGTGCCTGGAAGCCAATGTCCAGATAGGTGGTCGGCTCATCCAGCAATAGAATCGACGGGCCTTGCGCCATTAGCTTGGCCAGTGCCACTCTTTGGCGTTCCCCTCCGCTTAGTTGATCCATTGTGCGCAATTCCAGTTCCTTCAAGCCCATTGCTACTAGCGAATCGTCGATCAGCTTCTCCGAGTCGCCATCCTCGCTTCCAAGCCAGTTCTGGTACGGATAACGCCCCATGCTGACGACTTCGCGCACGGTAAAGCCAACGGGCGGAAGCCCGTTTTGCTGCAGCACTGCCATTTGTTTTGCAATCATTTTACGGGGATATGACGCCAGAGGCCGTTCAGCTAGAAGGACTTCACCCTGCTTTGGCCGTTCAACGCCGGAAAGCAAATGCAGCAACGTTGATTTACCGACGCCATTCGGTCCGATGATGCCGTACATACGGCCTTTTTGAAACGTACAGGATACGCCTTTCAACACTTGTCGACCGTTCACATCCTGGATCACTTCGCGAACCTCGATCATAAAGTGCCACCCTGTCCTTTCTTTCGCCGATGCAGCAAATAAGCAAAAAATGGCGCACCAATCAAAGCGGTTACTACACCTAACGGTATCTCCTTTGGCGTTAGCGCCACCCGCGCAAGCGTATCTGCCCATAACACGAATATACCGCCTCCGATAGCCGACAACGGGGTAATTAGCCGATAATCAGGTCCAACGAGCAGCCGGATCAGATGCGGCACAACAAGGCCTACGAAGCCAATAACGCCAGATACGGAAACGGCAGCCGCAGTAAGGAGCGTAGAGCCGATCAAGACGATTAGCTTCGTTCGCTCCACATGAATGCCCAGATGGGCAGCATGCCTCTCTCCTAATACAAATAAATTGAGGGATCGCCCGTAGGCAAGCAATAAAGGGAATCCGATCAGCAGAAACGGAATAAGCATATAGACATGATCCCAGCCTCGCATCGCGAGAGACCCCATTAACCAGAACAAAATTTGGTTGACCACGCCCTCTGACATTGAAACCATAAAGGAAACAAACGCGCCTAGGAAAGATTGCAGGATAACGCCGGAGAGTATGAGTGTTTCCATATGCATGACGCCTTTATGATTCGCAAGCCAAAACACGCCAAGCAGCGTAGCCATTCCCGTTGCGAATGCGACAATCGGAATAGTCCACATTCCAATCGCCGCCTGCAAACCAAATAAAATAATAAATGCCGCGCCTACCGAGCTGCCCGATGCAACGCCAAGCGTATATGGATCAGCTAATGGATTGCGGAGTACGCCTTGAAAGCCTGTTCCCGCCAGCGCCAGGCATGCGCCTACCAGAACAGCGAGCAGCACACGGGACAATCTCACTTGCGTTACGATTGCGATCTCGCCCGCCGTATAAGAGCCTGCTTCCTTTGAAAACCACGGCAGCTGATGAAGCAATATGCCCCATACATCCCGCACCGAAATGCCCGACGAGCCGATCGTTAGACTCACCACGATAGAAACAGCAAGAAGGAGCATGGCTGCTCCTCCGTACAAAACCAATTTATAGGTCATTGCTTTATTTCACGAGATCCGGATGAATCACTTTAGCGAGCTCCAGCAAGCCGTCCGCTAGACGCGGTCCAACGCGCACGAGCGGATTCTCCGTCACTGCATGCAGCTGTTTGTTTTTCACTGCGGCAATGACATCCCAGCCTGGGCGGCTTTCGATGCCAGTGACGATCGGATTCGGATCCTCCTTCAGATCAGGGTATATAATCAGCTCTGGGTCCTGAGCAACGACTTCCTCTGCGCTGACCTCGAACCAGCCCTGTGATGCAGCAGAAATGTTTATGCCGCCGGCTAGGTTTAAAAGCTCGTCAAGAAAAGTGCCGGAGCCGACAGTCCAGCCTGGTGAAAACTCCATGTACACTTTTTTTCGCTCCGCGTTTTTCACCGCGTCCGTTACCTGCTGCCTCACCTGCCGCATATGATCTGCCATTTCAGTCGCTTCGGCTTGTTTATTCATAATATGACCTAAAATTTCTAATTTGGCAATAACGGCGTCATAGGTAAGCGGATCTGAAGCGTACACAGGGATTTTAAGCTCTCTCAGCTTTGCGATTGCATCTGAATTCAATGTAGTTGAAGCCAAAACAAGATCCGGATTCAATGCCATTACGGCTTCGATATTGGTGGTCATATCCCCAACCTTTGGCTTTGCCGCCGCTTCCTCGGGGAAATCGCTCCATTGATCGACGCCTACTACCTGCTCTCCGGCACCGATCGCATAGATCGTCTCCGTTTCACTAGGCACGAGCGTCACAACCTTCGTTGGTTGCTGCTCGAAAGTGATCTCGGTACCTGTATCGTCCTTAATCGTATAAGGATATACCGTTGCCTGAGGAGCTGCATCATTGTTTTCTTCTGGCTTATTGGCTTCCGAATTCGTAAGGTTTGTTTCTGGAGATTGCTGGTTTTCTGATTCTTTGTTTACTCCACATGCGCTGGTGATGACAAGCATCGCCGCAAGCAGCAAGCCAAACAGGGTCTTCGTTAAGTTACGGTTATTTCTTACCACGGTTTTCTGCACCTCTTTTTTTAGTTTGTCAAAACAAAAAAAAGCATCCCCGGCCATTGTGCCAGAAATGCTCCCATACGCTCTTCAACTACTTGCAAAGCGACAAGCTTCCCGAGCACCCTCCCTATTTCCACGTAGGTTTAAGCGCATGTAAGGACAGGCAGATTTTCTGACTCGGTCGTAACGAGGCCTTAAGCCTCCGTTATCCAACCTTACAGTGGCGGGTCCGTGCCGGAATTGCACCGGTCTTCCCTTTTAAGCTTCAAAGAGCACTGCAAGATGTGATTCCTTGCAAGACAATCTCCTGTCCGCACCAGTCCATTTTACGTTTATTTAATCAGTTGTTAATATACACCGACATCGCGTTTTTGTCCATTAAACAGCCGCAATTGAATCCTGTTATCCGGGTTCTGCTTCCCGCTCTTCCCGCATAGGTAACTTAAATGAGCATCCTCTCAAAAAAACGAATGAAGGAGGATAAACAAATAGATGCAGCAGATTCAGAATGTCCGCACTACTTATTTGAAATTTTCCCTTGTTCTATTCTTACTCGCGCTTCTTATCGGTTTCGCTTTTTGGTGGTTTCGACAAGATGAAGCTGTTCCCCCGCAAACGACGGAGCATGCCTTCGGCAGCGGAACGATGAGCTGGACCATTGAGGATTACCCCGCGAAGGTTTTGCACGAAAACCGATTCTCGGTTGAGATAACGGATGCACAGGGCCTACCGGTTCAAGATGCTAAAGTAACGGTGAAGCTTGACATGATTAGCATGGTTTGCGGTGACTATGTGTTTGATATGACAGAAGAAGCCCCTGGCAAATATGCAGGAGATGGCGTCCCCCTAATGGCAGGCATGTGGAAAGCAACGTTAACGCTTGATACGAATGAGCAAACTTATGAAATTAGCAGATTGCTGAAAGCAAGCCATTAAGCCGCTACCATAACCATGGATTTATGGTCGGAATCAGGCCATTGACTGCAAGCCCGCGCAGAATAGAAATGACGCCTACAGCAAGTGCCGTAACAAAGCTTGCCTTTCGCATGAAACGGCGCCATTTCTTGTTGGCAAACGCAGCAAACGATGCGGCTAACGCCAATGCTGGAAAAGTAGATAAACCGAATAAAGCCATGACGGCAGCACCTGTTAAACCGGAGCCGGTAGAGGCTGCTGTCATTTGCATGGCATAGGTGAGCCCGCAGGGAAGAAAGCCAAAAGCTATGCCAGTAGCAAGCAGATGGAGCGTCTCCTGCTTATTCGACTGGTTCACGCCATGAACCAGCTTTTTGTATAGAAAGGAAGAAAGGCGGTTCAACAGCGGCAGCTGGAAACGGCGCCATAGCCAGAGAAGGAGAAAGCAGCCGCCGACGATGGATGCAAGCCCCTGCATCCCGGCAAACCTTCCAGCGACGTCCACAAAAGATCCTACGGTCCCCATTACGCCTCCCAGCAATGCATAGGATACGATACGGCCCGCGTTATAAAGCAGCATCGACTTCTTCACGGAAGCCGTGGAATTTAACGAAACAGCGGATACGATTCCCCCGCACATTCCAATGCAGTGCGGCGCGCTGAATAAACCAGTCAGAACAATAAAGCCGATCAGCTGTCCAGTCATCGTCATGAATAGACTCCGGCCCTTCGCTTCAGCAAGCCCTTCAACCGAAGCGCATTCCCTACTACCGACACGGAGCTTAGCGCCATCGCCGTTCCTGCCATCCATGGCTCCAGCATGCCTAAAGCGGCAAACGGAATGACGATGACATTGTATACGAATGCGAATGTTAGATTTTGCCGTACGTTTCGAATCGTCAGCCTGCTGATTCTAATCGCTTCCGGGATTGCTTGCAGCCGCGAGAACAACAGCGTCATATGGCCGGCTTGAAGCGCTGCATCCGTACCTTCCCCCATGGCAAGGCCAACATCCGCCGCCGCGAGCGCCGGAGCATCATTCCAGCCGTCTCCCGCCATCGCAACCCGAATGCCTTTTCGCTTCATCTGCTCAATGAGCGCAAGCTTGCTCTCAGGCAGCATGGAAGCATGAACCTGTACAATGCCAACAGCCTTTGCGGCTGCACGCGCTGGCGCTTGATGGTCCCCTGTGGCAAGTATGGACGATACACCCAGCGCTTTCAGCTGCTTCACCGTCTCCCTGGCATTCGCTTTTACGCTGTCGCTGAAAGACATGACGCCTATGCCTTTTCCAGCTGCAGCTGCATAAAGCACCGTCTCCCCGAGCTCCTCACGCTGCTTGGCAAATGCGATCAGCTTGTCGTTTAACGACCATTTGCGATGATGTGCAAAATTTGCGTTTCCAATGCCGAAGCGATGCTCTTTGACGATTGCTTCGATGCCTCCGCCTTCCGTAAATTCATGGTTGCTGGCAGCAGGTATGACAAGCCCAAGCCGCCCCGCTTCATTTAAGATGGCGACAGATAGCGGATGCGTCGATTCCGACTCTGCTGCTGCAGCCATTCGAAGCAGCGCAGACCGGCTGATTTGATCAGACAGTACGGCACTAACACGCGGCCTGCCCTCAGTCAATGTTCCTGTTTTATCGAAAATAACCGTCTGAATGCTCGCTAGCCGCTCCAGTGCTCCAGCTTCCTTAGCTATAATGCCCTGCTTGGCAAGCCTGCCGGAAGCAATGACCAATGAGATCGGAGCCGCCAAGCCAAGCGCGCAGGGACAAGCAGCCAATAGCACGGCTATGCTGCAAATAAATGCTTTGCTCCAGTTGCCAGGGTCTAGGAAAATGCCCCATAACACAATCGTACCCATAGCAAATACAAGCATAGCCGGCACGAACCAGCTTGCTGCCGCATCCACGTTGCGTTGGATCGCGGACTTTGACCGCTGAGCTTGACGAACAAGCTCCTGTATGCGGTTCAGCATCGTATCATGACCAGCAGCCTGCGTGCGAATCCGCAGCAGCCCCGTCTCATTGCGCGTCCCTGCCCACGCCTGATCTCCCTCGGCCTTCGACACCGGCAGGCTTTCTCCCGTGAGCAAGGCTTCATTAGCCGTGGATCGTCCGGCTGTTATTCTTCCGTCAACAGGGATAACCTCGCCTGCCTGCACGATTACGATATCGCCTGCCCTAACGAACTCTGTCTTCATTCGTATCCATTCTCCGGCCCGTTCAACAACAGCGGTCTGGTTATGCAGCTTATCATAACCATCCGTTCCGCTCAGCGCCTTCAGGGAGGCTGATGTCTCAATGTATTTTCCAAGCAGTACCGCCGTCATTACGACTGCCGAGGTCTCGAAATATAAAGGCGGAGCATGCTGTGCCGCATCCATATAGGAATGAAGCAAGCCATTCTGGAAAACGGCATAATGACTGTATAAATAAGCAGCCGTTGTACCGATCACTACGAGCACATCCATGTTTGCGCTGCGCTCGCGTACCGCATGATAGGCTCCGAAATAAAAGGGCATACCGATCACAAATTGAATAACCGTAGCGAATATCAGCTGCAGCCAAGGGAAACTTAGCCATGCAGGCAAATCATTTATTAACGGCGTTAACAGTGGCATATGATGCAGCATCGTAATCAATAGCGGCAGAGTAAGCATGGCTGAAATAATCAGGCGCACCTTCAGCACGCGATGCTCTTTATGGAGCCCCTCCTTCGCCGTTTCATTAAGCATGGCTATGAATCCTAACTGATTGACTCTCTCCGCAATTTGCTTTGCATGGATTTCAGCAGGCTTGAACTGTACCCACGCAGTCCGGAGCGGAAAGCTAACGGCAACCATTTCCACGCCATTCAGCTTGCCAACCGTTTTTTCTATTCTTGCCGCGCATGCAGAACAGCTCATGCCCTGCACTGCGAAATCTATCGTACAATCGTTTCCTAATTCATGCTCGAATCGCTCGTCTATCAAGCTCAGCACCGCCTTCCATCCATCGCCCTCTCATGCCTGTACCTCTCTGCGTTTATCTATATGACAGGCGATCGGATTGCATGAATGGAACCTGCATGCGCTCAGCTGTTCAATCCCATTGGCTATTTATAGGCAAATGGTGTATGATTTGTCCTTGTATACTAAACATATAGATGTATGGAGGCAACCTAACATGCAAGAAAAAATTAAGCTTACAGCCGGTCAAAAACTGATCACAAACAAAGATTTCGAAGTTGCTATCGCAGCAAAAGCAAAAATTAAACCGATGCAAAACGGCATGCAGATCAGACCCGCATCAACCATTATCGGGTATAACGATGATTCAATCCGCATGTCTGATGGAAGTATTATCCATAGAGCTGCCAATACGTTTTTCGTGTAAAAAGGGTTGACCGATACCTCAATCGGTCTTTTTTTATTTCCGGCGTTTCTGAAGCGCTGCCGCTAGCCTCTTACTCGACTTGTTAAATGACTAATAACATTTTTGCTCGTTTTTGGAAAAGCCGTCATTATCGATTGTGATTGCAGTCCGTCCCGTCAGCGATTCGGTATACCCGCATGCAATCGTTTTCTTGGTATAGCCCCGCGAATCCGTATATGTCAAATAGACGGCTCCTTCCCCGGACAAGCTAAGCTTCGGCTTAATGACTGCGCTTGAGCCGGCTTTGATGCTCCGATCAACGATGTCCTTCCCGCTGCCCGACACGATTCCCGTTTCAATCGATACGAGATCGTAATCCGATTCATTATGAATGGTTACTGCAAAACGCTGGAAATAGGCAAATTGATCCGTTTGGGCACTCACAGCTTCCCATATTAGTCCCATAAACAATACAACTGCAACTGCCACCAGAATATACGCATTTCTTCTACTCACCGCAATCCCTGCTTTCTCCCTGTCATCTTCTTGCAAAAGGATAAATGTAACGACTCCCGCCATTAATAGACGCCCTGATGAAGCCAAAAGTAACAAGCAACCAAGAAGAAACGGCTTTGCCGTCCTCTGCAGAAGGACGGTTTCCGTTTCTCGTAGAAATAGAAGAATACTTTACCGCGAGAAGCTTATTAAGTCTTATATTTAGAAAAAACAGGCATCCGTCAATGACGAAAGCCTGTTTTCTCCAATCCTATTGCGCGGTCAAAATAATGGGTCCGTCCTCGGTGATGGCGAGCGTATGCTCATATTGCGCCGAAAGCCCACCGTCAGCCGTTCTAGCCGTCCATCCGTCCTGATCGATCTTGCTATGATACTTACCCGTGTTAAGCATCGGCTCAATCGTAAGTACCATTCCGGCTTTTAGTCGAGTTCCTCTGTTAGGCGGACCGTAATGGGGTACTTGCGGCTCCTCGTGCATTTTCTTCCCTATTCCATGCCCAATAAAATCTCGGACGACGGAGTAGCCTTGAGCCTCTGCGTAAACTTGGATAGCATGCGAAATATCGCCTATCCGATTGCCTACCACTGCCTGTTCAATGCCTTTGTACATCGATTCCTTCGTCACGTCAAGCAGCTTCTGAGAAGCTTCCGAAATATTGCCAACGGCATAGGACCATGCGGAATCGGCGAGCCAGCCGTCCAAATTAACGACCATGTCAACCGTGACAATATCTCCTTCCGTTAATACCGTCTGCCCAGGGAAACCATGGCAAATGACATCGTTTACCGACGTACAGGTTGCGAATGGATAGCCATGATAGCCCTTCTGCTCCGGGATCGCACCATGCTCCTTCAAAAACTGCTCCACGTAATCATCGATTGCTTTCGTTGTGATACCCGGCCGTACAAACGTCCGCAGCTCGCGGTGGCAAGCGGCTAGAATCTCGCCCGCTTTTTTCATTTTCATTATTTCTTCACTCGTTTTTATGACGATCATTGCAATCACCCAATCCTTTGCCTCTAAGCTGCCTTTTCTAAATGATACTGTCTATCTTATGATATTAAGGATACCTCAAAGCGCGCCAAAAATAAAAAAGCCCCGAAAATCGAGGGCTTTACAATCAAGGATAAACCATCCGCTTTAGCTGCCGAATGCAACCTCGCCGGGCCATTGCAGCATGCCGCCTGTTACATTAACCACTTTATAGCCTTGGGCTTGCAAAAAGTCGCATGCCTTTCCGCTCCGTCCGCCGCTGCGGCAAATCAGGACGATCTCTTGTTCGCCTTGCTGTAGCTCACTGATTCGATCCTGCAGCTCTGACAACGGAATGCTGCGTGCCTCTTTAATATGGCCTTCCTGCCATTCATCCGGCTCGCGCACGTCAATGAGATTAATGGATTTCCCGTTCTTTAATTGCGTTTCCAGTTCTGCTGCCGATATTTCCGGATACATATTACCCATTCCCTTCAAGCGTTGATTATAGTGAACTCACATACAAACATTGTACCCTGCAAGTTTTGACATGTCTATCTTGCGCACATTCGACTGCATGAGCACTAACGCTTTCTTCTGTTTTTGGCGGCTAGCAGCCGATTAATCGTTGCGTCTGCCGAAGCTACATTCACAGGCTCCGTGTCTTGATTAATCCGTTTTTCGGGTTCTTTATCTTCCGGCTTCGGAATAGCTGGCTCCGCATATTTCGCTCGCAGCGCTTCAGTTGAATGATGGCCGCTGCTTCCGCCATAGAAACGGTCCGTTTCCAGCTTGCGTTCCTTCAAACGGGATAACGCGCGAAAGGAGGCCATTTCAGACGCTGCATGTGAATCCTTCCGAGAAGGGGCTCGCCGTTTCGAGCTGAATGGCGTACTTAGTTGGAGCCGCAAGCGTTCCCAAGGTATCGACAACCTTCGCAGCGCTATATCGAACAGCCAGAGCAGAAGTGCCGCAGCTAGAAACGCTTGGGTCCAATCATAAAGCTGCCTCGACGGCAGCGGTGCGAATTCGAACGCCTGCTGCGGGCTTGATAGCTGCAATGCTCTTCCGCCTGTTGTTGCTGCGAGCTGTTCCAATAAGACGGCTCCGTTCTCGTTCGAGATTCGGTATTCGGGTGAATACGGAATGACGAATCCTGCTGTGCTGCCATCCTTAATGCTTGAGTCGCCTGCCTGCTGGCCGATCTGTGCCAAATAAACGCCTGGCTCGGATACCGTCAGCTTGGCTTCATATTCGCCTGGCGCGACGGGCATCAGCTTTTTCAACTCGAATTGGCCTGTATCGTCTTGGATGCCGGCAGATAGATCGCTTGTCGCTTCCCCATCGCCTGCAAGCGCGCGCACGCTCAACCTTGCTTCGTTCCCTGCCATATTGGCTGCTATGGCGAATGGCGTACTCTCAAACTGCGGAAACGTCCATTTCACCCAATCCACGAATACCCTCGGCAGCTCTGGCCATTGCACCCAACTGCTGGACCATTTGCCAATAAGGTCGCTTGTCCAAGCGACAGTTCGCCCTGAGCCATAAGGCCAGCGCGCTAGCAGCGGATCGCCGTCCGGAGTCCACAAGGCGATTTCCGCCGTTTCTTTTGGCGTGACAGCGACATACGCATGAATGGGCGGCAGCCCGTTCCGAAAGAGAACGGACCAATCCGCAGCTTGTCCGATGCTTGGCGTGAACGTCTTCTCGACAATGTAGGTTCTGGACATCATTACGGTTTCCCGGCTGAAAATCGCAGGCAGCGTGCTCTGATCCTTCGTAAAATAATAGCGGCCCTTAGCGTCATCCGCTAATTGCTTTAGCAGCTGCTGATCCGCTCCATCTCCCACCGCAACCGTGGATAATGTCATATTTTGATCTTTCATCGCATCGGTAATCGCTTTGTAATTGGCTCCTGAAGCTGACTGCCCATCTGTTAACATAATCATATGCTTGCGCTGTGCATCAAGCTCCTTCAAGCCTTCGTACCCCGCTCTCAGCGCCGAAAAAATGTCAGTGCCGCCTTCGGGCTGAATCCCTTTTATCTGGGTCAATACTGCATCCCGGTCGTTCAGCTGCGTTGGCTCAACCACCCACCATGGCGCAGAATCGAATGCAACTACGCCAACTGTGTCGGTATCGCGAAGCAGCTCAACCGTTCGCATAGCCGCTTCCTTGGCGAGCTCCAGATTTGCGCCAGCCATGCTGCCCGAGCGATCGATAACAAGAACAAGCCCTAAGGAAGGGATCTGTTTCTTGCCTTGCAAATCCATATAGACAGGCAGCGCCCGTTCGATAGGCGTTTTGAAATAACCGCCAAGACCGTAACTCTGGTCGCCGCCTAGCATGACTAATCCGACCCCGTAATCGCTAACCGCCTTTGCGATCCATTCCATCGGCTTCTCGGCTATCCGAGTAGCAGGGACATTATTTATAATCAAGCTGTCGTACGCCGCATACTCCGCAAGCTCGACTGACAGCTGCTCTGGCAGGATGGTTTCATATCGGATCAGGGAAGCTTGCAGAGCCGCTTCTATATTGGCCGACGTACCGCTAGCCCCTTCCACGATTAATACGGCTGGCGGTCCGCTTACCCGGCTGAACGCATGCGCGGTATTGTTGGCCGCTTGGTCATCGCCTGCTGCAAAAATTTCTGCGCGGAAGCGGTGAAACCCCGGCTCTGCCGCGATGCTTTGCAAAGCGTAACGGTTCTCGCCAGTCTCCAGCTGGATGCTTGAAACCGACAGCTCCTTATTGTCAGCATAGAGGCGCAGCTGTGCCGGGCCCACGACCGTACTTGCAACCACGATTTCGAAGCCGAACGTCTCCCCTTGCTTGAGTGCCGCTGGAACGTTAAGCTCCTCGACAGAAACATCGGTCATTCGCTCCGGCGTTAGTGCTACAACATCGATAGCAATGCCTGCATCCTTCAATAGCCGAGCTTGTCTGCGCGCATCGCCAGTATTCTCGGCGCCGTCCGAGAGCAAAACAATTCGCCCTCCGCCCTCCTTTTGAAGCATAGCGGCTGCAAGCTGGAGGCCTTGCGAAAGATCCGTATATTGTTTATTGACTTCAGAGCGGAATGCCAATTGCTCTTCCTTCTCACGCTTGTCCTGCGAAAGCGGCCGCTCAATGGCCGCATGCAAGCCAGACGAGATCAATCCGGCCCAGTCATCCTGTGCTTTAGTAGCCCACGCTTCTTGAATCCAATCGCTTACTACGGCGTCCGCGCGTACGCTTGCCGACCTGTCTGCAATAAAGATGACATGCCGCTGATCCTTTTCCGTGTAAGGCTGGACGCCTGCTGCAATAACGAGCAACAGCAGCAGAATGACGGAGCGTACCGCAATCGATATTATTTTTCTGCTGCCTCGCAATCGTATGGTCATCTTTGCCATCCACCACACATAGAAAAGCAGCGGCAGCAGCAAGAGAAGCACCCACGGACTATTAGCTTGAAAGCCCACGTCTATACACCTCCCATTCTGCGCCCATTATGAGAAGCAGCAGCATAGCTGCGTATATTTGCAGCGATAAGGCCTGCTCGGCACGCGGCTCTGACTCCGAGCCTTCACTCATTGATAAGCCGTCCGGCGTCCCTGCGCCTTCCAGCAAACGGCTGCCATCCTTTAACTGGCTTCCCGTCAGCTCGGTATGATCGTTCGTTACGGCTAACAGACGGTTACCGATAATACGGTTATCCTCGTTTGTTTCCATTAATCGGTATAAGCCAGGCTCTTCAGGTGCCATGTAAAGGCCCGATGCTTCTAATTCGAGCTCAGCCGGTGGACTTACTTCATGATTAGAATGCTCCTCATTGCGCACTACCTGAACCCATTCTGCTTTTGCCGTATCGGATTGGAAGGAAATTTCCATCTGCTCGCCAGAAATGGCAGTACCGAGATTAAGCTGCTTGCCGCCATTCATCCATTCAACCGCTTGAACGATCAGGACCGGAAATTCGGGCCGCAACGGCAGATCACTGTCCTGAAGATTGAACGTGAACCGGAGCTGCGGCTTGCCGCTGTTCGTTCCTGCATATATGGCCGGTATTCCACCGTAGCTCAAAATGTCCTCTGCCCATGCCAAATCTTCCTGTTTCGGCCTCGCAAGCCGGCTTATATGCGTATCGGAGAAGGTCACATACGCGGTTACTGCATGCTCTTTCGTTACGACACGGTTATTGGCGGGAGCTTCCGAATTCTTATTCAAAGGATCAGGATGGTCTATCATCCACAGCGGCTTCTGATCCAGAAGCTTCGACCAAGACGGGTCGGCAAGCAAGCGATCGTCCAAGCCATCCATTACGATCCAATCGAGCTCGCTGGCTTGTTCGCCGGAGGGCGCAGCTTGGCCAGGACTTGCCTTGACTGCTTGAACGCCTGCAAGCTGAAGCGCTTTTTCCAGAAAAAGATTGCCCTCCGTCACGAGCAATACTTGACGCTTACGCGGATTTTCAGGGAATTGATAAGCCGTATTATCAACGACAAACCGATCATCCCGCTCGTTAATGCGTGCCTTGTAATAATCGGCCGTTGGCAGCTCCTGTACACGCACGCTCTCCCATTCTCCTGCTGGGACGGCAATCTCTTGCACGGAAACGAGCTCCTCTTCCTGTGTAGGCGACACTGCGTATACTTTCAGCTGCAGCTGGCGATCAACCTCGCTGTCATTGCGAATGGTGATGACACCGCTAGCTGAAGCGCTTCCGACCGCAGCTGCTTTTATTCCAAAATACATAATCGATACGTTCCGGTTTGTCGCTTCACCGTCAACGACATACAACCGGACCGGGGCTTGAAGCTGCAGATTGCCTGCCTCCTCCGCATCCGTCCAGCGTCCATCGGAAAATAGGATCATTTCACCGGCCGGATCATCTTGCAGAATGGAATTCGCCAGCGAAAGCGCTGCTATTCGGTCAGACTTGCCATAATAAGGCCTTATCCGGGCTAATTGCTGTTTAACCACGCCTTTATCAGTCACTTCGCTGGCTAACATCTCCGGCTGTGCACCGATTGTGATCAACGAAACCGGTCTTTTTCCAGGCTGCTCGTCCATCCAAGTGGCTGCTTGCTCGATCGCAAGCTCCAATCTCGTGGCGGCCTGAGAAGCCTTCGGTTGGCTTAGCTTCGAAGCCATGCTGGCCGAACGGTCGATGACGATCACGGCATGCCCTGTCGAAACGGCTTCTTTGGTTACGACAGGCTGCATTAATGCAAGCACGAGCAATGTCGCAATCAGCAGCTGTATAAACAGCAGCAAGCGTGCCCTAAGCTTTTGCCAGGGACGGTTAGCCTCTTGCTCCTCAAGGATACGCCGCCATAACAGATGACTCGCGATTTCCTTCCGTTCATAAGTACGCTTGAGCAGGTACATCGCTGCGATGATGGGCAATGCGGCCGCAAACCATGCAGATGAAAGGGATAAAAACTGCATCCGCTTCCCTCCTTCCTGTCTTCTCATTCATGGATGCAGCCGGCTGCGACGATGAACGACGCATGTATTCGTATTAACTATTCAGCAGACGCGAGGATAATAAGGTATGACGAATGGTCTCTTCGAGCGGAACGTCCGTATTCACAAATACGTAGACGGCACCGCGTTCTGCACAAATCTGCTGCAATTCCTGCTGAAACGCAGAAACGGCTTCGCGATATTCCCTTAGTCTCTTATGCCCAATCGCAACCTCCTTCCCCGTTCCAAGCTCACTGTCGATCAGCTTAAGCTCACCGCTAAATGCCGGATTGATCTCTTCCTTAGACAGCAAATGAACGAATACGACTTTTTGGCCAGCTGCCATTAAGGACAGTACCGTCTCCTTAACCCCGGTCTCGAACATGGCATCCGTAATGAGCCAAGAGGTGCCTGAACGTCTAGGCAGTGCTGTATCCGAGTTGAATGGCATGGAGAGGCTGGTGAATGCTGCGGATGCCGCCTGCCCTTTCATTTGCTCCGATTCGAGAGCATGTAGCGCTCCAGCCAGAAATTGAAATAGCTTAGGCACCGCTGCCCGGCCATGCAGCGTCTGCATTTCTTTGACGATGCTTGCTTGAAATAACCGGATGGATATGCGATCGTCTCCGCTAAGAGCAAGATATCCTAGACTTGCAGCAAGCCTGATGGCGTACTGCAATTTATTTGCTTCCTTTTCCCCGAAATTCATGGACTGCGACACATCCACGTAAAGATTAACCTGGAGCTCCTGCTCGTCCCAATACTGCCGCATATAAGCCTTGGCCGTTCGGCCATAAACGTTCCAGTCAATTCTGCGGACATCGTCGCCTGGCGAATAAGGACGGTAATCCGCAAATTCCTGTGAACCGCCGAGCGAGCTGGAGCGCCGTTTGCCTGCCAGCATCCCTTTAATCCGATTTCCGCCGCTTATGCTCATCCGGTCAAGTTCTGAGAGCAGGCCCACATTAGGAAATAGTCGATGAAGCGCCTCCTGGGCGGTGACCGTATGCTCAGGTAGCTGGCCTGAAATACCCGTAAATCCGTTAGCTTTGCCCAAACTCATCGTTCGGCCTCGATCGCTGCGAGAATCGAATCGCTCATCCGATCGCTTGTTAAACCCATAGCCTGTGCCTCATAGCTGAGCACGATCCGGTGACGCAAAACAGGCACCGCCGCCAGTCGGATGTCTTGCCACGATACATGCAGCCTTCCGGCGGCCAGCGCCCTTACTTTACTGACGGAGATAACCGCTTGAAGCGCGCGTGGGCCTGCACCGAATCGAACATACCGCTTTATTTCCTCCGGTGCATCAGGTTCTTGGGGATGCGTCATCATGACCGCCTTGACAGCCAAATCCAATACGTCGTCAGCGACGAGCATTTGCTTGGCTGCTGATTGAAGCTCCAGCAGCTCTGCAGCCGATACGACCGCGGCAGCGTGAGGCTGGGAAGCGGCAGTCGTTCTAAGCACAATCTGCTTCAGCTCCTCCCGCGTTGGAAATTCGACCCCAATCTTCAACAGAAACCGGTCTAGCTGTGCCTCCGGCAGCGGATATGTCCCTTCCTGCTCAATGGGGTTTTGAGTAGCCAATACGAAAAAAGGCTTTGGCAGACGGTGTGTTTCACCGCCAGCGGTAACCGTTCCTTCCTGCATTGCTTCAAGCAGCGCACTTTGCGTTTTTGGCGTGGCACGGTTAATCTCATCGGCAAGAACGAGATTGCCGAATATGGGCCCAGGCTGAAAGCGCTGCGCCGTGCTTCCTTGCGTTCCGAAATCAATCAAGGTCGTGCCGGTAATATCCGAAGGCATAAGGTCAGGCGTGAACTGAATTCTTGAGAACTGCAGGGCAATGCAGTCCGCGACGGTGCGGACAAGCATGGTTTTGCCGAGTCCCGGAATCCCTTCCAGCAAAGCATGGCCGCCAGCAAGCAGGCACCACAGCAGCTGTTCTACTACATGGTGCTGTCCGACAATGACGCGTCCGATTTCTTCTTTAAGCGCGGCGATCCTTCCCGCGGCTTCCTCTAACTGAGCTTTCGTTTCAATCAAATCGGATCATCTCCATTATTGGTTCGGTTGTATTTGGTCAAAATATTCCTTTACCTTCTCCTGCATGCTGGCAGGCAGCTGTGAGCGGCCGAGCGATTGCTTTGCTTCTGTCGCATATTCGTTGTATACATCTTCATAGGGCCGCGTAGCACCGTCTATCATTGGCGATTGGCCACCCGTTTCCGTCTGGCCTCCGCTGGATGGTCCGCCATCCTGCTGTACGTTTCCTGAACCTTCCAAATAACGCGGAGTCGTAACCAAATGCCTGCTCCCCAAGCCCGTCCCCGCTCCGCTGCCAATTCCTGACCCGGAGCCAGAGCCAGTGCCCGTTCCGGAGCCAGAGCCAGAGCTAGAGCCAGAGCCAGAGCCGGAGCCAGAGCCAGTGCCAGTGCCAGTGCCAGAGCCAGAGCCAGTGCCAGAGCCAGTGCCAGAGCCAGTGCCAGAGCCAGTGCCAGAGCCAGAGCCAGTGCCAGAGCTAGTGCCGGAGCCAGAGCCAGAGCTAGAGCTAGAGCCGGAGCTAGTGCCAGAGCTAGTGCCAGAGCTAGTGCCAGAGCTAGAGCCGGAGCCGGAGCCAGTGCTAGAGCTAGAGCTAGAGCTAGAGCTAGAGCCAGAGCTAGAGCCAGAGCCAGAGCCGGACCCGGCTGCTCCCGCGGCCGTTCCGCCAGACCAGCCAGGCGGTATGGCTCCACCCTGCGCGGCCAGCTGCTGTGCAAGCTGCTGCCCGCTTTGTTCCAGTTGGCCCGCCATCGACCGGGCCAATTGCTCCAGCTCGCCCTGCGATAATTCGCTGGCGAGCGCTTGCTCCAGAGCGGCGAGCGCATCGCCGTCGCTCTCGCCGCCAGCGGCGGCTTCGCCGGAGGCGCGAGCTTGCTGCGCCGCCTGTTCAAGCGCCGCAGCAAGCCCCGCGGCGCCATCCTCCCGCGGCTGCTCCGCTGCCAGCCGCTCCAACGCTTCCGCCAGCGCTTCACGCTGCTCTGGCGACAATCTTTGCAGCTGCGATCGCATATCGCTGATCGCCTGCCGCATGCCTGCGGCGTCCCGGTCCTGCAGCGCCTGACCGAGCTGCTTCAGGCTTGGCTCCGCGCTCATCGTTTCCGCCGCAGCTTCCATTCGCTCGGCGGCCAACTTCGCAGCCTCCGCTGCCGCCTCAAGCTCACTGATAGCCGCCTCCAGCTGCTCCAGCGCTTCAGACCCATCGCCGCCGAGCGCGTCCAGCTTGCTTCGCAGCTCCTCCAGCGGCTGCAGCAGCTCCTGCTTCGCATCCTTCGGAAGCTCCGCTGCATCCGCAAGCTCGGCGAGCTTATCCACCTCGCTTTCAAGCTCTGCCAGCCGTTCCTTCGCCTCGGCCATCGCTTGCGCCCGCTCATCGAGCGGGTTAGGCATGACGAGCAGCGCAGCCGTCACGACCCAAACCGCTGCCGTTCCGTACGCGAGCCGCCTCCAGCTGCGCCAAGGCGGCCATGGCAAACTCACACGCAATGAACCAATGAAGCGCTCAGCAGCCTCCAGGGCTTCCTCGCGCTGCAGCTTAATGATGGGCAGCTCAGCGCTTTCCTCGCGCTGCAGTCCGTCTAAAGCGGTAGACACGGCATCCTCTGTTCCCTTCCGGTCCATTAAGCGTGCTGCCTCCCGAATAGAAGCACGCTTCCATACACCCCAAGCGATACCCGCAAGAAATCCGGCTGCAGGAAACATCATTAATAGCAGCTGCGCATGAAGGATCGGCCACAACCGGCTTGCGCCAAGCAGCAGCAGTCCGCACCCGCTTCCAATGAATAGGCCAGCAAGTGCAAACTTGCATACGGCGAACACCGTCATCCGATTCCGAACAGGGCCAATAAGCTCGATTAAAGATTTAGGTTCCACCGGTGCTCCTCCTTAAATCTTAATAGACAAGTCGCCATCCTCTTTATCGGATCACGCTATCATTGCTTTTTCAATCTTGGACGCAGCGAACGTATGCCAAGAATCAAAGCAAGAACGGACAATATCGAGTAGATGATCATAAATTCCTGCCACAGCGCCAGCGGCGGATTTTGAGCGATCGGATTGCCCCTATTTCCCAAATAAGCTTGTTCGGTTATCGTCGGATCAAGAATGCTATACAAAGCTGCCATAGGGTTCCATGCAATGACATGGCCCACCCAGCTATATGATGTAACCGAGTTGTAGTTATACAACTGATCCATCGTGCTCGCTAACACAAAATACAAAAGCGCCGTCGCACCAAAAATAAACAAGGTAACGCCATATGTGACAATGACGGATACCATCGTACGCTTGAAAAGCGAAGAAAAAAATATGCCGAAGGAGCCAAGCACGAGCATAATGAACAAATAAAACAAAAAGACGAGTATCAGCTGCTTAGGCGAAATACCCCCGTATAGAAAGACCATGCTGTATACCGGAATGGTGCTTAACACGATCAAAATCATGAAACTAAGTGACGAAACAAGCTTGCTCAGCACGATCGTTGCCGAGCTTTGCTGCGTTGTCAGCAGCAGATTCAGCGTCTGCTTCTCACGTTCGCCGCTAATAACGCCAGCAGTCAGTCCCGGCGCCATAAAAGCAATGAGGCCAAGCTGCGCGAAGCTTAAGAAATAAAAGAGCAGCTTGCTTTCCTCTGGGTTGAAGGACTGCGAGCTTTGCATATTAATCTGCATAATATAAATCGCGCTAAACGCCATTAATCCAATGGCAAACAAATAAAAGAATAGCGTCCACATCGCTCTAGGCGTTCGCATGCGCAGTTTAAATTCTTTATTCAGTACCGGGTTTATCAGCTTATTGCGCCAACTTGCCCATGAATGCTTGGCAGCCGTTTGCTCTCTCATTCGAAGCCGTCGCCTCCTTTCGTAATCTCCAGAAACACATCTTCCAAATTCGTTTGTGCCTCGCTGAATGATACTAGCGCAAACCCAGCGGCAACAAGCCCGTTCAGCAGCGCTGCTTGTTCGGCGTCCTGTCCGCCGAAGTGGACCTGAATGCCTGATTCATCCCGTAAGATGCGGTTGACGAAGGGCTGCTCACGCAAATAAGCTTCTGCTTCCGCTTCTCGACCGAGCAGTCTGATATGCAGAAATCGTTTGACGCGCAGACGGTTTTGAATTTCGGCAACATTCCCAATCGCAATCATCTGGCCATGCTCAATGACGCCAATTTCGTCGACCATTTCTGCTAATTCAGGTAAAATATGCGAAGAAATGATAATGGTTTTCCCCATTGCCTTCAGCTCGCGCAAAATTTCCCTCATCTCAATTCTCGCACGCGGATCGAGCCCCGATGCCGGCTCGTCAAGGATTAGAAGCTCAGGATCGTGAACGAGGCATCTCGCCAAACAAAGCCTCTGCTTCATTCCGCGGGAGAGTGTATCCACGTAAGCATCCTTTTTATCGCTTAAGTTGACGAGTTCCAGCAGCTGCGGGATGAGCTGCTCGCGCTCCGCTTTGGGAATGCCGTAGCTCGCTCCGTAGAAATGCAAGTATTCAACCGTTTTAAACTGGTCGTACACGCCGAAGAAGTCCGGCATATAGCCAATTCGCTTCCTAACTTCATTCGGGAAGAGCGTCACGTCAAAGCCGTCTACCTTCGCTGTGCCTGACGTGGGAAACATCAACGTGGCTAGAATTGACATGGTTGTCGATTTCCCTGCCCCGTTCGGTCCGACAAACCCAAACACGGTGCCTTTTGGAATCGTCAAATCGATCGCTTTCAATGCTTGAAAGCTTCCAAATGTTTTCGTGAGCTGTTTGATCTCAATCATCGGAACTTCTGCTTGCTCCATCACTGCAGCTTCCGCTTTCGAAGGCTGTATTCGTTCAACCTGAATAATCTCAATCTGATCTTCTCTGCTCATCGGTTCATCGCACCTCTCCTTCAACCGCAATTAACGGCATGCTCATCTCGAGTGATCCTGTTGCCGTCACCTTCATACGGAGAATCTCATTGCCTACGAGATGCTCTTTTGGAGCAGCCATCGCGGATTGAACCGTTGACCATTGCGCAGTCTTTTCATTCCAGACGGCAAGCATATTGGTCAGTTGTGTCGATCCGTTCATCATTGTAATATCAAGCTTGTCATACGCAACTTTGCTGGAATTCGGCAATCGGTACTCAAACATAAGCTCGCCGTCACTTATGGAATAGATTCCATTCCCATAGTTTTCCAATCGCTGCAAGCTATTTTGTTTAATAACAGGCTGGATGATACCTGCCGGAACGATGGAGCGGTTGCCATCTATGAATGCCGTCTCAAGCGGTTGCATCCAGAATTTAAGGTTATCGGTCTTTATCCGGTCGCCATTCACTTTAAAAGACGGTTCATGATCGGAGCTGAAGCCGACTATCATTGGGCTGGACGAGACAATCCCGCCATTGTTTTGGTTCGCGTAAGTATCGAGTAAGCTTCGTTCCCGATTGAAAGTGTCCTTCGTGCGTCCTGATGGATACGGAAACATGAGTTGTCCGTATGGATAATATCCCGACTGCTGAATCGTGCTGCTTATGATCGATGCAGTTCCGCTTTCGCCGCGTTTCAAATCCCCAATTTTAAAGGCTTGTCCCTTTATAAGCACGGCTACGTGACTAAGATCGGTATCCGTATCGTTTTTGGCAGATACTTCAAGGTCGTTGTTCACTCGCTTGTACGTTAACGTCAATTGACCTGGATCACTTTCCATCATACGGCGGTCCAGCCACAATTTGCGAGTCGACCAATAAGGGACTTCTCTCCATATCATCGAGGTAGACTCGTTTCGAACAACGGCTTGGGTTTTCCCATCAAGCGCCAGCTCATAATTGTCAAAGTTATTGGAGTATGGCTTCGTGTTTAACGGTTCCTCAAAGTCCGCTTTGACCGTACCTCCAGTAGGTACGAATACGGCAGCTGCGCCTGAGCGAGCAGCATCGCCATGCCCGGTTAACTCAATGATTTCAATGGTATGGGCAGATTTAGTCCGCTTGTCCTCCGCGCCAATGTAAAAGATCGAGATTCCCACTATGACTGCCGTAGTAGGGATGAGCCACCATAACCATTCTCTACGATCCGTTTTAGACAAAATAAAATATAACAGCGGTGCCACAACAAACATATACAAAACAAACATCACGATAAGCAAGGTTAGGTTCGGCGGATTTATTGATGGAAACTGGTCAATAACGTTGTTTAAGTTCCAGAACATATCCGAACCATTGCTTATTGCTCCCGGCTGAATCGGCATGATGGTTGTTTGCAGCAGATTGGCCCATAAAGGAGCGCTCCCTGCGGAAGTAGAAAAAGGCTCAAGTGAAGGATCAAAAGCGACATAAATGACGGTTCCGAACCCGATTTCACGGGATACCGCAAGCGGCAGCCCGCCTTCGGCATGCTCGATTTCTCCTTCAATGACTGTCCCAACAGATACCGTTACGGGAGAATTCAGCTTGATTACCGTTTGATCAGCCGCATTAACGGTTATCGGATTGGTTAATTGCGAAGTGCCCAAAGCCTCAACCGGAGCAATTTCCAAGAACCCCTCAGCCGTTTTGGCATAACCAACTCCTCCTGACAAAACAAGCGTACCGCCTAAGCGGACCCAATCCTTCACCGCTTTCAATGCCTGTTCGTCAAAACTGGAAGTAGCTGTATCATTAATGACTAGCACATCCAAAGAATTCAGAAGAGCGGCATTCGTCGGAAGATCCTCTTGCGCAAGAGGGATTACCGTAATATCATAGCCCTTCTGGTTTAAAGACGGCATAAAGTTTAACGTATCGGGATCACGGGAGAGTACCCCGATCGTATGAGTGTTTGCTGTTCTCGAACTAATGTAGTCGTTTCCAATGATTTTGACATTGTTGCCGGATTTGAACGAGTCCTTGTAAAATCGGATTTTACTATTGCTTTTGTTCAGCATTTCACCTGGAAGAGAAGCAGTTACTGTGATGGCTGTCCCAACAGGCAGCTCAGCCGGTATGACAATATCGCTGGAGGCTTGCGTGTTTTGCAAAAGATGAGAGATGACTAGCTCACCTTTCAGATCCGTCCCCGTTACATTCGTTAACGTTAGTTTTACCGGGTACCATTCATTTTGCTTCATGTAGCCTTTAAAGCCCGCGCTGACATTTACCAAGATGCCGCTTTCTTCGGCAGAAGCCTTAGCAACTCCATTGAATGCTAGAAATACGGCAAGCATGCTAAAAAAAACGGCTAACGCAGCGGCTTGCTTTCCTTTTGTCCTGATTCGATTCACCTTCCGGCCCCTCTCCATATTTTTCTCAATCTTTTTATGTACATCCTTATTTTAACGGTTTTTACAATCAAAAGGTTGCAATATTTCCCATTTCAGGTGATTTCAAAAAAAAAAAAAGACAAAACATTGATTGCCTTAAGCGTCGCTTAAGCCTCTCGAAGTTTTGTCTTTTTCAACTTTAAACAAAGAGTTAGAGACGGACTGCCGTTCCGCTGACCGCAACCATCAGCATCCCCTCGCGAACGACCTCGTAATCAATATCAATGGCAACTATGGCAGTCGCTCCAAGTCTTGCAGCTTGATTTTTCATTTCATCGAAAGCAACGTCGCGCGCTTCCTTTAGCTTGCTCTCGTAAGCACCGGATCTACCGCCGACTATATCCGTAATAGATGCGAAGAAATCCCTGACAACGTTGGCACCCATAATCGCTTCACCAGTCACGACACCTACATACTCTTGAATGGGATGTCCCTCAATCGTTGGCGTAGTTGAAACTAACATACATCTATCTACTCCTTTCGCTTCATTTCTGAAGTCTAAATCTTTTTTACTGTATTACGACAATGAAAAGGGAATGTTTCAATTTAATGGGCATTAATCTCTGTTAGTTTTAAGTTCACTAACTGGTCCGTGCTTGATTCAATGGTCATAATAACTCGAACGCCAAATTCCTTCGTATCCTTGCGCACCCATAGCACAAAGGTTTCGTTCGCTTGCCCACCTGGCAGCGGTTTTCTTCCTTCGTACTTATAATCAAGTATCGAAGCGTCCTGGTACATTTTTTTCGTTTCCTGTACGGCAAGCTTTCCCCATTTCGCATAGGACGGCTCCGAGAATAGAGCTGAAGTTTCTGTCGAGGCAACCTCGGTATGGGCAAAGCTCAGCAATACAAATACGGCCTTCATCACGATATGACGCAGCATTTCAACACCACCTGTCTGCATAGAAAGAGATAGGTATAGGTTGGCCTAGTTCTAATCATCCTATCCCATTCCGGTGCATAGTGGCTTTAGCGCTGAATGGTGCTAAGCTTTCTGATGCGAAAGCGAAATAAAAAAAACGGTCACCAGGCGCTAGGCCGGTGACCGTATCTCGAATTAAGCTTCTTCAACTGCACGATGCTTGCGTTTGCGGTTCAAGAATTCATACACGACTGGAACGATGATTAGCGTCAATAACGTTGAGCTTGTTAATCCGCCGATTACGGTAACAGCCATTCCCTTCGAAATTAATCCTCCTGATTCAAATCCGAATGCCAAAGGAAGAAGCGCGCCTACGGTAGCAATTGCCGTCATTAGGATTGGACGCAGACGCGTGCCTGCCGCTTCGATCAACGATTCGCGTATCGATAGGCCTTCTTTTTCTTTCTGGATGACGCGGTCCACGAGCACGATCGCATTCGTAACAACAATGCCGATCAGCATCAGCGCTCCGATCATCGCTGTCACGCTCAGCGTTTCGCCAGCGATAAGCAGCCCGACTAGCGCACCGATTATCGTGAATGGCAAGGAGAATAGGATAGCAAACGGCGTCATTGCTCCGCCAAAGGTAATGACAAGCACGAGATAAACGACCGCTATAGCGGCTAACATAGCCAGACCAAGCTGAGTGAACGATTCATTGATTTGTTCGGTTACCCCGCCCATATCAATATCAACACCCGCCGGAAGGTCCGTTTCGTCAATCATCTTTTGAATTTCAGCTGAAACCTTGCCTACATCGGAAGCAGTTACATCCGCGGAAACCTCCGCATAGATACGGTCATCACGTCTAGTTACCGTGTTAGGTGCTTCGCCCTCCTCGATGGTAACGACGTCTTTAAGAGCAACTTCCGTTCCCATTGGCGACATCAATTTTACGTTTTCGAGATCTGCTTTATTTGAATAGGTTTTCGTTTCAACCTTGACGTAAACATTGAATTGCTCGCCATCCTTCTCGATGGTTGTCAATACCGGACGCTCGCGCACAGGGCTTAATGCCATTGCAATTTGTCCGGCAGTCAAGCCGTTTTGACTCAATTTTTCTTGATTTGCTACAATTCGGTACTGATCATATGTTTCCGACAAGCTTGAATCAATGTTTTTCAAGTTTTTGTTATCGGCTAGCTTTTTCGTTAGATCATCTACGACTGGCTGTAGCGACTTCATGTCAGGTCCGTATACTAGCATCGATACGCCCGATCCGCCAAGTCCCCCGCCCGTGAAGTCCTGCTGTTTCCATTCGCCTTTTCCGCCCAGTTCTTGAAGGAGCGGTATGATTTTTTCTTTCTCTGCGTTGAAATCTTTGTAATCCTCGTCATAGCTTAAGTTAAACAAAGCTTGCTTCGAAGCCCCCGGACTAAACGGGTTTTGCCCGCCTACCGCATATTGTACAACCGTGAGGCCTTCGCGTCCAAAGAGCTTGCTCTCGGCTTCAAGCGCCATTGCCTCTACTTGCTCGCGCGTTTCGCCTGGAGCTGGGTTATACGAAACAACCATCATTTTCTGCTCGTCTCCGGCTAAGAAGCTCGTACCGATGACAGGAACAAGGAATAAGCTGCCTACCAAGAGAAGAACGGCCAAACCAAATGCAACTGCTTTGTGGTCAAGCGACCAACGCAATACGCCTTTGTACCATTCCGCAAGGCGGCCTGGCTTATCATGGTTTGCTTTGCCTGCTTTCATCCCTTTGCGGAACATCATATGTGCAAGCATTGGAACTACTGTAATCGCAACGAGAAGCGATGCCAGCAATGCGAAAACGATCGTTAACGCAAACGGCAAGAAAATTTCGCCAATCATGCCTGATACCAGGCCTAAAGGCAGGAATACCGCAATCGTAACAATGGTTGAAGCAAGAATAGGTACGAACATTTCTTTTGTGGCATCCAGAATTAATTCTTTGCCCTTTAGCTTTTCAGTTGTTAGAGCCATCCGTCTATATACGTTCTCGATGACGACGATCGAATCATCGATAACCCGGCCAATTGCAACCGTCATTGCGCCGAGCGTCATAATATTCAACGTAATATCCATTTGGCTTAGGATAAGTAGTGCAATTAGAATCGATAACGGAATCGAGACGACTGCGATTATCGTGGACCGAATATCACGCAAGAAAATCATAATAATAATAACTGCGAACAAAGCACCGATTATGGCTTTGCTTAGCATCGTGTGAACCGAATCTTCAATCGGCTTCCCTTGGTCAAGCGTCATGACGAACGATAAGCCTTCATTTTTGCTTTCGAGCTCTTTAATTTCGTCTTTGACGTTATTGACAACGTCAACCGTGTTCGAATCGGCCGATTTCACGATGTTTAGACCAATCGCGTCCTTTTGGTTCGTACGGGAAATGGACTCGGCCTTGTCAATAATGCTGATATCCGCGATATCGCTAAGCTTGACGCCCGGCACGATGACCATATTGTTCAGGTCATCCTCTGTGGAGATGTTACCGTCAACGACGAGCGCTTTCTCGGAATCGCCAAACTCATAAATGCCGAGCGGAACCGATACGGCGGATGCTTGAACGATCCCTTTTACCGTATCTTCGGTCAATCCGAGCTCCTTCAGCTTCTCTTTGTTGAACGCAAGCTCTCCCTCTTGGACGTTCTGGCCGGAAATTTGAACGCTTGCTACGCCTTCGATTCCTTGCAAACGCGGAAGCACGTTATCCTGTACTTCCTTTGTGAGCTGTTCCAAGTTCAAGTTGTCGTTAGATAAACTTAGTGAAACGACTGGAAATGCGTTTAAGCTAATACGGGAAACCGATGGATCCTGCGCCCCATCCGGCAGCGATACCTCAGCGAGGATGTTTTTCACCTCTGCCTCCGCTTTTTCCATATCCGTCTCATAGGTGTATTCAATAACGACCGACGATGCATTCTCGTAGGAGGTTGAGCTGATGATCTCTACGCCTTTTAAATTTCTAGTTCTTTGCTCAATCGGCTTCGTAATCTTCTCCATAATTTCTTCCGGCGCAGCGCCGGGATAAACCGTCGTTACACTGACGATAGGTACCGTAATGTCAGGCAAGGTTTCCATTTTCATGTTCAAACCGGAATAAAGGCCTGCAAATAAAACTAACAATGTCAAAATCCATAATGCAAACTTGTTGTTCAATGAAAACCGGATCATGCTCTTCAAGTTATTCCACTCCCTCATCTTCTATCTATACTTTGAAACGGTAACCGACTCCCCATATCGTTTCGATATACTGGGGTTTTGACGGGTCATGCTCTATTTTCTCGCGCAGCCTCCGAATGTGAACCGTGACCGTAGCTGCGTCGCCATTTGATTCCAAGCCCCATATTCGCTCGAACAGCTCTTCCTTTTCAAAGACGCGATTAGGATTCGAGGCAAGCAGAAGCAGAAGCTCGTACTCCTTGGAGGTTAACATCGCTTCCTTCTCATGGATCATCACCCGGCGGGAGAGCTTGTCAATAAACAAGCCGCGAATACGGATATGCTCCCCCCGTTCGCTCTTGTCTGCCGTTAGACGCTCATACCTCGCCAAATGAGCCTTTACTCTGGCTACAAGCTCACTCGGGCTGAACGGCTTCGTCATGTAATCATCCGCTCCAAGACCGAGACCTCTTATCTTGTCTATATCTTCCTTCTTTGCCGTCACCATCAGCACCGGAATGTTAATAGACTGTCTGATTTGACGGCAAATCTCGAAACCGTCTACCTTAGGCAGCATCACATCCAATATGACAAGGTCAAAGCTCCCTTCCAACGCTTTCTGAAGGCCGATATCGCCCCTGCCCTCAATGTGTACGCCAAAACCGTAACTTTCCAAATAATCACGCTCAAGCTCGGCAATGGCTTTCTCGTCTTCAATGATTAGTATGCTTTTCATGCTCATCCACCGTATGGACGGTCGTGGATTTAGGCAGCTTCAGGCAGAACCTGGCACCTCCCTGTTCTGCATTCTCTGCCCAAACCGTACCGCCATGCCCTTCGATTATTTGTTTGACGATGGCCAACCCCAACCCGCTTCCCCCTGTTTCCAAGTTGCGCGACTGCTCCGCTCGATAGAAACGATCGAATATGAACGGCAGATCATCCTCTTCAATGCCAGGACCCGAATCTTCAATCACGATGAGTGCATTCTGCTGCAGCTCCCTAACCCTTACAAAAACTTGCTTGTTGTAAGGGTCGGTGTGCTGGCCCATGTATTTGACGCAATTGTTTAATATATTGGTCAGCACCCTGCTTAGCTTGTCTGGGTCGGCTGCGATTAGCAGCGGCTCCGACTCTTCCGTGAGATAGATTAATTCCACCTCGGATTTCTCCAGATCGAAACGCTGCTCGTCCAAGAAGTGCTCCAAATAGCGCCGTATATCTATGATTTTGAAATCAAACGCCACGGTCTGGAGATCCAGCTTCGAGAAAAGAAACAGCTCATCGATCAATTGATCCATATCTGTCGCTTTGCGATAGATCGTTTCCATATACCGGATGCGCTTCTCGTCGGTATTCGCAATGCCGTCCATTATTCCTTCAACATAACCCTTTATGGCCGATATCGGCGTTTTCAAATCATGTGAAATGTGAGACAAAAGCATTTTGCGGTTTTCTTCATATAAAAGACTCTGATCGATCGAATGCTTCAGTCTCACTCTCATATCCTCGAACGCATTGCTTAGCTGTCCGATTTCCCCCTTAGTCGTTGCTTTTACTTTATGAGAGAGATCGCCGTCCTTGATTTGAAGCGCAGCCGCTTCCAGCTCTTTAATGGGCCTTATAATGCTTCTGGAAACAAAATAAGTGAGCAGCAAGCTGGTTAATCCAATAAATGCGAGGCTAAAAACCGTACCTACAGGACGCCAATAGATAGGCACGGTATCTATTCGCCTAAATATTAACGCACTCCCTTCACCGCCGTCAGGATAGTTGAAATCGAGCGAGCTCACCTCGAATTGGAAAGAGTTGAACGTTACCTTCGAAGGCCTTTCTTGCAAAAACCGTTTCCAATTCTCGTTCGGTGCCGTCTGATCCAGAAATGGCGCGACGGATTTGATCTGTCCCTCTCTGGAGATGACGAGACCTGCCCAGTGCTCTCCCAGCCTATGTTGGATTTCCGCGACGTACTCCCTTTTCTCAAGCTGCCCGGCATCATTGCGCAGCACGTAGGATAATTCGCCATATACCAGCGCTTGAAGATAAGGTTCTTTGCTTTCCTTTTCAAAATATTGCCTGACATCCTCGACGCCGCGAGCATAAAAAACAAATATCATAAAAAGACTCATTAATATGAGCGGCAGAAATACCATCGCTAAGTAAGACATGTAAAGCTTTACCCGTATCGACAAATCTGCTCACGCCTCACTCATCAATATCCTATAACCTATGGTTTATCATAAAGGTCATTTCTAAACGAACTTGTAACCAATTCTTACAAAATTATTACATTTGGGTATTTGATGCGTAATATATGGGATCATCATTCATTTAATTACATTAATCATTTACGTGATTAATTTTTTTTGCATTCTTTTGACAATGAAGTGCACTTACGAGAATGAACGTCGACAACAGCCATACATACATGATCCACATAGCAGTCGAAACGGTGGCGAAAGAAGTGAAGCATTTGAATAGTATAATAAGGCCAGCTATTGCGCTCACTGAAAAAATCGCGCCAGCTCTCTTCCCGTTTGCCGTCGCTTGATTAATTAATGACATAAAATAAACACCTAATAAACCAGAGGTGATCGGGGCCACAACCCAAATGCTTATTGAAAAAAAGCTATCCGCAATAAGCAGCTTGACTGACAGCGTGACAACAGCCACTGCTAATATAGATCCCCAATTGATTTTCGGGCTTATGGACTGTAGCGCTGCCTTTACTTTTTTCTCGCGCTTTTTGTAGGCAAAAATGCGAAGCAGCAAATATAAACAGGGCATTCCTAGTCCAAGAGCCGACAGCGAGAGCTGAAGAATATGATAAACGTTATCTCCCAAAAACACGCTTTGCAAAAACGGCGATCTCTGTACGAACCAGCCTCCGCTGTGTGTGAAGTGGTCCAGCATCACATGCGATAGGAACCCAATCAGCAACGAGATCACAAATGCAACTACATCCTGAATACGGTTCATCTGCCAGGGCTGGTTTTTATGTAAAGCAAAGCGGTCAATGCCAGCAATAGCCGGAAGAAGCTTAGGCAGCGCGGGCTTAAGAATCAAATGGAACGCGTACGCAAAAGCGATGCAGGTCGGCAGCGAGAGTAGAAAAAAGCCAAGCATTTCATGACCGATTGAACGGAACGGTTGCATCGCAATGAAATATTCGATATCCGGTGACATGCTCCCAAGAATTAATCCCGTTATGCTTAAAGACGGTACTATTTTTTTGAGTGGGGCAGCGAACAACGGATGCGATAGCGTAAACGGCATTTTGGAAATCCATCTCCCTTACTTGCTAAGTGCGCCGAATTTCGGAAGCGGCCAAATTCGTAAGACTGCTTTTCCTTCGATACTCGATCGTGCTATCGGCCCAATCGCCCGGCTGTCCATGCTATGCTCGCGGTTATCGCCCATGACGAACAGCTGACCAGCTCCTACTGTGAATGGCACGGGTACGCTGCCAGCAAATGTTTGTCCTTTGACATATTGCTCCTCGATTTTCTCATCGTTCAAATATACGTCCCCATCACGAATATCGATGATATCGCCTGGGAGGCCAACCACTCTTTTAATTAATCGCAGGTCGCTCTCGGGTCCGTTAATAATCACAATATCTCCATGGCGCGGCTCGTGAAAGTGATAGGACCATTTGTCTTCAATTAATCGCTGGCCGGCAATCAGCGTGTTTTGCATGGAAACATTTTGAACCTCGGATTGCGCATATACATAGTTTTGGAACAACATAGCTACCACGATCGCAATGCCAAGCGAGATTGTCCATTCTTTTATTTCTTTTAGTATTCCTTTTGAATGGCTGTTTTTTGTTTTCATCTGCTTTCACCTCGTTATTTAGTAGATATTGCCGTGTTTAACAAACTTAACGCCGTTGGTTTATACGTTACAAGTTGGGCAAAGTTCCCAAGCAATGCTATGAAAATAGGAAGTGACAATGGACGCCGCTATGCGCTAAAGTGAAAAAGAGAGGAGAATTCAACATCTATGAATCAAATCACGGCTGCTCAGCGAGTGCTTTTCACGGTTATCACCATTTTATACTGGACTTCGATGTACGTATACGTCCCAACCTTATCGCCATATCTAAGTGATCGCGGATTGTCCCTGCCCTTTATCGGAATTGTGCTCGGGAGCTATGGATTCGTACAAATGTTTGTCCGGTTCCCGCTTGGTATTTTGTCTGACCGGTTTGGGAAGCGAAAGCCATTTATTGTGCTCGGCATGCTCACCGCAGCGATTAGCTGCCTGCTCTTTCTCGTCCCCGGCCCATGGTTATGGCCGCTGGCTGGCAGGCTCATGGCTGGCGTATGCGCATCTACATGGGTCGCATTCACCGTGCTTTATGCCAGTTATTTCGGAGCCGGACAGACCGGGAAAGCGATGGGCAACATTAGCGTCATGACCGTTTCCGGGCAAATGGTCGGCATGATGCTAAGCGGCTGGCTTACGGACGGCTTTAGCGAAAATGCACCGTTTATTCTCGGAGCTGTCATTGCCGTTATTGGACTTGGTCTTGCCTTTGTAATAAAGGAACCGCAACTGGAGCTGCGCGACCAACCTGGAATGTCTTTTGCGATGATCAAAAATGTCGTGCGAACGAAAACCTTGCTTCAAGTATCACTGCTCTCTATTCTAGCTCATGGTGTTTTGTTTATCACAATGTTTGGCTTCACGCCGCTAAAAGCGGAAGAGCTTGGCGCTACCGGATTGAAACTAACGATGCTCGTATTCGCCTTTATGCTGCCTCACGCGTTTGCTTCCCTCGTAACGGCTAGATGGTTTACGCCAAGGTTCGGTCACTGGGGAACGATTGGAGCCGGCTTTCTATTAAGTACCCTATGCACGGCCGCTATGGTATTCGGAGATTCATTCGGATTTCTCATCTTCACGCAGGCAATCAACGGATTCGCGCAAGGGCTGCATATGCCTCTGCTGCTCGGACTTGCCATTCGTGACGTGGCGCTGCCTGGTCGTGCGACTGCAATGGGCTTGTACCAAGCCTTATATGCAATCGGAATGTTCTCTGGACCTTTTCTGGCTGGCTGGTTAAATGATAGCTGGGGATTAAATGGTGGCTTCCTATTCGGTTCATTGTTAGGTGCCGCTGCCTTTATTCTCGTAGCGGTGTGGGCAAGATCGGAGCGAAAAAGCGCCGTACGCGTGCAGCAATCCGCAGTAAAGGAGATAAGCGGATGACCAAACCTCAGCTCGTTCTCGACATCGGCGGCGTACTTGCCACTAACTTATCTCCGCTGCTCTGGCAGTTGCTGGCAGCTGAAGCGACTGTTACCGAAGAACATCTATACTCCGCTTACAAACAAGAAATAAGTGAGTCTTTGTGGCGCGGCCAGCTTTCAGAGGAGCAATTTTGGGAGTGGATTATATTATATGCTCCGAAGCTAAACAGAGAGCAGGGTCGAGCTTTTATCGACATGAGCTTGAAGCCGCTTCCCGCAATCGCTTGCATACCGGAATGGGCGCAGCTTGCCGACATTCATATACTAAGCAACCATTTGTCTGCATGGGTTGATCCCTTACTTTCTGCGATTAGACCCTACTTGCATACGGTCACGATATCCAGCCAAATAGCTTTGAAGAAACCTAATCCGAGCATCTTTGAATCGGTCATTTCATTGTTGCCTATAGGCTCACCCGTGTTATTCGTTGATGATCAGCAAACAAATCTAAAACAAGCAGCTTCGCACGGATGGCGAACGCTGCTTGCTGATGACGGGGGCCATTGGATGAATCAGGTATCTTTGCTGCTAAAGCAAATAAGCCAATAACAACAGCAATGATCCGCTTGTTAGCCCGACGCTGATTAAAACCGCGTCCGCCTTCTGGAATTTTAGGCGGAACGCATACACAGGATTACGCCTCGCATAGCCGAAACCTCTTGCTTCAAGCGCATCTGCCATTTGCTCCGCCAATCGGAGAATAGAACGTACATAAGGAATCAAGATCGGGATAATCTGTTTAATGGGTACCGATTTAGGCGGCGCTGCCGCCTTTCCTCTTGCATGCGCAAGCTTGGCAAACCTCTCCCATTCCCCTGTAAGAAGGGGAATAAACCTAAATATAAGCGTTACGATTAGTGCGAAGCTATGAATAGGCAGCCTTAGCCTTTCAAGCCAACCAAACGTTTGTTCAATGCTGCGCTGCAGACGGTAAGGCGTCATAAGCTTCAGCATAGGCATGCCCAACACCATAACGAGCAGCAGCTTGCCAAACCTCATTGCAATCGGCCATGCCTTTTCCACATCGAAACTTAGGGGGTCCAGCCCAATCCCCCCAATTATGCAAAACACGATGATCATAATGGCATATGCACGAATGACTCGAACCCACTGCCAGATCAGCGCGCGAAACGGTATTGCCAAAGCTGCCGTAACGATAGCAGCAATGATAACTTCCAGCGCCGTTTTCTGCGCTAAAATGCATGCGGCAAGAAACAGGTAAACGAGTACTAGCGCACGTGGATCAAATTGGTCATTCCGAGGCATTGTTGTCCGCTGGTTCGACCTTTCTGTTGGCAAGCTGCGCTGCTCATTGAAGCATGCAGCACCAGCTCGATCGAATTGGACTTGTTGCTGACAAACGGCGCTTGCATAGGCTTCACTGCTTGAATGATCCTTACGCAGCTTTAGTTGCGCAGCAATGGCCGCCGCCGTCTCACGCGGCGTCGGCCACGGCGCCCCGCTTCCCGGCGCCGGAAACCCTGGCGGCAAAGCCGCACCCGCCCGCAGCGCTGCCAGCGCGCGCAGCGCCTGCGGCGCCTCTGCGGCTTCCGCTACCGCCGCCGCAGGTGCCGCTGCGCGGACCGTGCCGCCGCTAACCACGGCGACCGTGTCCGCCAGCGGCAGCAGCGCGTCGAGGTCGTGCGTGGCAACGACCGCTCCGCGCCCTGCCGCCCTGTGCGCTTCAAGAACCGCGCACAGGCGGCGAATGCCGACGGCGTCAAGCCCCGCCGTCGGCTCATCGAGCAGCAGCCAATCCGGCTCGCACGCCAGCAAGCAGGCGAGCGACAGCCGTCGCTGCTGACCGCCGCTGAGCGTCCATGGGTCACGCTCCAGCAGCTCCAGCGGCAAACCAGCCTCGTTAAGCGCATGCTCTATTCTCGAACTTGCTTGTTCCTTTGACACGCCGTAAGGCTTTAGTGAATATTGCAGCTCTTCACCGACCGTCGCGGCGAACCACTGCGATTCGGAGCTCTGCATCGCGATCCCGAAGAGAAGCGCGGCTTTCTGATTTAAATAAACTCTTCGTTTCCCATGTAACCATAACGGCTCGTCGCCAAGCCATATTTCGCCCTCTGCAATCGTACGCAGACCCGCCATTGTCTCCAGCAGCGTCGATTTGCCTGCTCCATTATGTCCGATAAGCAGCGTAATTTCGCCAGCCTTGAAAACCATATTTATATTTTGCAGCAGCGGCCTCCCCGCAATCCCATCTGCGTTAACGGAAACCTTGTCCAGCTTCCAATCATCTTTCATCATGCTTCACCGCCTTTGCCAGCATCTCTGCCGTCAATGGAAAAGGCGAAAGCTGAACCCCTAGCTCAGCCAGCTCCCAAGCAACCTGTGCCGCGTATGGCGCTTCGAAGCCAAGCCGCTCGCACCAGCTGTCATTTATGCCTGCTTGTGATCGTTCAAACCAAGCGTCAGCATTTCCATCGAATGCGATTGCTCCTTCGTCCATCGCAATAATGCGATCGCCAGACCGAAGCTCATCCAGCTTTTGCGTGATCCATACAACTGTCACACCATCATGATGGAGGGCTCTTACTTGCTCTAGTACTAGAATTGACGCCTCCGGGTTCAGCATGGCCGTCACCTCATCGAGGACCAGCATTGGTGATTTAGCAGCCAAGCAACCGGCAATGGCAACAAGCTGCTTTTGTCCTCCTGAGAGCGTTTCGATCGGCTGGTGAAGCTTGTCCCCCATACCTACGCGCTGTAGCGCCTTTTCCGCTTCTGCCGGTATGTCCAACCCTGAAAGGTCGTTCTGCTCCATCAATAGCACAACGTCCTCCCATGGCGTTGCCCCAACCATTGCCGCTTCCGGCTGCTGCATCACAATCGGTACGGGCCTGCCTTCCGCAGCCGTATGTATCTTACGGATGATTTCTCCTTCCAACCCGGCAACGCGAAATCCTGCCGCCGCTTTGGCCAACGTGCTTTTCCCGCTTCCGTTGCGGCCTAACAAGGACAGCCAAACGCCATGTTCAATGGTTAACGAGATATCCACTAAAATCGGATTGAGTTTTGCGCCTTCACTCATAGATGGCGGTGTAACGCAAACATGCTTTAAACTCACTTGAAAATCGGTATTCAAAAAAATTCACCCAACCTCTTCCCCAAATCGATCGGCTATGCTACAATTCGAATTGTTAACCTTAAACAAATATAAATGGTTAACAATCAAAACGCAACAACATAAAAGGAGACGTTCACTCGTATGCAAAGCAACAATATCCGCTCGCTCGTATTCATCGCCTTATTCTCAGCCTTATTCATTATTATGAGTTCACTAACGATTAAGCTCGGCGGTTCACTCGTACCGATCACCTTACAAACACTAGGCGTTGTATTAGCCGGTTTGTTCCTCTCTCCGCGCAACGCCTTTCTCAGCATTTTCGTCGTCATTGTACTTGCGGCAATCGGTCTGCCTTTATTCAGCGGTGCTGGAGGAATCGCCCACCTAACGGGTGCAACAGGGGGTTTTATCTTTGCATTCCCGTTTTGCGCTATGCTCGTTAGTATCGCAGTCGGTGCTTATTTGCGAACTAGCGGCTCTAAAGGGAATAAAGGTGTAGCTGCCATTGTCTTCTTTGTGATTTTCGAGCTTTTCAGTTCGCTTTTCTCTTACCTGCCAGGCATACCATGGCTCATGCATATTACTGAATTCTCATTCCAGAAAGCTATGGCCGTAGGCTTCTATCCATTCATAATTGGCGATGCATTAAAGTCGCTTGTTGGCGCCATTCTGGCTATCTCTTTAACACCTTACATCGTCTATATCCGCTCGTCAACCGTCAAGCGCAGCAACCAGGAGTTAACCGTTAAAGGCTAGAATCGATACTTTCACTTGAAAAATGCGTATTCCATTTGACTCTCGTCAAGTGGGACTTGACCCTGTTTATCAGACAGAGTCCAGTCCCAGCGGAATACGCATTATTTTTGATTCCAATTCCAAAGCCGTACCTCACCTATTCGAATGGCCCTTACAAAGCTAACCTCCCGCAGTTTCAGAAGCTCCTTGACTGGTCCCGTCGCTACGACGCCGTAAATCTGAACGCCATTCTCATCTGCGTAATCCAAAGCGTCCTTGTTTACGTCAAACCATTCGAGCTCCATTTCCTTTCCGTCAAACTTCTTTATTACATCAAGCTGCTCGTCATATTCATCAAACGACCGAAGCATCTGCCTTGCCCAGACGCTGCCAACTTCCTTGCCCTCTGTCAAATGGCTTTTCACTATTCCCTTATGTTATCACGCTTTAACATTGGAAAATGTTACGAATGAAGAGACGTTTCATCCATATTGCTAATCTTGGAAATCGCATAACAAAAAAACGCCTGCCCGATTAGGCAAGCGCTTCTTTATGTTGTTCCATTATGCTTATGTTCGCTTAGTCGCTGCATTCCTCGGGAGCCGGCTCGGATGCGTCTTCTACGCTGATTTTCTCGGAAACGGTGTCGCGCACGATCGAGATGACAAGCTGCAGCAAGTAGTTGATATCCGTTTGGCTTTGTTGAAATTCCGATACGATTGGAATGCCGTCGAGCTCGTCCTGCAGCGTTTCCATTTCGCCTTCGATTTTTTTAACCATATCGGCGTTTTTGAACGTCGTTTCGAACGCAACGACTTCCTTTTGCTTCTTTTTAATTTTCGTAATTAATTGCTGAACGCGTTCATTCCCATTGATTTGCTGTTCGGCACGGCGATAGTGCTGGACTTCCTCCGACGTAAAAATGAGATCCGCAAGCTCTTTCGCTTTTGTCGTAATATCTTCGCGAACGATCAGATCGCGTGTATGGAAGCTCGGGATTCCGCAGCCTTCCCCATGCTCGTGATCATGATCGCAATGTGCGCCTTGGTTTTCTGCCGTTTGCTGCTCTGCCATTTGTCATCTCTCCTGTTTTGCCGTTAGCTTACGGCTTCTTGTGCATCCTGTTCGATCGATTCCGCTTTAATATACCAGGTTTGCGCTTCTGTTACTTTTGCCATTATGAATTGGCCGACCCATTCCTTGGGACCTTCCAAATGAACTAATTTATTCGTGCGCGTACGTCCTGATAGGATACTCGCATTATTTTTGCTTTCGCCTTCTATAAGCACCTCAACGATTTGGCCGCAAAGCTGCTCATTCTTCTCTCTCGCATTTGCTGCAAGCTGAGCATTCAGCCGTTGAAGCCTAGCCTTCTTCACCTCTAGCGGCACATTGTCTTCCATCCCTGCAGCAGGCGTACCTTCGCGCGGGGAGTATAGGAACGTATAAGCGGAATCAAAACCGACTTCCTTTACCAGCGTCATCGTGTCTTCGAACTGCTCGTCTGTTTCGCCAGGGAAACCAACGATTATATCTGAAGTAAGCATCGCGTTCGGGATTGCTTTCTTAATCTTTCCTACCAGCTCCAAATACATCTCGCGTGAATATTTGCGGCTCATTCGCTTCAAAATCTCCGTGCTGCCCGATTGCACTGGCAAATGGATATGCTCCACTAGATTGCCGCCCGTTCCGAGCACTTCGATCAAATGATCATCAAAATCACGCGGATGGCTGGTCATGAAGCGAATGCGCGGAATATCGATTTTGGACATATCATGCATAAGATCGCCGAAACGATAGCTGATATCCTCGAAATCCTTCCCGTAAGCATTCACGTTCTGACCAAGGAGCGTAATTTCTTTGAAGCCTTTCCTTGCCAGTTCGCGCACCTCGGCAATGACATCCTCTGGACGCCTGCTGCGCTCCTTGCCTCTCGTATACGGTACGATGCAATAGGTGCAAAACTTGTCGCAGCCGTACATGATATTAACCCAAGCACGCATGCCTTCGCGTTTCTTAGGCATATTTTCAATAATATCGCCTTCCTTGGACCAAACCTCCACAACCAGCTCTTTACTGAAGTAAGCGTTTTGGAGCAGATGAGGCAGGCGATGGATATTATGCGTTCCGAAGATCATATCCACAAAAGCATGCTTTTGCAAAATACGCCCGACAACCGATTCCTCCTGAGACATACAGCCGCAAACGCCAAGCAGCAGGTCTGGCTTCTCGGTTTTGAGCGTCTTCAGATGCCCAAGCTCGCCAAACACCTTATCCTCGGCGTTCTCGCGAATCGCGCATGTATTCAATAAGATGACATCTGCTGCGTTGCGGTCCTCCGTAGCCGTGTAGCCCATCTCTTCGAACATGCCTTTCATGACCTCTGTGTCATGCTCGTTCATCTGGCAGCCATAGGTTTGGATCAGATAATGCTTGCCAACCCCCATAGTCCTCAGCTCATCTGGAATAGCGAAGTCGTAATGCACCTCGATATCTTCTTTGCCGCGCTTTTTCTCATCCTTATGGCTAGGAGCGGCGTTTATGTTGACGATCCTTCCTTTAATGCGGTAGGTCGTTGAATTCTCGTCCTGGTCGATCACTTTCGCATCGCTGAAATCAAAATATTTGGAGTAATCCTTGAGCAGCCCTTGCTTCTTGTCCGTAGCGAGCTGGTTACTATCCTTCGTCACTGCCGTTTCACTTCCTTATGGGTACTAATAGTTGCTTAGTATGCTTATATAGCCCAATTCAGTATTATACCAGTTAACGGAATAAAGGGTCAATAAAGGTCATGCAAAATCGGTCTTGAATTTCCTCGCAAGAATAGCCCATCACGAACCTAAGCTGCTTGAACGTATGCGGCGATTGTATGGAAATAAAGGAGTGAGCCGCATAGCAGGGATCAATGGATGAGATTTCTTTCTTCTCTATCGCTTCTATAAAAAGATTTTTAAGCACGCTATGCAAATATAAATATGGCGGCGATTGAAAGAAATCCGGTTTTTGATTTTCCATTTTATTGAAAGATTGCATAACGCCAAGCCATTTCGATTCTTTGTCAATAAAAGCTATAATTTTTCGCATCACGGTGCTTAGCCGTTCTTGAACGGACTGCTGCACGGCTGATTCTAAATATTCATCGATCTCCGAGATGAAGATTTCAAAGTTCTCTTTCATCATATCCATACATAAATCGCCTTTGTTTGAATAACGCCGATATAAAGTGCCTTGCCCGATGCCTACCGATTTCGCGATTTGATGCATGCTGACCGATTCTACCCCATGCTCCGTAAACAAACAATTGGCAGTATGCAAAATTGCTTTGCTCAACGCTTGTTTCGTCCTGCTGTTTTCTGGTGCAGTCATCGTCCTATCTCCTTTTTCCGCTTTTACAAATGTAACGATTGACAATTGCCCGTTTCGTCTTTATTATTCAGTAGTGCGGACAATTGTCCGCACATAGATGCGGTCATCTTTTTATTGTAGCCTGATTCCTTATAGCAGGTCAACAATAGGAAGAATAGACCCCCCCATATACGGATAGGAGGAATAAAAATGGCTTCCGCTTCACCGAAAGCAGCACCTACTGGCGATCCCATGTCGATTCGCAATATTATTGCCCCGCTAATCGCCATCATTGTCGGCATGTTTATGGTCATTCTGGATGGTACGGCAATGAACGTTGCCATGCCTGGTTTAATGGAGGATTTCAAAAGTTCGATGTCAATCGTCCAATGGACGATCACGGGCTATGCACTCGCGCAAGCCGCTGTCATTCCGCTCGCGGGATGGATGTCGGATCGTTTTGGAGCCAAGCAGGTTTTCTTGTTCTCCATTATTATGTTTACGCTTGGCTCCGCTCTTTGCGCACTCGCAACGACGGCTGAGCAGCTTATCGTATTCCGTGTCATTCAAGGCCTTGGCGGCGGCATGGTCGCTCCAATTGCGATGGCCTTCACGTTTAGGCTTAGCCCTCCAGGCAAGCAAGGTGCTGTTATGGGCATGATCGGTATTCCGATGCTGCTCGCTCCTGCTCTTGGCCCTGTAGTAGCTGGCTACCTAGTTGACTACGTATCATGGCACTGGATTTTCATTATTAATCTTCCGATCGGCGTCATCGCTGTTATCGTTGGTCTTCGCACATTGCCGAATATTGAGCGCAAACGCGTACCTTCCCTTGATTTCCTTGGGATGATATTCGCTCCACTTGCATTTGCCATGCTTGCTTACGGCGTAAGCTCAGCTGGCGGCGGTGAAGGCGGCGGCGGAAGCGGCTGGACATCGCCAGAAGCGCTAATCGGCATGATCGTTGGTGCTGTAGCGCTCATCATTTTCATTATCGTAGAGCTTAACCGCAAAGAACCGCTGCTGGAGCTCCGCGTTTTCAAATCCGGAGATTTCACGCGAGGCATCATTCTGCAATGGATCGTGCAGATCGCCTTGTTCGGAACTTTGTTCCTTGCACCGATTTTCTTGCAGCTTGCAAAAGGCTACTCAGCGTTTGACACTGGACTTATCTTGCTGCCGCAAGCACTTGCAGCCGGTATTTTCATGCCGATCGGCGGCAAGCTGTTTGACCGTTTCGGAGCACGTCCCGTCGTTCTTTCAGGGTTAGCCATCGTTACGATAGCCGGTTTTATTTTAAGCCAAATATCTGCCGAAACGACGCTGCTTACATTGATGATTCCACTTGCCATGCTCGGAGCAGGTATGGGCTTGTCCATGATGCCTCTTAACACGCATATCATGCAGTCCGCTCCTAGGGAGCTTGTAAGCCGTGTCACTTCATTGACGGCTGCTGCGCAGCAGGTCATGACCTCCTTTGCAATCGCAGGCTTGTCCACCATTCTTGCGAGCAGAGTCGAGCATTACAGTGCGACAAATCCAGGACCGAATGTTGTTTACTCCTCATACGGTGACACATTCTTCATTCTCGCCATTATTTCAATCGTTGGCGCAATTGCTGCTTTGCTGCTTCGCAGACCAAAGCAAGAGAAGGGCACCAATATGGATGAGAAGCCTGAAATGTCCATGATGATGGGCCACTAACTAACTTTACTTATCTTATGTAATGCAAAAGACAGCTTCCGAATCGTCATTGACGACAAGGAAGCTGTCTTTTTATACATATAGACTTTATAGGTTTCACCCGATAAAGTATTCTTCTATTTCTACGAGAAACGGATATCCTCCTCTTGCAGAGGACGGCGAAGCTGTTTCTTCTTGACGTATAGGAAAAGATTTGGGTTTGCTCATCCTTTCTCTATGCGTTTCACCGAAACGATGGCGTCTATTGAAAGGACGCCATCAGCCGTTTCTTCTTCATAGAAAGCCCTATTAATCGATAATTTCTGCTTTGTCGCCGTTTTTGACGCCTGCGGCATTTGCTTCGTCCGTATCAATATGCATGTCAAGCGCATATTGGTCGGAGACGCGCGCAACCACCTGTTCGAATATGACGCCACGCTCCCCAGGGAACCGCACGCGAAGCAGCTGCTTGTCCGCAACGCCATAGCGCTCTGCGTCGCTTGTGTGGAAATGGATATGACGGGCAGCTACGATAACGCCCTCTTCGATTTCAAGCTCTCCAGCAGGCCCTTGAAGCTTGATCCCCGCGGAGCCTTGAATGTCGCCTGATTCCCTTACTGGCGGGTTAACGCCTAATGCAAAAGCATCCGTACGGGACACTTCCAGCTGTGTTTGTTTGCGGGCAGGACCTAAGATTCTGACCTTCGCGAAGCTGCCTTTTGGACCCGAGACAGCAACCGTTTCATTGGCGGCATATTGTCCGGGCTGAGACAATGGCTTCATTTCCGTCAACGCGTAGCCTTTACCGAACAAAAGCTCGACATGCTCCTGTGATAAGTGAATATGTCTTGCGGATACTCCTATCGTAACTTCTCTATGTATCATGTTGTCACTCTCCTGTTATCCTGTTGTATTTACGGATTCATGCGACAAAAATAAGCATACGGCAATTAAGCCGCATGCTTATCATACCACTTATTTAAATTCCGCTACAAGCTTGTCGAATTCTTCCGGAGTAATCTTAATATTCTGTTTAGCAAGAGCTTCAGGCTTAAAACCCGTAATCATATCTTCGTAAGATTTGCGCGTTTTGTTCTGATAGATCAATCCCGTCACCAAGCCATTCGTCTCCATGATCTTGTTCATCGCTTGCACGCGATTAGATGGATCATAATCCGGGAATTGCTCAAGGTTGACGATGTTTTCCTTAAACCAATCATACGTATTGATTTTATTGAAGGTTACGCATGGGCTGAACACATTGATTAGCGAGAAACCTTCGTGATTGATCCCCTCTTCAATCAGCTTCGTCAATTGCTTCAAATCGCTGGAGAAGGATTGAGCCACAAACGTAGCGCCCGCTGACAAAGCAATTTCAAGCGGAGACAATGTCGTTTCAATGGAGCCCTCCGGCGTTGACTTCGTTTTGAAGCCCTCCGCACTGCGCGGCGAGGTTTGGCCTTTTGTCAATCCGTAGATTTGATTGTCCATTACAATGTAGGTTACGTTCAGATTTCTGCGGATGGCATGTACGGTGTGGCCCATTCCGATTGCGAAGCCGTCGCCGTCGCCGCCCGATGCGATTACCGTAAGCTCGCGGTTGGCCAGCTTAACGCCTTGCGCAATTGGCAGCACGCGTCCATGAATACCGTGGAAGCCGTACGCGTTTATATATCCGGAAATCCGGCCGGAACAACCGATACCGGAGATGACAGCCAAATTTTCAGGCTCCAAACCTACGTTGGCCGCAGCGCGTTGTATGGCGGCTTGAATGGAGAAATCTCCGCAGCCAGGGCACCAGTTGGGCTTCACATTATTTCTAAACTCTTTGAACGTTGCCATCTAGACTCAACTCCTTGCAAGCTTTGTAAATATCCGAAGGCAAAAATGGATTGCCGTCATATTTGAGCAAGCTCTCGATTTTTTCAGCGAAGCCGGCATTCATTTTAATCTGAGCTGCCAGTTGTCCAGTGGCATTGTTTTCAATCACGATTACTTTTTTGGCGTTTTGCAAATACGGCAGGAGCAGCTTTGTAGGGAATGGATGAATTTGACGAATCGTTATGTGGTTCGTTGCTACTCCGTCCTCAGCCAGCATGCTTCTTGCTTCATCTATTGTGCCGCCAGTCGATCCCATCCCGATAATCAGCTGCTCAGGCGTTTCATGAGGAGCATCGATGCGGATTGCGTCGCGAATATACATATCGTTCAGCTTGTTTAAGCGTTTGTCCATCATATTCAGACGATTTGTGGCATTCTCGGAAGGACGTCCGGTCTCATCATGCTCAACGCCGGTTACGTGATGCAATCCGCCCTTTTCACCTGGCAATACACGCGGTGAAACGCCGTCTTCCGTTAGCTCGTAGCGTTTAAAGAGGTCATGGCCTTCAAGCTCTGGCACATTTTCTACCAGCTTGCCTCGTTTGATCTCAATTTTATCGTAGTCAAACGGCTCGCATGATTGCTTGCCTAGAGACAGCTGAAGATCAGTCATTAGAATGACCGGCACTTGGTATTCCTCGGCAAGGTTAAACGATTCGATCGTGTCGAAGAAGCAATCCTCGATTGAAGCCGGCGCAATGACAATTTTCGGAATTTCGCCATGTGTTCCGTATACCATCGCATTGAGATCAGATTGCTCTTGCTTTGTTGGCAAGCCGGTTGACGGGCCGCCACGCTGCGTATTTACGATGACAAGCGGCGTTTCCGTCATTCCTGCCAGACCGATGGCTTCCATCATCAACGATAAGCCGGGACCTGCCGAAGCCGTCATGGTGCGCACACCTGCATAGTTTGCGCCGATCGCCATCGTTACCGCTGCAATCTCGTCCTCGGTTTGCACAACCGTTCCGCCGAATTTCGATAGCTTCTTAATTAAATATTCCATGATCTCAGACGCTGGAGTAATCGGGTAAGCCGCCATCAGCCTGCAGCCTGCAGCAATAGAGCCAAGTCCGATTGCTTCATTCCCGATCATGAACAGTTTCTGCTGGCCATCTGCCTCGTCAAGCTTGAATTCGTCAAGCGGGCCGCCAGCTTGCTCAAGAACGAACTCCGCACCGCGTTTGACCGCTTCAATATTCTTCTCGACGATCGCTGCGCCTTTACGGCCGAATTCTTCTTCTACCGCCTTGTTGAATACTTCGATGGGCAATCCAAGCAGAGCCCATGATGCGCCGGAGGCAACCATGTTTTTCATTAGCGATGTACCGAGCTCCTCGGCCATCTTCGTAATAGGCACCGCGAACAATCTAGCATCTATGCCTTCTGGAACCGTCGGATTGAATTTCGCATCTGCTACGATTACGCCGCCTAAACGCAGTTCCTTGGCGTTCAAGTCAATGCTCTCTTGGTCGAATGCGACCAAAATATCCAAATCATCGGAAATAGCACGAATAGGCTTCGTGCTTATACGAATTTTATTGTTGGTATGACCGCCTTTGATACGTGAAGAAAAATGCCGATACCCATATAAATAATAGCCCAAGCGATTAAGCGCCGTGGAAAAGATTCGGTCCGTACTCTCTACGCCTTCTCCTTGTTGGCCCCCGATCTTCCAAGACAATTGACTAATCAAAATGCCCAACTCCTCTTTTTCTAGAACGTACAAATACAAGGTGAAACAGCTATCGCCTTCTTTTGCGGCGCGGCGCGTTTCGTTCCGAGAAATACAGGGAATGTATAGCTTAAGCATATACGCTCCTATATTTTAAAATATCATCATGTAATTATATCGTAAATAGCATGACAGTCACAACAATTTTAAAGCGCTGGCCATCAAAAATCAAGGTGTAAACGCTTAATTGAAATATAGTTGTTTGCGATCAATACGATACCGCAAACAGAATGAACCATATTTAGGAAACAGGTAGATTGCTTCTTAGAAATCGTATCGCATTTCCGGACATGAACTGCTCCGTTTGCTGAGAAGTAAAGCGTTTCAGCAAAGCATCCGTAAACGAGCTCAGCTCCCCAGGGTGCGTGAGTCCGCTAATATATCGATCAATGCCGTCGAAATCCGACCCTAGCATTATATGTTCCTCACCGCCAAGCTCGCATATATGTTCGATATGCCGAAGCAAGTCATCGATTACGACGGTTTCCGCACCGGATACAAACCATGGCACGAACGTTATGCCGAGCATTCCGTCCCTATTAATGATCTCCGCAATCTGCCTATCGTGTAAATTTCGAGGATGATCGCAAATCGCTCTTGCGTTTGAATGGGATGCGAGAAACGGTTTCTGCGAAAGCTCGGCAACATCCCAAAACGCTCGCTCTGACAAATGAGATACGTCCACCATGATGTCCAGCTTGCTGCACTCCTCAACAAACCGTCTTCCCGCAGCCGTTAAGCCTCCGCCGCGAGGCTCCATTGCCCCGTCAGCGGCCCAATTCGCATGATTCCAGGTCAAACCAGCGGCGCGAATGCCCAGTTGCTGCAGGATACGGAGCATAGATATTTGGCCTTGAAGACCATCAACGCCTTCAAGCGATAGCAATGCCCCTATTTTCCCTGTTTTCAAGCATAATTCCAAGTCCTGAGCGGACCGAACTAACATCATGTCCTTACAGGCAAGCACCTGTTGATAAAAGCGATCCAGACTCTCCAGAATGGGCTCTAAACGTCCATTTAACGATTCGGGAATATAGATCGCAAAGGTCTGCAAAACCGTCCCTGCCGCCTTCAAGCGCTCGTATGTCACATCCAAGCTGCCCGGCTTGCTGTCTTGAAACGTTAAATGCTCATCTAGCAACAGCTTGCAGAGCACATCGCAATGAAAATCTACCACTTTCATAGACGCACCACCATTCGTTATGCTCACAGTAAGGTAAACCGACTGACGGCGTCCTTTCTATAGACGCCAACGTTTCAGCGAAACGTATAAAGATGGGATGGGCAAACTCTTATCCGTTCCTATACATCAAAAAAACCTGTCTACGTCGTAAACAGGCGAATCGTTTCATTTGATCCAATTGGCTTGCAACTTAACGCCGCTTGGATTTGCTACCGAGGTTCAACAATCAATTTGATTGCTGTTCGGTCCTCCCCGTCAATAACAATGTCAGTAAAAGCCGGAATACAAATCAGATCCACCCCGCTGGGAGCGACAAAACCTCTCGCAATCGCAACCGCTTTGATTGCTTGGTTCAACGCACCAGCTCCAATGGCTTGCAGCTCCGCACCACCACGTTCACGAAGAACGCCAGCTAGCGCGCCTGCAACGGAATTAGGATTTGATTTTGCTGAAACTTTTAATACATCCATAAAAAGAACCTCCCCTTGGACTGTTGGATGGATTCCACTTTTAAATAGTATTCGAGGGAGATTAAAAAATTCCTGCTTTTATTCCGTCTATTCACAAACTGTTCTGAATTGTCGGAACTTTTCAAAGATTAGAATCATTACATGAGCAGCCATTCGTCTTCCGTCAGCCTTATTTTTTCGATTTTTCGCGCTTCGCCCGTCGCGTCGTCAATCTGCACGGAAATGGCGTGCAAATGCCACTTTCCTTCATCTACTACAAAGCGAACGGGCAGCTGCGTAATGAACTTATGCAGCACTGCGTTCCGCTCCATCCCCAGCACGCCTTCCTTCGGTCCGACCATGCCCACGTCCGTGATATAGGCCGTACCTGCAGGCAGTATCGTATCGTCATTTGTCTGTACATGCGTATGCGTCCCAAGCACGATTGAAGCTCTGCCGTCCAAGTGCCAGCCCATCGCAATTTTCTCCGAAGTCGCTTCAGCATGGAAATCGACGAGAATGTTATTTGTTTTCTCCTTGGCCGCCTCGATTAACTCATTGGCCTTGCGGAATGGACAATCAATCGGAGGCAAAAAGGTTCTGCCTTGCAAATTAATAATAGCCAGCTGTTTCCCGCCAGCCTTGATGAATGCCATGCCTTGACCGGGAGCGCCTTCTGCATAGTTGGCCGGTCGCACAATTCGGGGCTCATCGTCAATCCATTCAAAAATATCTTTATTATCCCACGTATGGTTGCCCATTGTGATGCCATGGACGCCCCATTCGAAAAATTCCTTCGCTATAGCTGCCGTTATTCCGCGTCCAGCAGCTGCATTCTCGCCGTTGGCGATGATAATATGCGGGTTATATTTACTTTTGAGAGCCGGAAGTACCCGTTTCAGAGCACTTCTGCCAACATTGCCTACGATATCGCCGATAAATAATACGTTCATAATAAGTACACTTCCTTTTTTGTACGCCTGCAAACAGAAAAGTGGCTAACAAGCAGCCACTTTTCTGAAAAGCCGATATTTTGTTGTTGCTTACTTCGCATATTCAACCGCGCGAGTTTCTCGAATGACCGTAACTTTAATATGTCCCGGATAATCAAGCTCGCTCTCGATTTTTTTCGTAATATCACGTGCAAGGCGGAATGCTTCGGTATCGTCGATTTTTTCTGGCTGCACCATGACGCGCACTTCGCGGCCAGCTTGAATCGCGTACGATTTCTCCACGCCTTCAAACGATTCGGAAATATCCTCTAGCTTCTCCAGTCGTTTGATATACGTTTCAAGCGTTTCACGGCGAGCTCCAGGGCGCGCAGCGGACAATGCGTCAGCTGCACCTACCAGCATCGCGATAACGGAAGTTGCTTCCGTATCTCCGTGGTGAGAAGCAATACTGTTAATAACGACAGGATGCTCCTTGTATTTCTTGGCAAGCTCCACGCCGATCTCAACATGTGAACCTTCTACTTCGTGATCCAAAGCTTTACCGATATCATGCAGCAAGCCTGCACGCTTCGCGAGCGTAACGTCTTGGCCTAGCTCTGCTGCCATCAACCCAGTTAAGTAAGCAACCTCCATAGAGTGCTTTAGCACGTTCTGACCGTAACTTGTCCGATACTTCAATCGTCCCAAAATCTTGATTAAATCCGGATGCAAGCTGTGAACACCAACCTCGAAGGTAGCCTGCTCACCGTATTCACGGATTCGCTCGTCCACCTCTTTACGAGATTTTTCAACCATTTCTTCAATGCGGGCAGGGTGGATACGACCGTCAGCCACAAGCTTTTCCAAAGAAGTGCGGGCAATTTCGCGTCTTATCGGGTCGAAACCTGATAAAATGACCGCTTCCGGTGTATCGTCGATGATTAGATCGATACCAGTCAATGTTTCCAAAGCACGGATATTACGGCCTTCACGCCCAATAATGCGGCCTTTCATTTCTTCATTAGGCAAAGTTACGACGGATACCGTCGTTTCAGCCACATGATCCGCCGCACAGCGCTGAATAGCAAGTGATATAATATCACGGGCTTTCTTATCAGCTTCTTCTTTCGCTTGCTGCTCGATCTCTTTGATCATTTGTGCTGTCTCATGTCGTACTTCCTGCTCAACATTAGATAAAATAATCGATTTCGCGTCTTCCGTTGTCAGACTCGATATCCGTTCCAATTCGCTTAGCTGCTGCTTATAAATGGAATCGATCTGCTCTTGCGTTTCTTCGATCCGTTTTTCTTTGTTGGCTACAGTTTCTTCTTTGCGTTCTAGCGCTTCTAACTTTTTATCCAGCGACTCCTCTTTTTGGAGTAAACGTCTTTCCTGACGTTGAGCTTCGTTGCGACGTTCACGAATGTCTCTCTCGGCTTCGGAACGAAGTTTGTGGACTTCATCTTTTGCCTCTAGCACGGTTTCTTTCTTCTGAGCTTCCGCTTCTTTCTTCGCATTTTCTACGATAACAATAGCAGCTTGCTCAGCGCTCGAAATTTTGGCCTCTGCAATCGATTTTCGAATAAAATAACCAATCCCAAAGAAAATTGCGCCAACAAAGAGACAGATCAAGATCCAAATGATCTCAGACATCTTGTTCACCTCCTTGTTGCATACACCAAGGCACTGCTTGGGATGATATTAGGTTTTCAACCGGCTTCAAACCGTTTCAACAATTACTAATTTGACGAAAATAATCGTATTGAATCAACTTTTGGAAGGAAAATTGATTCAATATTGAAGGAATACAACCTCATTTTATCTTTTCGTAAAATCAATTGTCAAGCAAAAGCCCATCAACTTCCTCGAATGCGTCTTCATCCCCGTTTAGATCTATCCATTTTATTGCCTTCTTGACGATATCTCCCGGAAAGCCCCTGCGCATTAAATAGCCCATAAGCTTGCGCTTTTTCTCGAAAGTCTCTCCTTTTAGCGATCGCCATTTCTTCTCCGCAGCCTTCTTCGCGGACGCAAGCTCGATTTCCTCGTCCAATGCATCAATGGCTTCCGCAGCGGCTTCTTTCGACACGCCCCTCTGCTGCAGCTCTTGTTTAATGAAGCGTCGACCCTTCAAGCCGTTCTTCAATCGCCCTGCAGCGAATTGGCGTGCATACTGTTCATCATCCACAATATGCTCCCTTTCTAAACGGTCTAGCGCATATTGAATATTGTCATTCTCAAATAGCTTCCGGCTCAAATATTGCTCGATCTGCTTTCTCGTTCGCGGTCTAGCGCCTAAATAGCCGATTGCCAGTATATAAGCACGGTAACGCTCATCTTCCGTTCTTATTTCTTCGATTTGGATTTCCGTTAACAATTGACCTTTCGCCAAACGGAATCGTATCAATATATCCTCATGGACAGATAGCAACGGTTCGTCGGACTCAGCAAAGAGATGATATAATTTCCGTTCTTTTTTATCAAGGCGAACAGACAAAATCATCCATTCTTCTTCATTCTCGACAGTGCTTGGAGCCACGATTTACATCCTCTCTAAACACAGCTTCGCCGCCCCTATCAGGGCGGCGAAGCATTGGTACGTATAGTTTCAGTGCCGATCTATTCCAGATCTTCGAACTCTTCGTCGTCTTCTTCCTCGGCTTTGAAGTTAGCTTGAGTCGCTGCAGCCGACAGGTTGCTCGCTTCCCGAATCTGCTTCTCGATCACTTCGGCAATGTCTTTATGGTCTTTCAAATACTGCTTCGCATTCTCTCGGCCTTGGCCAAGACGCTCCCCATTATAAGAGAACCATGCGCCGCTCTTCTGTACAATATCCATTTCAACGCCTAAATCAACAAGGGTACCTTCTCTCGAAATTCCCTCTCCGTACATAATATCGATTTCGGCCTGTTTGAACGGTGGTGCCACTTTGTTCTTAACAACCTTAATACGGGTGCGGTTACCAACCATATCGTTGCCTTGCTTCAAGGTCTCAATACGGCGTACGTCCAGACGTACGCTGGAATAGAACTTCAATGCCCGTCCGCCTGGTGTTGTCTCAGGGTTACCAAACATGACGCCCACCTTCTCGCGAAGCTGGTTGATAAAAATTGCAATCGTCTTCGATTTGCTGATTGCACCCGATAGTTTACGCAATGCTTGTGACATCAAGCGGGCTTGTAGACCGACGTGAGAATCACCCATGTCGCCTTCAATCTCTGCTTTCGGCACGAGTGCGGCAACGGAGTCGATAACCACGATATCAACCGCACCGCTGCGAACAAGCGCTTCTGCGATTTCTAGTGCTTGCTCACCCGTATCCGGCTGTGATAGCAGCAGCTCATCAATATTCACACCAAGCTTGCTTGCATAAAGCGGGTCTAGCGCATGCTCCGCATCGATAAATGCAGCTTGTCCGCCTATGCGTTGAACCTCTGCAATCGCATGAAGCGCAACTGTCGTCTTACCTGATGATTCCGGTCCGTATATTTCAATAACACGTCCACGCGGCAAGCCGCCTATTCCTAAAGCGATATCAAGAGCAAGTGAACCGCTAGGCACGGTTTCAACTTGCATGTGTGTAGATTCTCCTAATTTCATGATGGAGCCTTTACCAAATTGTTTCTCAATTTGACGCAAAGCCATTTCTAGTGCAGCGCGACGATCCGACAAGAAACTCACATCCTTCTTTATTTATAATGTTATGATACCTTTTTTCTTTCGGGATGACAAGCATTTTTTCGAACATACATTCGCCTTTTTGCTTCAGCCCTAGTTATGGACATAAAAAAACCGCAGCAAAGTATTCTTCGCCACGGTTCTTCCGGTAACTGTCTTTTATTATAACGGGCTGTCCGGCAATTGACAAACATTATTTATGCCAGCGAACCGGAAGCACTAGCAGATGCAAATGAATATGATCGTTTATTCTCTGTTAAGAGCGAGCCATAACCGGTACAATGCCGATTTCACTGCACGCAGCCTAATCATGCCTCTGCCGCCGCTGAGATTTAGCGTAAACACCTCAGTAGCCCTCCCGCGCTGCGAAATCCCCACATACACCAGCCCGACAGGCTTGCCCTCGGATTCAGCCGGACCGGCTACGCCTGTCAACGAGACCCCGAAATCCGCATCGGAGAGCTCCCGGACGCGCTCTGCCATGATCGCAGCCGTCGAATCGCTTATCGCGCCGGGCGCTCCTTCGCCTTCAAGCTGCGTAAGGGGAATGCTTAATAAGTGATGCTTCATTATATTCGTATAAGTGACAACACCGCCTACATACTCTCCACTGCTCCCAGGAACGTTCGTAATGAGCTCAGCCAGCAATCCCCCGCTTATGCTTTCCGCGCTCGCTAGCTTGCGTCTTGAGGCTCTTAGAAGGTGTATAACCTCTTCCTCCAGGGGGATGTCCTCTTGCGCATATAGAAATTCGCCTACCAAGGCTTTGATTTTGGCAACCGTTTCGTCTATTTTCTGATCAGCGTCGATAGCTGATCCCGCTTTGGTGGAGACGCGGATCGATACCTCGCCTTCCTTCGCATAGGGAGCGATGGTTGGATCGCTCTGCCCGTCAATCAATGGAATCAGCTTCGCTTCCAAGTTCGATTCACCAATTCCCGCGAACTTCAGGATGCGCGAATAGAGAGGATCCGCTGCCCCGAGTTGTGCGCGCAGCCATGCTTCGCCTGCGCCGTCCATCATCGGTTTCATCTCGCGGGGAGGCCCAGGCAGCAGCAAGTATAACGTTCCGTCAACGGATAACCCGTTGCCGACGGCTAGGCCAGTCGTATTCTCAAGCGGCTCTCCGCCTTCGATCATCAATGCCTGCCTTCGATTGCTCTCCACCATATGAATGCCTCGGGAGCTGAACATTTGCTCAATTTGAGCCATAGAGGGCTCATGGATGAGGAGGCTGCGACTCAGGTATTCCGCCAGCACATCTTTTGTAAGGTCATCCTGCGTCGGACCCAGTCCGCCTGTAAATACAAGCAGGTCAGCACGGCTGCGGCCAATTTCAATCGCTTCCTTCAACCGCCCGGCATTGTCGCCAACTACCGTTTGGAAATAAACATCGACGCCGAGCCCCGCTAATTTTTGAGACAGGAACTGCGCATTCGTATTTACGATTTGGCCGAGCAGCAGCTCCGTCCCGACCGCTATAATTTCTGCTTTCATTATTCGATATCTCCTCCACGTCCAAATTATAGGCTGGCTTTATGCGATATAAGCAAAAGCATCTCCCCGTCATACGGAAAGATGCTTTAACATTATTCTACCGGAATCAAATGCTTGTTCTTCAAAAAATAGTCGATGCCTGAGTACACGGTAATGGCCGCAGCGACCCAGCTGGCAATGACATCAAACGGAAAATCAATAAAATTAAACGGGAAGTTGTTAATCAACAACGCGATAATCATCGTGATTTGAATCGCGGTCTTCCACTTGCCCCATGTGCTGGCTGCCATCACTGAGCCTTCTAGGAGCGCAATTTGGCGAAGGCCTGTCACGGCGAATTCGCGGCTAATGATAACGATCGCAATAAGCGCGTTCAGCTTATCCATCTCAACGAGCGAAATGAGGACCGCGGCAACGAGCAGCTTGTCTGCCAGCGGGTCGAGCAGCTTCCCTAGGTTGGTTACGATTTTGTTTTTGCGGGCAATGTAGCCATCTAACCCGTCTGTGCTTGCCGCCACAATAAAAATGAGTGCCGCTGCGATTTGATTGTATGTAATGGAGAAGTCCGAAATGCTAAACGACCCCAAATCCACTTTGATAAGCAGAAAAAACATAATAACCGGCACCAAAAATATTCTGGCAAGCGTTATGCGGTTCGCCAGATTCACGCTATTCCCTCCTCGGATCGATCTAACTCATAGGTGTGCGATACGCGAACCATTTGTTCATGAATATGACCGGAAATCTGCTTCGGTTGTAGACCGTACGCAGAGCAGCCTTGAGCGTCTGTTTGTGTGCTTTCTCTCATTTATGTATCCCCCAGATCCTACTGTAAAGCTATCTCAACAAGTATAATACATGCAAATACACGTGTCAAAAGCGGCTAAAGCCCCATTTTCCAACCATGCTTCACCTAAATGAAAAGCTCCGTTTCTCGAATTCCGACGAAACGAAGCTTCGTTATTACGAGCGATAATTGGTAAATTGCAGTTCTACTGGAAGATCCGCTTCGCGAAGAAGCTTCATGACCGCTTGCAAATCATCCAGGCTTTTGCCCGAGACTCTGATTTGATCGCCTTGGATCAAGCTTTTGACTTTAAGCTTCGAATCGCGTATGAGGATGTTGATTTTTTTGGAAACATCCTGCTCAATGCCTTGTCTAAGTTTAATCCGCTGCCGAACGGTATTTCCGGAAGCACCTTCAATTTTACCGTAATCCAAATTTTTGATCGGAACGCCGCGCTTAACCATTTTGGATAAAAGAATGTCCAGCACGTTTTTCAGCTTGTAATCATCCTCTGATGCGACGACAAGCTCTTCCTTCTCGAGCGCAATCGAGCTTTTGCTTCCTTTGAAGTCAAAGCGAGTCTCTATCTCCCGCTCCGCCTGCTTGATTGCGTTAACTAATTCTTGCATGTCAACTTTAGATACGATATCAAATGCATTTTCTGAAGCCATAAAAAACCTCTCCTTTGTTACAGTGTTCATTATTGTGATTGATTCGTTTCGTTAGAAGGCGCTATTGTTCCTTCAGGTGTTTCACTGCCATCGGATAACGGCTGCAGCAAAACCTTTTTGGAAGTCGCACGATCACCGTCGGGTACGATTACACCATCTACCTTTATTTCGATTAGATCAGCTCTACCCACATTTATGTAGATAACACCGTTAAGATCAAACGACTCGGTTGTTCCGTCTTCAGCATTTTGGGAATACAGCTTTTCACCTTTATTGCTTTCCGTACGGACCTCCAGCCAGCTTCTGCCGCCTGCAACTTTCACTTCAACCTTATGAGGCTTGCCGGCTGGGCCAATATCGTATTGATCCGCCTTCCCAACCTTGCTTCCGAATACGACAGTCGTAGGCGCTTCGGTCGGAGTCGGAGCAACTGGCTCGTTTGTTGGCGCATTCGTACTGCCGCCGGAATTCCCATCCTCATTCTTGACAGGGGGCTCCGAAGCGTCAGTAATATCCGTGCTATTATCAACTTGTTTCGGTCCATCCGAATCCTTATTGATCACATAGACCCAAATCACGACCACGATGAGAATGAGAAAAGACCACATCATCACGTTAAAGCCGATTTTGCCCAACCGCTCTGAGGATTGAGACTTCACTCGGCGCGGCGACCTAACGACCATCGGCTCGGCGATTTGCTCAACTGGTGCTGCAGGCACCTCATGCTGATACAAACGAAGCACTTCGTCCGGATCGAGACCAACAGCCTCTGAGTAATTTTTCACAAATGCCCGTACGTAAAACGGACCTGGTAAAACCGTATGGTCACCACTTTCGATTGCTTCCAAATACCGTTTTCTGATTTTTGTTGTTTCTTGAATATCGTCCAGCGTTAATCCGCGTTGGTCTCTCGCCTTGCGAAGTAATTCTCCCAAATCAGACATGAGACGGCCTCCTTCCAATTAGAAATCGTCTGTATAGTTAGCGGTAAAAGATTCGTAGGATATTTCTTCATCTGGCGTATTGCGAAGTTCCACAATAATGTCAAAATGGCTATAATCGAAATTGGACTCCTTAATGAAAATATCCGGATGCTCAATAACCTTCGTGGACGGCATAGCCATAATTTCTTGCAGCAGGCCATAATGCTTCTCGTTTGAACGAATCGTACTTACGATTCCGTCGATGATAAAAATATTGTTTGGCTGCATTTCATCCTCGGATAGCTGACTCCGAACCGTTTGACGCAGCAAGGTGGACGATACAAATGTCCAGCGCTTATTCGAACACACGCTGCCTGCTATAATTGACTCTGTCTTGCCAACGCGAGGCATCCCACGTAATCCAATAACCTGATTGCCGTCACGTTTAAACACCTCGCCTAAAAAATCAACTAAAATGCCGAGCTCGTCGCGCGTGAACCGGAACGTCTTGCGATCATCTGAATCCCGTTCGATGTAACGTCCATGACGAACAGCCAAAATATCAACGATTGTAGGCGTTCTCAGTTTATTAACCGTAATATTGTCCACTTTTTGGAGCATTTTACCGAGCAGCTCGATCTTCTCGTCGTCATCCGTTTGAAGAAGCATGCCCCTTGTCCGATCCTCAACGCCGTTGATGGTCATAATATTGACTTCCAGCATACCGAGCAATGACGCGATATCTCCTAGCAAGCCAGGCCTGTTTTTATGTATTTTGTATTCCATATACCATTGTTTCGACTCCAAAGCTGTCACCGTCCTAAACCTGTTCTTATAGAAGTATGTAAATGATGGATATGTACGTCATGAAACATAATTCTACAATTTTCGTCACAATCCTGCAACCCAAAAAGAAACATTGCAGAAAAGCCTCCTGATGGGAGGCTTTCCTGCTTCTGCTTCTACATGAGGAAAATGACGACTCGGTAAAAGAACAACTACGATTTCTCGACGAGCTTGACCATCAGGCAAGAAAGCGTTTTGCGTTCTGCCTCGTCACCGACATCCCATAGCTGTTTCAATACGCGTTCTTCCTCGTTTTTCGGATCTACCTTCTCATCGAGAAAGGTACCGATTTCGTAAGCCAAGCTTGAAATCGTTTCTTCCGTCATGCCGATCTTTTTCGCTTGCGATACACGGTCTGCCAAGAAATGCTTCCATGTAGCAAAATTAGAAAGGACAGTTGACATGTTCTCTCGCCTCCTAAAGGTATAGAAAAGAATCATCAACAGTCATATCATGCGTAAAAGCATCTCATATTATGCAGCGGCTTGTCCGAATTCAAACATGCATGACTTACGTATGCCAGCCGCCATTCGGACTAATGACTTGACCCGTAATGTAAGAAGACTCCGGCAGCGCAAGAAAATATACGAGCGATGCGATTTCCTCCGTGGAGCCGAATCGCCCGACAGGAATTTCTTGTTGGATCGCGGCCTTTTCTTCGGCATTGAAGCTATCCATCATTTCGGTATCAACAGCGCCGGGGGCAACGGCATTAACCGTGACCCCCGTTGGCGCGAGTTCCTTGGCAAGTGCCTTCGTGAATGCATTCATACCGCCCTTTGTTGTAGAATAGAGCACCTCGCAAGAAGCACCTGACATTCCCCAGATGGAAGAAACGTTAATAATTCGTCCATATCGCTGTGCGACCATGTTCGGCATAAATAGCTGCGAGCACAAGAACATTCCTTTAAGGTTAACGGACATGACATTATCCCATTCCTCTTCCGTAACATCCATGAGCATGCCGTAATGGGAAATGCCGCCGTTATTCACCAAAATATCAGGAAGCATCTGATGGCTCTCCAATTTGTCTCGCATCCGCGCGAGCTGCTCTTTTGAGCGTAAATCAGCAGAGATCGTTAGCACGTTGGCGCCTAAAGCCATGCATGTTCTAGCGGTTTCATTAGCGGTCTCGTGGGACTCCAAATAATGAATGACAATATTGACTCCTTCTGCCGCGAAACGTTTGGCAATCGCTGCCCCGATTCCGCGGCCTCCCCCCGTAATCAATACCGTCATTTGTTGGAGCGTCTTCATGCCGTCGGTTGTTCCACGATCGATACGGCCAATTGTTCAAAGTCGAAATGCTCGCGCAGGCGGGCGTTCACGTCTTCAATGGTGCATTTTTCATAAAAATCCAGCACGTCAAACATATCGCTGTCACGGAAGCGATATCTCGTAAACTCACCGGCGATCGCTTCTGGGGAGTTAAGCATCCGCAAATATCCGCCGATTTTTTTCCTTTTGGATCTCTCGAACGCGGTCGGTTCGATGCCGGTGGCCAATGCCGCTTCCACCGCCGAACGGAACTGCTCGATCAATTCATCCGGGCTGCGTGTGTCGCCGCCGATAACGGAGAATGAATAACCCGTGCTAGAGTTGTATTCATGTCCGAAGGAATCAGAAATAAGGTCCGCTTCGTACAGCTGCTGGTAAAGCTTTGAGCTAGGTCCAATTAAAGCTTCCAGCATCAGCTTTGTCGTTACTTCCTGCCGGAGAAGGGCTTCGCCGGTCAATCCTGCCCGTTTATCTTTAAAGCCAAGCATGCATTTGGGAAGCGAGACGGGAAGCTCGGTTACTTTCCGTTTTAGTTTGACCGATTCCGGCTCATCGTCAAAATAACGGGAAATAGCATCCTGGGGCTTGAAGTTTTTGGCTCTTTGGTTGTCGCGAACCAGCTTGAATACTTCTTCCGCTTGAACGCCGCCTACGACGAACAACAGCATATTGGAAGGGTGGTAAAACGTTTCGTAGCATTGGTAAAGCATTTCCTTATCAATCTGCCTGATGGAATCAACCGTGCCGGCAATATCAATATGAACCGGGTGCTTATGGTAAAGCGCGTCAATCAATCCGAAATAAACTCTCCAATCCGGATTATCGCGATACATATTGATTTCTTGCTCGATAATTCCCTTTTCCTTATCCACGTTGGTATCCGTGAAATAGGGATTCTGAACAAAATTAATCAAGGTTTCCAAATTCGCATGAATTTGTTCGGTTGCCGAGAACAAGTACACGGTGCGATCAAAGCTCGTAAATGCATTGGCAGAAGCCCCTTGGGAAGCAAATACGGCGAATATGTCACCAGTCGGCTCCTCAAACATTTTGTGCTCAAGAAAATGGGCAATGCCGTCAGGCACCTTAGCAGGTGTTTGGCTGCCTACTGAAAAATGATTGTCGACCGAACCGTATTTCGTTGAGAACGTCGCATAGGTTTTATTGAAGCCTTCCTTCGGCAGCACGATCACTTCAAGCCCGTTATCAAGCACCTCGCGATATAGCGTTTCCTGCACGTTAGGATAGTTAAGGGTTTGCATCGTTATGCCTCCTTCCGGTCACGCAAAAAGTAAATCGTATCCAGCTGCACGCCTTCAGCTACTTTTACAATGTCGGCCGGCGTGACCGCCTGTACCTGCTCCAGCAGCTGGTCTGCGCTTCGGTGCTTGCCGGTGAGTACGCCGTTGAAATCGTAGGCGATCATTTCGTAGGCGGAGTCCTGAAGCTCCCTAAGGTGATTGGAAATCATCGCTTTCGTCTGATTTAATTCCAGCTCCGACAGGTTGCCTGCGCGCATGCTTTCAAGCTGTTCCTTAATAATGACAACGGCTCGGTCATAATTAGCAAATTCAATGCCGGATTGAATCGTACAAAGTCCCTTATGGCCGTCAAGCCGGGAAGCCGCGTAATAGGCTAAGCTCTCCTTTTCCCTAACATTCAGGAATAGCTTCGAATGCGGATAGCCGCCCAAAATACCGTTATACATCAGAGCAGCAGGATACTCGTCATCAACGTAGCCTACTCCCGTGCGAAGCCCTAGATTGAGCTTGCCTTGGCTTACTTCCATGCGCTCGGTTACTTGCTTTACTTCTGTAACTTTATGATGGACGTTTGGCGTTGCATAAGACGAAGGCGAGCCTTCCTTGAGCTTGAAAGCGTGCGTAACGAGCTCCGTAACTTCAGCCAGTGTCGTATCTCCCACGACATACAGATCAAGCGCGGCCTGGTCCAGCCATGACTCATACTGCTTGTATAACGAAGCAGGTGTAATGGAATCAATCTCCGCGAGCTTGCCAAGCGGATGAAGGCGATATGGCTCATCCGCGCACATTTCTTCAAGACAGCGCTCGGCAGCATACCTGATTTTATCGTTTACGATGGCTTCTAAACGCTTTTTAAGCGTGATTTTCTCTGCTTCTACATATTTTGGGTTAAAAGCATCCTTCTCAAGCAAAGGATCCGTTACGACATCGCCTAGGAATTGCAGCGACTCAGCAAGCAACGGCGTGCTCGAGGAGACGAAAGCGTCGTTTATAACGTCCATGCGAAACTGGACAATTTGGGAATCGCCTCTTTTATATACGTCAAATCCGAAACCCGCTCCATATAAATCATCAAGCTTTTCTCGGAAGCTTATGGTTTCAGGCAATTCGGCAGTACCTCTTCTCAGTACAAACGGAAGCAAAGCAATCGGCGTTACCGTTGCTTCGTCAAGTGTAAGTCCCGCAAATAAGGAAATAGCAAACGTTTTGAATCGTTTTGTAGGCAGTACATGCAGTCTTATACGCTGCAGCTGTCCTCTTTCGAATGTGGACACTCGGTTTGCTCCTTTCATCGGCGCGTTATAGAGTAAATCTATTCCATTAGACAAATCACTATACCATTCTAACCTATAGGAAATGGAAGAAGCAACCACTGCTGCTGATGGCAGTAACGGCTGCTTCCTCTCGTAAGTGTCCTATAGTTACATACAGAAAATATGTTTGCCGATCGTCTTGATTTGTGTCCTTGTCCATATCCATTTCGATGTTGCGGTATCGGGGTTAAAGTAGTAAATGCAGCCTCCAGTTGGATCCCAGCCATTAATTGCATCTTCAACCGCTTCCCTAGCCTTTGCATTTGGCGTGAGCCAAATTTGCCCGTCTGCAACCGCAGTGAACGCGCCAGGCTGAAAAATAACGCCGTATATCGTATTAGGGAAGCTTTGCGATTTCAGTCGGTTGATAATAACGGCAGCAACAGCAACTTGTCCTTCATAAGGCTCGCCGCGCGATTCGCCGTATACGGCATTAGCCATCATCTGCAAGTCATTCTCGGTCAAGCCTAGACGGTTTGACTTGGCTATCGTCGTCTCTTTGCCGGCTGAACTTGCTGTTTCCTTGCCGCTTGCTCCCGAATTAGCTGCTGGGGGGGCTGCCGCGGTAGGCTTCCAGCTCTTTGTAGCTTCCCAAAGCTTAAGCTTCGTTTTTGCACCGACGACGCCATCCGACTTCAGGCCAAACTTCCACTGAAACCAAGTTACCGCGTTTTTAGTACCCGTACCGAACTTCCCGTCTACTTCGCCTTTGAAATACCCGAGGTGCTTCAGTCGTCCTTGAAGCTCGTTTACGTCTTGCCCCGAAGAGCCCACGGTCAAGGTAGCATTGCTAAACGTCTCCGCAGCCTTCTCCCGATCTCCGTGCAGCAGCGTGAATGAGCCAAACAACAACAGCACGATAATCGAGGTTGCCAGAATCAAACGATTTCTCATGATGGGATCTGCCTTTCTCTTGCAAGTTAGTTCGCTTAAGGTAGCGTTACCTGACTTTAGTATGAGAAATTCAATCCGCTTCTATGCACTTTATTCCGTATTCGGCAAACGGCAGGGATTACGAGCTAACTTTCCCAGCTTGGAACTGATCCATTGTGATCAGGACTTCCCTCGGCTTGCTTCCTTCGTACGGACCCACGATAGAGCGTGCTTCCATCTGATCAATCAATCTAGCCGCCCTTGTATAACCAATTCTCATCCTGCGCTGCAGCAGCGACACGGATGCTTGCTTTGCTTCAATGATAATCTGAACGGCTTGATCATATAGCTCATCAAGCATTTCATTTCCTTCCGCCGTTTCTTCTTCAACCTCCGGCACTAGATCTTCCTTGTACTCGGCTTCTGCTTGGCCCCGGGCGAAATTAACGAGCGTCTCAACTTCCTGATCCGATAAGAAAGCGCCTTGGACCCTGATGGGCTTAGACATGCCGACCGGTAAAAACAACATATCGCCACGGCCCAGAAGCTTCTCGGCTCCGACCATATCCAGAATGGTACGAGAATCTACTTGGGAGGATACGCCAAAGGCAATGCGCGAAGGTATGTTTGCCTTGATTACGCCTGTAATAACATCAACAGACGGCCTCTGCGTCGCAATAATAAGATGAATGCCGGCAGCACGAGCCATTTGGGCTAAACGGGCGATTGAATCCTCTACATCATTGGCGGCAACCATCATCAAATCCGCCAGCTCGTCCACGATTACGACGATATATGGAAGGACTGCCGCAGGGTTGTCCGCCATTAACGTGTTGTAGCCTTCGATATTACGCGTAGCAGATTTTGAGAACAGCTCGTAGCGGCTCTCCATCTCAACGACGATTTTTTTGAGCGCGAGCGACGCTCTCTTTGGATTTGTAACGACCGGCGCTAGCAAATGCGGAATGCCGTTATAGACATTAAGCTCGACCATCTTCGGATCGATCATCAGAAACTTTACTTCATCTGGAGCTGCTTTGTACAAAATACTCGTAATAATACCGTTAATACAAACTGACTTGCCTGAGCCCGTGGCTCCAGCTACGAGCAAATGGGGCATTTTTGCCAAGTTCCCGACTATAGTCTGACCCGAAATGTCACGTCCGAATGCAATGGAAAGCTTGGATGCGGCATTCTGGAAAGTGGCTGTTTCCATTACCTCGCGCATCGTCACGACGGATACTTCCATGTTCGGAACCTCAATGCCGATGGCCGACTTCCCCGGAATCGGAGCCTCCATACGGATATCCTTAGCGGCTAGCGCTAATGCGATATCATCTGTCAATCCCACAATACGACTAACCTTTACGCCTGTCGCGGGCTGGACCTCATAGCGCGTAACGGCTGGTCCTCTAACAACATCGAGTACTTTCGCTCGTACTCCGAAACTTTCTAATGTTGCTTCCAGCTTCCTACGGGAGTCGTACATATCTGTTGCATCAGCATTTTTGCTCATAAGGTTCGGCTTCGTCAGCAAAGAGAATGGCGGCAGCAGGTATGGCTTAACGGTCACGGCTTCCTCTGCAGCAATTGGACGCCTTGGTACTGTTTGCCCTTGATTATCATCCGCTTCCAGTGCCTCTGATTCGGGCGGTGCATTTTTTGATGCTTGCTCGGATAAATCAAGCTCCCCGTTATTATCCGCTTCGTCCTCCCAATCTTCTGTATCGAATGACTCCATTGACTCCTCGGCTGGAATTGGCGCAATGCCGTTCTCGATCCATGGTAGTTCAGCTTCAGTCTCTGGTATATCGGGGTCAATAATAAAGCCTTTCTCATCGTTAACCCATGGTTCAGTTTGCGTATGTACAAGCTCGTTCGGATTGGAAGCGTTATGTATGTCTGTGCCCGATTTTTCCCAAGGCGGTTCTATCTCGTTCTGCCAGGCCGGTGAGCTGCCTATTGCTGTATCAGCACTGTTTGGCTCAAATACCCAATCATCGAGTCCTTCCTCTTTGCCATCCGATTCCTCTTTATCAGCATTAGTCCGCCATGAGAAAAATAAGGATCTTCTTTTTTTAGGAGGAGCGGCTACGTAATCATCATGCTCGTCGTCAATCGTGTCATCGTCGTCCAAATCTGCTTGTCCTGCGCTTCCGCTTGCCGTAGCTGACGCTCGTATTGTAGCTCGCTTTGCCCATTTGGCCGCCAGCAGCTTGAACATGCGCGTACCGCGGCTGCTGACTACTCTTCCCAGCTCGACGTAAGACTTGCCTGTCATGAGCATAATCGAGATCGCAAACATGACGAACATAATGAGCTTCGCACCATAATAACCGAATAACGAGAAAAACAACGAGTATTGAATTGCGCCTACGTATCCTCCGCTGATTTCCTTGTCACGGATAGGCAGATCGCTCTCCGCAGGTACGCTAATTAATGATAGCTGCAAATCACTGCTTAACTGCCTGAATATTAACGTTCCGGTTAGCTCTACGGTAGGAGTAAGTTTTTGTTCGATTTCTGAGATAGAGCTCATCAACGTGAAAGCAAGTACCAAAATAAGCAAGCCTGTGCGCTTATTCGTCCAGCCTTTTGGCCAAGCCCTCTTAATCATAACCGCTAATCCAATGACGATACCAACGATTGCAAGCACAAAATAAAACTTGCCGAGCACAAGTCCAAATAATTTGGATAACGAGCGCCCGACAGCCGCTTCCCCGGAGAGAGCTATGATGGAGATCGTAATAAGCAGAATGCCGTATACTTCGTATTTTAGGTTAGTACCTAGTGATTTTCTTCGTCTCTTTTTTTTAGCCAAATCGGTCACCTCTGGTAAAAGATTATACCATAGGTGGGCAAATGTTCCTATGAGACATTCGTACGAACATCCGTTTGGCGTTACCGGTATTGAATGATCGTACCCGGCGTGAATAGCGGGTTCAAATAATCATCTAGGCCGCACTCGATTAGCCTAACGATTTTCCCCATCCCAGGAGCAATGGGAATGACCTGCATTTTCACTCCGCTTGTCCATATCTCCTGCATGTCTTCTCGATCGTCATTAAAACCTTCAAGAACGACTTCTAGTGGCATATTCGTATACAACGTCATTGCAGCGTCACCTCCACCTTGCTTTGCTTGAATGCTTCTATTCGCTTATTCAGCTCTTTAAGCGCTTCTCCTAAGCCGCCAACGGCATCGATAAGCCCATGCTTTACAGCATCGGAACCAATAACCGTCGTACCGATATCACGCGTGAGCTCACCCGTCTTGAACATCAGTTCTTTGAAAATATGCTCAGACACATTAGAATGCGAGGTTACGAAACGGACGACACGCTCCTGCATTTTATCCAAATACTCGAATGTTTGCGGAACTCCGATTACTAATCCGTTCAGCCTTATCGGGTGAATCGTCATTGTCGCGGTTTCAGCAATAAACGACATATCTCCTGCGACGGCGATCGGGACGCCAATCGAGTGACCGCCGCCAAGGACCAAGGTGACCGTAGGCTTCGTTAAGGATGAGATCATTTCGGCTATGGCAAGTCCCGCTTCCACGTCACCGCCGACTGTATTGAGCACGATAAATATGCCTTCGATTTTATGATTTTGTTCTGCTGCGACTAGCTGGGGAATAAGATGCTCGTACTTGGTCGTTTTATTCTGCGGCGGTAATACAAGATGGCCTTCTACTTGCCCGATAATCGTCATACAAAATATGTTAGATTCCGTCATTGCCGGTGTCGCGGTCTGACCTAGCTGTTGAATCGTTTCTACGACAGCACTCGCTCTTCTTTTCTCGTCTGCGTTTGGTTCCGGCTGCTCTGCTGTTATATCCATTCGTGAATGCCAATACATGTACAATCCCCCTCTTGTGATATTGCTTGTCATAGTATGGGGTCTCCCGTCGAATTTATGCAGTTAAAACCCGAGCGCCAGCAGATATAAAAAAAGAATCGCTTGTATCCGCCGCGGCAATTGCGGAATGGACAAGCGATTCTCTTCATCAGAAACTTTTGTATTATACTTCCATAATAATAGGCAGGATCATTGGGCGGCGACGGGTTTGCTCGTACAAAAAGCGTCCAAGCGCATCCTTCACATTCGTCTTAAGCGATGCCCATTCATTGACTTTATCATTCATCAATCGTGTTAAAGTCGATGTAACAATGCGGTTCGCCTCATCAAGAAGACCTTCGGACTCCCGTACGTAGACGAAACCACGCGAGATAATATCCGGACCAGACAAGATCGCTCCGTCCTGCTTGCTGAGCGTAACAACAACGACTAGAATACCGTCCTGCGAAAGCAGCTTGCGGTCACGCAATACGATATTACCGACGTCGCCAACGCCCAAACCGTCAATCAGAACGTTACCTGCTTGTACTTTCGACCCTTTGCGACCGTTTCCGTTCTGGAATTCGACAGTATCTCCGTTATCAATAACGAAAATGTTTTCACGTTCAATGCCGATTGCTTCTCCGAGCTTCGCATGTTGACGAAGCATACGGTACTCACCATGAATCGGAATAAAATATTTCGGTTTGATGAGGTTAAGCATTAGTTTCAGTTCTTCTTGGCTGCCGTGACCGGATACGTGAACGCCGGATACCGAACCGTTGCCATAGATGACATTCGCGCCAAGACGGAATAATTCATCGACTGTACGACCAACATATCGTTCGTTACCTGGAATAGGCGTTGCTGCAATGATAACGGTATCGCCAGGAAGAATATCCACCTTGCGGTGTGTGGAGCGTGCCATGCGCGTAAGCGCCGACATCGGCTCGCCTTGACTGCCTGTACATAAAATAACTACGCGATCAGCTGCAAGCTTATTGACTTCCTCCGGCTCGATAATCATGCCTTCTGGAATATTCAAGTAACCAAGATCGGATGCAATGCCAACAACATTAACCATGCTGCGTCCGACAACAGCGATTTTGCGTTTTGTCGCGATGGCAGCGTTAATGATTTGTTGAATACGGTGAACGTTCGACGCGAATGTCGCAACAACAACGCGCTGTGATGATTTGCGGAAAATATCTTCAAGGTTGTCTCCAACCTGAGCTTCCGACGGTGTGTAGCCAGGGCGCTCAGCGTTCGTACTATCGGATAAAAGTGCCAATACGCCACGTTTTCCGATTTCGGCAATGCGTTGCAAGTCTGCAAACTGTTCATTAACCGGAGTATGGTCAAACTTAAAGTCACCTGTATGGACAACGGTACCTTCCGGGGTGTCTAAGCTAACGCCAACGGAATCTGGGATACTGTGGTTTGTTCTGAAGAATGATGCACGGATGGTTCCTAATTGAATTTCGCTGTCTGCGTTGATAAGAATACGCTTCGTTTCTCCAAGCAAGCTAGCTTCCTTCAATTTACCTTCAATTAGGCCCATTGTAAGTTTTGTAGCATATAACGGAACATTTAGGCTTTTCAGCACGTATGGCAATCCGCCGATGTGATCCTCATGACCATGCGTAATGATAATTCCGCGAACTTTGTCGCGATTTTCGGTAAGGTAGGAGATATCTGGTATTACAATATCAATCCCGAGCATGTCCTCTTCTGGAAACTTCAAGCCCGAGTCAACGACAACGATGTCATTGTTATACTGGATAACGTACATATTTTTTCCGATTTCGCCTACTCCGCCTAGTGCAAAAATGAGCAGTTTATCCTGGTTGTTCTTCTTAGACAAGTGTATCTTTCCTCCTTAAAATTTTGCGAAGCGGTAAACGCTTCGTAATCATCTGTTAAATTTGTCGAAGCAACTTCGCTTCAAAGCATCTGATTATTTTTGCGAAGCTAGAATGGCCTCGTAATTATTGTCTTTATATGGAAAAGCAAAGCTATACATTACTTATCCATAGGTGTTGTGATGCCGAACTTCTCGCTACCTATGCACGTGTTTCGTCAGATGCCGCTCTGACGTTAAGTTCATTTCCAAATATTTGCCGCACCCAGTCACTTGAAATCATTATACATGAAGAAAAAGCTGGAATACAAGTGAAACACGATATTGCTATTTTGAATTAGGTTTCCCCAAAAAATAAAACCGATGCTGGACGCACCGGCTGGGATAAATAAAATCGATTAATTATGCCAATAAGTTGCGTAGGAATGCGGACTCAGCTTCATTAACGGTAACAAGCGGCAATCTAACTCCGCCAACTGAAATCCCTTTTAAGCCTAAAGCATATTTTACTGCAACGGGGTTGGGCACAGGATGAGGACAATAGAATAGACCTTTGAAAACCGGCAGAAGCGTTCCGTTAATACGCGCAGCCTCCTGAACATTGCCATCCAAATGTGCTTGAATAAGCTCTTTCATCTGAACGCCCACGATATGACTAGCTACGCTGATAATACCATAGCCGCCTACAGCCAAAGACGGCAGCGTCGCACTGTCATCACCGCTGTACACCCTGAAGCCCTCAGGTGCCCCGCTAATGATTTGCGACAGCTGTTCCGTATTAGCACAATCCTTTGTAGCAATAATATTGTCGATTTGCGCTAAACGAAGCGTTGTATCGGCAGAGATATTTACGCCTGTACGGCCTTCCACGTTATACAAAATAATCGGCAGAGCCGTTGCTTCCGCGATTGCTTTGAAATGCTGGAAAAGCCCTTCTTGGCTAGGACGATTGTAATAAGGCGCAACAAGCAGAATTCCATCAACGCCAGCTGCTTCAGCATCCTTGGTCAAATGGATCGAATGGGCTGTGTTGTTGCTGCCCGTACCTGCAATAATTTTGCAGCGTCCGTTCGCATGCTTGACAGCAAATCGGAACAGCTCCAGCTTCTCTTCATCTGAAAGCGTCGGCGATTCGCCAGTCGTACCTGAAACGACAAGGCTATCGCTTTGCTGCTCATCAATTAAATAATCGATCAATTGGCCAGTTGTTTGCCAATCAATATGACCATCCGCATCGAATGGCGTTACCATTGCGGTAATCAATCTTCCAAATTCCATCTGAATTCCTCCTAAAAGTGTTGCTCTCTATCGATGAAGCTCGAACTTCGCGTGGAGAGAACGAAGTGCCTCAGCCATATCCGCTTCACGAACGAGCACCCAAATCGTTGTATTAGAATCAGCAGATTGCATAATGGAAATCCCTTGCTCCGTCAGCGCTTCCACGATACGTGCCATGACGCCGGGTTCCCCGTTCATTCCTCCACCTATTACCGATACTTTCGCACAGCCATTAATGGCAGAAGGGGCAAAACCAGCCTCTACCAATACCTTTACTGCCCGTACTGCATCATGATCAAAAACAGTATAGATTGCACCGCTAGGCGTCACATTAATAAAGTCAACGCTAATATGATGTTTGGCCATCGATTGAAAAACCTGGAGCTGTACGTCATTTCGGCCTTCAATCGCTCTTACAGAAATTTGCGTTATTCCAGAAACGTGGGCAATTCCCGTGACATGCCTATCCTTGACAGAAAGCTCTGCTTTCAGTTCGGCTGAATCCGTGACAAGCGTTCCAGTTTCTTGGGAAAATGTCGATCTTACACGCAGCGGTATGCGTGCTTGCTGGGCAATCTCCACAGCCCGAGGATGAATGACCTTCGCGCCTTGCCTAGCCATATTGCAGATTTCGGCATAGCTCACGACAGGCAAAGGTTTTGCTTCCTCTACGATTCGAGGATCCGCGGTTAATATGCCATCCACATCCGTATAGATATCGACCATTTCAGCTCGAAGCGCTGCTCCTAAAGCAGTAGCCGAAGTATCGCTGCCGCCTCGTCCTAGCGTTGTCGTATCGCCATGCACCGTGCTCCCTTGAAAGCCCGTTACAATAACGACGGTTCCTTCCCGCAAATGGGCAAGAACCTTCTCTGGCCGGATTTCTTTGATCCGCGCATGCCCGTACTGCTCGTCAGTCAACATGCCCGCCTGTCCGCCAGTTAGGACAACGGAAGGTATCCCGCTCGCATGGAGTAAGCTGCATAAAGCAGCTGCGGAAATAATCTCTCCGCAGCCAAGCAGCATATCTCGCTCGCGAGCCGGCAAGCTGTCGCCATTATCACGTATCATCTGCAATAAAGTATCCGTTGCGTAAGGATCACCCTTGCGTCCCATTGCGGAGACAACAACGACAATAGCACATCCTTCGTTTCGTTCTCTGGCAATATGTTCGATCACATGTTCTCTGGCATCATTGGTAGATAGTGAGGTGCCCCCGAATTTCTGGATCAGGATGCGCATAATATAATCCTCCATGATCGATCCCAGGAAAAAGCAAACAATGACCTGCTTAATACATTAACCTTTTGAAATATGTTCTGCGATTTGTACGGCATTCCATGCTGCGCCTTTGAGCAGGTTATCGGATACGATCCACATATTAAGTCCGCGCTCAAACCCAAGATCGCGTCTCAAGCGACCAACAAAAACATCCGGCTTGCCGGCAGCCTCGGTCGCTAGAGGGTACTGCTGATTTGCTGGATCATCAACAAGCGTTACGCCCGGTGCGTCCGCAAGCAGCTGTTTAACCTCTTCCAAGTCGTAATCGTTTTTAAGTTCCACATAAACAGATTCCGAATGCCCGTATACAACAGGAATACGAACGCAAGTCGCCGTAACCTGAATCGACTCGTCACCCATAATCTTTTTTGTTTCACGGACCATTTTCATCTCTTCTAGGGTATAGCCATTGTCTTGGAATTTATCAATCTGCGGAATCGCATTGAAAGCGATTTGATGCTTAACCGGCAATGAACCCACGGGTAAAATAGCCGGATTAACATCTTCCCCGTTCAGTGAGGCAGTAGTCTGACGAAGCAGCTCATCGATTGCGAGGCTCCCGGCACCGGATACAGCTTGATACGTAGATACGATAATCCGTGCTATTCCGTAACGATCTTGAAGCGGCTTAAGCGCAGCTACCATTTGGATTGTCGAACAATTGGGATTAGCGATTATGCCCTTATGCTCGCTAATCTTCTCTAGATTAACTTCAGGGACGACAAGAGGAGTATTCTCGTCCATACGAAACGCATTCGTATTGTCAATGCATACTGCGCCATGCTTAACCGCATGAGGCGCAAGTGCTTTTGTCACCTCGCCGCCCGCGCTGAACAATGCGATTTCAATGCCTTTGAAGCTATCGGGCGTTGCTTCTTCGACCGTATGTTCCTGGCCTTTGAAGGTAATGACTTTGCCTGCGGAACGGGCAGAAGATAATAGCTTTAATTGTTTGATAGGGAAGTTTCTGGACTCGAGTAAATGTAGTATTTGTTCTCCAACTGCGCCTGTTGCCCCAACCACTGCAACATTAAACAATCGCTGATTCGACATTTGTTGTCGTCTCCCCCTCGTCCATCTGTCCTTAATGCCGCTCGACAAGCAGAGGCTGCAGCTGTTTGCCTTGTAGGGCAGCTTCGCATGCTTCCAAGACCAAATCCATTCTAGCAACAAGCGAATTCGGCTTCTGCACAGGATTATCTTGGCCAAACGGTACAAAATAAATATGTTTAGCCACTAATAGCTTCGCTATGTTAGCAGCATTTAAACCTAGCCCATCATTCGTCGAAATCGCAAGAACAAGCGGGCGTCCATTGCGCATTTGCGCTTTGGCGGCCATAAGAACGGCACTATCCGTTATCGCATTCGCCAGTCTGCTTGTTGTGTTTCCAGTACATGGCGCAATAACGAGCACATCTAGCAGCTTGGATGGCCCTAGCGGCTCAGCCTGCACAATCGTTGAAATAAGTTCATTTCCAGTAATCGCCTTAAGCTGTGTCTGCCAATCCTCGGACTTGCCAAACCGCGTATCCGTAGTCATAATCGTATTCGATACGATCGGCACCACATTCGCGCCTGCATCGACGAACCGTTTAATTTCTGGCATAACCTCAGCAAACGTACAATGTGAGCCCGACAAAGCGTAGCCCACCGTAATTCCGGACCAATTCATATCCCATTCCCCCGCTTAATCGTATCGTCCAAAATCAACTGTGATAAGCAATCCGCCATGATACGTCCAGCTGTTTTGGGTGCGACGATACCGGGAAGTCCGGGCGCGAGCATCGCTTTAATCCCGCGCTTCTCTGCAAAGCGGAAATCAGTGCCGCCTGGCTTCGATGCGAGGTCAATAATGACGGCCCGCGAGGGTAAATTTGCGATAATTTGCGCTGTGACTATCATAGTCGGAATTGTATTAAAAAGCAAGTCAATATTGCTTACATGCTGCAATAAACCGCTGATGTAGAAAGGCTCAAAGCCCATTTCTGCCGCTCTTGCGAAGTGCTCGGAACGGCGTACCCCAACCTTTACTTTTGACCCTAAACCCTTCAACGTGCGTGCCATCGTGAAGCCCGTTCTTCCGAAGCCAAGGACCATGGAAGAGGAGCCGTGAATCGTAATATCCGTATTCTGAATCGCCATCATTAATGCGCCTTCCGCCGTCGGGATCGAATTGTATATCGCAACATCGTCACGGTCAAACAGCTCGACTAACGACAAGGAATGCTTCTCGCAAAGCTGGCGCAGAAACGGCTTTGCCATTCCGGTGTAAACCGTGCAGTGTTTAGGCAGCTTCGAAAAATGACCCTCCGTTACCTGCATCTCCCGGTCGCTGAATACAGCGTGAATGATACCTTGGTCATCGGTACCTACCGCAGGCAAAAGCAGTGCATCGACAGCTTCAAACAGCTGCTCCTCAAACTCCGCCTGTACGGCTCCGTCCAGCGATGAATGCAAGCCGTCAAATCCTGATACGGTGACTGAAGCATCAAGCTCTGTCAACTTGCGGATGACCTCAAGCTGCCTTGCATCACCGCCAAGCAACAGCACTCGGACGCCTGTTAGCATTAAGCTCCACTCCTTTCTTGCTAATAGCTCAAGATCATCTTATGCTTGCGCCCAGAGCGGGGTGAAAAATAAAAAAAGATCGGGCAAATAACCCGATCTTCTTTCTAGCTGGAACTTATATGCGATTGCTTCCTCTAGACGCCTGTATGACCAAAGCCGCCTGCGCCACGCACCGTTTCGGGAAGTACTTCTGCTTCGATAATGGACACCGCCGGCACGAGCTGAAATACCATTTGCGCGATACGCTCGCCACGTGTGATGGTAAATGCTTCCTGCCCCAAATTAACAAGCAGCACCTTCACTTCACCGCGATAATCGGCATCAATCGTGCCCGGTGAATTCAAGCAGGTTATGCCATGCTTATATGCCAAACCGCTCCGCGGCCTGATTTGCGCTTCAAGCTCTCCAGGCATGGCCATCGCAAATCCTGTAGGAATAAGCTTGCGCTCTCCTGGCTGCAGCTCGATGGATTCTTCAACAGCTGCCTGCAGGTCGAAGCCTGCCGCCCATTCGGACATTTTTTGCGGAATAGCAATATCCTCGTTTCCGGATAAACGCTTAAACTGTACCTGATACAAATTGATTCCTCCCCAGTTGCGCTGTTGCCTTATCATTCGAACCTACCATCGCTACGGAAAAAGGAACGGACAGCATTCGTTTCGTAACTTCAACCACATGCGACATCTCTACGGAATCGATGCGCTTCAGCAATTCATCCAACGTGTAATGCTGGCCTAACATCAGCTCGTTTTTGCCGAGACGGTTCATCCTGCTGCTTGTGCTCTCCAAACTCAAGATGAGGCTGCCTTTCAATTGCTCCTTGCCACGGTGCAGCTCATCCTCGCCTAACCCTTTGACAGATAGCTCATTAAGCTGTTCCATCGTCAAATCAAGCACGTCTTTGGTTTGTTTCGGTGCAGTACCCGCATATAACGTGAATAACCCGGTATCCGCGTAAGAAGTATGATAAGAGTAAACGGAATAGGCAAGGCCGCGCTTTTCCCTAATTTCCTGGAATAACCTGGAGCTCATGCCCCCTCCTAAAGCGTTGTTCAGCAGAATCATGGCATACAAATGAGAGTCCGTAATTGAGCAGCCCGGAAACGATATGCATAAATGATTTTGTTCTGTTTTCTTTTTATAGAACAGATAATCGCCATGGAAGGACGGTGCCGTCACGATAGCTGAAGCTGGCTTGCTATTGGTGAAGCTGCCGAAATGCTTTTCCAAAAGAGTAAGCAGACTCTGCTCTTCGACGTTGCCCGCAACACTGATCACGACATTCTCCAGCGTGTAGTTGTCATTCATATATCCGCGAAGCGTCTCCGAAGTCATCGCCGTCAACCGTTCCTCTAACCCCAAGATGGAGTACGCTAACGGATGGTCACCGAATGCAGCACGTGAGGCTTCGTCATGTACTTTATCGTCAGGAGTATCCTCGTACATCGATATTTCTTCAAGAATGACGTTCTTCTCCTTAGCCAGCTCCTCTGGATCGAGCTGCGAGTTGAAGAACATATCGGATAAAGCGTCAACCGCGAGCGGCAAATGCTCATCAAGCACTTTGGCGAAATAACAGGTGTATTCTTTGGAAGTAAACGCATTTACGTTGCCGCCAATGCCATCAAACAAGTCGGCAATGTCCTTTGACGTGCGCTTTTCTGTTCCTTTAAAGAGCATATGTTCAATAAAATGCGAAATCCCGTTGTTTTCCGGCGTCTCGTTTCTTGAGCCTGTTTTGACCCAAATGCCAAATGAAACCGATCTAACAGTCGGTATGTATTCAACAACAACGCGCAATCCGTTGCTCAGCATGTATTTGTTCATCAGTAGTCCTCCTTGTGTTTCGTTCGGCAAATCGAAATTTAGTCAATACCATAAAAAATTCGCCATACAAAACTCGAATCGTTTAACATGCTTTCTTGAACATGAATGTTTTTACTATAGCAGAATCAGCCGTCACCCTCAACAGCAGCGGGAATCCGTTTAGAAGAAAGCGTTTCGCTTACCGTTCCGATCACATACCCTTTTGCTTTTGCAGCCGTTATGATGCCTTGAAGCGCATCACGCGTCGTTGCTGTTGGGTGCATTAAGATCAGTGCTCCTGGCTCAAGCTTCGCGGCAATCTTTCTAATAACCGAATCAGCCGGCGGCTTCTGCCAATCGACTGTATCGAGCGTCCATAACACCGTCTTTAATCCCATCTCCTCGGCGATCTGGACGGTCATTTGGTTGTAGGAACCTGAAGGCGGAGCAAACCATTTGTTATTAACCTGTAGCTTTGTTTTCAAAAGCGCTTCTGTTTTTACGATTTGGTTATATTGCGACTGTCTGTTCAGTGCTTTCATATCTGGATGCGTATACGCATGATTGGACATCTCATGCCCTTCAGACTGAATGCGGGTTGCGAGCTCCACATTTTTGTATAACCAGCTTCCGTCCAGAAAAAAAGTTGCCTTTACGTTTTCTCTTTTCAGCGTGTTCAAAATGGAATCCATGAATTCATTGCCCCACGCCACATTAATCATGAGAGAGATCATCTTCTTATCGGGATTTCCTCGATAGATCGGATGCGGTCCCAAATCATTCAGCTTAATTTCTGGTTCGACTTCTCTGAAGACATATTGGATTGTTTCGGCAGGCAGCGCAAGCAAAGCGCCTTCCAATGTCTTTTCCACATCCACTTCCAAACCATTGTAACCTGGAATAGCTTTCCATACTCGGTCGATTCGTGCGTTTACTGGAGCAATCTTTAGCTTGTCAGCTTCTGCCTCGATGATCGCCAGCAAACGATCGCGCTCATTCGTTTTGTTATCTATGTTTGTTGTTGCTGTAACGTTGTTTTTATACTTAATTGTAGCCAAATACTTAGAAACATCCTCATTCATGCTTACCAGCGCAAGCACGAGCAGCATGCTTGCTGCAATCATCGCTGCCTTCCTCACCATCATTTCGTCCACTCCCATAAAAGTCCTAGCATGCCTTTTAAGCTTGACCTTAATCCAGCATGTTAATTCATATGTATGAATCATTGGACGAGTTTATGCAGCAGACCTTTGCTGTGAACGATTATGTAAGAAACAAAAAGCAAAAAAGAGCCAGATCGAATCTGTCTCTTTTCATATTTTACTTTTATGGACCGCTAAATAGAAATGTCTATTGCGGAGCAGCTTCAGTCGTCATCAACACTTTTGCAGACAAGTTAATTCGTCCTTGTTGATCGATTTCCGTTACTTTTACTTTAATTTGATCGCCGATGTTAACGACATCTTCCGTTTTGGCAACACGCTCAGTTGACAGTTGGGAAATATGGACCAGTCCATCTTTATTCGGTAGAATCTCTACGAAAGCACCGAACTTCTCAACGCGCTTAACAGTACCTAGGTAGATCTCACCAACGACGACCTCTTTCACGATACCTTCAATAATGGATTTGGCTTTTTGGTTCATTTCTTCATTAGAAGAAGCGATAAATACCATTCCATCCTGCTCGATATCGATTTTGACGCCTGTTTCTTCAATAATTTTGTTTATAATCTTGCCGCCGGCGCCGATTACATCACGGATTTTGTCCGGATTGATGCGAAGCGTCAATATTTTTGGAGCATATTTGGATAAGCTAGTCCGTGTTGTCGGCAGGCTTTCAAGCATTTTGCCAAGAATGAAAATACGTCCTTGACGGGCTTGCTCAAGTGATTGCTCTAATATTGCACGGTTAATGCCGGCAATCTTAATGTCCATTTGAATTGCCGTTACGCCTTCGGCTGTACCTGCAACCTTAAAGTCCATATCTCCAAGGTGGTCTTCCATCCCTTGAATATCCGACAAGATTGCGAAATGGTCACCATCTTTGATAAGTCCCATTGCAATACCCGCTACTGGAGCTTTGATCGGTACGCCTGCATCCATCATGGCTAGCGTGCTTGCACAAATACTTGCTTGCGAAGAGGAGCCATTCGATTCAAGCACCTCGGATACGAGGCGAATCGTGTAAGGGAATTCCGCCTCGGACGGGATAACCTTTGATAATGCTCTCTCGCCTAGTGCGCCATGTCCGATTTCGCGACGGCCTGGTGGACGTAGTGGGCGAGCTTCACCTACGCTAAATGGAGGGAAGTTGTAATGGTGCATAAAGCGTTTTGTTTCCTCTGGCGAGATGCCATCCAAAATTTGAACATCGCCCATTGCACCAAGCGTACAAATACTTAGCGCCTGAGTTTGTCCACGAGTAAACAAGCCAGTACCGTGCGTACGCGGAAGAATCGCAACATCACAATCGATTGGACGAATCTCATCAAGCGAACGACCATCCGGACGGATCTTGTCGTGTGAAATCAGACGACGAACTTCTTCCTTCACGATATCATAAAGCACTTCCTTGACATCAGATAGAAGCTCAGGCGTGTCGATATATTTTTCTTCAAAGTAGGCAACAGCCTCGCTATTTACCGCATCAATTGCCTCTTGGCGAGCATGCTTTTCTTCTACTTTAATCGCATCGACTAAACCAGCAGAAGCATATGCACGTACATCGGCATTCACTTGCTCATTGACTTTGCGCAGCTTAACTTCCATCTTCGGTTTGCCGGCAACAGCCTGCAATTCTTCGATTTTAGCTACGATTTTTTTGATTTCATCATGTCCGAACATGATCGCTTCTAGCATCACGGATTCAGAAACCTCGTTCGCCTCGGCTTCTACCATCATGATGGCATCTTTCGTACCGGCAACGACTACGAAAATATCCGTTTCTTGGCTTTGTTCAACGGTCGGGTTAATAATAAATTGACCGTTTATACGGCCCACGTTTACGCCGCCAATCGGACCGTCAAACGGAACATCGGAGATCGATAATGCCGCTGAAGTACCAATCATAGCTGCAATTTCAGGCGAGCAATCTTGATCAACGCTCATAACGATGTTCATCACTTGTACATCATTACGGAAGCCTTCTGGGAACAATGGACGAATGGGTCTATCTGTTAGTCGGCTCGACAGAATAGCCTTCTCGCTTGGACGGCCTTCGCGTTTAATGAATCCGCCTGGAATTTTGCCAACCGCATACAAACGCTCTTCATAGTTAACCGTTAGCGGAAAGAAATCCAAATCCTTCGGACCTGCAGAAGCTGTCACCGTACATAATACGACAGTATCACCATATTGCACGGTTACTGCAGCATTTGCTTGCTTTGCAAGACGGCCTGTTTCGATGGATAGCGGTCTTCCGCCTACTTCCATCTCAATTCGTTGTACCATTATATCCCTCCTATACGTTTCTATGTAGAATATTTTACTGCAATTCGCAGCTATTTATGGGTGTTTCCCTATTACAAAAAGCAACCCGAATCCGCTTATCCGTTATTCCCGGACGGCAGGACAACCAGGTTGCTTTTCATTACGCATAGTTTAGCGGCGTAGGCCGAGTTTTTCGATCAATGCGCTGTAACGTCTAACATCATTGTTTTTAAGGTATGCAAGCAGCTTACGGCGCTGACCTACCATCTTGAGCAAACCACGACGGGAATGATGATCTTTCTTGTGCTCCCGCAAATGTTGAGTCAAGTTAACGATGTTTTCAGTCAGGATAGCCACTTGAACTTCCGGAGAACCGGTATCAGTTGCATGTGTCTTATGCGTCTCAATCAGTTCGTTTTTACGTACTTGTGTAATTGCCATCCTAATTCACCTCCTTCTTGATAATCGCCATTAGCCACGAAGCCGTCGGTGAGAACGGACATCCAAGCTAAGGTTAAGTTAATGAATATTTCATACAAAGCGTATGACCACTCACAACGTTGTATAGTATAACATATATGTTGGACAATTGTCGAGAAGCATAACAGCGGTTCGCAATAATAATCGTCTCAATTGAAGCGAGAAACCTAATCGTTATACCCAAGTATCTGCTTCGCTTGTCTAGAATCGGTACTGATTTGTTCAATCAGCTCGGTGATCGACTCAAACTTTTTCTCTGACCTAATAAATGAAATAAATTGCAAACGCAGCTGCTCGTCATAGATGTCGCTGTTAAAGTCGAACAAATGAGCTTCCATCACGGGCTGCAGACCGTCCTTGTTAAAGGTTGGCTTCAGTCCATAATTCAAAACACCGGAATAAGCTTTGCCGCCTACCCAAGCAGTAACCGCATAAACGCCTAAACGTGGCGTTATATAAGGTGCCGTTATCTGGAGGTTTGCAGTCGGGAAACCGATAGTCCGACCTCTTTTATCTCCATGTACGACATTGCCGGTTACTTCATAAGGACGTCCGAGCAAGCGTTCCGCCAGCTCGATCTCCCCTTGCTCCAATGCTTCGCGTATATAAGTACTGCTAACTTTAATCCCATTCTCGAATAAAGGCTCAATGACCTCGACAGAAATATCGGGTTGCCCCAGTTTTATCAGGGCTTCAGAATTGCCGAGTCCTTTATGTCCAAAATTAAAATCAAAACCCACTACGACATGTTTGGCACGCAGTGTACGCAGCACCTCAGCTACGAAACGCTCTGGCGAGACAGAAGCGAATTCCTTATCGAATCTCATAATAAAAACCAGGTCCACTCCAAGCTCGGCAAATAAAGCAGTCTTTGCATCAAGTGGCGTTAGACAACGATAATATTGATCGCCTTGACCGAGTACTTCCTTCGGATGCGGATCAAATGTTAAAACCGCCGATAGCATATCAGAGCCCTTTGCTTCATTAACCGCCTGGCGAATGACGTTTTGATGACCGCGATGGACACCGTCAAAATGGCCGATTGCTATGGAAAGCGGTTTGTCCAGCGATAACATGGACAAACCGTTTAAAGGGAAACTTAATGGAATTATTTCCAACGCTGAAACACCTGCATTTCCTATTAGCTTTCTAGATCATTAATTATGCTGAAAAAACTTTAATCGGCTTGAAAACTGCAGAAACACAGTCAATCTGGAAAATGCCCAGAAAAGAACCATGCTCATTATAAAGACGAACTAGCTGCTCATTCTGCAAATGGTCCAAATTGATATCAGAGTGGGCAAGCCCTACCTTCTGCCCCATTAAAGCTAGCCGGCCAATAGATTCAGAAACGCTTGCGCGCTCCAAATGCGTAATCGCTTCATCAGCGGGAATCAGATGATCATTCAACTGTCCTGCTTGCTGCAAAGCCTCAATTTGTTCAAGCGTCAGGCAGCTATCCTTCGTAATGCCGCCAGACATCGTTCTTGTCAGGTGCGCCATCGCTGCGGGAACACCTAGCGCTTTGCCGATGTCCACGCATAAGGTGCGGATATATGTACCTTTGGAGCACACGACAGAAAAAGTAACTCGTGGTTGCTCAAGCTCAAGCTGAAAATCAAGAAGGTTAATTTCATGAATCGTAACCTTCCGAGACTTCCGTTCTACCGTTTTGCCTTCTCTAGCAAGCTCATATAGACGCTTGCCGTCAATTTTAACGGCAGAATACATGGGTGGTACTTGGTCGATCTCGCCGATGAAACGTGCCAAAGCTTGACGAACCTCAGCTTCTGTTACCGATACCGACGCGTGGCTTTCGATCACCGTGCCGGTTAAATCCTCCGTATCGGTTGCGATTCCAAGCTGCAGTACTGCTTCATAAGATTTCGGACGCTCCTGCACGTATTCAACGACTCTCGTTGCACGTCCTAGACATAAAGGCAATACGCCTGTGACCATAGGATCAAGCGTGCCTGCATGTCCGATTCGCTTCATCTTTAACACTCGGCGAACTTTAGCGACCACATCGTGGGAAGTCCAGCCTTCGGGCTTCCAAACTGCCAAAATGCCGTCCATCGATTAAACCAACGCCTTTCTCACTGCTTCCACTAACACGGCAATCGAAGTTGGTAAAGAGCCTTCCAGACGACAGCCTGCCGCCCGAACATGGCCTCCGCCACCGAATTGCTGCGCAATTGCAGCTACATTGGCTTTACCGGCTGAGCGTATGCTCGCTTTAACTGCACCATCTTCTGTTTCTTTGAACAAAATACCTACTTCAACCCCATCGACGTTCAACGCGTAATTCACAATTCCCTCGAGATCCTCAGGAACAGCGCCAGTTTCGCGAAGATCGTCCTTCCCGATATATACCCAGCCGATTTCCTGGTTATCTGAGAACGTAAGTCGATTCAATGCTAATTGCAGCAGCTTTAGTTTGGCTCTTGTCATTTTCTCAAGCAGATGGTCTGCTAGTTCATTGCCCGATACTCCTAATGCAAGAAGCTGCGAAGCAATCTCCATGACACGCGGACTCGTATTGGAATAACGGAAGCCGCCTGTATCGGTTAATAATCCGGTATAGATAGCGGTTCCGCAGTCCAGATCGCAAGCGATCCCCGCTCTTTCTATCAAATCAAACAAGATTTCAACTGTAGCTGCTGCTTCTGCACGAATGACATTGACTGTGCCAAATCCGTTATTGGTCGGATGATGATCGATATTGAGCAGCTTTGCATCTGGTGCAAAGCTGCCCGAAACCTCACCGATCCGTTTGAAATCAGCGCAGTCAATGGAAATCACCGCATCGAATTTCCGTTCAGGAATGGCATTCTTATAATGAACAATGGAATTAAATTGATTCAGGAAGCTAAGCCGCGAGGGCAGCTCGCTTTCATTTATCATGACAAAGGTTTTACCCAGCTTTTCAAGAAGCCAGCCTATAACGACAGTGGAGCTTATCGCATCCCCATCAGGCTGAACATGAGAAACAACCAGAAAATCATCGTTGGTTCTCATGAATGCCAGCGCTGCATCGAGCTCATTTGAATAGCTGCCTTGTTCCATCATCGAGCCGAATTTCCGTTGTTGATATTTTCAAGCAAAGCCTCGATTCGGCTGCCGTATTCAATACTGCTGTCAAACTTAAACAGCAATACCGGCGTATGGCGAAGTCGCATGCGCTTGCCAAGCTCTGTGCGGATAAACCCTGTTCCGCTAGCAAGTGCTTTAAGCGTTGCTTCCTTCTGCTCTTCGCTGCCAAGTACACTTAAATATACTTTTGCTTGAGAAAGATCGCTTGACGTTTCTACTCCTGTAACGGTAATAAAACCGATTCTTGGATCTTTAAGCTCAGTCTGTATAATCTGGCTTAGCTCTTTTTTAATTTGTTCGCCAACCCGTCCTACCCGGATTTTTGCCATACTATACTCACCTCTCTACTGATTCCATGACAAACGCTTCAATCGTATCGCCTTCACGAACATCGTTGTAGCGATCTAGCGTTATACCGCACTCGTAGCCCTGCGCAACTTCCTTCGCATCGTCCTTGAAACGTTTCAAGGAATCGATTTTGCCCGTAAAGACTACAATGCCGCCGCGAATCAAACGTGCTTCTGCGGAACGCGTGATTTTACCGGAAGTAATCATACAGCCTGCAATTGCGCCAACCTTCGTCACTTTAAATACGCTACGAACCTCAGCGTGGCCGATTACGACTTCTTTGAAGATTGGATCAAGCATGCCTTTCATTGCCTGTTCGATTTCATCGATTACGTTATAAATAACGCGGTGCATACGAACATCGACTTTTTCTTGGGCAATCGTAGCTTCTGCTTGCGGATCAGGTCTAACGTTAAAGCCGATAACGATCGCATTCGATGCGGATGCCAAGATAATATCGGACTCCGTAATCGCTCCGACGCCGCTGTGAATGATCTTAACGCGAACGCCTTCGATATCGATTTTGGCTAACGAGCCTTTAAGTGCTTCGGATGACCCTTGAACGTCGGACTTGATAATAACGTTCAGGTCTTTAATTTCACCATCTTTGATGTGGTTATACAGATCATCAAGCGTTACGCGCGTGTTAGCGCCCATATCCGATTGACGTTGTTTAATCGAACGGCGGTCAGCGATTGCGCGAGCTTTGCGCTCATCCTCAAACACCATGAACGGATCCCCAGCTTGCGGAACTTCAGTTAATCCTGTAATTTCCACCGGAGTTGAAGGACCTGCTTCTTTTAAACGGCGGCCTTTGTCGTTAACCATTGCTCTAATACGGCCGAAACAGTTGCCGGCTACGAAAGCATCTCCGATTTTCAATGTTCCGTGTTGAACGAGGATACGAGCAACTGGACCTTTTCCTTTATCGAGCTCGGCTTCGATAACCGTTGCTCTTGCACGCTTATCAGGGTTCGCTTTGTAGTCGTTAACTTCAGCAACAAGCAGAATCATCTCAAGCAAACCTTCAAGACCAATTCTTTGCTTTGCGGAAACCTCGACGAAAATCGTATCGCCGCCCCACTCTTCCGGAACAAGCTCATATTCAGTCATTTCTTGCTTGATTTTTTCTGTGTTCGCTTCTGGCTTATCGATTTTGTTAACCGCTACGATAATAGGAACACCGGCAGCTTTGGCATGATTGATCGCTTCAACCGTTTGAGGCATAATGCCATCATCGGCTGCGACAACAATAATCGTAATATCGGTAACCTGTGCACCGCGCGCACGCATAAGCGTAAACGCTTCGTGACCCGGTGTATCTAGGAAAGTAATTTTCTTGTGGTTGATTTCGACTTGGTACGCGCCAATGTGCTGCGTAATACCGCCTGCTTCTCCACCAGTAACGTTTGTTTGACGAATTGCATCAAGCAGAGTCGTTTTACCATGGTCAACGTGACCCATAATGGTAACAACTGGAGGACGTGATACTAAATCTTCATCCTCGTCTGATTCCTCAACCGTTTCGAAGGAATCTTCCTCAACAGGAATTTTCACTTCTACTTCAACGCCGTAATCAGTAGCGATCAAATGAATCGCATCCATGTCGATCTCTTGGTTGATAGTAGCCATAACGCCTAAGAAGATTAGCTTCTTAATAACTTCTGAAGCATCCTTATGAAGCAATTTCGCAAGTTCGCCGACAGTCATCGTACCGCGAACGATAATTTTTTTCGGTGTATTGTCAATTTTCTCGCGTGGCGGCTGTTGTTGGAACTTGCCACCGCGGCCTTTTTGTCCGCCACGACCGTTATTGCCTCTGAAGCCGCCTGGCTTGCCGTCTTCAAATCTTTTCTGGCCTGGTCTTGCATTTCTGTTGTCGTTTCCGCGTGCTTGCCCTTGTGCCGGCTTGGAGTCAAAACGGCTTTGGCCGGATGGAGCAGGACGGCTTGGAGCATCTTGGCGCGGTGCGCTAGGACGACCAGCTGAACTGCCTTGTCCGCTTTGCGGTGGACGACTCGGTCCTCCAGATGATGGACGGTTGCCTTGTCCGCCTTGACCTTGCCCTGGACGACTGGAGCTGCCTTGTGAAGGACGGCTGCCCTGTCCGCTTTGAGCTGGACGGCTGGAGTTATTGCTGCCTTGTGAAGGGCGGCTGGAATTGCTGCTCTGTGCTGGACGATTATTGCTGGATGCTTGCGCTGGACGGCTTGTTTGTTGTCCGGCTGGTCGTTGTTCGGATTGTTGCTCTGTGGTTTGTGGTTTCGTATTAATAGAATTCATAGGCCCCTGTCTGTCTTGCGTAGTATTTTTATTTTCCTGAATCAATTGCGGCTTCCGTTCCTGCTGCTGCGGCTGCTGCGATTGCGGCTTGTTGGCAGTAGGCTGCGCGGAGGAAACCGAGACGTTCGTTGTTTCCTGCGCGCGTTTGACGGCAGCGTTTTGTTTGATATTGCGAAAAAATCCTTCGACTTTGTTTACCATTTCATTTTCCATAACACTCATATGGTTATTAACTGGCAAATCCAGTCTTTTTAGAATCGTAATAATTTCTTTGCTGCTCATATTAAGTGACTTGGCATACTCGTAAACGCGCAGCTTATCTTTATTATCCTTGCTGTCTTGTTTATTGTCCAATATGATCCACCTCCGTATTATGGCTCAGATGACTCGCAATCATTTTTCCGAACTGCATATCGGTTACCGCAAGCACAACCCGTTCTGGCTTACCAATCGCCCTACCTAGTTGCTCACGATCGAATGCTTCGGCGAGTTGTATTCCGTAGGTGTTGCATTTGTCACGAAATTTTTTCTTCGTATTGTCTGAAGCATCTCCTGCGATGATAACGAGAAATGCTTGTTTGTTTCTGACGGCTTTGAGGACGATTTCGTCCCCCGTAATCAGCTTTCCCGCACGCATCGCCATGCCAAGCTGTGATAAGCTTTTATTCTGCTTCATCGCTTATCAGCTCCTTATTCGCGATAAACTGCTCCTCTACCGCTACGAAATCCTGCTCAAGCTGGTCATAGATATGTTCTCCAACATGCTGCTTCAACGCTCGATCGAGCGCTTTGGATTTTTTCGCCAGTTTAAAACAGCTCACTTTGCCGCATAAATACGCACCGCGTCCAGCTTTTTTGCCTGTCAGGTCAATCTGCACCTCTTCGGCCGGTGTCCGCACAATCCGGATGAGTTCCTTCTTCGGTTTCATGTCCTGACAAGCGACGCATTTGCGAAGCGGTACTTTTCTCGGTCTCATTGCACACCCCTCCTCTGCCAGCTGAATTGACGCTATAGTTGCCGAAACGGATTAATCGATGGATACCGAATCCTGGTGCATAATGGTAGTCAACGATTTCGGACGGCCATATTCTTGCTCCGCTTGCGTTTCGCTTTTAATATCGATCTTCCAGCCAGTCAGCTTAGCTGCCAGCCTTGCATTCTGACCCTTGATGCCGATTGCAAGCGAAAGCTGGTAATCAGGAACGATTACCCGCGCCATTTTCTCTTGTTCGAATACGATAACTTCGAGCACCTTCGATGGGCTTAGTGCATTCGCAACATACTCATCCACGCTTTCAGACCAACGAACGATATCGATTTTTTCGCCTTTAAGCTCGTTTACGATCGTCTGAACGCGCAGTCCTTTTTGACCGACGCATGATCCTACCGGATCAACTTCGGTATTGCGGGAATGAACCGCAATTTTGGAGCGGAAGCCTGCTTCGCGGGCAACCGAGCGAATTTCTACGACGCCGTCATATATTTCGGGCACTTCAAGCTCGAACAAGCGTTTAAGCAAGCCCGGGTGCGTACGGGATAAAATAATTTGAGGACCCTTAGTCGTATTCTCCACTTTCGTGATGTAAGACTTTACGCGATCGCCGTGCTTAAACTTATCGGTAGGCATAAGCTCAGTAAGCGGCAGTACCGCCTCTACCTTGCCAAGATCCACAAACAAATTGCGGACATCCTGACGCTGAACGATACCGTTAACGATATCTTCCTCTTTATCGATAAATGCGTTATAGATCAGTCCGCGCTCAGCTTCGCGAATGCGCTGCGTTACGACCTGCTTGGCGGTTTGGGCAGCAATACGCCCGAAATCGCGCGGCGTAACCTCAATATCCGCAATATCATCGATTTGATAATGCGGGTTGATTTCGCGAGATGCCTCGACCGTGATTTCAAGACGCGGGTCAAGCACTTCGTCGACAACCGTTTTGCGCGCATAAACTTTAATTACGCCAGTATGGCGGTTAATGTCAACGCGCACATTCTGCGCGGTGTTAAAATTTCTTTTGTAGCTGGAGATAAGCGCAGCCTCAATCGCTTCAAGGAGAACATCCTTCGAGATTCCCTTGTCTCTTTCTATTTCTTGTAACGCTTCAATAAAATCCATGCTCATTGGACTGAATTTCCCCCTTTCAATATAAAAAGCGAATATTTAGAATACGATAGCCAGTCTAGCTCCGGCTACCTTATCGTAAGGAATCGTATACTCCTTCTTGCCGGTTTGAACGATCGCATTTACCCCGTCAAACGCAAGCAGCAGCCCCTCAAATTCTTTAGCGCCGCTGATCGGTTCATATGTCGTTATGTAAACGTGTTTACCGATAGCTTTACGAACATCCTCTTCCTTCCTAAGCGGTCTTTCTGCTCCGGGGGAGGAAACCTCAAGGAAATAAACGTCGGTAATCGGATCGTTTTTATCCAGCTCTTCGCCCATGAATTCGCTAATACGGCCGCAATCATCAATATCGATGCCGCCTTCTTTATCCACGAATATACGAAGGAAATAATTGCTTCCTTCTTTCACATACTCAATATCAACCAGTTCAAATCCATTGCTGCTGAGGTATGGCAGAGCCATTTCTTGGACAGCGGCTTTGATTTTGGATGTACTCAAATTCTGTTGACCTCCTGTTTATACGCACTATGCCATTTTGCCGTTTACAAAACGTAAAGAGTGGGTTTCCCCACTCTTCTGCATCAAAGTCTTTATCATCATCATTGCCAGAAAAATTATAACATAACCGCACTATAGTGACAAGAAATCTTTTCTATTGAAACCGATTCTAGAACAAGGAAAGCTGGTTGGATTCAGGTAAACCACGGAAGCAGCCCATGCTTCCAAGTACCTCGATAATCGTCTTGGTTGCCTTGGATTTCATCTGGAAATCTTCAATTGACAGGTATTCGCCTTCATTCCTTGAAGCAGCAATATTGCGTGCCGCATTATCTCCGATACCGGCGATCGCCGCGAATGGCGGAATTAAAGAATCACCATCTACCTGAAACTTCGTAGCATCTGAGCGGTAAAGGTCAATCGGCTTAAAGGAGAAGCCGCGAGCCGTCATTTCGAGCGACATTTCGAGCTGGGAAACCATGTTCTTCTCTTTCGGCAGCGCATTGAATCCTTTTGCTTCGATCTCGATCAGCTTTCGCAATATCGCATCGTAGCCTTGGCATAGCAGCTCCAAATCAAAGTCATCCGCTCTTACCGTGAAGTAAGTCGCATAATATTCAATCGGATGATAAAGCTTGAAGAAAGCTGTACGTACAGCGGAAATAACATAAGCGGCAGCATGTGCTTTCGGGAACATATACTCAATGCGCAGGCAGGAGTCTATGTACCACTGGGGTACTTTACAGCGCTTCATCTCATCTATCCACTCTGGAGTAAGTCCCTTCCCCTTACGTACGCTTTCCGTAATTTTGAAAGCAAGGCCTGCATCCATACCAGCTTTGTAGATGAGGAACAGCATGATGTCATCCCTACACCCAATAACCGTCTTGATGTTGCAAGTGCCTTTCTTAATTAGCTCTTGTGCGTTACCCAGCCATACGCCAGTACCGTGAGACAAACCGGAAATTTGAAGCAAATCCGCAAAAGAAGACGGCTGCGTTTCCTGAAGCATCTGTCTTACGAATTTGGTCCCCATTTCCGGTACGCCATATGTGGCTACCGATGATCGGATTCGCTCGCCCGGGATGTTGAGTGCCGCCGTAGAGTTGAACATGCTCATCACTTTCGGATCATTCATCGGAATGCTAATCGGATCAACGCCTGTCAAATCCTGAAGCATCCGCATCATGGTCGGATCATCATGTCCCAGTATATCGAGCTTAAGCAAGTTTTCATCGAAGGCATGGTAATCAAAATGCGTCGTTTTCCACTCAGCGTTAACATCGTCTGCCGGGAACTGAACAGGAGTAATATCCTCTACCTCGATGTAGTCGGGAACGACGACAATTCCCCCTGGATGCTGCCCTGTGCTGCGTTTTACGCCCGTGCATCCGCTAGCAAGCCTAGCGAGCTCTGCTCCCCGCCATTTCTTGTTATGCTCCTCTTCATACTTCTTAGTGAAGCCATATGCCGTCTTCTCAGCCACCGTTCCGATCGTTCCTGCCCGGAATACCGCTTTCTCACCGAACATTATTTTCGTGAAGTTATGGGCAATCGGCTGATAGTCGCCAGAGAAGTTAAGATCGATATCGGGAACTTTATCGCCCTTAAATCCAAGAAAGGTTTCGAACGGAATATCTTGTCCTTCGCCCTTCATCGGTTTTCCGCAATTCGGACATAATTTATCCGGAAGGTCAAAGCCGCTCGGTATGCTGCCGTCTAGAAACCATTCACTGTGGCGGCAATCCGAATTTTTGCAAAGGTAATGAGCTGGCAGCGGATTAACCTCGGAGATGCCAAGAAACGTCGCCACGACCGATGAGCCTACGGATCCCCTCGAGCCAACCAAATAACCGTCCGCATTAGACTTTTTGACCAGCTTCTCCGATATCAAGTAGTTCGCGGAAAATTTAAATTTGATAATAGGAATAAGTTCTTTCTCCAACCGATCAATGACCACCTGCGGCAGGTTTTCGCCATACATGGACTTCGCCGTTTCATAGCAGGTATTGCGGATTTCATCATCCGCTCCTTCGATATCCGGGGCAAACAAGCCTTTTGGGAACATATCGAAAGGTTCAAAACGCTCTGCAAGCTCTACCGTATTGGTAATAACGACTTCGCGGGCTTTTGCGTCTCCCAAGAAAGCAAATTCCTCCAGCATTTCCTCTGTTGTCCGAAAATGAGCGTCGGGCTTGCGTATGCTTTTAAGCGGGCTAAAGCCTGTAATACCATGAATCGTTATATCGCGGTACATTTTGTCCCGAGGATTCAAGTAATGGACGTTTCCTGTCGCAATCACCGGCTTGCCCAGCTCGTCCCCGATTTGGCAAACCCGGCGATGGGCTTGCTCAATCTCTGCACGGCTGCCGACGAGACCTTTCTCAACAAGGTGCATGTAGAAATCAATTGGCTGGATTTCGAGAACATCATAGAAACGAGCAACCTCCAGCGCTTCTTCATAGGACTTGTTCAGAACGGTTTCAAAAAATTCGCCCTTCTCGCAGCCTGATATGACAAGCAAGCCTTCACGGTGCTCGGTAAGCTTCGTCTTTGGAATCGTTGCAACACGCTTGAAGTGTTCCGTATGGGATAAAGAAATAAGCTTAAATAAATTTTTCTTGCCGACTGCATTCAGAGCATAGACATTGCTATGAAACGGCCTGGAGTTCGATAAATCAATTCCGACATAATCATTAAGCTGGTGTAGATTCGTAATATTCCGTTCTGCCGCATCGGCAATCAAGCCGTACAGCACACCGCCGAGAGCAAGAGAGTCATCTACTGCACGGTGATGGTTTTCAAGGCTGACCTTGTACTTATCCGCCAACGTATTCAAACGGTGATTCTTGAGCGACGGATATATAAACCTGGCGAGTTCAAGGGTATCCAGAACCGGATTTTTCACCTCTGGCATGCCAAATGACTTGCAGTTCGCTTGAATAAACCCGATATCAAATCGCGCATTATGTGCAACGAGCACATCATCGCCAATAAAGGTAATAAATTCGCGAAGCATAGGCTCAATTTCCGGCTGTCCTTTGACCATATCGTCATTAATATTGGTCAATTGCTGAATATGGTAAGGAATTTTCTCGTGCGGGTCGATCAGCGTCGAGAACCGATCGATTTCTTTGCCATCGCGCATCTTAACGCCGGCTAGCTCTATGATTTTGTTATTGATAACGGACAAGCCCGTCGTCTCGATATCAAAAACGATATAAGTAGCCGTTGCCAGCGGCTCCGGTCTGGATTGCAATACCATGGGAACAGCATCGTTAACGATATTGGCTTCCACGCCGAACAGCACTTTAATCCCGTGTTTTTTGGCTGATTTATTAGCATCCGGGTAACATTGAACATTGCTATGGTCCGTAACCGCTATCGCCTGATGACCCCATTTGGCTGCAGTCTTGATGTACGTATCCACGGGTGTAACTGCGTCCATGGCGCTCATTGTCGTGTGCAGATGAAATTCAACCCGTTTTTCTTCCGCTTTGTCCATGCGGTCAGGTGGTGATTTGACTTCATGCAGGTCATTCGGCATCATGACTAGCTCCGGCTCCTGCATGAAACGATCGTATTCGATTCTGCCCCGTGCCTTCACCCATTTGCCATTGGCGAGCTGGTTGAGTATTTTCACGTCATCCTTCGTCTTTGCAAACATTTTCATTGCAATCGAATCGCTGAAATCGGTGACGTTAAAGGTAAACAAAGTACTGCCGTTGCGAAGCTCTTTCACATCCAGGCCAAAAACTGAGCCTTGAACGGTAATTTTCTTTTCTTCCTCGACAATATTCATCAATGGTACTGGCTCTTCGCGAATATCGTAGCCCACCGCAAGCCTAATTTCAGACTCGTCAACAAGATCAGATTCCGCTTGCGAGCTTGCCATGAGTTCTTGCACGTATTCTCGTTCTTCTTGCACAATCTTGAGTGCGTATTCATCCAGAATGTCCTGCCTAGACTCGCTAATAATCATCTTGACCTTGCAGGAACGCTGGAAATACTGATTGTAAAAGCGAATAATTTCATCATCAAGGCGTTTTTTTCTAGCAAGCTCCAATCCCGTGTTGTCCAAAAGGGACAAAGTCAACGTATCGCCTTCAACCGCAATCGTCGCTTTTTGAAGCCAACCGTTAACGGAGGCAATCTCGCGCTGTGCCCATTCCATGAACAAACCCCAATATTGCGTAACGATTGATTCTGTTTCTACGACTTCGTCATAAATGAGAATAAACTTGACCTCGGCAATATGCTCGAATTTTATGCGGGCAGCCTGGCAAAGGCCATTGTAGGCCTGTAAAGGAACCATGGACGTTTTGCGTATGCAAAACGTCCATTCACGATTACTGTTGCTAACTATAACCTGCTCGATATATCCATCTTGGAAATAGGTTTGTATAAGTTCTTTCGGCAGCCCCGACTGCTGCAATAGCATCTCGAAGCGCTGCCGATTATCTGCGGTTTGGCCCAAAAAAATCAACCCCTTAAGATCCGAACCGAACTAGCTTCAGTCCTTAATAAGCTCTTGCAAAAACGACTGTATGTTTAGCGGAGTCGCCGCATACTAAACAGTTCTCTTTATGAACGGTAGGCTCGAATGGAATGTTCCGGCTTGTTGCTCCGGTTTCTTCTTTAACCTGTTTCTCGCATGCCGCGGAACCGCACCAGCCTGCTTCTACGAAGCCGCGCTGCTCCTCCAAAAAGCTTTTCATTTCATCAAGCGTATCTACCGTGCGGGAATTATCGATACGGAATTGCTTGGCACGGTTAAACATCTCATGATGCGTTTCTTCGAGCATCGTTTCAATTTCAGCGATTAGGTTGTCTTGTTTGACAATACGCTTCTCTCCCGTAATCCGAGATACGAGAACCACTTGGCCGTTTTCCATGTCGCGCGGTCCAAGCTCTAGGCGAAGCGGTACACCGCGCATTTCGTATTCATTGAATTTCCAGCCGGGACTTACGTCAGCACGGTCGTCAACGCGCACGCGTATGCCAGCTTTTTTGAGCTCCGCATACAGCTCGTCTACGCGGCCCACAACTTGCTCACGCATCTTGGCAGGACCAATCGGAATCATGATAACCTGCGTAGGTGCAACTTTCGGAGGCAAAGCAAGCCCCCTGTCATCGCCATGAACCATGATCAACGCACCAATTAGTCTTGTGCTTACTCCCCAAGAGGTCGTATGCGCGAATTGCAGCGTATTCTCGCGGTCGAGATACTTAATATCAAACGCGACGGCAAATTTAGTGCCGAGGTAATGCGAGGTTCCCGCCTGAACAGCTTTGCCATCCTTCATCATTGCTTCAATGGAATACGTGTCTACTGCACCGGCAAATCGTTCGGAAGGCGTCTTCTCCCCTTTAATGACGGGGATTGCAAGAAACTCCTCGACGAATTGCGTGTACACATCCAGCATTTGCATCGTTTCTTGACGTGCTTCCGCTTCGTTCTCATGTGCCGTATGGCCTTCCTGCCACAAAAATTCACTTGTGCGAAGGAAAGGCATCGTACGCTTCTCCCAACGAACAACGTTCGCCCATTGGTTGATAAGAAGCGGGAGATCACGGTAAGACTGGATCCATTTCGAATACATATGACCGAACATCGTCTCTGATGTCGGACGGATGGCAAGACGCTCCTCAAGCTTCTCGCCGGCTGCTTCTGTTACCCACGGCAGCTCGGGATTAAAGCCTTCGACATGCTCCTTTTCCTTCTGAAAAAAGCTCTCTGGAATGAACAAAGGGAAATATGCGTTCCGGTGTCCCGTTTCTTTGAATCGGCGGTCCAGGTCACGCTGAATATTTTCCCAAAGTTCATAGCCCTCCGGGCGGAATACGATACAGCCTCTTACAGGCGAATAATCCATTAGCTCGGCTTTTTTGATTACATCGAGATACCATCTTGAGAAATCCTCGCCTTGCGGCGTGATTTCGGTTACGAACTGTTTGTCTTTAGACATAAGCGACCAATTACTCCCCTTTTACCAAACGTAAAATATCATTATAGGTTACCACGAGCATGAGAAGCATAATGAGCGCGAAGCCCACAAAGTGCACCATGCTCTCGCGATTTGGATCGATTGGACGACGGCGTATCGCTTCAATTCCAAGGAAAATAAGACGACTGCCATCGAGTGCCGGTATCGGCAATAGATTGAATATACCTAAGTACAAGCTGAGCAGCGCTGTCCAAGATGTTAACTGAACAATGCCTTGTTGGGCAATCTGGCTAGTTACTTCGGCTGTTCTTACGGGACCGCCAAGATCATCCAGCTTGAATTCTCCGAAAATCAACTTTTTGAACCCTTCAAAAATGCTAATCGTCATGCTTTTCATCAGCTTGCCCGCACCTGTAAAGGTTTCTCCAAAGGTTGCAGACCGCGTTGGTATTGAAGCGCTGATACCGACCTTGCCTACGCCTTCTTTATTAGCTTCTGGAGTAATGACGACCTGTTGTGCCTTGCCATCTCGGATGATATCGATGCGAATGGGAACATTCGGCGATTTTCCGATTATTTCAATCATTTTATCGAAATCGGCTCCGATTTTGACGCCGTTAACGGCATCAAGGACGTCTCCCTTTTTTAGATCCGCCTTCGATGCCGGCATTCCCTCTGAGATATCTCCAACGAGCAGCTTATCCGGATTTTCTACCGGAATGCCAGCCATTTGGATGTAGGCTGCGAATAATACAAAAGCAAGAATGAAGTTCATCATCGGGCCAGCAAAAATAGCAAGCGCACGCTGTGGAACGGTTTTGCTCCCGAATTGTCTATCAATTGGCGCAATTTGGGTTTCCTTGCCCTTTGTAATCATCAAAGCAGCAGGATGAACCGAATACGTTTCACTCTCGCCTTCCACATCCAATGTTACTGAAAGCCTGTGCTCCAAATCAATGGTAACAATTTCACCGCGTATAACGCCGCTCCGCTCGTCAAGGCGATCCAAATAGAGGCGGGTCACTTTATTGTCCTTCACACGAACCGCAATCGTCTGGCCAGGCTGGACATCAACGATTTCCGGGTCCTCGCCTGCCATTCGCACGAATCCGCCTGCAGGAATTAGACGAAGCGTATATCTGGTTTCTCCGCGCTTGACCGAAAACAGCTTCGGTCCGAAGCCAATGGCAAATTCGCGAACCAAAATGCCCGCACGCTTGGCAAAATAGTAATGACCCCATTCATGAATCGTCACGATGACGAAAAAGACGAGTATAGTCAAAAACACAACTTGAATCATGTGCATTAAGCTGAAGCCTCCTGTTCATTACGGCCTGTACATAGATTATCATTATTCTCCCGTCCGATACAAGAGAACCGGTTTTCGGCCAACTTAAACGGATTCAGCCATTCTGCGTGCCCAAGCGTCCACTTCCGCAATCGTCTCCACATCGTGAATATCGATTGTGCTGTGCTGACCGACTACTGTTTCCAGTATCCGCTCAATATCTAGAAAGGTTATTTCGCCTTTTAAAAACCGTGCTACGGCAACCTCATTAGCTGCATTGAAGACAGCGGGTGCGGATTGTCCCAGCCTACCGCATTCATAAGCCAAGCGTAGACATGGATATCGCTCGAAATCCATGTCTCGAAAATGAAGCTTGCCGATTTGAGCCAGGTTCAGCCTCTCTGTCGGTGTCTCCTTCCGCTGCGGATACGACAACGCGTATTGAATCGGTACGCGCATATCAGGCATTCCCATCTGCGCAATCACGCTATTGTCGGAAAACTCAACATAGGAATGAATAATGCTTTCCGGATGAATAATGACATCTATTTGGTCGTATGTAACATCGAATAACCATTTCGCTTCTATAACCTCTAAGCCTTTGTTAACCATCGTCGCGGAATCGATCGTTATTTTAGCCCCCATCGCCCAGTTTGGATGGTTAAGCGCTTCTGCAACCGTTACACCTTCAAGCTGAGCTCTTGACCGATCACGAAAGGATCCGCCCGATGCGGTTAAAGTAATTTTTTGAACCGACCTGCGATCCTCGCCGTTCAAGCATTGATAAACAGCCGAATGCTCACTGTCGATAGGTAATATCGATACTCCGCGCATCTTGGCTCGATCCATCACGATGTGTCCAGCCGTCACTAGCGTCTCTTTGTTAGCAAGTCCAATCGTCTTGCCCGCATCGATTGCTGCGAGTGTCGCTGGAAGACCCCTGCTGCCCATAATAGCAGTCACAACAAGATCTGCATCCGTTTCTGCCGCTACTGCGATTAAGCCCTCTTCGCCATAAACGACCTTAGTTCCTGCAGGCAAATGAGTACGTGCAGTATCCGCGTCAGCTTTGGATGCCAAGCTTACAATCGTCGGTTTGAACTGGTTCGCTTGAGCAATTAACAAATCAAGATTAGAACCAGCGGATAACCCGACTACCTTGTATTCCTCAGAATGATAAGCGACGACATCCAAGGTTTGCGTTCCGATTGATCCCGTCGAACCTAATACACTAATTCTTTTCATGCATATCCTCCTGGCTTATACAGGTAGCAGCTCGGTAAGCACTAATAGCGGAAATACGATAAGCCAGCTGTCGCATCTGTCAAGAACGCCGCCATGCCCCGGAAGCAGCGTTCCAGTATCTTTAATATCTCTGACACGCTTATAAGCCGATTGTATTAAGTCTCCGAATTGACCAGCCACAGCAGCAATGCAGCCAATCAGCAAAGCTTTCGCCAGCGTAATAAAATCCGGAAAGCATAATGCGAATACAGCAGAAACCGCTAGCGAAAACAAGACGCCTCCTAGTGCACCTTCAATCGTTTTATTCGGGCTGATGGATGGCCATAGCTTTGTTTTGCCAATAGCTCGTCCAGTAAAATAGGCGCCGATATCCGATGCCCATATACAGCCAAAAGACAAAAATGTCCACATCATGCCGTAAGTTTCAATTTGCCTAACCTCACCCATTGCGGCGAAGCCGTAACCTACATATAAAGCGCCTAGCAACATAAGTGCGGCGCCATCAATTGTTGTTCTATTTTTTGTAATCACGGTAAGAGCCAGCAGCAAGAAGGCTAATATCCAAAGGATTGCCAAAGTGGACGGAACACTGATGCCCCAATCCGACCAAGGAAGCACAAACAGTAGCACACCCGCGTATCCGAGCAATGAAGACGGATGCGACCATGCTACACCATTCATGCGCGCATATTCAGTAAAGCCGATAATTGCCAATAAGACGAGCAGAGCGGTATATAACCAACCGCCGACCACGGTTAAACCGATAAAACCTACGCCTGCTATTACACCCGTAATAATTCGTTGTCTCAATGAAAAGTCACACTCCGTTGCTTGAAGCTACAATCCACCATACCGACGCGCACGACGTTGATATTCCAAAATCGCTTCTTGAAAATGCGCTTCCGTAAATTCCGGCCAATACACATCCGTAAACCACAATTCACTATAAGCAAGCTGCCACATCATGAAATTACTTAATCGCAATTCCCCGCTAGTTCGAATAAGCAAATCCGGATCAGGCAATCCACTAGTGAGCAATCGATCTGACATTACCTTATCATCGATATCATCGATTGTCAGATGTCCTTGCTCTACATCCGAGGCGATCGTTTTTATCGCTTCGAGCATTTCCTTGCGACTTCCATAGTTAAGTGCAAAGTTCAAAACAAGGCCTGTGTTGTTTGCCGTTTTTACGATGGCTTCCTCAACAGCGCTTAATGTGAAAGAAGGCAAGTCTTCTTTATGCCCCATCATTCGAACCTGTACATTGTTTGCGATTAGCTCTTCTAACTCAATCTCAAGAAATTGCTGAGGAAGCTTCATCAGAAAATCCACTTCAGCCTTTGGTCTTTTCCAGTTCTCCGTAGAAAATGCATATAACGTCAAATATTTGACGCCAAGCCGATCTGCTGCAATAGTAATGCGTTTGATCGCTTTCATCCCAGAATGGTGGCCTGCCATCCTCGGCAATCCGCGATGTTTAGCCCAGCGGCCGTTTCCATCCATAATAATCGCAACATGCTCAGGCACGTTTTCTGAGGGCACAGAATCAGTCGGCTGTAAGGACGATTTGCCTAATTTGGCCCAAAGTCGCTCGATCATCTTACTTCCTCCCAACCGAAATCAAAACCAAACCCCACCTAGCGGAGGGGCCCAGAGATTATTATACTTCCATAATTTCTTTTTCTTTTGTAACCAGTACTTTATCCACTTCAGCGATGAACTTGTCGGTCGCCTTTTGAATGTCCTCTTGATGACCGCGCGATTCATCCTCGGAAATGGCCGATTTCTCCAGCTTTTTAATGCCGTCATTAGCATCGCGACGAATGTTGCGAATGGCTACCTTAGCTTCTTCGCCAAGCTTTTTCGATGTTTTTACGAGCTCGCCACGGCGTTCTTCCGTAAGTGGCGGAATCGAAAGTCGAATTGACGTCCCATCATTCGACGGAGTTAGACCCAGGTCCGATTTCATGATCGCTTTTTCGATAGCTGACATCGATGATTTATCCCACGGTTGGATGAACAGCGTACGCGAATCAGGAGTACTGATGTTGGCAAGCTGATTCACTGGCGTCATTGATCCATAATATTCAACTTGAATTCGGTCGAGCAACGATGCACTTGCTTTTCCCGCACGTAGTGAAGACAAATCCCGTTTTAGAGCCGAGATTGCTTTATCCATGCGTTCTTCAGCGTTTTTTTTCAGTTCTTGTGGCATTATTTCGCACTTCCTCTCACAATCGTTCCGATTTTCTCACCCAGCACGACGCGTTTAATATTCCCTTTCTCTGTAATCGCAAATACGATAAGAGGAATATTATTATCCATGCAAAGCGATGCTGCGGTTGAATCCATTACGCCTAAATTACGGTTAAGCATATCCAGGTATGTAAGCTCCTCGAATTTCTCAGCCGTACTATCTTTAAACGGATCGGCTGAATATACGCCGTCCACTTTATTTTTCGCCATTAATATAACTTCGGCTTCAATCTCTGCAGCGCGCAGTGCCGCTGTTGTATCCGTAGAGAAGAAAGGATTTCCCGTTCCAGCTGCAAATATAACGACGCGGCCTTTCTCCAAATGACGGATAGCACGACGTCTGATGTATGGCTCAGCAATCTGTTGCATTGCGATTGAAGTTTGAACGCGAGTCGGTACATCGATTTGTTCAAGCGCATCTTGAAGTGCGAGTGAATTCATAAGTGTAGCCAGCATACCCATATAATCAGCTGTTGCGCGGTCGATTCCTTTAGCAGAGCCAGCTATGCCGCGCCAAATATTGCCGCCGCCAACTACGATAGCTACTTCTATCCCAAGTGCCACGACTTCTTTCACTTGATCTGCAATTGATGATATGACAGTTGCTTCTATGCCATAACCTTCTTGCCCAGACAATGATTCACCGCTGACTTTCAGAACGATACGTTTATACACAGGCTGCTCCAACGTTAATACCTCCATCATGCACCTCACTTATGCTGAGGTCCTTCAAATATGTTCTATTCATACAAGCAGGCGGGGCGGACGCCCCGCCCCGCCTGTGCGTTCGGATTAATGTTTAACTTGTGCCATAACTTCTTCAACGAAATTATCAACTTTTTTCTCAAGACCTTCACCAAGTTCATAACGAACAAAACGACGGATTGAAATGTTTTCACCGATTTTGCTAATTTTTTCGTTTAGCAATACAGAAATTGTTTTGTCTGGGTCTTTAATGAACGATTGCTCAAGAAGACAGAACTCTTCGTAGTATTTCGAGATACGGCCTTCAACCATTTTTTCAACGATTTTTTCAGGCTTGCCTTCGTTAAGCGCTTGAGCTTTCAAAATTTCGCGCTCTTTTTCAAGCTCTTCGGAAGAAACCTCTTCGCGGCTAACAAATTTAGGGTTAGCTGCAGCGATTTGCATAGCAACGTCTCTTGCAAACTCACGGAACTGATCCGTTTTAGCTACGAAATCCGTTTCACAGTTTACTTCAACGATTACGCCAATACGGCCGCCTGCGTGAATATACGATTCAACTACGCCTTCAGTTGCAATACGGCCTGCTTTATTAGCTGCAGCAGCCAAACCTTTTTCACGAAGTACTGCAATTGCCTTTTCAACATCATTGTTTGTTTCATCCAAAGCTTTCTTGCAATCAAGCATTCCAGCTCCAGTTCTTTCCCGAAGCTCTTTTACCGCGCTAGCACTAACTGCCATTGTAAGCCCTCCTATAGGTTTCACGAAGTCTATTTAGCTTCGCGAATAATTAATGTTGGTTTTAATGATTTACATTCGAAAAAAGGGCAGTGAGAGGTTTATCACCATCTGACCACCCTTTGTTGAAAAACTAAAGCCTTAGATTAAGCCGTTGTTTGTTCGCCTTGATTAGCTTCAACAATAGCATCAGCCATTTTGGACGTCAACAATTTAACGGCACGAATTGCATCATCGTTACCTGGGATCACGTAGTCGATTTCATCCGGATCACAGTTTGTATCAACGATACCAACGATTGGAATTCCAAGTTTGCGAGCTTCTGCAACCGCAATGCGCTCTTTGCGTGGGTCAATAATGAACAACGCGCTTGGCAAACCTTTCATGCCTTTGATACCGCCGAGGAATTTCTCCAAACGGTCTTTTTCTTTGTTAAGGATGATAACTTCTTTCTTAGGTAGAACCTCGAAAGTGCCGTCCTCAGCCCATTTTTCAAGTTGTTTCAAACGGTCAATACGTTTTTGAATCGTTTGGAAGTTAGTCAAAGTTCCACCCAACCAACGTTGGTTGATGTAGAAGTTGCCGCAACGCTCTGCTTCTTCTTTTACGGAATCTTGAGCTTGTTTTTTCGTACCTACGAACAGCATAGTGCCGCCGTCTGCAGCGATCGATTTAACAAAGTTGTACGCTTCGTCAACTTTCTTAACCGTTTTTTGCAAATCGATAATGTAAATCCCGTTTCTTTCTGTGAAGATATAACGATCCATCTTCGGGTTCCAACGACGAGTCTGATGACCGAAGTGTACCCCAGCTTCTAATAGCTGTTTCATGGAAATAACCGCCATTTCTTCAACACCTCCTAATAATGGTTTTTTAGTGCTCCTCCGCTAGTCGCATCTTTTGTCAAAACTTCCGCCGGGCGGAAGCACCGTTTGACAAAATTGACCTGCGTGCGTTTTTAACACCGTGAATTAATATACCATAAATACAATCTTCGCGCAACAATCGTTTCCCGAAAAGATAGACTAACTATTTTTAGCGGATGATAATGCAGCAGCTTGTTCTTCCGTAAGCGGTTGGCTAGTTACTACATTTATAACCTGTTCGATTGTGCTGTCTTCATGAAACAAAAAATAACCGGCGCGAACCAGCTTTTTAGACTTTTTCATTTCGGCGATAAATGCTGCGCCATCATCAATAATATGATTTGAAACAAGCAGCTCCGCCGTTTTGGATAGGCCTATGCCTGCTTTGATTCTTATCACATGATTAATAACAGCTTTTTCTTTCCCGGGCACTACAGTCGGGCTCGCAGCAGTTTCCACAGCCTTATCCGGCGGCTCTGTACTTGGTACCGGGGTCACGGCCGGCTCAGTTTCATGTGTGCTAGCTTTAGAACCAACCGACTGGTCAAGCTCGATGGAATCACGTTCTGCCTTAAGCAACGCATCGACTTCAACTTGCGTGTATCGCTTATCCGTACTCTCACTGTCCCGCGCTGCGAGCTTCTCTCTGCTCTGCTCTCCAGAGAGCATCAATTGAAACAACAAGGCACCAATTATAATACCCAGGCCTAATCCGATTAAAAATATTCGATTTTTAAGCACGGGATGCCTCCTCTTGCTTAGACAGCTGTATGATAAGCTGAACCTCGCCTTTGTTCATTCCCAGCTTTTTCGATATAATTTCTATCGATTTACCCTGCTCATACAGTGAAAAAAGATCCCTGTAGCGTGATTGTATGGACTGTTTAACCGGTTCTGTTTCTACTTGCGCTTCTACTTTTGCTTCCGCTTCCGGTAAACGCATGGCCTCCTGCTGGGGGAGTACCGGGAACTGTGCGTGATTCAAATCTCTTGATGCTTTCTGTGGGGATTCTAGCGCTGGTACGCTGCTGGATACACTCACTTTGGCGAGCGTATCTTGCAATTGCTCCGTTAGCTGCTCGCATCTAGCTTCCAACTGCGCAATGCGCTGTTCTTTACGAACAGCATCCGACTTCGATTCTTCTTGTGCGTTTCTTACTAAAAGAACTAGCTCTTCATTATCCTTCTCCATGTTCTCCATAAACTGCTCCAACGCGTTCTCCATATTTTCCATGGACTGCGGCCGTGCTGCTATTTCCTGCTTCTTGCGGGGCATAACTAAGCCGCCTACAATGACAACCGCTCCGAGTAAAATAATATATTGCAAGTAAGGCTGCATTGATTTAGCCTGCCTTTCTGAAATAACCTGGTTCTAAAGCTTTATATCCAGTCGATGCCCTTTGAATGGGTGGACGGGAGGATGATCTTGCTCATCATGATCTAAGCCAGGCACTTTTCGCTCACGCTTGGCATTTGGGTTGGAATTGCCTTGCTCGCCATCCTGATCATTTCGTATGTGAGCCCCGTTTGATTGCTCAACGGCCGTATTCTTGCCGCGCAAAAGTTCGGTTTGTTTCGTCGTTTGAGCAGCCAGCGTATTCTGATCGGCCACCGGCTTATGAAGTGCTTGACCATGCATGCCGCTAAATTCCTGCGTGCGCGGTACAGACATCTGCAAGTCAATTGACTTGAAGGTCATATCAACTCACCCCTTGGGTTATTGATAAATAATAAACTAGCTAGAGTACGGTACTAACACGATATCCCCATCCGAATACCGAAAAGAAACCCGCTGGGAAGAGTCTTTTACAAACTTTGTATATCTGCCAATTACAATTTTTGTCCCGCCATAAACAATATTGCTGACATCCACTCTTGAGCGTTCAGTATCCTCGAGCGTTTTTTCAATTTCAAGTATTCGCGATTTGACAGCATCATTTTCCATCACGAGCTGACGTTTGGAAGCCGTTAATTTTATTCTCAATGCAAGCTTTTCCGGAGTAAGATGTCCCGCAGCTGCCAGTTGATCAAGAATAGTAAGCGCTTTATCCGTTTTATCAAGGTTTTCGAAGTACTGCTTGCCCCTCGTTCTCAAATCAAGCAGCTCCGTACGGTACTCGGGATTCACACCAACTTCGATTGTTGTCGCGGTTGACATCGAGTTCCCAACCGTTCTTGCGCTAACCAGATCACCGGCTTGCACTAAGCCACCTACAATAAGGCCTTTCGCACCTGAGCAAATAACATTTTTTCCGGCTTTCACATGAGAATGCATGATGCTTTGGGAAACGAGTACCTCTTCGCCCGCTATTACGTTACTATCTTGAATAAAACTGCTTCGTACGTTACGAGCCGCTTTGACAAAACCTTTATTTCCGCCTAATATCCCGCCCGTAATTTCAATTGAGCCTTCCGATTCGATCTCTGCGCCTTCCACACCGCCAATTACGCGAATATCGCCGGATGCTTTAATGCGGAAACCGCTAAGAACGTTACCCCTAATGACTACGGTTCCTACAAAATCAATGTTGCCTACGCTGTAATCAACGTCCCCATTGACCTCATAAACCGGAAAGACATTGATTTTTTCTTTATCTGTCAAGGAAATCAAGCCATCTATAGCGGAATACATAGCTGTTTGCTGATCGTTCAATACTACGTTTTTGCCTACTTTAAAACGGACCGATTTCCCCGACTTAGAAGGGATTTCTTCGCCTGTCACCGTTTTTCCCGCTGGACCCGCCGTGGGATCGAACCTTTCTGCAATCAATTGGCCACGCTTTACGTTTTTTAGCTGTACAACCTCTTTGAAATCAACTTTGCCATCCTCTAGCTCTGCTGGAGCCTTATTGGCTTTGTTCATATCCTGTATAAGCTTTACGTATCCATCCTTACCTGGGAGCGGTGGCTCCCCTTGTGCAATGAGTGTCTGTTCTTTGCAGTATGCGAGAGGATTAGTGCCAATCTGATTAAGAACTTCTGTTCGAAGACCATAAACGATTCCCTTGCTTCTTAGAAAACGTTCAAGCTCATCGCCGTTACATTCGAATTCATCCGTAATCCTGCTAAATGTGATAAAGGCAGACAGCTTATCGGCTGATGTTTGGATGCTTAGGTATGATTCTAATTGTAGATTATCCACCTGACTCCTCCTCTCTTAATGTTGCATGAGTTGATCTTTATGCTTAGCCAAAGCTCCTCGCAGCCTAAGAATGGCTTTGGAGTGGAGCTGGGAAATTCTCGACGGTGATAGTGACATTACTTCAGCAATCTCACTCAAGGACAGCTCTTCATAATAAAACAATGAAACGACAGTTCGTTCCTTTTCCGTTAACCGGTCAATGCCTTTTACTAGCGATTCCTTAATGTAGAACTCATGTACTTTATGGTCAGGGTTTTTAGCTTTGTCATCCACTAACAAAGACATTCTCGTCTCTGACTCTTCTTCTCTTATCGGGTCTTCCAGCGAACAGACCGTAGTCACCGAAATATCTTGAAGCATATTCGTAAATTCCTTCTCTGTCAGCTCCAGATACTGGCTAATCTCCGCGTCCGTAACGGAGCGCAAATACTGCTGCTCCAAATGCTGATAGGCCTCTTCTACTCTTTTAGCCTTCTCCCTTACTGAACGCGGCACCCAATCTCCTTGCCTCAGCCCATCGATGATAGCTCCGCGAATTCGCCAAGATGCATAGGTCTCAAACTGTAAGCCGCGTCCGTAATCAAATTTCTCGATGGCATCGATTAATCCCATAACACCATTGCTCGCAAGATCATCTTTTATTACGTTTTTGGGAAGTCCAATAGCCATTCTGTTTGTCACGTAATCAACTAAAGGCAAATATTGTTCGATCAAACTTTTTTTCGCTTCCAAATCGCCCTGTTCTCTCCAGGCTTGCCACATCTGCAAGTTTGTCAAATGAGGGGGTTTCTGCTCAGTCATCGACTCACTCTCCTGTCAGGTGACGAATGGCTTTAACCAATTCTTCAGGTTGTGTATTTTTTGTAGATAGCAATTGCGGCGGGCTTAACGGCTTGAAATCAACTGCTGCGTTATTGTGGGAATCAGTTGTCGGAGATGCTCCTCCATCCTGCAGCTGCGACTTCAGCAATGCATTTAAATCCGCTGACTCATCAGGTGTTTTTAAGTCAAGTTGTGTACCTTTACCATCATTATCTTCGAGTGAATCGCCTACTAATGAAGGAGGCTGAAGAATGTAGGCCAAAATGGCTCGTACTCCATACGCAAGAACAAAAAAAGCGATGAAAGCATACATACTTCTTAGCAGCATGACAACAATCGGATTATTACCAATTGAGAAAGCTACCGTCAGCACGGTGCCGAAAATTCCAAATACGACATTCCATCGCCATGTTCCCAGCATATCAAATCTCCTTTGTTCCAAACTGGACGCTTCTTATCGAGAGCATCCCGCTAATACTATCAAATTCAATCGTCCTTCCGAAGCTGCCTCCCGTATCTTGCGAGATAATCGGAATTTTGAACCGATGCAGCATTTCCGTGCAGGATTCTACGTTTCGGGGTCCGATTCTAAGCGAATCCGTATGCCCCGACATTGCAAACATCTGAGCGCCGCCCGCCATTTTAGCCTTCATGCTAATCACATGCGCGCCTGCGGCTAACATACGGTCCAGCAGCTCAGGAATGGCTGTATCTGCATACTTAGCCAAATTCATTTTGGTCTCACGGGCAATTTCTGAAGATGGCAGCATCACATGTGCCATTCCGGCTATTTTTCGAATGGGATCAAACAAAGTAAGACCCACGCAAGATCCTAAGCCGGTTGTTTTGAGTATTGCTCCATCTGTTGCAATATTTAAATCAGCCATGCCTACTTTGACCAAATTATGTTGTATCATTCGCTAACGACTCCCAAAGCCCTGAAAATTTTTTCAAACGACTCTGGATCCGGAATTAGGAAGAAATGTCCTTCCAGTGATTGACGATCCTCTAAAAAAGTCGTTTCAATTAATAGGGCCGAGTCGCCCATCTCACCGTACTGCATTAAACCATAGCTGAGTACAGCACCAGCCATATCAACTGCGATCGCAGGAACAGATGGAGCCATTGTAAGATGGGTAAAATCCGCAAGTGAGGATAAATAAGAGCCTGCCAGAATGTTGCCGATCTCGCAAAGCGCCGACAGCTCCATTTCTGAATAACCTTCTTGCTCCTCCACATTTATCGAAAGCAGCTGTCTCAAAATTCTTCTCGCGGAGGCTTCCTCAATGATAAAAAACATATTGCCTGGTGCTTCGCCCTCCACCCTGAGAAAAACCGCAATTACGATTTGCTCAGAACCGCCAACTCGCTCAGCGACTTCTTCGAACGGCAGCAGGCTCACCTTTGGCACTGCCATATCGACGGGTTTATCCAACAACCGCGATAATGCAGTAGCAGCATTGCCTGCTCCGATATTGCCGACTTCTTTCAGTACATCCAGCTCAAAAGCTTCAAATCGGCTAAATAAGCTCACCTTTTAAACCTCGAGCTGTTCGATCTGGATGATTTCATTCTTATTCAGTACCTCGGACAAGTTAAGCATGATGAGAAGTCGACCTTCACCAAGTTTAGCAATGCCTCTTAAGTATTTAGCTTTAATGCCGCCAACGATCTCAGGAGGCAAGTCAATTGCATCCGTATCGATATCGATTACGTCATTTGCCGAATCAACGATAAAACCTACCTCTATATCGGCTACAGCTACAACGATAATTCTTGAATTTTCTGTTGGTGTCGTTTCCGTAAGATTAAAGCGACCGCGAAGGTCGATAACCGGGACGACAATACCGCGCAAGTTAATAACACCTTTTATAAAAGCCGCAGTTTTCGGGACGCGAGTAATTGGAGACAACCTTTCGATCGTGCGAACCTTATCTACTTCGATACCGTACTCTTCGTTGCCAAGCGCAAACACGATAACCTTTAATTCTTCTCCCATACTAAAAACCTCCCTATTTGATTAGTGCGTTCGGATCAATGATCAGTGCGACGTAACCATCACCTAGAATGGTAGCTCCCGAGATCGCTTCAACATTGGTCAGATATTTGCCCAACGTTTTCAATACGATTTCACTTTGTCCGATAAACTCATCGACCATGACTGCAGCCCATTTTTCACCTTTGCGCACGACTACGATTTCGGTCTCTGTCTCGTCGTTCTCATTAAAATCAGGAGAATCGAGTACTTTGCTAAGCGATACGAGCGGAATAATCACGTTTCTGAACTCAATCATCTTGTTGCCGTGTACATGCAGAATTTGTTCCTTGCGAATAATGCCGGTCTCAACGATTGACGATAATGGAATGGCATACTTCTCGGAACCAAGCTTAATTAACATCGCAGATATAATTGACAACGTGAGAGGCAACTGAACAGAGAACTTCGTTCCTCTGCCAAATGCAGAATCAATCGTGACATTGCCGCCGAGCGAAGTGATTTTTGAACGTACCACATCGAGCCCTACGCCTCGTCCGGAGATATCGGATATTTTATCAGCGGTACTGAATCCAGCTGCAAATATAAGCATGTTAATTTCATCCGCAGACAATAGCTTTGCTTGTTCTTCGGTTACGACACCATTCTTAATGGCTGTTTTTAGCACGCGCTCGTGATGAATGCCCCGGCCGTCCTCTTCTACCTCGATGAAGACATGGTTCCCGCTGTGATAGGCACGCAGGTAAATGGTTCCCGTCTCTGACTTCCCTGCCGCTATTCGCTCATCAACGGTTTCAATGCCATGATCGACTGAGTTTCTTAACAAATGAACAAGAGGATCCCCGATTTCATCAATAACCGTACGATCAAGCTCTGTATCGGCACCGGTAATGACAAGATCAATCTTTTTGTCCAGCGATTTCGCTAAATCACGAATCATACGCGGGAAACGGTTGAATACGGAATCCACTGGCACCATACGAAGCTTCAATACGATACTTTGCAAATCGGAGCTGACTCGCGTCATGTGCTCCACGGTTTCCGTTAAATCATTGCGTTTAATTTCACTTGAAAGCTGTTCGAGCCGTACTCGGTCGATAAGCAGCTCACTGAATAGATTCATTAGAGCATCAAGTCTTTCGATATCGACACGAATGGTTCTGGATACGTTAGCAGGTGCATTTGCTGCTGCAGGTGCTTGTCCTTTAGCTGCTTGATTGCTCGGGGCCGCATCTTCTTTAGCGACGACAGGCGCTTCGACCTGAGCTGCCTCGACAGTCTCAACGGCTGCTGCAGCAGTGGACTGACCGAGTACGGCTAATGATTCGGCATCTAACAACGTCACCTCGGCGGTTTCAATTTCAGAAATATTGAGAAGCTGGGATTGAAGATCCTCCTGCTTCAAGTTTGAGATCGTAAACACTGTAAAGGTAAAATCGAATTTTTCCTGCTCGATATCTTGAACGGATGGATCAGATTTAATGACCTCACCGTTTCGCTCAAGTAAATCAAACACCATATATGCACGAACGGCTTTCAGCATGCAATTATCGCGAATGGCGATTTGAATATGATAGACATTGTGGCCCGTCTCAATCGATTGAAGAAGGATAGAAGATTGGAATTCATCAAGCAGCATCGCCCCTGATGCGCTTGATGTTGTTGCATTGGCTGCTACGACAGGAGCCGCTGAAGCACTGCTCGCGCTGTAGTCGCTTTTAAGAATAATTTGCAAAGACGCTACGATTGATGTGACGTCGGCTTTGCCTGTCCCTCCGCCAACAATATCCTGAACCATCGCTTCAAGTGCATCCAGCCCTTTGAACAATGTGTCAAAGATAAAACTGTCCATTTTGAGCTTGCTGTTACGCACAAGATCCAGTACGTTTTCCATTTCATGTGTAAGAGCAGCCAAATCCTCGAAACCCATTGTAGCTGACATCCCTTTCAGCGTATGGGCTGAACGGAAAATGTTTTGAACGATACTAAGTTCTTCAGGCTCGCTTTCCAAACGAAGTAAATTTTCATTCAAGGATTGCAGGTGATCATTAGATTCATCGATGAACATCGATAAATACGCATTCATATCCATTTCCTAGCACCTCCTGTTAGTATGTTCTTGCGAGTGTGGCCTATTTATTTCAGCATGGCTTGCACGAGTTGTGAAGCTATGTTTTGCAGCGGTACGATTTGATTGACACAACCTGCTTCTACCGCGGATCTCGGCATGCCATATACCACGCAGGTTTCTTCGGCTTCGGCAATGGATGTCTCGATCCCAGAATCAGACAAAAGCTTCATCCCTTTTGCACCGTCACTTCCCATTCCTGTCATAATAACAGCATGGCGTTTAAGCTCACGAATCGGCAGTAAAGATTCAAACAAAACATCAACGGATGGACGATGGCCATTCCGCTGCGGCTGCTCGGTGAGCTTAATGAAGTATCCGGCTGCATCCTTTGCAAGCTCCATATGAAAAGCACCTGGCGCGATATATACCTTCCCAGCTACAACTCTCTCGCCCTGCTCCGCCTCTACAACATGAAGCTCGCTAAAGCTGTCCAACCGCTGAGCTAGCGACTTTGTAAACTTAGGAGGCATATGCTGAACGATAAGAACAGGTGCTGGAAAGTCACCTGGCAAAGAAGTAATAACTTCGTGCAGTGCCCTAGGCCCTCCTGTAGATGTACCGATTGCTACGATATGCTTAAAGGAACCGGTCGCTCCGCTAGCCTTGCTTTTTTTCATGCCAGGCGGATCAGGAATTGCAGCTTTAATCTCCGGAAGCTTCGATTTCACAACCGGCTTCAGTATTGCTGCCGGAGGATTCTCTTTATTCGGAGCAGAGGTTTCCGACAGTTTAGATTTTTGCTGTTTATGTAAAGAGGATACCGAACGCTGCGTCACTTGCTGCTCCTTAGGTTTCGGATTCAAAGTCGAGTCCGGGCTAAGTCGTGCAGTCGGCTGAGTGGGAAGGCTTGGCTCCACAGGTTGTACTGTCTTCTCTAAGGCAGCAGACATCTGCTGCTTGAGTTGATTGCTATCTTCTATAATTGAAGCGAATCTCTCATCAATGGGGATGACAGGCTGATAACGCTTTGTTAATACTGCAATCCGCAGCTTTTCTAGCAGAACCTCTCCGACCTGGTGAATATCATTGGAAATGGCGCTCGAAGGTTTGCGGATAAAGTCAAATGCCCCGAACTGAAGCGCTTTGATCGTTTCCCTCGTGTTATCCTCACTAATTCCTGACAGCATAATTACAGGAGTCGGATTTTCTCGCATAATGGCCTGCAAGGCTTCAATGCCATTCATTAGAGGCATTTCCAAATCCAAGGTTACAACATCCGGCTTCCATTCACGTACCGCTTCAATGGCTTCTTGCCCGTTGGCGGCAGTAGCCACAATTGTAAATTGCGGGTCTTGAACGATCAAGTCACTAATAATCTTCCGCATGAATCCGGAATCATCAACAACAAGCACGCGGTAAGGAACCATTATTTTCACTCCTCACTTCCAAAGGATTATCTTGAGAGTCTGAACATTTTATGCAAAAATCCTTTGACGCCACCGCTAACCGTATCGTTTTGTGGGATTTCAAGAAAACGTTTTGCAATTTGATTAATGGCAATGGATGCCTCTGTTCCCGGGTATGCAAGTGTAAATGGAACTTGGCGCTTCACCGCCTTCGACACATTTGGATCATCAGGGAGAATCCCGAGATGCGGGAGCTCCGACTGGAGAAACCGCTGCGAAACCATGCTGATTTTGTCCGCGGTTTGTTTCCCTTCTCTCGCATCGGATGCTCGGTTAACAATCAATTTGAATTGAATGTCTGCTTCCATTCCTTTAACCATCTTAATTAATGCATAGGCATCCGTAATCGATGTAGGTTCAGGGGTTGTTACGACAATCGTTTCCTGAGCAGCCGTTATAAACTTCATGGTCTCCTTCGATAAGCCAGCGCCAGTATCGAACAGAATAAAATCATATTTGCCGTGAAGCTTGCTGATTTCATCCGAGAATCGATCGAGCTGCTCCGACGACAAGTCCATTAAATCACGGAACCCGGATCCCCCAGCAATAAAGTGAAGCCCCTCAGGACCCTCCTGCACAATCTCCCATATTGTTTTTTCTTGCTTTAGTAAATGATAGAGATTATAAGTGGATGAAACTCCCATCAGTACATCGATATTAGCCATACCAATGTCGGCATCAAAAACAAGTACTTTTTTACCTAACCGCTGCAAGGAAAGCGCAAAATTCAAACTAAAGTTCGACTTCCCTACTCCGCCTTTCCCGCTGGTAACCGTTACTACCCGAGTCGCAAGCACATCTTCCCCACGTTCTTGCTGCTTGACTAAGTTACGCAACGCTTCAGCTTGGTCTATCATGAGACACTACTCCCTAAAAGTTGCCGAATATACGAATCAACTTTAAAGCTTTCAATATCATCCGGAACGGTTTGCCCGCTTGCCATGTACGTTGGCAGCAGTTCATAATTCATGATGAGGTTGAAAATGGCTCCATAAACGGATGTTTCATCAAGCTTTGTAAATAGCACCTTCCGTACACCGTATTTGCAAAAGTGATCCGCAACTGCAGCCATATCACGCGTTTTGCCTGTCATGCTTAACACGAGCACGGTTTCGCTCGGTTCGCTCGTTTGAAGCAGGCTATTCACTTCTGAAACGTGAAGCTCGCTTCGGAAGTTTCGGCCTGCCGTATCCATATAAATTAATTCACGCTCTTCAAGCTGCTTGAATGCGCGTGGCAAATCCATTTGCGAAAACACAACCTCCATCGGAACATTCAATATGTTAGCGTATGTTCTTAGCTGGTCCACCGCTGCGATTCGATAAGTATCTGAAGTTATAAAACCTACTTTTTTCCCTTGCTTAAGGGTTTGTTCTGCTGCAAGCTTAGCAATCGTCGTTGTCTTGCCAACACCTGTCGGACCTACGAAATGCACAACTCTGGCTTGATTGCTAATGCCGCTTCCGCTATAAGGTTGAAGCCAGGCTTCGAGCAGCAAAAAGGCCTGCTCCCAAACCTGCTCTTTGGGAAAGATAGTCCCTTCCTCCGTTTGCTTGTCTAAAATATCGTTTAACAAGCGCTCGATCCACTGCCCGTCCACCTCTTGCTCAGTAAGATGCTCTCTTAGCTCAATCAGGTGCTCCGACAGCTCCGTGCTTTGACTCTGTTTCTTTGACAGTGTGACCATGTATTCTTTTAAATCTCTGATTTCATCAATAATGAATTGTTCCCGCTCATTGCGCTTCTTTTCCTTTTCATCAATTAAAGGTGCCGGTGGCGGCTCCATGACGGCAGTAGCCGTTCTCTGTACCGATTGAAGGATCTGTTCTACAGCAGCATCGACTTGCGGATTCGGCGCACGCTGTGCTTGAGCTGGGGGATTGGCTTGATTCGATTCAATAGCAGCTATAACTTCCACCTTTTTTTTGCGAAACATGCCCATAAAGCCGCCAACCTTGATTTCTTTTGTGTTCAGTATAACGGCGTCTTTACCGAGCTCACTTCTAATTAACGACACGGCCTCAGGCAATGCATTAACGACATATCGTTTCACTCTCATAAATTCACCACCCCAACGCTTTGTACCTCAATGTTTGGCTCTAGTTCACTGTATGAAAGCACCGGTACATCCTGCATCGTTCTTTCTACAATTTGTCTCAGGTACATCCGAATTGTAGGTGAGGCGAGTACGACTGGCTGCTGACCTGATTGAATCTGACGATTGACATGTTCATTCAGCTTCTGGTAGATCTGCTGCGTGGATATCGGATCCAATGCAATATAGCTGCCTTGATCCGACTGCTGAACCGATTCCGCAATTTTTTTCTCCAGCTGCGGTCCTACCGTAATCACTTTCAGCGTATCGCTGCCTGACGAGAATTGTTGCGTAATTTGTCTAGACAACGACTGTCGTACATATTCCGTCAATATATCAGGATCCTTCGTATAATTCCCATGGTCCGCCAATGCTTCGAAGATCGTCACCAGGTCACGAATGGATACCTTCTCGCGCAGCAGCTTGGACAATACCTTTTGAACATCACCAACCGTAAGGATGGCTGGAATCAGCTCGTCAATAAGTGCTGGGTATGATTCTTTAACATTCTCAACAAGCTGCTTCGTTTCTTGCCGGCCAATAAGCTCATGAGCGTGCCGTTTAATTATTTCTGTGAGATGCGTCGCAACCACTGATGGCGGATCTACTACGGTATATCCGGAAAGCTCTGCTCTCTCCTTCATCTGCTCATCAATCCAAATGGCAGGCAATCCAAAAGCAGGCTCCATCGTTTCGATTCCAATCACGGAATCATCCTCAAAACCAGGACTCATTGCCAGATAATGATTCAGCAATAAATCTCCGCGAGCCACCGTATTTCCTTTTATTTTGACAACATATTCATTTGGCTTCAATTGAATGTTATCCCTGATTCGAATGACGGGAACGACGAGGCCAAGCTCAAGAGCGCATTGCCTGCGAATCATGATGATCCGATCAAGCAAGTCACCGCCCTGCTGGGTATCTGCTAACGGGATAAGGCCATAACCAAACTCAAATTCGATCGGATCAACCTGTAGCAGACTAATGACGCTCTCTGGGCTGCGGACTTCTTCGATCTGCTGCTCTTCAACGAGCATCTCCTCTTGTTCTTGCTGTTTGTTAATAGCCTTTTGCATATACCATCCACCAAAAGCGAGCATGATAGCAAATGGCCATGTTCTCAACGGTCCAATTGGTGTTAAACCTAACAAACCAATTGTTCCTGCCGCAATAAATAGGAGCTTAGGATATTTGAATAATTGGTTGGTAACATCCTCTGCCAAGTTGCCGTCTGAAGCCGCTCTTGTCACGATTAGGCCAGCAGCAGTTGAAATAAGCAAAGCAGGGATTTGACTCACTAGTCCGTCACCAATGGTTAGAATGGAGAAAGTGGAGAGCGATTCGCCAAAGCTTAGGTCATGAATCGCCATACCGATAATGAAACCACCGACCAGATTAATAACGAGTATAATAATAGATGCAATTGCGTCCCCTTTTACGAACTTGCTTGCACCGTCCATCGCTCCGTAAAAATCAGCTTCTCGCTCGATTTTCGAACGGCGGGCTTTTGCTTGCTGTTCATTAATGAGACCGGCATTCAAATCCGCGTCAATACTCATCTGCTTACCGGGCATAGCATCGAGCGTAAATCTTGCCGCAACCTCAGCAACACGCTCCGAGCCTTTTGTGATTACGATAAACTGCACCACGACAAGGATAAGGAAGACGATAAATCCAATTGCGATCTGTCCTCCGCCTACCCAGCTGCCGAAAGTCGCGACGACTTCTCCCGCCTCGGCATGAGATAAAATATTTCTAGTCGTCGAGACGTTTAGCGCTAGTCGGAACAGGGTAGTTATTAATAGAATTGCAGGGAAGATGGAGAAATCCAGCGCTTCTTTTGTATTCATCGCAATAAGTAAAATCATCAAGGCAATTGATATGTTTAAAATGATAAGTATGTCTAGTAGTAGGACTGGGATCGGAATTATCATCATGAGTACAATACCAATTACGCCAAATAATACTACAAAGTCTCTTGCTTTCATGACGCCGTCTCCTCCCGTAGTGTTATGATGATTTTACTCGGCCTTTCATTTTGTATACATATGCGAGCACCTCAGCCACCGCTTGGAACAGGTCTGGAGGGATGACATCCCCAATCTCAGCCCGCTCGTATAGCGCTCTGGCAAGTGGTTTATTTTCCATCATGACAACCCCGTTTTCTTTCGCAATTTCTCTAATGCGAAGAGCAACATGGTCCATCCCTTTTGCAATGATCTTAGGCGCTTCCATCTTAGAGGCATCATACTTCAATGCGATAGCGAAATGGGTAGGGTTGGTAATTATGACATCCGCGTTAGGTACTTCCTGCATCATGCGTTGAAATGCCATTCTTCTTTGGCGCTCACGAATTCTCCCTTTAATCAACGGGTCACCTTCGGATTTTTTATGTTCATCTTTTATATCCTGTTTGGACATTTTCAAACTTTTATTGTGTTCGTAGCGTTGATAGAAATAGTCAGCTAACGCAAGAGCGGTCAATACCGCTCCTATTTCAATGCCAAGCTTTACGGTCAAACCAGCCGTAAAAGTAAAAATTTGTTGAATGGGTAAGCCTGCTAGTACGAGTATTCGTTCCCATTCCTTTGATATGGCCAAATATACGAGTACTCCTACAATTAATAGCTTTAACACGCTTTTTAAAAACTCAACCAATGTCTTTGCGGAAAAAATTTGTTTAAAACCGTTAATCGGGTTGACTTTTTCCAGCTTCATTTTGAGAGGTTCGCCCGTTAATAAAAAGCCAAACTGTACAATATTGCCGAGAATGCCCACTAGAATGGTTATCACAAATATCGGCATCAGTATGAGAAGCATTTCAATCGTAATTTCTGTAAAGAGCGACAACACATTGCCGACCGTCAAATCCATTAAAAGCCAGTCTTCGAATAAATTCCCGAACAACATCATAATGTGCTGTTTAAAATAGCTGCCAAGCATTATAAAACTCGCAAACACAAATAATAATATAAAAGATCCAGCTAAATCTGCGGATTTGGCGACTTGTCCTTTTTTTCTAGCTTCGTCTTTTTTCTTTGGAGTAGCCTGTTCTGTCTTTTCCTGACTGAAAAGCTGGAGATCAAGCTCTAGACGGTAATTACGCACACAAGCATCCTCCTATTGCCCTTCAGCCGGCGGTCCTTGTACGACACCGAATAATTGCTCTAATGAATCGAACATGATGGAAAATAATCTTTCGAATATGGCTGCCAGACTTGGCATTAACAAGGTTAATAAAAACAGACCAATAATTAGCTTAAGGGGAATACCGATTACAAAAACGTTAAATTGCGGAGCCGTCTTCGTTAAAAACCCTAATCCAACATCGGTAAGAAACATAGCAACAATAAGTGGTGAAGCTACTTGTATCGCAAGTAAAAAGGTATTAGCTACTGTTCGAGTCAAGAAATCGGTTAAACTGCCATTCATAAATCTAGTGAACAGTTCGTTATCCAAAGGCATCCATTGATAACTGTCCATGAGCCCAGTCAATAAAAAATGATGGCCGTTCATCATTAGAAAAATAACAATCAACACCATATATTTAAAGTTACCAAGCAGAGGCGCAGATGTTCCAGTATGCGGATCAACGATATTCGCCATTGCGAATCCAACCTGTAAATCCATAAAAGCCCCGGCCGTTTGAACGACCGTAAAAAACAAATAAACGACATACCCCATCAACACGCCGATCAATATTTCGCGAAACAAAATGAGTACGTACTCTGCATCAGGCACAATCGATTGTTTCATTCCATACGTTAGGAAAACGATAAATGAAATGAAAAAACCGAGTCCTAGTTTAAATACATTCGGCACGCCTCGCGAAGAAAAGACAGGCGCAACGACGAAAAACGCAGTTATTCGACAAAAGATTAACAAAAAAATAGGAAAACCTTGTACGATCGTTTCCATCCACTCACAACCTAACCGATGTAATTATGAAGATTATTCAGCAGATTGTATGTGAAATCGATAACCGTATTTAGAATCCATGGACCAAAAATAATGATGGACACAAAAACCGCTACAATTTTCGGAACAAATGCGAGCGTCTGCTCTTGAATCTGAGTTGTTGCTTGGAATATGCTGATAATCAAACCTACGACCAAAGCAAGAACGAGCATTGGCGCACTGGCTTTCAAAACCACGAATACGGCCTCACCGGCTAATCCGATTATGAAATCAGTACTCATCGAATGTCCCTCCCTGCTAGTATCACGTGTTGAAGCTCAACAATAAAGATTTAACGATCAAGTACCACCCATCTACTAATACAAAAAGCAATATTTTAAATGGCAACGAAATCATGACGGGCGGGAGCATCATCATCCCCATCGCCATTAAGGTGCTTGCAACAATCATATCAATGACTAAAAATGGTATGAAGATCATAAAGCCCATCTGAAATGCCGTTTTCAATTCGCTTATTGCATAAGCAGGTATTAATACCGTTATAGGAATTTCTTCGAATGAAGTAGGCTTCTCTGTTTTTGTGTAATTCATAAACAGCATAAGATCCTTTTCGCGCGTATGCGAGAACATGAACTTCTTCATTGGAATAGATGCTTCCTTAAAGGCATCCGTTTGACTGATCTCTCCTTTTAAATACGGCTGAAGTGCAACCTCATTCACCTGTGAGAACGTTGGAGCCATAATAAAAAAAGTAAGGAACATGGCCAAACCAATTAGCACCTGGTTAGGAGGCATTTGCTGCGTACCTAGGGAAGTCCTTACAAAACCAAGTACGATTACGATTCGTGTAAAACTTGTCATTAGTACCAAAATCGCAGGAGCAATACTTAAAACCGTAATCAGTAGAAGCATGGATAATGCGCTTGTACCTGGTGTTTCGCTATTGCCATCGCCTATGTTGATGGATATATCAGGCAACGGCTCAGCAAATGCTTGATTATGTATGAACATCGCAAGAAGCTGTACAGCGACAATTGATATCCACCATTTATTTTTCATCATCCATCAACCGTTCATTTGATTTTGAGTCATGCAATAGCGATTCCAACTGCTGTTTGCGATCAGCTTGCTGACTAAGTTTATTTTGCAATAAGTCTTCAAAAGAGGAAGTTTTGTTCCATTGCTCGTTTACAGGCTCTGATCCATCCTTTTTGTTGCGATTTTTGAGCTTATTAATCACTTGTCCTACAACGTCATTGCCCCATCCGGCATCTTTCTGACGCTCTAACGCTGCGATCACAGCGCTAACCTGCTCTGGATCGTCAATTTTATCAATGAGAGTGATGCTTTCACCTACGCCAACTATGTAGATACGTCCTGCAATTTCTATGACTTGCATAGAATTGTTTTGTCCGAGTGCAATGCCGCCGAGTGAGCGAAGCGATCGATTCGCTCCCCACATACGGTTGCGCTGAGACAGCCATTTAATGACAAAAATAATTAATACGATAACGATAGCAAGTGAGACGATGACCCATACCAAACTGCCTGCGAGATCATTAGATCCCGTGAACACCATTTGTTCGTCATTGCTTGCGCTGCTGCCGTCTAAGGCAGCAGCAGCCGCAAATCGAGGCCATATCGCCATCCCAAGAGCAGACACCATTGAAATGCGCGAAGTTAAGTTAAGCATAATATCTAACCGTTATCCGAGAGTTTTCTTAATCGCTTCGATTACACGATCAGCTTGAAACGGTTTGACGATGAAGTCCTTTGCGCCTGCTTGAATCGCATCAATTACCATTGCTTGCTGACCCATTGCTGAACACATAATCACTTTTGCGTTTCCATCGAGCTTTTTGATTTCTTTCAATGCGGAAATTCCGTCCATTTCAGGCATCGTAATATCCATCGTTGTCAAATCTGGTTTTAGTTCCTTGTACTTCTCAACCGCCTGGGCGCCATCTTGGGCTTCACCGACGACTTCGTATCCGTTCTTTGATAAAATGTCACGAATCATCATTCGCATAAAAGCTGCGTCGTCTACGATAAGAATGCGGTTTGCCATCTTTTTTATCCTCCTAGGATGCTATTGTAATTTTTGAATGCGGTCCCATTGGCTTACGATATCTGTAACTCGAACACCAAAGTTTTCATCGATAACAACAACCTCGCCTTTGGCAATGAGTTTATTGTTTACTAGAATGTCAACCGGCTCACCGGCCAGCTTGTCCAGCTCAATAATTGAACCTTGCGACAGCTCCAAAATATCTTTAATCTGCTTTTGGGTCCTTCCTAATTCTACAGTGACCTTTAGCGGTATGTCGAGAAGTAAATTGAGGTTTGTTTCATCAGGTTGAATAAATGGCGCATTGCCAAAATTAGCAAATTGCACGGGCTGTACATTTACGTTCCGATTAGCAGCATGACCATATGTATGCGGGCCCTGTGGCTGCATTGGCATATCATAGCCAGCTGCAGGCGTTTGATACTGCGTAGGCGGCATTTGCTGCTGCATAGGCGGTGCTGCATGCATCTGAGGCGGCGCAGCGTTCATATAAGCAGTTGCTGCCGTTTCCTGCATTGCAGCTTGCTGAGCAGAAGCAGGAGGAGCCGTTTGCGGTGCTGCAACCGCTGCTGGTGCTGTTGGAGCTGAAGGTTCCTCTACAACTCCCATCAAAATATCAACCATCTGCTTCGCAAATGGAATTGGAAGAAGCTGCATAATTGTTGAATCAATAAGATCGCCTATTGTCAACCGGAACGAAATTTTAATAAACAAGTCAACCGGTGGCAAATGCTCCATGCCATCACCGTTGTTCACGTCTAAAATATCGATGCCAGGAGGCGAAATATTAACAAAACGATTGAATATCGTAGACATGGAAGTCGCCGATGAACCCATCATTTGATTCATCGCTTCTTGCACGGCGCTGATATGGATTTCATTCAGCTCTTCAACCGTTATATTGGTTCCTTCGCCGCCAAGCATGAGATCCGCGATAATTTGAGCATCCTTCGTTTTAATAACCAAAGAATTGATGCCTTGAAACCCATCGACATATTGCACGCTAACTGCTACGTGGGGTTTAGGGAAAATATCAGCAAGCTCTTCCTTTTTCACAATCGTTACTTGCGGTGTCGTAATATCGACTTTTTTGCCCAGCAGCGTAGATAATGCTGTTGCCGCGCTGCCAAACGTAATATTTCCAATTTCACCGAGCGCTGATTGTTCCATTTCAGATAAGAAGTCCGAAAGCTGCGATCCGCCTTCAGAAGGTTGCTCGGCTTCCGAATCATTGGAAGACTGACGAAGCAATGCATCAATTTCCTCTTGCGACAAATAGTCCTTACTCATCATAATCTTCTTCCACTCCTTCAACGACAATCTCATCTACTTGAACTGCTATCCGATCCTTAACAGAACCAGGGCTGCCGATAAATTTAAGCTTGTCCCCCACTTTAATTTTCAAGCCTTCATCAACTGACTTGTTAAGTGAAATGACATCCCCAACATTCAAGCCTAAGAACTCTTTAATCGTTAGCGACGATTCACCCAACTCAGCAACGATAGGGAGCTTAGCTTTGTTTACACGCTGCTCTAGAATCTCAACTTCTTCCGGTGCCCGCGCTTTCTTCTGGGATACGAACCAATGATGTACAGATAGCCTTGACATAATCGGTTCTATAACCACATGCGGGATACAGAGATTAATCATGCCCGTCGTATCACCAATTTTGGTGCTAAACGAAATAAGTGCTATCGTTTCATTGGGTGAAACAATCTGCATGAACTGCGGATTTGTTTCCAAAGCTTCAAGCCTTGGCGAAATGTCGATAATCGTTTTCCATGCTTCCTGCAAACTTTCAAACGTTCTGCTGAAGATTCGTTCCATAATAATGGTTTCAATCTCCGTTAAATTGTTGATTTTGGAAGGCGCTATCCCTTGTCCTCCAAGCATACGGTCAAGCATAGCATAGGCCACATTCGGATGGACCTCAAGCACCATTCGACCTTCGAGCGGCTCCGCTTCAAATATATTCAGGATCGTCATTTTAGGAATCGAACGAATGAATTCGTCATAAGGCAGTTGCTCGACCTGCACGACATTTATTTGAACAAAAGTGCGAAGTTGCGCTGAGAAATAGGTTGTCAAATATCGCGCGAAGTTTTCATGAATCCTTGTTAAGCTTCTAATATGATCCTTCGAAAAACGAACGGCGCGCTTAAAATCATACAAGCTGACTTTTCGTGTCGTTTCTTCCTTCTTGAGATCCTCTGCGTCCATTTCGCCAGAATCCAAGGCTGCTAGTAGCGCATCTATTTCATTTTGCGATAGAACATCAACCAAATATCTCACCTCCTTCGAGGAATGTCGGCGTAGTTAAGTTAAATTTCAGTAATGATAAAGTTAGTGATTTCTACTTTAACCAATTTTCCTTTTGGAATAATTGGCGTAATGAGATTCAGCAGCTTAGATTCAAGTGCGTCTTCTCCCTGGGATCCATTCAATTCATCAGCAGTCATATCCGCGAGTGCTCTGTTAATGATGGGCCTAACTTCAATTTCGATAATCTTATCGAACTCTTCCTTTGCTTTCTTCCCGTCAAGCTGGAACGCAAAGCTGAGCACAACGACATATTCCGGATCCTTCAGATTTCGTCTGAAATCCTTCAGCTCGGAAGTAACCTCCACCCGCTCGTCTGCGGATAAAACCTTTACCTCGATGGTCTTTGTTTCTGTGGCTTGCTCTTTTGGATCTGCAAAGAATGACTTAAACAAAATAATGGCCACAACTGCTATAAGCGTAATAGATAATAGAATCGTTATTAACCAAGGAAGCATTTTTTTCATGATGAGGGACCCTCCGTTTGCTCACTCTTTTGGGCCGCCGCAATGAGGCCAATTGTGCGTAAATACTGTTGATTTAGCAACAGCAGCTCAGCTGTTTTCTCCGTAACGACTAATTTTTTACCAGTCGTAAGCGTTATAACCGTATCTGCTGCCTCTTCAATCACTTCAATTAACAGAGCATTTATTGTTACTTTTGTTCCATTCAAACGCGTTACGGTAATCATTAGTTTCCCCCCTCACACCTAGGGGAGGCACTAAGCCTCCCGCTCGTTATGAATTACCTATCGTTTTAAGTTAACAACCTCTTGCAGAATCTCATCTGAAGTCGTGATGATTCGTGAATTGGCTTGGAATCCGCGTTGCGCCACGATCATTTCCGTGAACTCGGCAGTTAAATCAACGTTGGACATTTCAAGTTGACCCGCAATGATTGCGCCTGTTCCAAGGTCAGGATCGCCAGCAAAAGTCATGAAATCTTCAATTGACGCATCTGGGTTCGCATTAGCAGTAACGCGATACATGTTACCGCCAAGTTTTTCTAATCCGCTAGGATTTACGACTTTTGCGATTCCCAGTTGAGCAACAGCTTCCGTGCCATCAGCCGTTACGCCCATAATCGTACCGTCCTGCCCGATAGAAAATGCCGTAATAGCTTCATCAAGAACGATTGGCTCTTGATCTACGCTTAGCACAAAATAACCATCGCCAGTCACAAGCTGTCTGTTCGCATCTAGCGTAAAGTTTCCTGCACGTGTTAGAAGCATCTCGGATTCGTCACTTGCTCTCACAACAAAAAATCCGTCTCCATCGATTCGCAGATCTGTCGGTTGGTTAGTCGTCATAGCACTACCCGCGGTATGTACCGTATCGATAGATCCGATAGACACGCCTAGACCGATTTGCTTTGCGTTGACACCGCCGCGCACGCCTTCCTCTGGTGCCGTAACGCCTGCAACGGTTTGGCTTAGAATATCTTTAAACATAACCCGACCCGCTTTAAAGCCAACCGTGTTTACATTCGCAATATTGTTACCAATCACGTCTAGCTTTGTTTGAAAGCCGCGCATACCAGAAACGCCTGAATACATCGATCTTAGCATTTAGATTATTCCTCCTGGAATATGAAATGAAAACCACTTGCTCGGAATTGTAAATGCACTATCATTTAGCTGCTTCAATCGATCCACAGCTTGAGGCTTCCTGATAGGTCCAGCCTGCTCACGATAAAATAATAGCACTGTCAATCTGCGTGAATACATTGCTTTTCATCTGCCCGCCGTCCATCGCGGTTACGACGGTTCGGCTCGGTACATTGACAATCATAGCAATATCACGGAATACGATTAGGGAGTCCTGTGCCCCTTTGGAGGCCGCTTCTTCTACTGCGTTTATTATTTTTGTCAGCGATTCCGGTTGTAGCTTGATGCCTCTCTGCTGCATGCGTACCTCTGCGTGATGGCTGAATTTAAGCACTTTAGCATTAAGCAGCTCTTGAAACTCTGACGGCTGCGTTTGACGGTTGGCTGCCGTTTTGCTTACATGGTGAGGCGTCGTCATGACAGGGAAAATATGACCTATTTTCACGCCTTCGTTCATCAGCTTCCAGCTCCTTCCTCAGCATTTGCTGAATCAGAAGATTTACTGCTTTCTTCATCATCTTCGTTTGAAGAATCCTCGTTGTCGTTTGTTTCTGAGATCGAAGTTACGTAATCAAGCGCAACCTCGGCTCCGCCGACTTTCGCATACAGGATGCCTTCCTTCGAAATAATTGAATCAACAATGCCTTTGACCGTAGTAACCTCTCCTGCTTCGTCATACTCGCTCCACTCAATCGTCTTACCGATTAAGCTAGATGCAGAACCTATGTTTTGCCGCATTAAGGTTAACTCTGTTGACATGTTCATTAGCTGCTCGACAGATGTGAATTGAGCCATTTGCGCAATAAAATCTTTATCCTGCAGTGGCTGCATCGGATCCTGATTGCGCAGCTGAGTTACGAGAATGCTGAGGAATTGATCTTTCCCGAGCGTATCTGAGCTTTTTTTATTGGCAGCGGCTTGTACATTGGCTTGGCTGTAGTTAGGCCATACAACACGGGTAGAAACGCTATCTGTCATTTCCAATCACCTCCGTTCATTTGGACGGTACAACTGCGATATTATGCTCTGACATTGATTCCTCTTCCGAATCCAAGTCCTTGGATCGTGGCTTGCTGAACCATCTCGGTCTCGAATTGACTATCGCTTGTGCTATCATCACTGCTAAAGTTTTGTCGATTCGACGATTGCTGCTGGCTGCTTCCCTGCCCTTGCTGCTGATGAGAAAGCTGCGTAGTCGGATGACCTTGTGAAACCTCCAGCTTGTCTACCATAAGTCCTTGGGCTTGAAGTGCAGATCGCAACTGTGCCATTTGGTTATCTAGCATGTCTTTTGCCATTGCAGTATCCGTTTGAAAAACAGCTGTCAACAATCCGTTTTGCATCGTTATGCGCACGTCAACTTGACCTAGATGTTCTGGGTACAACATGATTTTGGCTTCCGAAACGCCGTTGATTGTCGTTAAATCAAATTTCTGAACAATCATTCCAGTCATGGACTTTGCGAACTCTTCTGCAACGACGAAGGAAGTCGCAGCCGGAGCGTTTGCAGTCAATGGAGCTAGAGCACGCATCGTCTCAGAATTGGTTGTACCAACATGCAATTGCAGATTGCTTTCATCATTAGAAACCGCCGGATCCACATTAACGCTTTGCTCCATCGCTTGTGCAATTGTGGTTAACAACGCCGGATGAGCTGATTTCTGTGATAAACGCTGTAAAAGAACGCCAGTATCGGCTTGTGGTGCCAGCTGAGCGGTAAACAGTTGTTGTGTGAAGGCCGTCGATTTCGTTTGTGCTTTATTCGTATCCACCGGCTCGCCTTCCAAAATCGCTGTTAACGCCTGTAGCTGCTGTGCAACCACTAAAGCAGGCTCTTGTTGTTGAATCTGTTTCATTGAACCTTGATTTAACATGATTTGCATATGAACAAGCGTATCCTGAAGCTTATTCTTAATATTGGTTGCTTGATTAAGCTCTTGAGGTACCTCTACGCTTGCATCATCCAAAAGAACATCCGTATTCGAATTTTGGATTAGTGGTACAGGTAATCCGAGCAAAGCAAGCAGAGCATTCATTTGATCCAACATATCTGATAGTTGTTTCAACTGCTCCTCGTCTATTGGTTTCGTTCCTTCATCCTCTGTTTCAGAAGATTCAAGCTTATCTAATAAACCATCAATAATAGACATAAGTTCCAATAGTGTCGGTGAAGCTGCAGCTTCCTCCACTACGACGGCTGCTTCATTATTCACGGTAGCGACAAGAGGTGCAGCTTGTGCTTGTCCCGATTTAGAGGACGCCTCATTGTTCAATTGTTGAACCAATGTTTTTTGAAATACAGCACCGTCAACAGCTTTATTACCTTGAGCGTTTGAAGCAGTTTGTGTTTGAGGTTGCGCATTACTGGCCTGCGGTATTGCCATTTCCATCTTTTTCACCTCCTTTCAAATAGTGAAAGTCACATTCCAAAAGGTGGTTCTAACTGCCTGACATCAGTTTTGTTACGAGCTGGGCTGTTACCTTTTCATCGATTCCTGACATTTCGGCAAGTATGGAAGATCTCGTTTGATTATCTACCGCGTTTAAAATCCGAAGTACTTTACTAGGACTAACATCAACCATTTTAACTAGTAATTCTCCTGCACTTTTTGCATCCATTGCCGTAAAGGTAGCGCTAAGCTGCTCTTGATCAAGAACGGAAGAAGCCGGTTTAGCCGCTTCTGTTTTCTGTGTTTGAAGCCTGGCTTGAAGTGCGGCAATCTGCATGTCCTTAGCTGTAACATTGTCCTTCAGTTTCATAGCGGCATCGGCTGCTGTCTGAGGATTCATTTTTTCCATAATTCGGACTCGGTCGTCTGGGCGCATATTCGCAAATACGAGAACCATCTCGTCCAAAGTCATGCTTTGCATGATCGGCGCAGCTTTACTTGGCGTAATCTTGGAGAACATGCTGGCCAACTCCTGAATTTTCGCCTGATATTGCTCGTCCTCTAACGCATCCGCTTCATTTGAGCTTTTTAGCTGCGAATTGTCGCTCTCTAAATCCTTCACTTCTTGCTCTAACGTCGTTTTTGTTTGATTCGCTGCAGCCAATTCACTTTCGATTACCGTCAACTGGGCTTGCAAGTCCGCAATCTTAGCTGACATGTTCGAAGTTTTCAATTCATCGTCATTTATTGAACCACCTGCAACCTTTGGTTCAGGCAATACGTCTTTTAAGACAGGAATTGAATTTCCGGCTGTCAGCATTTTATTGCGGAAATCGTTGTCAACCAAGGTATACAATACACCGAGCAGTACGATGGCGAACAATATCGGAGTCATTAAAAACATCATTCGCTCAAGCGTACTGTAGCCTTGCTTCTCTTTTTCCGTACCCGCCAATTCCACTCACTCCCTCTAGCCGGTATCACGCATCACTTTATGGGGTTGGTATCATGAAACGGACGCTTGCCATCTCATCCAGTTCGTTCTGCTCTTTAATTTGCAGCGCATACTGGAACCGATCACGCGCATGATCTTTTGCTTTAAGCCACACTTTTTCATCTTTCATCTTGTCCGAAAGGTTAAGTCTGCTTTGCTCAACCGCTTTTTGTGCATGCAACACGTCTTTCATTTTGTTTGAAATACATGCTACTAAGTGATCCAGATAATGCTGAATGACCTGAAGCTCAGATAGAGGAACTGCTATGCTAGCAGCCTCAATTAGCTTAGATTCCCACTCCTGCTGTTTCACGCGCAATTGATCAAGTGAAAGCTCCTCTGCAGTTAATACGCCTACGGCTGAGGACAGCATCCACTCCGCTTGTGTTTTTTCGCTGCCCTTTAAATCGACAACCCTCTGAAATGTATACCGAAATGATGCCATTTAAAGGTTCAACTCCTGTAGAAGTGATTAATTAAACCCATTTGCGCTTCCTCTAAGCTAACCTTTTCATTGGTCTTTTGCTTCGTATAGCTTTGAATCGTTTCAATAAATTGAATCGCTGTATCAATTTCTTGATTTGATCCTCGTTGGTACGCCCCGATATTGATGAGGTCCTCCGAATCTCTATAAATAGACAGAAGTTTTTTTAATTCATTCGCTGCATCCTGCTGTTCTTCGGTTACGATTTCTTTCATGACACGGCTTACTGAAGCAAGAATGTCGATTGCCGGGAAATGCCCTTTATGGGCTAACTGACGGCTTAATACGATATGTCCGTCCAGAATACCGCGAACGGCGTCAGCAATTGGCTCATTCATGTCGTCGCCATCGACTAACACGGTATAGAAAGCCGTTATGGAACCGCTTGGGCCAGTTCCTGCGCGTTCTAATAGCTTGGGTAGCGCAGCGAATACTGACGGCGTATAACCTCGAGTAGCAGGAGGTTCGCCTATAGCCAAGCCTACTTCACGCAAAGCCATCGCATACCTGGTAACCGAGTCCATCATAAGCATGACATTTAAGCCTCTATCCCTGAAATATTCAGCGATAGAAGTAGCGATAAGCGCACCTTTAATACGAATGAGAGCTGGCTGATCAGAGGTTGCTACGATAACAACGGAACGAGCCAAGCCTTCTGGGCCGAGATCTTTCTCAATAAATTCCAAAACTTCGCGACCACGCTCGCCGATGAGGGCAATGACATTGACATCGGCTGATGTATTCCGCGCAATCATACCGAGCAGCGTGCTTTTTCCAACGCCAGACCCCGCGAAGATACCGACACGTTGACCGCGACCAACCGTTAGCAAACCGTCTATGGCCCTCACGCCAATGCCGAGCGGTTCGACCACTCGAGGACGTTTAAGCGGGTTGCTAGGCTCATTGTATGTAGAGTAATGCGGCATTCGTCTAGGAAGAAAAGATCCATCCAGCGGATTTCCTAAACCATCAAGCACCTTGCCGAGCAATTCTGATCCAACCTGAACCGTCAAAGGCTTACCTGTGCCAACAACATCGCATCCGGGACTAATCGCATGTAAATCACCCAGAGGCATAAGAATAACCTTGTTTTCGCGAAAGCCAACAACTTCTGCTTTAATGGGCTTTGCGCCTTTAGACGGATAAATGAAGCATACATCACCAATGCTGGCATCGGGTCCTTCAGATTCAACGGTTAGTCCAATGACTTGCGACACTTTGCCATTCACTCTAACGGGATCGAGAGGCTGCAGATGTTCGATATATTTCAGAACATCGAGATTATTCACTATCATCGGAATGACCTCGCTCTTCGCCGCTATGATGAGCTAGATGGATTAATTCACGTTTAATTTCTGAGAGCTGCGTATCAATGCGGGCATCTATGCTTCCGAATGCCGAACGAATGACACATCCGTTATCCTTCACTGTAGAATCGGGCAAAATTTGCAATTCGGCTTGTGAATCAATTGCGAAATGCAGTTCCTCACGGGCAGCTTGAACAAACGCAAGTTGACCTGGTGCGACACAGAGTGTGATGACACCTTGCTCTCTTCTTCGAGATAATGATTTGCGAATAAGCTCAAGTGCCATATCGGGAGCTAAAGTCAGCTGCTGTCCAATAATCTTTTCTGCGATTGCACAGCTTAGCTCGACTAGGAAAGGCTCAGCCTCTTGGATAATTTGCTCTCGCATGTCGAAGGCCGTTTTCAGCACATCGGATGCTTCAGCAATTTTTTGCTCCCAGACTTCTCGCAGCTCCGCCTCGGATTGTGCAGATCCTTCAGCATAGCCAAGCTCATATCCTTTTTGCCTAGACAATTCAGATGCTGCTTCATCCTCGGTACGTTTTTGCAGCCACCAAACATCGATCTGCTGCTCGGTTTCGGAAAGCAACCTTTCACTTTCCGTTGCAGCTTCTTGCAGTCTTTCCTCTGCATAATGCTGTGCGTCACTCAAAATTTGATCTCGCAACGTTATCGTCTCTTCATCAGGTCCAGGCTCGATCTCCTCTTCCTGACTATGCGTTCCATCGATTTCAAAATTCCTTTGATGCAGCCATTCCAGCTGTTTCAATTGGTCAAGAGTAATCACACTCGATGATTTGATCAAATTAGACAATGATATCGTCTCCTCCACCACGGGCGATGATGATTTCACCAGACTCTTCTAATCTGCGAATAGTTGCTACGATGCGAGTTTGTGCTTCTTCCACATCACGAAGCCGTACGGGGCCCATGAACTCCATTTCTTCTTTGAAAGTCTCGGCCATTCGCTTAGACATATTTCGGAATATTGCTTCACGAACTTCCTCACTTGCCACTTTAAGCGCAAGCTGAAGATCCGAGTTCTCAATATCGCGAATAATGCGTTGGATAGATCGATTGTCGATATTGACAATATCCTCGAAGACGAACATCCGTTTCTTGATTTCTTCTGCAAGCTCAGGATCTTGTATTTCGAGCGCATCCAGAATCGTCCGCTCTGTTCCACGGTCTACGCCGTTTAGAATTTGTACGATAGAGTCGATGCCACCGGCATTCGTGTAATCCTGCGTAACGGTAGCTGAAAGCTTCTGCTCCAACACACGTTCAACTTGCGATATGACTTCAGGCGATGTACTGTCCATCAATGCAATTCGTCTAGCAACCTCTGCTTGCTTCTCTTGAGGAAGCGAAGAAAGAATATGCGATGATTGCTCCGACTGCAAGTAAGAAAGTACCAATGCAATCGTTTGAGAATTTTCGTTCTGTATAAAGTTTAAGATTTGAGTAGGCTCTGCTTTTCTCGCAAAGTCAAACGGCCTTACTTGCAGCGTCGCTGTCAATCGGTTGATAACCTCCAGCGCCTTCTGTTCGCCAAGTGCCTTTTCCAAAATATCTTTTGCATATGAAATGCCGCCTTGCGTGATATATTCCTGAGCCATGCAAATTTGATGAAATTCACTTAGGATGGTTTCACGGTCCATGCTGTCTACCTTACGGACGTTGGCAATTTCAAGCGTAAGCTGCTCTATTTCTTCATCGCGCAAATGCTTGAATATTTGTGCAGATACTTCGGGGCCGAGCGTAATGAGTAAAATTGCTGCTTTTTGGCGACCCGATAAGCCTTGCATCGATTTTGACACCTGAACCACCTCTATTCATCCACAAGCCATGTGCGAAGAAGATTAACGAACTCATCCGGTTTCCGTTTGGCAAGTGTTTCAAGATTTTTCCGAGCCTGACTGTCATTGTTGACACTTTCCAAGTCGAGAGTTGGATATTCCACTTTGGATGGTGCAACCAATTCAATTTCTTCTTCAACTGCTTTTTTGCGTCTGCGTGCAAGAATAACGATAAGTCCTCCAATGATGGCTAACGCTGCAACACCGATACCAATAATCCATGGCATGCTCAATGTGTTTGCTTGATTACTAGCTGCGTTGCCGGAGAAAGTTCTTGCAATTAAGGCAACCTTTTTCTCAATTAGCTGGTCATTGGTTACGTCTTGACCGGAATCGGCCAACTGCGCGCGGACTAAAGCAGTCAGATAAGCCATAATTGCCGTTCTGCTGTCTCCATCCTCAATTTGTGACGCTTCGATACCGATACTAATAGAAAGGTCTTTCAATACGAACGGCCCAGAAACGATATTGCTGTTAATTCTCGTAAAATCATAATTCCGAATTTGCGAGTTTGTCTCAGATGAGTTCTCACCGCTCGTTGAAGCTTCGTAGCCTGGGACATCGGTTTCACCAGTACCTGCAACACCGCCAGCCTCTCCAGAAGATCCAGTTGAGGTGCTATTCGAAATTTCTTCACTCACTATGATTCCGTTATTATTATTGTTATCCAAAGGCTTGACAACTGACTCTTCCGACGTTTTTTTGTCAAAGTTCATGCTGCTTGAAACTTGAATAACGAGGTTGTCGGCTCCGACGATCGGGCCTAGAAATTGTTGGATATTTTTTTTGAGCTCCGTTTCATACTTCCTCTGAATGCTAAATTGCGATTCTACAGCATCTGTACTGTTCGCTAACCCACCGTCAACCTCTGAGAAACTTAATTCACCTTGCGGGCTCGAAATTGTAATATCCTTCATTTGCAGATTAGGAACAGCGGTCTTCACGAGATTGTAGTATCCATCAACCTCTTTCTGACTCGGGCGGTAACCCGACATGAATTTGATCATGATTGAGGCTGACGCTTGTTCCGCGTCTTCAGGAGAAAGAAATACGCTCTCTTCTGGAAGGTTTACCAGCACCTTGGAGCTATCAACACCCTGCATGGCGTTCAGAAGCTGCTGAATTTCTCCATTCAATGCATTCAGATATTTCACATTGAATTCATTTTCTGTCGTACCAAACTGGCTCGAGCTTGAAGTAAAAGCCTCGAAGCCGATCGAACCGTTTTGAACAAGTCCTTGCGAACCGACATCCACTTTAATTCGGGCAGCATCCGTGCTCGGAACAGATATACTCTTTCCATTATTGCTAAGCTCATAAGGAATTCCGCTACCGTCGAGGTAAGTCATAATCGCAGCTGCGTCTGTTGTATCTAAATTCTGGAAAGCAATTTCATATTCCGTCCTTGTAAATACGATTGTTAACAATATGATTGTCAACAATAATCCACTAATTGAAGCCCCCAACCAAATTTTTTGTTTTCTGCCCATCTGGCTCCAGAATTGAGTGAGCCTTGCTCTATATTGGGCGATTCTCTCGTTCACGTTGTCACCTCACCCAAATACTATGCTAGTTCGAAATGATGATTAGATTTGCATCCGCATGATTTCTTGATATGCCTCAACCACTTTGTTGCGGACTTGTGAGGTAAGCTGTAAGCTCAGCTGCGCCTGCTCAGAAGCTATCAGCACTTTTGTAACATCTACTTCACCGATTAAGTATTTATCATTAAGCTTATGGACGTTTTGCTCTTGGTTACTGACATTGTCTATTGCCGTTTGCAAATATTGGCCAAAAGATTGTGTCAGTTGAGCCGGAGTCGCTTCTTGGATCGGTTTAGCTTCTAGAAGTTTTACTGGTTGAACCGGGCCTAGCGACATTGACTGTATCATCATTTTCCCTCCCTTTCGTTAGTTGCTTATTTCGCAACGCTATCTACCTATCTCAAGAGCCTTGACAAACATAGCTTTTGTTGCATTCAATGCGGTTACGTTCGCTTCATAGGAACGAGTCGCTGCTATCATATCGACCATCTCTTTCGTTACATCGACATTTGGCATATTTACGTAGCCATTTGCGTCAGCATCGGGATGAGTCGGATTATAAATAAGTTTGTTTGGAGATTGATCTTCTTTGATACTTGTAACCTTGACGCCTTGAGAAGCTGGGTTTCCGTTCATTTGCTGGGAGAGCACGCTTGAGAAGGATTGCTGCAGTGGCTCCATCACAACCATCTTTCGCTTGTAGGGTTGAAATTGTCCGTTAACAAAACTTCCCCGCGTCGTTTCTGCATTCGCAATATTAGAGGATATAACATCCATCCGCAGGCGCTGAGCCGACAATGCAGAAGCACTAACATCAAATCCTGTTGACAACTTCATCCTTAAGCTCTCCCTTCAATCGCTGTTCGCATCATTTTGACTTCATGATTTATCTGCTGGATATAAAAGTTATAACTCAGCTGATTTTTTGCTAGCAAAGACATTTCGCGGTCGATATCAACATTATTTTCATTGTTGTTCATCGAAGTTGTTTCATCAGTGGTAACTTTGGGTATAGGTAGACTAGAAGAAGCTGCTCCAATTGCAATATGCTTTTGATTGGTCCGTTTACCGATCAATTGCCCCTGCTGATTGCCCATTGATTGCTCCAGCAATTCCTCAAACAGTACTTCAGACCGTTTGAAATGCGGCGTATCACCGTTTGCCACATTGTTTGAAATGACGCGTTGCCGCATTTCTGCTGCTTGAAGCGCGCCTTCCAATCTTCCAAATGCAGCGCCATTCAACAAATTCACGTAGTTTCACCACTTTCACATAGGAGATCTCTTTTACGTATTCAACAGATTACTGCTCATTCCTTCTTTGTTCGACAGTAAAAATTAAAAAAATGAGATTGTAGTGTCGATTTTTGCCGACATGATAATATTCAACAATTTCCTAAATTATTACAATAAGAAAAAAGCCCTATCTTTAAAAAAAGATAGGGCCAATTTGGTCTAAACGACCTATATTCACGACTTGATTTTGTCTAATTCTTGCAGCAATTGGTGATTTAGGATTTTTATATATGTGCCTTTCATCCCTAATGACCTCGTTTCGATTACTCCGGCGCTTTCAAGTTTTCGCAAAGCATTTACGATAACTGACCTCGTAATCCCGACTCGATCCGCGATTTTGGATGCAACCAGCAACCCTTCTTTCCCGTCCAGCTCCTCAAAAATATGCTCAACGGCTTCTAGCTCACTAAAGGACAATGATCCTACCGCAACAGCTACGACAGCACGGCTTCGTACCTCTTGTTCGATCTCCTCGGTTCGCTCGCGCAAAATTTCCATACCGACAATCGTCGAGCCGTATTCGGCTAGAATCAGATCATCATCGTCAAACGCGCCGGATAACCGGGTGAGTACGAGCGTACCCAAACGGTCTCCTCCCCCTATAATCGGCACTACGGTCATAATTTCTTGGTCGCCAAGCCGAGGGAACGTTTCATAGATGCCAGCATCCGGCTTTACATTTGTCATCGATTCCTGCATATCAAGAAATCGAATATTGCTTTCCTGGGGAAAGCGAAGCTCATCCGCAGATAACGCTCGCATGAAATCATGGTCAAATGCATCAACGGCGGAACAACCAAGTATTTTCCCTTTCCGGCTCACAACGAATACGTTGGTCTGTATCGTCGTGCAAAGCACCTCCGCCATTTCCCTGAAGCTGAGCGCTTTGCCGGCCGCGCGCTGCAGCAGACGGTTCAGCGTTCTTGTCTTTGTTAGTAAACTCATTCTAATGCCTCCCAAAACTCATAACAACTACAATATATATTGACTCAAATCGCGATTTTGCGCAATGCTTCCTAATTTTTCTCTAACATATTCCGGCGTAATCGTCATCTTCTCAAGCGACAGCTCCGGCGCTTCAAAGGATAAATCCTCAAGCAGCTTCTCCAGAATGGTATGCAGCCGGCGCGCCCCGATATTTTCAGTATTCCGATTTACATCCGCAGCGATTGAAGCCAGCTCATGGATCGCTTCATCAGAGAATTCAATTTGAATGCCTTCCGTTTCTAGCAAAGCTGAATACTGTTTGGTTAATGCATTCTTCGGTTCCTTGAGGATGCTTACGAAATCATCCAAACTAAGGCTCGTCAGCTCCACGCGAATCGGGAAACGTCCTTGAAGCTCAGGGATAAGGTCCGAAGGTTTGGCTACATGGAATGCACCTGCAGCAATAAACAAGACGTAATCCGTTTTTACCGGGCCATATTTCGTCATGACAGTCGAGCCTTCCACAATCGGAAGAATATCACGCTGAACGCCTTCCCGCGATACATCCGGCCCTGACCCGCGTGACGGGCTGGCAATTTTGTCAATCTCATCTATGAAAATTATGCCGGATTGCTCCGCCCTTGTAATCGATTCCGTAATGACATCGTCCATATCGATAATTTTGTTAGCTTCTTCCTGCGTTAACACCTTTCGTGCTTCCTTGACTGGCAGCTTGCGTTTTTTAGGCTTCTTCGGCATTAGTTGGCCAAACAGCTCTTGCATATTCATGCCCATACCCTCCGGACCTTGACCGGAAAGCATATCCATCATATTGGGAGAAGAGTCCTCTACTTCAATTTCAATAATTTCATTCTCAAGCTTGCCCGCAGCCAGCTGCTCTTTGATTTGCGAGCGTTTTTGATACAGCGCATGCTCAGCTTCAGGTTCATCCTTCGGCTCATCGGACTGCTGTTGGTTGCCAAATAGCATCTCAAAAGGATTTTTTGAAGCTTTTGCTTTCGCCGTAGAAGGTGCTAGCAGCGAAACAATTCGTTCGTTGGCAAGCGTTTCTGCCCGGTCTTTAACCTTCTCCGTTTTCTCCGTCTTCACCATACGAATTGCTGTTTCTACAAGATCACGCACCATTGATTCTACATCCCGGCCAACGTAACCGACCTCGGTGAACTTCGTGGCCTCGAGCTTAACGAAAGGGGCTTTTACCAATTTCGCCAATCGACGCGCAATTTCTGTTTTCCCTACTCCGGTTGGTCCGATCATCAAAATATTTTTCGGAACGATTTCATCGCGCAGCGTTTCATCAAGCAAGCTTCTGCGGTAACGATTGCGCAGCGCAATCGCTACTGAACGTTTCGCCGGCTTTTGACCAACGATATACTTATCAAGCTCCGCTACAATCTGTCGGGGTGTCAGTGCATCATTTCCCATTATAAAATCCCTCCGATTTATATATCTTCACTTTGGCTTTCCGAAGCTTAACCTTATATGTCCTGCGGGATAATTATCGCTACTCAATCTCTTCAACAATGATATTTCGGTTGGTGAATACACAAATGTCCGCGGCGATCTCAAGTGAGGAACGAGCAATATCGTTTGCGGACATATGAGGCGCATGACGCTGCAGCGCGCGTGCCGCGGATAATGCAAAGCTGCCGCCGGAGCCAATGGCTAATACGCCATCATCCGGTTCAATGATTTCGCCATTTCCGGAAATTAAGAGCAAGCCTGTTTTGTCCATCACAAGCATCATCGCTTCAAGCCTCCGAAGCACGCGATCTGAACGCCATTCCTTCGCTAGCTCAACCGCTGATCTTTGCAAATTGCCGTGATGCTCCTCCAGCTTCGCTTCGAACTTCTCAAATAAGGTAATTGCGTCCGCAACAGAGCCTGCAAACCCTGCGATAACTTGGCCACGATATAATCTTCTTACTTTTTTGGCCGTGTTTTTCATGACCATGCTATTGCCGAAAGTTACTTGCCCATCCCCCGCAATCGCGCCTTTGCCTTCATGACGCACGGCGCAAATCGTAGTAGCGTGAAATTGCATTTCCATTGCATTGCCTCCTCAAGGTTCCGTATTAAAATCGGTTGCCATGCCTACATTACGATTGGCTACTGCAAATGTTCCTTTTTAAATTGCTCAATACCCTCGAGCGCGCGGTTAGCAATCATTTCGTTCTTTTCTTTTTTGCTTTTCATTCTTTTTTCAAGCGGCGGGAACAACCCGAAGTTTGCATTCATCGGTTGGAAATGCTTGAAATCTGCCGTCGTAATATAATTAGCCATGCTTCCTAGCGTTGTGTGCTCCGGAAGTACGACTGGCTCGAGTCCGCGGGCGAGTCTTGCAGCATTAAAGCCGGCAATCAAACCGGATGCGGCAGATTCCACATACCCCTCTACGCCTGTCATTTGACCGGCAAAAAACAGCGTTTCGCGATTATTAAGCTGATAGGTCGGTTTAAGCAACCGCGGCGAATTAATAAAAGTATTTCGATGCATGACGCCAAAACGCACAAACTCAGCATTTTCAAGGCCAGGTATGAGCGAGAAGACACGCTTCTGCTCACCCCATTTGAGATGGGTTTGGAAGCCAACCAAATTGTACAACGTGCCAGCGGCATTATCTTGACGCAGCTGAATAACGGCATGGGGGAGCTTCCCTGTATGCGGATTAACAAGCCCAACGGGCTTCATTGGACCGAATAACACCGTTTGCTTTCCTCTGCTTGCCATAATTTCGATCGGCATGCAGCCTTCGAAATACACTTCCTTTTCAAAATCTTTAACTTCCGCTTTTTCGGCAGTCGTAAGCGCTTCGTGGAAAATCTCGAATTCTTCCTCCGTCATCGGACAGTTCAGGTAAGCCGCTTCCCCTTTGTCATAACGCGATGCCAAATAAACCTTGCTCATATCGATGGAGTCTTTTTCTACAATCGGAGCAGCCGCGTCATAGAAATAAAAATATTCCTCGCCAAGCAGTTCTTGGATTTGAGCGGATAATCCCGGTGCCGTTAATGGCCCTGTAGCAATAACCACGATCCCGTCGGTAGGGATTTCTGTCACCTCTTCATTACGAACCTCAACGAGCGGATGGTCATGCAGCCTCCGAGTTACTTCGCCTGAGAAGCCGTCACGATCGACCGCCAGCGCTCCTCCTGCAGGCACTGCGTGCTGATCCGCACAGCTCAGTATTAAAGAATCAAGCTGGCGCATTTCTTCCTTCAGCACCCCTACTGCATTGGCAAGACCGTTGGCCCGCAGGCTGTTGCTGCACACTAGCTCTGCGAATTGATTCGTATGGTGAGCCGGCGTTTTCGTGACAGGGCGCATTTCATATAACACGACAGGTACTCCTTGCGATGCGATTTGCCATGCTGCCTCGCTTCCAGCCAGGCCAGCTCCGATTACTGTTACTTTTTGTGGTTGTGACAAAATATTTCAATCCTTCCATGATGTAATTCGCTTCGGTTGCTTATTGTGCTTCACATGCCATGCAGAAAAATTAACAATTTCTTATTTATCCCCAGCCATCATTTACGATTCACTTACAATTGTTCAAATCTTCGCCTAACACAATATAAACATTCGTCTAACGGTAAAAGGGGCCAAATACACGTTGTTGAATAAACATCCCGTTGAACAACGGTGTCCTCCCTAAAGAAAGGGAGGACGGTGGCGGGTATTTATTTGATTAGAAAAATAATCTACCAGGCGCACTGTTTGGCACGCGGCTAGTGCTTAATCGATATCCGTACCCTGTTCGTCCTCATCAAGAACCTCTTCTGAGTAATCACACGTCGGACAAATCAGCTTAGCTCCGCTGCGATTCCGCTTCTCAACTAACTTGGACTCTTCGCATTGCGGGCATGGTTTGTTTGTCGGTTTGTCCCATGAGACGTAATCGCAGCCCGGGTATTGATCGCAGCCATAAAATATTCTTCCTTTTTTGCTGCGTCTTTCAATGATTTTGCCTTCCGCGCACTTCGGACACGTCACGCCAATATCCTTGACAATCGGCTTCGTATTACGGCAATCCGGAAATCCGGAGCATGCAAGAAATTTCCCGAAACGCCCCATTTTGTAGACGAGGTGACGGCCGCATTTCTCGCAAATCTCATCGGAAACCTCATCCTGGATTTCGATTTCCTTCATCTCATCCTCGGCCACTTCCAGACGCTTCTCGAAGGATTCGTAAAAATTCGCAAGAACCTTTACCCAATCCTCCGTACCTTCCTCCACATGGTCAAGATTTCCTTCCATGTTCGCCGTAAATTCGGCATCCAGTATTTCAGGGAAAAACTCTTCCATTAGCTGAATGACCAAATCACCAAGCTCGGTCGGCATGAATTTTTTCTCTTCCATCGCAATGTATCCGCGTTTCTGAATCGTTTCGAGCGTTGGCGCATACGTGCTTGGACGCCCTATGCCAAGCTCCTCAAGCGTTTTTACAAGCCTAGCTTCCGTAAACCTTGGAGGAGGCTGCGTGAAATGCTGCTTAGGATCAATGGCCTCTGAGTTCATCACGTCGCCAGCGGCGAGCGGTGGTAAAAACTTATGTTCTTCCACAGTTCCGTCATCGTTGCCTTCGACATAAACCTTCATAAACCCAGCAAACTTGATTTTGGAGCCCGTCGCTCTAAAGATGGTTTCGCCGGCCTGCAAATCAACTGTCATCGTATCCAGGACGGCTGATTGCATTTGGCTCGAAACGAATCGTTCCCATACAAGCTTATACAGGCGAAGCTGGTCTCGGCTTAAAAACGGTTTCATCGATTCCGGGTCGCGCAGGATGGATGTCGGACGAATCGCCTCATGCGCATCCTGGGCATTGCTGTTCTTCTTTGTATATACCCGCGGTTGTTCAGGCACGTAAGGCGCACCGTACTTTTCCGTAATGTATTCCTTTGCTTCCTCTTGCGCAATCGGTGATATGCGTGTCGAGTCTGTTCTCATATACGTTATTAATCCGACTGTACCTTCTTTGCCAAGCTCTACGCCTTCGTATAGCTGCTGGGCAACGGACATGGTCTTGGAAGCGCGGAAACCGAGCTTTCTGGCCGCCTCCTGCTGCAATGAGCTTGTAATAAAGGGTGGCGAAGGATTGCGGAGCCGCTCTTTCTCGCGCACGTCGGAGACGGTGAACTGGCTTCCGTTCATTGCCTGAAGCACTTCCTGCATTTCTGCCTCATTGCCAAGCTCACGCTTATCTCCGTTTATGGAATGATATTTGGCATCGAATGCGATTCCCGAGTGATTTAGCTTAGCGGTAATAGACCAGTACTCCTCGGGAACAAATGCATCAATCTCATTCTCGCGATCAATAATGAGCTTTACGGCAACCGATTGCACGCGGCCTGCTGACAAGCCCTTTTTTACTTTCTTCCATAGTAGAGGGCTTATCTTGTATCCGACCAGCCGATCCAATATGCGTCTCGCTTGCTGTGCATTCACCAAATCCATATTGATTTTCCGCGGCGTCTTAAATGCGTCCTTGACAGCCTGCTTCGTTATTTCATTAAATACAACGCGGCAAGTATCTGTCTCATCCAGCTCCAAATAATGGGCCAAATGCCAAGCAATCGCTTCTCCTTCGCGATCCGGATCGGCTGCTAGAAAGACATGTTTTACTTTTTTGCTGGCATCCTTCAATTCCTTGAGGACGCTGCCTTTTCCGCGTATCGTAATGTATTTGGGATTAAAATCATTATCAACCTCGACGCCGATCTGGCTTTTGGGCAAATCGCGAATATGACCCATGGAAGCTTTAACGATATACTTGCTGCCAAGATATTTACCTATCGTTTTGGCTTTAGCGGGTGATTCGACGATAACTAAAGAATCTGCCATGTAAGGCGCCTCCTCTCTCCATTGCAAGCTATAAAGCAATATATATTGATCCGGGCTGCAATTCAATTTTTCGTTTTATACATAAATTTAGCAGAAGTGCGTTCAAATGTCCAAAAGGGATGGCAGAAAGCTCATGCAGCTCATTAATCGAAAGCGGCTGATCTCTAAGCAATGCAATCAATTTACTCTCTTCGGGCGTTAATTGATCCCCTTTTGTTTCCACTTTGGACGAGCTCTTTTCATCCGCTTCCTTGTATGCTTGTAAAGCAGCCGGCAGCCAATTCAATTCTTCGATGATATCTTGCATGCCTGTAACTAGCTTCGCCTCGCCGCGTTTAATCAGCTCATTGGGCCCTTCGCTCTTCGGCGAATTAATCGGTCCAGGTATGGCGAACAATTCTCTGGACATGTCTGAAGCATGGCGAGCCGTTATGAGAGAACCGCTTCTTGTTGCACCTTCAACCACAACGGTACCCACGGACAAAGCTGCGATAATACGATTACGCTGATGGAACTGTCCCGGGTGCAGCGAGGTGCCAATCGGTGTTTCGGAAACGAGCAAGCCCTGCTCCGCGATTCTATGAAACAATGATAGATTCTCCGGCGGATAACATCTGTCTATCGGCGTGGGCAAAACGGCAATCGTGCCTCCCGCTCCTCCTAGTGCAGCTTCATGAGCCTTGCCGTCTATCCCTTTCGCAAGTCCGCTTACAACCGTCAGTCCTGCATGTGACAGCTCTTTCGCCAGTGAAGCCGCGGCCTGTCTCCCATATGCTGTAGGTACTCTCGTTCCTACGATTGCAATCGCTGGTCTTTGCAGGAGCTCCAGCCTTCCTCTAGCATAAAGAACCCAAGGCGGCTGCGCGATTTCTTTCAGCATATGCGGATAAGCTGCATCATAGGGGGTCAACGCGACGGCATTTACTTTCTGCGCGGCTGCGGAAGGCTCTTCTGTCAACATCCATGGTTGCTCGGCATAACGCTCTGCTGCCGCTTTCGCTTGGCCTCGCTGCAATCCTATTGCAAGAAGATCTTCTACGCTCCACAGTGGTTTATTCCATAATTGATGCTGCACTGCTTTTTGTATCGCATGCCAGCCAATACCCGGAATTTCGTGAAAAGCAATGATCATTTGTCTGCGTATATCTTGATTTTGAACTATTTTAACCAACCCTTTCTTAACTCGGGCTGGCCTGCATTCTTATCTATTGTGCGTTACGCGGCATAAGAATGCAAGTCAGCCGATAAAATAATGGAAATCGGTAAATAAAAAAGCAACCTCCCAACTCCCGTTTTCGGGTCGTTGAGAGGTTGCTTACCTCACATCAATCGATTCAATTATTTACGTGTAATGCACTTTTCAAGCAATCCTTGCTCTTCTAGTACACTTACAAGCGTTGAACCCATCTCGGAAGGAGTCGGGGCAACTTTAATGCCGCAAGCTTCAAGCGTTGCAATCTTCTCAGCAGCGGTACCTTTACCGCCAGAAATAATTGCGCCAGCATGTCCCATGCGTTTGCCTGGAGGCGCTGTAGCGCCGCCGATGAAGCCTACAACCGGCTTTGTCATGTTCGCTTTGATCCACTCAGCTGCTTCTTCCTCAGCCGTTCCGCCGATCTCGCCGATCATAATGACCGCATAGGTGTCTGGATCTTCATTGAATAGATTCAGAATATCGATGAACTCGGAGCCTTTAACCGGGTCGCCGCCGATACCTACCGCAGAGGATTGGCCGATGCCGCGAGTCGTCAATTGATGAACCGCTTCATAAGTCAACGTCCCGGAGCGGGAAATAACGCCAACGTGACCAGCTGTATGAATGTATCCAGGCATGATGCCGATCTTGCATTCATCAGGCGTAATCACGCCTGGGCAGTTAGGTCCGATTAGAACGGTTTTGCTGCCGTCCATGTAACGTTTAACCCGTACCATGTCCAGTACCGGAATACCTTCAGTGATACAAATAACGAGGTCAAGCTCCGCATCTACAGCTTCCATGATCGCATCTGCAGCAAATGCAGGAGGAACGTAGATAACTGACGCGTTAGCGCCGGTAGCCGCTTTCGCTTGAGCAACGGTATTGAAAACAGGCAATGATACGAGCGTCCCGTTATCAAGTGTAATGTCAACGTTCGTGCCACCTTTACCAGGTGTTACGCCGCCTACCATTTGCGTGCCGTATTCCAGCCCGCCTTTTGTATGGAACAAGCCAGTAGCGCCTGTAATCCCTTGGGTAATGACTTTTGTATCTTTATTGACCAAAATGCTCACTCTTAACTCACATCCCCTGAATGAATTCGTATGCAGCCATTGCCGCACAGCAAGTTATCTTATTTCACGAGAGCGACAATCTTCTGCGCGCCGTCCGCCATGGAATCCGCAGCCACGATGTTCAATCCCGATTCTTTCAAAATGTTTTTGCCGAGGTCTACGTTCGTGCCCTCAAGGCGAACAACAAGCGGACGATCAAGACCGACTTGCTTAGCTGCTTCGACAACGCCGTTAGCGATTACGTCACAGCGCATGATGCCGCCAAAGATGTTAACGAAAATCCCTTTAACCTTCTCGTCGGACAAGATGATTTTGAATGCTTCAGTAACCTTCTCAGCTGTCGCACCGCCCCCTACGTCTAGGAAGTTGGCAGGGTCGCCGCCGTAATATTTGATAATATCCATTGTCGCCATCGCAAGACCCGCACCATTAACCAAGCAGCCGATGTTTCCATCAAGCGCAATATAGCTAAGGTCGTATTTGGAAGCTTCGATTTCTTTCGCATCTTCCTCTTCCAGGTCGCGCAGCTCAACGATATCTTTGTGACGGTAAAGTGCATTGGAATCGAAGTTAAGTTTCGCGTCAAGCGCAATAACTTGTCCGTCGCCAGTAACGACAAGCGGATTAATTTCTGCAATGGAAGCGTCTTTCTCTACAAATGCAGTGTAGAGAGAGATCATGAACTTAACCGTTTTGTTAACAAGCTCATTAGGAATGTTGATCGCGTAAGCCAATTTGCGAGCTTGGAACGCTTGCAAGCCAACAGCCGGATCAACGATTTCTTTGAAAATTTTCTCAGGGGAGTGCTCGGCTACTTCTTCAATCTCCGTGCCGCCCTCTTCCGAAGCCATCATAACGACCCGACCCGTACCGCGGTCCAATACTACGCCGATATAATATTCTTTCTTAATGTCGCACCCTTGCTCGATCAAAAGGCGTTTAACTTCTTTGCCCTCTGGACCTGTTTGGTGAGTAACGAGTACTTTACCTAGAATTTCACTAGCGTAAGCACGCACCTCATCGATGCTTTTTGCTACTTTAACTCCGCCCGCTTTACCACGGCCACCTGCGTGAATTTGTGCTTTCACGACAACTACCGGTGTTCCGAGCGCTTTGGCCGCTTCGACAGCCTCGTCTACGGAGAAGGCTACTTTACCTTCTGGTACGACGACACCATACTGTTTCAGGACCGCTTTCCCTTGATACTCATGGATATTCATTGTTGAAATCCTCCATTTCACAGACTGAAATCAGTCATATGTACACAAACCTCTATTATTGTAGCACCTTTCCCCATCCGTTACCTTACTTTCACACATAATTAATACGGCTTTTTTGATATGGGTTTCATCTCAATTTGAGATTAAATAAATAAAACCTGTTGATACGGGCGTTTTTGAGTCTGGCAACTACGCCATCTAGTATGACCAAAACCGATCCCGCATACCCGAGAATTTAAAAATATTGACAATAAGAAGCGATCTAATCTATGATATTTGCAAATTCATAAATACTGATCGGAATCGAAAGGAAGCACCTTCATTCTCATACATGGAGGTGCTTTTTGTTATGTTCAGCATTATTCACAGCGCTAGCGTTTATGGCGTGGATGGCAAAAGTATATCGGTCGAGGTTGATATTTCAAGCGGGCTTCCACAGATAAGCATAGTCGGATTGCCCGATCCCGCTGTCCGGGAATCCGTCGAGCGTGTGCGTGCAGCGCTTAAAAACAGCGGTTTCACCTTTCCGCTTGACCGAATAACGGTCAATCTCGCTCCTGCCGACCTGCGGAAAGAAGGCACTGCGTTCGATTTAGCCATTGCCGCAGGCATTCTGACCGCTAGCGGGCAAATAAATTCGGCTCCATTTGAAAAAACGCTCCTTATAGGAGAGCTTTCGCTGAATGGCAAAATACGGCCTGTTCCAGGCGTACTAGCCATGCTTGAGCAAGCAAAGCGGAACGGTTTCGAGCGAATCCTTTTGCCCAGCGGCAATGTTAAGGAGGCGGTTTGGATCTCCGATATGGAGCTATATGCCCTTAACCATTTGAATGAGCTTGATTTGCTCAAAAGGAAACAGGAAGGCTGGGATCATATTCGCGTTCCTCGAGACAATATGATTGAATTCGGCAGCGCAACCACCCAATCCGATATAGACGAGCAGAATGAAAACGGTGATTTCGGCGATGTCATCGGACAGCATCAGGCCAAGCGGGCTATGCTTATCGCTGCGGCTGGCAAACATAATATATTGCTCACCGGCCCGCCCGGAACTGGAAAGACCATGATGATCCGCCGTCTTCCTGGCATATTGCCGCTGTTGACCGAACAGGAAGCGCTTGAGGTTACGAAAATTTATAGCGTGGCGGGCAAGCTGCTTGAATGCTCTCAAGGCCTAATAACCCAAGCTCCCTTTCGCGCGCCGCATCATACCATATCGGCGGGAGGCTTAATTGGAGGCGGCGCCATTCCAAAGCCAGGCAAGGTTACCCTTGCCCACTGCGGCATTTTGTTTCTCGACGAGCTTCCTGAGTTTCCTAGGCAGGTGCTTGAAGTTATGCGTCAGCCGCTCGAAGACCGGATCGTGACGATATCCCGCTCCAAAGCCGTTTTTCAATTCCCTGCCCATATTATGCTGGCCGCTTCCCTCAACCCATGTCCATGCGGATACTTCGGCCACGAATATGGAGACAAGCGCTGCACGTGCGGCGCAGCTATGATTAGCCGTTACCGATCCAAAATATCAGGACCGCTTCTTGATCGCATCGATTTACAGCTTGAGGTTCCTCGTCCGATTACCTTGGAACAGCAATCCGCAAGTCCCTCCCTTACCTCACAGCAGATGAGGCGAATGGTAGTCCATGCCAGAGCTTTCCGTCTAGCCCGGATGGACAATAAAGCGATAAGCCCCTCGTCCGAGCTAACAGGTGCAGCCTTGCGCCAATCCATAGACATCATGCCGGATGCCATAAGTCTGCTGGATCATGCTTTTGATGCACTCGGGATCAGCATGCGAGCCTATGATAGAATACTTAAGCTTGCTCGAACCATTGCCGACCTTGAAGCACGGGAGCTCGTACAAGCCGAGCATATCGCAGAAGCCATACAATTCCGGGGATTAGACAAAGCTGTTTACTGACGAGATTAGAAAAAGCCTTTCACTGCAAAAGCTGCATACAGTCAAAGGCCTCATTTCGTTTATCGCTTTCTTTAAAAAGCACCTTCGAAATGCCTGCAATCTTCAACCTCGGCATTCCTGCGATTAATACTTATCGCAATGACATCAAACCGTAACGAAGCATCCAGCCGACCCATGCTTTTCAGATAAACTTGAGCTGTATTGCGGACTTTTTGCTGCTTTCGATGGTCAACGGATTCTGCCGCACTTCCGAATTTCCCGCCAGCTGTTCTTGTTCGCACCTCGACAAAGACCAGCCTGCCGTCGCACTCCGCAATGATATCGATTTCTCCGCTTCTGCAGCGCCAATTGCGCTCCAAAATCGTATAACTCGCCTTGCATAAATAATCGTACGCCGCTTGTTCTCCGCGTTCCCCCGTTAGCTTGCGCTGATCACTGCTGCCTTGTTTGCCAACGGGCATTATTTCTTCAGCCATCCAGCAAATCCCTCGCTTTGCGATCCGAGCGATAGACAAAGCTCAATATTTCCGCAACCAGCGTATACAGCTCTGGCGGTATTTCTTGATCAATATCCAGCTTCGAGAGCACTTCGACCAAGGATGAATCCTCTTGTACGGGAATCCCGTTTTCCTTTGCTTTCTCCAAGATTTGATCTGCCAAATGTCCTTTGCCCTTGGCTATCATAACAGGAGCCGACCGCTCACCTGGCTGGTATTTAAGCGCGACTGCTTTTTTCACTTTTTCTTTATGCGGGTTGCTTTCCTGATCGCTGCTCATATCCGGTAATCCACCCCTTTATAACGGCTAGAGGAAAAAGCAGTGAGCTCAGCCATCGGATTATTCTTAGGAGCCATTGCGGCGCCATCGGCTTCCTCCTGCTTCATGATGTTCTCCTTTGGCAAAGGAGTTGTGCGCAGTGACAGCAGCTGATAGCCTGCGTCTTGAATGCTGCTCGCAATCTCCCCCCGTGATGACTCTGCAAGTGCTGCGATCGCCGGATGGTCGTTCCATATATTAAGGCTTACAATTTTGTCCATTACATTCACATCGACCATGGTGTTGCCCAGTGTATTCATCGACAAATTAAACAACAGTCTGCAATTTGACGAGTCAAGCTCTCCTTTGCGTCCTCGTCTTGTCTGAATATGGACAGATGCAGTCTGCTTGCCATCTGGACTGTTTAGCGGTATAAACATGGTCACATGAGTAAGCACCGAGTTGTTTCGCTCAGGCGTCAACAGCAGCTGCTGACCTGTTATTTGCTGCACAAGCTGCTGAGCTGTTTCCTTTATGGCAGGCGGCGTATTATCAGATGAGACCAACGCGAGTAAAGCGCTCTTTAACGATTCTTGCTGCGCCGGCGGTGATCCATCGGGTGCTTGGAAGCTGTCAGCAAGGACTGAAACTACTGCCGCGGCTGTACGTTCTATTACATTTCTGCTGTCGATGGCTCTAGATTGCAGCTGCTCTGCCGGCTTATCCGTTTCACTTGAGGCTGATTGCACGAGTTTTGAAGCATCCAAACTCCCGTCGTCAGCTTTCTGCGACGTAACAATTGGCGAAGCAGTCGCATTTTGAATCGCAGCAGACTGTCTCGCTGCTTCTCCCGAGGAAGCTTGAGACGTAACCGTATCAGCCGCGGGAGCTGCTGCTTGTGCTGGATTTGCAGCGGGCTGCTGCTTCTGCGAATCGCTTGCTACCGCTTTGGCAAGCTGAAGCTCGTGATCTACGCCCATCCACTTCATCATCTGGCCTAGCCAGTTCGGATGACCGCTTGCCGCTTTTATGGTTTGCGGAAGCGTATCATCTGCTGCGGATGCATTGCCTGTATGACTTGCAGTCGCCGTAGCTGCCTGAAGCTGAATGCCTGTCTTGCCACTCGATGCTGCTTGCTGCTTCCCTGTCAGAAAACCTAAAGCTGTATCATCCGCGCTGCTGGAAGCCTGGGAAGCCTGATTACCGGCAGTTGCCCCTCTCAGCAGCTCCATCCCTTCATTCAGAAGCGCTTGCACCCGCGCAGCAGCTTGGTTGACAGGCTTGTTATCGCTTGATCCTGCGTCAGAATCACCAGCAAACGCCGATAGCTGCACCTGCAGCGTATCCAGCAGCTCATGGGCACTGCGCCCAAACATCACCTGCTGCATAGCTCCGATTGTCGCGCCTGTCATCGGCAAGCCGCGCTTGTACGTTGCGGCAGCGGACTGCATCCACTGCTCCGCATCACCATCCGGAGGCATCGCTGCGGCAGCTTGCTGGAACGCCTGCGCAACGTCCCGGTTTAGAATCAAACCTTCTTTCCGTAAATCTTTTACGATTTGGGCTGCCCATTTCTGCTCTGGCAAAGCAAGCTGCTTCGCCCATTCCTTGAAAGTATCCTCCGGCAAGCCTACCTGCCCGGGCTCAACCGGCTTGAGCATAACGAGAGCTCCGCTAGACTGCGGCTGCACCTGAAGCATGGCCGTCTGACCTACCTGCATAGGAATCTCCAGCTTCGCCCTAACCTGCACGCCGTTAATTTGAATGAGCGCTTCATTGTTTTCCATAACCTGTAAGACCACGCCGCGTACAACCTGGCCGACCTTGAGCTCTACCGCCCTTGTATCTGAACCGGATGCTTCACCCAAGAAGCTTCTCATCATTTGACTTATGTTCATTTGTTCATCCGCCTCCGCTGCAATAGCGCCTAATTGCGCTCCTGTTAAGCGCTTATTATTATGTACAATCCTATCACTCGACTGCGTAAACCCATAACGCTTATATCGGTTAATCCAGCAAAAGCATGAAGCGATTTATGGTTTAAATTTGCGATAAAAAATAACGTTCAACCATAGCACCAGGCATTCTTTGCCAAGCGAATCTGATCGAACGTTATTTGTTTCCATTCCTATGTCAAAAAAGGGAAAGCTGTTCCTCACTGAATAAGTTGCCAAGAAACGATTTGCGATGCAACGGGCTTGGACCGTTCTCGAGGAGCCGTTCACGGTGCAGCTTCGTTGCGTAACCTTTGTGTATCGCAATTCCGTATGCGGGATATTCCTGCTCCCATTCCACCTTGCAGAGCCTGTCTCTCGTCACCTTCGCGACTATGGAAGCTGCCGCAATCGTTTGGCTTGTTGCATCGCCTTTGATAATGGATTGCTGAGGCAAAGCAATATCCACTTTCTCTGCATCTATCAGCAAATAATCGGGAGGAATCTGCAGCGTTTCCACAGCTATCTTCATGGCCAGCCTAGCCGCTTGCTTAATATTGATTCGGTCAACTGTCTCTGCATCTACGCGAGCGGCTGACCAAGCGACACACTCCTGCAAAATAATATCATAAAGCTGCTCGCGTTTTTTTTCCGAAAGCTTCTTTGAATCATTGACGCCTTCAATAATGAGTCCTGGCGGCAAAATAACAGCAGCTCCCACGACATCTCCGAACAGGCAGCCTCGTCCCACTTCGTCTACCCCGGCTAAAGCTTGATAACCTTCTTGCCATAACGACTGTTCGTACTGCAGCACGTTACGTTCCCCCGTTTCACATCAATAAGGTGGAGCTTCCAGCGTAATGCGTCCCAGCTTGCCTGAACGCAAATCCCGTAGAATAATGCCGGACGTTTTTTCCAGATCAACATGTCCTCCACTTACAAGACAGCCCCGTCTGCGCCCGATATCCTCCATTACGCGAACGATCTCATCCGAATCCGATATATCCTTCGGAGGCGTTTCAAGCTCGTAACGCTCTTTCATGTTCGGCCAATAGCGGTCCACCAGCTCCCGCATTGCAAAAAAAGCAATATCGTCCACGTTCAGGATCTGCTCTCTAATCGCTCCCGTCATGGCAAGCCGGTACCCGACCAGCTCATCCTCGAACTTAGGCCACAGAATGCCCGGCGTGTCCAACAGCTCCATCTCTGTACCGATCTTTATCCATTGCTGACCCTTAGTTACGCCAGGTCGGTCACCTGTCAGCGCAATTGCGCGGCCGGCAAGCTTATTAATGAGCGTCGACTTCCCTACGTTCGGTATGCCGACAATAAGACCGCGAATCGCACGCGGATTAATTCCTTTATTAATTTGACGGGCAATTTTCTCATGCAAAATCTGCTTCGCCTTCAACGGAACCTCATTGACCTTCGTACCTGTCGATGAATCAATAGCGATGGACTCATGCCCTTCGTTGCGGAAGTATGCCATCCATTGTTCCGTAGTCTTTGGATCGGCCAAATCTGATTTGTTCAAAACAATCAGCCTAGGCTTTCCGTTCAATATTTCCTCTATCATCGGATTGCGGCTTGATAGCGGAACTCGAGCATCCAACAGTTCGATGGCAAGATCGATTAGTTTTAGCTTTTCTTGTATTTGCCGTTTCGCCCGTGTCATATGACCCGGGAACCATTGAATGGTCATTTACTCACCTCATTTAGTCCAGTGCTTAATAAATTCCAGCTTGTTCAGCGGCCAGAAAATAATATCCGCCCGGCCTACAATTTCTTTATCGGAAACAAAACCGATGACTCGGCTGTCCGTACTGTCGCTGCGATTATCACCAAGTGCAAAAATCGTGTCCTCCGGAACAACAAGGTCCGCTACGTCGGATGTCGCTCCTTTTTCATTATAAAGCTGGCCATTAGCATGAGCCGCTTCAATGGCTTCCTTAAGGTAGGGCTCGTCTATTTTTTTATCATTAATGTACAGGTCATCGCCGTCAAGCTTGATTTTGTCGCCAGGAACGCCGATAACGCGCTTAATGAACTTGCGGCCTTGTTCAGGTACATCAAATACAACAACTTCTCCAAACTTCGGCTCGCGGATGGCGTACAAAATTTTGTTTACAATCAATCGCTCGCCCGTTTCAAAGTTTGGCTGCATGGAAGGTCCGTCTACGATAAAAGGCGAGAACAAAAATTGGCGTATTAGAAATACGAGAACGACAGCTATTACTAGTGCTTTGATCCATTCTACGATTTCCTTGTAAGCTCCACCCTGTTTCCTAGCGCCGGAAGCATGGGCTGCTGAGCGATTTGGTATATTTTGCTCGTTATCCGCAAGATTCTGCGTATCCTTCACATCTTGATCATTGCCATTGACCGGTTCGTCATTACGCTGCTGAGAGTCCACTCTGCTCGCCTTCTTCCCATATGCTGTAATATGTAAACGACCTTTAGAAATAACGAAAAGGAGCTTGTTTGCGCAAGCCCCTCTTGTCGTTTGTTCTTAACGAATTTCTTTAATACGAGCAGCTTTTCCGCGAAGACTACGTAGGTAGTACAATTTCGCGCGACGTACTTTACCACGGCGAGCCACTTCGATTTTTTCGATTTTAGGCGAGTTAAGCGGGAAAGTTCTTTCCACACCAACACCGTAGGAAATTTTACGCACTGTAAAAGTTTCGCTGATTCCACCGCCGCGACGTTTAATTACAACGCCCTCGAACAATTGGATACGCTCACGAGTTCCCTCGATAACTTTTACATGAACTTTTAGCGTGTCACCAGGACGAAAGTTCGGTAGACCTTGGCGCAGGTTTTCTTGCGCGATTGTTTGCAAAAGATTCATTTGATTCACTCCTTCCACATAGACGTTCTTATAAGCTCACCGAATTCCTCTGAACCGGATCATCGCTGATAGCGGACCGTCCGACTTTACGAACAACATTAGAAATTTTACCATAGCTAGCCCAATAATACAATACGATTTTTTATTCCTTTTTCATGTATACTGAAATATGACAAACACCGACAGAAGAGGTGACCAATTTGCACCAATCGTTTACATTTATTTCAGCGATTAAAAAAGGGGGTAAAATTGCAGTCTTACTATTATTGGCTCTGTCAGCTCCCTCTCGCATCTATGCGGAGACAACGGCTTTTAAAGACACGAACGGTCATTGGGCCGGCTCCTATATTACTTGGGCAGTTGACCAGAAGCTCGCAAAAGGCTATGGGGACGGATTCTTTAAACCGAATAACCTCGTAAACGAAGCTGAGTTTTTGGCTATGCTGCTCCGAACTTATAGCTTGGTTAACGAAACCTCCGCATCTGGCGCTATCTGGTCAAGAACTTACTACGATTACGCGAGCAGTCATGGCTGGCCGCTTAGTACCGTACAGCAAGCCCAGGAATTCAGACGAGGCCAAGCCGCATTGCTGCTCGCATCTGCCGCAACCGGACAAGCTTTCACGGAAAATGGTGCCATTCAGTGGCTGCTTGACGAGAAGATATCAAACGGGCGTACATCCGCAACGGTAGCCGGCTTTATTCCTGGCGGCAAGCTAACTCGCGCTGAAGCATTGACCTTCTTTTATAACCTGAAGCAGCACTCGAACGAACTGTCAGACAAAAAAATTGTAAAGACGGTCGATTCTCTTGGCGGCATCGCGCTTAACGACTCGCTTGAGAAGCTCCAGAAGGCGCTTGGCAAGCCTGAACGGATTGATTTGAGCGAATATAGCTTTGCTTGGCATATCTATCACAATCCCGATTACAGCCATTACATGATGTTCGGCGTTCAGAACGCGCGCGTCGTTGCACTCTTCTCTAATGCGGGCGACGATTGGACGAGCACCTCCGGGATAAAAATCGGTCAAACGATTGAAATTGCCAAAAAGCTAGCTAAAAGCGCAACAAACGCCGTGCTTAAAGATGACTATTATGCTTTTACTTCTAACAGTGAGCGAATGACTTTATTTTATGACAGGCAAGACGCTAATAAAGTTTCTGGCATTCTTCGCATGAATCAATCGGTTGCTGCGCCGGTCAAATCAGCTTATACGAGCAAGCTTGCAGCTGCACTGGAGCAGCAGCTCTTCGACCTTGCAAACGCAGAACGTGCAGTACGAGACATTCCGCTTCTGGAATGGGACAAGCTAGCAGCCTCATCTGCCCGCAGCCATAGCGAGGATATGAAAAAACGCGACTTTTTCGACCACGTCAATCCCAGCGGTTCTTCCCCTTTTGACCGAATGAAAGCTAAAGGGGTCAAATATCGTCAAGCGGCCGAGAATATTGCTGCCGGTTACCAAGGCAGCATCCATGCCCATTATGGCTGGCTGAACTCCAAATCCGGACATCGCGAGACTTTGCTGGACAGCAAGCTTACGAAGCTTGGTACCGGAGTCGCCGTTGGCGGCAGCTATCAAGTCTATTATACCCAAAACTTTTATACGCCATAATTTTGCTACATAAAAAAGGACAAACGAAAGCCGCAACGGACAACCGCTGCGGCTTTCACTTATTTATAGTTTGTCAATCGCTTTGAGGCGCTCTTTGCTTCCGGCGGGCCGTCAGCCACCTGCGCTCCTTATCGGTAAGCTCCGCGCTTTCCAATAGATCAGGACGACGCTCTAGCGTTCGGATGAGGGATTGCTCGCGGCGCCACACCTCAATATTGGCGTGATGCCCGGAAATGAGCACATCCGGAACCGCCCAGCCGCGGAACTCTGCCGGACGCGTATAATGAGGATGCTCGAGCAGCCCCGTGCTGTATGAATCCGTCACAGCTGAAGTTTCATTGCCAAGGACGCCCGGCAGCAGCCTTACCACGCTATCAATGAGTACCATAGCCGGTATTTCCCCGCCCGTGAGCACATAATCGCCAATGGAGAGCTCGTCCGTGACAAGATGCTCCCGTATGCGCTCATCATAGCCTTCATAGTGTCCGCAAATAAGCACGATATGCTGCTCTTTTGCCAGCTCCTCCGCCTTTTGCTGCGTAAATTGCGCGCCCTGCGGGCAAAGCAGGATCACACGCGGTTTAATGGCCTCATCGAGGTTCAGATCCTCGACAGCTGCAAATACAGGCTCAGGCTTCAATACCATGCCGCCGCCCCCGCCATACGGATAATCATCAACCGTATTATGCTTATTTCCCGAATAGGCACGGAAGTTGATCGCTTGAGGCGTGACAAGTCCCTTTTCTTTTGCTTTCCCTAGAATGCTAGCGTTGAACACGCCTTCGAACATCTCCGGAAATAACGTTAGCACGTCTATTTTCATTCCTTAAATCAATCCTTCCATCAAATGGACCGTCACTAATTTCTCTTTCTTATCTACCTTTATCACAACGTCATCGATTACGGGAATAAGCAGTTGTTTACCGGAGCCTTTCGGACGGTCAACAACCCAGACATCATTGGCGCCTGGACTCAATATTTCGGATATAACGCCTAATTCGTCTCCTTCTTCGGAGATGACGCGACAGCCGATAATCTCATGATAATAATATTCGCCTTCGTCTAGCTCAAGCTGCTTGTCAGCGGATACCTTCAACGTCCAGCCCTTGTATTTCTCGACTTGATTAATGTCAGTGAAGCCTTCAAGCTTCAATATGTATACGTTTTTGTTCGCACGTGAGTTAATAATCTTCACTTCCAACGAAGCACCTGATTCTTCATTCAGCATAAGCAGCGTGCTTCCAGCAGCGAAACGTTCCTCTGCGAAATCAGTTTGGGATAATATTTTCAGTTCTCCGCGTATGCCATGCGTGTTCACAACCTTGCCCACCGTAAACCACTTCTCGTTCATAACAACCAGCCCTTCATTTGTATGTATCTTCATTATACATGCAAAAACGACTTCGTTCCATGGCAAGGGACGAAGCCGTTTCGTTGAGCGTAGGTGCATACAGCATCTGCACCTGCATCGACACAGAAAAAAGGCTAGGACGTTGATCCTAGCCTTTCTCCCTTACGTACATCATGACATAATGTCGACGATGACGCGCTTTTGCGATTTGACGGAAGCAGAAGTCACTACCGTACGCATCGCTTTCGCTATGCGTCCCTGTTTACCGATGATTTTACCGATATCCTCGGGGTGAACCGAAAGCTCGTATATCGTGCCACGGTCATCATCCTTCACATTGATTTGCACCTGATCAGGATGATCAACCAATGCCTTCGCTATGACAAGAATCAATTCTTTCATCTCAAGGCCCTCCGCTGTTCAACAGTTATTTCTGTTGCTTAAGCTCATGGAACTTTTTAAGAACACCAGCTTTGGAAAGCAAGTCGCGAACGGTATCAGAAGCTTGTGCTCCTGTTTGCAACCATTTCAACGCTTTCTCTTCATCAATCTTAACTTGAGCCGGTTGTGCAACCGGGTTGTAAGTACCGATTTCTTCGATAAAACGTCCGTCACGCGGCGAACGGGAATCCGAAACGACTACGCGGTAAAATGGAGCTTTATGAGCACCAATTCTTTTCAAACGAATACGTACTGCCATGAAAATTCACCTCCTTCAAAGAGTAAACTACCGTTAAAACGGGAATTTCATATTTTTTCCGAGCATGCCCTTCAGGCCTTTTTTGCCGCCCTTTGGACCTTTCGGACCCATCATCGACGAGAATTGCTTCATCATTTTTTTCATGTCGTCGAACTGCTTAATAAGGCGGTTAACCTCAACGATCGTTGTGCCGCTGCCGGCAGCAACACGCTTGCGCCTGCTGTGGTTAAGCAGCTCTGGCTTTTGCTTCTCCTCTTTCGTCATGGAGCGGACAATCGCCTCGACACGGCCGATTTGCTTCTCATCGACCTTCATATCCTTCATGCCCTTCATCTTGTTCATGCCGGGCAGCATATCCATAATTTGATCAAGCGGTCCAAGATTGCGGACCTGCTCCATCTGCTCCAGGAAATCATCGAACGTAAATTCTGCCGTACGCATTTTACGTTCCATTTCCTTGGCTTTGTCCGCATCGATGTTCATCTGCGCTTTCTCGATCAAGGAGAGCATATCGCCCATGCCGAGAATACGTGAAGCCATACGCTCTGGGTGGAACGGCTCCAATGAGTCGATCTTCTCACCCATCGCAGCGAATTTAATCGGACAGCCTGTTACGGCTTTGACCGAAAGCGCCGCGCCGCCGCGAGTATCTCCGTCAAGCTTCGTCAGCACAACACCCGTTAAGGCAAGCTGCTCATGGAAGCTTTGGGCGACGTTTACCGCGTCTTGGCCCGTCATTGCATCGACAACGAGCAGCACTTCGTCCGGCTTCGTAACCTGATGGATTTGCTTCAGCTCTTCCATCAGTTCTTCGTCGATGTGCAAGCGGCCCGCTGTATCGATGATGACATAATCGTTGCCGTTCTCTTTCGCATGCTGAAGTCCTGCACGCGCAATTTCGACGGGAGATGTCTGGTCACCCAAGGAGAATACCGGAGCGTTGATTTGCTCGCCAAGCACCTGCAGCTGCTTAATGGCAGCTGGACGGTAAATGTCGCAGGCTATGAGAAGCGGCCGATTGTTGCTCTTCTGGAGCAGCTTGGCCAATTTCCCGGTCGTCGTTGTCTTACCGGCACCTTGCAAGCCCGCCATCATAATAACGGTTGGCGGCTTGTTCGCTTTCGCCAGCTTGCTCTGCGTGCCGCCCATCAGCTCGGTTAGTTCTTTATTTACGATATCGATGACGACCATGCCGGGCGTAAAGCTTTTGGATACATCCAAGCCGATAGCCCGTTCCTTCACCTTCGCAATAAAGTCCTTCACGACTTTGAAGTTAACGTCTGCCTCTAGCAGCGCCAGACGCACCTCGCGCATTGCCTCGCTAACATCTTCTTCAGAAACCTTGCCTTTGCCCCTCAGCTTGCTGAACACATTTTGAAGTCGACTTGATAAGCTCTCGAATGCTGCCATGTACCGTCACCTCCATTCATTATGTATTATTCGTCCAGTTTCAGCTGTGCAATAACTTGAATGAGCGCCTGCCTGTCATGCTCGGCAATGGAAAGCTCATTCACGCTGTTAACGAGCTGGACCGTTAATTGCTGCAACGATTCATGCCTGACAAGCAAGCTCAGTTTGCTTTCATAGCTCTCAAGCACCTGTTCGGCCCGCTTGATATGCTCGTACACCGCTTGTCTGCTAATGCCGAACTCTCCCGCAATCTCCCCGAGGGAGAAATCGTCATGAAAATAATATTTGAGAAACGTCCGCTGCTTCTCAGTCAAGAGCGGCTCGTAAAAGTCGAACAACAAGTTTATTCGGGTTGTTTTGGACAAGGCATCTGGTTCATTTGCTTTCATCCCCTCAGCCCCTCCTGTTATTAAGCTTGCTTCGCCGACAAGGTAAATACCTTTACACCTGACAACGTCTTTTATCATACATGACGCCATAGGCTGCTGTCAAGCATTTCCCCTTGTCACCTTATCGAGCAGCTTATTCTAAGCGCGGCCGTGCATGAAACGAGCATTATTCCTGCTTTTTCTCAGCTTCTTCCGCTTCCTCGCGCTGAATCAAGCCAGCGAACAGCGCATGAATGAATTGCTCGGAATCAAACTGCTGGAGGTCGCCCATCTTCTCGCCTAGCCCAACCAGCTTAACCGGTAAGCTGAGCTCATTGCGGATCGCGATAACGATCCCGCCTTTAGCGGTGCCATCCAGCTTTGTGAGCACAAGCCCGGTAACGCCGCTTTTCTCGCCGAACAGCTTCGCTTGGCTAAGGGCGTTTTGCCCCGTCGTTGCATCCAGCACGAGCAGTACTTCATGCGGAGCATCCGGCAGCTCGCGCTGAATGACTCGGAAAATTTTGTTCAGCTCTTCCATGAGGTTGGTTTTGTTCTGCAGCCGTCCAGCAGTATCGCATAACAGGACATCAACGCCGCGCTGTTTGGCTGCTTGCACCGCGTCGAACATGACGGCTGCCGGATCTGAACCTGATTGCTGCTTGATGACATCAACCCCAACTCGCTGCCCCCATACTTCAAGCTGCTCGATCGCGCCGGCGCGGAACGTGTCGCCCGCTGCCATAAGGACGCTTTTTCCTTCGCTCTTGAACTTATGAGCAAGCTTTCCGATTGTTGTCGTTTTGCCGACGCCGTTAACGCCTACGAACAAGATAACCGTAATTCCGCTTGGTGCCATACGGAGACCCGATTGGTCATCCCCCTTCATAAGGTTAATGAGCTTCTCAGACAGAATGGGCTGCAAGTCAGCGGCATCCTCTATTTTACGCTTCTTCACTTCGACGCGAAGATCGTCAATGAGCTGCATGACCGTGTTGACGCCCACATCCGCTCCGATAAGAATTTCTTCAAGCTCTTCATAAAATTGCTCGTCAATCTTCTTGCGGCGAGTAATAAGCTCCTCGACTTTTTCTACGAACGCCGTGCGGGTTTTCGTCAAGCCTTCCTTGAAAATATTCGTTACCGCTTCCGTTTTTGTTGCAATGCTTTCCTTCAGCCTCTTAAAAAAACTCATCGTACCCACTCCTCATCCTCACGTTGCCGGCATGTCTATTCTTTATGCGGATACCGGCTCTTCATTCTCTAGGCGCACGGATACCAGCTTCGATACGCCGCCTTCCTCCATCGTAACGCCATACAGCACATCCGCCTCTTCCATCGTACCTTTGCGATGCGTGACGACGATAAATTGCGTTAATTCCGAGAATTCCCGCAAATACTGCGCAAAGCGCGATACATTTGCTTCATCAAGTGCAGCCTCAACCTCGTCAAGCACGCAGAAAGGAACAGGCTTTACTTGCAGAATGGCAAACAGCAGCGCGATTGCCGTCAATGCGCGTTCTCCCCCTGAGAGCAGCTGAAGATTTTGCAGCTTTTTGCCAGGCGGCTGGGCGACAATATCGATCCCCGTGTCCAAAACGCGGTCCGGCTCGACGAGTACAAGATCTGCGCGACCTCCGCCGAACAGCTTCGCGAAGACAACGACAAAGTGGCCGCGAATGGCTTCGAAGGTCGTTTTGAAACGCTTCGACATCTCTTCGTCCATCTCACGGATAACCTGATACAGCGTTGTTTTCGCCTCGATCAAGTCATTCTTCTGCTCGGATAAGAACTCGAACCGTTCGCTGACCCGCTCGTATTCTTCGATTGCGCCTAAGTTTACCTCGCCAAGCGAAGTAATTTGACGCTTGATATCCCTAACTTCGTTCTGGGTACCCAGCACGTCCTCCGGCACCTTATACTGCTCCTTCGCTAGCTCATAACTGAGCTCATACTCCTCGCTAAGCTTGCGAAGCAGATTGTCGAGTTCAACATCTAGCCGGTTGGCGGCAATTTCCGTCTGCCGCATCTGCTCTTCGACCTGCCTAAGCTGTGCCCGCTGCTCCTTGGTTTCACTCTCGCCAAGGTCGAGCTCTGCAATACGCTGCGCACGCGCTGCGCGTTTTAAATCCGTTTGCTCCGCGCACTCTTGCTTCTTAATGCGGAGATGGTTCAGCTGTTCGATCTGCTGCACCGATTCACCCGAATGTCTAGCCAGCTCTTCCTCTTGCTGAACGGATAAGGAGCGCAAATTCGCCAGTTCCTGCTTGGCTCGCTGTATATCAGCACGGACGCGCGCGGACTGATCCTCAAAGGAAAGCTTCTCTTGGTCCGTTTTAGCCGCAGCAATCTTGATGTCCGTAAGCTGGCCCTGCAGCTCCTCTTTCGCCCATTCACTTGCTTTGCGCCGCTCTTCTGCCATGCGAATGGCTTCCTGAAGCCTTGCTTCATCCATTACGAGCTGCTCTAACCGAAGCTCGGCTGCCTTCGCCGTAGCTAGTACATCCTTCTGTTCAGTCAAATGCGTATTGCGGTCGGCTGAATAGAGCTGCCGCTGTTCTTCCAGATGCTTCGCTTCATTATGGAGCTGCTGAAGCTCGGCCCGGATCTGCTGTTCCTCGATTCGGCTTTTCTCACCCTCTGCACGCAGCTCTTCGATGTTATGCGAGCGTATCGAATGTTCTTTGCGCAGGTCGCTAAGCTTATTGCGAAGCTGCTCCACCGTCCGGCGTGCATCCGTAATTTCTTGATCAAGCGCCTCGATCTGGCGCTGACGGCCGAGCAAGCTGGCGCCCTTCTTCTGCAAGCTTCCCCCCGTCATGGAGCCGCCGGCATTTACGACATCGCCTTCCAGCGTCACAACGCGGTAACGATATTGGCATTTCGAAGCGATCCGGTTCGCCTGCTCCAAGGTTTCGGCAAGCAACACATTGCCGAGCAGGTTATTCACGATTGCTGCGTAACGGTCGTCCGAGCTTACTAGATCCGCGGCTACCCCAACGAAACCGTCGACGGATTCGGCCGTGCGCTTATCATGCTCTGGCACCTGCCTGCCTCGGATGACATCAAGCGGCAGGAAAGTAGCCCTTCCTAACTGGCGCTGCTTCAAAAAAGCAATCGCGGTACGGGCTGTTTTCTCGTCTTCCATGACGATGTGCTGCAAAGCCCCGCCAAGCGCAGTCTCGATAGCCGTTTCAATACGCTCAGGAACGCGGATCAACTCGGCGACGGCGCCGTGAACGCCGCTAATGCCGCCATTGCCTCTTCTAGAGGCTTTGAGCACTTCTTTAACGCCTTGCATGAAGCCATCTAGCGCATCCTGCATTTCTTTCATCGTATCGCGGCGTGAGATGTGGCTGTCCAGCTTCTGATCCCACTTCCGAATCGCAAGCGTAACTTCCTCCAAACTCTGAGATATCGCTCTCGTTTGTTCCGATTCCGTCAGCGTCTTGCTTCTTGCCTGCTCTAGGCGCGCAAGCGTGGCTTCGAGCGCCGAAGCAAGCATCGATCTTCTCTCGTCCAGCTTCGCCTGCTGGTCAAGCCACTTGGCCTCGTCCTCGCTTATCCGTTCCATACGCCGCTGCAGCGTTTCCTGCTGCTGCGACGCATAGCGGATTTCATTCCGGTGCTGAGCCATGGCGCTTAAAACTTCCAGCAGCTCGCTTTTGAGCGTTTCTTCCGCATCCGCGACAGCTCCGCCTGCCACACCGAGCAACCGGGCTTCCTCGTCAGCAATCTTCGACCTTAGATCCGCAAGCTGCAGCTGCAGCGCTGCCGCACGGCTGCGGAATTCCGCTTCCTCCTGCGACATTGCCACGATGCGGGCATCCTGGGCTGCAATGGATTCCTCGAGCTTCTGTTTGTTCTGCTCCAAATTCCGCTTGCGTTCCTTCAATACCTCGCCGTAGCCCTCGCATTTCTCGAAATCCTCACTAATCTGCAGCATCGCTTCATGAAGCTGATCGAGCTCTAATTCAAGATCCCGAAGCTGCTGGCGATCCTTCTCCAAATGCGCGTCATGCTTGCTGACGACGGTCGAGAGCTGAAGCTGCTCTTGCTGCAGACGCTCCAGCTTGCCGTTAGCCTCCGTCCACGATCCGTGTACCTGTTCAATGTTATGTACGTACATTGAAATTTCTTTTGTTTTGAGCTGCTCCTTGAGCGCTTTGAACTGGATGGCCTTCTCCGACTGCTTGCGAAGCGGAGTCACCTGATCCTCAAGCTCGGTCACAAGATCATGAATACGGAGCAAATTTTGTTCGGTTTCGTCAAGCTTGCGCTGTGCTTCGCGCTTACGCGATTTGTATTTAACAATGCCTGACGCTTCTTCGAATATACCGCGCCGATCCTCCGAGCGCGTACTTAAAATTTCTTCAATTCGACCTTGTCCAATAATGGAATAAGCCTCTTTACCGATGCCCGTATCCATGAATAGCTCGGTAATATCTTTCAGCCTGCAAGGCTGCTTATTTATCAAATATTCACTATCCCCGCTTCGGTGCACGCGGCGCGTGACGGTTACCTCATTGTATTCAAGGGGCAACGCGCCATCCGAATTGTCAAGCGTCAGCGAAACCTCGCTGTAGTTGACTGCCTTGCGTGCATCGCTCCCGGCAAAAATAATATCCTCCATTTTGCCGCCGCGCAAGCTCTTCGCGCTTTGCTCGCCGAGAACCCAGCGAATGCCGTCGGAGATATTGCTTTTCCCGCTGCCGTTCGGTCCTACAACCGCCGTAATGCCAGTTACGAATTCCATTTCGGTCCGGTCGGCGAAAGACTTAAAGCCTGATAATTCAATCCGTTTCAGAAACATGTCTTGGTTTTCACCTCACCCCTCATTGTACCACAATTCATAGGCCTTGATAACCATTCCTACCGCTAAATACGACCTCACCGCGTCATCATTTTCCCCTTATCAAAAAGAGAGTATCTACAGGCTGCATCACCTGTTAGATACTCTCTTATCCGTTTAACCTTGTTCCTGCGATAGCGTGCGCCATGCCTCTGCCGCCGCCCGCTGCTCCGCTTCCTTCTTCGTCCTCCCGCTGCCGACGCCAAAGCGATCTTCACCGAGATAGACCTCAACAACAAATTCACGGTCGTGCGCTGGTCCGCGCTCCTCTATGATCCGGTACTCGACTGCGCCGAGCCCATGATGCTGAGAACGCTCCTGCAGCTTGGACTTGGAGTCTTTCACGAGCAATCCGTAATCGTTCGATTCGACGAACGGGAACATATGCTCATTCAAAAAGGCTCTAGTCTGTTCAATACCGGCATCGAGAAAAATAGCGCCTACGAATGACTCGAACAGATCAGCCAGAAGCGCTTGTCTCTGCCTGCCTCCGAGCTGTTCTTCACCGCGCCCAAGCAATACGTGCGAGCCGAGCTCCAAACGTTCCGCGAACTGCGCAAGGGACGGCTCGCAGACGATAGAAGCGCGCATTCTCGTAAGCTCTCCTTCCGGCCGCTGGGGATACGTCGCGAACAAATATTCCGATACAAGCAGCTGCAGCACGGCATCGCCTAGAAATTCCAAACGTTCATTATCCTGTGCGGAGCCGCGCTTGTGCTCGTTTACGTAAGAGGTATGGGTGAAAGCCTGCTTCAGCAGCTTCGTCCGCTTAAAGCTGAGCTGCAGCCTCTGCTGCAGCTCATAGAAGGAATCACGCTTCATAAACTTTCATCACGATCGACGCATTATGTCCGCCAAAGCCGAAGGAGTTGGACAAAGCCGTTCTCACATTCGCTTCACGCGGCGTGTTTGGCACGTAATCCAGATCACATTCCGGATCCGGGTTGTCCAAATTGATGGTCGGTGCAATAATGCCATTTTTAAGCGTTAAGCCTAAAATGACAGCTTCGACGCCTCCAGCTGCGCCGAGCAAATGACCCGTCATCGATTTGGTCGAACTTACCGCTACTTTATAAGCATGGTCGCCGAGCGCCTTCTTGATCGCTTTCGTTTCCGAACGATCTCCTACCGGCGTAGAAGTACCGTGCGCATTAATGTAATCAATGTCCGTAGGTTCAATGCCCGCGTCCTTCAGCGCTTTCACCATACAGCGCGCAGCGCCATCCGGGTCCGGCTCAGTCATGTGATGAGCATCGCCGCTCATGCCGTAGCCAATGACCTCTGCATAGATTTTCGCTCCGCGTGCCTGCGCATGCTCAAGTGATTCCAGTACCAATACGCCCGCGCCTTCACCCATAACGAAGCCATCGCGGTCAATATCGAACGGGCGGCTCGCTTTCTCAGGCTCACTATTGCGTACGGACATCGCACGCATGGAGCAGAAGCCTGCCATGCCTGTCGGTCTGATCGTTGCTTCAGCGCCGCCAGCGATCATGACGTCAGCATCGCCGCGTTGAATCAGTTTAAAAGAATCGCCGATGGAATGCGTTCCTGTCGCACATGCGGTAACCGCGGTGCTGTTCGGCCCTTTAGCTCCCGTTAGCATGGAAACCTGGCCGGAAGCCATATTTGCGATCATCATTGGGATAAAGAACGGGCTAACGCGCTTCGGCCCTTTCTCCAGCAAGATATTGTGCTGATCCTCCCAAGTGCCAAGTCCGCCAATGCCGGAGCCAACCATTACGCCTACGCGCTCCGGGTCCGCATTTTGGCCGATTTGCAAGTCCGCATCTTTAACCGCCAACTGGCTGGCTACTGCCGCGAACTGTACGAACCTGTCCATTCTGCGCGCTTCTTTCTTGTCTAATCCATAATCCTCAGGGACGAAGTTTTTAACTTCCGCCGCTATATAAGTAGGGTATTCAGAGAAATCGAAAGCCTCAACAACCGATACGCCCGACTTTCCTTCCAGCAGGTTTCCCCAGAATTGTTCCAAATCAGAACCTAGCGAAGTAATAACGCCCATACCCGTAACAACTACTCTTTGTTTCATTCGATTCACCTCTGTATCCAGCATTTTTATTGCGCATATGGCCGCACTCAGAACATGCAAGCCGATCATGCTTTTCGCGTATACCCTGCTTATATTTCTTGGTAAACCCAAGCAATTCCGTTCATATACGGCAGCGCCTTTACGCTTGAAATATAAGGAGGTATAAATTCATTGCTCTTGAAGCCAATTACGCCTGTGTATGTAAAAGCTGTAACGCTTCCATAATTAGGAATGGTGAGATGACCTAGATGGAGAGAAGTCCCGTTTATTAAAAACGGGACTTGTCCTTCTTACGTATGAGATTGTATGTATTTAACTACTTCTCCCACAGTGGTGATTGTCTCAGCATCTTCATCAGAAATTTCCATATCAAACTCGTCTTCTAGCTCCATGACCAATTCAACGACATCAAGAGAGTCAGCGCCGAGGTCATCTTTAAATGAAGCTTCTAGTGTAACTTCCGCTTCGTCTACGCCTAGTCGGTCGATGACGATACGTTTTACGCGATCTACTACTTCGGACATCCGGTTCACCTCCTCCATGGTATTATACGAGAATTAAAGATAAATTGCCATACGTAACCGTTTTAATTCCGCTTAGGGAAATAAATCCGTATTACATATACATGCCGCCGTCTACGTGAATCGTCTGTCCAGTCATATAGGCTGAAGCGTCGGAAGCGAGGAAACGGACCGCATTTGCGATGTCGCTCGGGTCTCCGAGACGGGCAAGCGGAATTTGGCCAGCCAAGGACTGCCGCATCTCTTCCGGAAGTTTATCCGTCATTTCGGTTTGAATAAATCCGGGGGCAACGCAGTTAACAGTGATGCCCCGGGACGCAAGCTCGCGAGCGCTTGCCTTAGTCAAACCAATTACGCCAGCTTTCGCCGCTACATAGTTGGCTTGTCCAGGGTTTCCGAGCACGCCAACAACGGATGAAATGTTGATGATACGGCCTGCGCGCTGCTTCATCATGGTACGGGTAACGGCTTTGATGCCATTGAATACGCCCTTTAGGTTCGTCTCAATAACTTGATCAAATTCGTCTTCCTTCATTCGCATGATTAAATTATCCCTAGTAATGCCGGCATTATTGACCAAAATATCAATAGCACCAAATTGTTCGATGACTTCTTTCACCATCGCGTCGAATTCATCCGTCTTCCCGACGTTCGCTTTGATCACAATGGCGCGTCTGCCTAAGGCTTCCACAGCTTGCGCCGTTTCTGCTGCCGCAGCTTCGCTGCCGGAATAGTTGATGGCCACATCAGCTCCTGCTTCCGCAAGCGCTATGGCGATCGATCTTCCGATTCCGCGCGATGCCCCGGTTACGAGTGCTTTCTTGCCTTCCAAGCTAGCAAACATTGAATCTCCTCCATCCTAAAGCTCATTTGCTTGCAGCGCTTCAAGCGCGGAAATATTGTTAATGGAAATAACGCGCACGCTTTTGTCGATTTTTTTGATTAAGCCTGCTAGAACGGTGCCTGATCCGATCTCAACGAATGTATCCACGCCCTGCTCAATCAAATAACGCACGCTGTCTTCCCACAGTACCGGCGAATAGACTTGCTCTACGAGCAAGGAACGAATCTCGCCAGCCGAAACAACCTCTTTGGCCGTTACGTTCGCGATGACAGGAACAGAAGCATCCTTCATTTCAACATCCGCTAGCACCGTTTGAAGATTAACAGCTGCCGGCTTCATCAAAGACGAATGAAAAGGACCGCTTACTTCAAGCGGAATGACCCGCTTAGCGCCAGCTTCTTCCTTCCCTCGCAAAACAACCGCTTCTACGCCAGCAGCCGAGCCTGATACCACAATTTGCCCCGGACAGTTCACATTCGCAAGCTCCACTGCCGAGCCTTCCGCTGTGATAGATGCGCAAAGCGCAGCAAGCGTCTCGCGCTCTGCGCCAAGGACGGCAGCCATCGCGCCCTGTCCGCTTGGGACGGCTTGCTCCATGAATTGTCCGCGTGCACGGACGGTGCGCACGGCATCCTCGAATGATAGAACGCCCGCCGCAACAAGCGCACTGTATTCACCCAAGCTGTGTCCTGCTACATAATCAGGTTTCAAGCCTTTGCCTTCCAATGCTTCGAGCAAGGCCACGCTTACGGTTAGCAGTGCAGGCTGCGTGTTCGCAGTCTGCTTCAGCTGTTCCTCCGGTCCTTCAAATATAATGCTGCTTAGGGAGAAGCCTAGCGCCTCATCCGCCTGTTCAAACACCGACCGCGAGCGGTCAAAGCTATCGAATGCATCCTTGCCCATTCCAACAGCCTGTGCGCCTTGTCCTGGAAATACAAATGCAATTTTGCTCAAGAGTGTATCCTCCTAAATTGAAATTACCATACAAGGACGGAAGCGCCCCACGTCAAGCCGCCGCCGAAACCGACAAGCACAATACGGTCGCCTTCCTTAACGCGCCCTTGCTCGACTGCTTCCGCAAGTGCAACGGGTATTGACGCAGATGACATATTGCCGTATTTATCTAAGTTGATCATTGCTTTGTCCTCTGACAGGTTCAACCTGTTCAGCGCGGATTGAATGATTCGGATATTCGCTTGGTGTGGAACGAGCAGATCGACCTCTTCTTTGGCAATCCCCGCTTTGAGCAGTGCCTCTTCTGCTACGCTGCCCATAATTCTAACCGCGAATTTGAATACATCGTTGCCAGCCATATAAATATAGTGCTGCTTGCTTTGAATGCTTGCTTCCGAGGCAGGGACGCGCGATCCGCCGCCGCTTACCTTGAGCAGCTCTCCGCCGCTGCCGTCCGCGCCGAGCTCGAACGAGCGGAATCCGCGTCCCTCTTCCACCTCGCCAAGAACGACAGCACCCGCACCGTCTCCGAACAGAATGCATGTATTGCGATCCGTGTAATCCGTTATCCGCGACAGCGTTTCAGCACCGACAACCAGCACATGCTTGTACATGCCGCTAGCTATCATGCTAGAGCCGGTAGCAAGCCCATAGATAAAGCCGGAGCATGCCGCTGACAAATCGAATGCCGCAGCTTTCTTCGCGCCAAGCTTATCTTGAAGAAGGCATGCTGTCGAAGGGAAAAACATGTCGGGCGTGATGGTCGCTACGATAATCAGGTCGATATCCTCTGCCGTCAATCCCGCAGCAGCAATTGCAGCGCGAGATGCATGGAGGGCTAAGTCGGAAGTCGCTTCTTCAGCGGCTGCCAGCCGGCGTTCTTTGATGCCCGTGCGGGTAACGATCCATTCATCATTCGTCTCCACCATAGCTTCAAGCTCTTTGTTCGATAAAATACGTTCAGGCACGTATTTGCCCGTTCCGATAATTCCTACAGGATGTAAACCCATTTCGCACACTCACTTCCCGTTTATTTCTGCTGCAATTGTTTCGATCAGCTGGCCTTGAAGCGCTGTTCTTGCTTGTCGAACCGCATTTTTCACGGCCAACGCATCCGAAGAACCATGACATTTCACGACAAGTCCGTTCAAGCCTAGGAGCGGCGCACCGCCATGCTCCTTATAATCCATCCGCTTCTTCAAGGGACGAAGCTTTGGCAGCATAACCGCCGCCGCAAGCTTGGTCAGCAGCGTTTGGCTGAACGCCTCTTTAAGCGATGTGAATATCGTACCCGCTGCACCCTCCATGGCTTTAAGCATAATATTGCCTGCAAACCCGTCGCATACTAATACATCGCAATTACGATTTAGCACATCTCTTGCTTCAACGTTCCCGATGAAATGGACCGGCGCCTGCTCAAGCAAAGCATATGCCGCCTTAGCCATTTCGTTGCCCTTCATGGCTTCCGTTCCAACGTTAAGCAGTCCGACTCTCGGCTTCTCAAGGCCATGGACCTTCGTGCGATAAATGCTGCCCATAATGGCGTATTGCACCAAGTGCTCGGGCTTTGCATCCATATTCGCGCCCAAATCCAGCGTCAGAATGCCGATATCGTCCATTGTAGGCATCATCGGCGCAAGCGCTGGCCTCTCAATGCCGTCCATTCTTCCAACGACGAGCAAGCCCGTTGCCATCAGAGCGCCGGTATTGCCCGCAGAGAGCATCGCATCGGCTTGCTTCTCGCGGACAAGCTGTCCCGCAACGACCATTGAAGCCCCTTTTTTGCGGCGAACCGCTTTAACAGGCTCATCGTCGGGACCAATCACCTCATCCGCATGACAAATCGTAATATTTGAAGGCTTCTGCCCCTTCATAAGCGGCTCAATAACGGAAGTGTCTCCCACGAGCAGCAGTTCCGTATCCGGCCACTGCGCCGCTGCGTCCATCGCTCCTTGTACAATTAATCCTGGAGCATTATCGCCGCCCATAGCATCAATAGCGATCCGCACGTACGTCTCCTCCTTCAGTATCTGTGTCTGCCGCGGACCGATAAATGACAAAGTTGCCTTGAAACACCATTTCATCGCCAACATACGTGAACAGCTCAACCTTCGCCTTGCTCCGCTCTCCCGATATCGACCGCACATAGGCTTTGGCGATACATTTCTCTCCGAGTTTCACAGGACGGATAAAGCGAATATCCGCTGTTACAGTAAGAGCAATTTCATCATCTATAATAGCTACGGCAAGTGAATTCGCCTGTGCGAACACATGGTGTCCGCGCGCAATGCCGGTTCTGGAGAACACATGCTCTTCCTTTATCTCGAATACCGAGATGCCACTCTTGTCCAACTCCAGGTCAACGATATCGCCGATGACCTCGTGAAGCGGCAAAGACCTGACAGAATCGTAAGAGCGTTCCGCCATCAGCTTCAGCCTCTCGCGCAGCTCCGGAATCCCAAGCTCCATGCGGTCAAGCCGAATCGTCTGGATGCTTACTTTGAGCAGTCGCGTGAGCTCCCGATCGGTTATAAAAGGATTTTCGTCAATGTATCGGGCAAGCTGCTGATGCCGCTGCCGTTTGGGCATTCGTTCGATGTCCGGCACCACCTTCTACCAATTTATATCGATTAGGTTATCAATCCGTGCCTCAGTCCTGTGAGGCTTTCGCATAAATAGTATATGTATGTTGCTTGATATTATCACCTGGTACTAATTAAGTATATAAAAAATTGCGCCCGAGCGCAATGCGGCATTAAAAGCATGCGGTAAAAGCTCGCTTGCGAGAACGCGGCTCCACCTTCGTGCAACCAATAAAAATAGCACCCCATCAAATGATGAAGTGCTACCTTTGACATCAATTCACTATTGGGAAATGATCTCTTTTGTTTTGTAATATCCACAAACTTTGCATACGTGGTGAGCCAATTTCAGCTCGCCGCATTGCTCACATTTCACCATGCCCGGTACTGCAAGTTTGAAATGCGTACGACGTTTATCACGGCGAGTCTTGGATGTTCTACGCTGAGGTACTGCCATATTTAACACCTCCTTCAAAAAATCACTCGGTACTACGCTTATTCCTTAAATAGATCCTTTAGCGCCGCAAAACGGACATCAATCTTTTCCGTCGAGCAGCTGCATTTGTGCTCATTTAAGTTCTGTCCGCAAGTCTGACAGAGACCCTTACAATCATTGCTGCAAAGCGGTGCAAAAGGCATGAACAGCTGTAGCGCTTCTTCCACATAAGGCTTCAGGTCCAGTCTGTCCGCATTTACTTCAATGAAATCACTCTCTTCCTCTTCCATGTCTTCATCGCGATCTTCGTTTGACTCCGCCCGCTTGAATACTTCCGAGAATCGAATGACCGTATGTTCCTTCACCGGTTCAAGGCAACGCGAGCAGGCTAGCTCGAGGTCGATGGCAAGCTTGCCGTCAACTTCGATGAAACCTTCGTGCCCGGTAACCTGAAGCGCTACATGAAGAGGTCCCGTACGATAAACATCCTGGCGTCCCTTAAAAAGGTCACTGACATCGAGCTGTTCGTCGATTGTCGATTTCAACCCTTTGGACATTGTTTCTTGAATATGAAACTGCATCAGATCACCCCAAACAAACAAAGATTATTATATCTATCAGACTACCGTTTTGTCAACATTTTCACACTGTTTTTCATTATTGCTTCATGCAGGCCGTGATTGGGCTTCTCCGCTGTGTTATAGTTAAACCACCAACATTTAACAGAGAGAGGATTCAGCTTATGCGTACAGTCGGACTTATTGTCGAATACAATCCGTTCCATAACGGACATTTGTATCATTTGCAGCAATCGCGCAAAATAACGCAAGCCGATGCTGTCGTTGCCGTTATGAGCGGCCATTTCCTGCAGCGAGGCGAGCCTGCCTTGCTCGACAAATGGTCTCGGACGCAAATGGCGCTGGAGGGCGGCTGCGATCTAGTCATAGAGCTGCCCGTCGCATACGCGACCCAAGCGGCAGAGTGGTTCGCTTACGGAGCCGTATCATTGCTTGAAGCGACCGGCGTCGTAGACAGCTTCTGCTTCGGCTCGGAGAACGGCGAGCTCGATCCGCTCCTAAAGGCTGCCGATATCGTCGCTGAGGAGCCTCCTGCTTTCAAAGCGCTCTTGAAGCAGCAGCTCCAAACCGGAGTGAGCTATCCGAGCGCATACAGCAGCGCAATTACAAGCTACCTGGCTGAGCTTGGCCATGCATCAGCTTCAGCCTTCCCTTTCGCGCTTCCAAACCATACGCTAGGACTTCATTATCTGCTTGCTCGGAACCGATTGCAAGCAAAAATGGAGCCGTTCACCATTGCCCGCGAAAAGGCGCAATACAATCAAGCCACGCCAACAGACAGCCAAATCGCAAGCGCAACCGCCATCCGCAAGCTTCTTATCGAGCAACAATCACTGGAGGATGTGCGCGCCTATGTTCCTGAATCGACATTGACCATTCTTCAGCAGGAATGGTCGGCCGGACGCTGTCCGATCAGCTGGGAGCCCTTCACGAATGCTTTGCTCCAAGCCATTATAACCCGTACTCCTCAAGATCTCGCGGATCTCCACGAAATAACCGAGGGCTTAGAGTACCGGATCCGCGGCGTGTTGCCTACTCTTCCTTCAAGAAGCTTCGACGACCTGCTGAGTGCTTTGAAAACCAAGCGCTACACGCGAACGAAGCTGCAGCGTTCACTCCTCGCGATCCTGCTCGGACATCGCAAGCAGGATTTCACAGCGGACAAGCTCGCTTCTGGTGTTGAATATATAAGAGTGCTCGGTTTCTCCGAAAAAGGCAAGCTTTTATTGCGCCGGATGCGAAATTCAGCCAAGCTTCCCGTACTGCACAGTGCCGCGCGGGCGCCGCAGCATTACCGATACTTGGAGCTGGACACTCAAGCAAGCGGCGTATATATGCTTGGCGTGCCCGGCCATGCCTCTGCTGCAGCCATGTTCCGTGATTTCACCGAAAGGCCTGTTACTGCCGGTTCGAACTTGATTTAAGAATCAGCTGGACAGCTTCCTGAAGCGTGCTCACGCTGGCAATTTGCATTGTAGTGCCCAGCTCCTTTGCTTTAGCCTCGGCCTCATTGAAATTGCCAGCCGGTACGAGAAACAGCTGAGCGCCTTTCTCGCTGGCGATAACAATCTTCTGTTTGATGCCGCCGATCGCTCCGACCTTGCCGTCAACCGTGATGGTTCCCGTTGCTGCGATCCGGCTTCCGCCGGAGAGGTCGCCTTCCGTCAATAACTCCAAAGCTTGCAGCGCAAAAACCAAGCCCGCTGACGGACCTCCGATCTCGCCTGCCGCAATCGTCATTCTGTTCTCAGGATCATCCGGCTCAAGGCTGCGAAGCTCCGTCAAGCTTTTTATCCCAATTACGTCAAGGAGCTGCTCATTCGTCATCTTTTCACTAAAGCTTTCCCCTGGGAAGCTAACTTGCATGCGCTGGCCCTCTCGATCCAAGTCGAACGAAACAACGCCCGTTTTATTTAAGCTTTGAATCGAAGCCAGCAACTGTTCTGCCGTTTCTGCCGGTGCGCTCCCATGAAGGCCACGCAGCAAATCTCCCGTCTTGAACCCGCTTCGAGCAGTGTCGCCTCCGATTAGGATATCCGCGACAAGCAGTCCATCTGCTTTGGTCGAATATGGCAAATCCGCATAGTGATACGCTGCTTCTATTGCATTATTTTGCGAATCCTGCATGATGACCTGCTGCCTCACCGCAAACTGCTCCTGCGTATATCCACGAAACACATCACGCCTTAGGTGGACATCCTTGTTCGCATCCCACATCGACGCAATCGTTCTTAGAAAATTAGGCTCTGTCAGTTTCACGGCTGTGAGCAGGAAATCTCCATTCCCCGGCTTGTCTCCAGCCTCGATCGAGATCATAGGCTTAACCGAAACCGCGATTCCCGGCTCATAAACGACATATGGCGTAGGCGCATAAAGCATGACCCACATCAATACTGCAGCGGCTGCTGCGCTCATGGTTATTCTGCGCCAATCCGACCGTTTCTTTTGCATCCGCTGCTCTCCGATCCTCTTGCTTTCTCTATGCTCGCTTGCTTTCTTCTTTATTAAACCTCCGGACAAAACGCTGCTGCTGGTCTATCGCTGGACAAACATGCGTACTAATGAACGTATAGGATTGTCCTATCCAAACGTACATTTCCCCATTCAAATAAAGGAGTTGTGTCGCATTGGCCAAAACGGTTATGCTAGCATTTCTGTCCATTCTGCTTGTCAGTGCCATTATCCTGCAGCCTGATGCTTCCTTTCAGTCCTCCTTGCAGGGACTCACCGTATGGTGGAACATCGTATTCCCGGGCTTGCTGCCGTTTCTCATTTTGTTCGAGCTCATCTCTGCATTCGGCCTCGCACATGCCATAAGCTCGCTGCTGCAGCCCGTAATGAACCGACTGTTCAAGCTTCCGGGAGAAGCATCCCACGCGATCGTCCTAGGCTGGTTGGGAGGTTATCCCGCCGGTGCCGAAGCAGCATCCTCTCTGCGCAAAAGAAACCTCGTCACAAAAAAACAGGGCCAGCAGCTGCTCGCCTTAGCCCATATGCCGAATCCTTTGTTTATGCTCGTCGTCATCGGAGCCGGCTTCCTTCACAAACCGATCGTAGGCGTCATGATCGCTTCAGCCGTATGGATCTCCGCGCTTTGCGTTATGCTTGGCGCAACGATCTTCCAGCGTAAAGAGCCTGTTCATAGCGGTCACTTATTGGAGAGAGACGGAAGCCTGCTGCAACGCGCTGCGGACGCCTTCCGGCTTGGGAGGGATCAAGATGGACGGAGCTTCGGCAAGGCGCTTGGCGATTCCGTATCGGCCAGTGTTCAAAAGCTGATGATGATTGGCGGTTTCATGATCTTCGCTGCCGTTCTAGCCAAGTTAACAGAGCCGCTGCTCTCCCCGCTGTTCGCTAAAACAGGACTTAACTTCATCAGCCAAGCCTTCTTCGAAGGGCATTTGGGTGCTTATTCAGCCGCTATCTGGCAATCCTCCGGAGCGGGGGCAATCGGTAACGCTGCCGCAATTGCCGCCGTACTCGCATGGAGTGGGCTCAGCGGCATTCTGCAGGCAGGCTATTCGATCACAGGGACCGACCTCAAGCTGCTGCCGTTCATTGCATGGCGTGCCGCTCACGCCTTGCTTGCCTCATTATTCATGCTGCTCTTGTGGAAGCCGATTACTTCGCTGCTCGGCTTATGGCTGGCTCCGAATGACCTGCCTGCCTTTACTTCCGCCGAGACTCTCATGCCTGACCAAGCGGTTGCCGTCGCATTAAAAGCAAGTGATCTGCCGCTATTATGGCCGTTATCACTCTCGGCTTGCCTGCTTCTTGCCTTATTTGGTCTATTTGTTTCTATGATTTTGCTTCCCTATCGAAAACCAAATCGGTCAGCGTAGCGCGAATAATAGAATCATCCCTTGTTAACGCTAAAGCTAGCTTTGGGGTTTATACTTGATGCGCAGTTGCTGCTCCACGACGGGCGGCACAAGCTCATGCACGGCACCATGGAATTGCGCGATTTCTTTTACGATGCTGGAACTTAAGTAAGAGTATTTCGGATTTGTCATCATAAACATCGTATCGATCTCAGCGTCCAACAAATGGTTCGTTGATGCAAGCTGCAGCTCGTATTCAAAATCCGTTACTGAACGTATCCCTCGGATAATGACATTCGCTTGACGTGATTTCATGAACCGGACAAGCAAATCGCGAAAGCTGTCAATCTCCACATTGGGAATATCGCTCGTTACCTCAGTCAGAAGCGCCTTGCGCTCCTCTACGCTAAACAGCGGATTTTTGCTTGAATTATTTAAGATGGCAACGATAAGTCGGTCAAATTGCTTCGCTGATCTGCGAATAATATCCAAATGACCGTATGTGACCGGATCGAAGGTACCAGGATATACGGCTACTCGCTCTATTTTATTCATGAACATCGGCCTCACTTCCGTCTTGGCTATCTAAGCTGTTGTATTGATAGATGGAAACCGCAGTATCCCCATACTTCGCGTGCTTGAATTGCTCGAATTGCCCCAACTGCTCCGGGTACTGGTGAGACGCATCATGCTCCACGACAATAATAGCCTCTGGCTCGAGGAGATCATTTGCTGCAAGATCCGACATCAAGCTGTCCATCGTTACCATTTTGTATGGCGGGTCAAGAAAAACAAGCCGGAACTTCTGTCCCCGCTTCGCTAGCGCTTTCAATGCGCGCTCCGCATCATTCCTATAAATTTCAGCAGCGCTTCCCATCTTCGCCGTCTCGGCATTCTGACGAATAATATCGACGCTTGTTTTCTCTCGGTCAACAAATACTGTATGTGCTACGCCTCTGCTCCAAGCCTCAATACCTAAGCCGCCCGTTCCCGCGAACAGATCCAGCGCCATTCCGCCATCGAAATAAGGCCCAATCATGCTAAAAATAGCTTCTTTCACCTTATCCGTAGTCGGTCTCGTATTCTTGCCAGGCACAGCCTTAAGCGTGCGGCCTTTGGCCTCGCCCGCAATGACTCTCACTGCAATTGCCCCCTTCTATCTCATTCCCGCCTATCGTACCATAGAATCCCTTTCTTAATAAAGCGCACGCAGATGTAAAAAATGATTCTTTCTCGTCCGTAAAACGTTTAGAATTATTTTTTTGGCGTCCGCATGTATATTTAGCTAATAAAGGGACAAAATAACTTTATCGGCGTCGCAAGATGTCGTAGACAACCGCGGAGAAGACTTACGTTTCCCCATAAGCTCTTCGTCCGGTTTCTCCTCTCCCATGAAAAGGGCGCTCCGAAAGGGGCGCCCGATTTTTTGTTTAAAGCCTTATACTTAAAGGTATTTTCAATTCTTCCACACAATCAATCATAAAGTTGTCGCCCATTTGTCGCCCAAATTCAAAATGCGTAAAAGATAAATATTTGATCTTCTATTTCAAGTTCCATAGTTGGAATCCCTTCCGGGACGCCATTAAGATCAAACTAGATCATTTTAAACTCGCCGCAAAACCCTTAATACATGAGGGATTTGCGGGTTTTTTTATTAATTTCAATCTTCGAGAATACGTTTGAATACGATAGTTTTCGAATTTTTTTACACATTTTTCACACAAGTGAAACCTTACATTCAACAACATTATGCTATCTAAGTAACTCAACTTTCGCAGCTACAAATTAGGCTGAAAACCTTGCGGCTGTAAAAAGTGAACCTGTTTTTTCCTTAAATTGAAAAAAATACCTTCTGCGTTTGGTATCATGGAAGTGACTAGCAACCATGCAAACAAAGAAAGGTGTGTAAATCTATGCTAAACCATCGTTCCTGTCTGACCAGTCTTGGTTTTCAACTGTTTTCATACTTTAAAAATCGGTATTCTACTACGTCAGGCTAGCATTCGAAAGTCTTTTGGTCTTTCTACGCTTGCTGTCTTTCAATTGCTTTTCTCGCTTTTGTTTGAGGGAAAGAATTGGTTCCGACTGCTGGACAGCAGCCGCGGCGCTTCATTGCCAGGTAAAAATGTGGTCTACCGTTTCTTGTATCATCCAGGCTTTGCATGGCGAGCTTTTCTTCATTCGCTCATTCTAACAGTGGTTCGGCAGTTTACCGCGCTTACGTCAGCCAAGCGTGTAAAAATGTTCATTTTGGACGGCTTCAGCTTTGCCCCCAGTGACTTTGTCATGCTCTCGTCTGCCAAACTTATGAATCGTCTAACGGAGATGACGACAACGATTACGAAACGTTGTCTCGGATACAAGCGTCGTATTGAGGCGCTTATGCGTAAACCTGATACTGCCCTTGGCTTAATTACATATGCGCTGAAGGCTGGTTTTCATGCGGATTACGTACTGATGGACAGCTGGTTTACTCAGATGCCGCTCATTCGAGGACTCGCAACTGAAGGGCTCGATACGATAGGCATGGTCAAGGAAATGAAGCAACGTTACATGTACGAAGGACAACGACTGACACTAAGTGAACTTTACAGAAGTTTGCCTAAGAACAAGCAAACGTCAATTTGGAGTTTTGTCATTGTCCAGTCTTCTTGTAGCATGCTAGTTAAATTCGTCTTCGTTCAAAACCGCAATAAGCGGCGCGAATGGTTAGCCATCATTAGCACAGATCTTGCTTTAGAGCCGAACGAAATTGTCCGCATTTATGGCATGCGATGGAGCATTGAAACGTTCTTCAAAGTAACCAAAAGCTATTTAAAATGAGGAACTGAGTTTCAAGACCGTTCCTTTGATATGCTAATCAGCCATACGACCGTCGTGTGTAGTCGCTACTTGGTGATCGAGTTTGAGCGCCGGCAAACTGGAGAAACACGTTCGCTTGGTAGGTTGTTTTTCTTGTATGCGGATGAAGTTCGTGATTCAGACTACCAGACTGCGCTTGGGCAACTAATGGCGCTATTCTTAAACTTGGCTGGAGCAACGAGCAAGGTTAGCAAACACAACGTATTGTGTCAACTCCAGCAGTGGATCGCTGATTTGTCCTTGTACATCAAGGGTTTGTTCGGTAATTCAAGCTGCAAAAGTTGAGTTAATAATAAAAAAGCGCAGTTATAATAGAGAGTAATTAACTCCTTATCATTACTGCACCCTATATATGTTCTTATTCTTGTACACGTAATTACACTTACATATTTAACTATAATGAACGATAATGTGGTGATTTAAATCCTTTGTTGATCTAAAACCACAAAAAACGTATATTTTACATGTTAAGTTGAAGAAGAAGCTGTAATAAATTGTACGACACCAATAGCTATAAAGATCAGTAAAACTACAACTACCGCCCATATTAATACTTTAGTTTTAGAACGTTTCTTAGAGATATTTTTGTTTTGGTCCATGTTATTACCACCTCACTTTTTGTGGAAATTTCTGTACTTTCCAAATTAATATCTTACAAGTATCTTAATATATCATAAGAGGAAATGAAACAACAGAGAGAGGAGTAACTCAAACTGAGTTGCTCCTCTCATATACATATTAATATGTCATATAGACTGTAAGGGACTTTGTAAAAATATCACCATAACCATCTATAATAATGAAAAGAGTTAGATCTCCTGTAATTGTAGCATCACCACCAGTTCTAGCAGTGTTTACTCTTGCTGATGAGCCCCCAACAGAATGGGACCAAGAATTCCCAGGATGGAACCCATATAATCCACTACTAGTTGTAGGAGTACCCATAATTTTATTAGTAGAGTAATAGTATTGTGCAGTAACAAACGCTTTCATCCAAGAAAGACCATTATCATTCCAAGTTTTTGAATGCGTTGTTGTATAGTAATCATAGTCACTTTGAGCACTAATTGACCTCATTGGTTGAACAACCGAAGTTGTTTGATTCGTACTTGTAGCAGATTCTTCTGTTACATTTAGAGCCTTATCGTTAAAGTAAGATAATAGAGCCGCATATTCATCTATCGAATCTACCTCTATAAAAGTACTATTTTCATCAGACGAAGCTGGTTTGCTACTAAATCCCGTTGACTCTTTTAACTCTTGTAAAGAATTGAACTTTCCAGCATTTTCAGAAAAGTACTCTTTCGGAACTATATCATAAACATCTATTACGTTTGAAGTCGCTACAGTTACTTGAGCATTATCTACTGAAATAGCTACAGATCCTTGAGTATTATTTGCTGAAGCAGATACTGCAAACGAACTAAAGACCAACGAACTAATCAACATTAATTTCCATGTTTTAAATATATTTTTCTTCAAAAAATAACTCACCTTTTGTATTATTTGGATTTAAATAGGTGTAATAAATTTAAAGTTAATGTGATTTTCTTGTACATCTTATCGAATTCCTCCTACCAGAATCTTTTTTCACAATATAACAGTTAAATAACTACCTAAAAAAACAACTATACCATTATAAACCATTTTCAAGAACGAAAACGTTGTTTGTATTTTCCGAACCTACATTTGCGCCCGCAAATATATATTGTAATAATTGTAAAAAAGGTTCAACAAAACACCGTTCCCATAGGATTGTTGGATATTCGAAAAATTTGTGGTACAGTTTTTTAAGAATATTTTTCTTAAACATTTCTTGAAATTTCGAACACCTTACGCTGCTTCAAAATTATTCAACCTTCAAATTTTCAGTTTATAGCCTTGGCATTAAGTCTACACTTCATGTAACCCTCAAATTTAATGTTATGCTGTATATAAAAATAAGAGTTACTTGAGTAACTCATCAGGTTGTAGAGAAACCCACCGTTTTTTCAGAACGGTGGGTTTCTCTTTGTGTTTCTGCTCCTTTTTGTAAAGCATGAAAGGGTGGTTTCACCCCCTCATGCCCTCCGTTCCAAGTGGAGGGCAATCTTTTTCATGTTCTGTACCGCTGCGGTCATCAACGCCTGTACCATTACGTTGTTTAACCCCCGCAAACGGCAATAGCGAAACCCATGGAGCTGTTTAGCATCCGCGAAGCTTCGCTCAATGGTTTCCGGTACAATCTCTTACCTGATTTACTCAGGCGGTTTAATTGCACTTGCTCTTACTGTCCTCCCAGATTTGCCTCGTGACAATCTTTTGCTTGTTAGCAGATCTTGTGCACTTCTCTAGTATGGGACAGTGAGTGGATCGTCTACACTTAGTTGGACAGAAAAAATAAGGGCTTGTAGAATAAACCTATCATCATGAAGGAGTGGAACTCTACAATGCCAAAACAAGAACGGCGTACCTTTACCCCAGCATTCAAAAAACAATTGGTGGAGCTCTATAGAAATGGGAAATCCAGAGCGGCGATTGTGGAAGAATATGACCTCACAGCCTCTGCTTTAGACCGCTGGATAAAACAAGCTCAGACAACGGGCTCCTTCAAGGAGAAGGACAATCGATCGTAAGAAGAAAACGAGTTGATCGCATTACGAAAAGAGAATCAGCGTCTGAAAATGGAGGTAGATATTTTAAAGCAAGCTGCGCTGATCATGGGACGAAAGTAGCTATCATCCAGAACAACCGTGATAAATACTCGGTATCAGCAATGTGCGACGTCCTGCAAATCGTAAGAAGTACGTTCTACTATGACGCGAATGAACAACCGAATGAAGACGATATAACTGAAGCGATTGTAGAGATATTCCACAACAATCGAAAAGCTTACGGTACACGAAAGATCAAGGTTAAGCTCCAGGAACGCGGGTTTGTCGTTTCCAGACGTAGAATTGGTCGGATTATGAAAGATCAAGGGCTAGTTTCCACCTACACTGTGGCTCAATATAAGACCCATAAAACCGCTTCTAATGAAGCAACGACAGGGAATGTTCTGGACCGTGAGTTCGAGCAGGAGGAAGCAAAGCGCTTCGTTGTCAGCGATCTGACTTATGTGAAGGTTCAGAACCGTTGGCATTACATATGTGTGCTGCTCGACTTGTTCAATCGAGAGATCATTGGCCACAGTACAGGTCCGAATAAAGACGCTGCTCTGATTTCTCGTGCCTTTTCGAGCGTCCAAGGCGATTTACGTCAGATTCAGTGGTTTCATACGGACCGCGGCAGCGAGTTTAAAAATCAAAAGATAGACGAGCTTCTGGGGACGTTTGAAATCGGTCGGTCTCTAAGTGCGAAAGGCTGTCCATACGACAATGCTGTAGCAGAAGCCACCTACAAAATCATGAAAACAGAGTTCGTGAACCAGATGAACTTCCAGAGTCTTCGTCATCTGGAGCTCGAATTATACGATTACGTTAATTGGTTCAACAAGCATCGCATACATGGGACATTAGGCTATTTGACGCCTGTTCAGTATCGCCAAGAAGCCCTTAAAAAGGTTGTCTGATTTACTGTTGACAATCCATTCCTGCCTGTAAGCACCTATAGGTGCTTAGCCGCGATAAGCACATATTTGCTCTAACAGCACCCTAGTAACCCTTGTTTGCTGCCTGTAAGCACCTATAGATACTTATAAAGGAAGCTCAGCGTGTGCGTGAAGTCTAGCGGCTGCGATAAGCACATATATGTCTAACAGCACCCAAGTAATTCCTGTTTGCTGCCTGTAAGCACCTATAGGTGCTTACAGAGGACCGCTGTCTTTTCCACCTTGCCACACACCTATTTCTTTCGTAATATCAAAAACACCCATTCAAATCTAGTAATCTATGAATATACTAGATTAACTTAACAAAAGGAGATGATTTAAATGGGACTCTATTATGCCAAAAAGCAACATGTCAAAGTTATTTTTGTAAAACCAGGTCAAAAAGTTCTGATTATCGGTAAAAAGCATTGGACAAAGAAACCTCACTGCTAAGCTTATTGAGTGCTTGTTACTACAAGCACTCTTACATACTCTTATACTCACTAATCTTTCATCGTTAAAATGATGGTCTGCGTGCAATAGAGAAGTCTGCAAAGTTCAGCTAATGAGTCCCCATCTATCCATCGAAATCGCTTATACGTGCCTATTTACTAACTTAATACTAGAAACAAGATCTAATAACCTAAGTATGACGTGACACTGAGATTTGCGCTACATTAGCTTATTCTCCTTTCCCGTGTAACGTAGCTCCGAAAGGGATGTCTTTTCAGTTTGAAGCCTTATTCGGCAAGGATTGTAGGACACGCATAATGCCGCTCAGATGCTCTATCTAATCTAATAATGCACAAATTCGATCGTTAACCAATACAAAAAAACTTCAGGAAATACAATACACAACGCCCCAGACCATACAAGGTCAGGGGCTTGCGTCTATATATTCATTGGAGTCAGCCATTGGATATTCCAAGGGCCTCATCTCGGCTTCAATCCCTCCCTGCTATAAAGCACCTTAAACAAGTTCGCCTTGCGGTCCCAGAAGACAAAGCCCTCTTTGACCAGCTCGTTGATGGCGGTTTTCACCTGCTGCTCCGTGCGCTGCGCCCGCTGGCTGATGTAGCCGACATCTATGAAGGAAGGATCGTCCCGATACACATTCCAAAGCACGGTTAAAACCTTGCGTGTCACATCTTCAAGCATGCTGCTTTACCAACTCCACATCAATAATACTGTCTGCGTTAAATACGCGCGGTCCGTTGGCAGATGTGCAGAACGCTCTTACTTTGCCGTTTCGGACCGACAGCACCTGAATGACGCGTATGGATATGTTGCGCTTGCGGTCGTTATAAATAATTTGTACGGTCTGGCCGATACATTGTTCGATCATGGCGATCACTCCAATGCGAATGTTTGTTCTTATTATACACCAAACATACGTTCTTGATTCAACTGTTTTATTTATTTTTTTATCGATTCCTTCCATTTGCTCGGACAAGCTACCTAATTGGTTCAAATAAGAGAGAAATGAAAGAATAAGGTGTACAATAGGAAGGAAACTATTTTCTGCTGTTAAAATTGATGATGAGGTGTTCCCGTGATTCCAGAAGGCGTTGAATGTTCGATATTTTTTGAAAATATTAAACCAAATCCAAAAAGCAATTCATCATTACTGATTAAAGGTACGGTCAGCTCCGGATTCAAGATTATTATGAGCTTGGAGTTTACCGGCGCAGAACTCATTGACAACAGCAATGCTGCGATACCCGATGAGATCATCGATCTTTTGAAAGAGGATCTAATTGACATTTTCGGATTCGGGCCATTTGATAAAAAAGCTTTGAAACAAGAAATGAAAGACCTGAACATGCTTTACTATGTAAGGTATAACGGCAAAGCTTATCGGTCGGATGAATGGAAAGACATGACACCGGAAGATTTCGAACGCGCGCAACCATAAAGGCGTTGGATGGCATGGAAGCACGCCCGCTTCAGCATGCAGGATCGTCAAGCCGCCACTTCAAAAGCTCCTCTAGGCTCATGACACGGATTATTCGCCGCAGTAACAAACACCCAATCATTGGCGTCGATTCATGCATAACTTACAGAGTACTCAACACGAAGGAGGTGCAATGAACATGTCCGGTTATGTTGGCGGTGCTTTCAATAACACTGGTACTATCCTGGTCCTTTTCATTCTGCTTGTCATTATCGCTTGTAGTTGTGGTGTTTTCGGAGGATACGGCAAGGGCTACTAATAGTCCCTGCTCGATTTGCCCTTCATCCACTTACACTGCATGCCTCTCCCCTTTATCACGCACAGAAAAGATCCTGTCACAGGGATCTTTTTTTGTTTTTCAAGCCTTAATGCCGTTTTCTATTCTATCCGAAGTCCCAAGTGCTGGTGTATGATGGAAACAAACAACTAGAAATGGAGATACATCATGAAAGCCATCTTAGCCGCACTGCTTCTTTTATCGTTCATTCTCTCCGGCTGCGGAAACCTCCTAACGGTCACTGGCCCTGATACGTCAGCCTCCAGTACCGACTATGACGAAACAATCCAACTGCCGACCGACCGCTACCCCGAGACGATTGCGCATATCACGGCGGCAATCAAGGGCGGGGCTTCTGCTGTCTGCACCATTGACAGAGAAGGCGCCGAGGCTAACCGCGACGCTTCGCTGCAAGGCATTCCGACGAAGAAAGGCTTTGACAGGGATGAATGGCCAATGGCCATGTGCAAGGAGGGCGGCGCCGGTGCGGATATCGCCTATGTTTCACCCAAAGACAACCGCGGCGCGGGCTCATGGATCGGGAACCAATTAGCCGATTTAAAGGACGGAACGCGCGTCTTATTCCTAATCAACGGGGCAGCAGAGCAAGCCACGCAGCCTGCCGAGGAGGAGACCGTCTTTTATGCCAATTGCGCAGCAGTCAAAGCGGCAGGCGCGGCACCTCTGCATGAAGGAGAGCCTGGCTACAGCTATAAGCTTGATCGCGATAAGGACGGCATAGCCTGCAGCTCATAGTATTCCTAAACGCAAATACCCCTCGTACTCTCTCCTAAAGAGAACGAGGGGTATTTGCGTCCAGCCCATCCAACCGCTCATGCACCCGTCTGCTCTTTGTCCGGTTTAATCGCAAATAGCGCCAATCCCGTACATAGCAATGCTAATCCGGTAAACAAATAAAACATCATCTCCTTATTTCCTAACAACAAGGAAGCCAATAAGGGACCCGCGGCTACCCCGATAAACCTTGCGCTGCTGTAAAGCGAGGTAATGGTTCCTCTCTGCTTCTTCTCTATTCCTTCCGTTATAAGCGCATCGAGGCTAGGCAAAAACAGCCCTATGCCAGCGCCGCTTACAAACATAAATAGCACAAGAAAAAATAAACCCTGCTTATTGATTAGTCCGCAAAGGAGCATCATAACCGCCAATAATGCCGTTCCGATCACGATTAACCATTTCATCTTGTTTTTGTTTTCCCCGACATACTTTCCCGTTAAAAAAGAGGCCAGGCAAATGGCGCTTAGAGGAATGGCAAGCAGCAGCCCCTTGATGATCCCTTCAATATGGTAGCTTTCCTCGATAACCGACGACAAATTGTACAGAAACCCGAACATGATTAACATCCCGATGCACCCAATTGCGAATATCGCATACAGCCAGTGACCGTTTTCACCAAAGATTGCTTGGATGGAAGCCCAGAACTTCTTTAATCCAACCCCTTCGTTCTTCTTCTTCTTCTTATTCGGAACCTTCACCAGAAAAAGGACAGCGACGATCGCGATGAGGGAAAGAACCGGTATGATCGCCAGCGGCAAAAACCATACGATGAGCGCAAGCGCTGCTCCCACTACCGGGCTGAGCACTTTCCCGAATGTATTGGAGGTTTCAATCATTCCAAGGCCGCTGCTGACCTCCTCCTCTTTGTCGAACATATCGCCTACTAACGGAATGACAATGGGGAAAGCGCCAGCAGCCCCAATTCCTTGTATGAACCGGCCTGCCAATATGACGGCGTACACATGCGAATCCATCAACCATGCAGCCAAGCCCGCTATCAAGCCGCCAAAGGCCGCAATCGACAATCCGATTACAATAATTATTTTCCTGCCGTACCGATCTGACAAATAACCTGCAATGGGGATAAACACAATCGATATCGCCGCATACACCGTAATGATTAGGCTCGACTGAACGGCAGAGATATGAAGCTTCTTCTGCAATAAAGGAAGCACGGGTATTAACATGGAGTTAGCGAGCGTCATAATTAACGGAATCGATGCTAAGGCTGCTAAATCCCACCTTTTTTTCACAGCTGCGCTCCTTTCTTGTTTTCGATGCACCGATCATTTAAGCTTCAGCTGCGCAGCACCAATAACGGTTCTTCTGCAGGTCCTTCAATCACATCGCCGCTTACCGAAAATCTTGAACCATGGCATGGGCAATCCCAAGTTCGATCCCCATTATTCCACTCCACCTCGCAGCCCATATGGGTACATGTCGTATCAACAAGATATAGCTTGCCTTCGCTGTCCTTGTAGGCTCCCGCCCGTTTGCCGTGTAGCCTCACGACGCTGCCTTCATCCAGTGCCAGATCCTCAGGGCGCTTGTTGACCATTTCAAGCTTTCCGGCAATCAGATGCTTCGCTACGTCCATATTATCCACAATCAGATTTTTAATCGTCCCAGCGGACATGGTGCGTGAGGGGGCATATAAACCTTCGTAGTCATTTTCTTTATTTAGGATCAAATCTCGAATAAGCAAAGCCGCAGCCGTCCCGTTCGTCATTCCCCATTTTCGATAGCCTGTTGCGATGTAAACATTAGGCGAGGCGGCCGTGATACGTCCAATAAACGGTATTTGATCCCCTGTTGCCAAATCCTGTGCCGACCATCGATATACGATATCCTCGATTTGAAAGTAATTCTCGGCGTACCGCTTCAATTCCTCATAATGATTGATCGTGCATACCCCTTGCCCGGTTTTGTGGCTCTGCCCGCCAAGTAAAAGCAGCTTGCCATGCTCTACCGATTCCGCGCATCGCATCGAGCGTTTCGGATCGCCTGCACTTAGATACATGCCTCCTTCCACATGATCCGCTACGCGGATGCCAAGCACATAGGAACGGTCTGCATGCATTCTGGAGAAATAAAACCCGTGACCGTCATAGAATGGGAAATGGGTGCAGGAAACGACATGCTTACATTTGATTCGATGCCCTTGGCTTGTTATGACTTCCGGCGCAGATCCCGCCTCTACGTCCACCCCTGTCGTGCTCTCATACACGATGCCGCCCAGCTCCACAAACTGATTTATAAGGAAAGATAAATATTGCAATGGATGAAATTGCGCTTGCTCATGCATGATCACCGCTGCTTTAGCTGGAACCTGCAGGGGAATACGGTCGACGTATGCGCCAGATATGCCTAGACGTGAATAAGCGGACATCTCCATTTCCAGCTTCTTTATGTATGCGTCTGACTCCGCGTAGACATACGCCTCCTGTGCAGAGAAACCGCAATTGATGTTCTCTTTTTCAATCGTGCGCTTTATAAATTGCAGCGCTTCAGCATTTGCCCTGTAATATAATTGAGCTTTTTCCAAGCCTTCTTTTCCTATTAGCTCATCGTAGATAAGATCATGCTGCGCCGTTATTTTGGCTGTCGTATGTGCCGTTGTGCCGCCAAGCAGCTTGCCCGCTTCTACGAGTACGACTTTAAATCCTTCCCGAGCGAGCAAATATGCCGTTGTAATGCCGGAGATGCCCCCGCCGACAACCGCAATATGCGCTTCTATATCATGATCAAGTACGGAAAAGCTAGATCGCTTATCCGTGGAATCCATCCAAAGAGACTGCGGAAATTTCGGTATTTGGTTCGATTTCATTATGTTCGTCTCCTCCATTAATAATGGTCTTAATGTGTACGAATACGTTTTTTTCATTCTCAGCCGCTCACAGACAGGCAATAGAAGGTTTTGCAATGAGAATAAGCACATGGCAATTGGACATTTTAAAAAGGAATTGATCATGATGGAGGCGGTTTACGTTGGAGAGTACGTTCGAGCATTCCTTTATCCCGATGACAAGCTTTGCTAGCGGTGAAGGACTTGCTTATCGGCCGGATATTTACTGTTTGCCTATCCAAATTGTGAATATTTGTTTTATCGGGGACCCCAATGACCAGCAAGGAAAATGGATGCTCGTCGATGCAGGCATGCCTAGGTCCGCCAAAAAAATTATAAAAGCAGCGGAGGAACGGTTTGCTAACCCGCCTCATGCTATTATTTTGACTCATGGCCATTTCGATCATGTTGGCGCCATCATTGAATTGATTGAGCACTGGGGAGTTCCCGTTTATGCGCATAAGCTGGAGCTTCCTTACCTGACTGGAAAATCTGACTATCCGCCTGCCGACCCATCCGTTCATGGAGGGCTTATCGCTGAGCTATCCTCTTTATTTCCTCATGACGGCATCAATCTTGATGACCGGGTAAAGGCTTTGCCTGAGCATGGCATCGTCCCGGGCATGCCGGATTGGCAGTATATTCATACGCCTGGACATACGCCTGGACATATCTCGCTGTACCGTGAAGCAGACGGCACCTTAGTGGCAGGAGATGCGTTCGTTACGGTAAAGCAGGAATCGCTTTACAAGGTTTTGACACAGGAGCAGGAAATTAGCGGCCCTCCCAAATATTTCACGACCGACTGGGTGCAGGCTGAGAAATCCGTCAAAAGGCTCGCGGCGCTCGATCCTTATTTAGCGGTTACGGGGCATGGAGAGCCGATGTTCGGCGAGCTTTTGAAAGACAATCTGCAGCTGCTGACCACTAAGTTCCAAGAAATTGCGGTTCCTGAGCATGGAAGGTATGTTACGGAGAAAACGCATTAGTACGATGAGGACTGACTCAAAAAATGGGTTTGCTTGTTGAAGATGCAGCTCGCACAATCAAATATAAGCGGAAAAACCCATGAAAAAAGCGATGCAGATGACTGTCCCTGCATTGCTTTTTTTGATTGCAGCTTGCCGTCCAGCCTTAACAATAAAGGAAATATTCCATCGTCAAATGACTGACTTTCGGAGCAAGCCCGAATTGGCCAATTCCATAACAATCGCAAAATAACCTTCAACACCACTATAAAAGCGGAGCTGAAGGTCATTTTCCAAGCCTATTCTGCGTATCGCGCGGGAGCAGCCTTCTTCAATCAACGTTTGAGACCGCTCCATGCTTTCCTTCGTTTGCTAAACCAGTTATGTGCGTTCGCGACCGCGGTTTCTTAAGCCCGCAAGTCCAATCAATCCCAACAATCCCAGCCAGCTCCAGTTGAAATCGTTGTCGTTATCCACTGCATTCGTACGGTAATTGTTCGCATTCATGTTAGTGCGGTTATCCATATCGAGTGCGCGTGTGGTTCTGTTCACGCCTCTTTCGACATCGGAACGCAATTCATTGCCCGTTACGGAGTTGCCCATTCCTTTATTATTGTAGTTCTCCATCGTACCTGACTTAGCATTATCGGCGAAAGCAGGCACTGCAAGCACGAACGTTAAACATGCAACTAAACAGAACACTGTCCAAAACTTCTTCATTTGCCCGACCCCTTATTCATTTGATTTTTGGTTCGGGATTATTGTTTCACGGCAGCAGCCTAACTATACAAAAGCTATCGAGGCAGCAAGAACTGTCAAAACATCATTAATTTACGTACATAATCATGAGTGCTTATTCGGATGGTTTTCCAATGTTGCTATCGCTAACCAATATGAAATATGTGCAAGGCGATCTCAACAATGGCGGCAGGCTGGTAGCGAATGCTTCGTACATAAGAACGTGGGAGAAGCGATCATTCAACATTCAGACAAACATTTTTAATGTTAAGTTAAGGTTCGTTTCTTATACTTAAAGACATCAACCCCACTGTTGATATATAGATCTAGGACACCGGCCCGCAGCGATGCGGGCCATTTTTTTGTTTCCTTAGATTGGAATCCTCCTTGTCGTTTGGAACGTTCAACCCATAAAAACGTTATAGTCGAATATACTTTCAAGAAGTGGCTGCATGCGAAGAAGGCTTTGCGATACAAAGCCTAAGCTTTAGGAGGCGATTCAATGGAAACATTCGGCAGAGGCTGTCTGTACATTATTCTAGGCGTCATCATCGTGATGTCGCTGGCATTTATTGTTGGAGGCACCATTACGATACCCTGGTACATTCTGATTCCCCTTATTATTCTCGCCTTTTGGGCCGCTTCGCGAAAAGGAAAATAGCTCGTCCCTATACGGATCATAAGAAACCGGCAATCGAGGGCTCGATTGCCGGTTTCTTATTCCTTCGCGGGAGCAGCTTGCCGCGCTTCCGTTTATTTCAGCAGAATGACTCGCGCAGCTGGATCCCAAGCGGCCGCAAGGCCAAGCGCTGCTGCCATAGCGCGAATAGGAACATACCCCGTCGCTTCGGATAATAGAGACTCCAATGGGTCCCCGTTCACCGTTACCTGAGTGCCGGTCCAATCGATCTCGGCTCCCAGCGCTTCGCCTGCTAATCTGGCAGGCACCCAGGTCGTGCCTCCGAGCAGGTAACCGCTTGAATGGAATAGGCCGTTATAAAGCAAGGTTATCACTTCTGCCTCTTTAAGCTTCTCCGGCTTCGGCACTTGCTTGGTTCCTTCGGCGTCATACTTCTTCAAGCCGTATTGATTGATGATTGCTTTCAGCTTCGACGGATACGATGGATCGGTCGCATAGCCGCAGGCGAAGAGCATGTCGGCTTGCCGTTCAGGCGTCAATGCCTTCCGAACCCGTTCATACCTAGGCGTATTCAGCAGCATATCCAAATCCTTGTAGAAATGATATACGCTCTTATAGGCCCGGAATGCGGCTCGCGTCGTTTCATTGCGTCCGTCAACGACCTCCCAAGTCCCTTTCACCACTGCTTCACCATGCCAATAAGCGTTCGTTTGACCGCTGCCTACCTTAATGCCGCCTAAATTGAACCATTTATGGATGACACCGCCGGTTTCCAGCAAATTTTGCGCCAATCGAACGGACGGGAACATCGGTGAGCCTTCCTGCCGGATCCGGATAACTGTCGGAGCAAGCAGCTCGAAAAATGCCTTTCTTGTCAGCTGCGCCATTGCATGGCCCCCTTCTGCCGCTTGCAGCGGCTTTGGATCTTGCCTGTCTTTATCTTTGTATGCACAGGACAGGCAAGCCGCAATGGACAATCTGGCATGAAAGTCATGCTCTTAGCGTCAACGCCCTTAGGCTGTCGCTCCGTTCTCCAATAAATATGCCGCTGCATGGAGATTGCCTTTTGCTTTGGCTAAACTCAAAGCCGTCGTTCCATCCTCGGCCTGCGCGTGGATATCCGCCCCATGCTCAAGCAGCATACGGATAATGGCAGCCCCATCGTCATGGAAGGCAGCCGAATGCAGGCTTGTATGGCCGTTGCTATCGGCAATATTCGTCTTAGCGCCGCGGCTGAGCAGCAACTCGATTACGGCAAGCTCTCTTTCACCCGCGATTGAAGCGTGCAAAGCGGTATTGGAGGGGATATAGCTGACTTTAGAATGGGATATCGCATCAAGCTCAGCGCCGTAATCAAGCAGCAGCTGTACCGCAGCAGCATGCCCATAATGGGAAGCAAAGCCGAGCGGAGTCAGGCCATCGGCGTTTTCCGTATTGGCCCATGAAGGATCCCTTTCCAGAAGCTCCCGCAATCGTTCCGTATCTCCCTTGCTTGCTGCCGCAAAAACGTCATTAATCATGAGAATCAGACCCCCGTCATCTTGAATTGAAATAAAATACCTCAAAGTGAAAGCGAATTCGCTGTATACTCTTGTTCGCTATCTTCCGATCATTTCCTTTCGACTCCTTGCGTACGATCCAAAAAAGAAAAGCCGATTCGTCTAAGGGCTCTCCCTTAATGAATCGGCCACATGGCATCCTCTTCGTACGTAGGCGGCTACTGCTGCAGTCCATAGAACCGGCGCGTATTCGCAAGCAGAAGCTCAGCCACAGCTTGAGGAGGCTGCTGCTTAATGCTCGCGATATGCTTAGCCGCATCAGCCGCCATTGCCGGCTTCGTCTGGCTTCCTGCATACGGTCCTTCGAACGGCCAAGGTCCGTCGGTCTCGACCATCAGCTGCTCGATCGGATATTGCGCCACCAGCTGCCTGATTTCCTCCTCATACGCAACGTCCGGCGTGACGGAAACCATATACCCGCTCGCGGCCATCCGGCTTATTACCGCAGCGTCGCCCTTGAACCAATGGAAATGCGCTCTGCGAACGCCATATTTCTCCAATATATCGCATGCCTTAGCAGCATCCTCATACACAGCATGCAGCACGATCGGAAGGTCCAGCTCCGCTGCCAGCTCGGCAAACCTCTCCAGCAGTACCATATACGGCTTCTCGTCAAAAGCCCCTTCGCCCGATTGCAATGCTTCTAAGCGCGAGTAATACGGAAGCCCGACCTCGCCGATCGCGAACAGCTCACCAGCAGCGGAGCATGAACGAATCCACCCGATAAGCTCGTCCATTTCCTCCTCTTCAGGTATCGGCTGCTCCGGATGAAAGCCGTATGCCGGATATACGCGGCCCGCATATTGCCTCGCAAGCTCACGATTCACCTTGGCGGACGCCAGATGCATGGAAACCGCAACGACGGCCTCCACGCCGTCCGCAAAAGCCTGCTCCAGCAATTCGTTCCGCTCCTCCTCCGCATACAGATCAACATGAATATGAGCGTCTATGCACGCAGCGGATACCTTTGCACCGGACTCCTCCGTCAGCTTTACATTGCCCCGATCCTTTGCCATCCTAATCTCTCCCCTCGGCACTTTCTTGAAGCAGCCCATAAATGCGCTGCTTCAGTTCATTGAAGCGCGGATCATACCATATCGCTTCATCGCGCGGACGCTCGAAGGGAACGATGAATTCCTCTAGCACCACAGCGGGAGTCGCCGACAGTACGACTATGCGGTCAGATAGAAACAATGCCTCCTCGATGCTGTGGGTCACAAGCAGCACGGACCTGCGGTTCTGTTCCCAGATCGACATCAGCCACTGCTGCATCTGCAGACGGGTTAACGCATCCAATGCGCCAAACGGCTCATCCAGCAGCATTAATGGCTGAGGCGCCAGCAATGCCCGAAGAAAGGACACGCGCTGCTGCATGCCGCCGGACAAAACATGGGGATAGGCGTGCGCATATTCCTGCAGCCCGATCCGCTCCAGCCACTCCGTCGTTTTGGCTTTCGCTTCTTTGCCGTCAAGGCCGGATATGACGAGAGATAGCGCAATATTGGCGGCAACGGTTTCCCAAGGCAGCAGCGAGGCTTGCTGCGGCATATAGGAAATGTGTCCCCGTTCGCCGGTTGTCGCCTTGCCTCCTATCCAAACCTCGCCCTCTGACGGAGGCTCCAAGCCGCCAATCACTTGGAACAAGGTTGTTTTCCCGCTTCCGGACGGTCCTATAATCGAGACGAACTCGCCGTCCGCAACCGAGAACGACAAGCCTGCAAGCACCTCTTTGCTTGCTGCTCCCTTGCCAAAGCTCTTTCGAATTCCCTGTACCTCTAGAGCTGAGGGATAGGCTGCTCGTTCCCTTCCCATAGCTACCTCACCTCTTTCTTCGGACGCCAGCGAATAACGAGCCGCTCTGCCAGCGTGACGAGCCCGAACTGCGTCAAGCTAAGCGCCACGATAATAAAAACGGCCGCGAATACCCGATCCGGCATAAAGCCTTTGGAGGAAATGAGCATAAAAGCGCCTAGTCCCTTGTTGGTGCCGAGCCATTCCGCAACTACCGCGCTTAATACGCTGTAAGAGGCTGCAATTTTCAATCCCGAAAACAAATGCACGACAGCATGCGGAAGCTCCAGCTTCCAGAACAGCTGCAGCCTGCGAATTCCGATCATCTGCAAGTAATTGCGAAGCTGAGCATCCGTATTCATGAGTCCGTCCAGCATCGCTACCGTAATGGGGAAGAAACAAACCATGGTAACCAGCAGCGCCTTCGGCAGCAGCCCATAGCCCAGCAGCATCGTAAGAATCGGCGCGATCGCGATGACGGGAATATTTTGCGACAGAACCAGCAGCGGATAGACCGCCGTCCGCACGCCTGGAATTACATGCAGCAAAGCGGCGAGCACGAAGCCCACCGCCGATCCTCCCACGAAACCGATGAGCGTTAGCTGAACGGTCGCTTCCGTATGCTCCATCAGCCTCGGCCATATCTGAATCGCTTCATTAACGATCGATACCGGGGACGGTATCAACCATTGATCGAACAGCTCCAACCACGCTGCGGTCTGCCAGCCTGCCAGCAGCACGGTCAAAAGCGCGGCTGGCGGCCCTATTTTTGACCATGCGCCCTTCTTATTGCCCATCGGGGTATTTCTCCAGCAATCTTCCCATCGAAGCGCCGTTTGCTGGATTATAATAGATTTTGACCTGCGAAATGACCGAAGGGCAGCCCATCTCCGCCATCGCTTCGCTCATCGTCTGCACCACGCTCAGCAAATGGCCGAGTTCGCCCTCCATGGTCGTCTCAAGCGGCGCAACGCGGTACGGCACGCCTGCCGCTTTAATGATCTCGATTGCCCGGTCTACGTAAGGGATAACACTCTCCCCGCCTGGCGTCGTCGGTAATATTTGAATGCTTACGAGTGCGTTTGCCATCTGAATTCCTTCTTTCTCTTTATGGTCGTCACCGTTATATGCGCTGCCTTCCCTGCAAGCTCCTGCTTTTATTCCGGCAAAAAATCGTTCGTGAAAGCTTTGTCCGCCTCAAGCTCCTTCTCCAGCAGCTTGTGCTCGAGCATCCAGCTTGCGTAGTTTTCCCATACGCTGAGCTTCTGCTCGCCCCAACGCGGCGCATCATCCTGATATTTCGGACTGAGCCACTTCTGGCTTGCCCGCACAAGCTCCGCGTTCAAATCCGGCTCGGCTTTTATGAGAATCTCCGCTGCATCGTCCGGATTGTCAATCGCGAATTGGTACCCCTTCGCTGCACCGGCCGTGAACGCTTTAACAATATCCGGCTTATCCTTGATCATCGCTTCGCTCGTCGAGAGCACCGGCGTATAATAATCCAGCTTGTCGCTGTAATCCGTCAAATATACCATGTTGATTTTCTCGCCGCGAAGCTCTGCCTCTACGCCTGTCCATGCATAATAAATCCAGGCAAAATCAATATCGCGCTTGACCGCCGTGAAAAAATCGCTGTCGCCGATGCTGATCATGTTGACCTTGCCCACGTCAGCGCCCTTCTCCTGCATAAGCGACTGAATGACAGCCTCCTCAACGGGAGCTCCCCAGCCGCCGTAGGTTTTCCCTTCGAATTTCTCTGGCGAATCAATGCCCTTGGCAAGCGGCGATGCGAAGCCTGAAGTATTGTGCTGAATAACCGCTGCGAGCGACACGAGCGGCACGCCTGCGATCCGGGCCATCGTAATGGACTCTTGGTAGCTCACGCCGAACTGCACGCTGCCTGACGCGACCATTTGATCGGCTCCGCTTTGGCCGGGCTGGATAATTTCTACATCAAGCCCCTGTTCTTTGAAAAAGCCTTTATCTCTGGCGACATATAGTCCGGTATGATTCGTGTTCGGCGTCCAGTCAAGAACGACCTGTATCTTCTCCAGCGGCTTGTCCGCCGCCCCGCCTTGCCCATTTGGTTCCTCGCTTGCTGCCGGCGCGTTTCCGTTCGATCCGCAGCCCGCCAGCGCCACTACGATAACGAGCATGGCGCCTGCCATTCTCCACGACATTCTGCCTGCCTTTTTCAACATCATGATGTCTTTGTTCCCCTCTCATTGCTCCTATTTGCCAATCATGACGAACCCTTTCCGTATCCGGTGCCCTAGCTGCGCCATTCATTAGGCAATAAGAAGAAACGCCTGACGGCTTCCTTTCAATAGATGCCATCGTTTCCGCGAAACGTATAGAGAAAGGATGAACAAACGCATATCCTTTCCTATGCGTCAAGCGCAAACGGCTGTCGCCGTCCTCCGTGGCAAAGCAGTCGTTTCGCGGAGATAGATAAGCACATTGATTTGTGAAAACATATACATGCTTATCTATCAAAAAAAGCGTCCTCCCAATCCGGAGGACGCCATATAATCGGCTGTGCAGCTGCTTGCAAATGGCCAATGCTCGATCTTCTCGATCCAGCCTGCCTGGCAAACAGAGCTTCTGTCCCTACGCTGGCATTATCCAGATCAGGTTTAACGGGTCGGAATTGTACAGATAATTCCCTCTCAGCCGGCCTAACCAGCTCCCCGGAACATATTCGGTTACGTCAATACTTTCAATTGTATAGCAAAACCTATCCATACCGCTAGTTTTTTTTGAAAAGCATAAAATCAGTCCTGCGGGCATTTGTTCTTTTTGCATACCGCTACGACGTACATCGGCTCTGCGCTCTTCAGCTCATGCAGCGGAATCAGCTCATGCGGATTCCATTCCCGTTTGTACACAGCTGCCCGCCCAGGTGCCAAACCGTGCGCTTCGCGCAGCCAACGCATCGTAGGAAACAAGGAATCATCATAAATATTTTGGCCGTATACAGCCTCGATAGCATAATATTGTACGAGCTCCCCAATCAGCTCGGACGTACGGTACTCGAAGCGGTGATGCTGGTTAAAGGGCAGCTCTTCAAAATAAATCGGCGTATTCGTAACCGTCCGGTTCGGCGTCGATACGATAAACAAGCCGCCGTCTTTGAGCACGCGCGCCGATTCCTTTATCCAGTCCGCTCCTACCGCAACATGCTCGATTGTCTCGAAGGAAACAACCGCCTCGAAGGAACCATCCGCGTAAGGCAGCGCCAGCACGTCCGCTTCGGCGAACGATACGCCGCTGCCGCCGTAATCACGTTCCGCAAGCGCCAGCGAAGCGCGGTCCACGTCGACGCCAACGACCTCCGCCGCTCCGGCCTGCTTCAGCATCGCGCTGCCATACCCCGCTCCGCAAGCGGCATCCAGCACGCGCAGCCCCTTTACAAGCGGTCCGACAAACGTATAGCGGCTCATATGCTCATGGTAGACGCTGCTGTACTCTTGTTTCACCGCTTGATTGACGACAAGGCGCTCGCCCGTGAACATCACATCGTTCTGCTCGGCCAATGCGCCGGCCTCCTCCCGCGTAGGCAAGACCGGCTTTATCTCATCCTGGCTTGCTCCTTCGGCGGAAGCGCTGTTTTTTACCGGCGATTCCAGGCTTTCATCCACCGGCACTTTCAATCTCCCGTCCGCCGCAGAAGCGTCCTCCGACGGAGCGGGTGCCCCCGCCTGCCCTTCATCGCCTGTCTCCTCCTGCGGAGCATCATGCGCCATGCGGCCGTAAACGAGCAAATACGCGGCAGTCAGCTCATTCGAGATTGCTTCCCCCGTCAGTTGGTCAAGCATCCCGATAAAGGCCTGTTGATCCTCCGGTTTGTTCTCGGCAAGCGTAACCTTCACGTAAGCAAAGCCCGATTGCACGAATAATTGATGAACCTGCTGCAGCGTATACTGCATCGCTGCTTGGCGCTGGGCATTGACGTTCGCGGGATCTAAATATTGCCTGATGTTCTCGTAATAAAAACGGTTCGCAAAGCATCCCGCAATCCAGCCGCCAGGCGCGAGCAGCAAGGCTAGCCGCTTCATCGCCTGCGGCGTCCCATACGCATGCGCGTCCCCGATTATGATTCCGCTCAAGCCCTTTTCCGGCAATATCCAATCCTCCGGCTTACTCGAGCGGAATACCGTAATGCCCGAGCCCTCGGCTACCCGTGCCGCGAGCTCATTCCGTTCCACGCCGAACCAGGCCGCAGCGGGGAACTGCTTTTTCAAATGGAGAACGGTCGCTCCGCAGCCGCAGCCGATTTCCAGAATCGCGCACTCCTCGCGCTGGAAGCCATGGGATTCCCGCTGAATCACCGTGCTGAAATCCATACGGATATGTGTAGCCGCTCCCGGATGAAAGCCCCACTTCGCCTCGAAAATCTTCGCGTTATTCTCGAAGGTTTTCAGGTATAGCTCAGGCTCCGCGCCAAAGGAAACACTTCCAAAATGGTGGATAAAGGTATCGCCGCACAGGATGAGCTTATATCCTGCAAGCCTCATCCGCAGACCGTAATCGTCATCCTCGAAATTGCCGATGCCGAAGCATTCGTCAAGCGGACCGACCCGCTCAGTCGCCTCGCGCCGCATAAGCATGCAGTAACCAACCAGCTTTACGCGTTCTTCCCATTTCATTCGGTCCGGAATGGCATGCAGCGCGGAAGCGAAGAGCTCCATTTCTTCAATGGTATGGTACGTAACCGGAATCGTGCTCCAATAGGAAGCCGAGTTCGTAACGGGACTGACCGCCCCAATCCGGTCGTCGCTAAGCAAGCAGCGCTTCAAGCCGTCCAGCCAGCCCGGCGTGACAATCGTATCGTTATTAAGCAGCATGAGAAGCTCTCCCGAAGCTGCGGCCATGCCTTGATTGCAGCCCTTCGGAAACCCAGCGTTGCTGCTGTTTTCAATGAGAATGATATCGCTTTCGCTTTTGGCCCATTCCACCGTGCCGTCCGCCGATGCGTTGTCTACGATAATCAGCTCATAGCAGCCCTGCTGCGTATGGCGCCGAATACTCTCCACGCATTGCTTCGTATATTCAAGCTTATTGTAAGTAACAAGGATAATGCTTGTTATGCTTCTGCCGGCATCGCTCACGCGTATCCCCCTCAAGCTGTCGTAAACCGCTCACCATTCCATAAATTATGTCGTAACCTCCTTATCGGTGAGAAACTCTTGACAGTTGCAAGCTTATTCGGCAGTCTTGTATTTCTTCCTCAGTCCTACAACAAGCATAAGCAGCGGCAGCACGATCTGGAATAACGGAACGATCTTGAGCGTAATATCAAGCCCGATCCATAGGTGGTACGTATTATTGGTCTCCAGAAACGAAGACGCATAAATGACAAGCCCAACGGGCAGCACACAAAAACGGTAGGCTATGCCCGTCACGGCTTTCAACGTAAAAACCGCTGCCATGTACAAGGCAGTCATCTTCACGTAAAGACCGATAAACAGCAGCAGCGTTACGATGACGTCAAGCCGCTCAAGGATGTTGGCAAGGCGAATCATCTGAACGACCTCCAGCAGCGGAAGTGCACTTAATGCGGCCAACTCCGGTCCAAGTACGCACAGCACGATCACATTCATGAGAATCAGAAAGACAGAAACGCCAATATAAGCCCAGTAGGATACGCGTCCGATTATTTTTTTCTCGCTCACATGCTTCCAGAAAACGAAAAAAATAACCATCTGTCCAAACGGGAAGGAGAGCAGGTCGGGAAATGCCGATTTCATGACCGGCCCTATCCCATTCTCTAATATGGGCAGCAACTGCATCAGTTTGGGCAGCCTCGCAATAAAAAGCAGCAAAATGAGAAACGCGTAGCTAAGCACTACAATGGGGAACAGCAGCTGTACCACGCGTACGAATACCTCCAGCCCCTTGCTGACCGTGTAGGCCGCAGCACTGATGATCAGCAGCATGACGATCCACTTCGGCGTAAAGGTTAGCAGCGCCATCATCGTAAGCTCGCCTACGTCCCGTACATTGCGCATCGACTCATAGGCAAACCAAATCGCGTGCAGGGCACCGATAAAGCCGCCGATCCAGCGGCCGAAATGCATCGTATACAGCTCAGCAAGCTCCGCTTCCGGCGCGCGTTTTTGTATACGCACATACATAAACGTAAGCAGCAGGCCGGCAACCGCAGCAGCAGTCATCGCGAGCCATGCGTCTTGCTTGGCTTTAATTCCGAGCTCGAACAAGGGGGTGCTGCCGATCAAAAAGATAATAATCAATATCGAAAGCTGGTTTTTTCCGATCTGCTGCATACGGTCTCCTTCCCGCTTACTTGCTGCCTTTTTTCTGCTCCTTCTTAAATCCGCTTCCGCTCATGCCCGTCGAGTTGATCTTTACCTTAACGGACAGCTTCACTTCCGTATCCGGCAGCATTTCCGGCCAGCTGTCGGAGATTTGGGACCACTGCTTCGGGTACTTCTTATGGATGGCATTCCCGAATCCGACCACGTCCGCTTTATGTCTCCGAACAGCCTTCCAGCCTTGCTCCATAATCGAAGAAATCTCGCTTGCGATAAGCTTCTCGACCTTCTCGACCTGCTTGGGCTTAGACAAATCACCCTCGCAATTGTACTCCATCAGCGTCCCAACGGCGCTCGCCTCGATCTGCATCACCCATTTGCCGTTTGACTGCCGCGGGTGCTGTTCCGTTTTGGCATGCGTAATTCGAATGGACGAGCTTTTCTGGCCATTTCCATCTTCATCGCAGGCAAATGGAATGGTCGTTTTTTTCACATGGTTAATGAGCCACATCACGCCTTGGCTCTCTTCGTTATTAATCCACCCGACCAACTTATCTCCTGCAATCAACGCCAGCTCCGACAACCGCACCTTGCTCGGCGTACTCGTATGCGTCAGTTGCTCGGCACGCTCCACGCTCTCATTCGCGCCTGAGACGGTTAAGCCTGGCAGGCCGGTAGCATGGGTTGTCCCGAGCAAATCGAGCAGCACCTGATGCACCGTCATCTGGCGGAAGGTCGAGCTGTTCAGTTCCTCGTTGGTAATCATGCGCTGGATAGCTGCGCCGGGAATTTTCTCGAGCGGAATAAGCTGCTCCAGCATTCTGCGCGCGCTGCCTTTGGACAGGTAGACGCTTACCGTCTCGCGGGAATCATGGTTGCGCAGATACGTATCCAGGAACGGACCCAGCCCTTTCCGCGCAGCCTCCTGCCCGATAATGACGATCTGGGTGTGGGAGAAATACAGACGCCGCGAGGTCTCTTGGCTGGCCTTGCTGACGGCGCTGCGGAAGCTCTCGCCCTTTGTTGAGAATACGTTTACCGCCGCGGAGTTGCCGGCAGCGCTTTGGCTGGAGATGGCCTGCGGGATAACCACCTGATACGACAGCACCCAATTGCCATCCTTCCAGTCGATGCCCGTTGCCGAGATGAGCGCAATATCGTTCAGCTCCACGCGGTTCCAACACCCCGTCACGAGCAAGCATGCAAGCAGCGGCAGAAGCAGCCTCGATTTGTTCATTGACGTCCCTCCTCCCGTTACGCTTTGTCAGAATGACGCTGCGCCGGCGGTTTTTTCCCGTTTGGCCTGCGCTTTGGATTTCTTAAGTTCAAATCAAGCGGACGAAGCACGATAGCCCACCAAGGCATCCTTATGAAAACATCCCTCCACGGTCCCTGCTTCGTAGGACCCGGCGCCATTGGCGACATGTAAGGCACGCCGAAGGAACGCAGCGAGGCAAGGTGAATGAGCATGAACAGCACGGATATGAATATGCCAAAAAATCCGAACATGCCTGCCATGATCATGAAGAGAAAACGTATGATTCGGGAAGTGGCCGCCATATTGAATTCCGGCATAACGAAATTCGAAATGGCCGTGAAGGACACGATGATAACCATTCCTGCCGATACAATGCCCGCCTGCACCGCTGACTGTCCGAGAACGAGCGCCCCCACGATCGAAATGGCGGGACCGATCGCCCGCGGCATTCGCAGTCCCGCCTCGCGCAGCACCTCGAACGTCAGCTCCATCAATAGCGCTTCGACTAAACCCGGGAAGGGAATGCCTTCTCGCTGGGCTGACAGGCTGATCAGCAGCGTAGTCGGGAGCATCTCTTGATGGAAGGTCGTTACGGCGATGTAAAGGGCAGGAAGAACGATCGAAATCACATAAGCTCCATAACGAATCATGCGTACGAACGTGGCAATATCAAATCTTTGATAATAGTCCTCTGGCGACTGGAAGAAGGTAAAAAAAGTCGTCGGTGCCATCAAGGCCATCGGCGATCCATCCACCATGACTGCCACTCTTCCTTCCAGAAGCGCAGCCGCAACCGTATCCGGCCGCTCTGAATTGAGGAGCGTAGGAAACAATGTGAAGGTCTCGTCCTGAATGAATTCCTCGATATAGCCGCTCTCGAGCACGCCGTCAATATCAATATCCGCCAACCGGCGGTAAACCTCTTTCACGATGCCTTCGTCTGCAATGCCGTGCAAATACAAAACGGCTACATTCGTATGGGTTTGCCGACCGATCTTATGCATTTGAACATGCAGATCGGATGAGCGGATTATTCGTCTAACCAAGCTTATATTCGTCCTTACATTTTCTACGAAGCCATGCTGCGGCCCCCGAATAACCGTTTGGGTTTGCGGAATGGTCACGCTCCGCTGCTCGCCGCCGTTCACATCGGCCGTCAATGCCGCCGCGCTTCCATCCGCCATAATGACGCATAAGCCGTCTGTCAAATATTGAAGCGCCTGCTCCATGCTTTCGATATCCTGCACCGATCCGATGGACACGACGCAGCTGCGGAGCGCCTCCAGCAGCTTGCCGCCTTTCACGTACGCATGCTGGGGCAGCTTCATCGACATTAACGGCTCCATGACGCTTTCGTTGACGGTCTCTGAATCAACGATTCCGTCTATATAAATGATTGCGATCTCGCGGTCTGGAGCCGCATCGCTACGAAACATCCGAATGACGATATCCGTGCTGCCCCCGAAGCGATTGCGAATCGTCTCGACGTTTGCATGCAGCGATGGGCTAAACGGCGTGAACTCTCCAGCGTTTTGTTTGTTCATAACGGCACCTTTCGTTTCCATGTTGCTTCTATTTTGGCGCATTATGGGTTTAAATATGTACGGCATATTCGATATGCACAGGAAAGAGGGCAGTTCTGGGTGGACTGCCCTCCTTATTCTTGTATCATGCATGTGATTCCGTTATTCTTGCATCATACATGTGCTTCCGTTCTTCGGGCTGCTATGCGCAGCGCATATCGAATCCAGCCTTTTTTCCTTCATCCGTGATGTAAATCTCATAAACCACAGAGCCCGTTTTCCATTTTGCGTCTTTAAACGCCACTTCCACTCCAACCTTCCCCTGCCCCTTGGCGCCCCTCAGCTTTAAAGTACTATAATAGCCTTGTATCTCTTCTTTGCTCAGCTTCGTTTCATAGGTAATTCCTGCTTGAAAATCGCAACTGTCTCCGTTGCCGTAGAGGCTGCCTACCCTGTCGTAGCTTTCAACCTTTTTCGTTTGGGGAGGGGCAGGCACATTTGCTAATTGATTGCTAAACCTCTTCAGCGAATAATCGTTCAAGCTTGCAGATATGGACAACGGGTTGACAACAAGCGAGAAGACTGCGAGGAACAGCAACCATTTCAATCGTTTTCTAATTTTTTTTTTACTTTCCAACAATGAATCTCCCTTCATTCTCTTCTTCGGTTTTCCGCTGCGTCTTTTATATTTTGTAAATAATGTATTCTAGATCCATTCTCTCCTTTCCTTTCAACATTTAAAAATAGTATAGGCGCGCATATCGCTTCTAGACTCCCCATTCACCGAACAACCAATTTATGTAAGAAATAACCACAAAAACCCTGTAGCATAAGAACGGATGTTCTGTATATAATAAGAACAAACGTTCTTATGTTAAAGGAGGCGCATCATGGCATTGGTTCAATGGTTCAATAAAGTCGGTTGTGTCGTTGCTATTATTTATATAAGCAAAAAAGGAGCTGTTACGAAGCGAAGAATACGGATTCTTGCTGTCAGGGAAGGCCATATCCGAGCATTTTGCATCGACTCGGGCGCCCAGCGTGTCTTTCTCGCGGCGAATATATTGGCCGCGGAGCTGGTGAGCCGTGATGCCTCTTAATAAAGTCGTTATGCTCGCGGACTGCCAATCCTTTTATGCGTCCGTCGAGAAGGCTGAGCATCCGGAGTACCGAGACCGGCCGCTCGTCGTGGCAGGCGATCCTGAGCGCCGTTCCGGCATTATTTTAGCGGCTTGCCCCATCGCCAAGGATTTCGGGGTCACGACCGCGGAGCGGCTTGGAGACTCGCTTGCCAAATGTCCGGACCTGGTCATCATCAAGCCGCGAATGCAGCTCTATATCGATATTTCGATGCGGATTACGAACATTTACAAGTCCTACACCGACCTCGTCGAGCCCTATTCGATCGATGAGCAATTCCTCGATGTGACGGGCTCGCTCCATTTGTACGGCTCGCCGGAGGAGCTGGCGCATCATATTCAAACCCGCATTCAAGCCGAGCTTGGCATCTACACCCGCTTCGGCGTTGCGGAGAACAAAATATTGGCGAAAACGGCCTGCGACAACTACGCGAAGAAAAATGATTCAGGCATTTATATTTTGAAGAAAGAAAACCTTCCCGACACGCTATGGACCTTGCCCATCTCCAAAATGTTCATGGTCGGCAGCCGCATGACCAGGCATTTTCAATTCATGGGACTGGAGACCATCGGCAAGCTCGCCGAAACGCCGCTCGAGAAGCTGAAGCTTATGCTGCGCCGCAAGCTTGGCAAAAACTCCGATATCAGCGCCGAGCTTTACTGGAACATTGCCAACGGCATCGACAATAGCCCCGTAACTCCGGGAACGCATGAGATCGCTCCGAAGGCGGTCGGACATATGATGACGCTGCCGCGCGACTACGGGACACTTGACGAGATCAAGGTCGTGCTGCTGGAATTGACCGAGCTGGTCTGCCAGCGCTGCCGCGGGAAAGGATATATGGGGCATGTCGTTTCGGTAGGCTTGATGGGAGCGGATTACGACCGCCCTACCGGCTTCAGCCGCCAAATGAAAATGGATGATCCGACGAACATAACCAATCAGGTGTACCGGGCCGCCATCCAGCTCGTGCTGCGGCACTGGGACGGCCATCCGGTAAGAAAGGTCGGCGTCAGCCTGACGCAATTTTCCCAAGACGGCGAGTATCAGCTTTCTTTGTTTGACACGAGGCGCGAGAAGACGATGGCGCTTGAGAAAGCGACGGATGCCTTGAAGAAGAAATACGGCGATGCCGTTATTTTGAGGGCGGTATCTACTACTGATGCCGGTCAAGCGAAGCATCGTTCAGTGAAGATCGGAGGGCATTACAAATGAGAAAAAAACTGGAAGGCAACGGGCTTTGGGAGTCCAGCCGCATGATGCTGCCCGAGCACAAGGTCGCGATTAACGAGCTGGAGAAAGCTTCGCGGCAGCGCGAGCGCATAGAGCTTGACGAGCAGGAATGGGAGCATGTAGCCCGTTCCGTGACCGAATCGCTCCAGCATCGGCAGCCGGTTACGCTCCGCTTATTCCACCCGCTCGAGGAGCTGACGGTCATCGGTATCGTCGAGCGGGTCGACCAGCTGAAAGGCCGCTTTATGGTCGAGGGGGAATGGTTCCTGATGCGAGATATCGAAGGCGCGGCTGTTCAGGAAAACGGGGAAAACGGTCTCTTTTGAAACGGTGGCGGCCTTAGCCCTTAAACGGGGTTCTAGGCTGCCGGTTTCCAATCGATCGGCATTTAACCGGCAACTGTCAACGGAGCGGCGAAAATTCAATCTTTTACCCTTGCAATGCCAATGAACCCACGATAGCCGGCAGTTCATCCAATCCCTCAACTATGGCGTCCGCGCCAGCAGCGGATGAGAAAGAAGCATTGCTTTTCCAAATCGCTTTCATCCCAACCATTCGGCTTGCCTGTATATCATTAAGGGGATGGTCCCCGACATACACAGCCTCCTCCGCACGCACCTCAAGCTTAGATAACGCTCGGACAAAAATGGCAGGATCCGGTTTGCGCAGCCCTTCCCACTCCGAAATCAATACCGCGTCGAAAAAGGGCTCGATGCCTAGCGCCTTGAAGTTATCATATTGGAATTGGCCGTAGCCGTTGGAAACGAGTGCCAGCTTTAACCCACGGCTCTTGAGCTGACCAAGCGCCTCTAATGCGTGAGGAAACGCGAGGCAATGCTCCTGAAACCTATGCAAATAGTCATTTAGGAGCTCCTCCCATGCCAAACCCTCGATCGAAAACTCCGCGATAAGCTGCCGGTATACGCTGTCCTTCCACACATAGCCATGATTATCAAGCTCGATAAAGCGCCTCACGTAATCCTCTTTCCGGGCAGCCTGAAGGCCGGGAAACCTCTCATACTGCGCGCTTACAAAGGATAAGAGAGAAGCATCCCTGTCCAACAGCGTCCCGTCCAAATCAAAAAGCACAGCCTTCATAGCCAAAATAACCAAATCCCTTCATTCGCGTTAAGAAGGTATTCGATCATTTTGCTTTATTTCCTTTTTATGGTCCGTGTAGAAACTTGCCACTCGGCTCATTGGCAATGCGTATGCGGGCAAGCTGCCAAAAGTCCAACAAAGCTAATCCGAATGATCGCCCCGCTGCATCGCTAGAACCGCTAGCTCGACCTTATTCAGCATAAGTCCGTATTCATTCGTAATTTCGAAGGAATGAGGAAGCGGGAGCTTCTGGAAATATGGCCAAACCGACTCTACCGAGCTGAACCAATCACCGGGTTCCGGCTGCTCCAACGGCCGATCCTTCCAAGCTGCGCCAAGCTCTGGGCTATACAGCGCCGCAGCTCCCGGCTTCAAACGGCCTCCGAGCAAGCGTTCCTTATAGATGCTCTCGGGCGGCAGCTGGCGCACGCGCGCGAACATCTGCGGCGCGTAATCCGCGCGCGAGCCTGTATGCTTCACAGCTCCGGCAAAGCATTTCGCGCCCTCATGGACACGCGGGATGCCAAAGAGCACCGCATACAGCCGCTTGCCGAATTCGATCCGCTCCGGCAAATTCTCGAATCGCTCTAAGATGAGACCGGAAAGCTTCAGTACGGATGGTTCTTCCGCCTTCCTGCTCTCACTTCCCGTTCCATATGGAAAAACAACGCCGTTTAGCTGCAGCAGCGACTGGAGCCCAAAAAACAACGTATGCAGCACCTTTTCTCGGTAGTAGGGATGCTGCACCACTCGCCGTTCGATATAATGCTGCTCATTCACAATCAACGCAACCGTTAAAGGCACTGCATCCTGATCACGCCAGAACTGCTTCCACACCGGCGACATGAACGACGATACGCCAAATGCTGAAAGCAGATGGAACATGCTTCTCCCCTCGCGCCTGCTCCATTCGTACAGCAGCAGCTGCGGATAGGCGTCCTGAAAGATGAGCGCATTCGCCTGCTCCAGAAAACGGAACACCGCCTCCCTCTGCTCCTCATTCAACAGCCAGGGCAGCCACTCGCCCTGCAGATCCGTCATGTTCCAGCCCCCGTTGCGAGATACCATGTGGGCAAGCAGCGCCCAGTGCAGCTCAGGCGTGCGAAAATAAACGCCGCGGTAAGCCTCGGTTCGCGTCACATTATTGCGGTTGCACGCTATCGTCTCGGCATGTATGCGGGCAATGATCGCCAGCTCCTGCCTAGTCCAGCTATGTGGCGGAGCAGGCTCCGCATACGCAAGCTGCTTGGACCACGCATATTTGAGCTTTGCGGCGGCAGCGCTTGAGAGCTGAAGCGGGACTGCCTCAGCAATCATCGTATGAGATGCGCTCATGGCCGCCCATTTGCCGATCGCATACTCGAGCGCTGCCCCTGGGAGCCCGAGCAGCTGCTGCAGCCAATAGCCGAATGAACGGCGGAATGCTTTTACCTCTGTTTTTTTGCCCAATGCCCGCGCCCCATTTCCCGTCATCGCCTCATACGCCTTATAACTCGCTTTAGCAACCAGTATTTGCCAATAGGCACTACGTCATACCGTGTTAGCAACATATGCGTTTCCGCCGTTTGCGATGTTATAATAAAGCAAGTATAAAGAAAGGCGGCGAAGAGCCATGTGCGGAAGATATACACTCACCGTCACGCTCGAAGAGCTGATGGTTCGCTATATGATCGGAGAGACGATGGTACCGTTTCACCGCCCCAAATACAACATTGCCCCAAGCCAGCTCATACTCACCGTAATCAGTGATGGTGTGCGCAACCGGTTGGGCGAATTGAAATGGGGACTCGTGCCCCCATGGGCAGACAATCCGAAAATCGGCTTTCAGATGCTCAATGCCCGCTCGGAAACCGCAGCCAGCAAGCCGGCCTTTCAGAAGCCGCTGCAGCGGAAACGCTGCCTCATTCCCGCAGATGGCTTTTATGAATGGAAGGCAACGCCAAACGGCAAACAGCCGATGCGAATTGCACTGAAGGGCAGAGGCCTCTTTAGCATGGCTGGGCTTTACGAGACTTGGGTTTCTCCAGAAGGCACCAAGATCAACAGCTGTACGATTCTGACAACAGCGCCTAACGAGCTTGTATCCCCGATCCATGACCGCATGCCCGTCATTTTGCGGCCCGAGGATGAACGGCTATGGCTCGATCGCTCCGTAACCGATACCGCTGCGTTGATGCCCCTATTTGCTCCTTATCCAAGCAGCGAGCTGGAAGCTTATCCCGTATCGGCGGCTGTCGGCAGTGTCGGCAACGATGAGTCCTCCTTGATCGAGCCCTGCAAAGTGGACGAGCAGCTTGAGCTATGGTAGCCGCGGAGAGCGCGCCGTGTCAGGATCTGCATAAAAAAATCGCTGACCAGAAGCGGTCAGCGAAACATTCCCCAAAGCTTTAACAAGTGAAACGTGTTGTTTGGATCGATTTTCTGTCCCATGACGAATGCCACGATCTGATCCTCTTGCGTATCGGTAAGCTGCTCCTGAAGGATAACAGCCGCCGCTTTCACTAGCTTCCGCACCTTAGGACGGTCCTGCAAATCATATTTAGTCACATTCCCAAGCAGCTGCCTTATACGGTCCTTTACAACAGGGTTTTTCATTTTGTATTTGATACGCTCGACCAACTGCGGCCGAATTCCATAATTCTGGTAACTCACTGCCCTGACACCTCCATCCGGCAATCCAAGCGCGTTCGTTAATCTATATGCCGAAAGGAGGTAATTATTGCCTAGTCCAGCTGTTCCCCTTGAAAAATTTGATCCTTCTGCAGTACGCTGCGCACCCTGGCAAAAGCTTCATTCGACCAAAAATCATCGCGCTCCGTCAGCTCTCCGGCATCTTCCCTTGCAAGCTCAAGCACTTCATAATCGGCTACCATATCCGCCAATCGGAACTCTGGCAGTCCGCTCTGCTTCGTGCCGAAGAAATCGCCCGGGCCGCGTATTTCCAAATCCCGCCGCGATACCTCGAAGCCGTCATCCGTATCTGTCATAACCTTCATGCGCTCTTTTCCGGTTTCCGATTTGGGATCGGCCACCAGAATACAATGCGACTGGTGCTCTCCACGTCCGACCCGTCCCCGCAATTGATGGAGCTGGGACAAGCCGAATCGCTCCGCGTCCATAATAATCATGAGTGTCGCGTTCGGCACATCGACGCCTACCTCGACGACGGTTGTCGCCACAAGCACATGCGTTTCATTCGCTCCGAAAGCGCCCATGACGGTTTCCTTCTCCGCTGAGGAAAGGCGGCCGTGCAGCAGTCCCACGCGCAAATCCGGAAACGACTGCTGCGTTTGAACATATAGGTCAATCGCATTTTGCACATCCAGCTTCTCCGATTCCTCGATCAGCGGACAAATAATATAGGCCTGCCGCCCTTTGCTAACTTCTTTTCTTATAAAACCGAGCACTCGCTCCATCATGCTGTGCTTGACCCAGTAGGTTTTGATCGGCTTGCGTCCATGCGGACGCTCGCGTATCGTAGACACATCCATATCTCCGAACGCCGTAATGGCCATCGTTCTCGGAATGGGCGTAGCGGTCATTGTCAGCACATCCGGATTCATCCCTTTGCGGCGCAGGACGCTGCGCTGATTCACGCCGAAGCGATGCTGCTCGTCCACGACAACAAGCCCAAGGCTCCGGAAAAAAACATCATCCTGGATTAGCGCGTGTGTGCCAACGACAATATCAATCAGCCCCATTTGAAGACCAGCCAGTACATCCCTACGCTTGCGCTCGGTAAGGCTGCCTGTTAACAAGGCCACCTGGATGCCGAGCTCCGCAAACATCTTGGTAAGGGAGCGCATATGCTGATCGGCCAATATCTCGGTCGGAACCATCAAAGCGCCTTGATGGCCAGACTTAACCGCGACGTAAAGCGCAATAGCGGAAACGACTGTTTTGCCAGAGCCAACGTCACCTTGCAGCAGCCGGTTCATGCATGAAGGTCTGCGCATATCGACACAAATTTCATTGACGACCTTCTTCTGCGCATCCGTCAACTCAAACGGCAGCGTTGCGGCAAACTGGCGAATCGTCTCGCTTTCGATCCGGTGCGCGATGCCGTCATTTCGTTTGCGGTTAAGCGCACGGTAGGCTTGGAGCTTTAATTGGAACAAAAATAACTCCTCGAATACAAGCCTTCGCCGAGCTTCCTGCCCTGCTTTTGTGTCATCGGGTAGATGAATGCGCTGCACGGCGTCGCGCCGAGCCATCAGCTCATGCTTCCGGATAAGCTCCTGCGGCAGCAGCTCTTCGATCATCGTTCCATACTGCGTTAGTGCTTGTTTAATCGTCTTCCGCATCCACGGCTGCGTAATGCTGCCGCCTACGGAATAGACAGGCTGAAGCGTCCCCGTCTTAGCTCCCCCGCCGCTTCCTGGGAATTCGGAATCCGATATGGTCATTTGCAGGCGCTGCTGCTCCCATTTGCCCGTCAGCATAATCTCGCGGCCAACCGTTAGCTGGTCCTGCAGAAAATGACGGTTAAACCATACGGCGGTCACGAGCCACTGCCCAACCTCAACCTTGCAGGTCAGCCTAGATTTGCTTTTGCCGTAGCGCTGAAGCACTGGAATGCCTCTCACATGCCCGAGCACCGTAACCTTCTCGCCTTCCTTCACGTCGGTCAGCTCACGAATACGGTAATCCTCATAACGAAACGGAAAATAATCAAGTATGTCAGCAACTGTCCTCACGCCAAAGGCGTGAAGCTCCTCTTCCTTGGGAGCACTCACGCCTTTGATTTGCCGAACAGAAATGTGGTCCAGCGTCATCATCCTATCACATCCTGTACATAAACACGGCTGAAGCGCCAGGACCGGTATGCGTACCGATTACGGCGCCAATCGTCGTCCAGCCTATTTCCTGTACGTTGAACTGGCTCTTGATCTGCTCGCAGAGTTCCTCCGCCGTGTCCTTGCGGAAAGAATAGGCCATCGTCATCCCTACCGGCGCATCGCCATAGGTCTGCTTAAGCAGCTCGATAATCCGTGACATTGCTTTCTTAGACCCTCGCACCTTATCTACCGCAAGCACGACGCCGTCCGCATCCAATGATAATATCGGTTTAATGTTGAGGATAGAGCCAATCAGCGCGGAAGCCTTGCCGATTCGCCCTCCCTTCTGTAAAAACTCCAACGTATCCACTAAAAAATATAATTGCGTATCGCGCTCTCTCTGCTCGATCGCCTCGATTATGCGCTCCTTGGACGCCCCAGCCTGTGCCATCTCAGCTGCTTGGACCACGCGCATGCCGAATCCGTACGAGGCAGACCTCGAGTCCATAATCGTAATGTCCGCTTGCCCCTCCAGCATGGAATGGGCAATGACCGCCGATTGGTACGTCCCGCTGAGCGCAGCCGATAAATGAATCGAGATAATAGGCGTATCCGCGTCTTCAGCCAGCAGCTTCTCATATACCTCGGAGAACTCCATCGGGGACGGCTGAGACGTGGTAGGAAGCGTCGCAGACTGCGCAAGCTTCTCATAAAATCCATCCGACTTAATCGTCACCGCGTCAAGAAACGTTTCTTCGCCAAAAAGCACCTTGAGGGGAATCATCGAAATCCCCAATCGCTCCCTTGCCTCTTCCGGGATGTCAGCCGTGCTATCCGTTACAATTCGGACCTTTCCCATTGTTCATTCCTCCCTGCATAAACCGATTACCCGATTATTCCAATGCGAAGACGTACGGATAGAGCGGTTGCCCGCCTTTCTGAACTTCCAGCTCCAAATCAGGATATTGCTCGCCGATCCACTCACAAAGCGAAGCCGTTTCAGCTGCCTCCGCTTCCTCGCCGGAGAGGATGGTAAGCAAATCCCCGCCTCCGTCAAGCATGCTCGCGACGAGTCCTTGGCAAGCTTCCTGCAATGCCGCTTTGGATACGACGATCGTTTTTTCTTTTATGCCGATATAATCGCCTTCGCGAATGTCAACGCCTTCAATGGTCGTGTCGCGAACAGCCTTCGTTACTTGGCCCGAGACGACTTGTTCAGCGGCGTTTTTCATCCACACGCTGTTGCGTTCGGCTGTTTCTTCTTCTTTGAAAGCAAGCACGGCGGCTAGCCCTTGCGGAATCGTCCGCGTAGGTATCACGGTAACGCTGCGTTCGCTGAGCTCGGCTGCCTGCTCCGCAGCCAATATAATATTTCCGTTATTCGGTAGAATATAGATATGCTCGGCAGACAAAGCTTCGATCGCCTTAACGAAATCCTCGGTGCTTGGATTCATCGTCTGACCGCCTGACAAAACCGTATCTACCTCATTCTCCAAAAAGATGTTCGCGATACCGTCTCCTAAAGCAACCGCTATGATGCCGAAAGGAGCGGTCTCGAAAACTTGTCCGGGCGGAACGCCTTGTACGCCCTCGCCTGCCAGCAGCTCAGCGGCCGAATAATCGGGGGTACCGCCATCGGACTGCTCATGCTCGAGCAAATCGCGATGCTGCTCTCTCATATTCAGGATATGAATATCGGTTAGTTCGCCATAGGGCAGAGAAGAATTGAGAACATCGCCTGGCTTGCGCGAGTGTACATGTACTTTAATAATGTCGTCTTCCGCAATGACCAATATGGAATCCCCGTCTTTGCTTAGGGCCCGCTTGTAAGCGGATTCATCAAAAAACGCTCCTGCTTGCCCCTTCAGCTTGCGGTTAATGAAAAACTCCATATCATAAAGGAACTCAATTTCTTCCGTCGAAAGACGGGATTGCGCCGATACCTGCTCAACCTTGCGAACAGGGGCCGAAGCTGACGGTACAGCGACCTCTTCGGGAGGCGCAGCTTCAGAAGCCATGGAATACGCATCTAATTGTCCGTCCGCGTCTGCAAGACTGCGTACGAAACCTTCATAAATAAACACTAAACCTTGTCCGCCGGAATCTACGACACCTACCTGCTTCAATACAGGCAATAGATCAGGCGTGCGCTGAAGTGCCTCGTATGCCTTTTGATGCACCTCGTGCATCAGCTCGGCCACGTCATTCGTTCGGCGGGCGTACTGCACGGCATGCTTGGCTGCTTCTTTGGCAACAGTAAGAATCGTTCCTTCTACTGGTTTTACGACAGCTTTATAAGCGAGGTCAACACCGTATTGCAAAGCAGCGGCCAGCTGCACCGTTCCTGCTTCTTCGAGACCGGCTAGCGATCTGGAGAAACCGCGGAACAGCTGTGACAGAATAACGCCAGAGTTTCCGCGGGCACCCATAAGCAGCCCTTTGGATAATGCCTCTGTCGCTTTTCCGATGCTGTTTGAAGGCTTGCTGCGGAGCTCGCGAACGCCGGAGGACATCGTCAAATTCATGTTTGTTCCTGTGTCGCCATCCGGCACCGGAAATACATTCAAAGCGTTAACGTGCTCCGCGTTGCGCTGCAAATAATCCGCGCCGAGCAGTGCCATTGCGGCAAAATCAGATCCGTTTATAAAGCGCTTACTCAACGATATTTCCCTCCCTGTTACTTAAGTACCCTGACATCCTGCACAATTATATGGACTTCTTCCACTTGTAGACCAATCACGTCATTCAGCACATATTTTACTTTGGATTGAATATTATGCGCTACCTCGGAAATTTTTGTTCCATAGCTTACGATGATGTAGAGATCGATATGCAATTTTTCGTTTACTCGTCTAACTTCAACGCCTCGAGTTAAATTATCTCGTCCGAGCAACTCGGCAATTCCGTCCTTCAGCTGTTTGCGTGAAGCCATCCCGACGAGTCCATAACAATCCATAGCCGCAGAGCCGGCAATAACGGCTATGCAGTGATCAGAGACATGGATCGAACCGAGTTCGGTGCTTAGCTGCATTGGCATGGAAATTCACTCCCTTACTGTAACGATTATGGACTAAGTACCATTGTACTATAAACGGCTCCTTTATAGAAGTCCGATCCAAAAAACCAGTGTTACTGCGGAAAATTAGGTCTCGGTCGGCATCGAACATAGACATGTCCTCATATTTAGGTTGAATAGAACCGATGTTTATGATACGATATTCAAGTGTGTTTAAATGTTATTTCGCTTACGAATGAAATTTTCCTCACGCATAACGAGCCCTATTATGGAATCAGTTTTGCTCACGCAAGATTTAAAGGAGGTGTAGTCATGTCCCGCAAATGTTTTCTTACAGGTAAAGCACCTGGTAAAGGTAACAACGTTTCCCACGCTAACAACAAAACTCGTCGTTCATGGGGCGTAAACGTGCAAAAGGTTCGCATTTTGGTTGACGGTAAACCGAAACGTGTTTATGTTAGCACTCGCGCACTGAAAGCCGGCAAAGTTACCCGCGTATAATGATGGCTTCGGCCATAGACAAAAGCACCTGAGCGCTCAGGTGCTTTTCTTTTGCTTTTACACGATCACGGCCGAAGGGTGTCCTGCAGCATCTGACCTAATTTTTTTGGAAGGTATTCAAAATCGCCTTTACGAATCCGCCCAAAAATTTAGGCAGTTTGATTGTATAAAATTTCATGCCTCATCCCTCCTCAGACACGCTCATCGAATTTATCCGTGACAACATTGCTACGCTCATGTAAACATCCTATGCGTCGTCAGTTTGTCCTATTCCATCGCGAGCCTGCCGGGAGAGCCCGTTATGCGCCCGTTAACGCATCCGGATTGTCTCTTATATAAATAAACATCGAATAAAAAACAGAAAATATTAGAAAAAATACAATAGACAGAACAAAAAATGTGATTCTATAGCCAAGTGTCTCAAACCTTCGGAAAAAACGAATGCCTATGTACAAAGCCAGCAATGAAAAGAGATAACGATAAAAATCCTCGATCACGGTAAATAGCGCAATCAGCAGTCCCGCAGCGAACGTGTAGGCGATAAGCCAAAACGTTGTCTTTACCCTCTCGTTCATGTTCCAGCCCCTAGCGAAGTACAGCGATAGCAGCTGTACGGTCCTGTTCTGCAAACACGGCATTGCCCGCCACGAGCACGTTAGCTCCCGCCTCGCGAATAACAGCGGCAGTGGCTGCGTTAACGCCGCCGTCTACCTGCACAAACACCTCATCAAGCCCTTGCTCTTCCAGCATCGCGCGCAGCTGCCTCAGCTTCACTAACGAATACGGAATGAACTTCTGCCCGCCAAAGCCCGGGTTAACCGTCATGATAAGCACAAGATCAAGATCATGTAGAATCGGCTCCAGAATGGAGACGGGAGTAGCTGGATTAATGGCAACGCCTGCCGGCAATCCCTTTTCCTTAATATAATGCACCGTTCTGTGCAAGTGCACGCAAGCCTCGGCATGAACCGTAATCCGGTCTGCGCCCGCTGCAATATAATCGGCAATTGAAAGCTCCGGGCGCTCGATCATAAGATGAACGTCAAAAGGAAGTTTTGTCGTTGGGCGAATAGCCGAAATGACAGGCGGCCCGAACGTTAAGTTCGGTACAAAATGTCCATCCATTACGTCAATATGAATCCAATCTGCCCCTGCCGCTTCCACGGCTTGGACTTCTTCTCCAAGCCTTGCGAAATTAGCTGATAGTATGGAAGGCGCAATAATCGTCATAGTTGTTAGTACCTCCGTTTTTTGTCTTTCATTTCCGCTAGAAACAGCAAGTAATGCTCATGCCTGCTTTTCTCGACCTCGCCGCTCTCTACTGCAGCGAGTACCGCGCAGCCCGGCTCGTGCACATGCGTACAGCCACGGAACTTGCAGCTTGGAGAGAGCTTGCGCATCTCGATAAAGCAATATCCTAAATCCTCAATCCCCAGCTCTTGGAAATCGAGCTGACTGAAACCAGGCGTATCTGCGACTAATCCGCCGCCGATTTCAATGAGCTCCACATGCCTGGTCGTATGCTTGCCGCGACCCAGTCGATTGCTGATTTCATTGGTTTCAAGCTGAAGGCCTGGAACGATCGCATTAAGCAGCGATGATTTGCCTACGCCGGATTGCCCCGCAAACACGGCGAGATGGCCCTGCAGCCTCTCTTGAAATGGCGTAATGCCTTCGCCAAGACGGGAGCTTGTCCCGAATACTTCATAACCAAGCGCACGATAAATGCGGTTAACGGAGGCTGCCGCAGCTTGTGCCGCAGCCGTCTCCAAACCATCGTTCTCCAAATCCTGCTTGCTTAAGCAAAGGACTGCAGGGATGCCTGCATGCTCGATATGCACGAGAAACTTGTCAAGCAGCTGTAAATTAAGTGCAGGCTCCGTTACGGAGAACACCAGAATGGCAAGATCGATATTAGCCACCGGAGGACGAATCAGCTCCGAAGAACGAGGAAGAAGCTCCTCGACAGTCCCCTCCCCGTTCTCCGTTAAGCTGTACATTACACGGTCTCCGACTAGCGGCGTCAGTCCTTTGTTTTTGAAAACGCCGCGCCCTCGGCACTGAATCGTCGTCGAATCCGATGCCGTATTTTCCGCCCGCACATAATAGTAGCCGCTCAAAGCTTTGACAATCGTGCCTTTCAGATGGTTTTCTTTGCTGTTGTGGCTTATGCTAAGGCTGCTGCTCTGACTGCTCTTGTTGCTGTTCTTGCTGCTCTTCTTCAATTGGCTCATCGCTTTCGGTAACCTCCGCTTGTGCCGGTGCTTCTGTCGGCTGCACTTCTTCACCCGGAATGTTCAAGGTGGATGAATTCGATCCCTGCAATAGTTCTTCATAGGTAATGGTTTTCGTATCGATAAACTGGTTATCTCGGTAAACCGTCACCCTTGCTTCGGTATCAGGTGCTACGAGCACGGTAACAGGAAACGTTTGTGTTGTCGTAATTTGGCGTTTATCCCACTCAATGTTCTCACCGCGAGAATCGGAATACACGATTCGTATTTCGCTCGTCTTGCCGGCCTCAGCAGGTGAGATCGTAATGTTGAATTGATGCTCCTTCGCGTCGGCAGGCGGTCCCGAGCTTACTCTAATGGACAGTTTAGCGCCTTTAGACACTTGGTCCTTCGGTTTATATGGATCTTGGCTGATGACATAGTTTTTCTGATGCAAGTAGCTCGGCTCATACAAAATATCTGCGTCATCGAGCGTCAACTCGTTAGCCTTGATAAGATCCTTTGCTTCATCCAAGCTTTTACCGATCAGGTTCGGCATAGGAACGGTCTCGCGGCCTTTGCTGACCATGAAGGTGAACTCCACCGATTCCGGATTATACTCCTCGCCTGGCTTTGGAGACTGCTGAATAATCGTGTCGGGAGCCTCCTCGCTGAACACGGGATCAATAATAATCTGATCCTCAGCAATGCCTAACGCCCCAAGCTCATCGATTGCGGTCTGCAGCGCTTTCCCTACATAATTGCCGAGCTCTTCCAGCTCAGGACCGTCACTAACCGTAATTTGAATAAGCGAGCCTTCCTTGACCCTCATATTCTTCTTCGACTGACTAAGCACCTGATCCTTCGGAATTTCCTTATTGTGCTCATGGACAACAGGATCCTCTACTTTGAGGCCAGCAGCCTCAATCATTTGTCTGGCTTCGGTTTCCGTCTTGCCAACCACATAAGGCACGTCAACCTCTGCCACATCCAGAACGCCAAGCAGCCAAATAAAGCCGCCGATGAACAGTCCTAATATGACAAGCGTAACGCCAACGACCGTTAACGGCTTCTTCCAGCCTTTAGGCTTCGCCGCAGCCGCTTCTTCATCTTTGAAGGCTTTATCCCCGGATGCAGCCGCTGTAGCAATGGGACGATCTCTCTCGACCGTGTCTACCTCTCTAATATCGCCGCGGATAGCCGGCATCACTCGCGTCTCTTCCATATCATTGACATGAACGAAAGTGATCTTCGGCTCCTTTAGCCGATCGGGACGAAGACATGTATCCAGATCTGCCAGCATTTCATGGGCAGAGGCGTAACGTTCACTCGGATTTTTCCGCATCGCTTTGAGGATTACGTTCTCTACGCTTTGCGGAATATGAGGATTTACAATGCGAGGATCCTCGAAATTTTCCTGCAAATGCTTAAGCGCAACACTAATCGGGCTCTCGCCAAGAAACGGCAGCTTCGCGGTCAGCATCTGGTAGAGCACAATACCAAGTGAATATAGGTCAGACTTCTCTCCGGTATTAACCCCCTTCGCATGCTCGGGGGAGAAATAGTGGACGGATCCGATGACGGAGCCAGTCTGCGTGATCGTCGAGGAGGTAACCGCACGGGCAATCCCGAAATCCGTTACCTTCACTCGTCCGTTTTTTCCGATTAAAATATTATGAGGCTTAATATCGCGGTGGATAATATGATTCTGATGCGCATGATCGAGAGCATCAGCGATTTGCATGGCAATGCGCACCGCTTCATCAGGCTGCAACGGCGCACGTTCTTGTATAATTTCATTTAAGTTGTGGCCTTCAATATACTCCATGACGATATAATGCGTGTCTTCTTCTTGTCCTACGTCATAGATGCTGACGACGTTCGGATGAGACAGCGCAGCCGCCGATTGTGCCTCGCGGCGAAACCTTCGAATAAACTCCTCGTCATGCACAAATTGCTGCCGCAGCACCTTTACCGCGACCTTGCGATTCAGCAGCACGTCATGCGCTTTATAGACAAGCGCCATTCCGCCTCCGCCGATACGCGTCAATATTTCATAACGTCCGCCTAAATCCTGTCCGATCATCCTAGTCACTCCCCTCGATTCGTGCTGCCCGCTTCTTGCAGAAGAACGACAGTAATGTTGTCGTCCCCGCCAGCATGCAGTGCAAGCTGAATGAGATGATCAGCTTTGGCTTCCAGCTCCAGCTGCTCTGTCGTGACCGTTTGCAGCATCTGCTGCTCGCTCACCAGATTCGATAATCCGTCGCTGCAAAGCAAAAGAACGTCTTCCGGCGACCATTCTACCGATTGCACTTCGATCTCGACTTGCGAATCCGTTCCGACTGCGCGTGTAAGCACATTGCGGCGCGGATGATGGGCAGCTTCTTCGGCGCTCAGCTGGCCGGATTTGACCAATTCGTTAACCAGCGTATGGTCATTCGTAATTTGCGTGATCACGCCTTCTTTAATCTTGTATGCGCGGCTGTCGCCAACATGTCCAATAATAGCGTTATCCTGTTTGACGAGCGCGGCGACGATGGTCGTACCCATGTTATGGTAGCGCTCATTGCGCGAGGCCATCTCGAAAACGGCTTCATTCGCTTGCGAAATCGCTTGGCGAATAAGCATTTTCCCCTCCTGCAAAGACAAGTCGGCTTTCGCAGCGCTTTGCTCCAGCATGCTGCGGAAAGCGTCTACGGCCTTTTGGCTGGCGACGTCTCCGGCTTGATGGCCACCCATGCCATCCGCTACGATGGCAAGCGTAATTCCATTATTCAATTGACTAACCCATGATTGATCTTCATTCACATGACGAACCCGTCCGATATCACTGCGGTTTGCCGTTAACAATCATTCATCACCTCGCCTGAGACTCCATATGTTTCGCTCTTAACTGGCCGCATGCAGCCGCAATATCATGTCCTTGCTCCCTACGAATCGTAACGCTCACTTTATTCCGTTCCAATACGCGTTGGAATTCAAAGATGTCCTCGCGCGGCGTCCGAACGTAGTTCCGTTCAGGAACATGGTTAACTGGAATCAAGTTGACATGACACAACATACCCTGCAATACGTCCGCCAGCTCCTGAGCATGCTCTGCGCGGTCGTTTACGCCGCCGATCAAGGCATACTCGAACGTGATTCTCCGACCTGTTTTGGCGATATAGTTGTGGCAGGCAGCCATCACGTCATCGAACGGGAAACGACGGTTAACCGGCATAAGCTTCGAGCGCAGCGCGTCATTCGGCGCATGAATCGACAGGGCAAGGTTAATTTGCGTATTTTCCTCCGCGAATTTGTACATGCTCGGCACGATACCGCTCGTCGATACCGTAATATGGCGCTGGCCAATATTGAGGCCCTTCTCGTGAATCATGATGCGCAGAAACGCCATCGTGGCGTCATAGTTCTCGAACGGTTCGCCCGAGCCCATAATAACGATGCTCGATACGCGCTCTCCGGTAGCGTCAAGCATCTGTTGAGCCGTTACCACCTGCGCCACGATTTCGCCCGCGGTCAGATTCCGTTTCAATCCGCCGAGCGTCGATGCACAGAACGTGCAGCCGATTCGGCAGCCGACCTGAGTCGTCACGCAAATGCTGTTGCCATAGTTGTGGCGCATAATAACCGTTTCAATCGCATGCGCATCGTGAAGGCCAAACAAAAACTTAACCGTTCCATCCTTCGATTCGAACTTCGTAATTTCGCTGAGCGTGACAAACTGAAAGCTCTCTTCAAGCTTGTCGCGCAGCGTCTTGGATAGGTTGGACATATCTTCAAAGCTCTTTACCCGCTTCACATAAAGCCAATCAAACAACTGTCCGCCTCGAAATGCGGGCTCTCCGTTGTCTTTCATCCATTGTTGAAGCTGTTCGAGCGTGTAGTCATATATGCATGGTTTCATTTCATCACACCTGTACCTTATAGTAGGGCGGCCTAATGTTCTGAATGCCGCCATCGATTTATTTTACCACAAACGCCCATGTTCAGCCATAAGCGCCGCTTAAGAGCGTTTTACCATCCTTGCAATGTAAAAGCCGTCACTGTCAAAATGCTGCGGAAGCAGCTGTGCTTGACCTTCGAAATGCTCATCGATCACGCCGGCCTTCCTAAGCTGGTCCAAGATCGGTTCCGGCCAGCTCGGATCTAATTCAAATTCGGAATGCTCCTGAAGAAAGTGTGCAATCTGCTTCTCGTTCTCGTCTCTCTCAATCGTACAGGTGCTGTACACGAGTACGCCGCCTGGCCGCACTAAATCGCATACCGCATTTAGCAGTCGTTGTTGGACCGCAGCAATATCCGATACATCGCCTAGCGTTTTGGTCCATTTGATTTCGGGCTTTCGTTTAATGACACCAAAGCCTGAGCAAGGCGCGTCCAAAAGCACGGCGTCCATCGAGTTCGGCTTGAAGCGGTCCGCAAGCTTCAGCGCGTCCTCGGTAATCGCCTCCACGTTGCGCAGCTTGAGACGCTCGGATTGCGTGACGATCAAATCTCGTTTGTGGGCATGCAAATCATTCGCCCATACCTTGCCTTTCCCCTCCATCAGCTCTGCCAAGTGCGTGCTCTTGCCGCCTGGCGCGGCACAGCAATCCAGCACCTGCATGCCCGCTTTCGGAGCAACAACCTCCGCTACTAGCATCGAGCTTTCATCCTGCACGGACCATAGCCCGTCGCGGAATCCGGCCGTATCCGCGAGGTTGCCGCCACGTTCAACCGCAATGCCCGCGGGCGCGACAGCCGACGGCTTCGCATCGTAACCGGCTTCCGTCAGAAGCGCAATCGCGTCCTCCCGGCTTCCCTTTAGCGCATTGACCCGCACGCTTGAGTGGGGATGCGCATTGCCTGCAGCGCAAATCTGTTCGGCTTGGTCTGCACCGTATGCGGATACCCAGCGGCTTACCAGCCATTCGGGATAGGAATGGCGCAGTGCGATTTGGACGATTGGGTCATCGTGCTTGATTGCAGACGCCTGAAGCTCGTCCCGGCCCCGGTCAATGCTGCGAAGCACGCCATTTACCATGCCGGAAATCCCAGAGTGGCCGCGCTTCTTCGCAATCGTAACCGCCTCGTTAACCGCGGCATGCGCAGGAATCCTGTCCAAATACAGCAGCTGATAAGCACTCATTCTGAGCAGCTGGTGAACCCAAGGCTCAAGCTTGTTCAAACCTTTGGAAACAAAGCGGCCAAGCCAGTAATCGAGTGTGGCTTGACGCTGGATTGTTCCATATACGAGCTCTGTGACAAGCCCGGCATCCGCTCGCTGCAAGCCCGCATCCTGGAGGGTCCGGTTCAACTGCAGATTGCTGTAGGCGCCTGTCTGCGCAACCTTGACCAGCGTATCCATAGCCAGCTCGCGCGGTGACTTCGCCTTGCGGCTTCCCGCCTGCTGCGAAGCTTGAACGGCCTGAGCCGGCTTGTTCCCGGAGTTAGGACGCTTTTGTCCGTTTTTCCCTTTCGGCTTTGCCTTTGCAGGTTGGCCGCCTTGGAGGCTCACGTTGTTTTTATGTGTTCCGCTATCCGTCATTCCGCACCTCCGCGCCTAGCAAAGTACCCGTTTCAAGACGCGCGCCCTTCAGCCACTCCGCAGCATTCATCGCTCGCTTGCCTGCCGGCTGAATCTCCTTCAATAAAAGAACGCCATCGCCAGTCTGGACGTGAATGCCTTGGCTGTCTGCTGCAAGCACAGCTCCGGGTGCCGCGGGTCGATTCGAAGTCTGAGACTCCGATTCGGCGCACGACCATATTTTGAATACCTCGCCGTTCAAATAAGTGAAGGCGCCTGCCATTGGCGACAAGCCGCGGACCTGGTTGAAAATTTCACGCGCTGTTTTGGACCAATGGATAAGCTCGTCCTCACGCGATAAGTTTGGTGCGTAGGTGGCCAGGTCATCCTGCTGCGGGATAGCCTTTGCCTCTCCCGAAAGGATAGACGGCAGCGTTTCTCTCAGCAGCTCCGCGCCTGCGAGACTCAGCTTATCGAACATCGTGCCGGATGTATCCTCATCCGTAATCGGCAGCTCCACGACGCTAATCATATCGCCGGTATCCAGACCCTCGGCCATGTACATGATCGTAACGCCAGTTGAGCTTTCTCCATTAATAATGGATCTCTGGATAGGAGCTCCGCCGCGATATTTCGGCAGCAAGGAGCCGTGCACGTTAATGCAGCCAAGCCGCGGGATATCCAGCAGCGCCTTCGGTAAAATTTGACCGTAAGCCGCCGTTACGATTAAATCCGGCTTCAGCTCCGCGATCGCTGCAACGGCATCCGCATTGCGCATCCGCTCCGGCTGCAGCACAGGCAGATTGAACGACAACGCCGCTTCCTTTACAGGCGGCGGCGTCAGCGTTTTTTTGCGGCCCTTCGGCCGATCAGGCTGTGTGACAACGGCAACGACATTGTACTGCTGCTCAAGGAGCAGCTTTAAAGAGGGAACGGCAAAATCCGGCGTTCCCATAAATACGATACGCATGAAGCTATTCGCCGCCTTTTCTAGCTCTTTCCGAAATGTCGTAGATGCTCTCCGCCAAATCGGTAAACAAAATGCCGTTCAAATGGTCGACCTCATGCTGGAAAGCACGCGCAAAATAGCCTTGTGCCTCGACCGTAAACGTCTGACCGCTGCTGTCTTGACCTGTGACTACGATACGGTCCGCGCGCAATACGTCGCCGTTAAGATTCGGAATGCTCAAGCAGCCTTCGGGGCCAAGCTGTTCGCCTTCCTGCTCCACAATAACAGGATTGACCATTTCCACCAATCCATTCTCATCGCCGACATCGACCACGATAACCCGCTTCGAGATGCCAATCTGTGGCGCCGCAAGGCCCACTCCCTCTGCGTCATACATCGTCTCTGCCATATCTTTAAGCAACTTTTGCAAATTCGCGTTGAACTTCGTTACTTCCTTTGCCACTTCCCGCAAAACCGGGTCCGGCTCTTTCACAATTATACGGATACTCATTGTATTCCCTTCCTTTACGATCATTAAAATAGTAATAGCTATTTATAATATAACTTGTGGATCCACGTCAATACTGAATTGCACAAGGCGCTGCGGCGGTCCGCTCGTGAATGGCAGGAGCGCTTTCCGAACTAACGCGGAAGCATCGATGCTCCCCCGATATTTTATCACACATTGAAAACGGTAGCGATCTTTGATTCTTGAAATCGGCGAAGCAACGGGGCCAAGCACTTCAAGCGCTCTCCCAAAGCCGCTGCTAAGCGAAATCAAGACCCCTTCATTCTCGGCAATCTCGCGCAGCTCCGCGACAAAGCCTTCGCTGACGGTAGACAGCAGCGGCAGCTGCTCATGCGACATCGTGACAAGAATCAGCCTACAGTATGGCGGATATCCCATTGCGCTGCGATGGCGAAGCTCCTCGCTTACGAACGCTGCATAGTCATGCTGCTGCGCCGTAACGACGGCATAATGCTCCGGCACGTATGTTTGAATAACGACCTCGCCTGGCAAATGATGCCTCCCCGCACGTCCGGCGACTTGGGTGAGCAATTGAAACGTGCGCTCGGCCGCGCGGAAATCAGGCAGATTAAGAGAGGTATCCGCTGCGATAACGCCGACTAGCGTGACGAAAGGGAAATCAAGCCCTTTTGCCACCATTTGCGTTCCAAGCAATACATCTGCCTTCCGGTCGCCGAACTGCTTCAGCAGCTTCTCATGCGAATTTTTTTCGGTCGTGGTATCCACATCCATCCGAATGACCCTAATGCCGGGAAAAAGCTTGGAGAGCTCCTCCTCTACCCGCTGGGTTCCGGTCCCGAAATAACGGATATGCTCGCTTTGGCAGGATGGGCAAGTAGCCGGTGCCTGCTCTGCATGGCCGCAATAGTGGCAGCGCAGCGCCCGCGATTTCTGATGATAGGTTAGCGAAATATCGCAATGCGGACAGGCTGCTGTGTAGCCGCAAGAGCGGCACATGACAAAGGTCGAATACCCTCTTCGATTAAGCAGAAGCACCGATTGCTCTCCGCGCTCCAGCCTATCGGCAAGCGAGCTGTGAAGCAAGCGGCTGAACATGGATCGATTGCCTTCCTTAAGCTCCTCGCGCATATCGATGACGGAGACAGGCGGCAGCGGCCTCCCGCCCACGCGCACGGGCATAGGAAGCAGAGCAGGCTCACGTCCTTCATCCTTAGCCGCCAACGGCCTGCTTGCCGCGGCGAAGGACTCCAGAGAAGGCGTCGCGGAGCCTAGTACTACCGCAGCCCCATGCTGCCTTGCCCTGCGAACGGCTACGTCGCGTGCGTGATATTTCGGACTCTCCTCCTGCTTGTAAGAAGATTCATGCTCCTCGTCAATTATAATAAGCCCAATGCGCTCAAAGGGTGCAAATATAGCCGATCTTGCGCCAATCGCGACCTGTACCTGACGGCTGCGGATTTTGCGCCACTCGTCATAACGCTCCCCGTTAGAGAGCCTGCTGTGGAGAACGGCTACGGCATCGCCGAAACGTCCCTTGAAACGCTCCACCATCTGGGGGGTCAAGGAGATTTCCGGAACCAATACGATCGCTTGCTTTTCCTGCTCCAAACAAAACTGGATGGACTGCAGATAAACCTCTGTCTTCCCGCTCCCCGTTACGCCATGCAGCAGCATCGTCCTCGGCTCGCCCGCATCAACGGCTCTTATAATTCGGTCATATACCTCGTTCTGTCCCTCGGTCAATGCAAGCGGCACCGTTCGCTCAAATTCCCTGCCTGCGTAAGGATCGCGCTGCTGCTCGACCTCTCTCAGCTCAAGCAGACCTTTCTCGGCCAGTGAGCGGACGCTTGCAGCCGAGCCTCCCGCTTCAGCAAGAAGCTGCTGAAGCGCCATTGGGTCTCCTCGCTCCAGCATGAAAGCCAGAACTTCGCGCTGTTTGCCCGCACGCGATGGCAAAGCCTCGAATTGAGTACGGACCATCTCTACGTCATCGGGCACATACACGGTGAGCACCTTGCGAATAGCCAGCCGGTCCCGCACCTTCGTATGCTCGACCAGAACCCCTTCCCGCAGCGCGGACTTCACCGACTTTGCGTACTCGGGGAAACGCTCAAGCAGCACATCGAGCTTAACCAGCTGGCTGCCCATCCATTCAGTCATGGCAAGCGGCAAATCCTCGCTAGCCGATTCCGCGTCTTGAATGCAGACGAGTCTTTCCGCCTTGCCCTTCAAGGCTCCCGGTATCATTGCCTGCAGCGCCGTTGTCCAGGAACAGCAGTATTTCTCACTCATCCATTTCGCCAACTCGATCAAGTCAGGAAGCAATGGGGGGACATGATCGAGCAGCTCGGCAATCGCCTTCAGGCGCTTCGAATCGAAATCCGACGTATCGGCCAGCTCAGTCACGAATCCTTGCAGCACGCGCCCTCCGAAAGGTACGCCGACACGGCTGCCTACCTCGATCCAGTCGGCAAATGCAGCAGGCACTTCATAATCAAACGGCCGATCCGTCTGGCGGCTCGGCACGTCTACAATGACTTTGGCAATCATTTGCCGCTCCTTCCAGCAGCGTCCATACGAGCTTCGATCAGCTCAAGCAAGCGGGTCGCAACCTCTCGCTTCGAAAGCAGCGGCATTGAATTCACTAACCCCTCCGGGCCGAATACTTGAACGATATTCGTATCCCCGTTGAAGCCTGCCCCTTCCTTGCCTACGTCATTGGCTACGATAAGGTCGCAATTCTTACGCCGAAGCTTGTCCATTGCATACTGCTCCACCTGATCCGTTTCGGCGGCAAAGCCGACTAAAAATTGATGCTGCTTACGCTGTCCAAGCGTTTCAAGAATGTCTACCGTTCGCTCAAGCTCCAGGACAAGCTTTTCTCCCGTTTTTTTCAGCTTATGTCCGCTAACCTGAGCAGCCCTGTAATCCGCAACCGCCGCAGCTTTGATCACGATATCCATATCCGCATACCTGCCAGTCACTGCCTCCAGCATCTCCTGCGCCGATTCTACCCGTATTGCCTTAATGCCTGAGGGAACAGGAGCCGTAGTTCTTCCTGCAATTAGCGTCACATCCGCTCCCATCAGCTGCGCTGCTTCCGCAATCGCAAATCCCATCTTGCCCGACGAATCGTTGGTCAGAAACCGGACAGGATCCAGTCTCTCCATCGTTCCGCCAGCTGTAACGAGTACGCGTTTGCCTTTCAGCTTGGCTCCTATTCGGAACCACGATCCGATTGCTGCCACGATATCCTCGGGCTCTGCAAGCCTGCCTTTGGCTACATAGCCGCATGCGAGCTGGCCAGTTCCCGGCTCAACAAACATCACCCCGCGTGATGCTAGCAGCTCTAAGTTGCTGACTACCGCAGGATGCTCATACATATGTACGTTCATGGCCGGAGCAATAAGTATCGGGCTTGTTGCTGCCAGCAGCGTCGTGCTCAGCATATCATCGGCATGGCCTCCGGCTAGCTTGGCAATGGCATTGGCAGTAGCCGGAGCAATCACGATTAAATCCGCGTGGTCAGCCAAATGAATATGCGAGACGACAGCAGGGTCACGCTCGTCAAACGTATCGATATGGACGGGATTGCGAGACAACGTTTGCAAAGTAAGCGGCGTGATGAACTTCGTTGCTGATTCGGTCATAATGACATGCACGGTTGCGCCTGCCTGAACCAGCTTGCTGCAGAGCGCCGCTCCCTTATATGCCGCAATTCCGCCTGTGATGCCAAGTATAATCGTTTTTCCTTTTAGCATGGTGTATCTCCTATCAAGCGTAAACGGCTAAAAGCCACATTGAATACATAAGTCCGTTCCGCATTAAGCTGACGAGCCCGCTAGCAAGCTGGCTTATCATTTGTTATTTTAAAAGGGCAAGTTCGTCTTAGCAAAGCGGCAAAGCTCACCAATCCTTGCGCTCCCTCAAGCCCGTGATTTGCGCAACGTGATGCTTTCCGTGCCAAGCTACGTACCCTAAGAAGTAAGCTAAGCCGATCTGGCTTCCCTTCTCGGGGTGGTAAAACATTTTATCAAAGTCGTCCGTCTCCATCGAACGCAGCAAAAGCACCAAGCGTGCATGAATGCCTTCGACGATTGACAGGCTGATTGCAGCTGACGCTTGTAGGCTGTCGGCGGTTTCGGCCCAGCGCTCTTCATTAAAGGGCTTGATAGTCGGATTATTCTCCGTAAGAGCGAGCTTGAAGCGTGAAAAATAATTCATCGATGCATCCGCAAGATGATGGGCGACCTGCCGAACGCTCCAGCTGCCGCTTCGGTAAGAAGTATCCAGCTGTTCATCGTCCAATTCCGCTAAAGCAGCGCTGAGCTGACCAGGCAGTCTCTCGATGTCGATAATCCACTGTTCACGATGTTTATTGGTCATTCCCTCGAACGAGTACCTGCCAATCGGATAACGTAATTTGTCCATTCCGTTCCCTCCTGTTCATTCGTCCATGAAACGCGATTCCCATCCACTATCATAACATATGCAGCATCAAAATCTAACCAGACCCTATCGTTTTCGAATAAAAAAAGCAGGAGGCTCTGCGTTCCAAAACAGCGGTCCCCCTCCTATGCATGCTTCAACCGATGCGCCATCGCATAAAGCTCAGCAATATCATAACGCCCGATTTCCTCAAACCTTCTCACCGCTTCGTCGATCGACACCACTTCTACTAACGCAACCTGCTCGCCATCCGGCGGGTTTAGCGGCTTTCCTATTAGCTTGACCTCGCCATACCCAACCAGCCTAACGAAATTCGGATGCGGAATATGCGGACGGTAAGGCTCGCTTGCCGAGGAGCGGCAATTGAAGCATCCAAACAGCGTATAATCCGTCAGCTCTGCTCCGAGCTCCTCCAGCACCTCTCTCGCCAAAGCATCGTTATGATGCTCGCCCGGCTCGAGCGTTCCCCCTACAAGCTCCCAGCGTCCGTCCTCGAGCTGCATAACGACATATCCATCCCCAACCGTTGGAATGATGCTAATATTGCTGACCAGCGCAACGTCCACCTCGTAATTTTGCGAAAAACGGTTTTCTACCGCTCCCCAAACGATGCCTTTGGATAAGGCAGGGAAATTTTCTATAGCTGCATGTTTATTCACGTATCTCAACTTCCTTTTTTCAAAATACAGCTTCCAATACCGCTGCTGAATATAGCTATTCTGATTATGACATTCCCTTAGTTTATCAAATCTAATACCGATATTCATACTTATATAAATGAAAAACAAAAAAAGATCTGCTCGGCGGTCATTGCCGAGCAGATCTTTCGTTGTGCGAATGTTTATTCTCCAATAAGCATTGCGGTAATTTCCTCTGCTTGCGCTAGAATGGATACAGGATCAAAATACCAGAAACGGTCTGCGGCCAGCTCGTGAACGCGGTTGTTCTTTACCGCAGCCAGCGAATTCCATATTTCTGTTTTCTTGAACTCTTCATTGCCGGTCTCTGAGAACAGCAGAATATGGTCGCCTGCATAATCAGGAAGCAATTCGAGCGAAAGCTCTTTCCACTGCGTATCGCCGAACAGCTCACTGCGGATTCGTTCAGTCGGCTGAAGCTGCAAGGCACCGTAGATGGCCTGGCCGCCTCTGCCAAAGTTATCACCAAACGTATACGTCGTTTTCCCGCCTGACTCAAAAATAGAGAAGGTTTCATCCTTGCTCACTTTCCCGGAAAGTTTGCCTCTAAGCTCCTCTATCTTCCCATCGTAAGCCGTTAACCAGGCTTCTGCTTCGGCTTGTTTGCCAAGCAGCTCAGCAATCCCTCGCATCTCGGCATGCACGCCTTTGAACGTGGCATTCGTGCCGAATGGAATAGCGACCGTTGGCGCGATTTTGGAAAGCTGGTCGTAGACATTCGCATCCTCTGTCGCGGTTATAATAAGGTCCGGCTCAAGCGATACGACTTTCTCCAGGTTAATAGCGCTTCTTTCGCCGATTCCTTCAATTCCTGCAGCCAAGTCCTTCGTGTAAGGATTATCTATGTAATATTGGTCCGCACCGACTGGCTTGACGCCAAGCGCGAGCATCGTCTGCAAATACTGATCCGCTACGATTCGCTTAGGGTTGGCCGGTATTTCCACGTCACCGTTAATCGATTTGTATATCCGTGTAGCATTCTCATCCACAACCTCTGTTGGGCTAGCGGAAGGCGATGGCGATACGGCAGTATTGTTCGTTTGGGTTGCCGCCTCGTTTGTACCCGCATTATTTCCGCCGCAGGCCGCCAGTAAAGTAATCAATGAAAGTACAATCGTCCCCAGTCCCAGTCTCTTTCTCAAGCTTTGCATCTTTCAGTTCCTCTTTCCATCTGTTATTTTGATGCGAATGATTACCATTCTCATGAAATAACAGTAACAGCTAGCGAAGTTACGCGTCCATAGCTAAATGTGATGTTCTCCCTCCTCTACGAAGTCCTCGTTGAAATATAATGGACGATATCCTTAAGCTGCTTTTCCGTTGAAGCTGGATCAAAGCCATAAAAGGCATGCCCGTCAATGCTGTAGATGCGATTGTTTTGAAAAGCGGGCAGCAGCTGCCAGCAAACTCGGCTTAAGATGCTCTGTACCTTGCGCCGTTCCTTCTGATTCTTAGGCAGGACAATGAACATATGATCGGCTGCATAGGCGTGAACCTCTTCCGTTGGTACCTCAACGTACCCAATTCGGTGTGTGCCGTTCTTCATCATGCTAAGCGGCGGCGCAAACTGCAAAGCATCATATAGAAGATGGGACGCCCTTCCCCACTTATCCCCAAACACGTAGCTGGTTTCGGCTCCAAGCTCGATGACGACCGCCGTGCCGCGTTTGCCTAAGCAATGATCCAATTCGCGACTGGCTTGGCCCGCAAGCTCTTCCAGCCGCATAATGCAATCCTTGGCTGCGGGCGAACGATCAACAATCTCAGCTACGCGCATAAACTGCTCGTCCCATTTCATTTGTTCGAATGGCAGCGACACTAGCGGAGAGATACGGCGCAGCTCCTCGGAGCTCTCCTCGTTCGAGACATAATTCAGAATCAAATCGGGAGATGTCGGTTTAATCGCCGCATACAAATCTTTCGGTACATTTTGGAACAAATGAATCTTGCTTCTTGCGGTTTCCTGTCCGTAAAGGTTTAACGTCCAATTAGAGATTACGGCTAGAGAAGGCATGACGCCAAGCGTTAGCAGACTAGCCGAATAGTTATAGGATAACGTGGCGATTCGCTTGGGACGTTTCAAATATATAGTCGGAGCGTCTCCCGTTATCTGCTTAAAGCGGCGACTCAAATAGAAGCCATCCTTGTATCCCACGCTCAGCGCAGTCTCATACAGATCCTTTTTGGATGTGAACAGCTGCTCCTGAGCGGCACGGATTCGGAGCTCGGTTACATACGCTTTAAACGTCTTCCCGGTATGGCGCTTGAACACCCGCGAGAAATGCTCCGGACTGACACACGCACGCTTCGCTTCCGCAGACCTAGTCATCTCTCCAGCGTAATTCTTTTTAATATAGTCCAGCGACTTTTCTATCCATTCCGACCCTGCAGCCTGTTTCTCTGTCCGTGAATGTGGCATTGCCTGCCGTTGGCTCGTGCTTCGGTCCTCGTTTAAGAAGCGCAGCGATTCAGGCATGATTCCAGCACGCAGCTGCTTTCTGCAATGATCGGCTGCTTCCGGCGTCAATTCCCCGATATTCGCAATCAATCGATGCTTCGGTTTGCCGTTCTCATCGCGGTAGGATTCAACAATTTTATAGTAGTAATGCTGCTGCATACTATTTTTCCGCTTTAACGGGACTTTTTTCAAAAACAAGATTCGCCCTCCTCTGATAGGACTACAGACTTGCCAAGTTGCCAAGACCCAGCCTAACTATCGTCCCCGCCATACATGCCATCCTTGGAACTGTTATGAAACCTCTTTATCATTGATAACCATTATCAATTATAAAGCAAGACGCCGCTGCGGGGAAGCAGCATTTATTATTCGGGAATTAATGACTAATAAACTGAAATATGCCAATAAATAGGAGGATACCTACAAACACAATGACAAATGCAATCCCGAAACTTGCCATGCCAGAACGACTGCCCTTGGGTTGTGATTTTAGCTGCTCTACCTGCTCCTCAAGCTTCTCCAAGGATCGCTTCATTTCTTGAATTTCCTTTTCGCTCGCCACTCCGCATTCCTCCTATTCCACTAAGAGCTATATAAAACTAAACCCGTTTGTCCACGATATGCTTGCTATCTTGTATATCTTTTCTGAGCAGCCTCATTTCCTCGTTAAGCTCCACCATTTGTTTGGTTAGTTTGGAAGAATCAATCGCTCCACGAATAACAACGGACAACAGCAACATGGACACGATCAAAAAAATAATAGCCATTAGCAAGGGGTCCATATATACCTCCAATGTTTCATTTTTTGGCGAACAGAAGTGAAACGCTTTCCAATATTTTATCAAAAGTCATTGAATACGAGAAGGTTATCGCGCTTATGAACAGAAACGGAGCGCTTACTGTCACCAGTAAGCGCTCCGCCTTAAATAAAGATTATTTGAAAACTGCTCTTTAGTCCTCTTTTGTAGCGAGGTTTTCCACTTGGAGAATGTCCCCGTAAATTTCTTCTAGCGCAACACCAACATACTTGCGGGACCGCGGGTTTTTCAATTCCGACTTGTCTCCGTTACGGAGCATGCGAGCACGTCTGGAAGCTGCTACGACTAGCGTGTATTTACTGTCGACTTTTTTCACCATTTCGTCAATGGACGGATATAACATCGTTCATTCTCCTCACTCATGCTTTCTCAATTGCGGCGACCATACCCGAAACGTAAGGCAAATATCTTTCTCTTCGGCAATGCTCGGCTATCATGATGCTGCGAATACGATCGCATGCAGCATCTATCTCATCATTCAATACCGCATAATCATAGTGGCCAAGTAAGTTCATTTCATCGACCGCTACAGACATGCGATTATTGATCGTATCCAAAGATTCGGTACCACGGCCCGTTATACGCTGCTTCAGCTCATCCAAGGACGGAGGCAATAGAAATACGAAAATGCCCTCGGGGAACTTTTGCTTCACCTTCAGCGCACCTTGAACTTCGATTTCCAGAATGACATCCTTGCCGCTTGCTAGCGTACGCTCCACGAAATCCCGCGGCGTACCGTAGTAATTACCAACATATTCAGCATGCTCAAGAAGTGCGTCACGCGCAATCATATCTTGAAACTGCTCACGGCTTTTGAAAAAATAGTTAACTCCATCCACTTCACCCTGACGCGGCAGCCTGGTCGTCGCCGACACCGAATACACCAGCTCAGGAACTTTATTACGAAGAACGGAACAAACCGTCCCTTTGCCGACCCCAGAAGGGCCTGACAGTACAATTAACAATCCCTTATCCATATTACTCCCCGTACTATTCGTCGTTATCGTCGTCCTTAGTGGATAAGCGGTGCGCAACCGTTTCGGGCTGAACAGCCGACAATATCACATGATCGCTATCCGTAATAATAACAGCGCGCGTGCGTCGTCCATATGTAGCATCAATAAGCATATGGCGGTCGCGGGCTTCTTGAATGATTCGTTTAATCGGAGCCGATTCCGGGCTTACGATTGAAATAATGCGGTTTGCAGATACAATATTGCCGAATCCGATATTAATGAGTTTAATAGCCAAGCCTGGTTTCCTCCCCCGCCTACGGTCTACCCTGTGCATCTGTCTGCAAGTGTGTAATGACTAGTATATATTTAGATAATGTGAATACGACAAGTTTGCGTTCTTGCCAAATACCGACAGAACTACTGCACTATTGTTGACGAAAAAAGCGCCTTGCATACTTCCCCGCTTAGACGAATGCAACTACCGCTGCCGTTTGTAAACGGCCTGTCCTTGCCATGCTATGAAAGTGTGGCAACTGTATCCTTGATTTATTTTAATTGATTTTTCGTCAACGAACAAGCGAAAATGCGAAAACAAGCAAAAAAGGCTCGTTTCCGCATCGATTCTTCACAATTTAGCTACATACGCTCTGTTTTCTGCCAAACGTACTGAGTGAGCTGAACGCCCATATCATAAAACATAAACGGAGTAATTAAATAAATGCCTTTGAAATGCGGCAGGGCAGCATCGAGCAGTTCCTTCGCAATCTGAACGCCTTCCGCCCTTCCCGCTTCTCCTTCAAGTCCTGCCATTCTAGCACGGACCTCGTCAGACAGTTGGATTCCCGGCACCTCGTTGTGAAGGTACTCGGCATTGCGCCCGCTGGCAAGCGGCATAATGCCGATAAATACCGGAACGGACAAATGCTTCGTTGATTCCGCGATTCGTTCGATGAGCGCAGGATCATATACGGGCTGCGTCATTATATAGTCCGCACCCGATTTGATTTTGCGCTCAAGCCGCTGAACGGCCTTATCCAAGTGCTTCACATTTGGATTGAAAGCAGCACCAACGACGAATTTAGCTTTCTGTTTCAACGGTTTTCCGGAGAAAGCCGTTCCGTCGTTCAACTGTTTGATCATCCGAATCATCTCGAAGGAGGTCAAATCATACACGGAGCTTGAATCCGGCAGATCCCCAAATCGGGCAGGATCGCCGGTGACCGCGAGCACGTGATCGATATCAAGTGCGTCCAGGCCCATCATATGGGACTGCGTTCCGATCAAGTTCCGGTCGCGGCAAGCGATATGAACGAGCGGCCTAATGCCAACCTTCTCCTGCAAAAGCGCGGCAAGCGCGATATTGCTCATTCGCGTAACGGCAAGCGAATTATCGGCCATCGTGACCGCATCCGCCTTCGCTTCCTTAAGCGCGGCTGCTCCATCCATAAACTTGCGAATATCCAAGTCCCGTGGCGGATCAAGCTCTACGATTACGGTATGGCGCTTGCTTACGAGATCTACGATGGAAGGCTCCTGAACCGCTTGTTTGGCAGAGAGGCTGCCTTGTTCGGCCAGCTTCTCGGCAGGCTTTACGATAATCTTTTCAATCATTGGCAACGCAGCCGCGGATTGTCCGATTTGAGGCACGTAGTTCTCAAGCGCTGCGGCAATCGCTTGGATATGCTCCGGCGTTGTTCCGCAGCAGCCCCCAATCAATCGTGCGCCGCGATCGGCAAAACGCATAGCAGATTCCGCGAAATATTCCGGACCGGCGGAATACGTATATTTGCCGTCAATGTAATCCGGAATGCCCGCATTCGGATAGACGGACAGTGGCAAGCCTATAGGGCCCGTTATCGAATCGATCGCCCGCATAATACCGTTGGGGCCGCTTCGGCAGTTAAAGCCAACGACATCGGCGCCTTCCTCCTGCAATTGGTCGAAAGCGCTCTTCATGCCATTTCCTTCCTGTGTACGCCCAACGTCTTCCACGGCAAATTGGCAAATGACAGGCACGTTCGAGGCCGCTCTTGCGATGCGAAGCGCAAGCAGCATCTCATCAAGGTCATAGAACGTTTCGAGCAGCAAGCCGTCAACGCCTTCTTCAAGCAATGCGTGCATTTGGCGCTGATAAGCTTCGATTACTTTTGCGGTACGAAGGTTTTTAAGCTTCCCGTCGCGAATGGAGCCGACGGCGCCAACGACGTAGGCATCCTTGCCAATCGCAGCGCGCGCAGCACGCACGCCGGCGCGATTGATGGCATCCATCTCGTGCTCCAAGCCATACTTCGAAAGCTTCTCATTATTAGCTGAAAACGTATTCGTCTCGATAACGCGCGCACCGGCCTCATAGTAACGGCGGTGGATATTCTCAATCACATCCGGACGAATCGTATTGAATTCTTCATAAGAAACGCCGACAGGGAACCCCATCTGATACAGATAGGTTCCCATCGCGCCGTCCCCGGTCAAGATACGCTGCTGGAGCGCTTCCCTTAAATCCGGTTTCATTTATTCATTCCACCCATCTTACGTTGCTCTTAGATATTACCGCGGTATGATACGGCCGCAGGGCCAGACATATAAACATGGTTATCCGATTCATTCCACTCGATCAGAAGATCGCCGCCTTTAAGGGAAACCGTAGCGGTACGATCTGTCGAGCCATTCAACACTGAAGCCACAACCGTTGCGCAAGCGCCTGTGCCGCAAGCAAGCGTCGGGCCTGCTCCGCGCTCCCATACGCGCATATCCGTATGCGTACGGGAATTAACCGTTACGAATTCAACATTGATTTTGCGCGGGAATAACGGATGCGTCTCAAGTTTGGGACCCCATGTATTCAGATCGAAGCTAGCTGCATCTTCCACATAAATGACACAATGGGGATTGCCCATGGACACCGCAGTGAATCGGAATTCGCGCCCGTCTACTTCGATTGGATGCTCGATTACGCGTTCGGCGTCAATCGTTGTCGGGACTTGAAGCCCGTTCAGAATAGGCTCTCCCATATCGACGCGGACAGAGGCAACCTCGCCGTTATCAACGGTAAGCTGCACCTTCTGGGCGCCCGCTCCCAACGTTTCGATCGTAATCTCTTTTTTATCGGTTAATCCATTATCGTACACATATTTGGCTACGCATCGAATGGCATTGCCGCATTGCTCAGCTTCGGAGCCGTCGGAATTAATAATGCGCATCCGGAAATCCGCGATCTCCGAAGGAAGGATATAAACAAGGCCGTCTGCCCCGATACCGAAAAACCGGTTGCAAAGCCTAACAGCCAAATCGGCTACATCCGCTGGCAGCTGCTGTTCGCCTGCGATGACTACGAAGTCGTTTCCTAAACCGTTCATTTTTGTGAAATTCATATGATTGCCCTCTCCTTGCCGCATCTCTTGGTATGTTATTGCTATGATTTATTCTTCATAGCATACCGCAAAGCAAGGAGAAAGGCTATTCATAATTTGTTTAATGATTTGTATTTATTTGCTATCTTGCCGCGGTTTGCGGCCCGATCGGCCATTTCGTTTTGTTCTTCTTTTTGCTTGAAGTTCCAAGCACGCTGCCAATTCCCATTAGGAACGTCGGAATTCCTGCTGCGACAAATACGAGACACCATTCACGGAAGTTAAGCGGAACCGTTTTGAATATGGGCTGCAGAGCTTCGATATAAAGGACCCCGATCATAAGAAGCAGCGAGGACAGCACGGCCAGCACCAAATATTTGTTTTGAAACGGGTTCCGGTGAAAAATCGAGCGTGAGCTCCGGCAGTCGAACACATGTATAAGCTGTGCCATGACTAACGTTGCGAATGCGACGGTCTGTGCTTTCATAAGCTGAGCGGCGCTGCCAGGCGCATCATGCAGCGTAATCCAAAAAGCGCCAAGCGTGCAGACACCGATGAGAATGCCGCGGCTAATGATTTTCCATCCCAATCTGCGGGAGAAAATGCTTTCTTTAGCCGAGCGGGGCTTTTGCTGCATAAGATCCTTCTCTGCCTGATCGACGCCGAGCGCCATCGCCGGTAAGCCATCCGTGACGAGGTTCACCCACAAAATTTGGATCGGGACCAGCGGAAGCGGAAGCCCTGCCATCATCGCAAGGAACATGACGAGAATTTCCCCAACATTAGAAGCCAGCAAGTAACGAATGAATTTACGGATATTCTCATAGATTCCCCGCCCCTCTTCAATTGCCGCAACAATCGTTGAGAAGTTGTCGTCGCTCAGCACGAGCGATGAAGCCTCCTTCGTAACGTCCGTGCCCGTGATCCCCATAGCGATCCCAATATCCGCCGCTTTGATGGCTGGCGCGTCATTCACGCCGTCCCCGGTCATCGCAACGACATGGCCTTGGCGCTGAAGCGCTTTGACAATCCGCAATTTATGCTCGGGAGAAACTCTCGCGTAGACATAAATATTGTCGACTAAACGATCAAGCTGCTCATCGTCCATCGCTTCAAGCTGCCGGCCGCTCATGGCAATGCCCCCGCGAGGCATAATGCCGAGCTGCCCTGCGATTGCTTCTGCCGTCAATTGGTGGTCTCCCGTGATCATCACCGTTTTGATCCCGGCTCGTCTGCAGGTCGCGATCGCTTCCTTTACCTCGCGGCGCGGAGGGTCGATCATTCCGGTCAAGCCGACGAATACGAGCTGGCATTCCGCATCCGCTTCCGTCTCGCAAGCATCGCCCGCCCGTAAATCACGGTAGGCAAGCCCCAGAACACGAAGCGCTGACTGTGCCATCTGTTCGCCGGCCTCGGCGCATTTCCGTTTCAGCGTAGGGGTAAACGGAACGACCTTCCCTTCCCACAGCACATATGCGCAATGATCCATCAGCAGGTCGGGAGCGCCTTTCGTGCAGATGAGCCGGCCGCCTTGGTGCGATACAACGACGGACATTCTTTTTCTTTCGGAATCGAAAGGAAACTCCTTCTCCCGTTTATACAGCTGCTCAAGCGACTTTGCCGAGGAGCCAAGCTTAGCGGAAAGCACCGCCAATGCACCCTCTGTCGGATCGCCTTTAAGTATCCATTCCTCTTGGATCTCCTTGCTCTTGCGCTTGCCTGTTTCAACCGCCTCTACCTTGACGATTTGGGCGTTGTTGCAAAGCGCGCTTACTTGAAGAAGGCGTTTAATCGATTGATCATGCTTGATGTCGAGCGCATTGCCCGCTTCATAGATAGCACCAGTCGGATCATAACCTTCTCCGCTTACCTCAAGCTGCCTGCCTCCGAGCCACACATGCGTGACGGTCATTTTATTTTGCGTCAGGGTGCCGGTTTTGTCCGAACAAATAACCGAAGCACAGCCTAGCGTCTCCACCGAGGGCAGCTTGCGCACGATCGCCTTCCGTTTAATCATTCGCTGAACGCCAAGCGCAAGCGCGATCGTAACGATTGCCGGAAGGCCTTCGGGGATAGCAGCCACGGCCAAGCTGACGCCGGCAAGGAACATGCCATAAGCCGGCTGGCCATGAAGAATGCCCGCAACGACGACCATGATGGTCAAGCCGATCGCCACGACTATCAATATTTTGCCAAGCTGTTCCAAGCGATGCTGAAGCGGCGTCTCCATCGACTCTGTCTGCTGGATAAGTCCGGCGATCTTGCCCATTTCGGTTTCCATGCCTGTCCGAATGACAACGGCCTTTGCCGTTCCCCTCGTAATCATCGTACCCATGAAGCCCATATTTCGCTGGTCGCCAAGCGGCAGGTCATCGTCCGCAATCGCTGCGGAATGTTTGCCAACCGGAACCGATTCCCCCGTCAAGGCCGACTCCTCCACATAGCAGCTATTCGCTTCGAGAAGCCGCACATCTGCAGGAATCCGGTCCCCGCTTTCCAAATAAATGAGGTCGCCCGCGACAAGCTCCTTGGCAGGTACCGACTGCAGCTCCCCGCTTCTGAATACCTTCGCTGTCGGCGCCGATAGCTCCTTGAGCGCTCGCAGGGAACGTTCTGCCCTAAATTCTTGCACGAAGCCCAGCACCGCATTGAGAGCGATTATGGCTACGATCGTGATGGCGTCCAGGTACTCGCCGAGCAGCCCTGAAATTAAAGTAGCGCCCATCAGCACGAGCACCATGAAATCTTTAAATTGATTGAGGAAAAGCAGGATAGGGGAAACCCGCTTGCCCTCCGTCAATTCATTATGTCCATTTTTCTCCAGCCGCTGCGCCGCTTCCGACGTCGTCAGCCCCTGATTCGGTGAGCTGACTAACACATCAATCAGCTCACTTGTTCCCATCTGATGCCATTTCATTTGTTCCATGGAATAACTCCCTCCCGTAATATGCCGAGCCAAGCGGACAAGAGCCCATCGGACAGCCTTCTAGGGTAAATGTATTCGGACAGCCTATAAAATATCCCTGAAAAGACTTAAGTTTTTGGCTCAACTATGGCATGATAGAGAAAGACTTACCAAGGAAGCGAGGAACTTACACCATGGCTTTAGACGGCATCGTCACCCATGCCATTACGCAGGACCTGCAGCGCTGCGTTGGCGCGCGTATACATAAAATCCACCAGCCTACCAATCACGAGCTCGTATTCAGCATTCGCGGAGCAGGCATGCAGGGCAAGCTTCTGCTTTCTGCCAACCCTACTTATCCCCGCGTACACTGGACGACAGGCACGTATGTCAACCCGATGGAAGCGCCTATGTTCTGCATGCTGCTCCGAAAGCACTGCGAGGGCGGACTCATTGAATCGATTCGGCAAGTGGGTCGGGAACGTATTATTCACATTGAGGTCAAGCATCGGGATGAGCTCGGCGATTTATCGAACAAAACGATTATTGTCGAGATTATGGGGCGTCACAGCAACATTATCCTAATGGATCCGGCTACGGGCATGATTCATGACGGGATCCACCACGTAACGCCAGCCATCAGCAGCCATCGGATCGTATTGCCAGGCAGCACCTATACTTCTCCGCCGGAGCAAGGAAAGATCGATCCGCTGGCAATTGAGACGGAGCAGGCCTTTCTGGATGCGCTGAGCGATAGTGACGAGGAATCCCCGTTGTACAAAAGGATGGTAGAAAAGCTTAGCGGCTTCAGCCCCTTGCTGGCAAAGGAGCTTGTGCATCGCGCGCATGCCGATCAAGATGAAGAAGCTCCGCATAAGCTTAGCGAATTGTGGAACAGCTACAATCAATTCATTCGGCAAGTGAAGAGCAACCAATTCACGCCGACTATTAAGACTAATTCGGATACGGGAAAATCATTTTTCTCCATAACGGAGCTGACACATATAAAGGGTGAAGCCGAGCTATTCCCGGATATCAGCGCCTGTCTTGAAGGCTTCTATGGCAACAAAGCCGAGCGCGATACGGTTAAGCAGCGGGCAGCGGATCTTATTCGCTTCGTCCAGAATGAGAAAGCAAAAAACATCACCAAAATCAAGAAGCTTGAGGATACGCTTGTAGAGGCAAAGGATGCCGAGAAATTCAGAGTGCTTGGCGAGCTCCTTACTGCCTACATGCATCAAATCAAACGGGGGGATACCTTCATCGAGCTGATCAATTTCTATGACGAAGAGCAGGCAGTCGTAAAGATTGATCTTGATCCGCAGCTTACCCCATCGGATAATGCACAGCGTTATTTTCGCCGATATACCAAGCACAAAAACAGCTTATCTATCGTAGCCGAACAAATGGAGCTTGCACGCACCGAAATTGCCTATTTCGAATCGCTGCTTCAGCAGGTCGATAACGCTTCGCTTGGCGATATCGGTGAAATTCGGGACGAGCTTGTAGAGCAGGGCTACATGAAAGAGCGCGGACGGCGCGGGCCAAAGAAGAAAAAAGTGCTTAAGCCAACTTTGTTATGCTTCACGTCCTCCGAAGGTGCCGCTATATTTGTGGGCAAGAACAACACCCAAAACGAATATTTGACCAACCGGTTCGCTTCCCCTTCTGACACATGGCTGCATACGAAGGATATTCCAGGATCGCATGTGGTCATTAGAGGCGGCGACTTCGGCAACGCTACTCTCGAGGAAGCCGCCATGCTTTCCGCGCATTACAGCCAAGCACGTGATTCCAGCTCAATACCGGTCGATTACACAACGATTCGGCATGTGCGCAAGCCAAACGGAGCAAAGCCGGGCTTTGTGATTTACGACAACCAGAAAACCTTATTCGTTACACCCGATGAGCGGCGCATTAAATCGCTCCCTTGCGTATTGAAGTAGCACCCTTTTATTTCCCCTATACAAAGCAAAAACACGGCAGCCTATTCTCATGGAATATGCAGCCGTGTTTTTATTTTTTCGATGCAGCTTTTTCCGTCTCCTGCAATCAGGTACACATGCTCAGCGCCGAGAAAATGACCATCTTCGTGAACCGCCTTGCCGCCTATAAAGACTTTGGTAGCGTATTTCCCCTCCTCAATCATCCGATCCAGCTGCAGCAAGAACGAAGCTGCGCGCTCAAGGCTCTCTGTGATGGAGAAGCTGAGCGTAAAGGCCGTTGGCTGCACTTCCGCCAAACAATCAAAGATCCCTTTCTTGGAAGGAGAGCTCCCCAGATAGACAACGCGAAAGCCCTCTTGCTGAGCAAAATAGCCAAAAAACAAAATGCCGAGCTCATGGCGCTCCCCAGGGCCGCAAGCCGTTACAAGCAGCGGGCTGTCATCATTCGGACGAAACAAACTATGGATCCCCAAAATTTTATCCCGGATGAAATGGCTCCCGAAATGCTCTTGGTATTCGGATATTTCACCACGTTCCCAGCGATCGCCAAGCTCAACAAGCGCGGGTTCCAAAATCTGCAGCAGCAAATGCTCAATATGGTGAACGCCAAGCAGCTGCTCGTAGAATCGCTGCGCGTTATTGATATCCAATTGAATGAAGCATTGAAGAAGATGCTCAACCGGATTATGCCAGTCCGCCGATGTTGGCACATTTGGCACATTTGGCTGCCCCGTCCGCTGCACGGACGAAGCGCTACCTTCGCCATTCCCATCCTCGGGCTTGCCCGCTTCGTGGTCATGCTGCCATTCAAGCACAGCCATTCCGATCGGAACGCCTTCGTCTACTTGGGTTTTCAGCCATTGCAAGATGTGGATATCCTGCTTGGAATAGCCGCGATAGCCGTTGCTCATCCGTTCAGGCTTAACGGCTTCATAGCGTTCCTCCCATTTGCGGATGAGCTGGGTAGACACGCCCGTGCGCATGGAAGCTTCTTTTATCGTATAAAGCCTAGACGTCATCCCGCTCTCTCCTCCATGAAGGCTGTAGCTGCCTAAGCACATCTGCGCTTACTGTACGGCTGCCTACTGCACCATGAAAAATGACACCTTCACGGGAACCATGAAAGTCTGATCCGCCCGTGACGATTAGCCGATAGCGGTTTGCTAGCTCCGCATATCGGCGCTCATCCTGTGGTCCATGGTCTGAGTGATATACCTCAATGCCCTGAGCCCCATACCGTATGATCTCCTCGACCAATGCATCGTTTCCATACAAGCCCGGATGTGCAATGACGCTCGTGCCGCCTGCCTCTCGTATCCAATCGATAGCCTCGAAAGGTTGCAGTCTCGGCGGATTGACGTAAGCAGCGGCCCCAGCGGCCAAAAAGCGATCGAATGCTTCTCTCATATTCGATACGGCTCCTTTGGCGATAAGCGCTGCCGCGATATGCGGACGGCCAATGCTGACTGCGGCGGATTGCAGCTCGCTTCTCGTCCGGTCACCGTGCGCAGCAATTATTACATCCTCCATAGTAACGGCAATACCGAGCTCTCTTAGCCTATCCACAATCATTTCATTCCGACGGTCTCTCAGACCACGCAAGCTCGCGAGCCGCGAAAGCCAGGTTTGATCTTCATTATTCGTATAATAACCCAATATATGAATATCAACGCCTGCGGCAACCGTGCTCACCTCTACGCCCGGAACAACGGTGATGCCAAGCCTTTCGCCTTCCGCGACAGCTTCCTCTACGCCAGCAACCGTATCGTGGTCGGTAATTGCAATCGCTGTAAGCCCAGCTTCCTTTGCCAGCTGCACGTTCGCGGCTGGGGCCTGCATGCCGTCCGACGCTGTCGTATGGGTATGCAAATCGGCAAGTCCCTCCGCTATAGCCATTGTTGAAGATCCCTCTCTCTCAAAAAGGATAAAAACGTTACGGCCGATATCGGCAATATGGCGGATTTCAAATAAATGGAATAAAATTGCCTTTGGAATTTCGAGTCCGACACTTTAATCATCCGAATTAAATCGAGTGCGACCTCATGCTTGACCGATGAGGAAGAAATAATCGAAATGCCTAGGCCAGCCTCAACCGCCGACTTCACGGCTCCCGTACTGCCAAGCTCCATTACGATTTTCATCGACGCCGGATCGATATTTTTATTTCTTAATTGCTCCTCCATGACAAGCCTAGTTCCAGAGCCCTGCTCGCGGAGAACGAAGGGGTAAGCCATCGCCTCCTCTAATGTAACCGATTCCCGTTCCGACAGCGGATGAGACTTGGACACGATCAGTCGCAGCTCATCGCTCATCACAGCTTCCATATGCATATCAGGATGGTTAATCGGCGCTTCGATAAGGCCAAAGTTAAGCTGATGACTTAGTATATCCTCCATAATTTGCGAGGTATTCATCACCTTCATGCTAATTGAAATATGCGGATATTCCTGTCCGAAAGGCCCGAGCAGCCTTGGTAATATATATTCGCCAATTGTCAGGCTTGATCCAAGCTGAAGCCTGCCCTTCAATTGTTTCGTAAATGCAGACATCGCTTGATCCGTATCCCTTATCAGATCGATGCTTCGCTGCGCATAAGGCATGAGTGCCCGTCCCGCTTCAGTAAGGTCGATTCGTTTCGTCGAGCGTTGAAGCAGCTTGGTGCCGAAATAATCCTCCAGCGACTGCACCTGCATTGTAACTGCCGGCTGAGTCATATGTAAAGATTGAGCCGCAGCCGAAAAACTGCCGCGTTCTGCAACCGTGCAAAATATGTGCAGCTGATGAAAATTAAGCGCCATGTGTCGATCATCCTTTCTTATGGTGCTTATTATACTACAAACCTTGTACACAATCTGCCAAGATCAACAAAAAAGCATGCAATCTTTTTGTGATTGCATGCTTGGATATGATAGCATTAGCCTTCGTTATTTGCGTTTTCTGCTGCTCTTTACAAGCGTCATGCGCCGAGAGTGGCGGAGCCACGAGTAGTACGATCTCAGATCTCTAAGCTCAATGGTTTCAGACATTCGTCCCAGGAAAGTTACGATGATCATCTTATGTAAGGGAGTGCCGGTAATGTCCGTTTCCGTCATCGATTCCGCGAATTCAGCAACGAATACGAGGTCATCGTCAATTAAATAAACATCCTGCTCGTTGCGGTAATACGATTCGATACGACCTTGCTTCAAGCATTCCCACAAAAACTCGGCAATATCTTCAAAGCCGGTTTTCTCGCTTTCGATCCGATCCAGCCAGCGGCTCTTCGCGTGGTTCGTGATGACGATATCTGCTACTTTCTTATCACCAAGATCAATATAAAACGACTCATACGTACTCCATCTTCTCGTCATTCTATCTTTCACTACGCATCGCACTCCTTCCCAGGACCCAGGTCTTTTATACCATGAATTTAATTCCATTCTATCATGATTGTCCGAGATTTCAACAATAAATTAAAGTCCGACCATTTTTTACAATTTTTGGTTTAAATCTTATAAAAAAGACGCTTCTCGGCGTTTATGAACACGGAGAAGCGTCTTTTTTAACGATGAATAAAATATTTACCATTATTGCATGACCGCTCTGAATGCTGCGGCATGCAGGCACTGTTATTTAGAGGCTATAGAACCTCGTTTTGTCTTCGCTGTCCTTGCTGTATTCGGTTTTGATCTCGTTGCGGTAGGAGCGTTCGATCTTTCTTACGTAAGAAAGCTTGCCCATCTGCCGCACAGCCTCTTCCGATCGTTCGGCGTTCATGTACATCACAACGTAATGCATCTTGCGAGACATATAGTGGACCGTACCGAATCTCTCTAACGATCTGGCTGCTTTCAAATCGCTTACCCATACAATGTAACCCGTTCGTTCCGGTAGCATCCTTTCCCTCCTAAAAAGGTTTGCATCGCAAACCTGCATCAATCGCGTTTGCCCCTTATGAATAAGAAGCTTGGCATTAGCCGCAGCCGCCACTGCCGCAGCTGCAAGAACCGCCGCTGCCGCAGCTTCCGCCGCCAGCTTTCTCATTGCCAGGGACCTTTATATTGTCCGACACCGACCCGGCGATCGTACGGGAAACCTCATACAGCATTTCATCTACGACCTGCTCGGCAGCTTTGAAGCGGCGAACGCTCTCAATCTCGCTGAGCTCGCGTTCAATTAGCTTCACTTTATCCTTGGCTTCGTTATAATCAGGATGAAAGCGACCAAAACGCTCGCACTCGACAAAGAGTTCTTTCGCTTTCGCGAAGCGTCTCGTAACCTGCTTGACTTGCTCGTCTTCGTTAACAGCTGTCTTCCAATATAAATATTCGGCCACTTCCGCCGATTGATTGATCCAATCTCCAAGCTCATAGGCGCAAAGCAGCAGCGATGCCATATCGAGAGAAGTAACGCCGCCTTGCGGTTGCTCCAACTGAATAGCCGTTAAACCTTCAGCAGTTGGCATTCGTCCACCTCATTTCATTTCACTACATTCTACACTATCATATCATAACCTCTTAACCAATAGATAGGAATTATATTGGGTTTTCCTGACCGGGAATAAGCAGCCTCATTTCTCCCCACATGTCCGGTGTCAGACGGATAGACTGCCTTGGTTCGTCTCTCAGCAAGCCAATGACTGCCCAACCGTTGCCCTGCTGTTCAAGCTTCTCAGGGACAAAGGCACACAGTCCTCGGTCCATGCGCAGTTGGATCGGCGTTTGCCATTGCAGCGCCTGTTCAATGAGCTCCCTTCTAGTAGAGTGATGATATGCGCGCAGCTGTTTCGTCCACATGGCGGGGACTCGGTCCAGCTGTGACCAAGCATGCAGCGACTCTTTCTCCATATGAGCGTTAAGCTCAAAATGATGAAGCGGATACGGCTCATATATAAATAACGGTGCTTCATCGTATCGTTCTCCTGCTAAAGAAGAGCTACCATCCGGCTCAAGCTCATGCTCCAGCTCTTCCATAAAAGCAGGGTAAGCTTGCATTCCCTCTTCTTGATCCTTCTCGGACATCAATGCTTTGCGCGCCGGGTAACCCGCCTTCTGAAGCAAACGCCTGAGCTCGCTCGTTTGTGATCGCTCCACGATGAAATCCGTTAATCCAAGCTTTTGCTTTAGGAATGGAGCCAATTGCCTATCATTTGAAAGGATAGCCGCAACCTGCTCGTCCTCGCATCGAAGCAGCAAAACCTCGGCGAAACCGGTACGGCCTGCTCTGCTAGACCAGGTTTCCAGCAATGCTTCAACGGTAGGAGGAAGTTTTTCGCCGCCTGAAGCTGCTTCAAGAAAACGTTGCATGGACGCGCGCGTCCTGCCTCGCTCTACTGCTCGCGCAATGGATGCGGCTTCAAGCCGGTAAACCGCTGCCTGCTCCTCCGATTTTTTTTCGGCGATGAGTTCAAGCTCCCACCTGACCGTGAATAAGCATTCTGGGTCAGCTATGATTTCACCGCTCGGCAGTACGGACAAGTAAGCTCCTTCTAAAGTTTGCTCCAATTGGGGAAATCGCAAAGGTGCTTCTTCCTTCCAGCGGAAAAACAGTTCGGTGCCGTTCGCTCTCCGGCTTTCCACAACGTCAAGCCACCCCATGCTCTGCCATAGCTTGCACCATTCTTCCGACGCTGGCGCAAACTCGCTGCCTGCAAGCCATCTGTCCAAGCTTAAATTCGAGTACCATATCCCTGGCTGCAAATCCAGCATGGCTGCCGCGCAATTAGCGCTTCCACCTCCTGCAGGGAGAAGCAGCTCCATGCACCAATTTAGGAGCTGCCCTTCGCGAGATGTCCTGCTCAGCCCAAGCCATTGCCCAAGCTTAGCCGTATTCCAATTCATGCTGCCGCTTTCGATCGATAACAATCCCAACTCGGCACCTACCTGCAGAATGAAGGCAACAGGAAGCGGATAAGCATCCGGATGTGCCCGTTTCAGCTGAAAAGCTGCAAGAACGCGTTCTTCGATTGATACGGTCTGCTCCAGCTTAGCCACTGTCTTCTTCGGCAGCACGCCATGTGCTGTTAGTCCTAAACCGCTCCTGCCAAGCTCAGCGAAAGCACTAAGAAGCTGCCTGCTGAATGGCCGTTGATAAGGATTCATGCTTCCGTTAGCTAATCGCTCCTTGTCCTCGGTGTTAAGCGGATCAGGCTTATAAGGAAATAAAACCGACTGCCAGACACTGAAACATTCTGCCGCCATGAAATAGTGGCTCTCACCCCATACTTTCTTAACGGACAACAGGATGCCCGCTTCCTCAAGCTCGCTAATGCCCAGCTGGCATTCCGCACCGGATAACGAGGTGCCTGCGCGCAGCGTTTTGACGAGCTGCTCCCGTTCGACGGGAACGGCTGCAAATTGGCGGACAAATAGCTTGATGACAGCTAACCCGTAATCTGTCAGCTTTTCAGATGCTTCTTGAATGGCTTCATGACTAACCGCTGCTTTCTGCCATCCGATGCCCTTATGCCTAGCTTCGGTCCACGCCGGCGTTTGAAGATATCCTTCCAGCCGATCAGGGGAGAGCTTGGATAATAGCTGCTTCATCCTCATTGGGCGGCTGCCTCCTCATGCGCATCTTTTCTTTCCGGATAGAGCAGTCTTTCGTAGGGATAGCCCTGCTCCAGCATAAACAGCTGCCGTTTCATGGCGAATTCCATCTCTTTCGTCTCGTCTGTTACAAGCGTGAAAAACCATGCTTTATTTATTGGCGCTTTTGGACGAAGCAGCCTTCCGATCCTTTGTGCTTCCTCCTGCCTTGAGCCAAAACTTCCCGAAAGCTGAATAGCAACGGAAGCATCGGGCAAATCCACGGCAAAGTTAGCGATCTTAGACACGATAAGCACCGAAAGCTCCCCCGCCCTGAATCGGTCGTAGAGCAGTTGGCGCTCCTGTTGCGGGACTTCGCCGGTAAGCAAAGGAACACCCAGCTTCGCTGATAACGCATGAAGCTGAGTCAAGTATTGCCCAATGATAAGGGTAGGTTTACCCGCATGCTCCTTGAGCAGCTGCTCAACAATCGGAAATTTAGCCGGATTCTCGGCCGCAAGACGCAGCTTGGGCCTCGCGCTTGCTTGTCCATATGCTGCCGCGGATTTCCTGTGCAAAGGCACCCTTATTTCCGTACATGTCACTGCAGCGATGTGAGACGCTGCTTCAGCCGTTTTCCATTGCATATCATATTGTTTGGGCCCAATAAGAGAATAAACATCCTCCGCGCAACCGTCCTCGCGGACAAGCGTTGCGGTCAGCCCAAGCCTCCTGGTCGCTTGAATATCCGCTGTCATGCGAAACACGGGTGCCGGAAGCAGATGTACTTCGTCATAAATAATGAGCCCCCAATCGCGTTCGGTGAACAGCTTCATATGGGTAAAGGGCATTTCCTTTGATTTGCGGTGCGTCAATATTTGATAAGTGGCAATGGTAACCGGCCGAACCTGTTTCAATGTTCCTCCATATTGACCTACCTCAGCATCCTGCAAGGACGTTTTGTCCAGCAGCTCGTCCTTCCACTGTTTCACCGAAGTCGAATTGGAAGTAAGAATGAGCGTCGCTCTCCCTAAGCGGGCCAGAGCTGCAATTCCAACTATCGTTTTGCCAGCCCCGCAGGGAAGAACAATTACCCCGCTCCCGCCCTGAACGGTCCCTTCTTTGTAGAACTGTTCTACGGCAGCCTGCTGGTAGTCCCTTATATCAAACCGCCTATCCCCAAGCGTGCGCTCCCTTAGCTGAACCACGAGCTGCTCACCGGCATGATAACCTGCCAAATCAATGACCGGGTACCCAAGGCGCGTCAGCTCCTGCTTCAGCGTTCCCCGGCAATGCTCAACTAGCAGCCACCGGCCATCAGTCAAATGCTCCTTAACAAGCGGCACGATAGAGTTATGCTGGGACAGCTCATCCATAATCGCCATATCGCCTTGCAGCACGAGCTTGCCAGAATCGTTAGACAACCAAAGCTTGCCGTACCTGCCCATCAGCCGCCGAATCAATGATTCCGCTTGATAAGGCACCCCGTATCTGCCGTAAGCCACGAGAATACTTACGATGCCCTCGGCTTCCATTCCGGCAGACGCTGCATTCCAAAGCGTTAATGGGGTCATTTGATACGTATGAATATCGCCAGACCTGCGAACAGCATCCGTAAAAAGAACGAGCTTTTCTCTGGCTTTTTGGGCATCGGGTTTCCGCTCATCGAGCAGCACCATGAGATCCGATTGGACAATTAACGGCTTACCGTTAGATTCCTGCATCCTAACCTTCCTCCTCTGAACATAGCTCTCCTCATTCTAGTATGCAAAAATTAACACTTTTTTATGCCCGTTTCGCTGCCCCGTGAGCGCTATATTATACGGCGAAATGTGTTATAGTAAATAAGAAGTTCTTATATTGACCGCAAATTGGGCTGGAGGTAAACATCTATGAAAAGAATTATAATCATTCTCCTCATGCTCATTTGCATGCCGCTAGCCGGCTGTTCGGCCATTTCCGACATTTCCTCGAATGCTGTTCAAGTGAATCATTGGTATCAAGTAACTGACTATATAGATGGTGATACCTTCAAGATCCAAGCAGGCTCCGAAGAAACGACGATTCGATTGCTGTATGTGGATACACCGGAAACACATACGCCGAACAACGAGCCTGAAGATTTTGGCCTTGAGGCTTCAGCGTTTACGAAGGAGCTCCTATCCGAATCGCAGGAGGTTAAGCTAAGCTTCGACAAAGAGCAGCAGGACCGCTTCGAACGCACGCTTGCAGTTGTTGAGCTAAAGGACGGCCGCATTCTAAATGAACTGTTGCTGGAAAGCGGGCTCGCAAAGGTCCTCATCGTTGAACCTAATGTCAAGATGGAAAACGCATACAAACAGCTGGAACAGCAAGCCAAGCAAAACAAGAAGGGAATTTGGAGCAGCTCATCCGAGATCGCACATACAGAATTCCCTGTCAAAAAGGCAGCAAGAACCGGAGTCATTGTCGAGGTGGACAAACAAGCCGAACTTGTTACCATAACCAATACAACCAGCGATAATATCCAAATGAACGGATGGAAGCTCGTCAGTGTGCGCGGCAACCAAACATATCCCTTCGGTGATTATTTACTAGAAGCGAAACAGACCGTTGTCATTACCTCTGCTGACGTTTCAAGCCCATCCGAATACGACCTGCTTCAGTGGGGAGCCACAAACATATGGAACAATAAGCAATCCGATCCTGCGGAGCTGTACAATCAATACAACGAGCTCGTATCCGTATGGGAGGATAATTAGCTTCTTAGCATAACCAACAAGGTGAAACGGTTGTCGCCATCCTCTGTGGCAAAAGCAGTCGTTTCGCGTAGATATATAAGCACATTTAGATGTGAAAACATATAAATGCTTATATGTACAAAAAGGCTGCCGAATGGTGTGTGATCACGCCTCCGGCAGCCTTTTTATTTGATTAAACCTTCATATCCTTACTGTTTGCGTAGTCCTCGGCCAAACCGATCAGCAATCTAGCTGCACGCTTCATTGCCCTCTCGTCGATATCGAACTTTGGATGGTGATGGGCATAAGTAGCGCCGCAGCTCTCGTTGCCCGCCCCTACGAACATAAAGCATCCCGGTATTTTCTCAAGGTAATAGGAGAAATCCTCCGCAACCGTGATCGCCTCGGAACGAACGACCGCCGCTTCGCCAAACAACCGCTCTCCTACCTTGAAGAAGCGCTCAGCCTCCCCGTCGTCATTGACAACAGGCGGGTACCCTATTCGCATATGATACTCATATTCCGCGCCATGCATTTGGCAGACATGCGTAACGAGCGATTCAAGCCGGTCATGAATCATCCATCTTGTCTTCTCATCGAAGGACCGAACCGTTCCTTTGAGCTTGCAGCGCTCCGCAATGACATTGTTCGTCGAGCCCGCTTGAAAGGAACCGATAGTCACGACGGCCGGATGAAGTGGATTAACGTTACGGCTGACGATCGATTGTACCGCTTGAACAAGGCTTGACCCAATCAGAATGGCGTCTACAGCTTGATGGGGCAGGCCGCCATGACCGCCTTGTCCGATAATATCGATAACGAACTCATCGGCAGCAGCCATAAAAGGACCCGGCTTGGACGCAATTAAGCCATGTGCAAGCGGCGTCCACAGATGAACGCCATAAATCACATCTGCGCCGTCCAGCGCGCCATCCTCGATCATTGGTTTTGCACCGCCAGGCGTTACCTCTTCGGCTGGCTGGAACAGCAGCCTGCGCTCCCCGATAATATTGGAACGATTAGACGCAAAATAAGTCGCGATGGCCAGCATCGTGGCGGTATGCGCGTCATGACCGCACGCATGCATCACGTTTGGCACCTTTGAAGCATATTCGCACTTCTTCTCGTCTTGTATCGGCAGCGCATCGATATCAGCCCGCAACGCGATAACCGGTCCTGGCTTGTCGCCCTTTATGACTGCAATAAGGCCATGGCCGCCAACACCTGTCCGCACCTCGATGCCAAGCTCTTTCATTTGGCTGGCTATCCAGCTTGAAGTTACTCGCTCATGAAAAGAAAGCTCTGGGTATTGATGCAAATGCCTGCGCCATTTGATCATATTAGGCAACAGCTTCTCTAACTCTAGATCTACGATATCCTCTGTCTGCAAATCGCAAACCCCCTTACCATTTTTGAAACGGCATTGCTGCCTTGCTTCTGCCCTATTACGTCACTTTCCTCGAAGGATCGTGCTTCCAAGCGTAAGATATCCATACATCTAGTTTACCAGAAGAACGGCGTTATTAGGAAGCATGAGCGCTTCCGAATCACTAGGAATGTTACTTTTCTTCAAAATGTCACGTTTGGCAAGCCGAAGCGGAGGGAGTAAGGGTTGCGCTTGCTGGGGAAACATACTATCATGAGAAAAGAATGTACAACTCTGTCTTTTGAATTGGAAGCATATGCTTGCAAAGTCAGTTTTGCTTCACAAAACCTTTGGGAGGAACTACCATGATTATTGAAAATACCGGCTTAAACGGTGTTAAAAGCGAACTTGACCACTTAGACGAATCCGCTGAAAAGGTGGGCTTTGTACGTTGGCAGTGGGAATATTATCGCGCTACATACGACTTGAAACTAGAGGATCGCGCTAGCGGTTCCGATTATTACTTGAGAATTACTACTCGCGCAATCGAAGGCAAGCTTGAATCGCCCCATGCCGTGTTGATTATTGAATCCGTCTACATCGGCCGCTCTACGTTCCCGCATGGTCTTGAATATGAGTCTCCGGTGCCTCAGCCGATCATGAATACGGCAACTCAACGACTTCAGCAATTGAAGCAACTGCTAGCGTAACGGCGGGCACATGAAAGCCACGCAGAACGGTAGCCGTGGAAGACCGGACTTTCTGCTTCTCATTTTAACCCTACTGCTCGTTGGCTTCGGGCTTGTCATGGTGTTCAGCGCAAGCTCCGGCGTAGCAAAAGTATCCTATGATGATTCACTGTACTTTATTAAGCGCCAGTTCATATGGGCTGGCCTCGGTACATTCATGATGCTTTTCATGATGAATCTGCGTTATCAGGTCTATAAGAAATCGTTTATGCTGTTGTTTATTCCCGTCATCATTTTGCTGATGATCGTTCCTTTTAGTCAATCCGTTAATGGCGCGCGCAGCTGGTTCAACATCGGTTCAGTCGGTATTCAACCGACTGAGGCCGCTAAGCTCGCGCTCATTCTGTATTTGGGCGCATTGATCTCCAAGAAGGATGAAAAGTTCCGCGATTTCAAAAAAGGACTTTTGCCAGTCATCGTCATTGTCGGTTTCATATGCCTGCTCATTATGCTGCAGCCGGACCTAGGCTCTTGCCTAGTGATCGCTTCATGTGCCGGCATTATGATATTGGCGGGCGGCGCAAACTTAAAGCATATCTTCTTAACAGGCACGGTGGTAGCCATAATAGGAGCCGTTATCGTCAGCATCTGGATGGCAATAAAACCTCAAAGCTGGCAGTACAGGATCGATCGCTTCACAGCCTATACCGACCCGCTTGCCGATCCGTTAGGCTCGGGATGGCAAATGCTTGCATCGCTGCAAGCGCTTGGACATGGCGGCATAACCGGTGCAGGCTTCGGCGAAAGCGTCCAGAAGCTGCATTATTTAAAGTATGCATACAACGATTTCATCTTTTCCATTATCGGCGAAGAATTCGGCTTTATTGGGAGCACATTGTTTCTGCTATTCTATTTATTGTTTTTGTGGCGTGGCCTTATCGTCGCGTTGCGCTGCCCCGACCAGTATGGCACGATCGTCGGCGTCGGAATTGTCGGCCTATTCGCAATCCAAGCCTTTATTAATATTGGCGGCGTTACGAAAGCCATACCCATGACGGGCGTCACGCTTCCATTCATAAGCTACGGCGGCTCATCGCTGCTTATTTGCCTCATGAGCATGGGCGTATTGCTAAGCGTATCCAGGGAATCGAACAAGGCAGAGAATAAAAGCACGAGTACGGGCAATACCCGTCGAACGCAATCCACAACAAAAAGGACCTCTTCGTTATAGAGGTCCTTTTTGTTGTGGATTGCACGTACAACAGGGCTATCTCAGGCGCTGCTGCTGCACTTCATCGATCTCTTCCTCTTTGAAGGCCACGCCTTCTACTTTCACATTCACTTCTACCACATGCAGTCCTGTCATATTCTCAACCGATTCGCGTACGTTCAGCTGAAGCTGACGACAAACCTCTTGAATGGGAATTCCATAATGGACAATAATACGAAGATCGATAGCTGCCTCTGTCGTACCTACCTCGACAGATACGCCCTTCTGCACGTTTTTGCCGCTCAAGCGTTTAGCGAGCCCTTCGGAAATGCCGCCCGACATAGCCGCTATGCCCGGTGTTTCAAGTGCTGCGAGTCCAGCTATCGTTGCTACTACATCATCAGAAATTCGGATAAGACCTGTTTGAAGTTCTTCGGTCATGTGACTCACTCCTCATTTTGCCATATAGGCTTATTATAGCAGACGGACAATATCACAGCAAAGCCGAGTCATAAAAAGCTTTTGTTAAACGGCTCTTCGTCCGGTCGTCGTTTCAAAAGGCGAGCAAAATGGTAAAGTTTACATGAATGATCATTTCCGCTATAGTATGATCAGGTTTCCAGCATATCAAAAAGAGGTGTTCGCGTTGAATCAAAAATTGTTTTTTTCCGGGCTAATTACGATGTTCCTGCTGAGCGCGATTGGTCATTTTGTCCATTTCAACAACACGGCGCAGTTCATCATTTCTGCAATTGCCATTATCTTCGTGGCAGGCTTTCTGGGGAAAGCTACGGAGAGTGTCGCTCATTATGCGGGCCAGAGGCTTGGCGGGTTTTTGAATGCCACCTTCGGCAACGCTGCCGAGCTCATCATCGCCATATTTCTAATAAAGGAACAGCAATTCGCTATGGTAAAAGCCAGCTTGACCGGCGCGATTATCGGCAACCTCTTGCTCGTTCTGGGACTTAGCATATTGCTTGGCGGGTTGAAATACAAGGAGCAGCGCTTCAACAGCCGTCTTGCGGACCATAATTCCACGCTTATGATTATGGCGGTCATCGGTCTTTTTGTACCTGCCGTATTCGTCGTGTCGGAAAAGTTCACCTTCGATAAGGATCAGTTCTTAAGCCTAGCTGTAGCAGGCATACTCATCGTATCTTATATTCTGTGGCTCGTATTCTCTATGGTTACGCACAAGGATATGCTTGCAGACGAGGTTATGAACGCGGATCATGGCGAGCAGCCGGCTTGGTCCAAAGGGAAGTCTATAATGTTCCTCCTCCTAGCAACGGTTATGGTCGCTTTTGTGAGTGAATGGCTCGTACATACGCTCGATGCGTTCAGCGCGCAATTTGGGCTGTCTGAGCTGTTTATAGGGGCATTTGTCATTGCTATCGTCGGTAATGCTGCGGAGCATAGCGCAGCTGTTATCTTAGCCATGAAAAACAAGATCGGGGCTGCCGTGGAAATTGCCATTGGGAGCAGCTTGCAGATCGCGTTGTTTGTTGCTCCGGTGCTCATCCTTATAAGCGCATTGTTCGGCAACACCATGGATATCGTCTTTACGCCTATTGAATTAACCGCTATCGGCGTATCGGTATTCATTGCCAAATCCGTCTCGCGCGACGGCCAGACGAACTGGTATGAAGGCGTGCTGCTCATCATGGTTTACATCATACTCGGCATCGCCTTTTACCTCGTATAACCAAACGTTCGAAAGATTAGAATAAAAAAAGAGTAGCATCCGCTAGGATGCTACTCTTTTTTTTCCAATGCTTCGTATAACATGGCCAAATTCCGCTCCAGCCTGTTTACGATTTCTTTGCCGGCCAGCTCTGCAATAAGCCCGGCACGAACAGCAAAGTCGACCTCTCGCGAGAATCCATACATTTGCGTATCTAGCACTTCTTCGTACAGCGGGCATTGACGTGTAGTCAAATTTTCCATCTGGACTTCGATTAGCTTTTCTATTTTACTCGCATCTTCCTGAAGGAGACGAAGCGCTTTCTCATGCAATTGTACCGTAATTTCCGGTGAAGACATCGTTTTCCCCCCTATGCGCGTATCCGCCGTCTTCTATACCCTTTATATTAGACGAAAAAGAGGGATTATACAAGGTTAAAACAGAAAAGCGCCCCTTCAATAGTGAAGGGGCGCTTATTCAATAACTTAATAATCCTACTAATCCGTGATTACGTTCACGTTTAGGTTATGCTTGGCAAATACGTTAGCCATTGCTGTCTTTGCTTCTTCGGCATCGGGACCGTGTACATGCAATTCGTATGCGTGGCCGCCTACTAATGTTGTGAATAATCCGAGGATGCTTTTTACATCGATATATTTGCTCTCGGCCTGCAGAACGATGGATGAAGTGAATTGGCTAGCCGTTTGGGAAATTTCTACGATAGCTGCGTTGTTGGACATGGGAGATCCCTCCAGTTAAATTAGTAAAGCTTACCTTTGACACCATGATAACCCGAAAAGAAGTATCCAGCAAGAGGTAAAATGAAAAACGCTTTATTTTCCATTTATTACATAGGAAACCGATGACAGAACCGCTGTTTATTTTAAATTTTCCGCATTTAATCCTAAAAGCTCGGGAACTACGAATATTCCGTCCTTGCGAATAAGAACATCATCGAAATAAATTTCCCCACCCCCATATTCTGGGCGTTGAATAAGGACGAGATCCCAGTGGACAGCAGAGCGATTCCCGTTGTCTGTCTCTTCATAGGCTTGTCCCGGCGTAAAATGCAGACTGCCTGCAATTTTCTCGTCGAACAAAATGTCGTTCATCGGGTGCAAGATGTGCGGATTAAAACCGATTGCAAATTCCCCAATGAATCTCGCGCCCTCATCCATGTCTAGAATCTCGTTCAGACGTACAGAATCATTGCTTTCTGCTTTTACGATTTTCCCGTCTTCAAACGTGAAGGAAATATTTTGAAACGTCACGCCGGAATACACGCTTGGCGCGTTATATGTAATCCGGCCTTGTACCGAATCGCGTACCGGTGCCGAGAAGACCTCTCCGTCGGGAATATTGCGGTGGCCTGAGCATTTTTTGGCGCCGATCCCTTTGATAGAGAAGCTGAGGTCCGTGCCTGGCGATACGATTCTAACACGGTCCGTTTTGTCCATTAATGCTTTAAGCGGATCCATTGCCTTGTCCATATTGGCATAGTCCAAATTGCAAACGTCAAAATAAAAATCTTCAAACGCTTCCGTACTCATATTGGCAAGCTGAGCCATCGACGGATTGGGATAACGCAATACCACCCATTTCGTTTTTTTGACCCGCTGCTCCGAATGCACGGGATTGCGATAAATTTGATCATATAGGCGCATATTGGCATCGGGAATATCGGCAAGTTCATTTGCATTATCTCCGGCGCGTACCGCGATATAGCCCTGCATATTTTTCATCCGCTCAACGTCCAGCTTGGACCACAGCTCCATTTGCTCCTTCGTGGCATGCTTTAGCAAAGTGCGGAGAACGGAACGGTCACTCGTCTCAACAAACGGCCTGCCGCCCCGCGCCGCCACTTCTTCGATTAAACATTTAGTAAGCTCCCGGTCCGTACCGATCATATCCAGCAGGACATTCTCTCCTGGTTGAACATCGATGGAATATTCGACTAAATTCCGAGCAAGCTTTTGCAATCTAGGATCGCGCATTTGGCATTACCTCTCCTTCATACTCTCCTCTGAATCCTTTGTCCAGAGTTAATCCATCGTAACATGTTTTCGTTTATGCTGAACAGTATCGCTCGAATCCCCGTTAAATGATTGAAAACGAACGGTCGTATGGCGGGATTCTGAGAAAGGGTTGCCCTTATGCTTGTAACGGAAGACTGTCTCCTCCTCCATCTTAAGCGGCAGCAGCCGATCCCTGTCTATGACCAGCTCATATTCCGTGGACGCCTCCAGCGTGGCAAGCATAGCCTCCAGCTCCGCGCGAGAGCTGCTCAGCGCCTTCGACCATTCCTGAGAATAGGGCAATTCCTTGGCTGGCCGATTCGCGCCAAGCTGATCCAGCTGCTGCAGCAGCCGCTGCTGCCATCTTTCTTTGGACAGATGCGTGGATTCCTTAATGACGAGCTTCACCATATCGGGATCAGTATTGTCCTCCGCTATCCGTACCTCCTCATTGCTTTGATTCAGCGCCTCCAGCACCTGTACCGGATTCCAATGAAGCGGATCTGTACTGCTCGTCTGCAGCGTTAGCTGTTGGTGATCCACTACCTTTCCATCGAATATTTCGGGTTTGAACGCGACTCCCTCGTCCGTCTTGATGCTCATCGAGCCTGTAAATGCGTATTGGTCGGTAGCTGCCAGTCCAGAGTAGGATAAAGACAGCCACTCCTCAGGCGTTCTCTGCTTGCCTGTACTGCCGCAGCCCGTCATGGCGCTTACGCTTAACAAGAATAATAAAGCCGCTCCTACAGCCTGCTTCTGCATCCACTAACACCTCCCGCTCCAGCTATTCGGTAATATCCTCCCGCTCCAGCTATTCGGTAATATCCTCCCTTTTCGTCAGGCTCCTTATTCCTAATTGGGCAAAAAGAAAGAGGATGCCATCTTCGGCATCCTCCACTCGATTGAACTTTAAAGCGTGCTTCGTTAGCTTTGTCCTACGAAAATACAGTTGCGGCCGTTATGCTTCGCTTCGTAAAGCGCCATATCCGCACGGTAAAACAATGATTCGACGCTGATTTTCTCGTCCTCGAACGTCCATTCCGACACCCCGCAGGATACGGTTACGACGGGATCCGTTTCTTGCTCGACATGCTGCCTGATCCGTTCAGCGATACGGTACGCCTGCTCCGATCTTATGCCCGGCAAATAAACCGCAAGCTCCTCTCCGCCCCAACGCGCTGCGATGTCGCCTTGCCTTATCGAGCTTCTAATTATATCGCTAACCTGGATTAGGATTCGATCTCCGACTTGATGCCCGTAAGTATCATTGACTCGCTTGAACAAATCGATGTCCACCAGAATCAACGACCCAAAGGGATCCTTCCGCTGCTTATTCTGAATTTGTTCATTGAGGTAATGCCGCGCATGAAGACCTGTTAAATTGTCGGTAATCACCATCCTGCGTACTTCGGCATGCAAGGAAGCGTTCGTGACAGCAAGTCCGATGTGCGTGCTCATTACTTGAAGTAGCTTATAGTTGTCGTAAGAGAAGAAATTTGGTGCCTTATGCGTCACCAGGATGACGCCTACGACCTCGCCATCAACCATTATCGGCGATGCAATTAGCGACCTTGAGCCCGTATTGTCCATGAGCTTGGAGGTGACGACGCGCGTATGCCAATAATCGGATATGATCAAGGGCTCCTTCGTTCGGTATACCATGCCGCAAAATCCGTAATCAGGAGAAAACTGCTCGCTCGTAAGTGCCGGGAAATTGCTCGACATAACGATAAACTGATTTTTATCTTTGTTCAGCTGCAGCACGCAGCAATAATCCGCATCGAATATGGTCAAAAGCTCGCTAGTCGCAAATTGAAATATTTCTTTCAGTCTTAACGACTGATTTAAACGCTTCGTTAGCTCGTTGATGAGCCGAAGCTCATTGATGAGCAAATTTGACTGCTCGTACAACTTGGCGTTCTCGAAGGCTGATCCGGAAGTATCCGCCAGCAGCAAAAATGCAGGTAGGTCCGCCTCATCCCATAGGCCGGGACCGATCGACATGCACAATACGCCATAGGCTGCCTGCTTGCCGGTCATGGGCACGGCAAGCCGCAACGTGCCGTCACGGTCATGCTCCGTGACTGATTTGCCATTCAGGAAAGCTTTCGCAACCAGATCATGTTCTGCATTTTTGAAGACGAGCGGCTTAACACGAGCATCGCCATTCAAGTGGTCCTGCGACAAGTACAAATGCACCTCGGAGTTTGGGTACAGCTGCTCCAAGCTTCGCAGCAGCTCCGAGAGCACGGATGCCACATCGATTTGATCGTAAAGGCGCTTCGCTGCCTGAAACAAAGCATCTCTTCTTTTGGCATCCTGCTCCAAACGCTGCTGCTGAAGAAGCAAATCTTTCACGTAGATTTGCTCAAACTTATGGTAAAAACAACTGCGGAAATGCAAACCGCACTGATGCAGCAGCTCAAGCTTCTCCTTTATGTCATCCGATGAAAGGTAAGCAAGAACACAAAAAACAGCGCCATCCTTACGCCTAGTTAAAGGCATTGCCGCCACATACCCAACCTCAGATTCATTCGTTGTTACATTTCCTGTACCGACTGCGTCCCGTATAATGGAAGCGAGAGTGCCCTCCGCCGTTTCGGTTAGCTCCGTCGATTGCTTGCCAGAGCCGGCAACGATTGTTCCCTCTTTATTGAAAAGAAGAAATTGTCCCACTCCGAACAATGCCTGTCCAGCAGCTTCAACCAGCCACTGCGCAAAGCTTTCCCTGAACAAGGGGGCCAATAAAGGCTCGTCCGCATCGCTTATATCTTCATGCATAAACCAGACTGGTTGTATTTCCGCAGACGTATCTTCAATTGCTGATATATTGCGATATGCAAAATTGCTATTTATTTGATCAACCATGCAGCCCCAACCCTTCCATCAGTCAACCAAGGTGATGAGCTTCCCATATTCGCTTCATAATACAACCATCATACTCCATTCTTGAGAAATTTGCACTACAAAGAGTTTGAAACATAGGACTTTTGGTATGCTTTTTACAACATTAAAATTCATGTGCGAACCTTGACAACGCCTATATATTTCATATATTATTTATTGATGAATAGATGGGCGTACGGTTTTGTGTCACCCTCATGAAATACGTTCACTGTAGGCCAGCGGCTGACTAGCCTCACAGGGACGAGCATGCTCGGACGATGAACGTATTCGGCGAAACACAACCCCATTCACAAATTTATTTGATGAAGGAGTTAATATTACGTATGTCACGTTATACAGGACCTAAATTTAAACTAAGCCGTCGCCTTGGAATCTCTTTGAGCGGCACAGGTAAAGAACTTGCAAAACGCGCATTTCCACCAGGTCAACACGGCCCTAACCAACGCAAAAAAATGAGCGGTTATGGCGTTCAATTGCAAGAGAAACAAAAGCTTCGTCACATGTACGGCTTGAACGAAAAACAATTCCGCAACTTGTTTGACAAAGCGGCAAAAATGAAAGGTAAAGCCGGTGAAAACTTCATGGGCCTCCTTGAAAGCCGTCTTGACAACCTCGTTTACCGTCTTGGCCTTTCCAACTCCCGCGCAGGAGCTCGTCAGTTGGTTTCCCACGGTCACGTAACAGTAAACGGCAAGAAAGTGGATATCGCTTCTTATAGCGTTTCGCTCGGCGATGTAATTGGCTTGCGTGAGCGCAGCCGCAGCCTTAGAACAATTAAAGAAGCTATGGAAGGCCGTCATCACCTTCCGAACTACTTGGAGTTCAACGATCAAGCATTGGAAGGTAAATTCCTTCGTCTGCCTGACCGCGGTGAGCTTTCCCAAGATATCGACGAGAAACAAATCGTCGAATTCTACAGCCGTTAATAAACAAAAAAACCTTGAACCTACCGGTTCAAGGTTTTTTTTCTAAATCGACTGATCTGGCAGCTTCGAAGCTATCTGGGCCGGCGCAATATCTGCAGGCCAACTTGGGCTTGCTGGTGATTGAACGGCTTTCGAGGTTAAGCCTTTTATTAAAGCATTTACATCAATGCCGGATACGCTTTTCAGCATTTCTGGCGCCGTTGCCATTAATGAAGTCACGTAATTGCTAAGCCTTGCCGCACCTTCACCGTTTCCGGTGTCGACTACGGTCAGCTTATCGATATTGCTAATTGGCTCCGCAACCTTGCCTGCAAGCTCAGGCAGCATTTTTACGATAATATCAAGCACGGCAGCCTCTCCGAACTTCTCGAAGGCTTCTGCCAGCTTCTCCTTCGCCTCCGCCTCCGCTAAACCGCGTAGACGTATAACGTCGGCTTCTGCCGTTCCTTTGGCTCTCTCCGCTTCCGCAACCGCCAAGCCGTCCAACCGCTTCTGAGCTGCATGAGCCTTTGCTTCGGCTTCAATTCGGTATTGAACCGCATCGGCTTCACGTAACAGCTTTGCTTTATTCGCCTCTGCTGCTTGCTCTACTGCGTATCTGTCTGCATCCGCTTTTTTCTTAACCTCAGCATCGTACTGTTTCTCGCGGCGTAAAATTTCTTTGCCTTCCAAGTCGATCTCCCGTTCTTTTCGAACGAGCTCTACTTTCATTTGCTCCTCTACGACGCTTTGCTTTGCGCGGGCTTCTTGGATCGCATATGCCTGATCCGCCTCAGCCTTCGCAGTGTCCTGATCCCTTTTAAAGGAAGCGACCTTCATCTCTTTCTCTTTTTCTGCTTCCGCAATATTGGTATCGCGCACGAGTTCAGCCTTCTGTCCGGCTTCGGCAGCGAGTGCTTTCTGAATTCTTGCATCCCTGACCGCTTCGGCTTCCGCAATTTCGGCATCACGCTTGACTGCAGCAATTCTCGGTTTGCCTAACGCATCTAAGTACCCATGCTTATCCCGCAAATCTTTAATCGTGAAGGAGACGATTTGCAGTCCCATTTTCTTTAAATCCTTAGCTGCAACGCCTTGTACTTCTTGCGCGAACTTATCGCGGTTGCGATAAACCTCTTCAACTGTCATCGAACCTAGAATGGCACGCAAATGTCCTTCTAGAACCTCCTGCGCCTCGCCTTTGAGAGCTTCGGTCGGTTTACCAAGGAACTGCTCCGCCGCAGTTGCGACATCTTCGACCGCACCGCCGATTTTTATAATGGCTACGCCGTCAGCCATTACCGGTACGCCTTGCTCCGTGTAAACCTCTGGAGTCGATACGTCAAGCTTATGAGACAAAAGAGACAAAAATTCAGCCTTTTGAAATATGGGCAGTATGAAGGCGCCGCCGCCACGGATGATTTTCACTTTCCGGCCCGACTCATCCGTGCTCGCATTGCGCGACCCAAGAAACGAACCGGTTACGAGCATGGCCTCATCCGGGCTTACCGTCTTGTACCGAGCCCAGAACGCAAGACCTAAGACAACAAGTACTCCAACTACAATAACAGGTATAATGTAAACTTCCGGCATAGAATCTCCCCTTTGCTTTTTGAATTATGGCAAATGAATTTCGGATACAAAAAGAGTGCTGTCCTTTACTTCCACAACAACAATCCTGGAACCGCCTGCAATATCTACGCCATCAAAACTCGCAGCGGTTTGATTCGTGAAGCCTGCGCCTACCTTGACGAGAACCTCTCCGTAGCCGTTCGCAGGAATCGGAACCAATACTTCCCCAAGCATGCCAGACATTCCAGCTCGTGAAAACGCAATCGAATTTTCACTTTGTTCCATCGGCTTAATGTAAAGAAAAAACATCCCCATTCCTACGATAATTGCAATAAGTATGGCAACCGTTACGATTGCTGCCGAGCCAAGTCCGGTATACCGCTGAAGCATAAGGCCGGCACCGCCGAAAACCGTAATGCTCCCAACAAGCGCAGTTGGCGACAGCCATGAATGACCGTCCAGCGACAAGAAATCGAGCGCACCGTCAAAAGCCTGACCGAGCCAATCCCCAAATACAACGCTCACGAGTGCATAAAGAATTCCTCCGATAAGACAGGACAAAAATAGCGTCTCCAACTTCCCCCCCCTCCCCCATCATCCAAAACCTGTTAATGCTTCCGTTATTTATTACGCGAAAAATACCAAAATGTTTCCAAAAAAATAAAGCTTGTTGAATTTTATCAATTCAATGAGCTTTATTAGAACGATTATAACAACATAATTTTCATGAATTTACGCTTTCCTACTTGGAGCACATCTCCATCCTTCGGCGTTACATCCGTTAAGATATCCGTCACTTTTTCTTCGTTTATCCGGACGGCTCCTTGCTGTACGCTTCGCCTTGCTTCACTGCTTGTAGGCTGCAGCCCAAGTACAGTTAACAGCTTTATGATACGAATTTGACCGTTAGTCAGCTCGTCTCTCGAAAGTGATGCTTCTTCAATCTCTTCAGGCAGAGCTCGCTGCTGAAAGACCGTAATAAAGTGGTTTTCTGCTGCTTTCGCGGCTGCCTCACCGTGATACATGCTTACAAAGGTTGCAGCAAGCCGCATTTTCAAATCGCGAGGATGCAAAGTCCCGTCAGCCAAGCCATTCTTTAATGACTCAATATCGCCATTCGATAAATCAGTAGCAAGCTCATAGTATTTAAACATGAGCTCATCCGGAATAGACATCGATTTCCCGTAGATTTGATTAGGCTCCTCGTCGATACCGATGTAGTTGCCTAAGCTTTTGCTCATTTTGTTAACGCCGTCTAGCCCCTCTATCAATGGAGTCGTAATCACAACCTGCGTCGGTTTGTTGTATTCCTTCTGCAGTGTTCTGCCCATCAACAGATTAAAGGTCTGATCCGTTCCTCCCAGCTCCACATCGGATTCAAGCGCAACCGAATCGTAGCCCTGCATAAGCGGGTAAAAAAATTCATGGATGCTGATCGGTTGCCCGGTCGTGTAACGTTTCGTGAAATCATCGCGTTCCATCACACGAGCAACCGTTACTTTCGCAGCCAAATTCACCACATCTGCAAAGTTTAAAGGCGAGAGCCATTCCGAATTGTAATAAAGCTTCGTTTTTTCCGGATCCAAAATTTTGTAGATTTGCTTTTGGTACGTTTCCGCGTTGCGCTTAACATCCTCCTCGCTAAGCTGCTTCCGTGTCTCAGACTTGCCGGTTGGGTCTCCGATTCTTCCTGTGAAATCTCCGATCAACAGCTGGATCTGATGTCCGAATTCCTGAAACTGCCGCAGCTTGTGAAGCACAACCGTATGTCCGATATGAATATCCGGCGCGGAAGGATCAAGGCCCAGCTTCACTTTCAAAGGCGTCCCTGTAGCGACTGCATTCGCTATTTTATTCCTCAACTCGTCTACCGGTACGATCTCGACGACCCCGCGACCAATTACGGCAAGCTGTCGTTCCACCTCTTCTTGCTGGTCCTGCGATAAATTTTCCCACTTCACCATACAACTTTTCCTCCCTCGTATGCGTCTATATAGACATAAAAAATCCTTCCAGCCCCAAGGGACGAGAAGGATTAGCTCGCGGTACCACCCTCGTTAGAGTACAAATTATTCATAACGATGTACTCTCACTTCGTTGTTGATAACGGAGACGGTCTCCGAAGCGAACTACTGCGGCCGGGCAATTGCGTTTAAGATCCCTAGGAGATCTATACGCTGCTTGTCACCGGTTCCGGTTCCTTCGCTTTGCTCCAGGCGGTAATTCAACATGCGGCGCATACCGGTTTACACCACCCACCGGCTCTCTGCAAATACGGTTCGCTGTCTACTCATGCCCTTCAAAGCTTTGTTGGTATCAAACTTTATTAGAATTTATACCACAGCAACATCGGGAAGTCAATGTTGTTAAAAAATGCGTTACTTTGGCGATTTATGTTATAATAGGTGTGCTATTTGGAGGAGGAGTCAAAAGAATGCAAGAGGATCGTCAACAAACGCCAACCAAAAGAAGCGGATGGCGTACTTTCGGAATCGTAACTTTTATAACAGTCAAATGGATCGTATATTTCGGAATATTCATTGGTTTGCTCGCGGGAGGCGCATTGACCGGGTATGTTGCAGCACTCGTGAAAAATGAAGAAGTACGCCCTCGTACTGTTATTGAAGAAAAGGTGAGTGAAAACGCAATTACCGGATTCGTCTACTTCAATGATGAATCACTTGTCGGACAATTAAGAACGTCTGAGGACCGGATGATTATTACATACGATGATTTGCCGCCGCAGGTAATCAATGCCGTACTCGGTATTGAAGACAATAATTTCGAGAAGCACAAAGGCGTAGACATCAACGGACTTGGACGCGCAGTGAAACAGAAGCTCCTCAACGAGGATACGCAGACAGGCGGGAGCACGCTAACCCAGCAGCTTGCACGCCGCGTATTCCTAAGCCTGGACAAAACGGACAGCCGCAAAATCAAAGAAATCTTTTTGGCATTGCGCATGGAGCGTTACTTGACGAAGAAAGAAATATTGGCGGCTTACCTCAACAAGGTGCCGTTCGGCAACGGTTCGACTGGTTACAACCTATTCGGGATAAAAGCTGCCGCCAAAGGCATATTCAATATTTCGGATTTAAACAAATTGAATATCGCGCAATCTGCTTACTTGGCCGGCCTACCGCAAAGGCCTTCTGCTTATACTGCTTTTACAGGGAAAGGCCAATTCAATCAAGGTGGCTTTGAACTTGCCTTGGGACGGCAAAAGACGGTTTTGATGCGTATGTTCGAAACCGGTCGCATTACCCAGCAGGAATACGACGAAGCGCTTAAGTTCGACATTAAGAAAACGCTAGCCGAGCCGTCAGAGAAGGCTTATACGACTTACCCTTACCTTATGCTCGAAGCTGAGCGGCAAGCTGCCGAAACGATGCTCATGCAGCAAGATCCTACTTTAACGAAAGCGGACTTGCGCAAAAAAGAAAACGCACCGCTCATCGAGGAAGCGCGCGATCATCTGCTGCGCGGCGGGTACCATGTCTATACAACGATTGACAAAGAGATTTATCAGCTCATGCGCGAAATAGGCACGAATGACGAGAACTTCACGCCTTATAGCGAAGAGAAAGGATTGGAGCAGATCGCTGCTGTCATGCTGGACCATAAAACCGGCGCGATAGTCGGCATGCTCGAAGGCCGTGACTTCTACGAGGAGCAGTTGAATTACGCGACTCAAATGACCAGACAGCCTGGATCTACCATGAAAACGTTGGCTGCATACCTGCCAGCCATCGAGATGGGAATCATCCAGCCAGCAAGCATCATTGACGATGCGCCATTGGTCCTTAAGGATGGTCAGAAAGGCTTCCATATTCCTATGAACGTTAACCGCAAGTTCGCCGGTCTCGTCACTGCGCGCGACGCGCTGAACCGTTCATTGAATTTGCCGGCGCTGAAGATTTTCAACGAGGAAGTTAAAATCGAAAATGCATGGGCATTTGTCAAAAAACTCGGAATCACCACTTTGCAGCCAGAGGATTCCTACGCACAGACAGGCGTAATTGGAGGGCTAAGCATCGGGGTATCCGTCGAAGAACTTACGAACGCTTACGGTTCTATTCCCAACAAAGGCGTATTCAACGATTCTTATATGATTTCTCGAATTACGGATGCCAACGGCAAAATCGTATACGAACATAAACAAGAGCCGAAACGTGTATTCTCGGAGCAAAGCGCGTTTTTGATGACCGACATGCTCTCGACCGTTATTTCAAGCAAAAGCGGCTCCGCTAACAAATTGAAATCGCAGTTCAAGAAGTATGGCGAAATTCCAATCGCGGGTAAAACCGGATCGACGCAAAGCTACGGAGACGTATGGTTCATGGGCTTCTCTCCTGACATCACTTTAGGGGTGTGGGCCGGCTACGAGGAGCAAGTCAACTCTCTGACCGAGAATGGAAAGGCTCGTGCCCGCTCCATTTGGGCGTTAATCATGAATGAAATGGCAGAAAAAAAGCCAGAGGTTTTCGTAACTGACAAGTTCGAGCGTCCGACAGGTATCGTCAAAGCAACGGTATCGAGTGCAAGCGGCTTGCTCCCTAGCCAATTGACCAAGGAAGCCGGGATGCTGGTAACCGATTGGTTCAATAAGAAGGATATACCGAAGAAAACCGATGATGCATTGGTGAAAATGGCATATATTACGTACGAAGGCGTTAATTATGTACCTAATCCAGCCACGCCAAGCGAGTTTGTGAAAGAACAAATCGTAATTAAACGTAAAAAACCGCTTGATGCCCTGATGGATGAAATCAGAGCCGCACAAGCCAAATTGCCTGCAAAGAGCCGAAGGCCGATGGAAGTCTATTTACCTGCTGATGCAGAGAATAACGCGCCTTCTAAGCCAGATCCACGGGTCGATGACGGTGCGGCTCCATCTCCGCCTTCTAGTGTCAAGCTGCAATCGTCAGATGGAGCACTTATCCTGACATTCAGCGAAAGCAGCTCGAAGGATGTCGTTGGCTACCGCGTTTACAAATCGGTTAACCAAGGTGCTTACCAGAAGGAAGGTAGCTCAATTATTGCAGGCTCCGAGAAGCGTATGAAGCTTTACGCTTCAAGCTCGCAAAGCTATACCTTCTATGTCACTTCCGTTGACGTGGCAGGCAAGGAATCAGCACCTAGTCCGCTAGTTAATTATGGCACCACAGTCGTAACCCCACCTCCCGTTGGCGGAGACACTGGCGGGGAAACGCCTCCCGTGAACGATCCGGATGCCATTGCGGCTCCATCGGTTCCGACGGGACTCCAGGCTGTGAAATCCGACCTAAGCGTCAGCTTAAGCTGGGCAGCTAACAGTGTTTCGGATCAAATAACGCAATACCATGTGTACTATAGTCCAAATAGCGACAGTAAGTATACAAGAATCGGCTCTACGTCAGAAACAAGCTTTGAGTACGTCGCACCGCTAGTTACTGGTTCCTTCTTCGTCACTGCAGAGAACGCAAAAGGCGAGTCCGGACCATCAAGCTATCAAAATGTGAAATAGAAAACAGCAGCCACTTGTTGGCTGCTGTTTTTCTATCTATTTGGCACTGTGAACTTAGATAACGTAAGATGAGTCAGTATCGAACAGCCTGCTGATTTGCTCATAGTCTTCTCGAGATAAGGACCATCTCGCTGCAGCGGCATTTTCTTTTATTTGCTTAGGAGTTCTCGCACCTGTTATTACGCTTGATATTTCTTTACGGTACAATAGCCAGTTGATCGCAACTTCGTTTATTGGCTTTCCTAGCGAACGGGCAATTCCAGTAAAAGTCTCAATAATCACGAGGTTTTTAATAAATTGTTTTTCTGAGTATAAGGGATTCAACTGTGCGCGAACATCCGTTTTTGGCAATCTCGTTAAATAATTGAACTTCCCGGCCAATAGCCCTTGCGCGAGCGGGCTGTAAGGTATAAAGCCAATGTTTTGCTGCTTCGCATAAGGCAGCGATGCATGCTCTACATCCCGTTGAAACAAATTATAAGGCTGCTGCAGCGACACAATCGGACTTACGGTTTGTGCGGCTACAAGCTGCTGTACACTGAAATTCGACACACCGATGTATCTGATTTTCCCGTCTGCAACCAATTGATTCAAAGCTTCAAAGGTCTCCTCTACCGGTGTTTTACCAGATGGGTCGGGCCAATTAACCTGATAAAGATCAATATAATCCGTGTTCAGCCGCTTCAGACTTTCCTCGGCTTCACGAATGATATTCGCCTTTGTTACATTAACGCTCCATTGTCCCTGCTCATTCCATACGAGCCCCGTTTTGGTTGCTAGAATGATATGCTGCCGTATCGGTTTAAGCACTCTACCAAGCAACTCTTCCGAGTGTCCGTGACCGTATACAGGGGCTGTATCATAAAAGGTTATGCCCAAATCAAACGCTTGTCGGATCGCAGCCTCCGTCTCGTTATCATCAACATCACCCCAGCCTGTTCTTCCCGCAGCCCAAGCACCAAAGCCCACGATGGACGGATTTAGATCACTGTTGCCCAAATTTCTCGTTTGCACCAAGCAACCTCCTTTATACAATTATTCCTACCCGTTTACTCGGAACTATCATAATTATAATTCCCTTCCCCCGAAAGTCAACCCATTTTTTACAAATTCATTCCTGGACGGTTTCACGTCCCCGATAAAGTCTACTTGACAATAGTTGGCTCGCTCCTTAAGATTTAGTTTGATTATTGAAACGATTTCCTAACTAAATACACTTGAGGGGGACCCATGCTTATGACGAAAAAAAGAATCGACCATATTGGCGTTATGGTGAAAGACATGGAGAGTGCGATACGTTTTTATACTGAAATCATCGGATTCGAGCTCAAAGGACGAGTACCGCATTCGAACGGCGTTATTGAACTTGCATTTTTAGGTTTTGGCCATTCCGAAGAAACCGAACTGGAACTGATAGCAGGCTATAATGACAAGCTGCCAATAGAAGGCAAGGTTCATCATTTTGCCGTTGCGGTTGAGGATGTTCATGCGGAATTCAGCCGATTGAAACAGCTAGAAGTAAACTTCATTGATAATCAAATTACAACCTTGCCTAATGGATATCAATATTTTTTCATTAGCGGTCCAGAGGGTGAATGGGTCGAGCTCTTTCAGCGTTAACACTTAGCGATATCGAAAAAACGTCAAGAAGAAACGGCTTCGCCGTCCTCTATAAGAGGCTGGTATCCGTTTCTCGTAGAAATAGAAGAATACTTTATCGCGTAAAACATATAAAGTCTTATATTTCAAAAAAGCGGATGCCCGCTCAATGAGCAGGCATCCGCTTTTCTGTTTATTTATGTCACTGGTTATTAATCTTCAATGGTCGATAAATCGCCAGTAGGAAGGTTTAGCTCCCAAGCCTTTAACACTCGGCGCATAATTTTGCCGCTCCTTGTTTTGGGAAGCTTATCTTTGAATTCAATTTCCCTTGGCGCAGCATGGGCTGACAAACCGACTTTTACAAACTGCGAAATCTCCTGTTTCAGCTCATCAGATGCTTCAAACCCTTCGCGCAGCGCGATAAAGGCTTTGATAATTTCTCCGCGCATAGGATCTGGCTTGCCAATAACACCTGCTTCCGCAACGGCCGGATGCTCAACGAGCTTGCTCTCAACCTCGAACGGACCTACGCGCTCTCCCGCTGTATTGATTACGTCATCAATACGTCCCTGGAACCAAAAATAACCATCCTCATCGCGATAAGCAGAATCCCCGGAAATATACCAGCCCTTTAGATAGAAATACTCTTCGTATTTGGATGGATTATTCCAAACCTTGCGCATCATCGACGGCCAAGCGGTCTGAATGGCCAAATTACCCATTCGGTAAGGAGGCACTTCATTGCCGCTATCATCGATAATCGCTGCTTTGACGCCTGGCAAAGGTTTTCCCATTGAGCCCGGTTTAATATCCATGCTTGGATAATTGCAGATAAGCTGTCCGCCGGTTTCCGTCATCCACCAAGTGTCATGAATTCTTTGACCATATACCTTCAGTCCCCAGCGGACAACCTCAGGGTTCAAAGGTTCACCTACACTTAGCACATGCCTTAAGCTGGTTAGATCAAAGCTATTCGAAATATCATCGCCGGCACCCATTAGCATTCGGAACGCCGTAGGGGCACTGTACCATACCGTCACGCCATATTTCTGGATTACGCTATACCAATCGCTTGGACTAAAGCGACCGCCTCGGATAACGTTTGTAGCCCCATTAAGCCATGGAGCAAAAATACCGTAGGAGGTGCCTGTTACCCAACCCGGGTCTGCCGTGCACCAATAAATATCATTCTCTTTCAAATCGAGTACGATTTGACCCGTATATAAATGTTGAATCATCGCATTTTGAACATGATAGACGCCTTTAGGCTTGCCAGTCGAACCTGATGTATAGTGCAGAATAAGGCCATCCTCGCGTTCTAGCCACTCAATCTCGGCTTCATCGGATACCGCGGCCATTTCTTCCGAGAAATCAATGATGCCCTCTTCCTGTGGCACATCCTTACCGAATACGATAATATGCTTGAGGCCAGGAAGCTCCTCTCTCTTGATTCTCTTCAATAGCGCCGGAGTCGTTACAATCGCAACGGCTTCACTATCCAGAAGCCTATCCTTCACTGCCGTTTCCATAAAAGCTTCAAAAAGCGGTCCTACCACGGCTCCTACTTTCAAAGCCCCTAACGCGCTGAAATAAAGCTCCGGCGTTCTAGGCATGAAGATAAAGACGCGCTCCCCCTTTGAAATGCCGAGCTTTCTCAATACATTCGCAAAGCGGTTCGATTGCTTGCTCAGCTGTTCAAAGGTATACGATTCGTCACGTTCACTGTCACTATAGAAAAGGGCTACTTTATCCCCTTTGCCTTGTTCAACATGACGGTCAATGGCTTCATAAGCCATATTGACCTTCCCGGTCTCATACCAGCTGAACTGACTTTCAATTTGGTTCCAATCAAATGAGCTCACTGCATCTTCGTAGTTTTGTAGATTCGGATTTGTTGCCGTTGCTGGAATTCGTTCTTGATGTAAGTTGATCATTCTATCACTCTCCCATCAAATCTATGAGTCTGTAACATAAGAATACGCTTACAAGATTGAGTCAATGCTTGAGGCAAACAAGCAGACCTCTGCTATAGCTTCCTATGAACTGAACCGCCAAACTTATTATAGCATATCTTTTTTCTATTCGACTACGCTTTTCATTTGCTTAAATCTTTGTTATAAAGAGTAATAGAGAATGTCGGAAAGGCACGTTTTTCACAGCAAAGGAGGATATGCCTTGGAGCATCGAAAGCGGTTGCAGCGAGAAACTGTCGCTCTAGACGAAGGCCGTGAGCTTATATTGGAAGGACCCGTACCCCCGAACCGGCTTGCTGAAATGGCGATGCATGAAGCATTGGATGCATTCCGAAGACCAAATGAGCAGCATAAGGCATTAATCGAAATCGCTGGTCTGGATGAAGGAAGAATCCTATTGGCACGCGAAGGCAGCAAAATTGTCGGTTATGTAACCTTTCACTATGCCGATGAGCTTGAACGATGGTCAGAAGGCGGCATGACGGATCTAATCGAGCTCGGAGCAATTGAAGTCGCGGATGACTATCGTGGCTGCGGCCTGGGCAAAAGAATGATCGAGCTTGCTTTTGCAGAGGACCAATTGGAAAATATGATCGTTTTTACGACGGAATATTATTGGCATTGGGACCTTGAAGGGACCAAGCTTAACGTATGGGATTATCGAAAAATGATGGAAAAGCTCATGCAGTCCGTTGGCATGGTCTGGTTTGCTACCGATGATCCGGAAATTTGCTCGCATCCCGCGAACTGCCTAATGGTTCGTATCGGAAAGGAAGTGCCGCTGGGCTCCGTCGAGCATTTTGACCGAGTCCGTTTCCGGCAGCGCTTCATGTATTGACCATTTGCTTACGAAGTAGGTTTGCGAAGCAAACCTTAGCCCATGCTTACGAAGTAGGTTTGCGAAGCAAACCTTAGCTCATGCTTACGAAGTAGGTTTGCTTCGCAAACCTTTTAGGAGGATTAGAATGGCTGCTGATGCTGTTTTCATACATCATTCGGATTCCAGCGGATATAAATTTGATGAAGATCATCCTTTTGATCCGCTGCGGTTAACGCTCACGATAGACCTGCTCAAGGATGTGAAAGCCTTGACGGAGGATCAGTTGACTGCTCCTCCGCCCTATTCCGATGACGAGCTCTTGTCGCTCGTACATCGAACGGACTATTTGGCTGCCGTCAAAAAGCTGAGCGAAGACGCGCTAACGGATGATAGCGGCATCCTCGCTCAGCAGTTCGGTCTGCACACCGAGGATACTCCAGTTTTCCCCGGCATGCATAAAGCGGCTATGACCATTGTTAGAGGCTCTTTGGCTGCTGCAGAGGCCGTCATGACAGGCCGGGTGAAACATGCCTTCCATCTTGCCGGCGGGCTGCATCACGCGTTCCCGGACCGCGCATCAGGCTTCTGCGTATATAACGACGCCGCTGTTGCGATCAAATATATGCGGCAATCATTTGGCGCACGCGTGTTATATATCGATACGGATGTTCATCATGGGGATGGCGTGCAATGGGTTTTTTATGATGACCCCGATGTTTGTACCTATTCCATTCATGAGACGGGAAAGTTTCTATTCCCTGGAACGGGTTTTGTGCATGAAAAAGGCACAGATCATGGTTTCGGTGCTTGCTTTAATGTGCCTTTGGAGCCATATACCGAGGATGAATCGTGGCTTGAGAGCTTTAACGTCACTTTGAGAAAGGTAATCGAGACATTCAAGCCGGATGTAATAATTAGCCAACATGGCTGCGATGCTCATGCGTATGATCCGCTGTCTCACATTCATTGCAGCATGCGTATCTACAGTGAAATTCCCGCTATCATTCATGAATTGGCGCATGCGTATACAGATGGCCGTTGGATCGCGCTGGGCGGTGGCGGTTATGACATTTTCAGGGTCGTTCCGAGAGCTTGGGCGCTCGTATGGCTTACGATGATTGAGCATCCGATCGCGCAGCGAATTGCCGCTGGTGAAATTGTTGAGCTTCCGGACAGCTGGCTTGAACGGTGGTCGTTATTGAGTCCGCATAAGCTCCCTCCCTACTGGATGGATCATTTGTCCGATATTGAAGCCATGCCTAGACGCCAGGAAATAGCCGAGAAGAATAGAACGGTTCAAAGCATCGTCATACAGGATCTCTAACCTGCTCGTTTTGGTACATATAAAAAATGAAAAGCCGCGATGCTGGCCGTCGCGGCTTTTCATTAGTTAACGGTAATTATTAAATATGCTTTACGATATCGTCGATGATCTGATAAGAATGATTCGATGCAGTTACCGTAAACTCCGAGAAATTCACGTGGGCTGAACCATCTGCTTTGTCTGACATCGAACGAATGATGACAAACGGCGTTTCATTCATATCACAAACCTGTGCGACTGAAGCGCCTTCCATCTCGGCACAAGCGCCATGAAGCGTCTCATGGAGCAGCTTGACCGTCTCGCGGCTAGCTATGAACTGGTCGCCGGAGAGTACGACGCCTTGAAGGCTGCGACCCGAAAATAAGCGATTGCTCGCAGAAGAAGCAAGCTCAACCAAGCGATCATCCGCGATAAATTCCGACCTCGGGTGGAATGGAATCGTTCCGCGGGCAAAACCTAGCGGCGAGCAATCCATATCATGTTGAATACAGCTGGTAGAAACCACAATATCGCCGATGTTCAATTGTGGGTCAACCGCGCCAGCGACACCTGTGAACAATACGCAATCCGCGCCAAGATCCAACAAAATTTGCGTGCAAACCGCAGCGTTAACTTTTCCAACCCCTGATTTGCAATAAATAACCGTCTTGCCGTGAAGCGTTCCTTCGAAATACGTAATTCCGGCCTTCGTGATCTGTGACGCAATGCTTACGTGCTCGTGCAGCAATTCAATTTCTTCTGCCATTGCGCCGATAATTCCTATTTTGTTAAAAGACATATTGATTATATTCCTCCAACCGATTGACGCACGACAATTTCATGCGGCAGTACTACTTTGGATTGATCTACGTTTTCTTTCTTCATAAGCTTCGTTAACAAGCGCATGGATACGGCACCGATATCATACATGGGCTGTGCGACTGCAGTAAGCTGCGGACGAACCATAGATGCCATGCGGCTGTTGTCTACGCTGATGATGGAAATATCGTCTGGCACCCGCAATCCAGAATCCTGAATGCTATGAATGGCGCCGATCGCCATTTCATCCGTTGCGGAGAAAACCGCTGTTGGACGCTCGTCCAATTCAATGAAATACTTCATCGCTTCTGCACCGGACTCATAGCGGTAATTGCCGATTCGCACCAATGTATCATCGTACGCGATGCCCGCAGTCTCAAGCGCACGCTTGTACCCTTGGAACCTTGCATAGCCGATCGATGGGTCCTGCAGCGTCCCGCTGATCATCGCAATGCGCTTATGCCCTTGCTCTAGCAGCTTCTGCACGGCATCATAAGCAGCGTCTTCATGATTAATATCGACAGATGGAATTTGTCCGCTCTCATCTGAAGTTGCGCATAATACAATGGGAACATTTGCTGTTTTGAAAGCTTGAAGATGCTCTTCGGTTACAGCTCCGCCCATAAATAGCAAACCGTCAACTTGCTTCTCCAACAACGTATTGATAACGCGGATTTCTTTATCTTTCTTCTTATCCGCATTGCACAAAATAATATTATAATGATACATATTAGCAATATCTTCGATACCACGAGCTACTTCCGCGAAAATAGCGTTGGAAATATCGGGAATTACGACGCCGACAGTCGTTGTTTTCTTGCTCGCAAGGCCTCTTGCCACAGCGTTTGGACGATACCCAAGGCGTTCAATTGCTTCAAATACTTTCTTCCGCGTTGCTGGCTTCACGTTAGGATTGTTATTCACAACCCGGGAAACCGTAGCCATCGACACTCCTGCTTCTCTTGCTACATCATAAATGGTTACCGTCACAGTGGTCCTCTCCATTAGCTCAAATTTTAATTTTCGTACGACAAATATTAACGTAATCATAGCACAAAGAAATGAGCAACGCAAAACAAAAGACGGCAAAAACCTTGCTGTTTCGTGCTTTCATTGCGTTTTCAAAATAAAAAGTCGCTAAAAGTTCTATTCGGTATCGCTTGCTCGCACGCGGCTGAAGCCTTGCTAATTGCCGCTAAAATCAATCTATTTTCTTCCTTTCCTAGTAACTCCATGCTTCCATTATGATACGCATAGAATCAAAAACAATCTGCGTAAAACAAAAAAAGAGCTGAGATAAATCTCAGCCCCCATGAAAATAAACGCTATTTCAGATAACCCGCTCTCTTCTCTTGCCTATCCACTATAAGACATTAGACAATGCGCAAGCATGACAAATCCAAGCAGCTATGTAAGCAGCGTACGGCGGCTAATTTGCTCAAGCCTTTTCTTTAAATCGCTAATCCACGCCTCGTCATTCAGCGTCTGGGCAAGCAGATACAAATCAAGCAATTGGTTGATCCTGTGCTCTATCATTCTCTCAAATGCGATTTGGTCCGTTTGCAGCTTCTCCGCTTTTGCTTCAACGAGCAAATTAGCCCATTCGTTGCATTCGTTGAATAAAAAGGTTTGTTTATCTGGCTGAGCACCCAATTGAGCGATTAATCCAGTCAAATCCGGCTTCACATCGGGAAATACTTCACTGCGATTGCAGGTTGTGCATGAGAAAATAGGAACGTTATCAATCTCTACTTTCCCTGAATAAATGACTGTGCGCAGTTTCATCTTCATGATGTCACCACAATGACACCTCTTATGCAAAGCGGTCCACTCCTTCTTAGTAGCAGCTATTCTCGATAGGCATAGCTTTCAGAGTTACAATATATAATTGATTCGACCAATTTCGCGAAAATTCCTGCTTCCACGGTCTTGTAATTTTTACTACTAAAAAGGTGCTTTGCATTACATATGCAAGCCGTTATGGGGCTGCTTTTCTCCATTTTTTCCGAATCCATGGAACCGCTGCTAAAGCTGTCCAAATCGCTGCTCCAATTAAGTCATTACGCACGTCCATTGCGTCCGGCATCCTGCCTCCGACAAAGGATTGATGGTATTCATCGGTCACGCCGTACAGCCCACAAAGGAGAACGATAATGGCCTTCATCCAGAGACGGTCAGCTTTTTTGCCTATGCCGTAATCGATAGTGAGTGCTAGTATGAAGTAAGAGACAAAATGTCCCCAATCAAAGCCCTCCATGAACGGAAAGAAAGTTTGAAAGAAAGGAAGAAAGGTATTGATCTCGTCACTCGTTCTCGATGACAAAACAAAAATCACTGTCATCCAAATAACTGCTGGCAGGAAACGTAAGAATCTCGTAAATGAGAAACCTTTTGATACTTGATTCATTTGCTTCATTGATGCTCCTTCGATACAATAATAGAGATCATTCAATAGTTGGAGGGAAAAAGATGTCCTTACAAAACAAAACCGTCATCTGCTTGTTAGACGACGAATTCGAGGATTTAGAATTATGGTATCCGGTCTACCGCGCCCGGGAAGCAGGTGCAACGGTTCTATACGCCGGCCCTGAAAAGGGCAAAAAGCATATTGGCAAGTATGGCGTTCCTGCAGTTGCCGACTTGTCTTTCGACGAAGTAAACAGTGAAGATATCATTGGGCTGCTCGTTCCGGGCGGCTGGGCGCCTGACAAGCTGCGCAGATATCCGAAAGTGCTTCAGCTCGTTCAAGAGCTTAATGCGCAGGATAAACCGATCGGCCAAATTTGCCATGCCGGATGGGTATTGATTTCTGCCAAAATACTCGAGGGCCGCAAGGTCACTTCGACGCCAGGCATTCGCGATGATATGGAGAATGCAGGAGCAACGTGGTTTGATGAAGCGGTAGTCGTAGACGGAAACCTCATCTCGGCACGTCGTCCGCCTGATCTTCCGCCTTATGCCAAAGCATTTGTAGACGCACTCGTACAGCGAATGGGCTAACCATTCGCTGTTTTTTTGTCTACACGTTCCATGAAGGCGTTAAGCAGCGCAAGTACCTCCGTACTCGTGCGGCAGCTGTGCAGCTTCTCAAACACCTCTCCGCTCTCTTCCTGAGACGTGCTTAGAAGACGCTGCTTCACCTGCAAGATCGAATGGGAAGACATGCTCAGCTCATCGACATCAAGGCTCAGCCATATCGGCAAAGCTCTTAAATCACCCGCAAGCTCACCGCATACGCCTACCGTAATACCCGCTTTTTTCGCCGCTTCCACAGTCATTTTCAGCATGCGAATCAACGCCGGATGATATGGCTCGTATAAATGGGAAATCTCTTCATTCATCCGATCGACCGCAAGCGTGAATTGGACAAGATCATTCGTGCCAATACTGAAGAAATCTACCTCCTCAGCTAAAAGATCAGCAATCATAACGGCTGCAGGCACCTCGATCATGATACCTATTTTCATGCCTTTGTCATACGGAATACCGGCTTCTTCAAGCTCTAGCTTCGCTTCGTTAAGCACCGAATTGGCAGCTCTGACCTCATCCACGGAAGATATGAGCGGGTACATCAGCTTGACTATCCCATAATGGCTTGCGCGTAGTATGGCACGGAGCTGCGTCTTGAACAAGTCTTTGCGATCAAGAGAAATGCGGATCGCTCTGTAGCCAAGAAATGGGTTGTCTTCCTCTGGCAGCTCAAAGTAATCCAGCTGCTTATCTCCACCGACATCAAGCGTTCGAATTACGAGCGGCTCGCCGCCAAGCCTTTCGGCAACGCTACGATAAACCTCGAACTGCTCCTCTTCCTTGGGAAAGCGATTTCGGTCCATATACAAAAACTCGGTTCGAAACAAACCTACGCCATGCGCACCGCTCGACAATGCGATTTCCAGTTCTTTAAAGGAGCTGATATTCGCAGCAAGCTCAAGCCTCTTGCCATCAGGCGTAACGGGCCGATGATTAGCGATGCCGTGCAGCCGCTGTTTTGCTTCTGTTTGACGGTTATGAAGATCTGTATAGGTTTGAATGACCGCTTGTTCAGGTTCTATAAACACGCTGCCGTCCGTACCGTCGATGACAAGCGTCTGGCCCGTTTGAATCGGTTCTGCCAGCTTGGTTTCCACACCGACCACCAGCGGTACGCCAAGCGCTCTAGCCATGATGGCTGAATGCGAGGTTGTACTGCCAGCAAGGGTCACGATACCAAGAACATGCTGCGGGTTAATATGCGCCAGCTGTGAGGGGGACAGCTCCTTTGCAATCAGGATAAAGGGCTGTGTGTCGGATGGCAGCGTAATCTCCGGTGCTCCAAGCAAATGCTTCAGCAGCCTGTTTCCTACGTCCTTAATATCCAGAGCCCGCTCCTTCATGTACTCATCGTCCAGCAGATCGAACATGGTGACGAAATGATCAATGGCTTCCTTTACGGCAACCTCAGCTGCTTTGTACTGGCGCTGGATGATGCCTTGGATTTCGTTCATAAAAACAGGATCATCCAGAATCGCGATATGAGCATCGAATATATGCGTCTCTTCAGAACCAACAACATCGCGCAGCTCATCTTTGATCTGCTCGATTTCCGACTTGGAGGTGCGGATGCCTTCGTATACGCGTTCGAACTCCCGTGCAAAGTCAGCCACATCGATCTTCTGCTCAGGCAATTCCCATTCCCAATTCGGAAGCACGAACGATCTCCCAATCGCTATGCCGGCTGACGCCCCAATTCCTTGAATCATTGTGTTTCCCCTCCACCATTTCTCTCTTTAAGAACAACAGACAAAACTGAGGACTGCCCCTTTTTCACCGCTTTGAACGGTGCAAACCGCCAGGAATGGACGAGATCAGAGTTGGTGATTACCATAGGCGTAGCAAGCGATTTGCTTTCCTTGCGTACCCGCTGCAAATCAAACTTGATCAGCATCATGCCAGGCGTCACTTCATCCCCTTCTTTAACAAGCGCGTTAAAATAGCCTTTTCCTGCTAATCCAGAGGTGTCGATGCCGATATGCAGCAGAACCTCCAGTCCCTCCGGAGTAAGCAAGCCTATCGCGTGCATTGTCGGATAAATATGAATAACCTTTCCTTTGACCGGAGAAACCAGCTCTCCTCTGTCCGGTATGAAAGCAACGCCTTGTCCGACCAGCTTTCCTGCGAATATCGGATCGGGTACCTCATCAAGCGGAATCATTCTTCCTTGCATCGGCGAGTGGAAAAGCACCTGTGCTTGATCCCGATGAATGGTCTTAATCATCTCTTCGCGGATAAGCTCCGAGTAGGTGCCGAATACGACCTGTACCTGTCCTCCGCCAAGCTTGATGACGCCGGCAGCACCTAGATTGCGCAGCGCATTCACGTCCAGCAGCTTGTCATTCGATACTTTAAGCCGCAGTCTGGTAATGCAGGACTCCATTTTGACAATATTCTGCTTGCCGCCAATTGCTTGTAGAATAAGCGGTGCTCGGTAAGGAATATCTCCAGCCCACTCATCGAGCTGCGAGCCTTCCTCCCGGCCAGGCGTCGGAATACGGAATCTGCGGATTGCCCAGCGGAACAAGAAATAATAAACGAATCCGACAACGATTCCAATCGGAATAATAAGCCAGCCTCTCGTTGCCAAATGCTCATTGATTACAAAATCAATGGCACCTGCAGAAAAGGAAAACCCATGCTTGATGCCGAGCTCATAGGTCACCCACATGATAATGCCCGATAGGATGGCATGAACGACGTATAGGTAAGGAGCTACGAATAAGAAAGCAAACTCAACAGGCTCGGTAACGCCAGTCAAAAAAGAGGCTAACGCAGCGTATAGAAACGTTTTTCTGATTTTGGGTTTTAAGTCTTCTCGAGCTTCGTGAATAATGGCCAAGGCTATAGCTGGCAGAGCGAACATCATCGTCGGATACAAGCCAGCCATGAACACTCCTGCAGTCGGATCTCCTGCAAAGAAACGCGGCAGGTCGCCATAGACCATTTGACCGGCTTCCGTCTCATAGCCGCCAATTTGGAACCAGAACACGTGGCTCACAAGATGGTGCAAGCCGAATACGACTAGGATGCGATGTACAAAGCCATACAAGAAAACGCCGAAGCCTCCGCCTGAAGCAACAATCTCGCCAAGCTCGACAAGCATTTTCTGCAAATACGGCGCTATGTTTATCATGCCGATGGAAAAGAGCAAGCACACAAAACTGACAAACAGCGGAACGAACCGCGGCCCGCCAAAAAACTGTATGTATTCCGGCAAGCGCAAGCTTTTGAACCGTTCATGGCTTACACCTGCAATAATGCCGATTAAGGTACCGATAAGGACAGTAGGCTCAATCTGAACCTCAGCCGTGCCGGTTATGCCGCTATATATAATCATTCCTACAAGAGCAGCCATTCCCGCAGCGAGCGCATTCCCCGTCAATCCGAGCGATATGCCTAACGCGAAAATATAAGGTAGAAACGTAAATATCGTCTCGCTGGCAGCGACTAAATAACCTTCCATTCCCGGCAAGCCTATATATGCCCATGGCAGCTTGCTTAAGCTTAAAAATATGGCCGCGCCTGGCAATACAATCATCGGCAGCATGAATGCTCTACCGAGTTGCTGCAGGCTCCCAATGAAAACCATTTTGCACCTCCTTAAAGTTTTGCGTAGCAAAACTGACTTCGTAAGCATTAGCTTAGTTTTGCGTAGCAAAACTGACTTCGTAAGCATTAGCTTAGTTTTGCGTAGCAAAACTGACTTCGTAAGCATTAGCTTTGTTTTGCGTAGCAAAACTGACTTCGTAAGCATTAGCTTAGTTTTGCGTAGCAAAACTGACTTCGTAAGCATTGGCTTTGTTTGGCTTGTTGCAAAACTGACTTCGCACGTAAACTCCCAACATTTCTATATCGATGTTAAGCGTTTGCTGCGTTTTTGTCAAAGTAAAACGGCGAGCCTGTAAGGGCCCGCCGATGTTGATGATTCTTTTCCTATGATTTTAAAACGATGTTATCGCATACCGCCCGAGTAAGGGGAGTTAGCAGCGCTTTGGGATTGCCAGCCGACATGTGAAATAACCGGACCTGATTGTTGATAAGCATTCGTCGCTTCATAGACAGGATGGATCGAAGTGTTCGAATGAGTCGGTGTCATTCCGTATCCATTCTGTTGGTTGGACTGCGCATAACCTCCGAAATTGGATGCGGAGTGCTGTACGTAGTTCGATCCGATGTTGGAAGTCGGCTGATAGTAAGATTGCTGGTTGTCATATCCAGCTTGAGCTTGATAGCCGACATGTGCGATAACCGGGCCCACGTTGCCAAATGCCGTTGCCGGCGATTGTGCGTGGCTTTGAACCGGCTGATGCGAGATGAATGAATGATTCGTTCCTACCGGATGAGTCGAGTTCGAATAGCTGTTCGGCGAGAAATGCTGGTTGCCTTGGCTATAAGAATTAGACGCTTGATAACCTCCTGGCACATTCGAAACAATGGAGTTCGTTTGTCTGCCAAAAGTCGGTTGGCTTAGCTGACCTTGATAGTGTGATTGCACATGGCCTGTTGGCTCAAAGTGCGTGCCTTGGTTAAGGTAGCTTTGTTGCCCTTGGTAATTACCCGGTTGTTGCGAATATTGATTCACGTCGTGTCCTCCTTGGATTACAAGCATAAAGTCTTCAAGCAAGTAAAGCACTCGCTTATGAAGCCTTCTTATTGTGTAGGAGTGACCACTATTTTATAACCGTTATATTTTGGATTTCCCTCCAGGAAGCAAGATGGAATCCTCCACCTTGATACACCGGTCCATGATAACCTCAAGGCCGCCGGCAGTCGCTATTTCGGCTGCTTCGTCGTTGGATATGCCAAGCTGCAGCCATAAGGTTTTAGCTCCGATTGCAACTGCTTCTTGAGCGACTGGGGGAGTATGTTCGCTTCTGCGAAACACGTTGACTATATCCACGGGCACCGGAATGTCCTTAAGCGAAGCGTAGCTTTTTTGACCCAATATCGAATCGGCGTTTGGATTAACGGGAATAATCGTATAGCCCTTAGCTTGCATAGCTTCGGATACCATGTACGATACACGATCAGGCTTGTCGGACAGTCCGACTACCGCAACCGTCATGCTTTTCTCAAGAATAACCTTTATCTGCTCACGCGAAGGATTTTCGAAAGCCATCCTAATCACCTCTATTCTTATTTTGAAAAAAAGCCGCTATGGCTTCAAGCTCTTATTATGCTTCAATCCACTCCACATTTGCTCCCAATGCTTTCAAATGGTCGAAGTAAATCGGATAAGATTTGGCAACGTGATGTGCGTCGCGAATACGTATAGGCTGCTTCGCGCGCAAGCCGACAACCGTCAACGCCATAATGACACGATGGTCGTAATGCGCATTAATCTCAACGCCGCCCTCAACGCCTTCTGGGCGTCCGTGGACGATAATTTCCGCCTGCCGCTCTTCCACGTTTGCGCCAGCTTTGCGCAGCTCGTTCAGGTAATCCGTTATACGGTCGCATTCCTTGTACCTTAAGTTTTCCACGTTATAGAAACGTGAGGTTCCTTCCGCAAAAACAGCAGCAGCTACCATCGCAAGCACCGCATCCGTTGCATGGTCGCCGTCGAACTCGACTGCTTTTAGCTTTCCGTTGCCTTTAACATGAACGATGCCGTTCTCATGGGTAAGCGGAACTTCCATCATCTGGAGCACATCGACTACAGCACGTTCTCCTTGCTTGCTGCGCTCTTCCAACCGATGGACAATGACATCCGACTGCGTTACTGCAGCAGCTGCAAGAATCGCCGCGGAGCCCGGGTAATCTCCTTGGACCGAATACGTTTTCGCTGCATAGCTTTGGCCACCAGGAACACGGAAACGCATATAATCCTCATCGGCATGAATGACTATTCCGGCTTGTTCCAGTACTTCTAGCGTCTGGCCGACGACAACCTTCGATTTCAGATCATGAAGCACTTCAATCTCGCTGTCTTCTGGCAATAAAGGCGTAAGAAACAGAAGCGCGCTTAGGAATTGCGAGCTAATATTTCCTGAAACTTGAATTTTACCGCCTTTTGGAGCCCCGCCCTGAATGCGGATAGGTAGTTTACCATCATTATGCGTAATGGCAACACCCATAGCGCTTAGAGATTCAATGAGGTCGCTATGCGGTCTTTTGCCAAGTGAGTCCGGATACCGGTTAATGAAGGTCACATCTGGGCACAACGCTGCAATCGCCATCAAGAAACGCAACACTGCTCCTGCATTTCCAACATCAAGCTGCTCGACCGGCTTCGGGTTTTTGCCAAAGCCCGTAATAACGATTTTCTCCTCGTCCTCTTCAACGGTCGCGCCAAGATCACGGATACAACGGCGCATCGCATCGCTATCCTCGCTATGGGCAGGGAAATAAATCGTGCTTGTCCCTTCTGCAAGCGCGGCAACCAGCAAATAACGAGTCGTGTAATTTTTTGAAGAAAGGGCTTGAAGTTCGCCTTCAAGCTTTGGCGTTGGTGTCACTAAAACGTCCATAGTTCGTATGATCTCCCTTTTTATTCATCTATACACTTCAGATGGCGTCGGAGCCAAATAAAATGATGGTCTATCTATGATTGCTTCAAGCGCGATTGCTCCAATATTGCAGCAACAACCTCTTCCGCAGACAAGCTCGTCGTGTCAATCGTCAGATGTGCGAAATCATATGCTTCCTTGCGCTGCTCAAGCAGCAGGTTCACGCGTTCTTCTGCATCGCCGTGCAGCAACGGACGGGCTGTATCCGTCTTCACGCGGGCTAAGATCTGGTCGGGACTTGCTTTGAGCGCAACGACAAATCCATTCCCGAGCATGAGCTGGCGATTCGTTTCGCGAAGAACGGCGCCTCCTCCGGTTGCAACAACGCAGCAATCCTCATCCGCCAAAATGTGATGAAGCACCTTCGTTTCAATATCCCGAAAGCCTGCTTCCCCATCTGATGCAAATATTTCGGAAATTTGCCTATTTTCATGCTTCTCGATTTCCTCGTCGCCATCGACCCGCTTCCAGCCTAGCTTCTCTGCAAGCAGCCTGCTGACGGTAGATTTGCCGGTTCCCATAAACCCGATCAGCACTAATTTACTACCACGTTGCTCTTCCATCGTGAACGATTCACCCTTTTCATTCATCCTAAACCATTTTTTCTACAACATCATATCATTTTTTTATTATTCTAGGGTATAAAAAAGTTGCATATGTCGTATGGATGATAATGATGTTATTTCAAGAACAGGAGTGACGCTAGCGATGACCAGTGATCAGCCATTGCAAGATCTCCATCCGACGCAAAAGCGTATTCATCGTATTCTTGATCCTGATCATCCCCTCTGCCGGGAGGATGTCGTCTGGATACTTGAATTTATTAAAAAAAAGGTGGCTGACGAGGATCCAGCTTTACTGGATCTTTCGCAGCCACGTTTATTACAGAACTTTCGTTTTTTTGCTGAAGCGGCCATGTCCCTTATTCATCGGAGGCATTGCACCGATCAAGAAGCGGACCGGCTGCGCGAGTGGCTCCGTCAAGCAGCTTTCGGCTTGCACAATGTCAATTCCCGCGAGCCGAGACCGTAATAGCGAATTGGAATTACGACTGCATCCAGTTGAAGTGGAAGCTGCCTTCTTTGTCCAAACGTTTGAACGTATGCGCACCGAAGTAGTCGCGTTGCGCTTGAAGAAGGTTAGCAGGCAACCGCTCTGTGCGGTAGCTGTCATAATAAGCAATCGCGCTTGAGAAAGCCGGAACCGGTACGCCGTTAGTAACAGCTGCCGCGATCACTTCACGCCATGCGCCTTGATAAGACTCAACGATGTTTTGGAAGTAGGAATCGAGCAACAGGTTGCGCAGGTTAGGATCACGGTCGTAAGCGTCTTTGATGTTCTGCAGGAAGCGTGCACGGATGATGCAGCCGCCGCGGAAAATCATAGCGATCTCGCCGTAGCTCAGATCCCAGTTGAATTCTTCGGAAGCAGCACGCATTTGGGCAAAGCCTTGCGCGTACGAACAAATTTTACTTGCGAACAGCGCTTTGCGGACGGACTCGATGAATGCTGCTCTGTCGCCTGTGAAAGGCACTTTTGCAGGACCGTTAAGCACTTTGCTTGCCGCAACGCGTTCTTCCTTCATAGCGGACAAGAAGCGAGTGAATACCGACTCCGTAATGATAGAAAGCGGTACGCCAAGATCAAGCGAGCTTTGGCTTGTCCATTTGCCTGTTCCTTTTTGGCCAGCGGAATCCAAGATCACGTCTACCATCGGCTTGCCGGTCTCTGGGTCGTATTTGGAGAAAATATCTCTCGTGATTTCAATAAGGTAGCTGTCCAGCTCGCCTTTGTTCCACTCTGAGAAAATTTCGTGAAGCTCTTCCGCGCTTACGTCAAGCACGTTTTTGAGCAGGTCATATGCTTCGCAAATAAGCTGCATGTCACCGTACTCAATACCGTTATGCACCATTTTCACGTAGTGGCCGGCACCGTCTGGTCCGATATATGTACAGCAAGCATCATCGCCAACTTTAGCGGAAATCGCTTTAAGGATAGGTTCAACTAGCTCATAAGCGGATTTTTGGCCGCCTGGCATAATCGAAGGGCCTTTCAATGCGCCTTCTTCGCCGCCGGAAACGCCGGTACCGATGAAACGGAAGCCTTTCGCTTCCAAATCTTTGCTGCGGCGTACGGTATCAGGGAAATAAGCGTTACCGCCGTCAATGATGATATCGCCTTCAGCCAAATGAGGAACGAGTGAATCGATTGTTGCGTCCGTGCCAGCGCCTGCTTGTACCATGATTAGAATTTTGCGCGGAACTTCAAGAGATTGTACGAACTCTTCGATGCTGTATGTTGGAACAAGGTTTTTGCCTGCTGCTTCTTGTACGAGGTCGTCTGTCTTCTCGCGGGAACGGTTGAACACCGATACCGTGAAGCCTCTGCTTTCAATGTTAAGAGCAAGGTTTTTGCCCATTACGGCCAATCCGATTACGCCAATTTGCTGTTTTGACATCTGGTTTCTTCCATCCTTCATCATCTATTTTGGGTCACAATAGTTTTATTTTACTCTTTTTATGCAAAGAAGAAAACTATCTAAGCGGAAAAATGTCGAATAAGCGGCATTAGAATTATTGACCGATTTAAAAAGTTTACCTTATATATGTCTAATTCGCTCCATTTCACCTTATGGAACAACCGTCTTTTCTATATGCTTGCACAACCCAAAAACGATCAATTGCTGAAGGAATCCGCAGCGATTGATCGTTTTTAGGTTTTCATGGGGGAATCAGCATCTATCATCAGAGCTCCAGTTGCAGCATTTCCGAGCGAAGTGCCATCAATCGCTCTTTTGACTCCGAAACCGCTTCCTCATCCGTGCCCTGCAGCGCGTCAAACAGCATCGACAACTCGTAGTCCAGCTCATAGCGGAGCACGATGGCTCTTTCTTCTGCCCGCTTCGATTGAAAAGCTCTAATCATTTCTTCTATTGTAACGAAAGGCTTCTTCTGATAAATAATCCGATGTTCCATACCGGACACCTCCACAAGTCGTATAATCTCACCGAACATAATACTCTCAATGACGATTTGACGATCTTTGATACGCTTCACAACCGCATGTCCACGTGTGTCATTAATTAGCTTTTCAATCAACTCTGACAGCTTCTCGTCTTTAATAATGTAGTCTCCGACGATTTTGTAGCGGTTCTTCATTCGTTGGAATTGGAGCTTCACCAGCTTGCGGCCGGTCCGGATCGAAACTAGAAATTGTCCCTCCGTCTCACTCCAATACAAGGAATAACCCTCCTGAATAAGATCGCGGATGAGATTTTGGATTTGCCGGCGGTCAAATCGCAGTTCCAAATTGCAATATTCGACTTCATGGCTTTTGTTCACGGCAATCCCTCCCTTACCTCAGTATAGTTGACGAAATGTTCTGATAATTTGTTCTTACTTTTATCTTATACTCCATCTTATGTTCTGGCAACTTGGATTATTGACTAATTTTACGCTGAAAGGCTACTTTACTTAAAAAAGGGCGCGGCTGCCTCCATATGAAGACAGCTCGTACCCTTTATGTGCTTATGTTTTTTAGGCGCAAGCGGAAATTTTTGAAACGGAATAGCTTTCATGCAGGTGCCGACATGCAATCAGTATGCTTCTCCGGCCGCAAACGCTATCGCGTCCTCAAGGCCCAGTTGCCGAAGCTCTCCGGACTTCCTTGTTTTCAGCTCCACGATCCCGTCTGCTGCTTGCTTGCCGATAACGATACGAAGCGGAATGCCGATCAGATCTGAGTCCTTGAATTTAACGCCTGGCCGCTCGTCGCGATCATCCAAGAGCACCTCTACGCCTGCCTCGCTAAGCCTTGCCGTAATATGTGCGGCCAAATCCATTTGCACCGGATCCTTAACGGATACAGGGACGACATGAACCTGATACGGAGCAATCGCACGCGGCCATATGATGCCATTGTTATCCGAATGCTGTTCAAGCACGGCTGACAGCAGCCTGGATACGCCGATTCCATAACACCCCATAATGAAAGGCTGCTCCCTGCCTGACGCATTCAAATAAGTCGCATGCAAAGCTTCGCTATATTTCGTACCCAGCTTGAATACATGGCCGACCTCAATGCCGCGGTGAAAGGCTAATCGGCCTCCCTCGCAGCGAGGGCAGCAATCTCCCGCTTCTGCGTTGCGGAAATCACCGGCTTCCGCCTGCGAGAGATGAATAGACGGCTTAACGTTACCCAGATGATAGTCCGGCTCATTCGCTCCCGCAATTCCGCTTTCCATGGCGAGTACCGCATAGTCTACAAGAATCGGAATCCGAAGCCCTATTGGACCGGCGAAGCCCGTCGGTGCGCCAGTAACGCGTTCTGCTGCGGCTTGATCTGCAAGCTCAACATGCGAAGCAGACAGCTTGTTTTTCACTTTAATTTCATTGACCTCGTGATCTCCCCGCACGACAACGGCTACGGGCTTGCCGTCAACCGCATAAATCAATGTTTTGATAAAAGCCGCTGCTCCGAGCTCGAACGCTTGCGCAAGCTGCTCGATCGTTTTAATATTCGGCGTATGATGCCGGACAAGCTCCGCCTCATGCCCATCCCTTGCAGACGATTCTCCGCTTGCAGCCTCATCCTTCGTTCCGTATTCCGCTTTTTCCAAATTCGCCGCATAGCTGCATGAATCGCAAACCGCTATCGTGTCCTCGCCTATATCGGCAAGAGCCATGAACTCATGCGTTCCTCCTTCTCCGCCAATCGAACCCGCATCCGCCTCAACCGAGCGAAAATAAAGCCCGCAGCGCGTAAATATCCGGTGATAAGCCTCATACATGCTGGTATAGCTGCGATGAAGCCCTTCCCAGTCCGCATCGAAGGAGTAGGCATCCTTCATTAGGAACTCTCGACCGCGCAGCAAGCCGTAGCGCGGCCGCTTCTCGTCGCGAAATTTCGTCTGGATCTGGTAAAGCGTAAGTGGAAGCTGCCTGTACGAGCTCACCTCGCCGCGTACGAGACTCGTAATGACTTCCTCATGTGTGGGCCCGAGAGTGAATTCCCGATCATGGCGGTCGCGCAGGCGCATGAGCTCAGGGCCATATACCTCATAACGCCCTGATTCCTTCCATAGCTCTGCAGGCTGCATCGCCGGCATCAATACTTCCTGAGCTCCTGCCAGATCCATTTCCTCCCGTACAATTTGCTCCAATTTTCTTAGCACCCGCCTGCCTAACGGCAAATACGTATATATGCCTGCCGCGAGCTGTCTGATCAATCCGGCTCGCAGCATCCATTGATGGCTTGCTGCTTCTGCCTCCGAAGGCGACTCGCGCAGGGTTGGCATTAATAGCTGGCTTTGTCTCATAGTAAACAACACTCCCATTCATTCGAGTTTCCCCTTTTCCAGATACAAAAAGAACGCATTCGAAAGGGACGAATGCGTTCGTGGTACCACCCTCATATAGCCGCGGGCAAGCAAGAGCGGCTCTTATTCGATAACGGAATGAATGTTCCGGCAGCAGCAGGCTTCTCGGCTTGCTTCCGCAGCTCGCAAGATAGGAATTGATCAACGTTTATGGAAGCCTTGCAGCCGCGGGCTTCCTCTCTGTCATAAACGTGGGCTGATCAACATAGTCTTGGTCAAAGCTGTTGTACTGTCATTAACTTTTGACAAATTTACAATACAAATGTGATGAAGTCAAGAGCATTTTCCCTTCGTTGTCCTATCCATGCTAGCTGGTACGGTTAGGCCGCAGCACTACGGATCCGAAAGTGATCAGCACTGCCGCGAACAGAAGCAGAATCAACAGCTGCAAGCCAATATCAGAAAAGCTTTCTCCTCCGCCTAACCGATCAATCGCTTGAATCGCCCACTTTTGTGGCGTGAAATTAGCCAGCTTCTGCAAGAAGTCGGGCATGATCGATAGCGGGAAGAAACAGCCGCTGACGAGGCAGGACGGAATGATAAGGAGATTGTTGATTTGCGATAGCTGCGTGCTGTTCCGGACAAGCCCCGCTATGGCAGAGGTAAGTCCGACTGCCGCTAGCAGAAAGCATTCCAGAACGAGAAGCAGCGAACCGAACGGAATGCCCAGCGAATAGTTAAATGCGTAGTAAAGCAAGCTCAGTACAATGAAGAGCTGAATCGTGCCTACCAGCATGCTTCCCATAAAATTGCCGAAGGCAATATCAAAAGCTCTTAACGGTGCTGTGAACATTCTAGCCATCGTCCGCGTCTCTCTGTCCTCCATAACAAAACCGATTGATTGGCTGACAAGAAGCAGAAGAAACATGAGGATAAGACCAATCATCATCGGATTGGATACCACCTGCCCTAGCTTCATTTCAGATTGAATGGCCGTAATGGCCGGAGCTGCTTGGATATCGAGCAGTGCAGTGAGCAGCGATGGATCGGTTGCATAAGCCTCATTTCCCCTCAGAAGCTCCGTAGTAGCATAGAGCCTATCCGATTCAACAGCCAGCGCAGCCGCGAGCGAGGCATTCCATAATTGTTCGTTCATTTGGAAAACGGTAGCCTTGGCGTGCGTCCCGCTCAGCATCTGTAAAGTGAAATCAGCCGGAACGTACACAGCAGCATCCGCTTCCCCAGCAATAACAAGATTCTTTAGTTCTTCCTCCGTCAGTTTTGAGTGTTTCTGAATCGCGTAAAGCGGTTCCTTCTCCAATGCGGAAGCCATATATGCTCCCAGGCTGCCTGTATCCGCATTATTTACGACGATAACCGGCCTACTGCCGAGCAAACCGGAAAGCAAGCCAGCCATAATGGATAAAATAATGGCTGGAAGCAGGACATTCATAATCAGTCCGCGCCGCGAACCCATCGTCCGGCGAATGAGATGGGCTGCTATGTGTAAGCTAGGCATGCGGTTTCACCACCTTCGGCAATCTAATGATTGCAATAATAAGAAGACAGAGTGCGAACAACGCCAGCACGCCGATCTCCTGCCAGACTGCCGTTTGTCCAGTCCCCGTCATGATGGCTCTGAGACTTGTGCTTGCCCAATGGTTGATCGTTAATTTATTCGCTCCGCCTACCATTTTCTCAATGCCGGTCATCATGCCGCCGCTCAAAAAAGTCATGCTGAAGACAATGATTGAAAAAAACGTTTGAGTCGTCTTTTTGTTCTGGGCAAATGAGGCGATCGTAATCCCCAACCCGACTCCGGCTGCGGCTGTTAATAAACAAACTAACGCAATAATTCCGTAATGGCCGCCCCAATCCACGTCATACGCAAAGCTCGTAAAAGCAACGATGACTATCGCTTGCAAGGCAGCAAGCATACCCGATCCGCAGATAATGCCTAACGTCGTCATGCGAAAGGAAGAAGGATTCGTATACATGCGCTGCAGCGTGCCGCTCTCTCTTTGGTTGATTAACGCAATCGCTGCCGCCATTCCGCCGTACAGTAAAAACATGATCAAGTACGCTGCCGAATAGTACTGGATAGCGGACGTCTCTCCGAAAATTTCGCTGTCTCCCATGCCTAAATTACGTATAACGACGGAATCTTCGGCCGAAGGCTCTTTTAGGATGTCCCCGGCATCCATCACGCCTAGCGTCTGGATTGCTGCAAGCTGCAAGTTCACAGTGGACAGATACCGATTGACCACAGCGTCCGCCGCAATATTTTTCTCCTCGTACCTGCCGGCGTAGGTCTGCCATTCTGAAGCTTTTCCCGCCTCTACCCGCAACGAGAAATTGCTGGGAATAGTTACCCCGTAGTCAGCCGAGCCCTCGCGCACCCAATCCTGCACCTCGCTCGCGGATTTCGCTTCCAATACTTTAATGTATGGACCTGTGGCTGCCTCTTCCCAAAATAATGCAATGCCATCTCTCATATTACCGTGGTCAGCGTAGAATACGGCTACCTTCGCGGGCTTGATATCGGTATCAAACGCACTGCCTAGCAGCAGGATCAATAACAACGGTAACCCAATAAGGATAACAAGCAACGAACGCATTCGGCTGTATTTCACGCATTCATAATAAACGGTCGTCCACCAAGCTCTCATCGCTTCGCTCCTCCTATTCGTCTCGCAAAGTGCGTCCGGTCATTTGTAGAAAAAGCGACTCCAGGTTCGGCTCGACCCTGGTCAGCTTGCGGAGATTGATGCCGTGCTTCTGAATGATGAACAATAAATCCTGAAGGATCGATGGCGACTCTTTCACCGTGGCCGTAAGCATGAGCCCCGATTCACTCTCATCCAAATGCTGCACGCCAGGATGCTCTGACATTTCTCGCTGCGTTTCAGCCGAATTGCGGTCGATTTCGAAGATCAGCTTTTCACCTTGGCCAACTTGGCGCTTCAATTCGTCCTTCGTGCCGCAAGCAATCAATTTGCCTTGGTCGAGGATGCCAATTCTCGTACATATCGCCTCAACCTCCTCCATATAATGGCTCGTGTATATGACCGTAGACCCGAGCTTGTTCAATGACCTTACCGATTCCAAAATGTGATTTCTGGACTGCGGATCAATGCCGACGGTTGGCTCATCCATAATGATCAGCTTAGGCCGATGCATGATTGCGCAAGCAATATTGAGTCTTCGCTTCATACCGCCCGAGAAAGTGGAGGGCTTTTCCTTCGCCTTTTCAAGCAAGCCAACGAATTGCAAAGCCTCGTCAACACGGTCGCGAAGCAGCGAGCCACGTAACCCATATAGCTTCGCAAAAAAAGTAACGTTCTCGCGGGCAGTCAGCATCTCGTAAATCGCAAGCTCCTGCGGTACGAGCCCAATTCTCTTTTTCACCTCGATTGGCTGCTTGCGAATGGAGTAGCCGTCCACCAGAATATCTCCTCCGCTTGGGGCAAGCAGACCGGACAGCATATGGATACTCGTACTCTTTCCTGCACCGTTAGGTCCAAGCAAGCCGAAAATCTCTCCTTCACCGATTGAAAAGTTAAGATGATTAACTGTTATTGCCGTATCGTATTTTTTTACGACCTCACGAAATGCAACTAGACTCATCGCTGCTTCAACTCCCTGCTTCGTTTCTGATAATCCCATTGTATGCTTTTCGCCCGCTCGAAACAGGTCTATAAAGTCACTACCTCGAGGTGACAAAAGTCACCTCCTCCGAACGGTCATAGAGCGGCATGAAGGTTGCATGAAATAAACCAATCTGCTCGTTTGGGCCTATCTGATTATGCTATAATGAAGCAAATTCAGCAGCGGGAGCTTCTATCGAATGAATATACTGCTAAACCGAATTCGGACACTGCTCGTTGCGGTCCCCTCGGTCCTGAGCATCGCAAACGTTGCGCCGAGCCATTATGCCATCTATACAGCCTGTGTGCTGTTAGCGTTGCTGCTCATAAGATCAGGCTCGATTTTTCCTAAATACCGTAATCTATCGCTGCTGGCAGAGCTTATCTGTTTTTCATGGCTTGCTCATTCGTACGGCGGAGTATTGTTTCTATTGCTTTTCTCCACCCTTATCGCTTCCTGCCGAAACAGGCCAGAGCGCGCGGCCAGCATCATCTGGTCGCTAGCTGGATTTGTTGCCTTGCTCTCCGCATTGCAGGACAGCCAACAAGCATTAATGCTTTCTGCCTCGCTGCTTTGGATCACGACGTCTGCCATTCTTTATGCCGCAAATGAATATGAGAATAAGCAGCTTCAAATGGAAGACTTGTATGAGGCTCTATCTGCAAGCCACGCTGAGCTTGATGCCGCTAGGCGCCGCATGCACGATTATGCGCTGCAAGTCGAGCAGCAGGCTCAGATCGAGGAACGGAACCGCATTGCCAAAGACATTCACGACGATTTGGGCCACCGGCTTATACGCGTCAAGATGATGTCGGAAGCAGCACTGCATCTGTTTGATGCCGACGCAGACCGAGCAAGGTTGACCGTCGAGCAAATACGCGATCAACTGCAAGACAGCATGGAGCTCATGCGTCGAACTGTCAGAAGAATTGCTTCCGACCAAGAAAAAGATGTGAGGCGGTATGCGCTGGATCGCCTGGTGGAAGAGTCGGCCGCCGCGATGGGAATATCGGTAAGCTTCCGCGTAACCGGCCATGCACGCCCGATATATCCGAGCATGGAGCTCATTCTTTTCAAAAATGCGCAGGAAGCGATTACGAATGCCGTTCGGCACGGGAGAGCGTCATCCGTTACGGTTGATCTGGCTTTTGATGCTGCGCATGTCGCGCTTACGATTGCAAATGACGGGATTATTCCGAATGATCCGATTGAATCCGGTCTTGGCATGAAAGGCATGCGAGAGCGAATAGCACTCGTTGGGGGACAAATTGAGTGGGAGCGTGGAAGTCGTTTCTCCATTACGACAACCCTCCCCTTACTAGGCGGCTAGCGAATATGAAGAGTGTGTAGAAAGAGAGTTGTCCTATGATTAAAGTGCTTGTGGTAGACGATGATCCTTTTATTCGCGAGAGCATGAAGGTCATCTTAGATCTCGATAACGGTTTACAAGTGGCAGGGATATGCGGGAACGGTCATGACGCTGTAACATTTGCCCGGCAAACGGCTGTTGATGTCGTGCTGATGGATATTCGAATGCCTGTCTGTGACGGCGTGGAAGGAACAAAGCTGCTGCGAGCGCTTGAATTCCCGCCTGCCGTGCTCATTCTAACGACTTTTGACGACGATGAGTATATCGCTCAGGCGATCAGGAACGGCGCGAACGGCTATTTGCTTAAAAACGTGCCGCCAAGCCGCATCATCAGCGGCATCAAATCCGTGTATGAGGGCAATGTCCTCATTCATCCGGACATTGCCCGCAAGCTGGCAGGCATGCTGGGAACGCCGCGCGCCGAACCTTCCAGAGCATTAACGATCAGCGGCCTAACGCCGGCCGAGGTTCAGATCGTCCAATTAATTGCAGATGGCCAATCAAACAAGGAAATCGCAGCTTCCTTATTTTTGAGTGAAGGCACGGTCAAAAATTATATTACCGAAATTTTAAACAAGCTCGAGCTTCGAGATCGAACGCAAATCGCCATTTTTTATTTGAAATTAATCCACCAATAACGGTTTATTCATGAAGGAGACCACGACGATGACATCACAGACTACAACTTCCAAGCTAGACGGGTTCACGCAAGCCGATTTCGATGTGTTCAGCCTTGTCGGACTTGAAGAGCGAATGGCGGCTATACAGAATCAGATTCAACCGAAGTTCCACGCAATCGGCGGACAGCTCGCAGTAGATGCAGCCGTGCATGCAGGCAATGAAATGTATCTGCACGTTGCTAGGCATGCTCGCCGCAAGGTCAACCCGCCAAAAGATACTTGGCTTGCGATCTGCAGCAACAAACGCGGCTATAAAGCACATCCTCATTTCCAGCTCGGCTTGTTTGACGATCATTTATTTCTATGGATGGCGCTTATTTACGAGGTTCCGAACAAATCGAATATCGCTGCCGCTTTCCTGAAGCGAATCGATGACGTTATCGCTGCCGTGCCGCAGGACTATGTCCTCTCGCTTGACCATATGAAGAAGGAATCGACTCCTATCGCCACGATGACCAAGCAAGACTGGAAGGACGCGCTTATCCGTTTCCGTGACGTACAGAAAGCCGAGCTGCTCATCGGAAAGCATGTCATGGCCGGCGACCCTATCCTTCGCGACGGCGATGCGCTGCTTGCCCTTGCTTCTTCCACCTATGAGACGCTCATGCCGCTTTACCGCATGGCTAATCTCTAAAATTGAAATGCAAGCGTACAAGCATGTTTTCTGCAACGGTTTGTATCGCGAAAAAAAATGGCTGAACAGGCAAAGCGCCCTGTTCAGCCATTTCTCTATTATTCAAGCTCTACGATGTCATGCATCGCTTGGCTATGAGTCGTTCCGTTCATTATGCTTGCTGGGCAGCAGCTTCAACATGGGCGTTTGCTGCATTTGCCCTTCTTTGTTTCCGCGAGATTTTGAAAAACAACAATTCATAGACACACGGGACGATAATCAAGGTCAAAAGCGTAGCCGCGACCAAGCCGCCAATGACGACGATAGCCAAGCTTTGCGACACGATGCTGCCTGATTCATGAGAGCCGAATACCAAAGGAAGCATTGCCGACACGGTAGCTACAGCCGTCATGATGATCGGACGCATACGCGTAGTGGCAGCTTCAATTAGCGACTCGCGTATCGACATGGATTGCTCATTCTGCTTCACGCGATCAATAAGCACGATCGCGTTGGTCACGACAATCCCGATTAGCATCAACGCGCCGAACATAGCCGTGAAATCAGGGGTGACGCCTGATAGGAGCAGGCCGGTCACGGCTCCGATTGCAGCTAGCGGCAAAGAGATCATGATTGCAAGCGGCGCACGAAGCGTCTTGAACGTCAACACCATAATCAGGTACACGAGACCGATTGAAATTAATGCCGTTAATCCCAAATCCGCAAAATCACTGGATTGTTCAGCCGATGCGCCTCCGACTGCGATTGCGACACCTTCCGGCAATTGAACCGCTGCAGCTGCTTTATTAATCTCTGAGCCAACGACAGAAAGCTCTTTCGGATCAGCGCTCGCTGTCACGCGAAGATAGGTTTTTCCATCTTTATGATAGAATAGCGCTGGTTCCTCCGTTCGGATCAGCTCTGCCACCTCAGAGATTGGGGTCGGGCCCGATTCTGTCATAACAGTCAGCTTCTCTAGCTCCGCTTTGGAATTTGGATTGACAACCGGCTGCAGCAGAACCTGCGTATCGCTCGATTCTATCTGTATGGTGCCGATGGGCAAAGGGTTCAACATGCTTTGCAGCTGCATGGCAACCTCTTGGCCTTTTGCCAAAGTAGGCTCAACTTTAAAGGAATAAACCGATTTCTTTTCTTCTTGATTGCTTTCGACTTTTTGAACGCCGTCAATCGCCTTAATTGCCGTAATCAGCTTCTCGGCCGTTTGCGTGAGCTGTTCCTCGTTATCGCCTGTCACGTCAATGAAAATTTGCGAGGAGCCGCCCCCCATAATGAGATCGGACGCATCTGCTGTCAGCTCGGCGTCTTTAAAGTTTTCTTTATGTGATTTGACTTTGTCCATAAACACTTCAGCATCTACGCCATCCTTCAGATCGATCATATAGGTGATCAGCGTAGGTGAGGATACAGAACCATATTGGGCGGCATCGGAGCTGTTGCCGAGCATCATCATGACCCATTCGATATCTTGGTCGGCAGTCAAAATGCTTTCGAATTTCTTCCCTTCCTCCTGTACAAGCTCCGCTGGTGTCTCACTCGGATATTGCAGCGTTACATTAATGTTCTCCGCGCTAGAAGAGTCAAGCGCTCCTTTTGGCATGAACACGTAAGCGCTGATCGAGCCTGCGAATAAAACGACGGCGATTAGAAGCGGCACCCATTTATGTGCGAGATTCCAGCGAATAAACGCGGCGAATTTGGGTGAACCCGCATGCTCCTTCTCCTTTGTCCCTTTCAGTAATACGGCACTCAGGAGCGGGACGACAGTCAGTGCGACTAACAAGGATGCAAGCAGCGAATACGCGACCGTAAGAGCGAACGGAAGCAGGAATGCTTGCAGGGAGCCGCGCAGGAGACCCATCGGTAAAAATACCGCAACCGTAACGAGCGTTGACGAAGTAATCGCAGAAGCGACTTCTTTTGTCGCATCCGTAATCAGCTTGACGGAGAACGACTCTTTCTGAAGTCTTCTGTAGATGTTCTCAATGACGACGATACTGTCATCGACAAGGCGGCCCACCGCGACTGCCACGCCTCCAAGCGTAATGATATTCAGAGACACGCCTGACAGCTGCAGAAGATATAACGTAATGCCAAGTGATAGTGGAATGGATACGATCGTTACGATCGTTGCCCTGAAATTGCGCATGAACAATAGGATGACGATCGTTGCGAACAAGGCACCTAGCAAAACTTCGCGAAGCATGCTGTTGACCGAAGAGACCACGGAATCCGAAGTACTCAAAATGATAGAAGCATCGATGCCTTTCATATCCGCATTCAAGCGTTCAACCGTTTTTTCGATGCCATTGCCAACCGTGACGGCGTTCGCATCCGCCGATTTCGAAATCGTGTACATAATGGCATCTTTTCCGTTCATTCTGCTGATGCTCTCTTGGTCTTTTGAAAGCTCGACAGCAGCGACATCTGCCAGCGCAACGCCAGCAGCTACCGGAAGCTTGCGAAGCGTCTCCAATCCCGTAACCTGGTCAAATACATTAATATTGCCCGCAGCCCCATCGATCGTTCGCTCTCCGATGGAAACGGAAGCTCCTCTGCCCTGCAGTACACCCATCAAAGCTTGTATGGTGATGCCCTTTTCAGCTAGCTTAGCCGTATCCGGAATGACATGTACGGCAGGCGTTGATTTGCCGCTTACACTGACAGCGCCGGCACCTTCCGATTTCTGCAGCTCGGCCGTGACTTCCTCCAGCTTCGCTTCCTTCTCTTGCTCACTCATTCCTTCATCAAAAGTGAGTGTTACCCATGCGATCGGAATCATCGATGTGTTGAATTGAACGACAAACGGCTTCATAACATTCGATGGCAGCTGAACTTGCCCGACTATGCGCTCGATTTCGGCCTTCGTTTCTTTCATGTTTGTTTTAGAGTCGAAGTTCAGATTGATTTGCGCGTATCCGTCTCCCGAGGTCGAGAGCATGCTCGTCTTTCCTTTCACGAGCGTAACAGCCGTCTCTAACGGATTGGTCACTTTCTGCTCCATCGACTTTGCGTCATTTCCTGGCCCGATTGCCGTAATCATGACTTGCGGATTGTCAGCTGCAGGCAGGAACTCCATTGGAAGCCTTAAATAGCTGATTACCCCCATAACTAAAGCCATGATGACGATTAGGATAATGGCCGCCTTGTTTCGGAAAGACCATTCTGTTAATTTACTCATTTGATTCCGACTCCTTTTCCCTCTACGGTTTTCTATTTGTTTTGTCTTTTCTAATCATAATGGGAAGAAAAGGCATGCAAAAACGTCCAGAGAATGGCTTTCGCTCTCGCCCATGGTCGTAAGACGCCTACGCCTGAAGACCGAGATGGTTTTGCGGTAAAAGAGCATAACCTCCCTTTAACATGCATACATTTCGGTTTATAATAAAGTGAGTACTTACTCATTATGAAAAGGAGTGTGCAGATTTGATGTCTACGTCACCTGAGTTATCGCAAAGCTCTCCAGCCATCGAGATCCAAGGCATTTCACGTGCCTATGGCAGGCGTAAGGTGCTTTCCGGCATTACCCTCTCCATACCTAAAGGCGAGCTTTTCGGCTTGCTTGGGCCATCAGGTTCAGGAAAAACAACGCTCATCAAGATAATGACAGGAATGGATCGAGCAGATTCCGGGACGGTCCAAATGCTCGGCGAAACCATGCCTCAACTCAAAATGCTGCAGGCATTTGGCTATATGGCACAATCTGATGCGTTATATAATGAATTGACAGGCAAACAAAATTTAACATTCTTTGGTGCGATGTTCGGTCTGAAGGGCAGAGCGCTTGAATCTAGGATTCAATACGCGACGGAGCTCGTCTCTTTGAACGAGCATCTGAATGTGCAAACCTCTGCTTATTCCGGGGGTATGAAGCGTCGGCTTTCGCTAGCCATTGCTTTGCTTCATGAGCCGAAGCTGCTCGTGCTCGACGAGCCGACGGTAGGTATTGACCCTGTGCTGCGAAAATCGATTTGGAAGGAACTCGTTCATTTAACCAAACAAGGAATCACGATTATATTAACCACGCATGTCATGGACGAAGCTGAGAAATGCGATCGGCTCGGACTGATCCAGAACGGCAAGCTGATTGCCCTGGATACCCCGGAGGCCATTAAGCTGCAGACGGGAAGCAGCACGCTTGAGGATGCATTTATCGTTCTTGGTGAACGGGCAGGTGAACGGGGATGAGAGTACGCGCAATTGCCGTCCGAATTATCAATCAGTTTCTAAGAGATAAACGGACACTCGCTTTATTATTTCTTGCTCCACTGCTGATTCTTAGTTTAATGAAGCTTGTCTTTGGCGGCCAGGCCATATCCCCTGTCATCGGTATCATTGATGCTCCTGCTGTCCTAACGGAACAATTCGAGCAATTAAATGCTGATGCTGAGATTGTACCTTATGACAGTTACGAGAACGCTAAGGCGGCTCTGCAAGCAGGCGAGCTTGACGCCGTTCTTCAAGCTGGCAGCGGAATGCCCGAGCTCATGCTTGAAGGAAGCGATCCCTCGGTTAATCGGGCAATTCTATTGCTGGTACAGAACGCTACCCGATTAGAAGGCGACCAAACTGCGCCTAACGTCAGCTATTTGCATGGCGGGCCTGATCTGGCTCCGTTCGATTCATTTGGCCCCGTCCTCATAGGCTTCTTTTCCTTCTTTTTCGTTTTCCTGCTCGCAGGCGTTTCCTTCCTGCGGGAACGAACAAGCGGGACCTTGGAGCGCTTGCTTGCTACGCCGATTAAAAGAAGCGAGATTGTTGCCGGCTATTTGGCAGGGTTCGGCATTTTCACTTTGCTGCAAGCCACATTAATCGCTTGGTATTCGGTCCATGTACTGGGGTTGTATATGGCTGGAAGCATCGGAGCCATGCTGCTCATCAATGTTTTGTTGTCTTTAACGGCGTTAACGCTCGGTACGCTGCTGTCTTCCTTTGCGAGCAGTGAATTTCAGATCATTCAGTTCATCCCTATCGTGATCGTGCCGCAGGCCTTTTTCTCCGGCTTATTCAACCTTGATGCGATGAATCCTTGGCTTCAAAAGCTAAGCTTGATCATGCCCCTCACCTACGGCGCAGATGCCATGCAGGGCATTATGCTGCGAGGAGAAGGCTGGTCTGACCTTCAGCTCGATGTTTATGTTCTGATTGGCTTCTCCGTACTGTTTGCGCTCATGAATGTCGCAGCGCTCAAAAAGCATCGACGCATGTAGGTAAGCCGAGCATTTGCTATAATAGACAGAATGGTGCTGTACGAAGGAGTGGCTTACATGCAGGAACCGGTTGATCAATGGCTCGAAGAGTTATTGAAGCTAGACAACGACGAAACCAAAATGACCGAAAAGCAAATAAAAATCGTCCAGGCGGCTTCCGAAATATTCGCGGAGAAAGGTTTTGCTGCTTCGTCGACGAGTGAGATCGCTCAGCGGGCAGGTGTTGCGGAGGGAACGATATTTCGCCATTACAAAACAAAAAAAGAGCTGCTGCTTTCGATCGTTGCGCCTGTGATGGCGAAGCTTGTAGCCCCATTTGTGCTGCGTGATTTTTATAAGGTGCTCGACGGCAGCTTTGACAGCTATGATGCGCTGCTGCGTGCCATTATCGAGAACCGTATCGCATTCCTTGAGAAGCATATGCAGGTGTTCAAAATTTTCATTCAAGAGATCCCGTTCCATCCGGACCTTCAAGAGCAGTTCCAGAAGCTTATCCTCTCCAAGGTGCTCGATAAACTCAGCATCAACGTTCGGAAGTTTCAACAACAGGGCAGCATTATTGACTGGTCTCCCGCTACCGTGATTCGATTAACGGCATCTGCGTTGATTGGTTATGTGCTTTGCCGGTCTTTCACAATCCATGCTTCGGATACGACGTGGCAGGACGATACGGAAAGAGAAGCGACAATCACCTTTATACTTAAAGGACTGACTCCGTAATATTCATCAAGAAGAAACGGCAACGCCATCCTCTGCATGGCGAGGTTATCCGTTTCTCGCAGAAATAGAAGAATACTTTATCGCGTGAATTATATATGGTCTTATAAATGAAAAAAAGCCGATCATCCGTAGAATACGGACAATCGGCTTTTACTTATTTGGCAGCCTGTGCTTCCCGTTCAACGAGGCTAGGCTTGTCCAACTGGCGGAAGCGAAGCAGCAGCAGCAATGCGGCTAGGCACAGAATCCCGCCTAGCAAATAAGGCAAACCCATTTGAATCGTAAAAAACAAGGAACCGAGCAGCGGTCCAGCAATACGGCCTAAGCTGTCCATTGAAGAGCTGAGTCCGGATGCAACGCCTTGGCCTACTGTCGTCTTTTGCGTAATAAGAGAAGTGACGCATGGCCTAATCAAGGAATTGCCGATACCGAAAACAGCCAAGGACATCGTAGCCCACCAGAGCGAATGCGCGCCAAGAAGCAAGAAAAAGCCAAGCGCCGAGATGACCAACCCGATTGCGATATACTTCGGCTCCTCGCCTTTCTTAATTCGGCGGCGCACAATACCGCCCTGCACGAGTGCCCCCACAAAACCGCAGACAAAAAACAATATGCCGACTTGCAGCGGTGTTACATCGAAGCGCCTCATGCCGAAAAACTGAAGCGTAGCCTCCATGCCTGCCAGCGTGAAGGTTACGAAAAAGGCGAGTATGTACAAATACTTAAGCGGTCCGGTAAATGCCGCCCATCTTGAAACCTTTTTCTCCGTGCCCATTCTCCGCTGCTCCTGCGGGAGTGATTCTTTGAGCTTCCAAACGGCAAGCACGAAGGTGGTTAGAGCTAAAGCAGACGCCGTATAAAACGGAGTTTCCAGCGAAAACACGCTTAGCAATCCGCCAACGCCTGGCCCAATCGTAAACCCGAGTCCAATCGACATCCCAACAAGCCCCATGCCCTTGGTTCTCTCTTCCGGCGGCGTAATGTCTGCGACATAGGCCACAATGACAGATGCGACTGCCCCGGAGAACAACCCGCCAAGCACTCTGGAAAGATACATTAGCGTTAAGTCGCCTGATGACAAGCCGAACAGCAGAAAGCTTGCCGCAAACCCCAATACGCCGATTAGAATGATCGGTCTCCTGCCGATGCGGTCGGACAAGCCGCCCCAGAATGGAGATAAGAAAAAGGAAACGGCTGAATAAATAGCCAACATTCGTCCCGTATGCAGTTCCGCTTTATTCGGATCTGCCGCTTGAATTATTTCCGGCATAACCGGGATGATAATCCCAAATCCTATAAATGTCGTCATTAATATTGCCATTACAATAAGCATTCGTTTATCCTTCATGCTGCAACCCCTCCACCAACCTATGTTACCATATCCATTTATAAACGATGTATGAACAATTGAAGAACAAATCGGCTTGCATCATGCCCTTCATAAAATTGAAGCTTGCATTCCCCCCTGTATTTGCTATACTCAACTTTGTTTGCAACCTCTAATGAAAGGCAGGGATGAGAGCGATGGATCATAATAAAACCCCGCTATTCACCGCGCTTCGCCGTCATGCGGAGCAGGATCCCGTACAATTCCATATTCCTGGACACAAAAAAGGATTGGGCAGCGACTCGGAATTTCGCGAGTTTATCGGAGATAACGCGTTGTCGATCGATTTAATCAATATAGCACCGCTCGATGACCTGCATCAGCCAACTGGCGTTATTGAAGAAGCGCAGAAGCTAGCTGCCGATGCCTTCGGATCCGATTACACTTATTTCTCCGTGCAAGGGACAAGCGGAGCCATCATGACCATGATTCTAACCGTATGCGCGCCTGGAGACAAAATCATAGTTCCGCGCAATGTTCATAAATCGATTATGGCTGCCATTATTTTCGCGGGCGCCAGACCCGTATTCATTTCTCCAGCACGGGACAACAATCTTGGAATCGATCACGGCATTACGACGCGTTCCGTTCGCAAAGCGCTGGAGCGCCACCCGGATGCCAAAGCTGTTCTTGTCATTAATCCAACCTATTTCGGCATTTGCGCAAACCTGAAGGAAATCGTCGATCTCGTACATAGCTTCGATATTCCCGTACTCGTCGACGAGGCGCATGGCGTGCTTATCCATTTCCATGAGAAGCTGCCAATGTCAGCGATGCAGGCGGGCGCGGATATGGCTGCGACAAGCGTCCATAAGCTGGGCGGCTCCATGACGCAGAGCTCCGTTCTCAACGTTCGCAAAGGCAGGGTTAATCCTCATAGGATTCAAACGGTCATTAGTATGCTGACGACTACGTCTACTTCCTACATTTTGCTAGGTTCGCTCGATACGTCAAGGCGCAATCTTGCTCTGAATGGACATGCTATCGCTGAGCGCGCGATTGAACATGCACAATACGCACGCAAGCAAATTAATGAGATTCCTGGTCTCTATTGCTTCGGCGAGGAGATTCTTGGCGATGAAGCGACCTATGATTATGATCCGACCAAGGTTTCCATTCACGTTCGCCACCTTGGCATAACCGGATACGAAACGGAAAACTGGCTTCGCGACAATTATAATGTCGAGATTGAAATGAGCGATATGTATAACATTCTTTGCCTAGTTACGCCTGGAGATACCTCTGATTCCATTTCAAAATTGCTGGTATCGCTTCGCGGGCTGTCAGAGAGGTTCCATGAAGGCGCAGAAGCACGTGAGCTCGTCGTCAAGATCCCTGATATCCCTCAGCTGTCGTTGACGCCGCGCGACGCTTTCTATGGAGAGACAGAAGTGCTTCCATTCAAAGAGTCTGCCGGAAGGATCATTGCCGAATTTATTTATGTGTATCCGCCAGGCATTCCGATTCTGCTGCCAGGCGAGGTTATAACGCAAAAAAATATCGATTATATCGTCGATCATGTGCAAGTCGGTCTTCCGGTTAAAGGTCCTGAAGATCGCAGCATTGAATTTGTCAAAGTAATCGTTGAAGAAACTGCGATTTCATAATTGCGGCAATAAGGAGCTGCTCCGAAGGTCATCTGGATGACTTAGGGCAGCTCTTTTCTGTACGCTTACTGCCAATATTCCACTTATTGTCATCCTAAATTTGACGTGCTATGATGTTGTGAGAGGTGAGTTGCGATGAGTCAAAGCGCTTACATAAAATTCGTGCAAGGTTCCGTCGTGGATAATCTTGATGTGGCGGAAATCAAGGACCAGCTCTTGCATTACCGTGAGCAAGCCGCCCTCACGGGCTCTCAGCTTGATTGGAATTATGCCGAGGCTGCCTTTCCGTACACGATAGAAGAAAAGCAGGATGACCGTTGGTTTTACTTAAAGGGCATCAATCCGCTTTATAAACACATCATATTCGGTCCCAGCGTGGCGGCAAGCGTCTCCGGCAGCATCGTCCCCTGCCTTCAGGTCGTTCTGCCCGACGAAGCTACGCATGGTGACAAAGCGAAGGCCAACGAGCTTTGCAAATATATAGCCGGCCGACTGAAAGCGGAGCTCACCATGTTCAATGGACGAACGATTTATTTTAATCCTAGGAAATAACATCATAGCTGAGACATGGAACGCAAAAAGATCGGCAAGCGTCGCTTGCCGATCTTTTGTCATTTGGTGCTTGCTTGGATTCGAAGCAGGATTACTTCTCTTCGCTCTCCGTACGAGCAATTTCCTCATAAATCGCAGTAACGCGATCCCACTCTGCATCGTCTTCGATACCGACTAGGAACGACTCGTCGTTCTCTTCTTCAATACGGAAAATAACGCCGTCCGCTTCTGGATCATTGCGATCCAATAGTACCGCATATACATTGTTTTCCGATTCAAACGTATAAACCATGACCATTTCACGTTCCTGGCCCTCGTCGTCAGTCACGATAAAGACATGCTCTTCATGCTCGTGATCTTCACCACATCCGCAATCATCGCTATGCTGATGCTCGCTCATGTTATTACCCCATTTCAATAATGTATACAGACTATCGTATAGTAACATGACATTCTATCAATGGTCAAACGAAAACGCTCCTAATGGAAACGGAGCGTCCGGATGCCAGCTGCATTAAAGGGAAGAAATTAATTTCTCGGAAACGGCAGTCCATTCATCCGAACCTTTCAGCTTTAGAAAGAAGCGAATGGGATACTTGCCGCTGGCTTCGAATTTATAATCGATCTCATCTGTCGCATACCAGAAATTGTCTTTTGAGGTATTCACGCTCTCCGTTTGAATCACTTTTTCTTTCCCGTTCGGATCGAATATCGATACCTTAACGGCTGTAACATCTGTTTTCAAATTATCAATTTGCGCAAAAACTTTAAACTTTCCTTGATAGCCTTTGGCTACATTGCCGAATACCGCATTATTCTGGAATAAGAACATATGGACATTTGGCTTATATACCGTGGCCCGTTTGCTTTGATTATCCCATTCGACGATAGCTTGCATCGAAGTAGCTAGTTGACGAAGCGGCAAGTAGGTTTTGTTCTCTGCAATTAATCCGCCGTCATCCTGCTCTGAACCGTTAATAATGACGCGTACCTTCTGAGATGCGGAATCCGCAAACATCATGGTACCGCCCCACACTGACAACAGCAGAAGCAGAATGCCAACTTTTCTGAGTTTCATAGTTGTAAGCCCTCCATCCGATAGCCTGGATGAAAGGTTATACTCAGAAATCCAGGCAAAGTTGCGCGGGAGAACAAACTATTTTGCCGCTAGTGCTAGAGGACCAACGCTGTCAAATGATGTTGAAACCTGCGCTTGCCTGGGAAATACAAATGATTATTTCTCGTCATTACCCGAAGGTTCTCGTCAGTACGCAAGGAACGCCCTTCCCGACCGAGCCAGCCGTTCTCATTCTGGCCAAATAATTCATGCCTCTTGCACAGGGTGTTTTGCAAACCGCGCACGTATCCGAGAGTACAAGCTTGTAATTGTATTGTTTCCGGTCGCTTGCAGGCTGTTTTTTCTTAGCAACTTTACCTTTACCTTTGCTCATCCTTCATTCGCCTCCACTATGCGTATCGCTTTAGCATTGTATGTAATGAAGGGCGAATGTGCATCAGCAATTGTCAGGAGCATGAAAAATTTGGTACATTAAACATGTGGAATGATGAGGGGGTACTGGCATGAACATAACAATGATTGGAACAGGCAGTGCTTTTGCCAAAAAATACGATAATAACAATGGCCTTATTGAAGTAAACGGCTTTCGGCTGCTTGTAGATTGCGGCATTACGCTGCCGAAGGCAATTCATCAGCAAGGCATATCTTTTCACGAGCTTGACGCGGTGTTAATCAGCCACATTCATGGAGACCATGTCGGCGGGTTGGAGGAATATGCGTTCCAGATGATGTTCAAATATAATCGCAAACCCGTTCTCTATATTGCGGAAACGCTTGTCGAGCCCCTCTGGGAGCAGACCTTGCGCGGCGGATTAACGCAGGGGCCTCTTGAACGCCTCGAAGATTTCTTCGAGGTCCGCCCGCTAAAGCCGGATATAGAAAACGAGCTATTTCCTGGACTTAAGGTTAAGCTGATCCAAACCAAGCATATACCTAACAAACCGAGCTACTCCTTCCTATTTAACGGAAACTTCTTTTATACGGCAGATATGCGATTTGATCCAGAGCTCCTGCAGCAATTGGTTGATGGAGGCGTGTCAACGATTTACCACGATTGTCAGCTAGAAGCGCCTGGTGTCGTTCATGCCACTTTGGATGAACTGCTCAGTCTTCCTGATGCAATCCAGCAAAAAACCTGGCTGATGCATTATGGAGACGCGATCGATCAGCACGCGGGTCGTACCGGTCTCATGCGAGTCGTCGAACAGCATGTCACTTACGAGCTCGCTTAAACGAAAAAAAGGCGCTTGCATGCAAGCGCCTTTTTTGTGGTGTTGCGTCCCTATATTTAATAGCATTAACTACTTCGCTTAAAAAAGAGGAAGCTGGTCCAGATTGTTAGTCGGATCTCCATCTGCGTCGCCTCGGATATAAAACTCTCCGTCCCTGCCTTTAAACGTATTCACCCCTGCAATATTGCCGGCTTGTACTTCTTGAAGTGCCGTTCCATAATCAAGAACTCTTCCGCTGCTTGTTTTGAAGGCTGTAAGATCTCCGTCTCCATCCTTTTGCACAGCTACAATATGCTCTCTCGCATTCTGACCGCCATTCAAATCGTTCATCGTGAATACCTCTCTTCTATTCAAGTTGTTGAAGCCAATCTATATCGTTCCCATTCGTAGAGGATTATTATGCACGAGACGAATAAAAAAAACCGGCTTGCCTATTTGGAGGCTTAAGCCGGTTCCTTGGTTTTATTTCCTTTTTATTGCATCTGCCGGCAGCCGCCTTCTCCATACGAATTGCTCGTCATGCGATAATGAATCCTCCATGGCAAACTTCGCCACGGCACCGATAACTAATCCGATAATGCCAAACATCCCTAATAGCCAGAGGGCTAAATAGGCATACTCTGCAGCCAACAGAAACCGCCTCCCGCGCTCTTTCTTTAAAGGTATGCCGATCATTTCGACTTTAGTATACGAAAACAAGCTCGCAATCCGATAAAACGACTTTAATTATACCTTACATGTAAAAAAGTTCCTCCTTCATGCCGATAACTTAAGTAGGAGGTGTGAAATGGATATCGCAGCAACATCTATCATCATGAATCATAACAGTTTAGCACTTTCAGCCAGCATCCAAGTGTTATCTCTAGCGAAAGAACAGGCTACGCAGCAAGGACAAGATATTGTGAACATGCTGAAAAGCGCACAGCCAAACCTTGGACAAACGATTGATATTCGTGTTTAAACTTCAAATGTACGAAGCAAAACCCGATTGAATTTCGCTCATATTTCCTTAAAGTTACAGATTAGTCATTCTGAAGTTGTTTCAGAATAGTCTAAACCGTGTAGTTAATCTCATACGAAGGCTGCAAGCTAGCGCAATGTTCGAAAAACTAACATTAATCTAATTGCATTTTGGAAAAATTCTAACAACCTTCGTTTATTCTTGTCTTAACAAATGAAAAGTTGGAGGGATTGTCATGGAACACGGTTTTTACCAGCAAAAAATTGAAGAACTTCGAGCAGAAATGATACGATTATTTGAAGCTTGCAATAATTTCACCGATCAAGCTGTCGTTAAGATCAGCCAAGAGCTGGATCGTCTCCTCAATGAATATTCCTGGGCATTGGCAAATAATAAGTGTTGACTTCTCTGCTTCACCCTGATATATTATTAATTGTCGCTAATATGATCTGGTAGCTCAGCTGGGAGAGCACTATCTTGACAGGGTAGGGGTCACAGGTTCGAACCCTGTTCAGATCATTTAATAAAAAAGCCATGAAGCCTTGTAAACACTGGGCTCATGGCTTTTTTTCTTTTTATACGTCATTAATTATTTTGGCTGATATTTAAAATTGGTGCCGGATTGGTGCCCTGCACTCAACTAAAGTGTATGTGGTGCCAAAAAAAGAGCCAGGCTTTTAAGCCCGTCCCTTCCTGTCTAACCATTCCGTGAAGTCCTTACCCTCATACCACTCGAAAAAAAGACGCTTGGAAACTTTTATTTTGGTTCCAACTCGCACTACATGGAATTGTCCCGAATTCACTAATTCATACGCTTGACGACGACCACAATTTAAAATGTTTTGTATATCTATAACTTCAAGCGATTCTTTTTGCTTAATGCTTTCCATTATCGCCATCTCCCTTTAATTATATTAACAAATACAAAATTAGAACAAAGTCCCTTGCCACCCAGCCGAAACTTTATCATGTGCGCGTTTGATATACGTTGCGACAGTGCCCTCAGAGAGATTCATCAAGCGTGCGATCTGCTGCTGGGGTATACAATGTCCATGTGCCATCACGTAGCATTCTTTTTCTTGCGGGCTAAGAATCTCCAGTACCTCCCTAAGAGATGTCTTTTCGTCTTCAGTCAATGAGCTACCACTCCGGCTATTACTCGGGTTTGCATACGCGGCCATAATCATTGGATCAAGCAGCACAGTGTTTTGATAAACGCTCCTTCGATCTACACCGCGTTTCGTGCCGGGCTCTCGGCCACTATGGAGCCAATTGATTGCATAATTCAAATCAGAAGTGACTTCTTTTATATCCTTGATGCGCTCATGTAAATCAGGGAATTCGTTGCGTAAGCGCAAGCGTTCGGCTTTATGTTCCTTTTTAGGGAGCAATTCGATTAAAGTGTTTGTTTTTGATTGTAGCTCATCTTCAAGGTCTTTTCTTTTAGCAGACCAAAAATTAAGCGTTGCTCTATACGATTTCTTCAGATCTTCTAAGTGGAGCATAAAGCCCCGTTCGTCCAAATCCGGTATAAAATCCTTTTTCCCCACCTTGCCACGCCCCTTTGTGGGATTGCCCCGGACAAACCGGGGCTTATGCTTATTTAATAAGTGCTTCGATTAATAGATAGACGCCGACCCAGATCATTCCATAAAACAGTCCGTTTAGACCGTGCTTCAGATTATCTCGTTTCCTTCTCATTCGAGATCATCGTCCTCCTGTTCGTCTGGATCGGGAGCGGAATCGCCTTTAACTCTATGCATAGGATCATTTTGTGCAGCTTCGGCAGCTGCAGCAGCTTCTTCGAGCGTTAGCTGGTTTTCATCTTCGACGCCTTCCACTACTCCGTCACTGCCGATTACTACTTTTATCCCCTCATGCGGCGGCGCCGGCGGTTCCTCTTTCACATCTTCGATCGTCATTTGCCCGAGATCCTTCAAACCTTTGAGCAGCCGCTTTACATCCTCGGCAATGGGGCCATGACGCTTAATTGCCTCGACAAAGGCCTCAAGGTCAGGCGGTACTAGTTTGAGAAGCACGCGGCCATCTCCAGGATGTTCGAGTGTATCGCCTTTGGCATTTGTTTTAAAATCCAACCCAAGAAAGGCCTCATCCAAGAAATAGCGTTGCTGCGGCTCCGTCATCTTGCGCCATACATCGCAGTTAATGTATAGTACCGCATCCTTATCGAGCGTCCGGCGCATGTCGTCAGCAAGAACCTTGAATCTAGCGAATGCCGTTCTGCCACGAGACATCCAGCCTCCGTGTTTGAAAAGAATCAGGAATTCAGAATCCCTGAAATGCTTGTGATGCTTCTCCATCACGCTGTTCAGAAGTGTGTATACTGCCGGTTCTGCCTCCGAATGAAACTTTTCCGTCTTTGCTTTCTTTGCCATCTATATCGCTCCTCGATTTAGAATTTGGAATAATTACTTTCGTTTTTGATCCAATGCAAAATTAAGCTCTAGCTTACTGATCCCAAGCCTGCGAGCTAACTCGCTTCGCGGGAGGTCCTTATGATTTTTGATATAAAAGAGTTGATCGTCACTTAGTTGAAATGCTGCAGCTTCTTGTAGAGCGGGATCAGCTATAATACCTTTTGGTACTTTGGGCCTTTTCCCGCCTTCGGTAACCTCGTATGGATCATCTGAAGCGAATAACCTATAATGCCGCAGCCTTCCTTCTCTGCTAACAATTCCTTTCGCCAATAACTTTTTTACCTTTTCATCTACTCCGCCATGTGGCAAACCAGTTATTTTAACCATTTTGGCGTAGCTGGAGCCAGGGTGCTCTCGGAGCGCCAAAACGATTTTTTCTTGTAATTCACTGATGTAGTACATTCCGGATGTTTGCCTCCTCACTTGATAAATCCAGCACATATGTTCGGTTTTTTAACAAAAAAATATATGTTGCTCTTGTATTTGCTTATTCATGATATGTTCACCCAAATAACTGCCCCCTGTGGATGCTTATAAGGTATTTGCTCAGGGTAGATTACTGGTGAACTCAGCTCCCACGCATAGCATTTTTTGTATGGAATATCATAATCTGCACTTATACGATGATTTTTAAATCCCTGATACATTGCTTCTTGAGTAACTTGGAAACAATTCGTTAATACAACTGTTCCATATATCATTCCACTTCCGCTTTTTATAAGAGCGATGGTTCCACGGATATTCGTGTTTGAACCTCTTATCTCCCAGACTTTCTCGCCTGCTAGTATCTTCTCGATCCATGGCGATTTGATAATCAATCCTTTCATGCTACACCTCCCATACATCTCAATATTCAAGCTTTATATTCACGGTACTATATAAAGATGGTACTCACTTCCTTTAAAAGACTGTTGTATCGTTAGAAAGAAAAGGAGTGAGTCAACATGCAGAAAATAATGAACATAATAGCAATCTTATTAGGGGCATTTTTTGTTCTTTTTTTCGCCGGATTATTTGTATTAGCGTATATCACTCGTTACGGATCATTTGCACCTTAAAAAGTTTTAGGCTATCCTCCTCATGATCCTCGTTATTCATGCAGATACATCATCATCAAACGCTAACTCCACCCGAGGATTAAGCGAAGAGTTAAGTTGCTTGCCCAAACTTTTCAGCTGCATGCCGACTTCACACGTTCGCTGGCAGTACCCGTCAATATGAGATGTTGAATGTCCATGAATCCTATTCAATTCCTTTAGTTGCGGGCACCCATCGCACTTGCCGTCAAGCAGTTTACCTATTTGTCGCATCACTTGATCACGTAAGATCACGTATAATCACCTCACATAGATAACTGCAGCTGGCCCGCAGCTTCTGCATACCGCTCAAATTTCAGAGCGTTTCCGGATCCGGCGCAATGCTCCGGCACATTCGCCTTTGTAAGCACTTCAGACATTTTCGGAGAAACCGAATTGCCGCAGCGGTTAACCTGCTCGGCCTGCGATACTGGCGATCCATCCTCGTACTTGTCGATAATATAATTGCTCGGGAATCCTTGAGCGGCGAACAACTCATGCGGCTTTAGCATCCTCATGCCGATATCTACGATTTGATAATCAATTCCCTCAATCTTCACAAGCCCGAACCTGTCTTTCGTCACAACGGTCTGTAATGGGTCGTTAAGGTCTTGCCCAACACTGCTGCCGTAGTAAGCAATTAGGAATGATCTAACCTCTCCAATATGCAGGCCGCCTGCAGTGATTGTCGGCATCGGCTCCGTCACCTCTTGCCCGTCCTTGCATGTCCCACGAAGCTTAACGAGGTGACTTGTGACCAAAGCGTTATGATCAACCGTTGTAACAGTGGAAAGTGGTTCTTCAAGGTCATTGCCTAGTCCGTTGTAATTCCCACCATAATGCTTTGCGAGAAAGGCAGCAGCCAGTGCAAATTTGTTACCACCTGCGGTAACCGTGCCGACCGGCTTCTCAAGGTCCAATATTCTCGGCTCCTGTCCCGGCCTTTCCCCGTAACCCATTTGTATGAGTGTAGGGCTCACCAGCAGATGCTCCGCCTTAGTGGTCACAGTAGTACGCGGCTGCTCCGCTGAGTATTGCATCCGATCCCCGCCGAATCCGGTCTGACCGATGCGGGCAACGAATGGGGTCACAACGCCCCAACCATTTTTTGCGGTGATAGTCTGGAGCGGCTCATCAATGTCTTGGCCTCTAAACTGCTCGCCTTGGTGATTGACCTTGATGATAAATGGCTTCGGGTTATTAATTACGAATTTCTCAATGCCACGGGCGATCCGGCGCTGCGTGTTCTCTGCGAGCGGTTTTTTTCTGTCAAAGATACTAAGGCAAGGAATTGACCAATCTATGATGTCGGCTGCCGTTTTCCACGGCTCTCTTTTGCCTTCTTGCACTTCCGGGCTGTCCGGTGCTCCGTGTGTTGGCTCCGGCCATACAATGGGCTTACCATCGCAGCGAGCAATCAAGAATAACCGTTTACGAATTGTCGGTGCACCATAATCACAAGCACGCAGCTCGCGCCACTCAACAACGTACCCAAGGCGCCGCAGCGCATTTACGAATGAATTGAATGTCCGCCCCTTTTGCTTCGGATCTGGATACCAATTTCCCTCAGAAGCTCGAATAAGCGGGCCCCAGGTCTTAAACTCCTCCACATTTTCCAGCATGATCACGCGTGGCCGGACCGTAGCAGCCCATCTTATGCCAACCCACGCCAGCCCCCGAATGCTCTTTTCAACGGGTTTGCTTCCCTTGGCTTTTGAGAAATGCTTACAGTCAGGTGAGAGCCATACCAGCGCAACCCGCCGACCTGCGGCAATGGCGCGGGGATCCACATCCCAAACCGATTCGCACCAGTGACGTGTCTCTGGATGATTTGCCTTATGCATTGCGATAGCTGCCGGATCGTGGTTAATAGCTTCATCAACGCTGCGGCCGATCGCTACCTCTATTCCTGTGCTGGCACCCCCGCCGCCGGCAAAGTTATCGACGAATATCTCGTTTGCCGAGAAGGTCCGGCGGTGATATGTGAAGCCCGCAACCTTACGATAATGTTTCCGCATTGCCTTGTTGCCTGCAAAGCGCTCATCTGCTCGTTTCAATCCCCCACCTCTTTCCTTTTCCGACCGGACCAGCTCATAAAATCTCGCTCCCTCGGTTTCGCCGCAGACTTCCGCTCGAGCTCTTCTGCCGACATCTGCCGTACCTCGACTTCACTGTTTGCCTTGCGGTCAATGTCCAGCTTGCGCTGCGGCAGTGGTTGTAAGCGGCGGCTCATCGCGTGTATGCAGGCTTAATGAGCTGCAGCACTCTCGGATAAATGGGTGAATAAGGTTTCATAATCTCATAACGTTCTTTCGCCTGGAGAATATCGCTCAATCTTGCAAATAGATCGTGCCATATGATCGTGATAAGTTCGGCTTCCGTTGCATTACTCATATCCAAGATTAGCCACCTCCCTTCATCATTGCGGACGCTTGAAAACTAGCAGTTAGTATTAGTGCTTGATAAGGTTCAAAGCCCTCAGCTAGCAGCTTCCTGTGATACTCGGCAACCATTTTAGCCATATCTGTTAAGCCTGTTTGTAGCTGGTCAAACTCATGTTGGTGCACATTTTCACCTCATTCAGAAACATATGTTCGGTTTTATGGCAGCAGTAATCCCTTCACCGAGCAATTGCGCGGTTATTCTGTTTTGGCAAGAATCGCCTGTATGACTTCCACTTGGAGTGGAAGAGGATCAATCAAAGGCTTGTATTCACGTAGCAGATACAGGTTAAGCGCCGATCTAGCAATGATGTATGCATCAATGACGTTGTTACTTTTGTGGGTATACCCGTACAGTTTGAATACAGCCGCAGCAACCTCTTTCTTACTCTCGGTTGAAGTTAAGCGGCGATTCTTCCCACCATCTTGCATCCAACCAGTAACACCGACATATTTCTTTGTCCACTGTGGATTGATTTCGTTGTAACTTAGATCCTTGCGACAAATCATGCTCCTCAAACCACCGTGTATCATTCCTGTGGTAATACCTTTTTGAGTGCCAGCCGCTGCTTGCTCGATCATAACTTCATCTTTTGGCATGAGCAGCTTAAACAATTGATTTTCTAATTCAACCAACTGTGGAATCGTTAATCCGCCCTTCTCCGCCTTGCCAGAGGCTTTCAATTCAACCTCGACTAAAGGAGTTCCGTTGATGTCTAGCGCGACGAATCCCGTCTTAGTCGCCGGATCGACTCCCACAAACCGCATCAGTCCCGACCTCCCTCATTCCTGTTATTTGCAAGCTGCGCGGCCTGCTGTCTTCAGCTCTCTTGATATAGCCTTTCTTCTCCAGACGCTCTAAATGACCTTGGACAGTGGAACTAGACAGCAACCCTACTCCTTCGGCAATTTCACGAACAGATGGCGGATACCCATTTTTATTCAGGAAATTGACTATGAAATTAAACGTTGCAGCTTGACGCTTGTTCAATGGCTCCAATCCTGATTTTATCTGCGGCCGCGCCGGACGCTCCCTCATTAAGATTTCAAGGCCGCGCTCCATCGTACTGATGTTAATCGGCTTTCCTGCTGCCAAGCACTCCTGCACCTGGGCGATAACTTGCTCATCCGTCATTATGAGAGCGTCGAGCTGCTTGGCAAATTCGGATTTAGCTATCACTTTTATCATTTCTTGCTCTTCCTCCTCTTTGCCGACTTACCCTCAAATGTAATCCTAGGCGGCAGCAGGAACACTTCGCCTATCACACAACCGCGCTCGTCATACACGACTTCCCATGGTGCCTCTTGGTAAAAGGGATCGACTTCAACTTGCTTGCATGGTTGCCTTTTCACACCATTTCCTCATGGTCATCAACCGTTGTTTGGCGATCAAGGTTAACCATCTTGCCATAATTTTTCCTAAAGGCGAGCTCTACCGTGCCGGTCTTACCGTTACGCTGCTTAGCAATGATGACTTCGATGATATTTCTCTTCTCTGTTTGCTTGTCATAATAGTCATCGCGATAAAGGAATCCTACGATATCTGCATCTTGTTCAATCGATCCCGATTCTCGAAGGTCAGACATCATCGGGCGCTTATCCTGCCGCTGCTCTACCCCTCGACTGAGCTGAGATAGCGCTATAACCGGCACTTCCAGCTCGCGGGCGATCTCCTTGAGCGTTCGTGAAATTTCCGAGACTTCTTGCTGCCTATTCTCACCACTCCGGCCGTTCCCTCGTATGAGCTGCAGATAGTCAATCAAGATCATACCCAAACCTTTTTCCTTTTTCAGCTCCCTACATTTCATTCGAATTTCACCGACTGTAATGCCTGGTGTATCATCGATGAAAATATTAGCATCAGACAAGATTCCAATTGCGCTGGTCATCTTACCCCAATCATCCGGTTCAAAATAGCCTGTCTTAAGCTTTTCACCATCAATGTTTCCTTCTGCCGAAATCATCCTTTGGACTAGCTGCGAAGCTGACATTTCGAGGCTGAAAATAGCGACTGTTTCCTTTGCTCTAATAGCAACGTTCTGCGCTATATTGAGCGCAAATGCCGTTTTACCAACGGATGGGCGGGCAGCAACGATAATCAAATCGCTTCGCTGGAAGCCTGCGGTCATCTTATCCAGATCATTCAAACCACTCGGCATACCAGTAACACCTTGGTTGACATGGCGATTGTTGAACTTCTCCTCTGTCTGATCAAATACTTGAAACAGTGCATCTCTCATTGTCACGAATGCTTTAGGCGGCTTATTCTCGGCTGTCAGCTTTGATATGCGTTTCTCAGCTAACGCGACAAACCCAGCAACGTCCTGTTCCGATGTAGCGTGCTTTACTAGCTCCCGAGCTATGACCAGAGACTCCCTGCGAAGGGCCCTGTCTATGACGATGTCAGCATAGTAGGTAATGTTCGATGCTGTCGGAACGGAATTGGTTAGTCGCGCAAGGTAAGAGACATTTCCTACTGCTTCGAGTTTCGCATCATCCTGTAGAGCGGCGCTTACCGTCACAATGTCGATCGGTGCCTTTGATTCATAGACATCACACATTGCTTTGTAAATCGTCCGATGGGCCTTCTCGTAAAACTTCCCCTTATTCAGCCGGTCCTTCACTTTTTCAAAAGCTTCAGAGCTAAGTAGGATAGAACCAATAATCGCCTGCTCCGCTTCTAAGTTGTATGGCTCTACGTCTGGCATACCTAGGAAACTGCCCTCATATTCAGCAGGAGCTTCATTTGGTTGGCTCATGCTTGCTCACCTCTTATCTGATTGCGTGTATTCTCCCAAAACCCATCAGGCGGCTCGGTGTCTGAGGCTGCCCAGCGATCAATATTGCTCATGTGTTCTGATGCTTCCAGACGGAGCATGTCCTGATTGTGTGTGAGCAGCTGATCGGAGCGGATGATATTAGCCGGCTTTGGCTCTCGATCACTCGTCTTCACATGTTCCCTGTAGTTTTTTAATGCCTCATCAAACGGTAGGTCAGACATTAAATCATACCAATGCTGCGCACGTTCTCGGGTTTGCTCGAAAAACGGGAAATCAATTCTAATCAATGCGAAGAGTGCCACTATTTCGGTCTCTTTCACGGGCCGCCGCCTCCTCGTGCATCCGCCGTAATTCTTCTTTATCTTTTTCGAATTTAGTTTGTTTAGGTGGTACTAGATCATTTGAGACCTTGGGGTAAAAGGTATATGGATCTCGATCTGGTAGAAATTTTTCGAAATGCTTCTCAAGAAATCCATCTAAGCTCCATCTCGTATCTAGCTTGTACTCGGGATTATTTAGAATGATGTCATAGGCAGTAATGCAATCGCATATTTCATCAGCTGTATAATCTCCTAATTTCCAAGTGATTTGGTTTTTGATATGAGGGTTTATGCTCCTATGTTTAATCAAATTCTTAGATTTCCAATGAGCGAAGATACAATCTATTAATTTACTTTTATTTAATTTACTTTCCTTTACTTTACTTTGTGTACTTATTGCAGGCATTTCAGGGGTTTCTGCATGCAATAACTCGGTTTCTGTATGCAATAACCCATTTTCGACCTTAAAACGGTCATTTATGAGCGAATCTTTACGCCTTGTTGAGGCCATTAAAAATCTTTTTTGAAAGCCGAAAGAGGTTAGAATCTGATTCTTTTCAAACTGTTCTTTATCAAAGAATCCAGCCTCTATGCAATCATCAACAATCTCAGAAACCTTCTCTTTTTCCATGGCAATTTTGAAAGGAAATACGTATTTTTCTTTATCAGTCCATGGATAGAAATAGCCGTTTCTGTAAATCTCCATCATCAGTTTTACGATTACTCCGAAGCCGGCCATGCCATGTTTGGCTATCGGAACGATTAGCTTATCATCCTGATCGATATCAACGTCCATCGGAAAGTATCCCAACCCTTCTTTTTGCGGCCTAGCCATTCCGCCTCACCCGTTCATTTATTTTTTCCAAACCACTGGGGACAGATCGGCATGCGCCGGCACCCATGCGGGCTTTCCGTATTTTTCTACATAGCTTAATTTGTTCACCCATTCATCAACTGGCCGCTCCGCATGCATAGCCTGCAGCAATGCCAGCGTCCCTTCGACGTCCGCGAGCGCCCTGTGCGCCCCTTCCAACTTAATTCCGTATTTCTCACACATGTCCTTAAGCGTATGCGGGTATGTCGTCCGGTCCCGCGCTATTGTCAACGTGTCGATGAACGGATTGGCGAAGGTAATCTCTTGAATCCGAAACATAGCATAGTGCAGGAATGCAAGATCGAAAGCAGCATTGTGAGCTACCAGCAGTGTTTGTGGCCCCATGACTCGGCGAAGGTTTAAGAAGGCTTGCTTCTCTTCCATACCGTTAACTAGATGGTCATCAGTGATTCCAGTCAGCTCGGTAATCTTTGGCGCCAACTTGCCGTCATATTTAACGAATGTCCGAAACTCAGAAACCTGAATACCTTTTATGACGCGGATCGCTGCCATCTCGACCACTCGTTCTTTGGCCGGATCCAGACCTGATGTTTCAAAATCGAAGACGCACAAGTCGTCCGAAATATTAATAGTCAATTAAATGACCTCCAATTTATAGTGCTTGTTTTTCACTAAGCCTTTTTCGAATAGTGCCAGCTTAACGGCCTTTTCGGCTTTATCTGCTGTATTGTTGTTCTGCGACATGTGTGTCAGATAGATTTGCTCACCGCGACCGTGAATGAGCTTGGCGAGCGCTTCAGCAGCCGCATCATTAGACATGTGGCCGATGTCCGAGAGTATCCGGTATTTCAACCCGTCATGATACTTGGTGTTAGCGTTGAGCATTTCGATGTCGTGATTGCACTCGAATACGTATATGTCGCTATGCTCCATTGCGGTGAGCATCTCCTCATTGACGCAGCCTGTATCCATCAGAACACTTACTTTTTTCTCGTATGTTTGAATGGTGTATCCAAATGGCTCCATTGCATCATGCGAGATGTTGAAAGGTTTGACATTCATATAGCCGCTTTGAAATGAAGCAAAGCCGGTAAATCCATTCGTTTTAACAATTCGCCCGCTGTCCAGCCTGCCGACTTTCTTTAACGTCCCTTCGCTGGCGTAGACCGAAATCTTGAATTTGTCAGCGAAGCCAAGACCGTCAGTATGATCTCCGTGTTCGTGGCTGACAAATATAGCGTCGATCTTAGTAGGATCATAGTTTTGAGCGAGCAGCAGCTTCTCGATTTTGGTTTTAGAAGGCCCAGCATCGACTAAGATGCTGGCTCCTTCCGTGGCAATGTATATGCAGCTGCCCTTTTCCGAACCGGTTGATAAGACTTTAACGTTGGTTCCCATTATTCAAGATCGTCGTCGCCGGCAGCTTTCTCGGCAATTTCCATGTCAATTAACTTGACGAGCTTCTCGAGATCCGCTTCAGATGCATGCTCAACTTGCACTTTAAGATTGTCATTCAAGTACTTTGCAGCGGCTGTTTTGGTTTTATGGCCTAGCTCTCCCAGCTTCACACCTATGATTTTCCATAGTTCTGCAATAGCGTTTGAAGGCTCCGGCTGCGTATCGGCTGGGTTCGGATCTTGGATCGTAGGTCCCTTTCCTGCTGCATTCGCCTCTTCAGTGATATCCTTGCGAGAATATGGTTCTGGTGTATCGTCATTAGATCCACCCATATCCGTATCCTCGTTAAGTTCATTGAAAGCAGCCTTCAATGCACGTTTAACCATGTGCTTCTTAAACATGTCGTTAAACTGCTTGGTCCACATTGTTTTTTGCATACCGATCGCAGAGGATTTCCAGTGCTCGACTTCTTCGACATCCATTTCGACCATGAATGGTTGGAAACCGTCTTTATATGCAATTGCATATCCCCGCACAACTTTCCCACGCTCTTTTTCCCAATCATGCTCAATTTCATCATAGTATCGGCCATCTTCTCCACGCTTGCGGGCAACTTTGTATGTGTCGTTCTCGTGAACCAGTTGAACATCATAGCCGCGATATGTCTCTGTTTCTTTGGCTTTACGAATGTAATAGTCAATCCCGTATTGTACCGAGAGCTTGCCATTATAAACGCTAGGATGGATTTCGCCCCGCAGCGGGTGTGCGTCCATCACTTTCGCAATGCTCATATAAAGACGGAACTGCGATTCATTGCAATCCTTGGCGATCGTTTCATGAATCGTCTTAACATCTTCCGGAAGCAGGTCACCAAAAACAGTTGCTTGATAAATAGCGAGTTGGCTCATTATTGAATCACTCCATCCACTTCAATTTTTAAATCTATTTCCGGAACAGTCCGGCCAGTGATAACCTGGTCATATGCCGCAACGGGTCCCGTGTACTCACCAATACCGTCGATGAACACAGGAGTAATGAGGCCTGACTGCTTGAACAGTACCTCTGTCAGCTCCAGCCCCGCGCCGATCTTCTCGCCTACCGAGAGGGATGCGTAATCCTTGTTATCCTTCTGAACTGAGAAGTCCGGATCATATTCATCACGAGATGCTACGTATTTGTAAAGACGGATTGAGAGCGTAGTGAACTTGGATTGAATCTCAGCAGCCTGCAGCTCCGCCTCTTTTGCGCGGAATGCCTTGATCGCATCCAAGATGAATGTCGTTTCTCTTGAATTTGTTAGCGCGGTTGCTTCTGTCGCTTCGGCTGCCGTAACTTCTGCTGCCAAGCGAGCACGCTCGTTATGGTCTCTTATCTTGTCGAGCAGCGAGTCATGTTTTTCCTTGAGTGCTCTAACCTTAGTTTGCTGCTCCTCGATGTCGACTTGCTCTGCCTGTTTGAGCGCTTCGTGCGCTTCTTTGCGCTTTGCTTGTAAATCAGAATGCTTGGCTAGATATTGCTCAATTCGGCGCTCTTTATCTGCTGTTACAGCCGCTAGCGATTCATCCTTAATTCGCTGTTCGCATTTTGGACACGTGTCTTGAATAACCTCATCCTTAAGTTCCGGCCAGGCTTTTTTAGAATCCTTTATCTGCGTGTCAAGCTGCTGCCATCGTGTTTCAAGTGCGTTGTAATGTGTATTAATAGATGAAGCTTCATAGACAATCTTTTCCTCGCGCTCAACTTCTGCCTTTAATTCAGCAGCCTCATCTTCAATAGCAGCAATATCGGCTTGTTCAGCAGGCAAGCGTGCAAGCAATTCATTGAGCTTCTTAGCGCCACCCACAGCTTCCGTGTGAGCCTTGTCCAGCTTTGGCTTGAGCTCTTTGTGCTTAGCTTCTAAGTCATTAACACTATGTTTCTTGGTGAGCTCAGCCAGCTTCGCAGCCTGCGGATTAAGCTCAATAACTTTTTCCTTTTGATCTTGAGCCGTCCGCGACATCTCGGTAAAAACTATCTTATTGAGTGGCGGTGTAACACCTTGCATAAGCAATGCACGCTGCTTGGTCCAGTGTAGATTGAAGAAGAATGCCGGGAAGTATAAGGACATAAACTCCTCTTGCGAGAACAGGGACGCGACTGCGGCTTCGTATTCCTTCGCGGGCCGCGGTATGTCATCTACATAGAAGCTGTTTGTCTTACCGGCTATCTCCCGAGCGAATTTGTATTCCGTGCCGTCGACTGAAATCAATATAGAAGCGAAAACCCTATCGTATTTATAATTGCTTGGCCGTGGGCTGTATTTGGCTGATGTGTAATCAGCGCCGAGCAGATCCTTTCCCCAGAAAATCCATATCGGAGCACCACCGATTGACGATTTCCCTTCCCCGTTGCGGCCGGATAGATTAGTTACCTTGCCGTAATGGACCGACTGGCTGCGGAGCCCAGTGTAATTTACTAGCTCTAATTGTTTGAATTGGACTGCTTTAGGCATGCTGGTTCCTCCTATAATTCCGCGAGTTCTAGCTCGAGCACGGTAATTTCATCAGCAAGTAAACGCTGAGTGGTTGATACGATTAGAGCGAAAAGACGTTCATTACCTGGATGTGTAGACCGTTTGTCCATATCAACAACGTTGTTCCGACGTCCATTTTTTATTTCAATAGAAGCCGCACTGTCCAAACTTTCTATTTGATTTATTAAAGAGTGAATTCTATCAACGATTGCGCGAGCTTTCTTCGCTCGTACCTCCATGTACTCCAATGTTTTCCGGTCCATAACACTTTCCTTTCTTCCATCGCCGTGATAAACTGGCTGTGAATTGTTTACTTGCGGCTCTAACGCGACGGCCATCGCTGTTAGGGCTTTTTCTTTAAAACGGGAGTGGTTCGTCGATTACTATCTCATGAGCAGCCTCTTCCGTTTCAAGCAACTCTACCTCGTCGCGGATCTCTTCGAGCTCATTAACCAGCTCGTCCAAACCGGATTTTGCGAAGCTCGAAAGATTATCTAGGATGTTATGAGTTAGGTTGTACTTGTCCGAAATACCACCGCTTAGCTTAGCCAGCGTATCCAGAACAGCCTCGATTTTGTTTACGATTGACATTGATTTCACCCCCTCTCAATCATTTTTTTTCGATTGCCACTCCCTATACTCCACGTAAATCCAATGTCATTTAAGGAATGGACGATATCATCTGGAAGATTGCCTTTTTTGTATCTGTGCCTACAATCAGTAACCCAAGTACCCAATTTAATGCCATCAATTTCATATCTATGTGGAACCATTAAATTCCCTTTCATGGTTTTGTACTTCTTTAAAAGCGACAAATTAAGTTCAAACGAATTTTTATATGGATCGAACAAAAAACCGATTTCTTCAAGCTGGACTAATCTATTAATTGGCAGTTTTCCATTTCTGAATAACTTCCTTTGGAATTCAACCCAGGTACGTAACCGTCTGCCCTCACCATTCTTTTTGTAGGTGAGTTTCAAATGTCCATGCATTTTTTTGAAATCGATAAGTTGATCCAACATAAAATGCCACGCTTCTCCGTGTACATCCCATACAAAATTTATATCTTGTAGCTTTTCAATGTGCGATTCGGTGATGGCTAAGTTTTTCTTGCCTTTCATAGCTGCGCGTTGCGTGTTAACCCAAATACACAATGCCGTCCCTTTCTTCGGATACTCACCATGATCTAATAAATGATTTTTCAACTCTTCGAATCTCGCATCCCAGCCATCCCTCAAAGATGCCTCGATTTCAAGAAACATTCCCAAAATTTCAACCGTTTCGTCGATAATCATAAAGTCAGGAATGACAATTTCAGTACTGTCTATTGATGATCGAAGTTTGTTCTCTCGATCAGCACTATCTTTCAAATCCTTGCTTAAATTCCCCGCACGTACACTCTGCCGATTATTCACAAAATCGAATATGAGTGGCTGATTTCTGTTCCCTGCCTGTAACGCTCGCCCGATCTGCTGATAGTAGATGATAGGCGAAATGGTAGGTCTGAGCAGGATCACGCCTGTCACATCGTCAATGTGGATGCCTTCGTTCAGCATTTCGATAGAGAACAGTAGTCTAACGTTATCGGTGTTATCATTGTGTCTGAACGCATTTAATGCTGCGTCATTACCATTCGCGCCATGTGCCACGAAATAGCTTTCGACCTCATTTCCAATATCAGCCTTCTTAAACCAATCAATGACTATTAGTTCCATCTCGGCTAAGTGGGCTTTATCCTTACAGAAAACAATGTACTTGCCTGCGCCAGCCGCATGCTTCTTCAATATCTGAGGGATTCCCTTGCTTTTCTCAAGCTTGCGCTTTAGCTTCTCAACCTCTTTATGCAGAGCAGCTTTAGATTCATCATCATTGCTACTCTTGTTAATCTTTTCCTGCAAGCTCTCGACCTCTTCATCGAACGTGTAGAGCGCGGCGATGTATTTTGGCATCGGTAGGATGCTTTGAACGATCGCGTCTGTTAAGGACAGGTTGACTGCTACTGAGCCGTCAAACAGTTCATCTGACATATCGCGTTCGCCATCGAGATAACGTACAGGTGTAGCAGATGTGCCGAGCAGCTTTGCGTCAGGGAATACCGTAATCAATTCATTCACCCCTGCTCCCCACGTTGTAGCACCGCATCTATGAAACTCATCTAGGACGATGAGAGAAGGATTAAGCTGTTGAATCTCGCTGGCAGTAAGCATAGAAAGCTTCGTGTAGGTCATCAGATGAACGTTAGGCAGTTCGCCTGCCTTCATTAGTAATTGATCCAAGATGTAGTTAGAAGGTGCGAGAACGACTGCAGACGCTCCGTGCAGATCAAGCAGGCATTGCAGGATGAGATAAGACTTACCTGTGCCAGTTGCTTGAATAGCCGCCGCCTTATTCCCATGCTCCCAAAGCTTATTGATGCTTGCATACGCTCGTTGGTTATGAGGGTATAGATCGATTTGTTTTGGCATTAATAGGTCTCCCTTCTTCGTAAAATCAGCTCGAATACCTAAAATTTGCAAAAAATAATAATGGTACATGATTTTCGCGTTTGCGAAATCAATCCCAATCCCTCCAGTGCCCCTACTGCCAGCCCTCGATAAATTGCTCGAGCGTTATTTGATAGAGATGCCAAATCTTTTGGTTAACGAATCGATCAGCGAGAAAGTTAAGCAGCTCGTCCGATATTTGAATCATGGTACAATCACCAGCTTTGCATTTAAGCGCGTCTTGTAACGGCAATATTGCTTATAGGCATGTGCAGCAAGCTTAGGCATGCAATCCGCTGTCGCTCGTTCTTCAAGCTGTGAAAAATATGCACAAACGTTGACCAGTTGCAGTTTACTCATGTGTAAGCTCCTCTCGATTAGATAAGCCCCACATCGCCGCGTGTGCGGTGACCGAGCGGGAGTTGGCGGTTAACGTACCGTGTAGCTGAGCGGTGCTGCGATAGGCGCGTTGTGTCTTTCGGGACCAGATACTCCTCAGTTCCTACAAAAGCCTTTCCGCCACGAAAATGCCAATAGATTTTAATGACGATTCGGATCATATAGTACTCCTTCCAAATTTTCGTATGTCAATCATCCTAATCTGATAGAATAGAAATTGTAGACAATTTCCAGTTCAGATAGAAAGGAGGTAAAAAAAATGTCGAATGATAGAACCAATATTATTTATGAACTATTAGTAAACATCGCTGATGAATCTACTCAAAAAACTGTATTTTCACGAATTGGTGAAGCAGAATTTGATTCAGCAATAGAAAAATCAATAGCATTAAATTTGATACAAGGCCTATTTGCTGATAGAAATGCGAACGGCGGATTGCTTCTTGAGAGAAATCATAAGTTTGGCTTAACAGAAGCAGGCGTTAAATTTATTGAAGACTATAAGCTTCTGAACTTATAATGTCTTTTTTGGACAACCCAACCGTCGCCCCTACAGCGGCGGTTTCTTTGTATCCGTGGGGCTGGGCTTTCATCTCGGCTAGAAGCGTCTGCATCGCCATATCGTAGGCAACCCAATTGGGAACCGGAGCAATCTCCATAGATGCGGGGCCGAGATTGATCAACGCCTCTCCAAATGTCTTGGTGTCACGCTTTGCTGCAGCAATCATCTTGGCTGCTGTTTCAGTTGTTGTCATAGTAGAACGCCTCCTGCGACTTGACTCTTAAACTCGCCCGACGCTTTGAATTTATTGATAAAGTAAATCTGCCCCTTACCAGTGATCTTCGGTGTTCGAGTTGTTTTGAAACCGTCGCTTGTACTAAGACGCTGCCCAACCTTGATCTCCATGATCTTGAGCTCCATAGAGCGCTGTGTCGGCATGTTGTACTCGCTGCCTGTCTTGACTAGGTAACCATTCTCGCGGAGCCACTTAAACAGCCTGACCTCGCCTATGTTGATGCCGTTTTGCTTGAGTAACTTGGCTAGCTCACCGACAAGAATCGAATCGTCAGAAACTTCTAAGGCTTCGGCAAAAATCACCTTTGGCCTGTCCGCAGCAGCTTGAAGGTGTAGAGCTTCCTTTTCCTCCGCCAGTGTAGCAGCGAGGAACAACGCTTCAGATAATGATTGCGGTATTTGTGGAGCGGTTAGCTGCTGGCGCATTCGCTTGAACTCTTCTAAGAAGCGAACCTTCATTTTCATTGCTACTGGCGTCACATAAGACATTGCAATGATTGCGAATGCGTCTTCAGTTAAATCATACTTGGGATACCATTGTTTATTTTGCTGGTGTTGATATTGGGTCTGCTGTATGTTCAGCACCCCCCATTCAGATTCCCCGGCCTCTTGAAGTTTGTACAATTGGCTCTCGATATCAGCCAAAACATTTTTATGTTCTTTTCCGAATACTTCCGCCACTGTCAAACTATCTGTTACCGGCTGGCCGTTCTCAATACGTACAAGTTTATTCATTGTCATCCTCCTCTTTATTTTCATTTTGATTAGCGGAGTGCTCTTCTTGTGTCTTATTAAGACACTCCGCTTCAAAAAAATTTTCGTAAGGCATTTGAAACAAATTACTCAATTTTGCAATTTCATCAGCGTAGAATCTGCCACGGTTATTCTCTTTTCTTGAGTATGCATTTGTTGACAACCCCAGCTTTTCTGCCACGTCTTTACTAAGCATTCCGCAATTTACTCTTGCTGCTTTCACACTTAATTTTATTGGTCCTTGCATTATTTCACCGCCTTCGTATGTTTCGTGTCTTTTTAGGACACAATAAGAATAGCACCCCATATATACACCGTCAACCCCTAAAATGACACGAAATAATTAAAAAGTTGTATAACGTGTCATTTTAGGGTTATAATAATTTCATGCCATTATTGAAGGGGAATTTTAAATGACCAATTTAAACGACTCGAAAAATTTTTATATAGCAACAGGAAAAAACATAAAAATGTACCGTGATTTAAGGAATTATAGTCTCCAGGTATTGGCTGAAAAAGTTGGATTAACTAAAAAAACCATTCAACGTTATGAGAATGGAGAAATAAAAATCGATATGAATAGATTGAAAGACTTGGCTGGTGCTCTTGAAGTTACAGTTACTCAATTGACTGAAGGCGCCTATACATATTTAGGTTCTGGGCCAACTGAAAACGAAAATATAAATATTCCTATCGTCGGTAAGATTTCTTGCGGTAATGGGGAATTAGCATATGAATACATTGAAGGATACGAATCGACTCCTCGTAGCTGGATCAATGGAGGAGAATATTTTTATTTAAGAGCAAGAGGCGATAGTATGATCGGAGCTCGAATTCATGACGGAGACTTGTTACTGATTCGTAAGCAAGAAGAAGTTGAAGACGGAGAAATAGCTGCAGTTATGGTTGGAGAAGATGCTGTCCTTAAGAAAGTATATAAACAAGGAAATACACTAGTTTTACAATCTGCTAATGAAAAATACCCTCCTATCATTTGTGGAAAGGGACTTGATTCTAATATTCAAGTTATCGGCAAACTCAAAAAAATTGTTATAAGTTTCTAATTCAACGGTTGTAACCCACCCTAAAAATAAGGGTGGGTTTATGCTATCTTTCATACAAAATTTTTAATAACTTTACCTACTATGAGCAACATTTCTCTAATCTCCGTTTCAATATTTGGATTTGAAGAATGCAGTTTAAAAATCAATCCTTCCTTTTCAACCCTCCTCAATGTCAAAACAGATATATCATCTTCACTAGCTATAGCAAATATTTCGTCTGGAGAAATAACTTGGGTCTGTTTAATAATAACAATATCATCAACAAATATCTGATCTCCAGACATATTATTATCTCGGACTTTGTAATAAAAATCCCCCATATTGTAACCACCCTTACGATGTTTTAATTTAAAATTGAACATGAAAGCACATATTAAAAGACATATACCTTAAACTAAATTTAGTAATATGTTATGAAACACGGAATAATTGAATTCTACAGAAGATCAATAACTAAACCTCACCTCCTAAAATCAACACAAAAAAGCCGCTTTAAACCAACGAAATTAAAAACTAGGTACAAAAAAATTCCAATACAGTTATACAGCTAACTGTATCATCACATTTTTTTTTATAACCTAGTAATTACTCATTGGATTAAAGCGGCTGCTCTAATCAAAACTTTAAATTGCCTCGTTCACCGTATGGAATGGTAGTAACAACGGTGAAAATTAATGCTACAACGTAATAATACGGATTCTTAAATAATGACTGCAACTAGCAGTAATTCGTAATTAGAATTCCCCTTCTGTCGCATGACTAGGGGTAAGGAACATTAAAGAAACATATGCTATATTTTGCATTTTAATATATTTCAGCTATGATAGCAAGCACTTTTTCCCAATAATATATTACTACTCTCCATCTGTTAATGATAGTCTGTCGATGCTTGAAGTGATTATTTTTAAAATCTCTTTTAAACTATGTTCTTTTAATGTGATTATTTCGCCGATATGATGTTCTTCAAGTTTTATCTTTATTTTTTTCAAATTATCTAATTCGTCCATATAATACTCTTTTATATTTTGAAAATTATATCGAGTTTTCAATGCATTCCTAACTTCCATCAATTGTTGATTATCTAGTTCATTTAAAATCATCATAAACTCATCAACATTTATTAATGCGAATATTGGATAGTAAACTAAATATCTACGAGTGTCATTATTTGACAACATCTTAAGAAGTTTTTCAAGATCATATTTTGCTGCGGATAATGTCAAGCTAATCTGCTTTGTCGTATCCTCTGAATAGCTTTGCTTCAATATAGAAATTATTTCATCTTTCATTGTATTATAAAAATCTGAACTACTAACATTTACGCTTGGTATTAGTTCATCAAAATCAATAATTGAATCATCTTCCGATAATTTCCGATCATATTTTGCCATTAAATACCCCTCAGAGAATATCTTCTGAACATCCTGTAAAGATTCTGCAATTAACTTCTCCTTTGAGAAAAACTCAAAGAAAGTATAAACAAATGGATATTGAGTTAGTAGAAATTTCCCTTCATGTATCTCGGAGAGAACGATCTTGCAATTGTACTCAAATTCCGTTTGATCAAGTTCCCAATATCGTTGAAGTTTTTGAAATGGATTTCTATCTGAAATTACAAATAACTTAATCTCTTCATTAAACATTCTATCATCTAGGTACCCAGAAAATAAAAAGCGTATGATCGATGGATATAGTTCAAAGTTAGATATGTTATATTCATATTTATTCGCAAATTCAATTATAAAAGACTTTTCTGCGTTTGTTGTTGTATTCTTTTGATTCCTTTCTGTATATTTAGCTAAGGTATAGCTAGAATCGTCAAGCAAAAATGCATCTTCTTTTGAGATTTTACCTAATCTAATCTCAAACAAAAACGCTAATGTGAATTGTAGTGTATTCACACCATTTTGCTCAAAATGTTTGTTACTTAATGCATTTAACTTGTTATAAATCAAATTATAATCCGATAACCCTTGAATTAATGAACGTAAATTTTTACCTGATTTTTCGAAAGTTTTAAGAATTAATCTTTTATTTTTATTCAAAAAAGAATAATATTTTTCATCAATAAATCTATAATGCTCTAATATCTGTTCTATTACTATATTACTATCTGGTGAAAACTCTAATGTCTTTCCAATTAGTTTTTCTTTAAAACGTCTGAAATCTTCTTTATTACCCATATCCTTTTCTGATGCAATAATAATAGTTTTAATTTGATCATGTTCTACCAATCCATTTAAATATCCCAGTATCTCCGTTAAATCCATCTTGCATCTTTCTAAATCATCAAAACAAAGTACAATATTTTTTTTCAATTTCACAAAGGGCTCAATGGATACTTTTAAATTACCTACTCTTCTACCAAAAAATGCAGCAGCATTGAAAGCAATTTTAGAGACTTCACCCCCCATTTTTATAGTCTTCTCATTTTCCTTAATAATTGGATTCGAAGCGAAAAAAATTTGTTTACTCAACTCCTCAACTGTGGCTATACCAAATAAGGAGACATATAAAGGTTTCTTATTTTTGCTCTTTATGAGTTTTGTAAGTCTATTCTTGAAAAAATATGTTTTTCCTGTTCCCCAATCACCATTAATCATATAAGCAAATTTATCCAAATCGTTATCAATATAATTACTTATGGCTTTTTCTAAAATATCCAAATTAATTCTCCTCACATGATTACATTATTTTTCATGAAATGTTGATTCAATTCACAACATTATAATGAGCATATCTAGAATTTCTATCTGATATTTATACTAGGAAATAATACCCAACCAATAGAAAATGTAGTAGAATCATACTATATTTTGTTGGAGGGGGAAAGAGTTTGTTTGGATTATTTGTCGTATTAGGTCTCTTATCTATTATTGGATTTGTTGTTGGTGGGGCTGGCTGGATTATCAAAAAGTTCACTAAACAGAATGTAAAGAAATTCAAGTTAATCTGCTTATCATGTGTCGGGGTCATAGTTATTTCATTCGGCGGTTGTGCTGCAACTGTTCCAGAAGACAAAGCTCTGACAAGTGATACTACTATTTTTGTTACATCAACGCCTAAATCTTCAGAGGAAGCATCTCCTGAAGTAGTAGTTTCTTCACCTAATGCTTCACCAGCGGACGCGATAGTTGAGTCCTCGCCTGAAGCAACAGCAGTTCCTAGTAAAACTACCGAGGCAGCTGATGTAACTTTAGAGTTCCCATCAGATCGTTTCCCTGAAACCGCAGCTCACATACTGAATGCCATTAAAAGTGGAAAATCAGCAGTATGTACTATTGATCGAAACGGAGCGGAAGATAATCGCGAGCAATCCTTAAAAGGCATTGATACAAAAAAGGGGTTTGATAGAGATGAATGGCCGATGGCCATGTGTGCTGAAGGCGGCAAAGGAGCTGACATAGCGTACGTCACTCCATCTGATAATCGCGGCGCCGGTTCGTGGGTAGGTAATCAACTCGAGGATTTAAAGGATGGAACAAAAGTGTTGTTTGTCGTAGGAAAATCAGACGCAATAGTCGAAGCTGCGGTACCAGATGCAACCCATGCTGTTGTCGCTACTGAAAAGCCAGTTGCAACTAAAAAACCTGCTACAACAGCAAAGCCAGCAGCTACAAAAGCTCCTACTCCAAAACCAACTGAAGCTCCAGTTGTGGTTGAGGAAACTGTTTATTATGCTAACTGTTCTGCGGTAAGAGCTGCAGGTGCTGACCCGATTTATGAGGGTGATCCTGGCTACAGTACTAAGCTTGATCGTGATGGTGATGGTGTTGCCTGTGAATAGTAATTCAGATAAAAGTGATCAATTCAGCTTTATTAGCATCTTATCAAACTTATTTCATCTTCTAAAATCATTTAATAACAAATTGATCAATTTTGTTGAAGAAAAACAAGAGTTCATTCCATTTTCAAATTTAATAATTCGATACCTAAAACTTCCTCTGCCTGTAAAATGCTTGATAGGTTTTTTAAGTGGTTTTATAGGGATAAATATAGCCTATTTTATAGGCTTTATTATTGTGCAAAGTAAAGGGAAAAATGAAGTTCTCTCTCTAATAACCGCATTCCAAAATCCTATTGAGTTTCCGTTTTCGTTAGTTCTTTTTTACTCATTTATTTTTTCGTATTTATTTATTTCTTCATTAATGCCTTTTTTCTTTTTATATTTAATAGTAACACTCAAGAAGATATATAATATAAGATTAATAGAAAAAAGAGTAAGTAAAATAAAAAGAAGATTAATAACTGTAGCATATTACATTTCCTCTTTAATTTTTTGGCTGCTTTCTTTCCTTTTTATAATGCAGACGGCACCTTATTTACCTTATATTATGCTTTACCAATCTAAAGATCCTGTTATGTTAGAAACCATGTTAAAATCCTTGTTCAGTGGTATACCATACTCAGACACGGTCATTCTAAATTACGAATATTTCAATTCTGAAGTCATGTACTCACTTAGCTTTGCTCACATTATTACAATTATTTTTGTTCTATTAATTCGTCCAATCTTTAAATGGTACAAAAATACTGCAGAGGGATCTGTAAAGTTTGTTTTGCCTTTCTTATCAGGCTTTGCTGTATTTTTAGTATTATTGTTTGTCGCAAGCACTTTTCTATTTTATCAATGGGGAAATTTCGGAAAAAGTTTATCGCAATTCAATTTGGACTATGTATCTGTTGAGTACACATTTAACAAAGAGATTGGTCAGATTGAAGGTATACGAATATTTCAGAAAGAAAACTATTTAGTGATCAAAGATTCTTGTAATGCTATGCATTATCTTTCCTCAAACGAAGTTCATGTTACTACACTCACCAAAACTCCAGTATGTGGCAATTTAGAGACTCCAACAAAAGATTAATATTGTTCTTTCGTATTGCCGTTATTCAAATCATTTTTATCTATAACTCATAGAGGAGTGAAACAAAATTAAAGACATGCTAAATAACTCAATAAAAAAAGAAGTTAATGGTAATTCTCCAAAACCAAAACGTGGACTGGATAAAGATGATTTAAAGGCATTATTTAAAATAGGAATTCCAATCCTTATTGTTGTTGTATTTTTATATTCATTTGATGCATTTGGAAAATCTGGTGAAGAATCTGCAACCAAACAGGAGCAATTCTCACCGCTTTATTCAGTAGGACAATCTTTTACCGTTGAAGGAATTACATTTAATGTGAGCAAAACTGAAAAAAAAGAAGAGACTGAGAACAATCGCATAATTATTTATTATTCAGCAAAGAACAACGGTAAAGAAGAAGTTTCAATTAGCTTTAATAATATTAAATTAATTGATAGCTTGGATCGAGAGTATGAAGGATCTTATTCATCAAAAGATCCAGGTTCATTAAACCCAGGGATAGAAAAATCAGGCATTGTAGAATTTGAAGTCTCTAAAGGCGAGCTTGGTAAAACAGTCGTTGCATTCAGGTCCGATATGTTTGATTTTGGAGGAGCTGATTATGGGTTTGTAAAGGTTCCATAAAAACTATAATCAAATACGTGCGGATTTATTAAACTGAACGTCAGAAAGCCCTCGACCACATAGGTCAAGGGCTTTTTTATTGCAGTATATTATACCATTTTCTGCACACCATACTCGTAAATGATTCAATTAGGTGGGATTTAATGAATAAGGTAATGGAGTTACCTGTCGTACCAATGGCGCCGGTCACATCACCGGACATTCCAACCGGTCCTGAATGGGGTTATCAAATTAAATGGGATGGTGTGCGAACGCTGGCAAGGCTGGACGGCAAAGGCGGCGTGGAGATATTTTCGAAGCGTGTAGAGCCGAGGAACGATCGGTTTCCCGAAATCGTTGAATTGTTGAGTCCGCTGCGGATCGGTGCCTGTGTATTGGATGGCGAGATCGCATACTTTGACGGCAGCCGGCCAAACTTCCAGTGCGTGCTCGTCGGGGTTAACCGTAAAAAATATGATGACAACCTTATATTTGTCGCATTCGATATGCTTTACGATAAAGGTAAGGATATCCGCTCCCTCCCCTTCAAAGAACGTTATGCACGGCTTGCAGCTAAATTTCCGAATAAGCAACCACGGGTATTTGTGACTGATTTGGTTTACGATGGTCCAGCTCTATGGGAATGGGTTAATATTCGAGAGTGGGAAGGCATTATCTCTCGTAAGCTGGATAGCCCATATGTCGAAGCTAAAAAACATCGGTATATGTTTAAGAAAAGAAGTCCGAATCGTGGCAGACGTTGTGGGCATTAAATTAAAGAACGGCTATGTATCGAGCCTTGTACTTAGATATGAAAATCGATATGTTGGTCACGTTTCAGGGATAGATGCCGCATCCAAAAAGGTACTAAAGCAATTTATGGAACAGCATCCTGGAGAGTGTCCTTTCCCTGTTCTCTCCGCCGGAATGAAGAAATCTGACGTTAGATGGTTAGCCTTTCCGTTCCCTTGCCGAGTTACAGCATTGGAATTTAGCGACACGGGCATATTACGGCAGCCTAAACTGATTGGTTTTGGACACGATAACTGATGAAATGCAACTACGAAAGAACTATCAGCATTCTTGGATATTCAAAATCAGTGCAACAAAGTAAAAAAGCTCGCAGACCAAAATCAGCGAGCTTAATTTATTATTGAATTACTAATCCTTTTTATTTCCCAATTCAAATTGCTTCTTTTTTTTCAGCTCACTCAACATCTTGTCAACGATTTTGTCAGCCAGACCAGCTTGGTTTTTTTGTTCACTTAGTATTTTCTTTTCGTTATTGTTTTGTGGGAAATTAAAGAAACCTTTGTGGCTATTTTCAGCGAGATAAGTTGTCTCAGCCAGCATCATACTTATCACCTCTCCATATAGTTTTCAAAATATGAATGATTTAGATTAGACGAGAAGTAATGTTTTCGCTTAATCCAAATAAATCCATCGCCTTTTGAAATAACTGCAACATCGATTGGTCCTCCAACCGTTTCCATTTGATTTGACATTTTCCTCTTTATTGAAGTCAAATTCACAAGCGCTTCTGCCATTGCAGCCAACTCTTCCTTTGGTAAAGCTGAAACTGTTCCAATTATCGGATTACTGTATTTTTCTGCGATCATACTTTGTAGAGCTACGTTAAACTCATCAACCATGTCACGACCAGAATCATGAATTTCCTGTTTTTGAGTTTGGTTAACGGCTCCTCCCAATATAGTATCGGTTATTTCCGGATAAGAATTCACCATTTTATCAAACATATGCTGAATTTCTTTTTTCAGGTCCGGCTCGATACCTGTCAAAAAAGAGTGAACCATCTCCTGTTGAGCGAAAGGTACGATGGCTGCGGTATTAACTGCACTTATCTTAACATCTTCATGTTCTTTATATTTCAATACCCCATCGAAAATTCCTTCAACCATAAAACTTTTTAGTGAAGGGAATATTTCAATGTCTCCAAATCCCGCAAAAACTATTCCAGTATCACCATCTGTAAGAAGATCCTTATAGGTTAAATTACTCGCGATCAACATAAGCCTTATGAATGTTTCCTGATCTATACTGACATTAACCAATTCATCAGTTACCTTTAATATTGTATCATGATGCTTTTGAAAAAAAACAGGTTGAAAAGTGTTATCGAATCCATTCGAAAAAGCAACCGATTCGTATTGTCTAGCGAAGAAATCTGCTTCACCAAATATTGTATCTTGAACATCAGTAACAGTAGGCATAGCACTTCTGAAGATCTCAGTTAGATCATCATTTATCAAGGCCAAAAAAGCATTTAGAAATCTGGTGTATTTTTCACGGACAATCATCTTTTCAATTTCAGGATTAAAGAACCGTGGATCATTAAGAAGGAATGAAAAAAAATCGGTGCAATATTCTTCAAATGTATCAAAATGTTTTTCCTGTAACTGCTTTCTATAAACTTTTATGATTGTTTCCCACGGAACTCCCATGAAGTTCGCATTTCCATAAATCATAATTCCAATAGGATGATGCTTTGACAAGGAAAAAAGCTTATCAGCACTGTTGAATATTTTTTTCGAATCAAATGTCACAGCGCTATCTGCGGCGAGTGCCACACCGATCGTATTAAGGACACCAATTTCTGCAGTCAAAAAAATTCAATCCCTTCAGCGTTGAATGTTAACTTACATGAAATTATACGACAAAAGTCCTCATTAACCTTCTTTTTCCAAGTTAAAACCAAAAAATAGTGTTATCACATAGTAGGAAAGAATCAGTTTAACACTTTTATTTGCGTAAAATTGCCATTGTGTTCATCCAAGTCAGTTCTGAGATGGTGAGTTTTTTCGTTTTCACCTTATCAATCCATGTCTTATCTGAAATAACTTTTTCTTTCAGCAGCTTCTCTACACAATCCTCGAGTGCGCTCCATTGATAATTGGTAAGTTCCAAATTGTCTTCCTCCTCCACAACATCATATTTGGTCAAGTCGTTTGCGCGGATCAGTGCGATCAGCTTATCAGCATAACGCGAGTCCGTTGCATAACCGCATTTATAAATCATTTCCGCTTGCGCTTCCGGCGTGCTGGCTGCCCGCACTCGATCATATCGCGGGAGCAGGAAAAGCAAGTCTTGGTCCTTGTAAAAATCATAAAGTGAATCATAGACGCGGAAATGAGCTGTTGTATTCACTACGTTTCCGCCGTATTCTTCCCAGGATCCTTTATTAATGCTACGGCCTTTCCAAAATCTGTTCGGCTTTCCGCCGCCAACCTTGATTCCGCCGAGATTGTACCATGGATGAATGATACAGCCTGTTTCTAGTATGTTTTGTGCTAATCTAACCGATGGAAGTAACGGCGAACCCTCCCCCCTTACCTGCTGCACGATCGGCGCAAGCTTAGCGATAAAAGCAGTCCTGGTTAACTTAGTCATCACTTTCAGCCCTCTCCTGTGCCTGCTTGACGATTTGATGGCCAAACACAGCGAACGCCCCTGCTAGGACTCCCTGAATGACCGCTTCCGGTCCCCAACCAATTAACCACACCGTAAGAGCTAATGCCGCGGTAGTGACGATATAAACGATGCTCCAGTTCGGAACGTTTGGTGTTTGCTTAAGCACAAAGCCAAGTACCCAGCAAGCAGCAACAACAATCAATAGCTTTGGATCAATCAATTGAAAAATAGCTTTCCATTCCATATCGTTTCATCCTCTCAAATCTAATTTTGTTTTCCGGCTATATCCAGACGATCAAGACGATGATGCGCCTGCTTCGCCGATTCCTCAACTCTTGTAACACGCTCTGATAAGACATCAAAGCGCTGCCCTTGCGCTCGCTGCTCCAGCCTTACCTCATCGACGCCGCGCTTAATGTATTCGACGTCCGTACGCAGAATTGCATCCTTGCCTGCCTCTGCCTGTGTATCTTGTCTTACTGATCTGTTTCTGCCGAACCAACCTATCGCTATTCCGCTAATGATACCTGCTGCAGAAAGCAGCATCATGATTGATGTTTGCTCCATGTGAACCCCCTATTATTAGTGCAAAAATATAGCCCCGCCGAAGCAGGGCTCAGATATTAAACCTCTAGTGGCAACCCGTCAGTGCCAAATCCTATAGCGAGTAGATCTGCTTCAACTGCATTGCGGATCGATGCCGGGACCTGTGCAAATGTGCGACGGCCAGCAATGATTAATGTTACTGTAACGGTAACTAGTGGCATGATATCACCTCCTTTCCTGAGTGCAACGAGCATCAGCCACAACAAAAAACGCAGTATCATGCATCCGCCTCGGGCTGCTGATCTGCGTTTAAACTGGATTGTACTGCTTCGCGTAAATGTTCTGGAACATCGTTGATCGTGCGCCGTCCTGATTGAATCAATTGGACGGATAAAACTATCATTCGTTTATCTAGCATCAAGGCTGTTCACCTCCAGCAGCTTGTAGATCAAGAACCATGAGATACACGTCAAATAGCGCATCCATCGTATCAAGATTCGTTTGTTCACTAGCTGTAAGCTTCACTTCTAGCTGCTCGATTCGCTCTTGCTCCGGAGTCTTTGAAGGAGGCGCATTCTCCCGCTCGATTTCTTCGGGCGTCTTTTCTCTCGGCGTAATGCCCATGAGTTGACCTTCGACGACGTCCAACGTATAGAATGGATACATTTCAAATATCTGAGCGGCAAGCTCGGCCCCTTCTGACGTGTTCTCGTCGACAAAATAAGAGTCCGGATACTCATTAAATGCGGTGTGCGCTCCAGACTCATACATGCCGTTTTTATGCACAATCATCATTTAATCCTCCTTATGGATAAGCAATATAGCTATATGCAACACCATTTGCATTCATATAATTGTCGCCGCTGCCTAGTCCGACGACAAACCCGCCAGTAGTTACATAACAGTTTGTCGTCGGGAGTGCGCTGCCTGAGATAAGCCACGACCTGCCTGCGTATAATAGCGCTAACGCTGGATCGACACTCCCCGTCGTGGCCCTTTGTCCTCCAATTACGTGTACACAGCTCGGCGTGAATCCAAGGCTCATAAAACGCATACCTCCAGCGGTTCCGACATACGATCCGCCAACCGGACTAGAAGAAATCGGAGCCCACGCGCTCCATGCCGACGCAACCATTCTACGAGTGAATACCGCCTCTGAGTCGACTTTATAGGCGATTTGAAAAATATGAGCGGAATCATAACGATGTACGTCGTAATAAAAGCCCGAGTTTGCGACGGGGGCTGACGCTCCGTTAAAAACGTAATACTTTCCGTTTACATTGAGCGTATTCACGCTCGTCCCATCCGCCATAACCTGAGTATTGATATTGTTTTTAACGAATCCGGTAGTCGCAATTTGCGTGTTACTCGTTGACGTTGCCGCCGTCGGTGCTGTTGGAGCACCCGTCAATGGAGGCGACACTAACTTAGCAAACGCGGACGCGTCGCTTCCGCCGAGCAAGCTCGCGTTTAGATTCGGCACAACGGTATTTGACGTTACAGCAAAAGGAGCCGTTCCCGCCGCGACCGTGGAAATGAATCGGCGAGAGGTTGTATCTCCGCTCGAATCCCGAGTGGCGATAGTACTCGCTACTGCCCCGTCGTTTATCGTACGTCCGGCAATAAAGCTCGCGTTTAGATTCGCGACCTGTGTCGTCGATGTCACAATTAACGGCGACTGTCCGGAAGCTGCGGTTAATGACATCCTTGTCGCTACTAGTTCCCCCGAAGGGCCTCTCGCTGCTAACGTCATTAAAGTGGGATTGTAATCTGCGTGCATGCCGTCGACCATATCGGCGTTAAGTCTCTCGACTTTCGTCGGAGATTGGACAATCAACGGCGGGCCGCCTTCTTCCATATCCAAGTACAGCGCCCTAACTGTTGTATCCCCGTTGCCATTCCTCGCGACAATACTATTTGAAAAGGGTGAGGACGACGGCTCTAATCCTGCGACCATACTCGCATTGAGATTTGAGGGCATTGTTGCGACAGGTAATTTCGCAGTGCTATCAAGTCCCGCATAACCTCCTGCCACTCCTTTATTGGCTGCATTCTCCGGTGTAAAACCAAGAGCCGTCTGTTTAGCATTCCACGTGGTTCGCTCCGAAGCTGTTAGATGCTTTGTTGAGTCATCAACATGAACCTTTGTTGCTGCTAGTGTGATATCAGGCGAATCGAATGGATTGTTTTTTCCTGTTATAGCTTTCAGATATTTTGTGAACCAACTTAACCATTGCGTGACCCTACCCGTTAACCCATATGCCACTGACGTATTTGGGTCAGCTGTTCGATTCCCTATTTTCAAATCAGTTACGGAGTTATCTGGATGATCCAATGTTGCAGCGTTTTTATGCGTGTCAAAATCCACTTGCTCTACAAAAACAAGTGAATTATCGATCACCGCCGAGACATTTGGAGCGTTGCCCACAATCGCCACAACATTAATATATTTCTCCACGAGATCCGGTCCGCCGCCTGCTGGTATATATTCCGCGCCAGCTCCTGCATTACCATAGCAAAAGAGTATTTCTCCTTCGTCCGGATCCGTGGCAAACAAACCGAGCTCGCGGAAATAAAAGCCAGTGATAATCTCGGCATTGGACAGATAAGAGCTCACTGTCGTTTTTCCATCCGCTACCGCTGTTATCTTATTAATTGGCAGGTATTTTTTAGCGCTAATCAGAGACAAGAGCCCTGGTATCTGTTGCCCACCCAGATTGCCGTCACCCATGCCAATCCTCGTATAGATTAAAGGCGTCCCAGCCTGCGCCTTTGCTTGGAGCGCACGGCCTTTATTGGTCATTATCAAACCGCCAAATGATGCCATTATGTCACCTGCTTTGCCGTAATAAAATCGCCTGTATGCAAGGCGTTGCCGAAGTAAATCTCCATGCTATCGCCGCTTGTAATCTCGATAGATTCCAGCCAGCTCCGCACGTTTTTAACCGAGTTAACAGCTGCAATAAACTCGGCTGCCTTACTCGCACTAGCAGCCGGGTCACTCGTCAAAACTTTGAAGTAACCCGGCTCTCCGCCGTATTGGAACCATTCTTGTACCTCACCGCTGCCGAAGATCGTTGCAATCAATTCCTCAACTGCGCTCGGCGTACCTTTACGACGATGCCAACCATAACTGCGCTTTACTAGCTCCCTGCGCTGCTCAAGCGGCAAAGTCGGATCGTAAAAATCAATATTGTACTGCCATGCGAGCTCGTCCGTTTCGGATTCTTTTAGCGATTCTAAACGGTTAAAATAAGACAGTTGATTGATTTTAATGGTCAGCGTCAGAAGCTCGTCATCAATCGACTGAGCCGCAGCCGCAATTACGAAGTCTGCCGCGATATTGTGAGGCATTAGATCGGCAAGCTTGATTGCGTCCATTTTAATCATCGGTTAGCCCTCCGTATGTGGCTGTAATCGTGTTAGCGATCGCCACCTCATCCGGTTCAATTTCTGTATAGACGGGAGATGTCACATTGACTCTGTGTGCTCCTGCGTCCATGACTCTCCTGATGAGCTCCGAGGGGTTAATATTGCGTCCTAATTTCGATTTTTGCCAGAGCACAAATCCAGCGATCGCTTGCGTTACTGCAGCCTGTATCATTGCCACCTCGGAGGTGCGATCCTCCGAAATCCAATAATGAAAAACGATATTAAAGGAAATAGCAGACGGCGCTTGAACAGTGACTTGGTCCGTCAAAGGACGTCTGCTCCGATCGTTTACAGCCGCATTCACAAGGTCAAGCACCGACTGCCCCGGTATCTCCCCGCCTTCAAGAAGAGGAACAACGACCACTTCGCACGCAGCCGGGGAAAAGACACCGACATCAGATATCGAAACACTGGCCGACTTAGCCCAATGGCGATAGGCCCCGCTTGGGCCAGCAACCGAAAAGGACTCCGGCGCTGTATGGATACGCTCACGGTATGCCTCATCATCCTCAATATCTGCGCCGCCGCTGCTGATTGTCACATTAATGCCTTTGTCCACAAATGGAATAGGATCAACGATCTGATTGATCTGACCCACACCATAGCCATTACCGAGCGCCCCAGCCTCCGTGCAAAGCGATAAGGCGTCCACCGATAATTGTCCTGGAGCAACTTGTACAAATGTAGTTGTGGCATAATATCGCTTTGGATCTGACTCTGTACTTACTCGCGTTCCCGCAGGGATTGAAACCGCCGATAACTGAGGGGCGGAAAGGGTGAACCGCAATGTTGTAGCTGCCGGCGCTGCGGGAAGTCGAGGGGTCTCCGTAAACACGCCCATATGATCAAGCATCGACCCCGCTGCATACTTCAGCAGATTCTGCTTGGCGGTCAAATTAATAAGCGATCGCTGCTGCACAATGATCGCCGCTATGGATAATAAAAAAAGCCGCACAGGATCGCCCGGATATAACGTCCGGCCGCTGGCAACTTCATACGTAGTAATCATGTTATTTAAAGTGTCGGTCACTTCTGTATCTACAAAATCAATTTCCGGTAAATCAACAAGACTCATGCTCCTTCCGCCCCCTCCTCGACTATTTGGATTTGCACAATTGGCAGTAGGATTCCATTTTCATCATCTGATTCGAAAAGCACCTGGACGACTTTCACGCGCGGCTCATATGTTTGAATTGCCGTTGTAATTAATCCTACTAACCTGGCTTGAGCAATCAACGTTGGATCATCTATTGCGCTATTGTCGAGACCAAAGGCTCTATCAAGCGGAACGGTTCCTTGAACGGTGTTTATGATCGTCCGGACATTCTGGGATATTTCTTCGGCCAAATTCGGATTAAATGTGATCGGAGACGGCGTTTTACTGATTTCAATCATTTTTTAATCACCGCCACATATTCCTCAATGGTCAAGCTGGCATTTCCGACAACGACATTACCGTTCTTGTCTACCTCGTCCCAGGTTTGGGATAAGGACGTAATAATCCATAATCCGGTTCCGACACCCTTGCCACCTATAATAAGAGCAACAGCTTTCCCCGTACGCTCAAGTGCAACCAATGCGTCGAGCTCTTTCCTTGGATTAATACCGTACTTGCTATCAAAACGCATGCTGAAGCTAATCGTATCCAGCCCCGGACCAATCCATTGTTTGATGGCTTTCCGGCCTATAATTTCATGAGAGGCCCAGCGCCCGCTAGTCGACCGGCTGAAATCCGTAAAGGTCCGAATAGTTTTAGGCGTTGCGACAAAAACAACCTTTCCAAAGGACCCAATCATGACGCGCCCTCGTCGATCTCACCGAGACAAAAGCCAGCGCTGATGCCGTTAGGCAAAAAAGCGCATAACACTTGGCTGCCGATCTCAGGCGTTGGTACATGTTTAAGCATGGGTAGCTCGTCGCTCACAAGATCATCCTTGTCGGGAAAAGCCACACGAACCACGCGACGAATATCGTCTGCTGTTGAGACAATGCCAATGCGTATAGTGTTTTTTAAATCGGACATGCTACCACCCCATTACTTTACGGATTTCAACAGATGTTGTGTAGCCGCTGCTACCCACTGCATGTGTCGCTACTTCTATGATGTACTTGCCGTCATAGCGACCAAAGCCGGATAAGTTGATCGTCAGCCCGGCTGACATGCGGATATCTCCGGCAAGTGATAAGCTGGCGCGGCCAAAGTTCTTGTTCTGTTCCCGCAGCTTCATGCGGGCAAGTCGCAGCGCTTCCCCTTGAGACTTTACATTTTCATTTACTTTCAGCAACGGCCCCGTTTTTGGTGCTCCCGGTGGCGTGTAAGTGACAATAAGGGCCGCTTTAGCTTTAGGTGGCGTATAACTGACCTGACAAGCTCTGTATGTCGTATCTGTTGCGCTCCATCCGAAGTTGTAGCTTAGTACAACATGGTCGCCTCTGGTCAGCGTGGCGACCGTCTGACGTTGCTCATAGGTACGCTCGTCAAACAAAACGAGCTTGCCCGCCGATACCTTGAGCGCCACCCCTTCTTTGCTGCAAAGATCCAGCAGAAAAGCCATATCCGATTGCTCTGTTTGATCGAGTCGGTCATAGACCGGATTATCCGGCACCTCATACAACAGCGTCAGCTTGGCGCGCGCAGCAACGTCTTGAGCGATGGCTCGCAGCGAAAACTTCTCCCACGCCTTGGATCGCTTCTCGCGGCGTACGCCAACACCCGCAGGCAAAGACAAAGCTTTAATCTGTACGGTGTCAGGCGGCCCCGCAAGTGTGGCAGAATCAACCTCGAATGTACCGAGTGGCAGCGTGCGTTTATCGTCTGCTTTCAGCCAATCCTGCACCTGTATGGATGCAGTAATCGTGTCGCCCTCTGCCGGATTCCACGCCCCTTGCCAGCGCCGCAGGACGTCCTCCAGTGTAATCTGCAAATCATCCAATTGCCCTGGCGCGTTATCCGTATAGGAAAGATCAATCAGAGATCCAGCAATGTCAGCGCTGATATCCTTGCCATTGTACTTGATTAATACCGCAGCTCTGCGAGCGATCTGCATTTATCTATCTCCTCCACGGCGGCAGGTCACTAGGTAATTCCTCGGGCGCAGGCGGGACTTGTAACTGCAACCCTGCCGAGAATATGACCGTATCAGCATACTGCCCGTTGGCGTTGATGAGCAGGGGTACCATTGTCGCGTTTCCGTATATCTTGAATGCGATCATATCCCATGTGTCGCCTTGTGTAGTCATATATGTCACCCCATACTCACCCGCCTTTGCTGTGTTGTAAATGCATTCATCCGCCGTTCGAAATCATCATGACCGGTTGATATTGCACGTTGCATGGTTTGTTCGTCCGCGTTTCCTTGAATGATGATTTGCGGGCTATAAGACACTTGATAGGTGTCTCCGCCGCCCTGTGAGGTCAGCCCCATAGAGGAACCCGCTGACTGCCATAAATCCTTGCTTCGCTGGCTGTTGTTCTCGGGAATTATCCACTCGTTCGATTTGCCTTCTCCAACCCATGCGAGCTCCGGCTGCGTAACGTATCCACCATCTGCATACCCGCCGATTTTCGGAATCTCAGGAATACTAACGCCGAAGGATTCGCCCCCAATACCCGGCACCCAATCCGGCACATCAATACTTACTTTGTTGATCCCTCGAATGGCAGCATTAATCGCATCGATTGCGAGGTTGATCGGAAATGTTAGAACAGATCCGAGTGCATTAAAAATGCCCTCAAATACACTCCGAACACCTTCCCATGCCTTGCTCCAATTGCCCGTAAATACCCCGGTAATAAAGTCGATGATGCCGCCTAAAACATCAAATAGACCATTAAGCACACCGCCGATTGCTGTTATTGCATTCGATACGATGGACTGTATGATCGGGAATACATAATTGAACGCATCGAAAATACCATCTACAATCGGTTTGATAATACCCCATATCGCAGTAAAAAGTTCTGCAATCTTATCTCCTACCATTGTGATTTTGGGTAAGATAGCACCAATAACCGCGGAAATTTGAGGCATCACCTCATTAGCCAGGAAGCTAAATATTTTCGCAAGGACAGGAAACAGTTTGCCCATGATATAAGTGACAACCGGTAATAAAGCTTGAATGATTTTCGCAGCTACCGCATAAAAAGTCATCACAATTTTCGCCAATATGGGTACCAACTGCATGACCACTTTCCCTACAGAACCAAAAATCGTTTTAATGTGTGGGAGAATAACGCTCCAACCTGCTAAAAAATTACTTTTCAATTGATCGAAAACTCGCAAAATGCCTTCAATGATCTGATCTTGAGTCTTTGCATCAATGCCAAGAGCGTCCATATAATTCATGACTACGCCTTTCATTTCTCCATCAAAACCATTTTCGAAAAGCCATCGTACATTTTCAAAGGCTTCCGTGATGACGTGACCGACTTTCCCGAAAGTTTTCTGAACGACTGGCATTATATTTTGTAACCACCCACTTAGCTTTTCGAGCAAAGGAAGCGCGGCATTTGAGATTGGAAGCAAGATGCCCGTCTGAAGTTGCCTGCCAATACCCTGAAAAGCCTTGCCGATCGTATCATACTTAACCTTCGTGATTTCGCCCATGCTGTCTTTGGTTATGTCAAATTGGCTTCGAGCTGTTCCCATAGCCTCGATTACTCCAGCTTCCAAGTCCTCGAATTGCGTACCAAACAATCCGACACCGATCGCATTCTTTTTGACAGGGTCTTCAACTGCGCTAATAGCTGCCGCAACTGTCTGAAATGCTTTTTGTGCCGCTGGACCACCTGCAGCAAATGTAGCAGACATTTCCTCTGCATTCATCCCAAGCGCTTGATAAGCATCAACAGAAGTTTTGGACATGTCTTTCGATCGGATGTTAAATTCCTTTACCGCATCCCCGACCTTGTCCAAGTTAAAAGCTCCCGCCTCAAGGCCAGCACCGAACGTATCAAACATATCTGCAGCCGAGAAGCCCAGTGTTGCAAAGTGCGGAGCGTACTCATTCGCTGAATCTAGCAGTTCATTTGATTTGTTCAAACCATTTTGAGCACCTTGGGCGAGAAGGTTATACGCTTCGTCGCTTGTCACACCAAAATTTTTCATCATCGTGTCAGCGGCTTTGACAGATTCAGTAACATCCTCACCAAATGTATCCCGAAAAGCGATAGCGTTCTTTGTTGTCGACTCCAACGCAGCCCCTGATTGCTGGGTGACCTGTTCCACTAGACTCATTGATTCGGCAATGTCATAGAAATTCTCGCCAATTGCTTGGTTATATATGTTCTTGGCAATGTTGCCGAAATCACCCATTTCGCCCTCGGTTGCACCCGTTGACGCTTGGATTTGTGCCATGGCCGTACTATATTCGTCGGCAAAAGAATAAACAGCAGCGCCAGCAAGACCTACACCGGCAACCGCTGCTACCCCGATCCCAGCTGCCACAGCAGCACCACCGGCTAATGCTCCACCTCGCCCGGCTGCACCATCTCTAGCACCTCCATCACTTTCCCCGCCGCCCCCACCGCCGCCAGAGGGACCTCCTGCGTTTTGTAGATCGCGCATTCGACGTTCAAGCTGTTCGACGTCTCGCAGATAGGTACGCATGTCGTTACCGAACATGTTACCTGGCATCCGGATCGTGCTGATCTGCCTGAGATTCTGCACAAGGGCTCGCGAACTAGTAACCGCCTCCCGAAGCTCGGTGAGCATGTTTGAAAACACTCCGGTAGGCATAGAGGTTGTACGAATGTCTCGGAAATGCCGCTCAAGATCCTGCAGCCCATTCCGCAGCGGCCGCACCATGTCACCTGAGAGGCGGATCGCATTGAGTGCTCGAGCTTTAGCTTCGAGCTCCGTAAGATCAGCAAGAGCCCGCGTCATGTTAGAGGTATAACTCCCTTCTAGCTTGGCCGCGAGCTCAAACGCAATTTTATATACTTTACCAGCCATATGTCACCTCTTTTTCGGCTGCTGTACTGCCTTTGCCCATTCCTGCAGCTCTGATAATGGGAGACTAAGAAAGTAGGGCATTGGAGTACTCATTGAAGAGGAAAGGGCTGCTACGTGCTTTCGCAGCAATAGCAGCCCCCCGTCTTCGGCCAATCCTAGCCGAGCAAAAAATTTTGTGCCTCTACAGTCAGCTTCGAAAAATCTTTTGCGGACAACTTATTTAAAAGTTCTGCAGGCTGCTTTGATGCTCGAGCAACAATAAAAACAAGGTACGATTTAGAGATTTCTTTTACTGGAGCAAAGTCTTTTGTCTTTGCTGCAGAAGTATTGTATTGCCGCTCTGCCGATAAAATATCGTCGCCAGTAAGGCTGTCAAAATCAAGTTCTAGCTCCGAAATCGTTTCCCCATCGAATTCAACTGGCTTGCTTAACACAAACTTATTTTCGCTCATTTGTTCATTTCTCCTTATTTTCCGAGAGCTGTGCGCTCTGCGGCTAGATAGTCAACGCCATTTACAATGAAAATAGAGTTAAATTTGTCTAACTCTAGTACCGTCTTTCCACCTGCAATAATTTTTACGTATGTGACCTCAAGTTCATTACTTGTTCCGGTGGTAGCTCCGACTTCCAAGCTGCCGAGCGAGAGGTTTTTCGGAATGCCCCGAATCGAAATTTTTGTCGGCGCACTGGTGTATAGTCCACTAGAAGAATCCAGTGTCTGACTCGCAATACGGAAATCTAATGCATGTTGCTTGGGCTCCAGCAGCGATATAGCAGCCGGATCGATTGTCCGCCAGTTAATGGTTACGGATGCTGCTCCAAAGTGGCCAATAGTCGGGCTGTCAATCTCGCCTGCGATTCCGGCGCCTTTGATTGACTCTGACAATGATTCAAAAGACGGAAGCTCGACGTCTGCAGTCCCTAAAAATTCTGAACCGTTACGGTACACGGAGTACCCTGTTACTTTTTCAGCTATCTTCATTTGTCAGCTCCTAACCGAATAGCGAACCGAGATAACTCGGGTCGTACTCCAGAATAAAATTCATTTCTTGTGCTGGTCCCGGCGGCGTCAGGTAAACATGAAAACGAATTATGCCACCAAGCAAATCAGTCGTAGGGTTTTCAGAAGCATTAAATTCAACGCGGCCACCCAGCAGCGCACCGGTAGACGTCAGCCCATTCAGCCAAATATTAATAGAATCCGTCACGGTCTCGATCAAGCGCTTATTAATTGGATCATCCACTTTCGCCCAATAGGTGAGCGTGATGGAGTTGGAAATCCAGTCAAACATGCGACGAGTCGAAATAAAAGCGTCCTTCGCGTCCGTGTTCGCTGGATAAGCGCCGGTAATGTTGCCCCAAGCTTTCCACCCGCCGACAAAGTTGAGAGCCGTGACAATGCCCTGAGCGTTCAGATAGGCTGCTTGATCGGGACCCAAATAAACCTCTTTGCCATCAGCCAGTACAGCGGCATTGGCTTGCAGCGCTTTGTTGGACGGGGATGCATAAGGTACGCCGTCATAGGCTGCATCAGTCGCACCAATTACGCCTGCAAGCTGGGTAGATAAATGATACTGCTTGCCTCCAAGTGCCACTTTAGGCCACGTTGCTACTTGCCGAGTAGACGTATAGTTATTGGTGTTTTTCCAGTCCGGGACCTCACTGTATTGATCCGCTCCCGCCGATGTTGCCGGAACGTCCGTCAACGCCAAAGCCTTGAAATGACCATTAATGTTCCCGGCTTTAGCGACCATGATCGCTGCGACTGTCGGGTCAGTGGAATGCCCTGGCGCTACGATAAGGCTTGGTACAAGACCGAAACGCGGAAATACTTGGTTGATTAGCTCCAAGCCCGTAAGGTTGCCGGTAACACCATCAACGCCGCCAATAATATCAGCTGAATCAACAGCGGTCGGATTAAGACGATCATAGCCAACCTGCAGCGCAGTTGCATTCGACGGAATAGTTCCTGTTGACTTGCGGCTGATTACGACATTGCCGTCCTTGTCAAAATCGATGGTGTAATCCGTATCCTTTGCGTATGGCGTAACGCCGTCTGCGGATTTGACAACTACGCTCGGAAGCATTACGCCTTTAGTTGCAATTTTGACCACACCTGCAGTTACTGGTGTGCTAGCAGGAGCAACAGTTGTTTTGTGGTCCGCAGGGTTTAGCACGTTAATAAAGATTACAGGAGACAATCCGAATAGCCTGAAATGTGAATCCATAAACTCACACAGGCTATAAGATGCGAAATCATCCGAGTAACCAAGTGCTTCAACCGCTTCCGCGAACGAATATGCCAAAATCGGAACGTTTACCGGAAGGCTTACTAGCTTGCTCATATTAATTGGAGCTGTACCAACGACAACAGGAATCGCAGACGCGACCTGTGCCGGGGATACAACCGATGTTGCTTGCTCATTTACTGTAACGCCGTGTGCCATGTTGGCCCCCTATCCTCTCAATGTCATGAGATTTTGATATGCAATGTATTCCGCCGTACCGGACAATTGTGCTTTTGCTTGTGTCGCTGCTGTTTCGGCAACGGGGACAATTAAATCCTTGATGCTAGGATGCTGCTCTAGCAAGTCGCTAAGATATACCGGCAGCCCGCCGCGAAACACTGTGTTTTGTGATAGGCGTCCGCCTGGCAGGTTCGGACCGATATAAATCAATTGTTGTACCGGCTTATCCGTCTTGGGCATTCTTTCTTTTTTCGGTTTTTCCAGTTCCACTGATTGTTGTTCATTCATAATCCATTCACCTCCTCGGTAATTGTGGGTAGCATCCAAGTCGTGATAGCCTGGCCGATGAATTCCGGACTCGGCTGCCCTTCGAAAAACTCCCATTTGTATGCGTTAGGCGAATCAATCTCAAGATGAAATTGATTCTCGAGTGTCCTATTTTTAAGCAGCGCCAGCCTGACGCGCTCCATTACGTTGAATACATCTTTTGGCGCTTCTGGATCTTCGGACTTCGTCCCAAAAAACAGATTAACGATTACTTTATGCGCGTCTGACTGTGTTTCACCTTTATGCAGCCGAACGATGATATAAGGGAATTCAGGGACGTTCTGATTCGTCAGCCCCTTCTCCGGCAGATAAAATTCATGAACAGCTGGCTGCTGCGATGCGTTATCAGACATGACACGCTCGATAAATCGCTTTATAGCTCCGCTTAATAAAATTGGCGTAGAGATCGTGGTCACCTCATTTCAAAATCCGCCCTATTTCATGGTCCAGACGCTTATGCATCCGCTCCTCGGCTTGTTCCTCCACATGCTTTACTACTTCAGGCGCGTTCATCATGACGGCAATCGCTGGGCTGCGCAGCTCTTCGACAGGCAATTCCGGATAGTGACCTTGCGGGTTCTTTATCCGTTTCACTCCACTCTGGCCGGACGGAAATTTCCGTTTCATGACCATGACTTTCGATCCGGTGTTACGGATGTAAGCAGACCTGATTGTTTTGGATTCCCCTTTTCTAACCTCAACCTTGGCAGGCTTAGGTTTCCGAGGGTTCCAGCTTTTCGGGCTATACTTAAACCGAGTCAAGGGCAGGTTTGGTCCGCTCGCCTTAATGATGACTTCCCCTGATGATGCCGAGGAATAAACCAGTTTCAAAGCGCCCTTTACCTCTGACGCTTTGATTTGGTATGTCTCCCGAACCTTGCGATTAGCCTCCGTCATGACGCCCTCGCCAACGCGGTTAAGGGCCTTTGAAGAAACCTCGTCCATGCGTTCCTTTAATGCCTTCACAACCTTCACAGCTTCCCGCATGCCCTCTGCCTTCAATCGACATTCGCCTCCAGCGTTACTGCATAGATTCCGCAGTCATCCGATGATTTGACAACGGTATACGCGACACCGTCCAATGTAAGGCGTACACCTTCACGCGGGATACCATCAAACGCTATATCAAATTCAGAAGCATCAAAATGAGCTTGTTTTCGGACAAACGAAACACCCTCCGCGTATGCAAGAGGGTGCGTGTTGTCAGTCGCTTCAGATAATACTGCCTTAATCTGTACGCCGTTTATCGTATGAATGGTGGCAAATTCATTCGGGTTTATAAACGTTCGCTGAACATCAAGTTTTAGTTGATCGCGAAAGTTCATGACTATCCCTCTAAGGAATCATACCAAGCTACGTACTGCTTGAGACGATCGGCGGCGTTTGCTTCCGGATCGATTTCCAAGGCCCGAAGCTCATCCTTCTGCTCATCGGCCTTCAATGCTCCAAACTCTTCCGGCGTTAACGCTTTTTCTTCATCGAAATCATTACCTTCGATTTGTTCAGCTACATCCAGATTAACAAGGCGTTTTGCTTCATCGTCAGATATGTCTTTGATGACATCACCTGCACGGTAAGAAACGCCGTTATGCAATACTTTGCCTAATGCTTTAACCATGTTCATCACTCCTCTCTATAGTACTTTCGCTACTGCCCAACCGTTCACATCTGCAGGAATTGGGAACGGACGGGATAGCATCTGCAAGTAACGCGCAGCTGGCTCTTTGGTCGTCCATGATTGCGGCGTAATCTGTGCTTTTACATATTGGAATGCGCCATTGTCACCCATAATCAAGTTTGCACCATAGGCAAATTCAAACGGTTTGCCATCAGGCAGCATGGCAAGCGTGCCAGCTGGAACAAAGCTCGTCTCAACGCCATTTTCATTGGTATAGCTAGCAGTAAGGCTATATACATGAAGGTCGATTTGCTGTAGGTAACCGTGATACGTTACACCATCCGGAAGCAGCTCTTGATTGAGATTCCCGACATTAATAACCGCATTGTTATTAATCTTCGCAATCTCTATTACTTTTGGGTGTCGCATAATTGTTTCACCGACAGTGAATGTCGTGAAAATTTTACGAGGAGTACGGCCACTTTTTGTCATAACATCCTGCTTAATGCCGGCAAGAATGCCTTGAACATCTGCGTCAGGACTCGAGAATAGATCCGAACCCGACAATGTATAGATATTATCAAAGTCATAATCCAATTCTTGGCTTACGCCTTCGCCGGTTTGAACGACCTTACCCGTAAACATCAAGCTTGAAGCCATCTCACCTCGGCGTTGCGTAATGGTATCCACCAATTCAACAACATCCTTAGCAAGTAGCTTTTGAGCGCGCACTGCTGGATTATCAGGATTGTACAGGCTCTCACCAGCTTGACGAACTTTAAGATCAATACTTGTAATGACACGCATTGGTTTAACCAGAGCAGGCTTGTACTGTTGCGCCGTAAAACCAGTTCGCAGCACGACCTTACCAGGAAGCAGCTCGTTTACATAAGGTGCAATAGGCTTGTGCCCTTTTTTCGTTTGGATTTCAATTTCATCGGTTTCAAATGTCTCCCCCTCCGAAAAGAATTGATCCAGAATGTACGTGCTGGCATTAGGAAGTGCCTCTACCACGCGAAATAGATGTGGGAATGAATAAATGTCTCTTGGCATTGAATTAGCCTCCTTATTTAACTACTCGTTTTGTGATGATGCCGATCTTGCGAAGAGCTGTTTCATGCGTAGCGACTGTGTCCGTTCCACCGAATTTAAGGGCATCGCGATTATACTCGCCGTCTGTGTAGCCGACTGCGCGAACATCTTTGGATGTTGCGTCAATCTCAACGTCAGCTAGAACAACATACGGAGCTTCTGACCCGTCCGTCTTTGTGGAGTTAACAGGAGCTGTGATCGGCGTTCCTGCATATAGATCAGATTGTGCTAATTGTGAAACCTTACCTAGTACCGTACCGCGTGTAAGTAATCCGGAGCCGGACTTCACAATAATGGCAATGGCAGTTGGCGGCTTTACATTCCCTGCAAACAAATCGTCATACTTCTGGCTTTCATAAGCTGGCATTAGCCTCGACCTCCTTTTTTATTGATCAGATCCTGTGCGTAATTGATCATATTCTGTACAGATTCATCTTCTTCTTCCGCATCTTTCGCAGCTTGATCGGCTGGCTGTTGCGTTACGACCGCTGCGGCCCCGCTGTTCTGAGCATCCTTATGACGATCATCGCCTTCTTGGGAGATACGTTCCGCAGAAGCTTTCACAATCTTCATGGCTACATCTCCGGCAGTTTCTCCGTTTGCAATCGCATCTTTGATAAATGCCGCAGCTCCTGGAGCTCCAGCCATATCATTTAGTGCGGCAATTCGGCTGCGCTCCGTATTAATCGCCTGCGTCATAATTTCATTGACTAGGTTCGGGTGTTTCTCTTTCAATTCAGCAAAATTCATCGGCGTTTCGCCCTCCTCGTTTTCGTTTGGATGGTTTGGTTGAACAGCTGGCGTAATAACATGGTTCGAAATCGTACCGGCCGTCGCTTTCGATAAATTCAAACCCTCGATTCCTTGATTCTTCAAAATCTCATTCCGGATCTTATCAATCACTTCCGGCGGCAGCACTGCCCCTAAAGAGATGCTATTTTTCACTGCAGGCTCGCTCTCGCTAAACATGACTTCATCTGCAAACCCAAGTCTTTGCGCCTCCTGCGCATTAAGCCAGGTTTCCTTATTCATCATCGTTAAAAGCTCGTCATGCTTCATTCCCGTTTTAATGGCGTACACATTCGCGATTGCTTCATCCGTACTACTGAGCATCCCGCGTCCTTGCTCCATGACTCCCTTGTCTCCCCAAGCGCTGGTAGACGCGTTATGAATCATGATTTGAGCGGAAGGTGAAATCATAACCTTGTCGCCTGCCATTGCAATAAATGACGCTGCGCTTGCTGCAAGTCCGGTGATTTTTACGACGATGTTCGCTGTATGTTCCTTTAACATGGTGTAAATCTCAGAGCCAGCAAATACGGAGCCTCCACCGGAATTAATATGGACTTCTAGCTCTTCATCCCCCGCGTCCTCTAGCGATCTGGACACAGCTCCCGGACTAATCGTGGGGATACCAAACCAGTCGTAAATCCATGCTTCGCTATCTCCAACAACCGTGCCGTTAAGCTTGATCTTTTTCGGCATTATCTTCTTCACCCCCCTCCGAGCCGTCTTTTTCCGCTGCTTGTTGTTGCGTCTCGGCACCGACACTAGATAGACCGAGATCAGCCAAACGCGTTTTTTCATATGCACGCTGCTCAATATTTTGTTCCCATGAACCGCCTGTAAGCTCAGCCGTTTCGCGCTCAGCCGTCGAGAAGTTATTTTCGATGCGTGTAACTGCAGCGTCGACTTCCTTCGTTGGATCAAGCAGCCCTTGGCTTGGGCCGTGCCATTCCGCCCGTGTGTAGGCATGGAAAATAGCCGGATCATCAAAGATGCCCGGCGCGTCAATACGGCCTTTAGTGACCGCCTCAACAAACCATTCTTCATAGATAGGCTGGCAAAAAGATTTCGACAACCATGATCGACGCATGCGATACATCTTCCAAGCCTCAAGCAGCGCCCCACGGCTCGCGGAATACGATGATGTGAATTGCTTGGTTAATATTTCGAACGGCAATTCTAACGCCGCCGATATCTGCCGCAGCAGTGCATTGACGAAGCCCACGTAATCCGGATTCGGTCGAGTAGGATTAGCAAACTGTACTTCCTCGCCGGGATCCAGATAGACGATCGCCCCGCGCCCCATCTTGACATTATCGCCACCGGTACCGGGTATCGGTTCCTGATATTGGTTGTCTGTCTCAGGAGACTCCATGCCGTGCATATAGTCATCATCCTCGGACGGAGTCTTTACGAATACGGTGTACATGGCCGCAATAACTGCAGCCATCAGCTCCGCCTCTGTGTACTGGTCGAGTTGCTTCAGCGATTCAATAATCGGTGAAATAACAGGGATCCCCCTGCGCTGCCCCGGTCTCTCCGCTTCAAACAAATGAATGACATTGAGCCGTCCCGTAATTTCGCCGTACTTCTCAACCCTAACCCAGTCCTTCGGTGAAACTGCGGTCGTGTCGCTTCCCGGATGTTGATTGGAAAAGTGATATGCGACGACCATGCCGTCATCATCCACCTCAACCCCCGATTGGATGAGTTCTGGTTTCAAAAGCGCGGCCGCTTGCGGCGTGTCACATCGATCAGCTTCAACAATGTTAATTCTCAGGTCATAAACGGAATGCTTACGTGGCAGCATCGGCAGTAAGCCGAACACATCTCCACTCATGAGCGAAGATATAAAGGCTAACGACTGGAGCTCATAAAAATCATTAAGTCCCGCAGCGTCACATTTGGTTGTTTCTGCCCACATGGACCACTCCCGATAAATGCTATCGCGAAGCTTTTTCTCTTGGCTCTTGCTGAGCTTCAGGTATTTGGAATCGAATGCAGGCTTTAGCTTTAGTCCGGTACCGACAATATTTGTTCGCAACCCTTTGTGCGCTGCTGCTACAATATCCGATCCCATATGCAAATCTCGCGCCCTAGTCCGAAGCTGCTCCAAATTATGATGAATATCTGCATCAGCGTCACCTGCAGACGTTTGCCACATCACCATTGACTTCTTTGTCTGGCTCGCGCCATGACGGCCGTAGCCTTTTCCATAACCGGAAAGTACATTCTTTACGGCTTCGTGACGGGCCGTTTCTGAACGCGCTGCTGCACGCTTCTCCGCCCAGCTGGGAGCGACTAGCCCAATCATGCGATCCATTGCATTCATAGATCAAACGGGGTAATGCTGCGCACTTTAGAGCGCCGTCTGCCAGATTCCAATTCATTACACATACGACCGTAATATTTTTTACGTTCGAGAACCGTGCTCATATCTACTCGCGTTAATGATCGGCCGGCAATGCTGTATGATTGACCAGTCGCAAGCGCGATCTCCGCATCGGTCCATAATTTATACATAGCTTGAGCTTCTGCAAGTGTCATTCTTGGCATTTTCCCTTTCACCCCCCTTCATGCAAATTAGATGCTGCTTGATACGCCTTGCTTGCGTCGTTTCTTTCCGACCACCGTTCCGCCTGGTACGACTTTCGGACCGTTCGGCTGTCGCTCAACGGGCAGCGAAAGATTAGGTCGAAGGATTTCAATAACCGCCCGATTGTAAACTGCTAAGTCAAACGGTTCATTACGGTCCCTTACCTTTTTCCATGTCTTGTACTTTTGCCCGCTAATCATTTGATAAACCGGTACTTCAGCAGTCAATCCAAGGAAATATTCTTCAGAATAACCTCTGTCTTCTCCGGGGAAATGACAATACAAAGGACCAGGTTCTTGCACGTTTAAGCTGTCAAACACCTTGACCTTACCGTCATCAACGCCAAGGATCCAGAGCGCGGCACCCTCAAGCTGTGTCTTGCTTTTTTTATGAATAAATGGGACCTCTTTGGCTGTTTTCGCACTGATACCTTGCCCTTTTATCGCATAGATATGGCGGTAGTTCCTTGGCCGCGTGAACTCGTAAACCTCTTTCGTGTAGTGTCCACCGGAGTCCATGCACGCGCCAATGATTCGATATTCACGACCATTCTCTCCGATCCATGAGCGGCACAAGAATTCATCAAGCTCGCGCCATATATCCGGTTTGTCTAGGTTGCCGTAAATCCGGTGGTATTCAATTCCCCACGATTCTTTACCAGCGCCCCAGCCTTTGACCTCGATTTCAAAGCGGTCATCCTGCGTATCAATGGCTGCCGTTATAACTTTTACATCAGCAGGAACTTCGTAATATGGTTCACGGCGAGCTGCCAGCGTCTTCTCATTAACGCCTTTTTGATTTGTCTCCCAAGGCTCGCCGAGGACAGTATTTACAAAAACTTTTAGCTTGTCTACGCCTTCCCTTTTTGCAACTAAAAAAGCTTTCGCAACCTCGCGCCAATCTGACCACGGGCTGGAAAGCTGATTTATGTGGAAGCCGCGCCGGCTAGTGTGCTCTTTTCGAGCGATCCAAGCACCCTCACCGCGCTTCCATTCCTTCTCTGTGCCAAGCACGCCACAGTAAACACAGCGATGCTCAGCCTTTGTTACGACTATTTCGCCGCTTTCTGAAACATAATGCTCATAAACGATACCATCCTTAAAGCGCAGCGCCTGCAGCTCCTTGCAATGCGGGCAAGGAAGGCACCATTGTTCCATTGTGCTATCTTCGTAGAGCTGGTTGATTCGTGATGTTTCCTTATCTACTGGCGTTGAGACAAACAAATGACGTCGCTTGTGACGAAACGTCTTCGTCCGGGCAGTCGCTAGGGAAATAGGGTCACCCTCTTTGCCTGCTGAAACTGGAAACCGATCCACTTCATCACATAGCACAATTTGAACAGGCCTAGATGACAATCCCGAAGGAGCATTTGCCCCGACAATCGTCACGTATCCGCCAGGAAAGGACTTTTCTTCAATCGTGTTCCCGCTGTCGCGAGATTTGGCGACACCGATCTTATTTCGAAGCACTTCGCTATTATTGATCATTGGAGTAAGCCGCTTCTTCGAATAAGCCTGAATCAAATCCTCGTTCGGTAGAACGTGCATGATCGGACAAGGGTCCTGATCGATATATGAGCCAGTGACGTTCAACAAGAATTCCGTCTTGCCGACCTGAGCTGAAGCCATAATAACGACTTCTTCCCAGTGCTCAATTGAATTCATAATCTCACGCTGGTACTCTGCTCGAGACGTACGCCACGGCCCTGCCTCCGCGCTGCTCTCTGTTGTCAGCACGCGGTTTTGGTCTGCCCATTCTGACACGCTAAGACGGCGCTTCGGTTCCCACTGCCGGTTAGCTTTAGTAAATAAATCAACTGTCTTCCGGACTACCATGGACTAACTCGCCCCCAATCTTATCCGGGGTGTACTTTGCCAGCGATGACAAAGCCGTTTCAATCTCACGGCGGACAACGGCTTCCACAACATCGGCTGGCTCGTTGTCACACTCCGTTGCAATTCTGCTCGGCACACCTAGCAGCCGGGACTTAGTCGTTAGAATTAAATCGGATAGTAACCTCTCGACATCGGCAGCTGCATGCAGATTCCCTTTCATCTGTTCCAGCTCAAGCGCGGACTTCTCCGCTTTGGTCTTTTCATGCTCAGTCTTGTAATCGATCAGCTTCGGCTTCTTGCTATCTTCTTTGCCGCCCAGCAAGTTCTCCATGTAATCCCGAATGGCTTGACCGAGTACGAATTTTCCTCGACTAACCGGTTTAAGCACGCCTTCAGTGACAAGCTGCCTAACCCAGCGATCCGACTTTCCGACGATGGCGGCCAGCTCGCCTGTTTGAATTATGCTATCGTTGATAGTCGTTACGGCTTCCGTCTTTTTCTTTGCCATCGTCGGCACCTCACTTCCGTTAATGTCCAATCCTGCCCATCAATGAAATCTATCAACTTTAATGAAGCCGATTATCGAAGCCTATCAATATCAGGCCGCTTGATTCGGAAGCGGAAGGAGCTTTCAGGATTTAAAACTAGTTGAAAATCGGGCTCACGCGTACCCGCAGTTGTTTCAAAGTCCAGAGGGACCCATTTTTTTATTTTTTGAATCAAATTGAATCAATTTTCATATACATTAACCACGTCTCAGCATGAAGGAGGCGAAAAAAGGCATGTACAGTGTAACTGTAAAGATTGGTTTCGTAACAATCATCATCGTCTGGTTCGTAGGCTAATGTAGCCATTAATCAGAGGGATGAGGATGGCATATTGTTGCTACCTCATCTTCATCATAAATGCTAAATAAAATAATTAAACGTTAAAAACCCTCCTTTTTAACAAACCTCCAAAACGCTTTTAACCTCTGATTTAATTTTGTTGCTTGTCCCCAAACTGTTACATTTTCCTATAGCAGTCTCCACACTTCACGTTATTATTGATCCAGCTAAGCGTATGCGAAATGCCCACATGAGGATAAACGATTTCTCTTCGCTCGCCCTCATGTCCGCACTTAAACGTGACGCTGATCGTCTGGATCTCTGGCCTACTAGACGTTGGCTTCTTATCCTGCATTGGCGAGGCCCACTTAGCCATGTGCAGCTACATCTTCCTTGCGCTTTGGCTCAGTCCTATCAGCCAGCACGTAATTGCTTGGGACGTCTCTGATCGGCACCACATCGATGTATAAGAACATTGTGAGGAATATAGAGAACATGGATAAACGTTGCATCTTCATCAGCATAAACCTACTTTCTAGGCAACAAAAAAAGCCGCACCATATAAGGGCGGCTCTTGTTAATGATATAAGATAGAGCAGGTATAAAAGCATGAGGTCGCTGCGCTCCTCACTAAAGGCATGGAAGCGCGTAGGACGCGCATTTATATTTAAAGCATACGTACTTTGTCACTTTGGAGTAAGAACAAGGTCATTATATCGTTGCCATATTTTGTAGTCAAACTTTCTTTTAAGAAAATAAACCACAAATTGCTCCTAACATACGTTCCCAATTCTACTCTCTTGTTTAATTCAATTTTGACCAAAATAAAAGCCGCTCTTTGAGCGACTTTAAAATAAAGTACTACGATTAGTTTTTTTAAAAATCATTCTTGAATAAATCCAATTGTTTTTTTCGGCTGTTCGGGTTCTTGTTTAGGCAAAGATACAAGTAAAAAGTTGATTTGGCTTACATGCTGCAAAAGTTCAACTGGTGAACCACTATCCGCCAAGTGACCTTTAAATTTAATAAGTTTTTCGCCTTGGTATCCAATTCCTGTAATGTTAACAGTAATTGTTTGACCAAATGAAGCGAGCATAACACCTACTTCATGTTGGTCATCAAGGTTCCTATTGTAATCATTAGCTGCTTGAATCAGATGTTCCGCAATTGTATCAGCATCATCTTTAAACTTTATTTGCATATTCATAGCACCTATTGCATCAACATTCTTTCTGATATCCGGAAAATTAAAACTCATACTTTTTTCCACCCCCTTTATAATTCATAATTCTCGATTAGGAAGGAAATCCCTCTTTTGGTGTCGAAAGTACTAGGTACAAAGGAGGGATAAAATGGATACAGTGAATTTTATACAGAATCGTTTTATGAGGCGTTTATTTACCGCAGCAGCTGTCTTAGCATTAACAGCAGCGATTATGTACATGATGTGGAATCATGCTTTCCCCGCTATGTTCGATCAACTGATCGAAAACTCAAAGAATTTCAAAATAGGCTAGCATGTTTAAACAAACATGGATTCAGCTTGACACATGAGAGCCGCTGGCGAATTAAGGTTCGCTAAGCGGCTCTTACGAATTATTTGCCAATAAAACGTTTGGGTTGAATTGGTGTGACCTTAACGATTTCATTCTTCGGAATAACCCAAACCTCTGTACCGTTCGAAATCTTTACATGATCGGCTCCCACGCCTTCCAGAAAGCCTTCATGCTTCGCCATTGTATCGAGCTCCAATACAACGACCAGTTCCAAATAATCATCAATATTCAACACGAACCGCCTCCCTTTTCAAAGAGCAATTCGACATAGTTGATAATTATCCTTTATCAAATTCACCGTTATACAAATCGTTCAACAAATGAGTCAGAACGATCTTCTTCGCAAGCCACATTAAGACCATGCCGCTATCAATTCCTTTTGCTTCGTCAAAGCTTTCGATCTTGAGCCGCAGCTCCTCTGCCTTGCCTTCAAGATGCTCGACCAGTTTTTGACGATCAATGCTCAAGGCTGGCGCCCTCAATGTCGCGAATCATGAACCATTCACCATCAACCATAAAGCGATTTTGGAGCTGGTCCACGCGATCAACCACACCAGAGACTTCTAATTCCTCAGTTTCATGAAACATAAGAAGCTTGATAAGTTGCCGATGCTTTAGCGATGCTTCAACGAGCTGCGAGATGATTGCCCACTCTTGCTCATCAAGTTCGATGCGCTGGCGCTTCTTCTCTTCTTCAGCAAGTTGATTTATCCGTACCTTATGTTCAGGTAGCATCATCCTGCTGCTTTCCCACATCCCATTGCCTTCAAGTTTTTTTCTTGATCCTGTCGTCATATAGAACACCGTCCCTCATTGATTGATGTTCTTATTATATGCGAACATTTGTTCGATATTCAAGGGTAAAGAAATGACATTTACTTCGGCATGTCACAGCCACTACGAGCCGAACCTTACACCTGTAGTCAGTGGCAAGGAGTGAGTAAAAGCAAACAATGCGGCTGGAAATGTCAGAACCATACCGAATTGCAGGATCGGCGTAACGAAAAAGAGAGCCGTTAGGCTCCCTTGGAATAAGGCTAGTTATGCCCGCAGGCTGTGTTACGAGGATGAAGGTCTTCCCCCTCATCATTGTATTCGGTAGCCAACCGAACCTGCGAAGCCGGCTGAGTCGTCGCTGAATCCACGCTGGAAGATTCGGCATAAAAGAATAGACTCTCATGAAAATTAAAAAAGGCTCTTTCGAAACAACCTGTCAGACGCTCTAGAATCGATTCTGAGACATATCGGTTTTTGGTGTCCACTTACAAGCTGATAGACCAAACATTCGTTCTCGTCGTAAAATTGAGCGCCTGCCGTTAGATATGGATCACCTCCAGATAACTTTGCATCAACTACACTGTTATCGTTTAGTGCTTTCATATATTGGTGGCATTCACATGACAAGATTTGGAGCCTTTTACTTTAAATTACCATTTATGAACCAAGATTAACAAATGATTGAAATTTTAAACCGATTAATAAAGTATCTATGCCGATGATACACATTCATTAGTTAGAACTTTAATTTTATTTTCGATCATCAACTAACATTCAAGCTAGCTTAAACAGCGATCGTCTCTTTATTGATCTCCAATATCTCTTTCAAATACTTTTTGAATGCATCATTCTTCCAGAATCCTAGCCGAATTCCGTCAACTCCTCTAGTCATCAGAATATAGTAAATATTCAATACAAATAAGGTAAACTCTTGTGCATTTTCTAGGTTTTCATCGTCTTTGGAGAACTTCCCGTTTACATTATGGAAATTGTCTGGATTGCCGAATAACCTGCCCTGTGCGTCGACTTGAAGATCATTTCCGACTAAAACGCCTACTCTATTCAAATCGATTCCCTGAACTGCAAAGACAGAGCCAATCTGATCCTCAGCATCGGCATCTTCTGAATTAACCCAATTTACTTGAGTGGAATTCCATCTTCGTTTGATATTGCCTTCGTGCCAATGAGTAATCAACGGGTCTTTGCCATCAGCTTGCTTCCAAGGTTCGACTAAACCACCTATCACGCGATTTATATGTTCAGGATTGAAATTTCTATCTTCTTCTACCCAATCAATCAAATTATGTAAAGGTTCTGTTTCAAAATATCCAAAATAAGCATCAATATCACTATCTTGGAACACAGCTCTGTCAAATTCTGAGTTAAAATTCGTCTGTTTTAATAGACCTGTATCCTTATACAAAAGATATTTTATACCATTTACGTAGTCTTCTGACGAATAATTCTTTCCTACTGGAGCTTGGATTCTAAATTGCGTTGTTAGGTATCGCTTTTCAAAGTTTTTGGTTGCTTCATTGAATTGCCCACGTGTCATATTGGCAGGGCGAATAGCTTGCAATACGTCATACATTAATACGATTTGAGTACCTATTTTTTTCAAAGCCTCTAAGTGATTATCATCTTGGGCAAATCTGCCCTTATACACTTTATTGAAAGTATCCATTTGTTTAGGAAATTTTCTAGAAAGTTTGTGAGATTCATCAACAATTACAACATCATAATTTTCATCGGAATTAATCAACTGTGTCGAGCTAGCAAGTGCCAGGTTACTATTATTCATTCCATATACTCTAAAGATATCCTTTGCCGTTTTAATCCAATTTGGTTGCAAAACGACTGCTATACGCTGATTAGGTTTTTCTTTCAATAGCATAGCGACCAAATGAGTCAGCAATACGGTTTTGCCAGTCCCTGCATCGCCATTAATCACAAAGCTCTTATCTGGATTAGAGTGAACCTCTTTAAGAAAGTCCATTTGCTGAATTGTTAATTCTTTAATTGGGCTATATTTGACCAGTTCTCCGTTACGCAACTCATCTAATGTTGGTGTGCTTACCCATCCATTAGGGTATAGTTCATTTTCCCAAAAAGGCAAAATGACTTCTGAAGCAACCTTTTCTCGTTCTCGGTAGTCACTGACGCTGTTGCCATTGGTTCGATTAATAATCTCTTCAATATCATATTGAACCAGCTGTTTTTTTGCTTTTGGATTGTCAGCCATAAAATAGGTTATCAACTGGCTTTCGACATCATCTAAGGCTGAGCCGTTAAAATAAGATGAAATAAGAATAATTACTTGGTCAAAATCTGCTATATTAAACGTTTGAACTTTACCATTATAGTGTTGCTTATTCCTCACAAGAAATTGTTTCGTTTGTCCAATATAAATCTTTTTCGTCTTTGAACTTTTGTAGATATAAACGACATTGCCGTCTGTAAGAACTTTTTGTTCAGGTAGACGAAGTTTTTCAAAACCTTCCAATACTTTATTGTTGATTTTCAGTGTTATACTGTTGTACTTAGTCATTAATTAATCCACCTTATCCAATTCGGTATATTTATTTTTTTGACCAAAGCTTTCGGTAATTGGATATTTTCGGGCATTTTTAATTAGTTTTTCAGCGATGATTTCATCAATATCAAATCCTAGATTATCAGCCATCATATAAGAGTAGATTAACACATCTGCGAGTTCTTCTTTGAGTCGCTCAGGATTTCCCTTGGATTCTTCGGATGTTTTCCATTGAAAAAGCTCTAATAATTCACTTGCTTCTAAAGAGATGGAAATAGCTAGATCTTTTTCATTATGAAATTGCCGCCAGTTGCGCTCGTCTCTAAATTGGTTAATCCGCTGCATTGATTTACTCATATTAATTTACAATCATTCCTTCCAGAAATGTTTCCTTGTCTCTTAATTATTGAACCAGGTATAGGTTTATTATCCTGCAATACTTTCATATTTATTTTATATCGCGAACCTTTCTTCATCAACTATTATGCCCGTTAACTTAATGTCGAACTGTTTCTTTTTAATTCTTCAACTTCTATAATTATTCCTTGTCGGAGTTTCGCGACCATACCGTTAAAAACAACGATATGGTTTCGACCTGTTCCGCGACAGGCCCAAGGCGCAGCAGCGCTCATCAGGCGATTATTTAAACAACGTAATTGTAAGGGCTACGAGACTAATGACCAAAGATGCGATGCTGATAATAACGGCAGCTGTCAATATTTTGGACGATTTCATATTTCCATCCCCTTTGTGCTATAATTTTTTTAGAGAAAGAAACAGCACCCTTATATTTCACCATCCCCTAGACCAAGGCTCCTTTCGGAGCCAAGGCTTTCGGGACTCAACTTAGTGGTGGAGCGTGATGATGAGGGCGATTGTCGAGTTTATCAAGCTAATGATTGCACTCACTAGCGTGATGATTACTGCTCGATTATCAACTTGCTGTTTCTTTTTCTTTTTGGCCATCTTGTTCTCACCTCCTTCCTTATATTCTTATTATATACGATTTTCGTTATATTGTCAACGATATTCGTAATATATATTACGATATTCGTTGATTTACTTTTGAAAATCGTATAGAATGATATCAAGGAGATGATGAAATGTTTAGATTAAGAATTAATGAATTGATGCATGATCGTCATTTAAATGCTAATCAGCTTTCAAAGCTTACTGGTGTTAGATACCCTACAATCTTAGATATGGCTGATAATAAATCAAAAGCATGGTCGCCTGAGAACTTGGAGAAGATCGCTGTTGCTCTAAAGGTCAAAGACGTTAGCGAACTAATCGAATACAAGGCTGGTGAATAACCGTGGCCGTTACTAAAGATGAATCAAGAAAAAAGAATCCATGGTACTTTACAATTGAAGTTCCCAATAATGGCGAGCGTGAAAGAATTAAACGTCGCGGTTTTAGGACGAAGAAGGAAGCAGAAGCGGCGCAACGAGTATTACTAGCAGAAATGGACAAGGGTCTTGATGTGAATGCCTCGAAACAGCTATTCAAGGACCTTCTAAACGACTGGTTACGCGGTAAACAAAAAATAAAACCCGCAACCAAATCTACATACATGTGGCTTATAGACGATCACATCGTTCCAAGCCTCGGTAATCTAATGCTTTCTGAAATAACTCCAAAAAAAATAGAATCAACTTACTTGGATTGGAAAGAAACAGAACGTCTATGCGGAGATAACCAAAGGAAATGCCATACACTTATCAAAGCCGCGCTTAAGAAAGCTGTCAGCTGGGGAGCGATAACAAAGAACCCGGCTGACTTTGTGGAGACTCCTGAGGCCGATGTAAACGTAATGTTGTTTTGGACTAACGAGGAAGCGCATCGCTTCTTGAAGGTTGCTGAAACGGATCGATACTACCATGCTTTCCTTCTCGCAATTACGCTAGGTATGCGGCAAGGAGAAATATTAGGTGTAGAAGAAACCGACATGAATTTTAATTCTAGATCAATGTCAGTTCATCAAACGCTTGATCACAAAGGAAAAGAAATTGAACCCGGAACAAAAACAAAAGCAGGACACCGCTCTATTGGCGTAGATAGAGTTACATGCTCTAAATTAGAAAAGCTTATTAGCCGCACGAAAATGGAGAAATTAAAAAGTGGTCCAATGTACGAAAACAATAACCTTCTGATCTGCACCCAGTTAGGAACGCCGGTTTCTCCAAGGAATCTCAACCGTTCTTTCAGCCGTTTAGTCGAGTTGGCAAATAAAAACTTAGGTCCCGATGAAGAACCATTGAAAAAAATCAGGTTTCACGATCTACGTCATACCCATGTGGTCATGCTGCTGGAGATGCGCGAAAACAACAAAAGGATTGCCGAGAGAATGGGCTGGTCCAGCGTAAAAATGCTTGATAGATACGCTCATATCACTCCCCACATGCAGCAGGATACAGCGGATGCATTTGGCGAATTGTTTTATTCGAGCCAACAGGACACAGCAGGAAAATTGGTGCCGAAACTGGTGCCGAAAGCTAAATAATGCAAGGAAATCGGAGGTCATCATTATTTATAATCATGTTAGAAAAACCCTTATTTTATGCGGCTTGCGGGCACTTAAGGTAATCTCGGGAAATCACCGCCTCAATCTTGACAGGGTAGGGGTCACAGGTTCGAACCCTGTTCAGATCATCGAATAGAAAGCCCGCAATTCCTTGTAGCATAGGGAATTGCGGCTTTTTTCGTTTTTATTGCATTTAAGCAATTATGACTTTCTAACAAAAATGGTGCGAATTTGGTGCGATTTATTCAACTGTAAATCCCTCTCCTCCCTTTAAGGGAGCAGCACAGCGACCTTAGACTTCTTGATTGGTAATTTTTCGATAAACTACTTCAAAGGATGAAATTAATATGTTTAGATATTTAAGGATGGTACACCTAACATTACGAATTTTAAACAATATAGTGAAGCTTTTTAGATCATGAACTTTAATGGTCCAATACCAAGCTCTTCTACATGTTCGCAAACGACTGCATCATAGGCACCTCGAGCAGATGCACTAGACATACTCCCGCTGCCTGCTGCACTTGCTATGGAAGATATCTGACATTAATTAATTGCCTAATAAGCAATCACAAGCAAACTAATCCGTAATCAGAAAAAGAAGTCATATATCGGATAAATGATTTGAAATACCGAGATCATACAGATATAAAGCATGATTTCACCATGGTTATTTGTAGAATAAAAACGAGCGAGATCCAACAAAACCGAGGCTCGTTTTCATCTTTTTAACAATCATTGCAACCATTCATCGCTTTATAACGTCAAATAATTAGCTATAGCAAATAAAAAAAAGAGGTGACCACATGAAAAAAAGATCCCTATTGATCGTAACCCTAGTTGCGATGATGCTCTTCACTCTCGGACAAACCGTATGGGCATTCAAGGATGTGCAAAATGATCCGAATGCGCAAAAGATCGCGGAACTTAAGAAGCTGGGCATACTAAGCGGCGATAAGCAGGATAAGTTCAATCCAAAAGATAAGCTTACTTACGCCCAAGGCGTGTCATTGATCGTCAAAGGTCTGGATTTGAATATCGACCATATCCGCTTCATCAAGGCGCCAGAAGTAAAGGATTACTTCACGAATCTCAAAAATGATGCATGGTACTCTGACGCATTTATCATCGCGAGTCTAAACGGCCTTGAAATACCAAAAACGGTAAAAGCCAATGATGTGATGACCCGTGAACAGTTCGCTCACCATTTGTTCAAGGCGATGCTTACGAAAGGCGACTATGCTTTCATTGAAATCTTCATGCTGCTTGAAGACGAAGCAGACGTAAACAAGGATTACATGGACAGCATTCAGAAGCTAATCATCAGCAAAGTGGTTACGTTGGACAAATCCAATAAGTTCTATCCCAAGAAAGCCATTACGCGCAGCGAAGCTGCAGGCTGGCTCTATGGTGCCATCCAATTCACAAAGGAGAATACGCCTATCCCAGAACAGCCTGAGCAGCCCGAACAGCCAGCAATCGATCCGAAGCTCAACGTTACGGCCGTAAATGCTGACATCAACAAAGTAACCATTACCGCTCAAATGCCGCATCCCGGATATGGTCTTCGGATCTCTTCAATCGCATTCGAAGGTGACCAAGCGGTTATTCATCTCGAAACGGTGCTTCCGAATCCAGACAACATGTATCCGCAAGTCATAACGGATGTATCGATATCCACTTACATCGACAGCAAGCTAAAACCGGTATTGGCAGGCGGCAGTCAATCGTCTCCAGGTTCTACGGGTTCAGCTAGTACGGGCGTCATCGCGCAATAATCAACTTAAAAAGGCTTCTCTGCTCTTCCGAACCTTGGTTCGAAGAAGCGGAGAAGCCTTTTATTAGGTAGGGATTCGCTCAGACAACATCGGAATCGACCAATCGATCGGCCCGCTCCCGACGCTCTCTAGAAACGCGTTTGCTCTCGAGAACGGCCTGCTTCCGAAAAATCCTTTGCGCGCCGCAAAGGGGCTTGGATGCGGGGAAGAAATAATCAAGTGCTTTTCCGTATTTATGGCACTCGCTTTGGCCTCCGCATTCTTTCCCCAGAGCATGAACACGACCGGCTTCTCCCTCTCGTTCAAGGCGTCAATGATGGCATCGGTAAATTTCTCCCAACCCATTCCCTGATGCGTATTCGGCTTCCCTGCTTCCACTGTGAGCACCGTATTCAGAAGAAGCACGCCTTCCCGCGTCCAGGCTTCAAGATTACCATGATCAGGCGCCTGTACGCCTAGATCTGATTCCAGTTCTTTATAAATGTTCTTGAGTGACGGCGGCACCTTCATGCCTGGCTGTACAGAGAAGCTTAGACCGTGCGCTTGCTGCGGTCCATGGTAAGGGTCTTGTCCCAAGATCACGACTTTCGTTTGTTCATAGGATGTATAATGTAGGGCATTAAATATTGCTGACTTTTCTGGATATACCGTTGTGCTCTCATATAAAGCATCCAGCTTGTCAAACAACTCGCGCATGTATGGCTCCCCAAGCTCCCCATTTAACCGCTGCGGCCAGCCGTTGCTTAATCGTATCGACATTTCTACGCATCCCTTCCCATATACCTCAAACAAAAATCTCCTTCGTACAAACCTGATCACTCAGATTCAAACGAAGGAGCCTTTTTCAAGCCGATTATTTCTATTGGATTAGCAATATTCTAGCATAGTGGGGCAGCATTCTACAACCGCTCAAGCGGATACGCAGCATCAGTGGATTGCCGTACGATAAGCTCTGTCCGAAGCGAAACGCGTTGATGGACCGAATCGTCCTGTTCAAACTGCCTCAGAAGCAAATCAACGGCAGCTTCTCCCAATTGGTTCATAGGCTGGGCGATCGAGGTCAACGGCGGATTCGTTACGGAAGCCAGGATGGTATTGTCAAAGCTGACAACGGATAATTCCGACGGCACGTGAAGATTGGACTCCTTCGCTGCCTGCAGCGCGCCAACCGCGAGCAGGTCATTGAAGCAAAACAGGCCAGAAGGCCGATTTCCCCCTCTAAGCAGCTTCACGACTCGCGCCTTGCTATCTTCAAGCCCATGGCCGCAAGCGATGATGCTGTCATCTGGAAGCGCATAACCAGCATCTTCAACGGCATCCTGAAAGCCTCGGAGCCTGCCCCTGCTGCTGCTAATAAGCAGGCTTTCGGCCAAGACAGCCATTCGCACATGCCCGAGGGCAAGCAAATGCTCAGCAGCGAGCCGTCCTCCCCTATAATCATCAGCAACGACAGTAGGAACATCCAGTGGAGTGACCTCACGCCCAATGACGACAATCGGTATGATAGAGCGCAGCTCCTCAAGCATTGCATGATTTTCAAGACCCGTTCCGATAATAATGCCATCCACTTGTTTTTGCTTCAGGACGGTCATGTATCTCTCGATACGCTCGTCCTTGTTGTCCGTACTGCAAATGATTACGCTATAGCCAAATTGATGACCTCGATCCTCAACGGCACGGGCAACTTCCGCAAAAAAAGGATTCGCAATGTCAGGGATAAGCAGGCCTAACGTAAAGGTATGCTTCCCCGTAAGAGCTGAAGCGATCGCGCTTGGCTGGTAGTGAAGCCTCTGCATGATGGAGAGAATTTGATTGCGCCGAGCAGTGCTAATTTTCCCTTTGTCATTCATCACCTTGGAAACGGTTGCAATAGATACGCCTGCTTCTCTAGCAATATCATAAATGGTTGCTTTCATTCACATTCCTCGCTCGCAAAAGTCGCTATACCTCTATTATGCTCAGAGCTTCTGGAAATTGGCAATCATTTCTTTATCCGTTACTTTTGCGCTATTTGAGCATGTCTCTTGTTATTCAAGTGCTCCTTCAGACGGCCAATCTCGACACCTGCAAGCATCATGATGCCTATGCCGTGATTATCATTAAGGACAGTTCTTAGATCGTACATATAGTAATCTGGGGAATAGGAATATCGTGAGCCGCTGCATACGCCATATACGTTGCCCTGCTTATCAATCGCGCAGTTCGTTAGTCCCTGCCACGCCCGCATGGCTATATCCCTATAGTAATCCCGTTGCTTTAACCACCCGAGTCTTACTCCGCGAGCCATTGCATAGGCAAACATTGCGGTACAAGATGCTTCCTCATAGGCATCCGGTCGGTTCAATACCTGCCGCCAAAGACCCGATTCACTCTGCACGGCTGCAACGCCAGCACACATCTCCTCGAAAAATGTCTCTAGCGCTGGTCGATCAACATGATCGACCGGCAGCTTTTCAAGCAGCTCCGATAAAGAAAATAAACACCAGCCATTGCCTCGACCCCATGGAACAAGCGTTGCTTTCCCGTACTTGAAATCGAATACATGAGACATTAATGCTTCTTCCGGCATGAACAAATAGCTTTTGTACAAAAGAAACTGCCTTGCAGCTTCATTCAAAGGGGCGCTATCGCCTGTTGCAGCAGCATATCGAATCAAAAAAGGCGCACTCATATACAAGTCATCCGCCCACATCGTATTAGCCGAATAGTCGCCGTCACATAGCCTGTAAAATGCTCCGTCATCCTTGCGCTCCAACTTTTGCAGCATAAAATCGGCAATTCGGTCTGCGATTCTTAGAAACGTTGCGTCTTTAGTCTGCCCATACGCTTCCAGCATCGCCGAACCGAAAGAGCCGCAATTATCAAGCATACGCATTAGCACTAGCTGGTGATTCAGGGATGGGAATCCATAAGCTTCCTTGTCCCACATGGAATAATCATACAGATCCGTGCAGATGCGAATATGGCTAAGCGTGTAATCCATTAAATCTTTTCTCTCCAGCTCCCGCGCAGTTCTTAGCAGCCCATACATCGTAACTCCGAGCGGATAATCCCAGCGGCCATAATTTGTCGCGCTGCCCGTCGTCCATTTGTTGCTTAGCATCGCATTCTCATAATAAGGACGAAGGCGTGTATGTGGGGAGTCAACCGACCAGTAAGTGCGTCCAGCAAGCTCTCCATCTTGATTAATCACCTTAAATAATAGGGAAGTCGAGCAAACGTCAGACGGCAACAGGATCTGATCGGGCTCAAGCGGGCCTGCGTACAGCCACGCACCGTCATAACCGTGAATATGAACCGGCGCTTGGAAATGAAGCGGGCTCCCTTCTTCCAGCTGCGCGTTTAACGCAAAGCCCCAGCCGGCAGTGCTGCTGATTGTATGCACTAGCAATTCATTTCTACCGGCGGAGGCCGCTGCTTTGATCGAGAATGCTCCCGCTTCCGCAAGCGATGCCACATGATGTCCGCCCAGCCAAATTTGAGTAGGCCCACAGGCGCTTCCTTCGAGAAGAACCTCGGCATCCCCAGCAGGCAGGCATAACGCCGACCAACCGTACGCGGCTGAACGACAGGAAGGAGTACCGAATATACGCTCGCAATTAGAAATATCCAACTGCTCTGCTTCCCATCTCATGCGTGGCAACCAGTTTAGCTCGTCTGATGCTTCCGTCCCACTGAAGGGCAATATGCCGCCATCCTCCTTAACCAGCGATTCCAATACCGGATCGGAGTATACCCAACCTGCGCTTCCCTCCCGTTCAGCAAATGGCGCCAAAACCTGCATAATACGAACCTTTGCTTCATCGGCGCCGAAGGAGCAGCCAAATCCGGCTACGGTGCTGCGTGCTTCAATCAACAAACGGTTCCATCCTTTGCGAAACAATAATGGAATGACCACCTGCGCCTTTGGCTTCAGCTCCTCCACAACGGATGATCGGTAGATCATCTCTTCATTTAGAAACAGCTTCACTGGCCCGAATGGCTCAACGATGCTGTCAATGGAACGCTCATCGTCGCTCCAGACTAGCCCATAGACATAGGCATATTGCCCAATCCCAGCATCAGGCAGCTTCTCAGCCATGTTCATTTCGTATAAACCTGTTTCCGTCTGCAGGATGCCCGCATGGGAGAAAGTACGCATGGCAAACGGAACTGCGGGATTCGCCCCGACATATCGTCCTGCCAGCACCTCCAGTATCCGTTTATCATCCTCGCCATACCAATATCGGCTGCTCTCGCGTGCTTCAATATATGCGTTCATATTATCAGCTCCCTATCAGCCGCTTCGTCTTCCTTCTCTTTCTTAGGTGATAGCCTAATGTCAAAGGTTTTGTGGTAGGGCGTCATCAAATTGACAATTAGCGCCTTACAGCCTGACGGTACGCTTGTGTTTCTCAACGTTTTGACAAGATGCTCATGCGCCCCGCTGTCCACTTCAATCCAATCGTCTCCTACAGCATAATGGGCTGTTCCCTGCTTCCAGAAGTAGACATCGGCAGCAGGAACGATACCATCTCCCGTAAGCTCGCCTTCTTCGCCCAATACAAATACAACCTGAGTCATCAAACTCTCCGGCTCCTCGCAGCTTATCGTAAGCTGCCAGCCGAGCTCGCTTTTCATAAGCTTTGCCTCGACATGATGCTGCTGCAAATGGGTCGTTTCTCTCAAATGATGCGGAAGCAAATACCATGGGCTTACTGGCGAGCTTGCCGATTTCGGCAAATCTTTTGCCTTTATCGGCCCGTAGTATCCCTTGGTTTCAACAGCTGTCAATCGGTAGCCATCCTCCAACACTTCCAGATCGTTCATTTTGACAAAACCAGGCTCGAAGGAGGTTCCGATTTGCACGGCTAGCAGCCTCGCTTGCCCATGCCGGAGCGCAAGCACCGAGCTTGCCTCTGCCATGACGGTTAAGCTCGTTTGTCCATCTCGTTCACGGGCGACCGGAGCCCCGAAATCCGGATGCAACCGGCTATGATAGATAATGCCGTGATGCCCGGCACCATCCATCTCGCTCAAATAACGCTCGCGTTCGAATTCACGATTTACCACGACTCGGTAATGAGTTAGAAGCTCTGCAGGCGGAAGCGATAGCTCACGCAGCTCGGGACGCAGCAAATAGCTTATCATCGCGTTGTTGGGCAGCCAGCCAGGATGCTTCAAGGTCTGCCCGGCAAGCTCCGCAATCGCTTCAAAGTGAGGATCCTGATCGTGGACGGCCATTAACCTGCTGACGAGAAAATAGCTGTCCATCGTGTAGCTGTTGCCGAAGTCTTGGCGTCCGGAATAATCTGTAACGACTTCGCCATTCGGATGGATCATATAAGCCATCATTTTCAAATTCCGGCGAACCGGCTCGAGCAGCTCTTTCTTACCCAGAAGCTCCGCCGCATGAAATAACATAAAATCGCTGACTGAATTGTAAATCCCGTTGCTGCGCTCGGTCCATTCGCCATCCTCCGTGCAATCCATTCCTTCTGCAAGCCATTCGTTCGCTCTCGCCTTCAGCGCCTCATTGCCAGACAGCTTATACAGGAATCCAAGTGCAGCGCTAAGTACCCAGCGATGATTCGGCGTATGGCAGCCCCCAGTTAATAGCGCCGGGATCGTCCGCTCTAGAAAAAGCAGCGTATTCGAGGCTGCTTTTTGCAGCGGCTCCCACTCATCCTTCTTCAGAAGCTCATAAGCTTGTGCCAGCCCCACAACAACAAAAGCCGTATCAGGCGGAGAATGCATATTCGTCCAGCCGGGAGAAATCGTACCGTCAGCATGCTGGGAGCGAAGCATAAATTCAGTTCCTAGCTCCAGTCTTAAAGCCATCTCATCGTTATGGTAATATTTCGAATCCTTATTCACGAGAGCCGCAATCCACAATGCCATAATCATTGGAGTACCGCCATGGCTTGGCCAAGCAATCCCATTCTCCGAATCTGCTACGCCGCCATAATAACGGCTGGATGCATCCATAAATTGGCGTTCAGTTCCTTCTTGCGCCCATTCGTCATTGATCCTTACCAGCTTGCTATACATCCGCTTCATTCCCTCCGTCTCGTATCATTCCGCTTAAAGCTGCCTATCCCTTAACCGCGCCTAGCATTACGCCGCTTACAAAATACCGCTGCAGCCAAGGGTAGACGATAAGAATCGGTACCGTCGCAAATATAACGCTCGCTGCTTTCAAGCTTTCAGGTACGACCGTGGCCATCTGAGAGCCTTCCATCTGAATAAGCTCGCTGACCATATTGTTCTGTATAAGCTGATACAGCTTGAGCTGTAGCGGATAAAGTGACGGGCTGTTGATATACATGAGCGTATCCGTGAATCCGTTCCAACGGCCAACGGCATAGAATAAACTGAGCGTCGTTATGACAGGCAGAGATAAAGGTATCATAATGCTCAGCAAAGTCCGGAAGTGGCTGCTGCCGTCGATTTCGGCCGATTCCTCCAAACTTTCAGGAATGTTATGGAAGAAAGAAATCAGAATAATCAGATAAAAAGGATTAACGAGTCCCGGCAGCACGAGCGCCCATATGGAATCAAGCAATCCCAAATTTTTGATCAAAATGTATTCCGGAATGATGCCGCCGCTGAAAAACATCGTAATGACAACGACAAACATAAACAGCTTCCGGCCCCGCAGCTTCTTTTTCGCCAAAGGATATCCCATAGCGATTGTCAGCACCATACACATGACGGTGAAAATCACGGTTAACAGGATCGTAAAGAAAAGGGAGCGAATCATCGCAGGATCCGTGAAAACTTTCGTATAAGCTTCAAAATTCAAGTCAATTGGAATTAAGCTTACCAAGCCAGCTTGAATGGGTTTAACCGAGCTTAGCGAGATTGCCAATATATGAAGAAATGGAGCCAGACAAAGCAGCGTGCACAATAATAACACTATAAAATTAATCGTATCAAATACACGGTTAGCGGTTTGTTCTCTCATAACGTCCGCTCCTTTCAAATAGTCGCATGCTGGAATAGATGGCATATTGCGAAAAAATCACAGGAAATTACAGGATGCTCTCATCCGTCAGTTTCTTGGAAACGTAATTGGAACCGAGTACGAAAACGAGACCTACGACGGCTTGGAATAACCCAATTACCGTTGCGAGCGTATACTGCCCGGACTGAATGCCAATCCGATAGACAAACGTACTTAACACATCCGAATATTCGCGCACCGCCAAGTTCCCGATGACATATGGGCGTTCAAAGCCAATCGAGATCATATGCCCGAGGTTAATAATAAGCAGGACAATAATCGTAGGCTTGAGTCCCGGAAGCGTAATATGCCAAATCCGTTTCAGCCTTCCCGCTCCGTCAATTCCGGCCGCTTCGAATAGCTCCTTATTAATGCCAGTGAGCGCGGCCAAATAAATAATCGTTCCCCAGCCGGCGCTTTGCCACACGCCAACAAGCAAATAGGTGATAAGCCAATCATTTTTATCGGTCAGAAAAGGAATCGCCTCTAAACCGAACGATGCCAACAAATTGTTAATCATGCCGGATTGCGTACCGAATACTTGATAGACGATCCCGCCAATAATGACCCAAGAAATAAAATGCGGAATATAAAGAATCGTTTGGGACAGTTTTTTGAACCAAGCCGTTTTCAATTCATACAGCATGATTGCCAATATAAGCGGAGCCGGAAAGGATACGATCAAATCAAGGAAATTCAACATGAGCGTATTGCGCAGCGTTAAATAGAAATCGCGCATGCCGAATACTTCTTTAAACGCCTCGAACCCAATCCATTCACTGCCATTGATGCCTTGAAACAAATTGAAATCCTTAAATGCGATTTGTATGCCGTATATCGGTCCGTATTTGAAAATAATGAAATATGACAGCGGCAATACAAGCAGCGCATACAGCTGCCAATATCTGCGAAAATAAACACCCATGCTCACAGCGGTCGCCTCCTCTTTTGAATAGGAGCCTGTGCAGGAATTCAGCTTGAGCCGATTCCTGCACATGTTCCAACTTGTTCGCTTTATTTTGATTTCATTTCATTGTAAGCTGCGATTCTTTCGTCCAATATCGCTTGGCCGCCGCTTGCCATGTAATCTTTAAGCATCGCTGTGAAGGTGCTTTCGAACTGATCTGGTTTCGCCATTGTCGTTTTCACAATAATCTCATTGAACTTATCGAGCAAAGTCGTTGCATATTTCGTTTGTGCTTCAATCGGTCTGTCCAGCATAACGAGAGGGATATTATCCGCGTATGCAATCTCCTGCGCAATCGCAAGCTGTTCTTGGAATTGCTTAGGCATGGAGAGCGCTCTTGCTTGAAGGTTCTTCTCTAGGCTGCCGAGCTGTTTGCCGTTAGAAATAATTGCCAAATCTCCGGAATTGAACAAACGGTTTTTGGCTTCTTCCGTCGGATTCTCATTTGCCACCGGAATACCGTCCACTAACGAATAGTTTTCATCCAATACGCCATTTTGGAGATTGAACAAATTGTCATCTGAAGCCATCCAGTTCAGGTATTTAACCGCTTCTACCGCATTTTTGCTGGATTTCGGAACCATGATGTAAAGGCCGTTTGGCGCGTATTGCGGTTTAGCATGCTTGCCTTGGTCATTTGTGTAAACATCGACAGCAGATAACACTGCGCCTTCTACCGTTTTTTGCAGCAAATCATACGTACCGTCTTTATAGTAGATGTTTATGTCATCTTCGCTGAAGAATCCGACCTTACCTGTTTGAATATCTTCGCTCATTTTCTTTTTGTCTTTATCCAGTCCAAAATCTTTGCTGATCAACCCTTCGTTGTACAGCTTATTCATGAATTGAAGCCCGTCCTTGAAGCCTGGGAGCAGGATAGGATAATCATTCGATCCAAGCTGCTGGTTAAGCGTATATTGCTGCTCTTCTGTCATCGTTTGAATGAAAGACCAGAGCAAAGGCTCATACTGCGCAGAAGCGATCGTCATGCCAAGCGGAATAACTTGACCGCCCGTTTGCCCGGGGTCCTTTTCTTTGAACGCTTTCAATGTTTCATATAGCTCGTCAGTCGTTTGCGGAACTGGCATGTTAAGCTTAGTCAGCCAATCCTGACGAATAAAGGATGCATATTTGCCTGTATTGGAGCGTTTAGCCGGAATCGCATATTGCGTACCTTCGAATTTGCCGTACTCGAGTACCTCATCGCCTAAAAACGTTTTCAATGTTTGCCCGTGCTCTTCAAGCAGCGGACCTAAGTCAGTAAGTCCACCTTGCTTGGCATAACGGTTAAACGTATTAGGATCATAAGTAAACACGATATCCGGAACGTCGCTTCCGCTAGCCATCAATACATTCAGCTTCGCTACTTCCTCTGAACGAGGTACGGGTACATATTCGACTTTCACGTTGTTGGTATCTCCGAATTTCTCTTGCACCAATTTCGATAAGTAGTTGTCCGTAATCGTAGAACCAGCCGGAGCGTTGCCCCGATCGAAAATTTCTACTTTAAGCGTAACCTTTTTACCTTCTGCCGCTTTGCCATTGTTACTGCCGTTTGCTGCCGGCTCTGATTTTGACGAGCAAGCCGTGAATGCCATTGTACTAACTACTAATAAAGCAAGCATTGATGTTTTCGAAGCAATGAACCGTTTCTTTGTCGTGTTCCCAGTCATCGTTCCAACCCCTTCTTCGTATCGAGTAGTATTCGAGCCGGCTGCACGGTTTATTAGGTAGCGCTTTCATTCCCGTAATTGCAGTCCGTATCGGAATGACCAAAGTATGCCATGCCATTCGAATAGTCTGCAATAAACTAGTTTCTTAATCATAAACCTCAACATAAATTACCATTTTATGGATTATTCAACTTTACTCGCATGCTAAACATTTTTCATAAACCCGCGTTGTTGCTGGGTTTTCCGGGCTTTAGCTTCAACCTTCTATAGTCTCCGGGCGTAACGCCGCATACTTTTTTAAATACGCGTCCGAACGTAATTGAATTGGCATAACCAACCTGCAGAGCAATGCTTTGTACCGAATCCTCGGTTTCCGCCAGCAGCACCTCCGAGTGCTCCATGCGAAGCTGCACGATGAAATCAACAAATTTCATATTGAACTCTTCTTTAAAAAGATAGCTCGCGTATTTGCCCGAAATATGAAAACGATCGCTCAGATGCTTCAAGGAAAGATCCGGATTCGCAAAATTTTGTTCAATATACGTTTTCATTTCGGTAATCATCGCATGATGGTTTTTCGTTTCGCAGAACGCGACATAATGATGGTACAGCTCCGTTAGATGGTCCAGAACCAAGCCATTCAGCTCGGTAAGTGACGATGTATGCTCAACCGCCTGTTTCCATCTTTCCGCATTTCCCCCCGTAAAATGCTCATGCAAAACATCGGAAACGCTGCTCAGCTCCGTACTCAGCATATCCATTAAGGTCTGAAGAAGCATTCGCACGTCTTCGTCCTTCAAACAATCCGCTTCCAATGACTTGAACAGCTTCTCCAAGTGCTCGCGCCAATTGCCCGTCGACAATCTAAACTCCCGTACCAAATCGGCTGCCATCTGTAAGTATTTATACGACTTGTTGCCAGCTTGTCCAGGCAGATCGTCACTCATTACGACGGCATCCTTGTTGAGAGACAGCTTGTGAAGCATCGCGTCCACTGCGGATTGGTAAGACATATGGATCGGTGCCCAATCCTCGACAATCGGACCGATCCCAAAGGTTAATGCCATTCTTAAATTATCCGATACCCATACGCTGCCTTTTTCAGCAAATCGGCGGATACGTTCTTTCAATTTCAGCTTTTCAAGATCTGCTCCGACTATAATGCCCATCCGGCTCTCGCCGATCCATTCTGCCCAAGCGAACATTCCCTCATCGCGAGCCAGCTCCTGCAGCACGTTCGACAGCGCGAATTTAAGCGTATGCTGATCCCTAACCGAAAAACCGCTGCTGAAGTTTCCATACTGGCCGATTTCCACGACGATAAACGCAAATTGATCTAGCTTCGTTCCTGCCGGCAGCAGCTTGAGCTTCAGAATTCTCTCTTCAGCGCTCGCAGCTCCTTCCCCTTGAATAAGATCAAAAAAGAGCTGCCTTCTGCCTGCCAATACATGATCCTGCTGCTGTTTTTCGAAATCGGATGCTTGCTGAATCAGATTCTCGAGTGTGCGGTCGATCAGCGTAAGCTCGTCCATCTTCACTCCGCCTGATCCTTCGCTGCGCAGCTGGATCGATTCAATCCGGTTCATCATTAAACGGATAGGCTTATAGTTTTTTCGCGTAATGTATAAAATATAAAAAATAGCAAACAAGACCGTCAGCACGCCAATGACGACCCATACGTAAGAAATGACCGATACCCACAAAAAGAGCTGCCCCGCCTTTATGCCGCTTTCGAAGGTCCATCCTAGGACATCCATATCCACATGGTTAAGAACTTTGCCGCCTTCTTCGCCTGGAGACATCGTTGTGAACAGCAATTTCCCTTCATTGTCACGAATATGTAAAAACGTAACAGAATCGTTTTTCATCGATTGAATCAGACGCTCAACGGCATAGAAATTAACATTAATGACAACAAGCCCTTCCGTTCCGAAGGGCAGCGGCTCCCGTTTGTACATGGAGATGACTTTTTTGTCGCTTTCCAAGCTCAGCTCATGGTAAGGACGTATGGCAGACCAGCCTTGGTACGAAGATTGTTCAAGCGCTTGCTCCAGAAATTCCTTGTCAGCAAAATCATCCCATGACACAAGCCCAATGCGTGTCAATACCTGTTTATCCTCAATCCGGTACACATACATGGAATCGATTAAGCTGTCATTGGCAATTAAGTCTCTCATACTGTCTACAACGCCAAAGGTGACCTCATGATTATCCGATGCCCGATCAACATTTATGAATTCACGGTAATAATCATTTTTTTCGATCTCCTCCAATACGTCCGTCTCAATTCCCCTCAAGGACCTCGATAATGTATCCATGATATAGCCGGTAGAAATGCGATCCGCTTTGACCGTTTCATTATTCGAAATTTCATTAACCATTAAAAAAGATAAAAAGGTCAGCATCGTTATCGTGAATAAAAAAATAGGGAAATACGAAAGCAGCATTCGGCGGTACCAGCTTTTTTTCATAACAATCGCTCCTCTTATTGACTTACCGGCAATCTGGCTATGTTCTATAACATAATGATTTCATTATCTTCATCTTGTAAGGGTAAGCGCTTTCTCTATTCATTCTAAAAGATTCATTCTAGCAAAGCAATCATTGCGGCTTACTAATTAAACATATGAATAGCCAGAGCCAGCCATCTGTTATCGATGACTTGCTCTGGCTATCCGGTTCATAAACGTCCTGTCTCAGCTCTGCTGCTTGTCAAACCAATTATAGAAAAATTGATTTACATATTGACCTGCCAGCAGGAACGGCAGCGTTTCTTCTTCCTGGAATGACTCTTTCCCTTGGATCGTAAAATACAGCCACAAGGCAAGTCCCTCTGCAAAAGCGCCTGAGTGATAATCCGTTCCATCCAGCAGCTTAGCGATTGCAGCCATACAGTCCTCAAATACGGCTTCGCTTGCAGGATAGAGCGCTTGAAGCTTTAAATGAAGATACGAATACACGTAAGGAAATTCCTTGCTTCCCGCCAAGGCAGTGCTGAATAGAGCGGTCGAGACAGCTGCAGCCATGACGCAGACCTTCCACTGCTCAGCATTCTCCTTAAGCGAAGCATCCTCTGGAAAGCGCTCAATAAGGTCATTGTAAAGCGTATCCTTGATGGAGAAAATCTCCGCATATAAACGACGCGAGTCTTGTTTAAGCGAAGCTTCTCCGTTTTTGCGATCGATCATATCATTCCCCGCCTTCCATTGCTTTGGCGACGTTCCGTCTACTCTAGTTTACTTCATTTAAATTCAAGAAAGCAAAAATCGACCTGTTGCCCAAATAAAAAAAGCTCGCCGCAACTGCTCGCAGCAAGCTCTCTCATTGCCTTAATCTGCCGAAACGACTTCCGTCCCTGCAATAAAATCGTGAATCGCCCGCTTATCCTCGCGCAGCCCTACCATAAATGCACTGATAATAACAGCTATTCCTAACGTTAATGAATAAACAAGCCCGCTAACGACATTCCTTAATAGCATCGTACCGATTCCGGGGCTTGAACCGTCCAGCCTGCTAATGCGGATGCCGCATATCCGTTTGCCAATAGTGTAGCCGTTCCAAAAGACCGGAAGCAGCAGCGTGTACAAGAATGATAAAATATCCGTAAAGTACTCTCTACCCTCAAGGCCTCCTGTAATAAGCAATGAAATTATAAACAGCGGCACACCGACAATCAAACCGTCTAACAAGGAAGCACCTAACCGAATCCAGAAGCCAGCGTTCATGCTTGCCCCCCTTCCTGCAGTCTCAATAAATAAGAAGCGCCCATGGATCTAGATATATGATCAAGAATGCCGGATCATGACCACCCGCGTGGCCGTTAAGAATCAAATAAGGCATGAATGGCTCACTGCCGCAACGCCTTATCGCCAGGCTTGAATAGAATGCCTCATAATGGTTTAAAATCTATGAGAAAACAATTAAACGAATGGTTTCTCGCAGGAGGATCAATGCATATGAACGCTGCATGGAAAAAGTTAATAGAGAAAGCCTATGATTATCCCAGTACGAGACAGCGATTATTAAGCAAGGGCATCATCTACCTTTATTGCGATTACTCCGGATTCACAGCTGGCAATAACCACGGAGCAGCCTGCTGTATCATCCACAACCGGCGTTTTGAGATCACATCTAAGCAGCTTCCTATCGAACGGGATGAAGGCTCCATTTATGGTGAGCTGCTGGCAATCGTACACAGCCTTGATATGCTTGCGATAGCTTTGGCCAAGCATAAACCGAAGCTTGCCGTTATTTACACCGACTGCAGCCGTATCCGGCAGCTGCTTGCAAGCAGCTATTTCCCCAATCCGTTTTTCAGACAGGCTCGGGATCAAATACGGTCTGCTATCGAGCAGTTGCAAGCCTCCTTTCCAAGTGTAGCTGTGAAAATAACATACATGGGCAAACATAAAGAGAACAATGCGCTGCATAGGTTAGCCCATAATGCGGCACGCCTGGCTGCTCTAGCAAACTCAGACACGAAGAAAGAGCCAACGATGGATTTCGCAGGCTCTTTCGAATGAGATGTGAACGAATTGCTTATTGAATCGGATTGTTTTGCAAAGACATCGCTGCAGCTTGTGCCTGTTGCAGCTTTTCTTGCGCTTTCTGAACATCCTGATGCTCCTGCTTCACAAGCTGCTGCGCTTGCAGCACTTGCTGCGTCTCTGCTTGCAGCATCAGCTCAGCCTCCAGCAGCTCCTCATTTTGTTCCTGCAGCTGACGATGGGCCGCCAGCACGTCCTGCTGCGCTTGCTCCAGCTTTTGGTTTTCTTGCAGATCGGCAGCGATTTGCTGTAAGTTTCTGTTTACCATCACGTAAGCCTCCATCACACTCATTTTGTCAAAACGACCAAAGTTTATCGTGCTCCAAATGGTTGGGTTTTATGCTGAAATTGTGAGGGAATGGTGAACTCGGAATTGCATTCACATCTAAACCAATAACAGTGGCTCTAAGTCATCAACCTATAGCTTTCTACAGACTAAAATTTCAATATCTGTCTCTTCAAAAACATGCTTTATGATCTCCCTGTTTTTTGCCCAGCTTAACCGGTCTAATCCAGCACCAATCTGTGGCATTGCAATTTTCATAATCCCCTTTTGAAGAGCGAGTTCCTTCATGGCATATAAAGCCAATTCCAAAGAATCATATGTAGGCTTTCCGTAAAAAAGCTTTTTAGTTATGAGATTCAGAACTCTTCCAACTTGCACACAAGATCCGACTGGATAGGGATTATTCTTAGCCTCTTCGGTCATATGCCCAAGTTTAAACTTCTTTTTAAAGTCAACTGCGATTCCTGCTCCCATCTTCGCATCTGAGGAAATGCAGTGAGCAAGATAATTCGATGGATCAACCTCAAATAAATCTTTCACAATCTCGTTATAAATCATTTTAAAACCCCATCTTCATATTAAATTCTACTATATTGAAAATTCAAGTTACGTCCCACACCTAACAAAACCCAATTTTATTTTAATTCTTTTATATTATCAACAAACACTATCTCTCCCTCAATAGGATGAGTTTTTTGTTTCCCAATCACTACATAATTGTTACCTTTTGAAGGTAAACTTTTACTAATTTCAACAATTATATATCTAATATTTTGGGTAGATAATAAAACAGCTTTGTATACATAGCCTCCTCTTTTCCCCCCGATAATCGCTACTTCCTCTATGATTCCTATAATTTTCAGTTGTTCAATGTCAGGATTTTTTAAAAGGTTAGACTTGACCCAAATTTCTTGTAGTTCTTCAATGGACTTTTCCTTATTATCCATCATAAACTTCCAATCATTAGAAGAGGGGAAGTTTTCCTTTGTATCTTCTATATAATTATTATATTCTAAATCGAGTAAATCAATATATTCATCATCATGTTCAGATATAACTCTTAGCTGTTCCTCCCCACATTTATCAGTATGATAGGCTAGGAACTTGAACGACTCTATAATATCAAAGTTTCCCCATCCCCATGCCTGCCTAGAATAAAAACCACCTTTGACTTTACATTTCAAACAATGAAAATAATAATATGTTGACATTTAGACTCCTCCTTAAATCTTATCTTTTATCATTTCATCTCTCTGTATTCTTCCCACCCTTTATAACTATGAAATGCTTGCAATGCTTCTCTATAATTGGAAGCAGTTACTTCCCACTTTCTATGATATTTGCCAACCATCAAACCATTTTCTATTAATCCAAGTATTTGATTATTATCAGCAAATACAAAATCATCAATATAATCGGTTGAATACTTAATTAGGGGTTCCCATAATTCATATATAGTCACATTATCAAATCTATGTGGTTTTAGTTCGGACAGATTATATTTTGTTCTTTCATCACCTTTTTTCCACCAAAGCGTTTCTCCCCAGTAAATACTCGATGACCAATATTCTGGTAATTCGTGGTATAACATGTCCCCTTCATATATTTCCTCTAGATGTCCCCAGAAAGAATTTATATGTTTGATTGCTGCATCCTGATTAAATGGAAATCGATTTATCAAATCAATTAAAATGAAACGGCAATATAAAAAAGAACTGTAACCTGTTTTAAACACCCATACTTGGTTTTTAAATATCTTCATTAAAATCCACTCTATCCGGATAAGATTGTATTTTTTTTCGTACTAATTGGTCTCATCACACTTTTTAAAGATCACATCAAAATCATCTTGGAGTATTAAATGGTCAATTACTTCTTCTATACGATTACGACTACATTCATCCACGAGTAGCATGTCACTTCCCCACAAATACTTCCCATGAAGATTCTCACCTGTTCTTTTGTTCTTTTCTGCAAGTCTTAATATGTTTTGATATGTATAAAATGATGCAACCCATCTCTGTCCTTCTTCAAACGTAACTATCACATCAGTATTATCGTCGTGTATATCCCATTCACCAACTGCCCATTCTTCTGCTTCTATCCAAATGGAATACTGCTTTACTTTCATCCAACTACCCCTCAATTAAATAAGGTCATTTACATTAGCGTATCCATATTGCTCTATTGTACTATAATATAAGAATCTTCATGTTAACATATCGTTTTGAATCCACTTCCGAATTTTCACGTGTATGCGTACAATCCAAAAAACCACCTTCGTAGGTGGCTAATCTTTAAATATTACATAAACTGCATTCTGCCTATCATCTTTACTCGTCATTGAATATCTCACAATCATATTCGCTGAACTATTACCACTCAAAACTCTGAATAACACTGAAATACATTATGCTTCAAGTTATCACTACTTTCAAATAAATCAGGACACCGTTTGAAAAAGAGTCTACCCTGCTGACTGTAGTCCTAATAGGTTTTCTCACTTATCCGATGTGCTTTCTTCAAAAAAATATCTCTAATGCATCCGTCCACTTTACAGTCATTATGCTTTTGATTTTGTTAATTCTTTCCATGAAAAAAACTCCCTCTCATCACTTGTTTATGGCAAGTGTTGAAAAAGAGTTTTATCTTCGCTTTGGGTTCTGAGTACTTATACAATGACTCCTATAAGTACTCAGAACCTTAGGCATTTCGTACATTATGTACTTCGTGAAAACCATTGACTCATCAAGGTTTTCTGGTATGCCGAGGACGGGAATCGAACCCGTACGGTGGTCACCCACCGCAGGATTTTAAGTCCTGTGCGTCTGCCAGTTCCGCCACCCCGGCATGTTGTGAAGGTTTGCTATGGTGGGCCCTGAGGGACTCGAACCCCCGACCAATCGGTTATGAGCCGACCGCTCTAACCAACTGAGCTAAGGGCCCTCGAAAAACGTATATTTCAACGTATTCATCGAAAGGTTGGTTGCGGGGGCAGGATTTGAACCTGCGGCCTTCGGGTTATGAGCCCGACGAGCTACCGGGCTGCTCCACCCCGCGACGTATATCCATTTGAGCAAAGCTTCTTGAAATGGCGACATAAAATAATATACTATAGTTGTATGTTTTAAGTCAAGCAAAATATTCTAATTTATTTTCGAGCTTTTTTTACGGTATAAATCTAACGCCAAATCGGCCTTTCCGGGAGCGAAATACCTCGACTTCACGCGGGCTTTCATACCCGTAAACCCACCAGTCGTTTTCCATTCTTCTGACCAAGCACCCCGCTTGAAATTTTGTCTCGTATAGGCGAACCCAATACACCCACCTCATGCGAATCCCTCCACTGCGATTAAGATGTCTAGCGGTATGCTAGCCGCTTCAATAAAGGTTGTAGCCATTAGAATACCCCAAAATTGGAATAATACAATAAATCAAAGCGTTATTCCTCATCACAATCATCGGCAGGTCAGACCGCTTCATTGAACGGCGAAAACGCCTAGTCTGTTTCTTAATTCTTATGCAAATCGGGTATACTCAAATAAGATCATTGCAAAGGAGCTGAGATCCATGTTATACGGTATCGTTGTGTTTCCGGAAAAGCATGTACAGGATTACGCAAACAGCTTGCGAAGAAGGCATGACCCGCATTATTCGGCAATCCCTGCGCATTTAACGGTGAGAGAAGCGGAAGAATGGACAAATGAACAGCTGCAGCTGGCTGTTGGCCATTTGGAGCAAATCACGTCCACGCTGCCGTCATTTTCGGTTCACCTGAACCGGGTATCAACCTTCTACCCAGTCAATCATGTGCTATATCTGGCGCTGCAAGACACGGTCTCCATGCAGCGGCTTCACGAGCAGCTATGCACCGGCCCGCTCGCTGTCGAGGCTCCTACGTACGTATTCACGCCGCATCTCACGATTGGACAAGAGCTATCCGCCGATGAGCTCCATGATTTGTACGGAAACCTCCGCATGCAGGAGATTGACCTAACCACTGCGATCGACCGCGTCCACCTACTCTATCAGACCGACAACGGCTCCTGGACCGCGTATCAATCATTTCTGCTGCGAGGATAACCCTTAGACGTAAAAAAAGCCCGAAAGCGGTTAGAAACCGCTCTCGGGCTTTTCAAATGGTCCTTTATCTGCAATCCTTCATTATCTAGGCACTGGCATAATTCCGACTCCACCGCCTCCGCCTTCCATTCCTCCGTTAGGATTCGTTTTCAGCTTCTCAAGTACAGCATTTCCGCGAGTTTCCCACTCGGCAAGTGCTTCTTTGGCTGTTTTCGTCTTTTTAATCACTTCTTGGAACAGCTCGTAGCCAGGAGATTGAGCTTCCCAAATACCTGGTTTTTCACGGAAAATTTTCTCGGAATCCGTGCTTGTCGGAGGAAGCGGCTTAAGTGACGTAAAAGCGTCCATATTGTATTGCATGCCGCCGATTGGCGTCAAAAATTCTTTGCGTGCAACCATTTCATAAAGGCTTCTCGACTTCAGCTTCGCCCATTCCTTGCTGTTGGAGAATTTAATGAACTCCCAGGCATCTTTATCATTTTGCGCTTTGTTGTTAATCCCCATCAATTGGCTCAACATGATGCTGCCGCCTACCTCTGGATCGTTCGGGTGAACCGGCACGGTAACGACATCCCAATCAACTGGCTCGAAATCCTTGATTTTGGCAGCATTGTCTGATGCTTTCTTCAGTTCATTGATATAGCCGTATTCACCGATCGTCATGGCTACTCTACCTTTGATAAACAAATCGCCATAGAACGGATCGTTTCCGTTTCCACCGTCAGCGACTGCTTTTTCATTTAATTTATTAATGAATTCTTGAGTAGGAATAATTTCTTCTTGATAAAGGGAAGACACCGTATTCCACACGCTTTCCCATTGCTCGCTGTTCACGAGCATTTTCTCGCCCTTGTCATCCCACATTTTTAATTGCAGCGCTTGGCTGTAAACTTGGGTGTCGTTAAAGCCGTCAGACGGCCAGCGGTTGAATGAGAAACCGAAGTTGCGGTCTTCGCCTTCGCCTTTAGCCACTTGGCGCGCAAGGTTAAGCACGTCTGCCCACTGCATTTTGTCAGTCGGAGGCGTTACGCCGGCATCTGCAAACAGCTTTTTGTTGTAGTACAGAGCAGAAGAGCTGAATGTAGGGGTCAACGCGTACAGATTTCCGTCGCCCGCGGATTTGATGCCTTCGATAACGGTTGGAACATAGTCGGTAAGGTCGAACTTATCCTGAGCGACTAACGGATCGAGCGGTTGAAGCAAATTGTCCTGCGTCATGCGGCGAAGCATGTTGTAATCTAGTACAACAACATCGACCGGGTTCGAGCCGTTAAGCATTTCCTTCATTTTCTCGTACGGATCAGGCTGTGTCGTCGGCTTTGCAGGGTCTGACTGCTCAAAACGCTGATCATCGTAATTAATCGCGCCTACGATCTCGAATTCGATGTTAGGATGAGACATTTCATACATATCGGTGTACTGCTGGCGGAAATAAGGCTCGTTGTCCGAACCGCCGTACAAGACGCCAATCCGAAGCACGCGCTTCTCTGTTGATTCCTCTGAGCCGCTGCTGCATGCTGCAAGCAATCCGATTAGCAAAGCAAGCGTTAAGCTAACCAATGTTATTTTGCGAATACCCATTCCTGTAAAACGTTTCTTGTTCATTCGAATTAACCCCCTAGTGATTTCGGCGGAGTAATAACAATCCGCTCGCCGTCAAACTCCATTGTCGCTTTGTCCTTAATATTCAAAGCTGTTAAATATTCCTTCGGAACCTGTAACCGCCCGACGCGGTCTACCACGACATACGCTTCATGGACAGCCTGCAGCCCAGTTGCAACGGCAGGTAGATCTGCCTCACCCCCATCAGGATTGATGTTCGGATTCCGTTTAATAAACTCCGTGCTCGTTAAGCCGTCACGGATCGCTACCACGCGGTCGACTTTTCCCGCAAGCGTCAGATCATGCGTAACAATGACGATAGTAATGCCTATCTCGCGATTAAGCCTGCGGAAGATATCCATGATCAAATCGGATGTAGCCGTATCTACGGATCCCGTAGGCTCATCGGCTAACAACAGCTTGGGACGGTTCGAGAGCGAGATCGCAATGGCAACCCGTTGCTGCTCCCCTCCGGAAAGCTGATGAAGCTTGTTATGCATACGCTCCTTGAGCCCCACCCATTCGAGCAGCTGCTTCGCGTAGACACGGTCAACCTTGCCCGACAGCATCATCGGCATTTCTACATTCTCAAGCGCGGAGAGATAGGGCAGCAGGTTGCGGGCGTTATTTTGCCATATAAAGCCTACTGTCTCTCGCTTGTACTTGACCAGATCTTCTTCCGTAATCTTAAGGAGATCCCATGGACCTACGTGCACCTGGCCGGCAGAGGGGCGGTCAAGACCGCCCAGCGTATTCAGAAGCGTTGATTTTCCGCTGCCGCTGTTCCCGATGATTGCCATTAGCTCGCCTTCGTTTACTTTCAAGTTGAGGCCTTGAAGCGCGACGACTTCCAGGTCGTCGGTTTTGTAGATCTTCACTAAGCCTTCGCAATCGATCATCGCCGTTGTCATCGTTCCTCTCCCATCTTGACCGCTTGATGCACTTTAAGCCTTCTAATATGAAGGAAGAGCAGCATCGCACCGATAAACATCATCACACCGACTACGATAAACAATTGGTTCGTGTCATTCGAATCGAAAATTACTCGGAACGGAGGCACGGTCTCTGCAACGTTCTCAGCTGTCTGAAGAAACGGCAGGAAGAGCAGGCTGACCGTCTTCCCGATCAGAACGCCGAGTCCGATAGCAAGCCCCGCAGTAAACAGCTGCTCCAGAAGAAGCATGCCGGTAAGCTGCTTCCTTGATAAACCCATCGCGCGCAAAACACCGAATTGGACGACGCGGCCCGATAGATTAAAGAACCAAAACAGTACGTATCCAGCCAGCGTGATCACCACGGATACTAGAAAACCTAAGCTCAATATCCCAAACACGCCTCCGCGCGTAGGAAGCTTCGATTGCGCAATCAGCTCGCTTCTAACATCTTTAACCGAAGCAAGCTCGATTCCCGCTTTCTGGAGCTCGGTAACGATTGGCGCTACTTTGGCATCCGGCTTCATTTTAAGCCACACTTCGTATGGTATAAGCGGAAGCTGGTCATACACATAATCCAAATTCGTAATAATAAACGGCGATTTATCCGGGTACTGGCTAGGCCAGTACGGTAAAATGCCCACTACGACGAAATCCACTTTTCCTTCTGCAAAACCGACCGAAACGGGATCGCCAAGCTTCAGCTGATATTTCTCGGCTACTTTGGAAGGAATTAATGCTGCTTGCTCATACAAGCCTAAGTTATTCAAATAGTTAAAGGGATGTACCGGGTACAAATCATTGCGGAACCAGCCTACCTTGGAAAAATCGACGTTGTCGATTCCCATGACCGTGCCTTGACCGATTGACTTGCCGGATATAACGACGCTCCCTTTCGCCTGTAGGACACGGGCTGCTGCTTCGACGCCTTCCAGAGAACGGAACAGCTCAAATGGCGGCTCCGTATACATAATCTTGGTCGGTACGCTTTGACCTCCGCCGCCACCGCCAGAGCCGCCACCGGAGCCTCCTCCGGAACCGCCGCCGCTTCCGCCGCCAGAGCCGCCGCCACTGCCCGAGCCGCCCCCGCCTCCGCCGGAACCGCCATTCCCGGGTGTAGTGGTAAGTTCAGCAGACCCTTCCCAAACGGTTTGAATCGTTACGTCCGCGCCGTACTTATACAGCGTGCGCTCCGTCGAGTTCAGATCGATCGTTCGTGCCGCCGATGCATTGTACACACCAAGTCCAAGCGTTAGAACAAGCAGAATCATCAAAGGATAATAGCCTTTGGATGACCTTGACAGCTGCATAAGCGTCAAATAGAGCGGTACCGGCAAAAATTTGCGCCCGAGCCAAGTGAAGCATTTGAGCAGCCACGGGAAAAGACGCAGGAAAAATAAGCCAAGCGCAAAAATAGACAGCGCCGGTACGAAAAATAGAAACGGCTGCACATTTAATTGATCCGTAGTCATGCCCGTCTTGAACGTAAGCATTTGACGCTCGTTAAACATATACCAGCCGTAGCCAGCCGCGCCGATTAGCAATACGTCCAAATACCAGCGCTGCCAGCTTGGCTTGCGGTCTGATCGAGCCAGATCCTGCTTATAGCTGACGATGGACGACCTTGCGTAGATAACGGCAGGAATAATCGTCGCCAGCAGCGCCAGCAGCACGGCTGCCCCGCCCGCAATGATCGCTTCCGTAGAGAATCCAACGGGAATCGACTTCCGGTTAACGAAGGATAAGAAGCCATTGGCCGATCCGATGCTCTTCGCCATAAACCAGCCGATAAAGGGGCCGCTCGCCAGCGCTATGCCTCCAAGCAGCAGTCCTTCGAGCAAATAAATCCATATGATTTGCCGAGTGCCTGCGCCTCGGCTACGAAGCACGGCGATGTCGCTGCGCTGCTTATCAAGCGACTGGCGCGCATTCATTGCAATAAAGAAAAAGACCATTGCCAGCATAGGTGCAGCAAGCGTAAAGAGAAGCGTCTGCAGCTGCAAGCTTTGCTGTTTGAACTCGGAAAGGGTGGACGCAAAAGATATTTCGACCCTTGTATCCTTTAGGCGTTGATACAATTCGATATTCAATCGCTCAAGCGTCTTCCCAAGCGGCGTAAGTTGACTCGTCTGAATCTCCGATAAATCAAAGGCATAATACCAGCTTGCATTATGAAGCGGTATGCCTTTTTTAGCGAGCAGCATTTTATCGAATGCAGCCCCGCTAATTTGAAGCGAGCTTAACAAGCTTTCCATGCCTTGATACCAGTAAGAACTCGTATCCGAAAGCGGTTTGACTGCTCCGACGATTTTGACCCGTAAAGTAAGATCAAGCCCGCCATATATCGGGTATTCAAACACATCGCCGATATGTATATCATTGCGATACATCGCTTCCTCGAACATAACGGCTTCGATTAGCTCGCCGTCACCCTCGGCATTTACGAACCATCTGCCTTGAGTAAGCTCCGTGTTTTTATCCAGTCCTGACATCGTCATCATCGTAAGCTGACGGTTGCGCCCCGCATCCACTTTAGTCGGATCCTCAGGTACAACCTCCGAGCCGCGAATCGAAAAACTATTGACATACGTATTGTAAGGAAAACCAATTTCCTTAGGCACTCCGTCCGTAATATACCGTTGAAGCTCCGATAACGACGCGATGTCCGTTTTGCCTCCGGCAGGAGATTGATACCTCATCAGCAAGGAGCCCGCCGGCAATCCGGTGCTTTTCTGCTGCAGCGACTCCGCTACAACTCTTTTGAGAGCGCCATCTGCGTACATGGGTATGCTCGTTGCAAAAGCAACCGCCAGTGTCAGTCCTGCTAGCGTGCTCAAGGTTAGCCAGCGCGTGTTCCACATTTTGCGGAACAAAAAACGAAACAGCGGAATTCCCATTGGCTATCGACCTACAACTTTCTGACCTGGCTTCAATCCCTGCAGAATCTCAATCTGCGTAGAGGTTTGCTGACCAACCTCGACGTCTACCTCGCGTTTGCCTTCGGCATCAATAACCTGCACGTAAGTACGGGATCCAATCGAACGAAGCGTAGAAGGAGGAATGACAATGGCATTTTCAGTGCGCTTCGTAATGATGTTGATCGACAATGGCGTTCCGCGGTTTAAGTTTTTCGGCAAGTCCTTGAGTTCAACGATCATGAAGTCCTCTGGTCTCTCCGGCTTCGTTTCGCCAGGCGTTCCGCCTGTGCCCCCGCCAGCGTTCGGATCGTCTGCTTTAATCGGAAGCTGCTTGACTTTCCCTTTAAACGTACCGACATTACTAATATTGGCAACAACCTCGAGCCCAACAGCTATTTTCTCAAGCTCGGTTTTGGTAAGCTTAGCAGCTGCCGTAATTTTGCTTGTGTCCGCTACGATAGCGATCGGCGCATAGGCTTTGATCAAATCGCCTTTCTGTACGTTCAACGTCACAATCGTCCCGCTAAAAGGCGCAACTAACGTCGCCTTGCCGATCTCTTCTTCCATGTCTACGAGCTTCTGCTTGCGTTCTTCAAAAGCAATGGACTTCTCTTCAAACTCGATCGGATCCATTTCGTCACGCATGCGAAGCGTTTCCTTCATCGCGATTTCTTCTTTCTTGAATGCGAGCTTTTCCATGCGAAGCGTCTTCACCAAATCATCAACGTCAAGCTGCCCAATGGTTTGGCCCGCTTTAATCTGTTGATTGGCTTTCACGTTCAGCTCTTTCAAATGCTTGCCGTCCAACGTGAAGAACAACGTCTCTTCTTCCAGTGAAATCAGCTTGCCGATAACCTGCACCTTCGTCTCCAAAGTAGCGGTTGTCACTTCGTATTCTGGCTTTTTCGAGATTTGAGGCGGTGCAATTTCTGGCAATACCTCTTCTTCACCTTCTGCCGGGAGCAGCGAGCACCCGCTTGCAAAAATTAGGGAAACGCTCATTGCAACAACAAACGAACGCTTAAATAAATTTCCCGTCCACCATTTCATAGACATGGTCGGCAACCTCCAAAATCGTAGGATCATGTGTAGTCATGCAAATAGAAACTTGTTCGGTGCGAATAATATCTTGGAATACCGCCATAATCTGAGCCGACATGCCTGAATCCAGCTCTGCGGTTGGCTCATCTGCCAAAAGCAGCATCGGCTTATGGGCAATGGCTTTGGCAATGGCAACGCGCTGCTGCTCCCCGCCGGAGAGCTCGAACGGTCTATGGTTCATCCGTCGTTCAAGGCCAACTAGCTCCAAGCACTGGACGACCCTGTCTTTCCATTCCGCTCGAGGAATGCCAGCCATGCGAAGGGAAAGCTCTACGTTCTCCCGAGCGGACAAAAGCGGCATAAGCGCAAAAGCTTGGAATATAAAGCCCATGTGCTTACGCCTGACTAATGTACGCTGATTATCACTCATACTATGGAAAGGCGAACCGTTAAACAAGATTTCGCCCTTGCTTGGCGTATCGAGTCCTCCTAAGCAATTGAGCAGCGTCGTCTTGCCTGATCCGGATCTGCCCCTTAGCATAATCAATTGGCTCTCCTTGAGCTCCATTCGGATGCCCTTTAGTACATGCAGCGCAGAACCGCCAACTTGAAATGTGCGCTCTACGTCATTCACCGTCAGTAAATTGCGCTTTTCCTCAGTGGGCTCCAGCTGCGCTTCCGTGCTCTGATCTTCTTCCTGCGGAATGGCCATTAGCTCTTCCGATCCCTCCTTAACCAGCTTTCATAATTCTAATCTTACATGATAGACGAAGGACATGCTCAAAAAGTTACGTCAAATCCCAACAACTTTCAAAACTTTTTTTATTTGAAAAAAGCTGCCTCCAGCAGATGCTTTCGCAACTACCGTCGACAGCTTTCCATGACCTATCTACTTCACTTTAAAATGGGAGATCGCCTGATCCAGTTCCAGCACAATTTCGTTCAAATGGCTGGCAGATGACGATATATTATCCATCAAAGCGAGCTGTTCTTCCGTTGCGGCTGCAACGCTCTCCGTCTTCTCCAGGTTCGCTGCGGCAGTTGAAGCCGTTTGCTCCATCGACGCGCTTACTTGCTCCGAGCTCGCTGACATCTGCTGCGTAATGGCGGAGTTCTCATGGATCTGCTCGCTCATCTGCGTAATAGAAGCAACGATGATATCAAGATTCTGGCGAACGTCGCGCACGCGTTCGCTTCCCCGCTCTACTTCCTCAACCGTTTGGGCCATAAAAGCGGAAGCGCCTGTAATTTCTGTCCTCGTCTCATCCACCAGCTGATGGATACCTTCCGCAGAAGCAAGCGAGCCTGCCGCCAGCTTCCGAATTTCACCTGCAACTACTGCAAAGCCCCGACCATGCTCGCCTGCGCGTGCTGCTTCGATAGAAGCATTGAGCGACAATATATTCGTTTGATTAGCAAAGGTCGTAATGTTGTCGGCTATCGCACCTATTTCTTTGGAGCGATGCTCCAGCGTACCAATGGTTGCGGAAAGCTTGTTGATGACCGTTGACACTTCGTCCATCTGCGTAATTAACCGTAACAGCGCATCATGTCCTTGGCTTGCTTGCTCTGAGGTTGAGGTTGATTTGTCGGCAATCGAAGCGGTATTCTCGGCAATGCGCTGGATGCCGATTGTCATTTCCTCTATGGCACGGGAAGTTTCCTCTGCCCCTCTTGCCTGTACCTCTGAGCCGTTTGCGACTTCATTAATATTGTGGGCAACATGCTCGGCAGCGGCAGCCGATTCTTTCGAGGTAGTCGTCAGCTCGTTTGTCGATCTGGTCACTTCAGCTGCATTATCGGCGATCCCTTTGATCAGCTGGCTCATCGCCTCAATCATATGATCGACTGAACGTGAAATACTGCCAAGCTCATCCTTGCTGTACTTTGCGTCAGGAATGGCAGTTAAATCGCCTTCAGCTACCCGCTGGGTTTTGAAAACAACGCTTTTGATCGTTTTCATAATATGGCGGATTGTAATAAATCCAGTGATTCCAATAATGACTGTCACTAATAAAATCGAAATAAACAGCGTTAGCTGCGATTTGTCCAGATCCTTTGTAATGTCGGAAAGAGTCAGATCGGTATGTGCAGCTATGCTTTGACCGATTTCATCAATGCCGGAACGGCTTTTTTGAAAGCTGTTATCGATCTGGCTGTTTTGGAATTTGTTGACCCCGTCTGCCGCAGCCTTTATTGCTGCCTCCGTCCAGTAATTATAATTCGCACGGAATTCAATCAGTATCTGATCGATGCTGCGCTTCGACTCCCCTTCTGCCAACGCTTGCAGGCCTTTATCGAATAATATGGCTTGCGCTTCAGTTACGCGATCATCCACCTGCTTGATGTTCAGTGCGAGCTCCTCGCGTGCCGCATCGGCGCTTGCCTGATCAAGCGTGCCCGATTCTATTTTCAAATAAGCTTGGTAGGCTTGGTACATATCCCGATCCGCATTCAGAATCAAAGTATCGACTTTGCTTGAGGTCTCATATATTTCCTCAGTCATTTGTTCCAATAAGGAACGCTGCTCGCCAAGCATAAATAGACCCGTATACGCATAAAACGCTAGTGGTACGATTGAAAGCATTGCCAATCTAAATCGTAAAGACAATTTCATTACTCTTCCCGCTCCTTCGTTCATCATCTCTATAGTATTTATCGGAGGTAAGCGCCCTCGCTTATAGTCATTTATTAAAATGTTTTCATTTTTTTGTCGAAAGAGCAGCAAAAAAAGGCATGTTCTCCTAAACAAGAGAACATGCCTTTTGATAGTTGCAGCAAAGCTGCTATTTACCGAAGGATTGCGGGTCTTGTCTCCAAGCTTGAAGCGTTGCTACATCACTGGCAGCAACCTTTCCAAGTTGGACAGCGGAATCAATTAGCGCACTGTAATTAGACAGCGTAGCGAGCGGCACTTGCTCCGCTTCGAAAGCTTGTTTTGCGCTTTCGAATTCGTAAGTGAAAATTGCGAGCACTGCTAGCACTTCTGCCCCGGCTTCCCTAACAGCCAGAGCTGCTTTAATAGAACTGCCTCCGGTAGAAATCAAATCCTCGATCACGACCACCTTTTGACCTGGCAGTACCTTGCCTTCGATCTGATTCTGCTTGCCATGGCCCTTTGCTTTATCACGGATGTAGGCCATTGGCAGATTTAGCTTTTGCGCAACCCAAGCAGCATGCGGTATGCCTGCTGTCGATGTGCCTGCAATCACGTCGACATCGGGATATTGCTCGCGGATAATCGTCGCGAACCCTTCCGCAATGAGATCGCGAATGGCAGGATAAGTCATCGTAAGCCGATTATCGCAATAGATTGGAGATTTAATGCCCGAGGTCCACGTGAATGGATCATTTGGCTGCAGCGCCACTGCCTCGATTTCAAGCAGGCTTTTGGCAATTTGGTCGGGCAATTCCGTTAACGTTAATTTACTCATAGGAAATCAGCTCCTCAATGATTGATTCTAATGCTATTCTAGGATTCGCTGCAGCGGTTATCGGACGTCCGATTACCATATAATCTGTTCCTTGCCGCAACGCTTCGCTAGGCGTCATAATTCGGGATTGATCATTAACCGCTGAGCCTGCCGGGCGTATACCGGGCGTTACGGTTTTGAAAGTTGACCCGCATGCCGCTTTAATGGCCTCAACCTCCGACGGTGATGCAACTACGCCAGCTAGTCCCGCTTTTTTGGTAAGCTCCGCATACCGAATGACTGCTGCCTCGACTGATCCGCTAATGCCGATCTGTTCATTGAGCGTGGCTTGGTTTGTGCTGGTCAGCTGTGTGACAGCGATTACGGCAGGCCTATTCAAGCCGCTGTTTGACAGTGCCATGTCCACGCCTTCGAGCGCAGCTTCCATCATAGCGCTGCCGCCTGCAGCATGGACATTGAACATATCTACGCCTAGCTTTGTAATGCTGTTTGCGCCGCCTTTTACCGTATTCGGAATATCATGCATTTTCACATCGAGAAACACGTAGTAGCCACGTTCCTTCAAGCTGCTTACAAACGAAGGACCTGCCGCATAAAACAACTGCATGCCTACTTTCAAGTAACAAGGAATACCTTGAAGCTCTGATATCAGCCGTTCAGCAGCTTCGGCATCTGGATAATCCAGCGCTACCATAATCCGACCTGCTGCCTGTTCTTTCGTTAACTTCATTCATGATCTCCCCATTTCTATGCTTATTTGCATAATAAACGGCCATACGTTTGCTTCCAGCTAAGCGCCTAAAGGGCTTGCCGCCCCTTAGATGCTAAGCCAAGCAATAAACGCTGGCCGTACTTTTAAGCTGGTGAGAGCTTATTTTTTTTGAAGCAGCACCGGCATGGAGCGCGATGAGAAATTCAACGTCTCGAGCATGATAAGCAAGGCACGAACCGTATCGAGCGATGTCATACACACTACGCCATTCTCAACTGCCTCACGGCGAATTCGGAAGCCGTCACGTTCAGGAGCTTTGCCTTTTGTCAATGTGTTGACGACAAACTGCGCTTGGCCTTCGCGTACGAGATCCAGGATGTTCGGTGAGCCTTCACTCAATTTATTGACAGTCGTTACGATCAGTCCCGCGTCTTCCAACGTTTTGGCGGTACCGCCCGTAGCGATGATTTTGTAGCCAAGATTGAAGAATCCGCGCAGCAATTCTGTCGCTTCTTCTTTGTCTTTATCCGCAACCGTAGCAATGATGGCGCCGGAAGTCGGAATCTTCATGCCCGCACCGATAAGACCTTTGTAAAGGGCTTTCGCATATTGTACATCGCGCCCCATTACCTCGCCGGTCGACTTCATTTCAGGCGTGAGCGTAGGATCTACGCGGCGAAGCTTGGCGAAGGAGAAGACCGGTACTTTAACAGATACATACTCGTCCTCTGGCCACAAGCCTTCTACGTAACCGAGATCCGCAAGCTTCGTTCCCAGGATAGCCTTGGTAGCCAAGTTAGCCATTGGAATGTTCGTCACTTTGCTTAAGAATGGAACCGTACGCGATGAACGCGGATTTACTTCGATTACATATACTTTGTCTTGATGGATGACGAATTGGATATTAACAAGCCCGATTACATTCAGTGCTTTCGTGATACTGATCGTAATATCGACGATCTGCTGCTTGATATCTTCCGATAGCGATTGCGGAGGGTATACCGCAATGGAGTCGCCAGAGTGAACCCCTGCGCGTTCAACATGCTCCATGATGCCTGGAATAATAACCGTTTCGCCGTCGCAGATTGCATCTACCTCTGCTTCTTTGCCGAGCATGTAGCGGTCAATCAGCACCGGATGCTCCGGATTGATTTTAACCGCAACTTCCATGTAGCTAAGAAGTTCTTCGTCGGAGTATACAATCTCCATTGCGCGGCCGCCAAGTACGTACGATGGACGAACGAGTACAGGGTATCCGAGCGATTGCGCCGTAGCGACTGCCTCATCCACCGAAATGACCGTTTTGCCGTCTGGCTGTGCAATGTTCAGGCTGCGAAGCAAAGCTTCGAATTTCTTACGGTCCTCAGCTGCATCGATGCTCTCCAGGCTTGAGCCTAGAATGCGCACGCCAGCTTTGGATAGTGGCGCCGCAAGATTAATCGCTGTTTGCCCGCCGAATTGCACGATTACGCCGATCGGATTTTCTTGCTCGATAACATTCATGACATCCTCGAAGAACAATGGCTCGAAATAAAGTCTGTCCGAGGTGCTGAAGTCTGTCGATACCGTTTCCGGGTTATTGTTAATGATAACTGCTTCATAACCTGCATTCTGAATCGCCCAAACCGCATGTACGGTCGAATAGTCGAACTCGATGCCTTGGCCGATCCGAATCGGGCCTGAACCAAGTACAAGCACTTTCTGCTTATCCGTAACCGTAACTTCGTTTTCTACTTCATATGTGGAGTAGTAGTAAGGCGTCGAAGCTTCAAACTCAGCCGCGCAAGTGTCAACCATTTTGTATACTGGCTTAAGGTTGAGCTGCACGCGCAAAGCACGGATATCGTCTTCATGCGTGTGGCTGCCGTTCGGAAAGCCTTCTTTGCGAATCTCGGCGATGGAGCGGTCAGAGAAGCCTTTGCGCTTCGCTTCGTATAGCGTTTGCTCTGTCAAAGTCGCTTCGCCGCGCATACGATCCTCGAATGCGACGATTTGCTCGATTTTATCAAGGAACCACCAATCGATATTTGTAATGTTTTGGATATCTTGCAGCTTGTAGCCGCGGCGGAATGCTTCCGCCACGAGGAACATGCGCTCGTCATCGGGTTTTTCCAAGCGCGAGCGAAGTACGGCATCCTCTAGCGACGATGTTTCCTTCAAATGAATGCGGTGCGCGCCGATCTCCAGGGAACGGACTGCTTTATGAATAGATTCCTCGAACGTACGGCCGATTGCCATAACCTCGCCTGTCGCTTTCATCTGCGTACCCAGCTTGCGGTTTGCATTGACGAATTTGTCGAAAGGCCAGCGCGGAATTTTCGAAACGATGTAGTCAAGCGTAGGCTCGAAGCATGCGTACGTTTGGCCTGTAACCGGATTGACTAGCTCATCAAGCGTGTAGCCGATAGCGATTTTCGCTGCCATCTTGGCAATCGGATAGCCCGTTGCTTTGGAAGCAAGCGCTGACGAGCGGCTAACCCGCGGATTTACTTCTATTACGTAATATTGATAGCTTTGCGGATCAAGTGCGAACTGTACGTTGCAGCCGCCTTCGATATTCAAAGCGCGAATGATTTTCAAAGATGCCGAACGAAGCATTTGATACTCGCGGTCAGACAACGTTTGGCTAGGCGCTACAACGATGCTGTCGCCAGTATGTACGCCAACCGGGTCAAAGTTCTCCATGTTGCAGACAACGATACAGTTGTCGTTCGCATCACGCATAACCTCGTACTCAACTTCCTTCATGCCAGCGATTGATTTCTCAATCAAGCATTGGCTGATCGGGCTGTAGCGAATACCGGAAGCTACCGTTTCGCGAAGCTCTTCTTCGTTCGCGCAAATGCCGCCGCCTGTTCCGCCAAGCGTGTAAGCGGGACGAACGATGATTGGATATCCAATCGTATTGGCGAAATTAACGGCATCCTCTACCGTTGTAACGATATCGCTATCCGGTACCGGCTGTTCAAGCTCACGCATAAGGTCACGGAACAAGTCGCGATCCTCTGCTTTCTCAATAGCGGTAAGCTGAGTTCCGAGCAGCTTCACGTTCTCGCGCTCCAAGACGCCGGCGCGGGCAAGCTCAACAGCCATATTTAGGCCAGTCTGACCGCCAAGTGTTGGAAGTAGTCCATCAGGACGCTCTTGGCGAATAATTTGAGAAACGAAATCTAGTGTAATCGGCTCGATATAAACTTTATCAGCCATATTCGTATCGGTCATAATCGTTGCTGGGTTACTGTTTATGAGAACAACCTCGTAACCTTCTTCCTTCAGCGCTTGGCAAGCCTGAGTACCGGCATAGTCGAATTCTGCCGCTTGTCCGATGACGATTGGACCGGAACCGATCACGAGAATTTTTTTGAGTTCATTATTTTTGGGCATACTGAAGCTCTCCTTTCAACGTCTCCGATAACACAGCTTGACGAGGTTTTTGTGGGTTGTTTTTCTTGTGCGTACGGATCATTTCTAGGAATTCATCAAATAGGTAGCTGGAATCGTAAGGTCCTGGAGCTGCCTCCGGGTGATATTGAACTGAGAAAGCCGGGAATGTATTATGTTTCAAGCCTTCGATGGTACGGTCATTGTTATTGATATGCGTTACGGAAAGCGGCGTGTTCTTGACCGAATCCTCAAGCACCGTATAACCATGGTTCTGAGATGTAATGTAGCAACGGTTAGTTGCGAGTTCTTTCACCGGGTGGTTGCCGCCGCGGTGGCCAAATTTCAATTTGGTTGTTTCAGCGCCGCATGCTAGGGCAAACAGCTGGTGGCCTAAGCAAATGCCGAAGATCGGGTATTCGCCGAGCAGCTCGGAAATCATTTTGACCGCGTAAGGCACATCCTGCGGGTCCCCAGGGCCATTGGACAACTGGATACCGTCAGGTGCAAGGCGGCGAATCTCTTCTGCCGTTGTGTTATGCGGAACGACGACGACATCGCAGCCGCGTCTCGTAAGTTCACGCAGAATACCGCTTTTGGCACCGAAATCGACAAGCACGATACGTTCGCCTTGACCAGGGCTTGAGAAAACATGAGGCGTAGACGTGCGAGCAACTTGATCCGTCATCAGCTTGGAAATGTTCAGGCGCTCTGCAAGCTCTTCGATGCGCTCGTTGCCTGTCGTGATAAGGCCTTTCACCGTTCCGTAGTTGCGCAGCTTGCGCGTAAGCATTCTGGTATCGATGTCGCTAATGCCCGGGATGCCGTATTCTTTCAGAAGCTGGCCAAGCGAATATTGCGCGCGCCAGTTGCTCGGAACCTCTTCGTGACGGCGAACGACGAACCCGTGAATGAATGGCCGCATGGATTCGAAATCGTCGCGCGTAATGCCGTAGTTCCCGATTAGCGGGTATGTCATCGTCACGATTTGCCCACAGTAGGACGGATCGGACAGTACCTCTTGATATCCTGTAATTCCAGTGTTAAAAACAACCTCGCCACTCATTTGCGCTTCTGCGCCGAATGAAAGACCCGTAAACAACGTTCCGTCTTCCAACAATAATCTTGCTTGCATCCGTATCACTCCTCAGGTGTTGATTGATCCTATATATTGGATTAAGTAGGTTAATAAACGTGATTATTCTGACCAGACGACTGCGCCGTCAACGATGGTTGTTACCGGCCAGCCGCTTAGCTTCCAGCCGCCGAAAGGCGTGTTGTTGCTTTTGGAAGCAAAAGTGCTTGGGTCTACCGCCCGCTCGTTCGCAAGGTCGACGATCGTAATGTCAGCTGGAGCTCCTTGCTCGAGGCGACCTGTCGGAAGCCGGAATACGCGAGCAGGATCCGCTGTCATACGCTGCAAGAGGAAGCCTAGCGTCCACTTGCCGGTTTGTACGAATTTGGTGTACAAAAGCGGGAACGCTGTTTCGAAACCAACAATCCCGAATGGAGCCAGCTGTACCCCGCGTGCTTTCTCTTCGGCGCTGTGCGGCGCATGATCAGTAACGACCATGTCGATCGTGCCATCTTCAATCGCCTCAATAACGGCTTGAACGTCGCGCGGCGTGCGCAGCGGCGGGTTCATTTTCCAATTTGCATCGTCCAGCCCAGGAATATCCTCGTCGGACAGCAGCAGGTGATGAGGACATACCTCAGCGGTTACTCGAACTCCGATTTGCTTGGCAAGGCGGATCAATCTTACCGATTGCTCTGTGCTAACATGGCAGACGTGGTAGTGTACGCCCGTTGCTTCAGCGAGCAGGACATCCCGGCCGACATGAATCGCTTCCGACTCATTCGGAATGCCTTTCAAGCCGTGCTTGCGGGAAAATTCCCCTTCCGATGCCCAAGCGCCTTCTACAAGCGTATCATCCTCGCAATGTGCGATGATCGGCATATCCATCGACTGTGCGAGCGCCATCGCGTTCTTCATCATTTGGGCGTTTTGCACGCCCACCCCATCGTCCGTAAAGCCAATTGCGCCGGCTTCTTTCAAAGAAGCGAAATCCGTTAATTCGCGGCCTAGCTCATTTTTGGTAATGGATGCATAAGGCAGTACCTTCACGACCCCGACCTGCTCCGCTTTGCTTTTAATGTAGCGAACGGTCTCGGCCGTATCCGTAACAGGGCGTGTGTTAGGCATGCAGGCGATCGTCGTAAAACCGCCTTTAGCTGCAGAACGCGTTCCTGTCGCGATATCTTCTTTATATTCAAAGCCCGGGTCACGCAGATGGACGTGCATATCGATAAAGCCAGGTGATACTAGCTTGCCCTGCGCGTCAATAACTTCTGCACTGCCCGTGTCAACCGTTTGCGAACCGTCCAGGACAGCCTCGATTACGCCATTTTCAATGCGGATATGCTTGCTCTCTAGGTTGCCGGAAGTTTCGTTCCATACGTTACCGTTAATAATCCATAATGACATAGTAGTTTCACCCTCCGGAATAAGTCAGTTTGTGTTTCTGTATTTAGCTAAGTGCCCGCTCCACGACAGCCATGCGAATCGGCACTCCATTTTCCATTTGAGGAAAAATTCTTGATTGCGGGTGCTCAACCAGCTCGTCGTCTATCTCGACGTTTCGGTTAATGGGAGCAGGATGCATGATAATGGCATGATTGGCAAGCTTGCTTGCTCGCTCCACCGTCAAGCCGTAATGCTCGCGATAGCTTTCGGCCGAGCTTAGCATGCCGCTCTCATGGCGCTCGAGCTGAACACGAAGCATCATGACGACGTCCGATTTCAAGGCTTCATCCATGCTCACGTACGAAACGTCGAGCTCGGATGCTTGCATATTAGGCGGTGAGCAAAAATTTACTTTGACTCCGAATTTTTGCAGCGCCCACAAGTTCGACCGCGCGACCCGGCTGTGCAGCACGTCACCGACAATCGTTACCGTCAAACCCTTTAGTTGTCCAAAATGCTTGCGCATCGTATACATATCGAGCAGCGCTTGTGTCGGGTGCTCGTTATTGCCGTCACCGGCATTAATCAGCGGGACTTTGATTTTGGTTGCCAGCTCGGCCAGCACGCCGATTGGCTTCAAGCGAATGATGCCGACGTCGATTCCCATCGATTCAAGCGTACGAACTGTATCATAGATCGATTCGCCCTTCTGAACGCTGGATACTGCCGCAGAGAAATTTAGAACCTCCGTGCCGAGCCGCTTCTCCGCAACCTCGAAAGAAAAGCGCGTTCGCGTGCTGTTCTCAAAAAACATATTCGCTGCGAACTTCCCTTGCAGCGTATGATGAACTTTCGTTTCATGATGTTCCCAATATGCGGCACGATCAAGAATCGATTCGATTTCTTCTTGGCTAAGCTCTTTTAATCCGAGCAAACTCCGTTGTTTAAGCTGCGTCAAAGTCATCCGGCTTGCCCCCTCTGGTTGATAATGGTTACTTGATCAATGTGATCGATTTCCGAAAGAGCAACTTCGATCTGCTCCTGCTTGGACGTCGGGACATTCTTGCCGACGAAATCCGGCCGGATCGGCAGCTCTCTGTGGCCCCGGTCTACAAGCACCGCTAGTTGGATGCTTTGCGGTCGGCCGCAGTCCATAAGCGCGTCCATTGCGGCCCTAATCGTCCTGCCCGTGTACAAGACATCATCGAACAATATGATTCGTTTGTCCTGGACGTTGAAGGGAACGCCGTCTGTGTCGCCGATTGCCGCTGCGATCTCGACATCCGCGCCGATAACCGCTTTCCGGTCATCGCGATACTGCGTAATATCAAGCTCGCTTACAAGCACCGGCTTTCCTTCTATTTCCCCGATACGATCGGCGATCCGGCGTGCCAGGTAGATGCCCCGCGTACGAATACCCACGATCACGCAATTGTCGATGCCTTTGTTCTTCTCCACAATTTCGTGAGCAATTCGCGTTAATGCACGTCGAATCGCTGTTTCGTCCATAATTACCAAATGCTCTTCTTCCGTCATTTCCGCTGACTCCCTCCATTCGTCCAAATGCCAGGTTGCGACAAAAAGCTCCTTGCAGAAATCGCAAGGAGCTTGTGAGAAGTCATGAAGAGTTAGGGCAAGAGCCTTCACTGCTTCCGTCACAGAAAGCAGCAGCCTAGGCTGTCCTAATCTTCTCTTCAATTGACTTGTTATTCACGCTACCTTGCCAGCCTCTCGGGACTGAGTTAAAGGTACTGCTGTTTATCATAGGAATTATCCCACGTCAGTCGAAAAATGTCAAGTGAAAACGAAGATTTCCGCTTGTACATAGTGTGGACGAATCCCGATGAGCTATGCAGAGATAGCGCTGGATACTAAAGGCTAAGCTTACGGATTCTTTCAACTGCTTTTTCCGTATTCTCGCGGCTGCCGAACGCAGTAAGACGGAAGTAGCCTTGGCCGCTTTGGCCAAAACCTACGCCTGGCGTGCCTACGATATTCGCTTCTGTTAGCAGCTTGTCGAAGAATGACCAGGAATCCATGCCATTTGGCGTTTTGAGCCAGATGTAAGGCGCATTGACACCGCCGAATACTTCCAAGCCCAATGAAGCAAGGCCGTCGCGGATGATGGCTGCATTCGTCATATAGTAGTCAACCAAGGACTTGATTTGTTCTTTGCCTTCTGGCGAGTAGATTGCAGCGGCACCGCGCTGGGTCACGTAGGAAACGCCATTGAACTTCGTAGTGTGGCGGCGATTCCACAAATCGTTGATCAGCACCTCGTTGCCTGAAGCATCCAAGCCTTTAAGCTCGCGCGGAACGACCGTGTATGCACAGCGAACGCCTGTGAAGCCGGCTGTTTTGGAGAAGCTGCGGAATTCAATGGCAACCTCGCGCGCGCCTTCGATTTCATAAATGCTGTGAGGAACATCTTCTTCTTGAATAAACGCTTCATAAGCGGAATCATAAAGAATGATACAGTTGTTCGCTTTCGCGTAATCAACCCATACTTTAAGCTCTTCCTTCGTAAGCGTCATGCCTGTCGGATTGTTCGGGTAGCAAAGGTAGATGATATCCACCTTACGGTCTGGCAAACTTGGCTTGAAATCGTTCTCCGCCGTGCATTCCAGATAAGCGATGTTCTCGTAGCGTTTCGTTTCTTGATTGTATTTGCCTGAACGGCCAGCCATTACGTTCGTATCCACGTATACCGGATAAACGGGATCTTGAACGGCTACAATGCTGTTTTCGCTGAAAATCTCTTGAATATTGCCGACATCGCATTTCGAACCATCGCTGACGAATACTTCATTCGTAGCAATCTCGATGCCGCGGGCTTTGTAGTCATTTTCAATAATTGCGTTAATAAGGAAGTCGTAGCCTTGCTCAGGACCGTATCCACGGAAAGAGCCCGGAGCGGCAAGCTCGTCTACCGCGCTGTGCATGGCATTAAGTACCGCGTCAGGCAAGCCGCGCGTTACGTCACCGATACCTAAGCTGATAATTTCGGCATTCGGGTTGTCCTGAATAAATTTCGTACGTCTTTTAGCAATTTCAGAAAACAAATAGCTGCCTTGCAGCTCCAAGTAATTTTGATTAATGGATGTCATTTCTTGTCACCTATCCTTATTTTTCATTTGCATCTGTACATATTCATTAGAATAACGTACTTCTCCGCTCTAAATAATGAATAAAGTGGTGAAAAGTTTGCACTTTTGCACGTTTCGAATTATCTCGAACGCAGGTTGCTAAGCACAAATTCAAAGTCGGCAGGCAACGGCATTTCAAATTCCAACCGTTCCCCGCTTCGCGGATGCGTAAAGCCCAGCAGCGTCGCATGCAGCGCTTGTCCTTTTAAGGCTACCGTTTTATTCCGGCCATATACCGGGTCTCCCGCCAGCGGGTGACCGATATACTTCATGTGTACTCGGATCTGATGCGTGCGTCCCGTCTCAAGCTGAAGCTCGACAACCGTATAATCGCCAAGTCGCTCCAAAACATGGAAATGGGTTACGGCGTTACGGCTATTCCGCTCCGTTACCGTAAACAGCTTCCGGTCATTCAAATCACGTCCGATCGGCGCATCGATCGTACCTTGATCATGCGGCAGGTTCCCATGGACTAGCGCGATATATTTTCTTGTAACGGTATGATCCTTCAATTGCTCGGCAAGTGAGATATGGGCTAGATCATTTTTGGCTGCCATAAGCAGGCCCGTTGTGTCCTTATCAATACGATGCACGATTCCCGGACGGATCATGCCGTTAATGCCGGATAAATCTTTGCAGTGGTACATGAGCGCATTAACAAGCGTGCCTGATGAATGCCCTGGCGCTGGATGCACGACCATACCGCGCTTCTTGTTAATGACTATCAAATCGGAGTCTTCGTAAATAACCTCAAGAGGAATATTTTCAGGTACAATTGCCGCCTCTTCAGGTGCTGGTATATGAAGCACGACATGATTGCCTTCGATCATTTTAAAATTCGCTTTGGCTACTTTCCCGTCGATTTGAACGGCGCCTGCTTTGATCCACTCCTGCACCTGCGTCCGTGATACGGCTTGGTCATCTATACTCTCTGTTACGAACTTATCTACGCGTTCGCCGGATTGCTCCGCCTCTGCGATCCATTCCAACGGTTCCTCGTTATACAGGTTGCTGCTCATGATTGTTTTGATCCTTGTCCTCTCCATTTTGCGAACGGTCCTTCTCATCTTTTGCAGATAACAAGGTGTCAATTAGTATTAGTGCTACACCGCAGACGATACCCGAATCCGCCACGTTGAAGATTGGAAACGAATAGCTGCCGAAATTGAACTGCAGGAAATCGGTAACTTCACCAAACCGCAGTCGGTCAAGAAAATTACCAATCGCTCCGCCGAGTACGAGCCCCAGTCCGATTAAGAGCCAAGGTTTTGCAGTCTTCCTCATCGCCTGAATATACCAAATAAGGCCGCTGACAATGACGATTGTGATGATAATGAAGAAGATACGCTGCTCTTGCAAAATACCGAATGCCGCACCACGGTTCCGATGGGATGTAATGAGAAAAAAATTACCGATAACGCTAATTTGCTCCATGATTTCAAGCTTTGTTTCAATTAATCTTTTTGTTGCAAAATCAAGGATAAACACTAATACCGCTACCCAGTAATAATAAAAACGCATCATATCACTCCTATTTTTTTGTAAAGCAACGTTTTTAACGAATGACGACTCATGTTTGGATAAGCAAATCGCGTGCGTTATTATTTATTACCAGCCAATTGTAGCATACCGAACCAAACGAGAGCCAGTACCGCAGCTAGATCTTCCATTGAAGCCCATACTGAAAATGCTTGTTTCGGCAAAAGCTAATACAGCAATTATGTTCCCTGCTAAGGAGGGTGCTCCATATGACAATGCCAACAAATGCACACATTAAACTGCTGCAAAGCAGATTGCTGGACGAGCAGAGTGAAATCGAACAGCGCCTGGAAGGCAATGACCACTACGGTCTTTCCGAATCGCTTCGGGATGATACCGGCGAGCTTACTTCCATCGACAACCATCCCGGCGATACAGCTACCGAGCTGTATGAGCGCGAGAAGGATGTAGCCTTGCTTGAACAAGAGGAGCTTCATCTCCAGCGCATTGACGCAGCCCTGCAAGCCATTGCCAGCGGCACCTATGGGATTTGCGCAACCTGCAATGAACCCATACCGCTAGAGCGGCTCGATGCTGTGCCCGATACGCTTCATTGCATCGAACATGCGCCAAGGCAGCATCTTTCCCTTCGCAGGCCGGTTGAAGAAATCATGCTTGATCCTCCTTTTGGACGTACCAGCATGGATGCGGATGATTCTTACAACGGCTTCGATGGTGAAGATGCTTGGCAAATTGTTGAACAATGGGGCAATGCGGATTCTCCCGCCATGTCCGAGAATCGAGATGTCGCCGATTATAATCATGTAGGCATCGACGCTTATGAGAACGATGGCTATGTCGAACCGCTCGAGAGCTTTCTAGCGACAGACATAACGGGCCGCCATGTCTCCGTCATCCGCAATCGAGAATACTTGCACTATTTGGATACAGGTGAAGGTGATCATGGCCTCGAAACGGATGAAGCCGATGACAGATGACGATTAGTACGTCTTGCCTTCCAGCTGGATTTGGACGATGCGCACGATATCCGCGATATAATCGCCTATGATCGGCAGATTTAATGCGCCAAGAATACGCAGCACATAAAGAATCGTCGCGGCAAAAAAGGTAAAGCCGATTGCGATGCCGACTCCTCTGGCAGTACCGGCGAGCAAGTTTTTCCAGATCATGGTTCTCGGTCTGTTCAACAAATTAACGTATTCGGCTATTTGCGTATGCTCTAAGTCAGCCGCAATTTTCTGCAGCCGTTTGTCTAGACTGGTTAACGAAATATTTTCTTCATTGCCTTGCTTCGGTTGTTCCGGGTTGATTATTTTCATACGAGGCATCCCCTTTGACCAACAATAAAACGAGGTCGGGCCTTCCAGCCATTGCAAGCAAGCGACTTCAGGGTCGCTTGCTGCAGCAGCCGGTAGGCGACGGCCTCGTTTTTTTGCGTGTGATTATCCTCTATACTATATCCTTAACCCCGGATGAAAATCCCTATTTCTTTCTCGCCAAGCGCAACTCTTTCCATTTCAGGCAGCGATTCGAAGGCTACCGATTGAACGAGCACGTTTTCTTGAAGCAACTGTCCGAATGCATCCAGCGCCTCTTTAAGCACGGCGTCTACATCAAGCACGAGGTCAATCCGTTTCTCAATCGGCAAATCTAGCTTCTTGCGCGTATCCTGCACGGCACGAATCACTTCGCGCACCCAGCCTTCTTGCTCCAGCTCAGGCGTGATATCCGTGTTCAGAGCAACGGTTACGCCGCCAGCCGAAGCCGATGCAAACCCGGATTTGGCTTGTTTCTCCACGAGAAGCTCATCGGCTGAGATCGAGAACCGCTCTCCTTCAGTAGTCGTAAATTCAAACGCACCGCCATTTACGATACCGCGCGTTTGATCGGCCTGCAAGCTTTTAAGCTGTGCTTGAATTGGACCAACGTTTTTGCCGTATTTTTTGCCGGCAACCTTCAGATTCAGCTTCAAGGTGAAATCGACGAAGCCGCTGTCCGAATGCTGAACCGTTATCGCTTTAACGTTAATTTCATCTTTTATAATATCCTCATAGTCAGCCACGTTGAAATCGCGGTCTAGCGACACGATAAGCTCAGAAAGCGGTTGGCGCGTCTTAATTCCCGTTTCGTTACGCACGTTGCGCGCTAGCTCTACAACCTGCTTCGCGCTTTCCATGTCACGCTCAAGCGTCTCGTCAATAGCGGCTTCATCCGCTTTCGGATAGTCGGCCAAATGCACGCTGCCTTCTCCGCCAAGATTTCCGTACACTTCCTCCGCCAACAATGGCGCATAAGGAGCGATAACGCGGGAAAGGGTGATCAGCACGCTGCGAAGCGTTTGGTAAGCTGCCAATTTGTCAGCCGATAATCCGCTTCCCCAGAAACGGTCACGGGAACGTCTGATATACCAGTTGCTCAGCTCATCTACGAATACTTCAATCGATTTGGCCGGATTAAGGAAATCATTCACTTCGAGTCCTTTATTCACGGTGCTGATCAAGCTGTTCAAGCGTGAGATGATCCAGCGGTCAAGCTTATTGTCTGACTTCGTCTCCTCATGCTGCGTGTAGTCGAAGCCGTCAATCGACGCATACAAAGCATAAAAAGCGTGCGTATTCACGATCGTATCAATAACCTTTGATTTCGCCTCGCCAACAATGCCTCTGGAGAAACGCTTGCTGTTCCATGGCGCGCTGTCAGCTAGCAAAGCCCAGCGGAACGCGTCCGTTCCGTATTCGTTGATGATCTCCCAAGGATCGATGACATTGCCTTTCGACTTGGACATTTTTTGACCATTCTCGTCCAAAATATGACCCGTAGAAATGACGGCTTTATATGGCGCCTTGCCATTGTAAAGCGTAGATACCGCCAATAAGCTGTAGAACCAGCCCCGTGTTTGGTCAATGCCTTCACAAATGATGTCTGCCGGATACTGCTCGCCGAATGACTCTTCATTCTCAAACGGATGATGGTGCTGAGCGAAAGGCATTGAACCGCTGTCGAACCATACGTCGATCACTTCAGGCGTTCGGACCATTTCCGCGCCTTCCGCGAATGGCGATTTCAATTTAATTCCGTCAACGTACGGTTTATGAAGCTCAATGTCCTCAGGCACATCGCCGATAGCCATCGCCCTAAGATCAGCTATGCTGCTCGGCGAATACTCCTTGCCCGTCGCTTCGCATACCCACACGTTCAAAGGCGTACCCCAGTAACGGTTACGGCTGATATTCCAATCGACCAAATCCTCTAGGAACTTGCCAAAGCGGCCCTCGCGAATATGACCCGGGTACCAATCCACGCTGTTGTTGTTTGCGATCAATTGGTCTTTAACCGCTGTCGTCTTGATGAACCAGCTCTCCATCGCGTAATAAATCAACGGAGATTTGCAGCGCCAGCAGAACGGATAGCTATGCTCGTAACGTTCTTTGGAGTAGAGGAGACCGCGTTCGCTCAAGTTTTTGACAATATCAATATCCAGTTCCGCATCTTTCACGAAACGTCCGGCAAAGTCGGTTACTTCAGCAACGTAACGGCCCGCCAAGTCTACTACGCTTAGCATGCTGATGCCATTGTCGCGAGATACGCGGTAATCGTCCTCGCCGTGTGCCGGCGCGATATGAACGATACCCGTACCGCTCGTATCACTGACGAAATCGCCTGGGATTACGATATGGCCCTTTTCGATTGCCACGTAATGAAATGGCGGCTCGTAGCTAAGACCAACAAGCTCCGCGCCTTTGACAGCTGATAATACTTCGTATCCGTCCTTCAGCACGCTTTCAGCCAAATTCTGAGCTACGATATATACCTCGCCGTTTTTGGAAGCACGTACGTAATCAAGCTCGGGGTTTACCGCAAGAGCAACGTTTGCAGGAAGCGTCCATGGCGTTGTCGTCCAAGCAAGGATATATTCGCCTGTTCCGGTTAGCTTGAACTTTGCCGTTGCGCTTAGATCCTTCACGTCCTCGTAGCCCTGCGCGACCTCATGCGAGCTAAGCGTCGTCTGACAGTCCGGACAATAAGGGCTAACCCGATGCCCGCGGTACAACAGGCCTTTTCCGTGAATCGTTGATAAAATATGCCATACGCTTTCGATGTACTCGTTTTTCAACGTAATGTACGGATTATCTAAGTCCGTCCAATAAGCGATTGCCTCTGTAAGCTCACGCCACTGCTTCTCGTACTCGAATACGCTAGCTTTGCATTTCTTGACGAATTTTTCCACGCCGTATTCTTCGATCTCTTGCTTGCCCGAAATGCCAAGCTGCTTCTCAACGCCAAGCTCGACTGGCAGTCCGTGCGTGTCCCAACCAGCTTTGCGGATAACGCGGTAACCGGCCATCGTTTTGTACCGGCAAATAAAGTCTTTAATTACCCGGCCAAGCACATGACCGATATGCGGTGCCCCGTTAGCGGTAGGCGGTCCCTCATAAAACACAAAATTAGGCTTGCCTTCCCGGTTTGAGATCGATTTTTTAAAGGTTTCATTCGTTTTCCATTGCTCCAGCACTCGCATCTCGCGAGTACGGGCACGTTCTTTGACATCAACGCGTTGCATCTCTCCAGCCTCCTGTTATAAACAAAAATAAAGCCTCATCCCTATGAGAAGGGACGAGGCTTAGTCGCGTTACCACCCTTGTTCCGCGCAAGCATTATCATACGATAAGCAGGCATATGAAGAAATCAGCAAAGAGCTGCTGCCTTCATGCGGCACCTTAGTCACGAACATATTCTGTTCGCGTTCCCTGTAACGGGGGACAGCCGTCAGCACTTACTGCCGCATTCGCAGGTTCGGCGCTGCTTCTCAAAGAGGATATTCCGCTATAGCTTACACGCCGGGCTTTCAGCTGCTGCCGGCTCTCTGGGGAGTAAAGCTAAAACGTACTTGTTCTTATCAACGAAGTTTAGATCATCGATTTATTACTATTAGTTATAGCGTAACAGCCGGTCAAATGTCAAATGGGATTTCGCCCAATTGTACATTTCACTAGCCGCGAGTAAGCTCATGCTCCGATTGCCTAGATTGCGGCTCAAGCGTATCCCAGCCATCTACGGTGAGCAGCTCCAGCTGTGCCTCAACAAGCGTGCGGAAACGCGCGCGGTATACGGAGGCTTGCTTCTTAAGCTCTTCTACCTCTAGCGAAACCTTGCGGGATTTCGCCAAGGAATCATTGATAATGCGATCTGCATTCTTCTCTGATTCCTTAATAATCAGCTGCGCTTCCTTCTTCGCGTTGCTTCTTACCTCATCAGCCGCTTCCTGCGCGACAATGATGGTTTTGCTAAGCGTTTCTTCAATGTTGGTGAAGTGATTCAATCTCTCTTGCAAACCCAGCACTTGGTTTTGCATCTCTTTATTTTCACGAATCAATGATTCGTAGTCTTTGATGACCTGATCAAGAAATTCGTTAACTTCATCCTCATCATAGCCCCGCAGTCTCCGGCCAAACTCTTTGTTATGTATGTCCAATGGCGATAACGGCATTGGCGCACCTCCTCAAGATATTTATGACTCTAGCAACCGAGTAATACAATTTGAATGAGAACAAATTCGACAACCAAAGTTAGAATCCTGCATTGGATTAAATAAATTTACCAATCCTGACTCGAATTCTGCCCTTTTTTGTCACGCCGTCGACCTCTAACACCTTAAATCGACCGAGTCCTTTAAATGACACGACATCTCCAGCCCGTAGCTGCTCTGAGGGATCTTCCTCCGACTTCCAATTCACGCGGCATCTTCCAGCTCGGATTGGATCGACGATTTTGGAACGGCTGATGCGATAGACATCGCTTGCAATGCCATCCAGTCTCATCGAAGCGACCGATAAGCTCATTTCATCCAGCTTCGGAACGACCGTCTGCAGATCTGATAAAGGTAGCACGTCGGTTAGAACGCTAATGCGATGAACCTGTCTCAAATGTATGTTTAAATAATCGGCTATTTCATCCATAACGACAATATGGCAAAATTGCTCATGCACATGGATATCGCCGATTCGATCGCGTTTAATGCCGAGTCCGAGTAAGGCACCCAAAAAATCACCGTGATCCAAATCGAGTTGTGCCTGGCCAGGCCCATTAACCTCGAGAACAGAAATGCCGATGCGCTCATCGTCCAGATTGCGATAATCTGGTCCAATAATTGCGCGCTTGCGCTCTGCTTGCTCGTATCCGCCGTCCATCCGTACGCTGACATCCGGGTTGCGATTAGCCAGAATAGTAAGAATTTGAGCTTGTCTAGGGTCTAAAAAATCGGTCCGCTTCAGCTCATGCTGCTGTGCGGACCGCTCTATCCATTCCTCCGCCCGATCTACGAAAGGTTTCTCATCGGGATGGAAATGATCGTATATTCCTTGTTTCATGCCAAATCATTCCTTTAAGTAAGGTGAAACGGCTATCGCATTCTTTGCCGGCGCGACGCGTTTCATTCCGATAAATATAGAACATGTATAGCCTAAGGACATACTTTCCTATATTTCACAAAATCCGATTACGGAATCAAAAATTCAATGACCGCAACCAAGCCCATCGCAACGAAACGCAATGCGAAGAGCGCAATAATCGGCGATAGATCTAGCATGCCGCCAATTGGAGGGATGAATCTTCTGAAGATTCCCAGATAGGGCTCAACTAATTTACCTAGATAAACACCAATAAAGCTTTCTCGCGCATTCGGCAGCCATGAAAGCAGCACATAACCGATAATCATAAAGCTGTAGATACTTTGAAGAGTACCTATTACATCTCCCACACTATTAAACAACTCAAGGTCACCTCATTTTGTTGTAGTCGTTCTCCTCCGCCAGCATTTCCGTTATAGCACCTTGAATTTCCACTGAATCCGGCGTGCAAAGAAAAATGTTGGGGCCTAGCTTAGAGATGCTTCCGCTTAAAGCGTACACTGTACCGCTTAGGAAATCAACAATCCGTACAGCAAGATCGCTGCGGACTCTTTGCAGATTCACGATGACAGCACGGCGCGAACGAAGATGATCGGCAATTTCTTGCGCTTCGTCATAAGAACGGGGCTCGCTAAGCACCACACGGACATTTTTCTGCGAGTGGATGCTGACGACATTATTGCTCTTTGTGTTTTTACGTGCCTCGAAGGGAGAAGTTTCAGCTTCTTGTTCCTCTGGCTGAACAATGCGTTCTCTCTCTACGACTTCTTCCTCATCCTGCAAGCCGAGAAAGCTCATAAAACGGTTCATTACGCTCATATCTTATTCCTCCTCTTTCCCTACCAGTATCGTGCCCAGACGAATCCATGTCGCTCCTTCTTCAATCGCAACGTCGAAATCATTCGACATGCCCATTGATAAGTGCGTGATCGTTTTCCCGTGCGCAGAACTGCTCTGGATGACATCGCGCAGCTCGCGCAATGCTTTGAATACAGGCCTCGTCTGCTCTGGCTCAGCTTCATAAGGAGCCATTGTCATAAGGCCAATAGGCGTGATCGACTTGAACGAAGCAAGCTGCCCCACAAATCCTTCTAACTCGTTAGGGGCTAGCCCCTGCTTCGTGCCTTCGCCAGAAACATTAACTTGAATGAAGCAGGGAACGACAATACCAAGCTGCGAAGCTCGTTTATCAATCGCTTCTGCAAGCGACAGCCTGTCCAATGAATGCATGTATGTAAATTTCCCGATGACGTCCTTCACCTTATTCGATTGCAGCGAACCGATAAAATGCCAGATCGGCTGTTCGTCTATTCCATTGGCTGTTTCCCCGCTTATCGCTTCCCATTTCTCCTGTGCGTCCTGCCATCTGTTCTCACCTAAATGACGAAACCCATGCGAAAGCGCGGTTTTTGTTGTGTCCAAAGACACATATTTGGTGACCGCAATAACCTGCACGTCTTCCCTGCTGCGTCCCGAACGCTCGCAAGCCTTGCTAATTCGTTCTTCAACCAGCTTCACTCTATCTTCAAACGTTAACGACATGCTTCACCTCTCCTGAATGCCGATCCAACTGGCCATTCGACCGGTCAAGCCACCCTCTTTGCGGTGGGAGAAAAACAAATCCCGCCTGCATCCGGTGCACCACTCTGTTAATTCGATATGGATCGGCAAAATTCCTGCTTTTATCATAATCTGTCGGTTTATTTCTTTCAAGTCCAAGTTCGCCTTCCCATCTGCTGAGAGATGCAGCATCATTTGGCTCGGTTCTCCTCCGGTGCCTAACTGCTCCATTAGCTGCTGTACTTGTTGAATCACGGGACCATCGACCTCATAGCAGCAGCTGCCGATGGAAGGTCCAATTGCTGCTTTTAAATGCTCTGGTTTCGTTCCGAAGGCATCCGACATCGCTTGTACGGTTTCCCCGGCTATTTGCTGAACGGTCCCTTTCCAACCTGCATGCGCCAGCGCAACCGCATGATGCTCCGGATCATAGAAATAAAGCGGCACGCAATCGGCATAGAATGATGCGAGCAGTACGCCAGGCACGTCCGTTATGATTGCGTCGCAATCCTTAATTGCGTCATCCATCGAATCTCTTCCGCGCCCCCGCTCCGCGAGCGTAACCCGCGACACGCGATTGCCATGTACTTGCTCGGCGCAGGTCCACGCTTCAAAGCTCCAGCCAATCGCGTCCGTCAACCGTTTGCGGTTCGCAATAACGTCGTGCTGCGAATCGCCCACATGCAAACCTATATTTAAAGAAGACCATTGTCCGCCGCTTATTCCGCCATCCCGGCCGGTAAACCCAGCAGTCATTCCCGTATAACGGTTTTGCCATTCGGACAATAAAAAAAGCGAAGGTCCCTTCGCCGGTTGGATATGTTCAAATGCTTCCATAACGTCCTCACCTCTATTATAGGCTTGCCTCGCAAACCAGCTATAGCCAGTTTATCGTGTTACGTGCGAGCGTGCAAATCCTCTTCCTCCGCGCGCAGCTGCTTCGTATCATCCATCCGAACGAGCACGACATCCGCTCCGATTTTCACAATGTTGCGCCATGGGATTACGACCTCCGTGCCTCCGCCGCCAAACATCCCCAAAAACTTAGTAAACTGTGGCACGACGATTGAATCAATGCGCCCCTGACGCAAATCGAGCTCCAAATCACTAATTTGTCCTAGTTTTTTCCCATCTACGATATTAATGACATCCTTGGTCTGAAAATCAGATATTTTCATTTCCGTTCACCGCTTTTCATGTAGGATGATCGTCCGTTTACCTCTCCTATAACTATATGAGCAATTCGCCCAAAATGTCCTTCTCCTCAAAAAAACAGTGGAGTCCGCGAGATTTTATGTACGCTTTCGTACAATACTTTTATTTCCAGTGTTTTCATGCTATACTAATTGTACGATATCGTACAATTAACTTCCCGGAAAGGAGGATGTATGCCCAAAATCATTGCAACAGAACTAGATTGGATCAAGCTCGGCTTAAAGCTCTTTGCTGAAGGTGGTCTTGAAGCTTTAGTTGTTGAAAAGCTTGCCAAGCAGCTTGGCAGCAGCAAAACAAGCTTTTACTGGTACTTTAAAACCCGTGCTGTATTTATTAATCGCATCATCGCGTTTTGGCAAGAGCTCGCAACCGCCTCCATTATTACGCATTTGCAAGCACAGGAATCAGCATCACCCCGCGATAAGCTCTACCATTTGCTGAGGGTTATGTTCAGCACCGTCGAAGGCCAAGATTTTATTTACCATCTTCGCAATCTTGGCGCTTCGGAATCCGGATATGCCGAGATTCTTCAGACAATTGAGAAACAAAGGCTGGACTATATGACTAGCTTGCTAATGGAATTCGGACAAAGCCATGAAGACTCTGCAAACAAGTCGGAGCTATTATACAGCTACTATTTAGGCTGGCATGAGCGCCATAAGCACAAGCCTCTTCCCGAAGAAGAAGCAGAAAAACAAATTTCTCTTTTGATGCCCTTTCTGGAGACATTTCCTTTATAGAAACGGAGGAATATGCATGCAAGTATTACTAGCGGGCATTGTAAGCGGCGTGCTATTTATTGTTGGATGCATCCATTTGTATTGGCTGTTAGGCGGGCGCGGCGGATTGTCTATCGCAGTACCTACGAAAAGCGAAAACAATCAGCCCTTTTTCAAGCCTGGCCCCATTGAAATAGCTGCGGTTATGATCCTGTTTTGGGCTGCATCCATCCTGCTGCTCATATACGTAGAGATCATTCCGTCGATCGGTCCAGCGTGGCTGCCCGCTTTTGCCGTATGGTCGCTTGCCGCTGTTTTTTTGATTCGTTCCATAGGCGAGTTTAAAAAGCTTGGATTTTTTAAAAGCATCAAGAATACGCCTTTTGCGCGGATGGACACCTTTGTTTACGCCCCGCTATGTTTGCTTCTATCTGGAATTACCTTTTGGATGATGGTCATTTCCTAATGGTCCTTGTTACGCAAAAAAACGGTGCCTCGCGGCACCGTTTTTTTATGTTTTGACATGCTTTTGCATTTGTTGAATAGCGGACTTTTCGAGCCGTGACACCTGCGCCTGCGAGATGCCGATCTCATCGGCAACTTCCATTTGCGTCTTTCCTTCAAAAAAGCGCATCGATAAAATCATTTTTTCCCGGTCGTTCAGCTTATGCATCGCTTCGCGAAGGGCAATTTCCTCGATCCAAGAAACATCCTTATTGCGTTCATCGCTAATTTGATCCATTACATAGATCGGGTCTCCCCCATCATGATAAATCGGCTCAAACAGCGAGACAGGATCCTGAATCGCATCCAGTGCAAACACGACATCTTCCTTCGGGACATTCAATGCCTCCGAAATTTCAAAAATCGTAGGCTCGCGCGAGTTCTTGTTCGTCAAGCTATCCCGAACCTGAAGCGCCTTGTAGGCAATGTCTCTCAGGCTCCGCGATACGCGAATCGGATTGTTATCTCGCAAGTAACGGCGTATTTCACCGATGATCATCGGCACGGCATAGGTGGAAAATTTGACATTTTGGCCAAGATCGAAATTATCTATCGCCTTCATAAGTCCAATGCAGCCGACCTGGAACAAGTCGTCTACAAATTCTCCCCTATTGTTAAACCTCTGGATCACGCTAAGAACTAGCCGCAGGTTGCCGTTTACTAATTTCTCTCTTGCTGCCCACTCATTGCGGGTTTGCAACGCCGTAAACAATTCTCTCATTTCGACATTATTTAGGACGGGCAGTTTCGAAGTATCCACTCCACAGATCTCGACTTTATTTCGGGTCAACGTGATTACCTCCCAAGGAGAAACATTACTGTACATTATCTCCTCAGAAGGTCTTTTTATTCCTATTGCGACATCATTCGACATCCGCAAGCAGGGTGCGGCTTTACACCATTTTGTTAAATTCCTTGCGCAGTCTTTTTATAATCCGCTTCTCCAAGCGGGAAATGTACGATTGGGAGATGCCGAGAAGATCGGCAACGTCCTTCTGCGTTTTTTCTTCTCCATCTGCAAGCCCGAAGCGAAGCTCCATAATAATCCGTTCACGTTCAGACAGCTTATCGAGCGCTTTGTGAAGCAGCTTGCGATCAACCTGCTCTTCGATATTCCGGTAAATCGTATCATTCTCCGTGCCCAGCACATCGGACAGCAGCAGCTCATTTCCATCCCAATCAATGTTGAGCGGTTCATCAAAAGAAACCTCTGTCCGTGTTTTGCTGTTGCGGCGCAAATACATCAATATTTCATTTTCAATACAGCGCGAGGCGTAGGTAGCAAGCTTAATCTTTTTTTCCGGATCAAACGTGTTTACCGCCTTGATAAGTCCAATTGCGCCGATTGATACGAGATCTTCAATATGAATGCCGGTATTTTCAAACTTACGGGCGATATAAACGACTAATCTTAAATTCCGTTCGATCAGCATGGCACGAATAGCCGTATCGCCAGTAGGCAGCTTTTCCAGCAAATATTCTTCCTCTTCGCGTGTAAGGGGTGGCGGGAGCGCTTCGCTTCCGCCGATATAATAAATCTCTTCGCTTTTTAATCCGAATAAAAACATCACACGATAATAATATAACTGAAGGATCAATTTGTACTTGACGAGCATCTGGCCCATCCCTCCTCGTTTGTATGAGCATACGTTCTTTACTGTTGTACCATAGACGGATGGATTATGGCTCGGTATGCCCCATCAGCCGTCAGCTTTCCGCCGTCCAGCCCGATCAGCACCTTCCGCGTTTCAAAAACTTGTCCTTCCCTAGTGATTTCGACCGCATCCGGCTTTATCGCTAGCATGAACTGCGAACCTCGGTTGACACCTCTGAATGGGACTAGGCGGAGCCGATCTTGCCACACAAAGGCTTGTTCATCCATTCCCGCTACAAGACGATCTACTTGTGCATCTCGTATGCTATTCAACCACGATTCGGGCAAATCATCTTGCCATAGGGATGCTTCCATTACCATGACTGGCGTCCTCGTAAGTGGATCATAAAGCTGGTTGCCAGTATCAATTAGACCAATACATACATGTATCCGTTCACCGATAGTCACTTTAACCTCAGCTAAATGAGTCTGCACCAACTCCCGTTCTCTTTTTTGCGTCAAGACGGTACGGTATATATACAGTCCGATACAGAACGCAGCAACCAAATAAAACAGTCCCATCTTGAGCTCGACACGCATGCTGCCATTTACGAACGTAATCGTTCTCCATACTTCGCCGGATCCTTGCATGAACAAATAATACAGACCAAGGACAGCTCCAGCAGCGACAAAATTTACTGCATAAAAAGCCGCGACATTTCTCAAATAATGCTGAATGGATGCAAAACCGAACGCAATCCACACCATAAGCAGCGAAATCCCGACCTTTACTGCGAGCGTAAACAAAAAAGACAATTGCGGAAAAAGCATTAAAACAACATAACAAGCTCCGACAGCAGAAGCTGATAACACCCGCCAAGTTGATGGTTTCAGATGACGGGCCCATGCGGAAGTTAATAGAATTGCACCATCCACGAGCAGCTCTCGCAAAAACATAACATCCACATATACAGCCACTTCGGTCACCTTCCTGCAACTGGCGATAAACGGGCCTGCAGCCGGCACCCGGGAGAACGATTGACACTAGTATATTAAAATCCTATTTCAAAGTCTGTCTATTCATGACAGCATGACATATCTTTTTTTGTCGAGTAGGAGTATAAAAACCGCCTAGTCAGATAATGACGGGGACGAGGTATGCATCTACTTTCCAGCTGATGTTTACAATGTTGGTGAAGGAATTCCCATCTACCACTTGCTCCTTGATGAAAGATATATTATGATTCTCCATATATTAAGCCGTGAAGAACACCGCTTGCTCTGGGATGAAATACTCCCGCAGCATGCGGTGTTTTTTTATTCTGAGGGGGTCAAAAGAATGTCGTTTCATGCCATTCATGAGCGTTGGCTCGATATGCATCTGACAGAACGCCAAGGTGAAAGCAAACGAAGATTATTGCAAGGACATGGACATGCCGAGAGGCTTTTTCTTGAGGCAGTGTGGTTCCCGGCTTTTTTTGAGCTGGACGGTTTGGCACCTGAGTACGAAATCGCAGACTTTCGTGACGGCATTCGTTTTCTAGACTTTGCTTATGTAAAAAACGGACTGCGGTTGGCTATCGAAATCGATGGATATCGTTCTCATGCAGCTGATACTACGCGCTGGCAATTCTCCGACTCACTAATGCGCCAAAACCACCTCATGCTTGATGGCTGGAAACTGCTGCGCTTTTCCTATGATGACATCAAAGAGAAGCCGCGCTTGTGTCAGCAGCTTCTTCAGCAATTTATGGGTAAAAGCTTAATTGGCCGTAAACAGGAAACTAGCGCCGAACGATTTTTGCAGCTGGAAATCATGAGATACGCGATCCAATCCCAGCTTCATATTCGGCCATCAGATGTGATCCAGCTCTTCAAAATCAAAAAACGCGAAGCGCAGAAGCTTCTCCACAACATGGTCTCGAAACAAATGCTGCTTCCAGCGGGCAAAGGTAGGCAACGAATTCGTTGTTACAAAATAAACTTGGAACATCAAGAAACGATAATTCAGCAGTTGTAATAACGATTTACCACTGTTCGTGTGCCCGGCTTACCATTCGTATGCCCTCTGAAGCTCTATAACACCTTTGTGCGCTTACTGCTGCTTTCTCAGTGTCGCGCGAGTGCAGCGACTCGCGAGGGAGCGTAGCGGCTCTGTAAGAAACTGGAGGTTCTTTCAGGCGTTCATGCTGGTTACTTTTGGGGGATGTAAGTACCTATGTTTGCATACAGCTGCTTTTCAGTGGCGAGCGTGCACACTGACTCGCGAGCAGGCGCGGCCATTCTGTAAGAACCTATAGGTTCTTACAGGCGTTCAGGCTGGTTACTTTGGCGGCTGTAAGCACATATGTGTGCTTTACAGATGCTTTTCAATGGCGAGCGTGCACACTGACTCGCGAGTAGGCGCGGCGACTCTATAAGAACCTACAGGTTCTTATAGGCGTTCAGGCTGGTTACTTTAGAGGTTGTAAGCACCTATGCGCTTACAACTGCTTCTCAGAGGAGCGCGAGTGCAACGACTCGCAAGCGATCGGTTGCAACTCTGTAAGAACCTATGGGTTCTTACGTGCGTTCAGACTGATTACTTTGGCGTCTGTAAGCACGCATGCGTGCTTACAGATGCTTTTCATTAGCGAGTGAGCGGGCGCGGGGCTTGTAAGAACCAGGAGGTTCTTACAAGTCTTCAAGTTGGTTACTTGAGCGGTTTTAAGCACCCATGCGTGCTTACAGATACTTTTCAATGGCGAGCGTGCGCTTTAACTTGCGAGAGAACACGGCGACTCTGTAAGAACCTATAGGTCCTTACAGGTGTTCAGGTTGGTTACTTTGGCGGCTGTAAGCACCTGTACGTCCTTACAGTTGCTTTTCATTGACGAGTGAGCGTGGGTGGGTGGCTTGTAAGAACCAGGAGGTCCTTACAGGTGTTCAGGTTGGTTACTTGGGCGGCTGTAAGCACCTGTACGTCCTTACAGTTGCTTTTCATTGGCGAGTGAGCGAGCGTGGGTGGCTTGTAAAAACTAGGAGGCTCTTACAGGTGTTCAGGTTGGTTACTTGGGCGGCTGTAAGCAACTGTACGTCCTTACAGTTGCTTTTCATTGGCGAGTGAGCGAGCGTGGGTGGCTTGTAAAAACCAGGAGGCTCTTACAGGCGTTCAGGTTGGTTACTTTGGCGGCTGTAAGCACCTGTGCGTGCTTACAGTTGCTTTTCATTAGCGAGTGAGCGAGCGTGGGTGGCTTGTAAGAACCAGGAGGTTCTTACAAGCGTTCTGGTTGGTTACTTGGGCGGCTGTAAGCACCCATGCGTGCTTACAGCGGCTTTTCAGTGGTGAGCGTGCACAGTGACTCGCGAGCAAACACGGCGACTCTGTAAGAACCTATAGTCCTTACAGGTGTTCAGGTTGGTTACTTGGGCGGCTGTAAGCATCTGTACGTGCTTACTGTTGCTTTTCATTGGCGAGTGAGCGAGCGTGTTCAGGTTGGTTACTTTCGCTGCTGTAAGCACCTATGCGTGCTTACAGATACTATTGAGTCGTGAGCGTGCACAGTGACTCGCGTGCAGTCGCGGCGACTCTAAAAATATCTATAGGTTCTTACAAGTGTTCAGGCTGGTTACTTTGGCAGCTGCAAGCACCTATGCGTGCTTACAGCTTCTTTTCAGTGGCGAGCGTGCACTGTGACTCGAGTGCGGACGCGACGACTCTGTAAGAACCTATATCTTACAGGCGTTTAGGCTTGTTACTTTAGCAGCTGTAAGCACCTAGGCTCTATATCTCCGCTCGCCACAGCTGATCTAACCACTCATCCACAGCTAAACACAAAAAACCGCCTCGCCATTAAAGGCGAGACGGTGAAAAAGATAACTTTAGCGATCGCTACGAGGGCGATTACGCAGGAACGCTGGAATTTCCAGCTGGTCGCTTGACGTGTTGTTAGCACCGAAAGGCTTAACGCCGCTTGTGCTTCCCGTTTGTCTCGTATCAACCGCTTCCGGTTGTTGCTGAGGTACACGGCGAGCTGCTGCTGACTTATGCTCAAAGCCCGTTGCAATCACGGTCACTTTAATTTCGTCCTTCAGATCTTCATCAATAATTGCACCGAAAATCATATTCACGTCAGGATCCGATGCTGAAATTACGATTTCTGCCGCTTCATTAACTTCATACAAGGATAGATTGCTGCCACCTGTTATGTTCATAATGACACCGCGTGCGCCGTCAATCGATGTTTCCAGCAATGGGCTCATAATCGCTTTTCTTGCCGCTTCCGCAGCACGGTTCTCGCCAGTAGCGATACCGATACCCATAAGTGCAGATCCGCGCTCTGTCATGATTGTTTTGACGTCTGCAAAGTCGAGGTTGATAAGGCCAGGTACCGCAATTAGGTCTGAAATGCCTTGAACCGCTTGACGAAGTACATTATCCGCTTCGCGGAATGCTTCAAGCATTGGAGTCTTCTTGTCAACAATCTCAAGCAGTCGGTCATTAGGAATGACAATTAGCGTATCTACTTTTTCCTTAAGCGCTTCTATACCGAGCTCAGCTTGTCCCGAACGCTTACGTCCTTCGAATGTGAACGGTCTTGTAACAACGCCTACTGTCAAAGCACCGCATTCACGCGCGATCTCAGCGATTACCGGCGCAGCGCCAGTGCCTGTTCCTCCGCCCATACCTGCGGTAACAAAAACCATGTCCGAGCCTTTCAGCTGGTTCATAATGATTTCACGGGATTCCTCGGCAGCCTTGCTGCCGACATCTGGATTCGCACCGGCACCCAAACCGCGTGTCAGCTTATCGCCGATTTGCAGCTTGTGCTCCGATTTCGCCAAATGAAGTGCTTGAGCATCCGTGTTCACCGTTATGAACTCTACACCTTTAACACCATTTTCTATCATACGGTTAACAGCATTACTGCCGCCCCCGCCTACACCGATTACTTTTATTTGAGCCAGCGACTCAAGCTCAAAGTCGAATTCCAACATCTTTCATTTTCCCCCAGTCAAGCGTAAACTGCTGATAGCATCCAAGTGATACGGTACAGCAACGTTTCGCGGTAAAATATAAGCATCGTACAAGGCGAAACGGCTGTCGCAATCCTCTGGCGGCGCGGCGCGTTTCAATCCTAGAAATATAGAGAAAGGATGGCGAAACCATATGCTTCCCTATATTTTAAAAGACAAACTTATATTATCTTATATTTTCAAATAAATTCATTAAACATACTCTTAATCCGCTCGAACATACCGGGTTTAGTAGAAGGTGCTGGACTTGCTTTGCGGCTTGCCGTTTTCTTCACTGCTCCAGTTCCACGAGCTCCCATATATTTCGACACATATTGAATCATTCCAACGCCGCTGCTGAATGCCGGGTCTCTTACTCCAATGTAATCCGGGAGTGCGATTCTTACGGAAGACTCTAGCTCTGTCTGGGCCAAAGCAAGCGTTCCTGGCATCGATACGGAGCCGCCGGTCAGCACATAGCCGTTAACCTTATCCCCATAGCCAAGTCTTCGAACCTCTTGTCTAATGAGATGAAAGATTTCTTGCATGCGTGGCTCAATAATGCTGGCAAGGTCAACTTGTGAAAATTCCTTCTCCACGTTGCTGCCCATTCGCACCACTTTGAATTTCACATCTTCAGCTGCGTCCAACACATTTGCGCAGCCGTATTTCAGTTTGATTTTCTCAGCTTGATCGCTTTGCGTGCGCAAACCATACGCTACATCATTCGTAACATATTCGCCGCCAATAGGAAGCGTAGATGTTGCAGCGAGCCCACCTTGATCGTATATGGCGATCGTACAGGAGCCAGCTCCGATGTCCGTAAGCACGGTTCCCATCGATTTCTCGTCTTTCGTTAGCGATACGACGCCAGAAGCTAGCGATAATAAAATCACGCCAGAAATACGAAGTCCCGCTTTCTCTACACAACGCATTAGGTTGTGTATAGCAGTCTTCGTTCCCGTCACGATTGTCGCTTCAACCTCCAGCCGTACGCCAATCATACCGCGCGGATCAGAAATACCTTCCAAACCGTCAACCAAATATTGCTTTGGAACCAAATTAATGATTTCTCGCTCCGGTGGAAGCGCAACTACTTTTGCTGCCTGCAAAACACGTTCAATATCTTCCTCGCCAATCTCACGATCCTCGTTGGATACTGCAACGACGCCACGATTGGTTTGAAGCGCAATATGATTGCCCTGTATGCCAACGTATACGTCTGATATTTGAATGCCTACCATGCGTTCCGCATGCTCTACTGCGTTGCGGATCGATTGCACAGTTTGGTCAATATCTACTATTGCTCCTTTGCGAATACCCTCTGAGTCGGCTGATCCAACTCCAATAATATTAATGGCTCCATTATTCACTTCACCAATAATAGCACGAACTTTGGATGTACCGATGTCCAAACTGACGATGATGTCGTTGCTGCTCATCTTGCGGCACCTCCGTTTCAAATAAATATTTATTATCACACATGTTAAGGTCTTTCTACATATTCAACGCCTTTAATATTTTCCCTCTTTTTTCAACAAATTTTTCGTTGTTTTTCGCTTTGTGTCGAGCTCCGCCCCTTGCGGAACCCTATATTTCCTAATGTTATCCAGCCCCATCGAGTATAAATGCGATAAATAAAATTCTACCATTCTTTGAAGCTATTGAGTAGTCTCTTTTTGGTCAGCATCTATATTTTCTGGACTTTCCTCTTTAAAAGGGACATATGTATCTGCGAGCAGCATCGTAATTTTGCCCGGCTCCTGCGTCTCGATGACTGCATTCAATGCTTCGATTTTCTCGGGTAGCACTGAAACGGCAGTTACGACTTCAAATTTCGTTCGCGTATACATGATCACCCGGTCAGGATAAGCCGCGGAAGGATATGGAATAATCTCCGACAGGTCAGACAGCTGCTTCGATGAAATCTTGCCAAGCTGCTTCGTCAGCTCCGCTTTTATGGGGTCTTTCTCCGTCCAGCCTGAAAGCACGGGCTTGTCCACAAGCTGCATTTCGTCATTGTCAGCTTCTACTGTGGTGCCATTCGATAAAAGAGCGGTCAGTTCGCCTTGCTTCGAGAGCTCAAATGCAACAACCGGGAACTCTGTGATTTCGATTTTTATAAGTCCAGGAAACACTTTGGTTACTGTTGCTTTGCTAATTTGAGGCAGAGTAAGCACTCTTTGTTCTATTGTATTAGACGAGGTGCGGAAGAAAGCATCCCCAACCAGTATGGCCGCTGTTTTGTTTATATCCTCTTTGGACACGAATCTTGTACCTTCAATTTGAATCTCTGATATCTTGCTTATTGAAGAATTAAAAAACAGAACCGCTAGAAGAGCCAGAAATAACAGAATAAGAATGTAAAGAAGCTTTTTGCTGCCCATCCTCTTTTTTAAAGGCTCCTTCAGCACAGGCATCTGCGCGCTCATAACTTGTCCCTTCTTTCCCCAAAAAACATCCGGTTATCCTCTTAGCTTCAGCCTACGCTTAGCTTGAAAAGGGGTACCGGCTGTTTCTATCTTGCAGCTCACGCGCATAGTATTAATTATTAGGAACCGGCGAGTACCGCGATATCCGGGCGCCCAGCCTTGCCAGCATCGTTTCGATTTTCTCATAGCCCCGATCGATGTGGTGAATCTGCTCAACGACCGTCTTACCTTGCGCCGCCAAACCGGCAATGACAAGAGCAGCTCCCGCCCGAAGATCGGTTGCCTCAACCGTCGCGCCATATAGCCTCGGCACTCCGCGTATGAAGGCTGCATTCATATCTACCCGAATGTCTGCACCCATGCGGGAGAGCTCATCCACATGCTTCAATCTGCCTTCAAAAATCGTTTCTTTCAACACGCTCACACCATCGGCAAGCGCAAGCAGCACCATGACCTGAGACTGCAAATCGGTAGGAAAAGCCGGGTACGGTGAGGTTACGATTCTTTCAACTGCCTTGGGCCTGGTTGCACTGCCAACTTTAATTATATCACCGTCGACAACGATTTGAACACCTGCGCGACGAAGAACATGGATTAATGAAGATAAATGGGCAGGCTGCGTGTTCTGTAGCGTTACTTGCCCGCGCGTTGCCGCAGCAGCCACCATAACGGTACCCGCAACAATGCGATCCGGAATAACCTTATAACGACATGGTGTTAGCGACTGTACCCCATCAATCGTTATCGTGTCCGTTCCGGCGCCCATAATTTTTGCACCCATAGCATTTAAGAAGCCCTGTAAATCTTGAATCTCTGGTTCCCTAGCAGCGTTGCTAATCGTCGTGCGGCCTTCAGCCAACGCAGCAGCCATCATGATGTTCTCCGTCGCACCTACGCTCGGAAAGCTCAAATGAATGTCCGCTCCGCGCAGCTTGTCGGCACGGCATATGATTCGATTACCCAGTTCTTCTATTTCTGCACCAAGAGCCTGCAATCCTTCTAAATGTAGATCAATCTTTCGTTCACCTATCGCACAACCGCCTGGCTGGTAGACCTGCGTTTCACCAAACCTGGCAAGCAAAGGGCCCATTAAAAAAATGGAAGAACGCATCTGCCTCATTAACGATTCCGGCACGTGGGAAATATGTGCCGTTTCAGTATCCAGCACAACGGTTCCTCCCGTGTGCTCGGCCCGGCATCCTAGTTCGCGTAAAATATTCAGCATTACATCGATGTCTAGCAAATCTGGCACATGATCTAGCGTTGTTGTGCCATCGGCCAATAAACTGGCAGCCAGAATCGGCAAAGCGGCATTTTTCGCTCCTTGGATAACGATGGTTCCTGAGAGTGGTTTCCCGCCTTCAATCACCAATTTGTCCAATGTATCACCTCCGAATTACCGCTCACCCACCACCAATACCTCCGGCACCAGCAGGATATCATAGCGCTCCTGGACGATGCTTTGAATACGAGTCATGAGGGCGAGAACGTCTTCTGCTGTTGCTTGCCCGGTATTTACAATGAAATTGGCATGCTGCTCCGATACTTGCGCTCCTCCGAGCCTTTCGCCCTTTAATCCAGCCTCTTGAATGAGTCTAGCTGCAAAGTCGCCCGGCGGGTTGCGGAATACGCTTCCTGCGCATGCGAGCTGCAGCGGCTGAGTTCTCAATCTTCTCTCTTTGTATGAGGCCATCACGGAAAGGACTTCCTTCTTGTCTCCCTCTGCAAGCTCGAAGACTGCCTCTACGACGACGCCTTTTTGCTCGTGAAGAATAGAATGCCGGTAAGAGAAGTGCATATCCTCGCGATTGAAACGAACCAATTCTCCTGTTTCCAGTACAATGTCAGCTGATTTAAAAATACGTGACACATCCGAACCATGCGCGCCAGCATTCATATAAACGGCTCCGCCTACCGTGCCTGGAATTCCCCCTGCGAATTCTAGCCCGGTGAGCCCTGCTTTACCCGTCATGACTGATAGCTTTATTAACGAATATGAAGCGCCAGCCGTTACTAGCGGTCCTTCAAAACGCACGTAATCTAACCCTCTGTGCGGTTTTATTACAACACCGCGTATCCCTTTATCACTCACCAGCATGTTGGAGCCTCTGCCCAAATTAGTCCACGGCATTTGGTGTTTCTGCACCAGCTGCACGGCTGCCACTAATTCTTCTTTGCTTCGAGGGAGGATTAATATATCGGCAGGACCGCCGATTTTCCACGTTGTATAGTTCGAGAGCGGTTCGTTATACAAAACGTCGCCAAGGTTGGCTTGTTCCAATTCCGCTTTAAATGCTTCCATTAGTTGTACCTCCTAAAGGTTTTGTGAAGCAAAACCGACATCGTAAGCATCTGCTTAGGTTTTGTGAAGCAAAACCAGCATCTTAAGCATCTGCTTAGGTTTTGTGAAGCAAAACCGGCATCGTAAGCATCCGCTTAGGTTTTGTGAAGCAATTGCCCAGCTGTAAGAAATGAGAATAAAATGATTCGCTGCCCCTGTCAGCATGCCCTTGCGGCACGTAACAGGCGCTTTGCTGCAACAACCGCTCCAATTGGGCGACGGTCACGAATATAGTGTATCTTATGCCCTTATAGGCTCTTGTGTGACAGCAGCCCATACGGCGCTCATTTGCTTGATAACAACGCTTTGCTTCACTTCAATATAAAGCTTCCACAGCCGCTTACCTATTTCTAAATGGAATCATGCACGGCTTTCCTGCAGCCTTTAATCATAATCACTTTTAATAAATGAGTCAGATGAAATATAAACAAATAAACAATTAAATCAACAATTAAATCAACAAATAAATCAACAAATAAATCAACAAATAAATCAACAAATAAATAAAAAAAATGTTAACTCATCCGCAACTTCAGGACATGCTCATCAAACTCTGCAGCTGCCCATGTGCGTCCATGCCTTAAAACAGCATAATCCGGCAAGAATATGTGCTGCTGCGCTTGGCAGGGCCGCGACTCATTCTTAGCCGGACGATGACGATTTCCTTGCAGCCTAACCAAGAAGGGCTTTGCAAGCCATGTTCTACTTTCGGGAAAGCATGCTGGGACGTAAGCGCCGCTGCAGCCATTCTCCGTTCCCGGCATGGAGCATCACCTCGAATAACGGGATACGTTCAACAAGATACCGAGCGCGGTTAATAGCAGCGTAAGGGAAGAACCGCCATAGCTCACAAGCGGCAATGTGATGCCAGTAACGGGCATCATGCCAATAACGACACCAATATTGATAAGCACCTGGACGCCGATAATGCCGGTGATCCCGACGGCAAGCAAGCTTCCGAACGTATCCGGAGCCGCGATCGCCGCTCGAATACCTCGCCATATTACGATTAAAAACAATAAAATGAGCGTAGCCCCGCCAATAAAGCCAAGCTCCTCGGCCAATATCGAAAATATGAAATCCGTCTGCGGCTCCGGCAAGTAACTAAATTTCTGTCGGCTCATGCCAAGCCCTAGACCGACTAACCCTCCGGGGCCAATCGCGTACAAGGATTGGATAATTTGATACCCGCCGCCGAGTGGATCTGCCCACGGATCGAGAAAATAGGTAATCCTCTTCAGCCGGTAAGGGGCCGCCAATATCAGGCCGATGAAACCAGCGACTCCGATTAGAGCCAGCCCGCCTAAATGCGCCATTCTCGCACCTGCTGTAAATATTAGAATAAGCGAGGCGCCAACCATTACAGCTCCGGTACCCAAATCGGGCTGAAGCATGATGAGGCCGAAGGCTAGTCCAACTAAGCCGAGCGGCGGCATAAGCCCCTTGGTGAAGAGCGTGATCGTCTGCTGCTTCTCCGACAACCATTTGGACAAGAATAAAATCATGGCCAGCTTCATGAATTCAGAAGGCTGAATGCCGAATGAGCTAATGCCCAGCCAGCTCCGCGCTCCGCCCCGGACGACTCCCACACCCGGAATTAAAACAAGCAGCAGCAAGCCGAAGCAAATAATCAATGCCGTAGGCGCCCATTTTTTCCAGACGGTATAATGCGTATTCATCGTAAATAGTAACGCACCGACACCGAGTCCGGCAAACAAGAGCTGCCGTTTCACGAAATAGAAACGGTCGCCAAACTCGTGAAAGGCAAGCACCGCGCTTGCGCTGTAAACCATAATTAATCCGATAGCTAGAATAAGCCCGATTGCAGTCAGCATCCAAATATCCGGGGCAGAACGTGCCTTGGCCATAGCGAACACACCTCTTAGCATGGGAAAGTAGGGACATGCCCCCTACTTACAAGGTATGCGCCGAATCTTTAAAAATGCGCCCTCTTTGCTCATATGACTTAAACATATCCCAGCTCGCGCATGCCGGCGACAAAAGTACGATATCGCCTGGCTCTGCTATAGCCGCTGCTTGCATCACCGCTTGTCTGAGGACGGATTCAGCGTCATCACTAGGTTCGACGATTTCCACCCTCGCTAAACCTGCAAGCTCCGCTACGCGGGATAGCTTCTCTCTGGTTTGCCCGAAAGCGACGAGCGCCTTCAGCTTCTCGCGGAACAGCGGCTCAAGCTCCATGTAATCCGAGCCTCGATCAAGACCTCCGGCCAGCAATATAATCGGGGCGCCAAAGGATTGCACCGCTATCGTCGTAGCGACAGCATTCGTCGCTTTGGAGTCATTGTAATATTTGACGCCGTTCACTTCCCTCACGAACTCAAGGCGATGCTCAACTGCATTAAACCCCCTGAGCGGCGGTCTAAGCTGCTCGAGAGCCACTCCCGCAGCTATGCTTGCCCCTATCGCCGCAAGGGCGTTAGCGGCGTTGTGGACGCCGGGGATCCCCAGCTCCGCCACAGGCAGTATAATCGTCTCCAATCCGTCCGCTTGCTTAAATACGATGTGCCTGGTCAGCGTTTCGCCTTCCTCTTCTGTAATGCCAGCGTTCTTCTCAAATGGCGGATCAACATAAATCCCTGACCCGAGCTTCTCATAGACGGAGAACGGTATCACTTCTGCAGCTAAAAATTCGGAAAGCGCCCGGCATTCAGGGTCATCCCAGTTCACGATCGCAATATCATCTTCCGTTTGATTATCGAACAGCTTCGCTTTGGAATTTACATAGTCATCCATGTCGCCATGGTAATCCAGATGCGTTTCCGCAATGTTCAACAACAGCGCGATGTGCGGGCGGAATGCGCTTGTTCCTTTGAGCTGGAAGCTGCTAAGCTCAGCCACGATCCACTGGTCTTGTTCCGCTTCCAATGCCGCCTCGCATAGCGGGCGCCCGATATTGCCAGCCACAATCGGCCTCAGTCCAGCGTAATCCAATATTTCGCCGATCCAAGTGGTTGTCGTCGTCTTGCCATTCGAACCCGTGATGCCGATAATCGGTACCGGAGAGAGCCAGTATGCAGCTTCTACCTCCGTAATAATCTCGACGCCCAGCTCCTCAGCACGCTTCACCGGGGGCGATGTATACGGAATTCCGGGATTTTTGACAAGCAATGCCGTTTCCTCCGTAACGAGATCGTCCGGATGGTAACCGCATATCACAGAAATGCCCAAAGCAGTTAATTCATCCGCTTCGGGACATAGATCACGAGTCTTCATATCATTCACTATGACTAACGCGCCGAGCTCATGGAATACCTTTGCAACGCTAACCCCGCTTCTAGCCAAGCCAATTACAACAACGCGGCGGCCCTCATACGATGCCGGATGGTTCATATGTGACATTCCCTCCTATGGATACATGAAGCGGCTCCAAATGAACTTGGAAGCCGCTTTCTGATACGTTTCTATTCATTATATTACCAAGAACAGACCGATTGCAGCAAACACTAATCCGACAAGCCAAAATACGGTGACTACCTTCCATTCCGACCAGCCTACCAGCTCGAAATGATGATGGATCGGACTCATTTTGAATATCCGCTTGCCTCTTAGCTTAAAGGAACCTACCTGCAAAATAACGGACAGCATCTCAAGCACGAAAACGCCGCCTATGATAATAAGCAAAAGCTCCGTTTTGGTCAGGATGGCAACCGCCGCAATCCCGCCCCCAATACCAAGCGAACCCATGTCTCCCATGAACACCTTCGCCGGGTGAGCATTGAACACGAGGAAGCCGAGCACCGCACCGATCATGGCAGCCGAGAAAACAGCCGATTCATGCGCCGACGTTTGCAGCGCGACAACCGTAAAGGCTCCGAATGCAATCGCGCTCGTACCGGCAAGCAGGCCGTCTAGTCCATCTGTGAAATTTACGGAATTGCTTGATGCGAACATGATAATGACGACAAGCGGATAATAGAACCAGCCTAGGTCAAAGCCCCAGCCTGTACCAGGCACCGTAATTTCCGTGCTGTGGCCCATATTGTAGAGCATTGCGCACACGATAATGGAGAAAAGGAGCTGGCCGAACAGCTTCTGCCGCGCCGTTAGGCCGAGCGACCTTTTGAATACGATTTTGATGTAGTCATCCAAGAAGCCGACTAGCCCGAAACCAAGCGATGCCGTCAGCAGCACCCAAAACTCGGGTGTCTTGTCTGAGAACTTAAGAAACGCGATCATAACCGCAACCATAATTATGATGCCGCCCATCGTAGGTGTACCGCTTTTTTTGAGATGGCTCTGCGGTCCCTCGGTGCGGATCTGCTGGCCAAACTTTAAACGTCGAAGCAGCGGAATGAACAATGGTCCGAGCAATACCGCTAGCAAAAAGGAGGCGCCAATCGAAAATAAAATGACCATCATGTCCATATCCTCACCCCACTTCCAAAGCTTGAACAATTTGTTCCATCCGCATGCCGCGCGACCCTTTGATCAACACAAGGTCTGATGGCTGAAGCTGGCCGCGAAGCCAATCGGAAAGCTCTTCTTTCGAGGCAAAATGCCGGATCGCTTCTTGCGTGCCAGCTTCAGTAAATTGAGACCTAACGCCTTCTGCAATATGAACGGACAGCGGGCCAACCGTCAAGACCGCATCTGCCTTGCCAGGCGTAATATAGGCACCCGCTTCGAAGTGCAGCGCCTGTTCGTCCGGGCCAAGCTCAAGCATATCGCCAAGCACGATCCATTTGCGTTTATAGCCATCGAGCTGCTCCACAAGATCGATTGCGGCACGCACGGCTGTCGGGTTGGCATTATAAGCATCATTTAGGATCATCGCGCCATTGAAGGCTCGCACGGGCTGTATGCGCATGCCCGTCAGCTTCAGGTCTCGCAAGCCCTCGGCGATCTTAGCTGCCGGAACGCCAAAAAAGCGGCCGATCGCGATAGCGGCAAGCGCATTGCTGACATTATGCTGACCGGGTACCGGGATGCGGACCGAGCCGAGGCCGCTAGGGGCGCCCTGATAAATCGCCGTAAAAGTCGCTGCCTCCGATTCGACTGCGATATCGGCTGCTGACCATTCGTTCTTCTCGGATAATCCGAACGTCCGGCGCACGATGCCAGCAGGGAGCACAGCGCGCTCAAGCTCCTCCTCGAGCAGCGGCTCGTCGCCGTTATACAACAGCAATCCGTCTTCGCTCAAGCCGAGTGCTATTTCCAGCTTGGCTTTCGCGATGCCCGCCCGCGAGCCAAGATGCAGCAAATGCGCATCTCCGACATTCGTGATGATCGCCGCGTCAGGCTGGGCGATTTTGGTAAGCAGCTCAATTTCTCCAAAGCCGCTCATCCCCATCTCTAGCACCGCCACCTCCGTATCCTCTTCGAGCTGCAGGACGGTTAGCGGAAGGCCGATGTGATTGTTTAGATTGCCTTTTGTTTTGTGGACCTTATAAGAGGTTCCAAGAATGGAAGCCGTCATATCCTTCGTCGTTGTTTTCCCGTTGCTCCCCGTTATGCCTACTACCCGAACGAAAAGCTCGCTCCTGTATGCCGTGGCCAATCTTTGCAGGGCTATAAGCGTATCTCCTACGATTAGGAGGGGAAACGCTTCGAGACCCTCAGGCACCTCGCGCCCCTTCTGCCAAAGTGCGGCAACCGCCCCGTTATCCGCTGCCTGCTTCAAATATGCATGCCCGTCGAACTGCTCGCCGACAAGCGGAACGAACAACTGGCCCGCGGCAGCTTGCCGCGAGTCAGTCGTTACGCCTTCTATTTTAAGGTCTGTCTGAATGCCATTCCATCTTGCGCCGCTCATTTCGGCTATTTGCTTGATCGTACGTTTAATCAATGTATGATTCCCCTTATCGCTTCTTTCGCTACTATCCGATCGTCAAACGGATGCTTGACGCCGTTAATATCCTGGTAGGTCTCATGACCTTTCCCCGCAATCAATACTACATCGCCTTGGCTTGCCATTTCAACCGCTTTTTGAATCGCAGCCCTCCGATCCTTGATCAACGCATACGTCGAAGGGTCGGCACCTGTGCCAATCAACCCGGCTTCTATGTCCTTTAAAATGAGTTCCGGATGCTCCGTCCGCGGGTTATCTGACGTAATTATCGCAAAATCAGCATACTTCACTGCGATTTCCCCCATAAGCGGCCGCTTTGTTTTGTCGCGGTCCCCGCCGCATCCGAATACGCAAATGATTCGCTTCTCCGCGAACTGTTCGATCGCACGCAGTACATTCTCGAGTCCGTCCGGCGTATGGGCGTAATCTACGATAACGGCAAAAGCCTGCCCGGCGTTGACGGCCTCAACGCGTCCAGGTACGCCGGGAATGGCGCTTAAGCTTGACGTAATGGCCGAGAGCTCTATGCCTTCAATCAGTACGGCACTAATGGCTGCAAGCGAATTGTATACATTAAATTTGCCTGCCATTTGCAGCGTGACGTCCGCTTCCCCGCGGAAGGTGTGAACATGGAAGGTCGTTCCCTGTGCTGTAATTTTGATGTTCGTCGCACGTACGTCCGCAGCTTTGTCGATGCCGTACGTCACGACCTCGGCAGCCGTTAATTCCGCGTACTCGCTAGCCAAAGCGTCGTCCGCGTTCAGCACCGCATACGTTCGTTCCGCTTCTGCAGAAGCATACATATTGCCGAGTCTGGAGAAAAACAATCCTTTGACCGCGGCATACCGATCCATCGTTTCATGGTAATCCAAATGATCCTGCGATAGATTCGTAAATACGGCTGAACGGAAGCGGCAGCCCTTTACCCGACCTTGCTCGAGCGCATGAGAAGATACCTCGATTGCGCAATAGCCGGTGCCTGCATCGCGCATTTCGGCTAAGTATCGCTGCAGCTGGAGCGTTTGTGGCGTCGTGCTCGTCATCGCATAGGATTGCCCTGCAAAGCGGCGTTCAATGGTGCCGATTACGCCTGTCGCGCGCTTCTGATCGTTCAGGATTTGCTCAATCAAATAGGTTGTGGTGGTTTTTCCGTTCGTTCCCGTCACCCCAATAAGCTTCAGCTCGTTGCTCGGATAGCCGTAATAATGATTAGCAATAATGGCCATAGCCAAACGGCAATCCTTTACAACAAGCTGCGGAATGGACAGATTGAGCTCGCGCTCGACGATTAGCGCGGCCGCTCCCGCTTCCGCCGCTTGAGGTGCGAAGGCATGACCATCAACGGTGTGTCCCCTCAAGCATATAAACAGCTGTCCGGCGGTGATGCTTCGCGAATCCGTTTCGACTCCAGACAGCTCCGTCTCACCGTCACCAATGAGCCGCGAGGTAATTAGCAGCTCCGCAACTTCCTTTAAACGCATCTGCCCCACTCCTCCCCGAAGCGCCGCCGTTTCCCCTGCTTCGATCTGCAGCGCCCTCGTTAACTACCATTATAGTCAATGGGAGTGGGATATATTATCGTCTTCGCCCAAATAGATGCGAATCGTCGATCCCCGGTCTACCCGGGTACCAGCCGCGGGAGCTTGGCGTATGACCGTTTTGCCCGAACCAGCCGTTGTCAGCATGAAATCCATATTCAAATCCTCATACAAATCCGAGACGGTTTTGCCGATTAAGTTCGGTACCGTAACGATTGGCGTTTCGCCGTATTTGTAAACGCGGTCGATTTGCTTCTCGCGCGTCGGCACTTCAAGGATGGCAAGCGCATCCTCCATCATATTGCGTACGATAGGAGCCGCGACAACACCCCCGAACTGTATGCCCTGCGGATTGTCCACTGCGACATAAATTACGATTTGCGGGTCATCCGCAGGCGCGAAACCGACGAACGATACGATATGCTCATTAGGTGAATAACGTCCGTTTATTACTTTTTGAGCTGTCCCGGTTTTGCCTCCGACGCGGTAGCCGTCGATGAAAGCATTGCGACCTGTCCCTTTTGCAACGACGCTCTCAAGCGCTTCGCGGACCTGCTTGGAGGTCTCCTCAGAAATAACCTTTCGTACGGCCTCCGATTTTACAGTCTCAACCGTTTCGCCCGTTTCTGGATTTATCCAAGCTTTAGCCACATGGGGCTTATACAGCGTTCCGCCGTTAACCGCTGCGGAAACCGCCGTGATTTGCTGGATCGGGGTTACCGATACCCCTTGCCCGAATGCGGTTGTCGCAAGCTCTACCGGCCCGACCTGACTTAGCTTGAATAGGATACCGTTTTCTTCGCCGCCAATATCGATACCCGTTTTCGTTCCAAAGCCGAAATTTTTAATGTATTCGAATAGCTTTTCTTTCCCAAGCCGCTGGCCTAAGGTTACAAAGCCTGGATTGCATGAATTTTCCACGACCTCCAGAAACGTTTGGCTGCCATGACCGCCCTTTTTCCAGCAGCGCAGTCTCGCGCCGCCCACCTCAATTGCGCCTGGATCAAAAAAACGCTCATTGTTCAAATCGACCTTTTTCTCTTCCAAGGCTGCGGCAAGCGTAATGATTTTAAAGGTTGAGCCCGGCTCGTAAGTCATCCATATCGGAAGATTGCGGTTGTAGACCTCGGTAGGCACTTCGCGATATTTGTCAGGCTCGTAGGTAGGACGGCTAGCCATGCCTAATATCTCTCCGTTGTTTGGATCCATCGCTATCGCGATGATGCCGTTCGGCTGAAGCTTTGTCATGGCCTGGTCAAGCTCGCGCTCCATTACGGTTTGAATTTGCTTGTCAATCGTGAGCTGCATGGTAAGCCCGTCCTTCGGCTCCACATACGTGTCCGACGAATTCGGCATTTGCCTGCCCGCAGCATCGGACAGAAAGGAAACGCTGCCTCCAATGCCGCTGAGCTCCGTATTATACTTGGCTTCGATGCCGGTCAGGCCTTGATTGTCGATGCCGGTAAAGCCAAGCACATGTGCAGCAAGACTGCCGAATGGATAGAAACGCTTGTTATCTTCTGCCACAACAACGCCTGGGAGCGCAAGCTCGCGAATTTGATCAGCCTTGTCTATCGTAATTTTACGGCCGCCGGGTCCAAGCTTTACAATCATTTTTTTCGTTTTTATCTTTTCATATAGCGATTCCTGGGACATGTCCAGAAGCGGTGCCAGCGCAGCAGCCGCTGCCTGCTTGTCTTTGATTTGAACCGGAATCGCATAGACCGTAGGCGAGCTCACGTTATAGGCGAGCTGAATGCCGTTTCGATCAACGATTTCCCCGCGTTTAGCTACGTAAGGAATATCGCGCCTCCAAGAATTTTCCGCTTTGTCAGCTAGCTCCTCGCCTTGCCAAAGCTGCACATAGCTCAATCTCAAACATAAAGCAAGGAAAGACACCCCTGCCAATATAAGCACGATGAACAAACGTCGTCTAACCGTTACGTTGGATACCTTCACAACTCGTTCCCCCTCCGCTTGACTGTGTGCAAAGGAGCGCGAAATCGGCGCTCATTCCAGACTATTCGGGACAAGCGGAGGATAGAACAAGCTATGCGGAATGGTATTTTAACCTGTACGTTTTAAAGCGAAAGGCATTTCATGTCTTTTTTTTATTCTGGAGCATTCGTATTTGAAGCATCCGTACTATCGGAACTACCCGTATTGTCACCTTGATCCGGTGCTTCGTTACCGCTATTCTCGGTCTCGCCTGCTTTATCTTCATCAGCTGACGAATCCTCCGCGTTCTGCTCAGCTTGCGTCTCGTCGCCCGTTGGTGGAGCGAGCTTAACGTTCAGCACCCTTACATTGTTTAGCGTCTCTTGCTTCTGTGAGACGACAAAGCCCTGGCCTTCAGGAATAAGCCGGATGCCAATCAAAGACGTAATCTCCAATGCGTCCCGCAGCGATACGCCGGTCAGATCAGGCACAGCGAGCTTTTCCTTTTGCTCCGTAATCAAATAGATGCGCTGCGTAGGATGGACGGAAGATCCGGCAGCCGGAATTTGCTGCAGCACCGTCTTCCCGTTTCCGACAAGCTCGAACGTTATCGCTTTAGCCTTCAGCTCCGCTTTGGCTTGCGCCACCGATAGCTCCGTTACAGCCGGAACCGTCATCGTTACTTCTTTCACCGCATTATCGGAATCAGGAGCATAATTTGGTGCAACGCCCATTTTGCGCAAGCTCTTCAGTACGATTTGCTTGAATGCCGGAGCAGCAACTCTACCTCCGCCAACAAGCGGGTCATTCGGCTCGTCAACCACAATATAAACAACGATTTTCGGATTATCCACGGGAGCATAGCCGATAAAGGAAACAACGAATTTGTTCGTTGAATAAATGCCATTCTCAACCTTTTGGGCCGTTCCTGTCTTGCCCGCCACGCGATAGCCTTCGATATATGCATTTTTACCCGTACCCTTTTCCTGATCCGACACGACCTGCTCCAGATACTCTCCGACCTTGCGGGAGGTTTCTTCCGAGATAACCTGCCTCACGACCTTCGGCTCTATCTTCGTTGTCGTCTTCGTGTTAGGATCCGTTATGCTTTTCACGATTTGAGGCTGAAGCAGCTTGCCGCCATTCGCGACTGCAGCTACAGCCGCAACCTGCTGGATAGGGGTTACCGTTACGACGCCTTGGCCAAACGTCGCTCTCGCAATATCGCTCTGCCAGCGAAAGTTGATCGTACCCGTTTGCTCACTGCCAAGCTGTATGCCTGTTTTTTGTCCGAAGCCGAAGTTCTTATAGTATTCTCGCAGCTTCTCTTCTCCGACTCTCTCATAGCCAAGCTTAACAAATGCAACGTTACTGGAATACTTCAGGCCATCAAGGAAAGAGATCGTTCCCCAGCCACCGCGTTTAATATCCCGAATTGGCGTAGGTACGCCCTTCAGCGTGATCTGGCCGGATTTATACATTTCATCCGGGTTGAACACACCTTCCTCTACGGCAGCGGCCAGCGTGGCAATCTTGAAAGTAGAGCCTGGCTCATACAAGGATTTAATCGCATGATTATATGAGTTCGCATTGTTTTTCCAGTATACGTTCGGATCATATTGCGGCATATTCGCCATCGCGAGAATTTCCATCGTATTCGGATCGGCCGCGATTGCCGTCGCGCTTTTCGGAGCGTATTTCTTAACGATTTCCTGCAGCGCTTCCTCGACGTAATGCTGAATCTCGCCATCGATCGTCAATTGGATATTTTGTCCGTCCTCTGCTTGCTTAAGCTCGACCTCGCCTTCCGAAAGCTGAACGCGTTTGCCGTCTTTCTCATACTTGATATAGCCGTCCTCACCGCTTAATTGTTCATTGAAGGTTGCTTCAATTCCTGTCATTGCAGCGCCTTCCCGATCCAAGTAGCCGACTACCTGTGCGGCCAGCGTCTTTCTCGGGTAATAACGCTTCAAGTTTTCTTCAAGGTCAATCCCTACGGCATACACCTTTTTTTCTTTAGCGAGCTCTTCGCGGAACTCCCTGATTTTGTCAGCAGTTGCTTTATCGATTTGCCAGCCGCCGTTCCGGAGCTCCCGATTAACAACATAGCTTCCGTCCTCTTTTTTGGCTTTTACATTTTTCTCGAGCTCTTCTTTCGATATGCCCAAAATATCGTGCAAGCCATTAATGACATCGTCTGCAAGCTCTTCATCATTAATTGTTTTTGGATCTACGGAAACGTTGTAAGCAATCGTATCCATGGCCAGCACATTGCCATCACGGTCGGCAATCGTCCCGCGTTTGGCGGTCAGCACCTCAGCGGTTGACCATCTCTTTTTGGCAAGATTATACCATTCGGCTCCTTCAACAACCTGAACCACATAGATTCTGCTTATTAAAATAAGAAAAAGGAGGGTCATGACCCCTCCAAACAGCAGCGTACGTACTCTAATTCTCTTTTTCATTATCGATCACCCTACTCGCCCAATGCCGATTTTATTTCATCGTCACCTGTGTTTACCGTTATGCCGCCTTCGGTAGCGCTGACCATTCCTTGAGACTCCGCAAGCTCGCGGATACGCTCAGGGTCGCTTAGCATTTCTACCTGCTTCTTCAAATCTTCCATTTCTACGTTCATCGTCTGGTATTCGCTGTTCAGCTTTTTGATATCCAGGTTCATGTCATAGATTTGAGCGTATCTAAAGATAATGACACCAGCAACTACAACACACATGAGAACGGTAAACAAGTACAGTAACTTCTCTTGAACGGGTAAAGACTTGCGAGTCTTAACAAGTCGTTTTGTTTCTTTAATCGCAGGTTGTTGATCCTGCTTTCGCTTAGGTTGCAGCGCTAGATTGCCATTCACGTACGCCAATTTAAATCCCCCTCTTACAATTTTTCTGCTACTCTAAGCTTTGCCGATCTTGCTCGCGGATTTAATTCAAGCTCTCTCTCCGAAGGAAGAATGGGCTTACGATTGACCAATTTCACTGAGCCTTTGTTTCCACATACGCATAGAGGGAAATCAGGCGGGCAAGTGCACTTCTCTACAAATTTGGCAAACATCTGCTTGCAAATGCGATCCTCCAATGAATGAAACGTGATGACGGATGCACGTCCGCCTGGCTTCAAGCAGCGAATCGTTTGTTCCAGCGCTTCTTCCTCTGCTCCAAGCTCATCATTGACTGCAATGCGCAGAGCTTGGAAAGACCGTTTGGCTGGATGTCCGCCGGTCCGCCTTGTAGCGGCCGGAATGGATATTTTGATAAGCTCGGCAAGCTCGCCAGTATTCTCGATCGGCGATTTTTCACGAGCCTTTATAATGTTTCTGGCAATGGAGCGTGCGAATTTCTCTTCGCCGTACCGATCCAGAATGCGAGAAATATCTCGCTCATCCCACGTATTCACGATTTCATGGGCAGTTAGATCACCCTCGCGGTCCATTCGCATGTCAAGCGGCGCGTCATGATTGTAGCTGAAGCCTCGATCCGCTTCATCCAGCTGCGGGCTTGAAACGCCTAAGTCGAATAAAATGCCGTCAACCTGCGGTATGCCGTCTGCCATCGGAACGTCGCAGCCTCTTAGCTCCTGCTCCAAATCGCGGAAGTTGCTTCTGACAAGCGTCACTTTATCCATATATGCCGCTAATCTAACGCGAGCATTATCCAGCGCCGAATCATCCTGATCGAATGCGATTAACCGCCCTCCTTCGCCCAATCGGGATGCGATGAGCTCGCTATGTCCCGCACCTCCAAGCGTACAATCGACGTAAATGCCATCTGGCTTAATAGCCAAACCGTCAACCGCTTCCTCCAATAGCACCGTAATATGCTGAAACACGCCTCAGCCCTCCTATTCTTGTTGTCCATTCTAGAAGTTGAAATCGAAATCGACGAGCTTCTCGGCAATTTCGTTAAAGGTTTGCTCTGATTGTTCGTAATAGCCATCCCAAGTCTGCTTGCTCCAAATCTCCACACGACTGGAGACGCCAAGAACCATGCAATCTTTGTCCAGCTTTGCATATTCACGCAGATGCCCAGGTATATTTACCCTTCCCTGTTTATCCAGCTCGCATTCGGTCGCCCCCGAGAAGAAAAACCGGGTGAACGCGCGCGCATCTGATTTCATTAGGGGCAGTGTTTTAAGCTTTTGTTCTAATACGCTCCACTCACTCATGGGATATACGAATAAGCAATTATCCAAACCGCGGGTTGCGATAAACGAGGCGCCAAGCGATTCCCGAAACTTCGAAGGGATGATGATTCGGCCTTTCTCATCAATGCTATGTTGATATTCACCCATAAACATGACTTTGAACCACCCCTTCCCCCAAGTTCACCACTTTGCCCCACTTTTCCCCACTAAGATACAATAGTTCGCCACCTAAAATAAAAATCCTGCTCCATGAGCAGGATTTTTCAGAAATCTTTCATAGTATTAATGATTATTAATATTTAAAGGATCCTTTTACGACCATCCTAACCTTAATCAACCGTTTTATTGGCGGAATCGCGTTTTCTCTTACGGTGTATCCAATATAATGGAATGCCAATCAACGCGATTACGATCAGTACAGGAACGGCGCCTGCCGCCACGACCAGCAGTAGATTAATGGCATCCCAGACGACCTTTGTGCTGCTTGCCAGCGCATCTGACATTTTTCCGCCCAGACCCTTAGCTTCCTCGTGTTTCACGGTTAAATGTTGATTCGTTTGGTACATTCTCAGCTCAATGGTCGAGAAGGCAACATTCGTATCGAGATATCGGATCCGGCCCTTTATACGCTCGATCTCCTGCTGAACGACCGAAAGCTGATCTGAGAATTTAAGCAGATCATCCGCTTTAACCGCCTTATCCATCATGGCAAGAAGCCGAGTCTCCACTAATTGCCTTGCTTTAAGCCTGGATTCGAGGTCAACATATTCCTCCGATACGTCCTTTCCGCCGATATTCCGCTCAAAGCTGCTATGCTTGATTTGCTCGATCCGATCAATAAACGGCATAAATCCGGACGCTGGCACTTTGATGGTATAGCTTGAGCCTATTTCCCCTTCATGCTTCGTGTCTTGGAATTGCAGAATATAACCGCCGCTTTGATGAATCGCATTGCGGAGCGAGGTTGCAGCTGCGTCCAAGGCCTCCACTTGCATATTTAATGTAGCTGTATAAATGATCTTTTGGTTTAAGCCATTCATTTCGGCTGACGTATCGGAAGTCAATTCCCCGCCAGCGGTTATTGCCTCATCCGTACTTCCAACCGATGGTGCTGATTCTCCCTTTAAATCGAGCGTTAGGGTCTCTGCTTCGTTTGCCGAATCGTTGGCCGCTTTGCTTTCACTGCTCGTCATGCCATTGCCATCGCTTTTAGCCGTATTCCCGTTTGCGCTTGCGCACGCCCCAAGCAAACCTATTGCGAGCATAAGCACAAGCACGGTTGTGAAAAGACTGTTATTTCTTCTACTCATATTGAACCCCCTTATCTTTGTTAACCTCCTAACGGATATTGGTAATAAAAGGTTTCATCTCCAGTTAAGATGAACGCAAAAAAGCCGCGATCGCTCGCGGCTTCTCACATTCATTTATTCGGTTTCCTTCCAGCTGTCCAAATAAGACCGCTGTTCTTCCGTCAGCTTATCAATGCCGAAACCAAGCGATTGCAGCTTCAATCTCGCTACCTGCTCATCCAGCTCGTAAGGAACATTGACGACCCGGCTTCCAATTTCCTTATATTGCTCATTCACATATTTCAGCGCAACAGCTTGCAGCGCGAATGTCATATCCATAATTTCCGCAGGATGTCCGTCGCCCGCTGCCAAATTCACGAGGCGCCCTTCGGCCAACAGGTAAATGCTTCTGCCGTCCTTTAGCTTATACTCTTCGATATTGCGGCGAACGGTACGCACGCTTGATGATAAAGCAGCCAGTTCAGGCTTATTCGCCTCAACATCGAAATGGCCGGCATTGGAAATAATCGCGCCATCCCTCATAACCTCGTAATGCTCGCCGCGAATAACGTCGCGATTCCCGGTTACCGTCACGAAAAACTCGCCAACCTTAGCCGCTTCAAGCATTGGCATGACTGCGAAGCCATCCATGTAGGCTTCCACAGCTTTAATCGCGTCAATTTCCGTCACAACGACATTTGCGCCTAGACCTTTGGCACGCATCGCAACGCCTTTTCCGCACCAGCCATAGCCGACAACAACGACCGTTTTGCCGGCTACCATCAGGTTAGTTGTACGGTTTATGCCATCCCATACCGATTGCCCCGTACCGTAGCGGTTATCAAACAAATGCTTGCAATAAGCATCGTTGACAGCGACCATCGGAAATTTCAACGAGCCGTCCTTTTCCATCGCTTTAAGCCTAATAATACCTGTTGTCGTTTCTTCCGCTCCGCCGCGAAGGTTCTCGCCGTACTCCGGATGCTCGGAATTCAGAATCGTTGCAAGATCGCCGCCGTCGTCAATAATCAAATCAGGCTTCCACTCCAACGCTTTCACATTCAAAGCTTTAAATTCCTCTGCGCTCGGATTATATTTCGCGTATACCGTAATGCCGTCCTCGACAAGCGCTGCGCACACATCGTCCTGCGTGGAGAGCGGATTGCTGCCCGTAATCGTAACGTCTGCGCCGCCTGCTTTGACTACCTTAGCCAAATAAGCAGTTTTTGCTTCCAAATGAAGGGCAATGGTCACCTTTAATCCTTTAAATGGCTGCTCCTTCTCGAATTGTGCGCGAATCGTATTCAATACCGGCATATGTGCAGCCACCCAGTCGATTTTCAAACGCCCTTCGGGCGCCAATGACAGGTCTGCAACGATGCTGTTATTAGCTGTAGTCATCATGAATCCTCCTTGTTACTTCTATAAATATACGATTTCATGTCCGCCTGTCCGGCTGTATGGCGCATCAAGAAGCTTATCCAGCCAGCCTAGACTGTAACGGTTCCAATAGGCAGTCATATTAAGGACACGCTCCTGCGGTTTACCTAAAGGCTTAATGGATAGATGAATCCGATCAAGCTGCCTGGTTGAAGCCTCGAACTGCTTATTGAACGCATCGACCGTCTTGGAAGACATATAATTGATTTGCTCAACTATTTTCTGCAGGTTCGTATCACCGAGCTTGGAAAGTGAAGGCTGGACTGCCGTCGCAAGCGCAAGCAGCGGCTTATACAGCTCCTCAAATGCCTGCCTTGCGTCCGAGAACTGCTCCTCGATTGACAAACCGTCCTGCTCCTTAAGCCATTGTCCTTTTCGTTCCTCAAAGCGGGACATGACATCATCGAATGAAAGCTCGTATTTATCCATATGCTTGGCGACCGTACCTTCGATCAATGAATAGGACATCCGTGGAACAATAATCGGCATTTCCATCCCAAGCGTGCGGAATGCACCTGCTGTCAGCGCCCAGTAGGCGATCTCGCCGGGACCTAATACGGTTGCCAGAACCGGAAATAAATAATCCTGCATAAGCGGCCTTGTTAATACGTTATTGCTTAATTGCTCCGGTTGCTCTTCTGCAATCGTCAGCAGTTCGGCCAGCGTCAAGGATAGCTGACCTTTCCGATCTTGAAAGGAGCCTTCTTTTTTGTGAAGAAGAGTTCTTTCCTGGCCATTTGCCTCGTTAAAGATGAACAGGTTCGCGCTGCCAGGCGCAACATCGGCCTGCAATGCATAGCCAAGCTCCTTCACCTGTCCCGCCGAAGACAGATATGCCTGCTCTAGCTCATCATTTCGTTCAATGATCTCCTTGAACATCGGAGCTTCCAGCCGCCTCACATCCGCATCATCCGCATCGAGCAGAACCAAGCCGTGTTTTCCAAACAAATGGCTCAGAATCATCGCAAAAAGATCAGACAATGATTTTGCCCTTTGCGACATTTGACGCAGCTCTTCCAGCATGACAGGTTTGAACTCCGAAGAAGGCAGCGCTTGCTCCAGCTCATCCAGAAGCTGCGACCACTTTTCTTGATCTATAACCGTGCGGCTGACGGAAGTACGCCCGCCTTCAGGACGAGTAACCGAAAGCTTGCGCAGCTCCTGCTCTGCGGTAACGACATAAGCATGGTTAGCTTCATCCCAGTCGTGGTCCTCTCCCGCAATCCAGAACACGGGTACTACCTTTTGCCCTAGCTGCTCGCTTGCAGATTTAGCTGCTCCAATAATCGAAACGGCTTTATGTATCACGAGCAATGGCCCCGTCCACAAGCCGGCTTGCTGCCCGCCAACAACGACCGGAGCCCCGTTTTCAATCGCTGAAATAGATGCAAACACTTCAGGGGCAGCATGTGCAGCTTCGTTATAAGCACGAAGCACGCGTGCCAATTCATGGGCATCCGCTCTATTTGAGCCGCTCTGCTCCAAATGTTTCAAACGTCTTTCCCAATCCTCTTCCGCTCCCGCATGGTAGCCGTATAAGGCTGCAACGCGTTCATCTTCCCGATGTATATAAGCCTCTGTCAAAGGCTGAGCGCTTGGCAATGAATACGATTCTTTTCTCATAGCGCAGCCCGTAACCTCCCGCATACTTGTTGTCAAATCGACGATATATGAATCATGCAACGCTATAATTGTACACAAAGGAGAAGCCGTCCGTCAAAACAAAAACGCCACTTCGTGGAAGAGGCGCTCGCGACATCCTATTTCATTTAAGCGGTAAACACTAATTTGCCGATTCCGAGACACATAAACATTATGTACAGCAAGCTCATCGTAAAAAAACTCAAGCGCCAAATCGTTCGGAAAATTTTCTTCCCGTCGATTTTCCCCCGTTTGCGGAATTGCGCATTGCCGAGCAAGCCGCCGCCTAGAAGCATAAACAATAAAATGCCGTATAAGCCGAACTGGCTGCCAAACAGTCTGTCAAACAACACGGCAACGCAGCCTATCAATAAGGCCGTCGTAATATCCATAGCCATGCGGAACCCTTTTTTGCGATCTTGGACGTAAGCCCCATAACCAAATAATATGATTGCGAAAGGTATGATTGGAATGACAGCCAAATAAGCATAAAGGTGCTTAACGCTATCCCAGATCATCTCCATCGTGCTTCACTCCTCCATATCCGGCTTCGGATGCAGCGCTTTTACAAGTTCGATCACTGCTTCGTTTAGCGGCGCCTGCTGCCCATATTGCCTGGCAAGCATGAGTACGCCTCCATTGATGGTATCAATTTCAGTCGCTCTTCCTTCACGGATATCGCTTAGCATAGAGGAGACATTACGGCTCGTATTCCTGCACACATCCATAATCGTTTGCCAGCCGTCCCTCGGCGCTTGCATGCCAGCTTGTACCAAGACACGCTCCGTTTCCATATACAACGCCCGCATTAACTGCAAGCGTGACGCGTGCATCGGCAGTTGGCCATTCTGTACATCAAATACAGCCGTTAACGGATTTATGACCGCATTTATCAATAGCTTATTGTAAATCCGATTCTCCAACTCATTCGACAGAAACGAGGCAAATCCTGCCGATTGAAGCATAGAAACGAACATTTTTAGCGAGTTATCTTCTGTAATATCCCGCTTCCGTCCATTTGCTGTCCATTCACCCATCCACAGCTCGCCTTTGCCTGTATGCTCCACCGTATGACCATCAATACGTCTGGCACCTTCTGTGACGACCGCGGCAAAAAGCGGAATGCTCGGCAGCTTAGCCTTTATGCGCTCCAAATGGCCGACACCGTTTTGCAAGCAGACAATCGCTACGTCGGATTCATTGGAATGGGAAACGAGACTAGCCAATAGTTCCAATAGCTGATCATTTACGCTTGTTTGCTTAACCGCCAGCAGAATCCAGCGCTTGCCGCCTTCATTAATTCTAGCTGCCAGCGTATTGATGCCGCTTTGGTCTTGAACCCACGCTCCTCGTACGGCTATGCTTTGTTCACTGCTCCCGCCTAGCTCGCGCACCCGCACGCCATGCTCTGTCACCAGAACCGCCTGCTCCTTGCTCCGCGTCCAGATGGCTACATCCGCGCCTGCTCCAGCCAGCCTCGCTCCAAAGAGCAGACCAATCGAACCTCCGCCCACTACATCGATTTGCACGTTTTATCCCTCCGAACCATGACCGTCTAGCGCTTTTAGCCCCTATCGTATCAAAACCGTGGAAAATATTGCAACTATGCGACGCAAAAAGAGACTAGCCCTTTTGCAAGGCCAGCCTCTCTTCGTTTCATTATAACTTATTCAATGCGTTCCAGGTTTCCGTTTGCATCCATCTTGAATCTAGGCTTGGCTTCGTCGTCATTCGTCAGAACGGTAAGCCTTCTGGCTCGGTCCATAATTTGAATCAATGTCTTGTAATCATCGTTGACTGCTCGGTAATCGGTTTGCGCGCTATTGACCTCTTTGGACAATCTCTCATTCTGGTCGCGCAATCGGTATAGCTCTTCCTCTTTTTCCTTAAGCTCTTTCTCATACCATTTCATCTGACGCGTTAAGTCTTGATAGGTCGTCTTCCATCCACGGAGAAAACGAATAACGGCGTCTACGGACAAACCCTCTTCAATCGTACCGCTTTCTTGCCTCAAGCCGCGCTCATCCGTTTCGAATACGGCTATCGAAGAAACATGCGGCGTTGCGACAACCGTTTGTTTTTTCAAATAATTGCGTTTCTGGCGCTGCTGCTTGGCGATTTGAATAGCATCCTCATACCGTTTGCGGACACAGCTGTTCCAACGGAACCCGCAGGCAGCCGAAGTACGTCCGATTCGTTCGCCAACCTCTTCAAATGCCGCAAGCTGGGTACTTCCTTCGCGAATATGGCGTAGTGTTACCTCGGCGAGAATTAAATCGTCGTCCGGACTCCACGCATCTTGTCTAATTGCTGTCATGCAACGAAAACCTCCTAACGTAAAGGCGCTTACTTTATCTCTATGCCCTTGGTAGAGTTCATAGAATCTATTGGATACTAATTTGTATAACCATTTTTTATCGTACTCATACATGTTTGTCCTTATATTTGAGCAAACTAAGGGTGACTAAGTGGGAGTTACCCTTGTGCAAACAAAAAGTTTGCGATTTCGTCACTGATTTTGGTTTACACTTTTTTCGTCAAACGTTATAATGATCATTAGAAAATCGGGTCGCAGCGAGAGGGGGATATTATCATGGCACGCATGTATCGGGTACTTGGCTTTTGGACCCTGGTAATCGGACTAATGGCTTTCGCAGGCCATATGACGGAATTTGCGCTATTGTTTTTCGCGCAAGCCGTTGCTTTCGTATTTCTAGGCTACTTGAACTTCTCCGAAAGAACTTACATCGTTATGTTCTGGGGATATATGATCATTTCATTCGTGGGTTTCACGTATTGGTCGGTCTTCAAGATGGACTTGCCGTTCTAACCAAAGCGCAAGCGCATTGGCTTCAGGCAGGTCGTTCCCAATCGTTCAAGATGTACGGAGTATAGGTAAAGTAGCAGCAAATGCTATACATACTTGTATGAGCAAGGCGAAACGCGGCGCGTTTCATTCCGAGTAATTGAGAAAAGGTGCCAGTCCTCCGGACTGGCACCTTTTTCTTTGGACAAACAGCGGCTATGGCTTATCCAGAATCATGACCTTAAAGGATTCGCTCATCTGATCGCTAAGCAGAAGCTGCCTTATCGCTCGATTCTTCCGGGATTCCGAGCTGAACGGATCCGGATTATGGTGATTTTGCAGCAGCTCCAGCACCCCATTCTCCAGCAAGAATTGCTTTTGCGTCATATAGTCCTTCACTCTCCAGCCATTAGCTTCGGCTTCCTTGCGGATAAACGTAAAAGGAACATGTGAAGTAATATCCTGTTCTCCCACTCTAATAAAGGGATTTTCGCCCACCGTATGCCTCCAATAGCAAAGCAACGTTCCCTCCATCCGATGCTCAGCAGCATATTCTGCAGCTTCATGGCCGTAATCGATAATCAAGAGCCTGGCTTGTGCAAGCACCTTACTTAGTTTCGTTAAATACGCAGCAGCATCAGCATGGATCTCCGTGCGCTGCCCTTCCTTAAGGACGATGCCGTCCCTCGCCAGCCACTCGCTGATCCTATGGTCCTGTATGGGCATCCGTACCTCAAAGAAACCGGAATTCGCATCGCCAGCCACGCCTAATTCAATCAGCTGTCCATCCATCCTTGCCACACGGCGAACAGGGAAAGCATCTAGAAGCTCATTAGCGACCACCAACGCCGGCTCTTTAAGCCAGCTTGCTTCCCATGCGTCATCAGAGGCTGCGATAATCAGGTCCAAACCTGTCAAGTTATTCTCGGCGAATACCAATCTTGCTTCATCCCTATGTATGGGATGATCCTCAATGAGGATCGGCCTCAAGTTTCCAGTTTCCAGTCTGTCTTTCCGGTATGCTGCAGCCATTTGTACCGACAATCTGCCTGTACCCGCTCCCCATTCAATCAGATTAATAGGTACGCGCAATGTGTTTGAATAGACATGCGCATAACCCGCCAATACCTCAGCCAGGATTGTCCCAATGCCCGAGCTGGTATAGAAGTCGCCTTGCTTTCCCACTCTTGCTTGTCCTGAGCGATAATAACCGAATTCGGGATCGTACAAGCAAGCACGCATATAATCAAGGAAAGAAATACACGGTACTCGGAGCGAAAAACCCTGCGGATCGACATAGGTTCCGAATTGGGTGGATGCCGCAATGCTTGCCCCGATTACAGCCGAAAGCTCTTTTTCGCGCATGATATGGTTCATCCTTTTCCAAATGTAAGATATAATAATATGGATTGCCGCATAAAATGAATGCTGAGGAGGGACGATGCCGTTGACTTTGCCAGCCAAGCGTAATCGTATTTCCATAGCTGCTACGGCGATATTGCTTGTCACTTGGCTCCTGCTTCCATTTACCGCATGGGCAGAGCCTTTGTCGGTTGATGAGGCGGATTTGCATTCCCTGCTTGAAAAAAGCTTATCCGTCGTTGAAATCGATAAAGAGATAACCCGAATTGGGGAACAGAAACAGCAGCTCATGCAGACCATGACGGAAACGGAGAAGCAGCTCATGCTGCAGGAGCAGCAAATATCGGACAAGCAAGATGAAGCAGGCAGCGTACTGCGCGCTTATTATATGGGTGAAAGAGACTTTCTGCTCAGCGCTCTTCTTTCGTTCGATTCTTTATCCGAGCTGTTCCAAATGCTCGATTATGCCGAAATTATTCTTACTCATGATAAGGATACCTTGAATACATATGTGGATCAATACAAGAAGGTTAAGGTTGGCTACCGAGCTCTCGAAACAAGAAAAGAAGAATTAATCGCCGTGGAGAACCAGCTTCGCGAGCAAAAGGAACGCGTGCTTGCGCTCGAGAAGCAGCTGGATCAGGAACTCTCCGGACGTTCCGATGCCGAAAAGATCCGAATGCTAATGAATGAGCTTACCTCATACTGGGAGTCGGCAGGCATTGATGAGGTCAAGCAGTATTTCCGGGCGCTATCCAAAGCCATGCAGAAGCTGCCTGGCTGGGTTCAGGACAATAAGGATTTGTTAGAAATTAAAGGCTTCCAGTACACCATCCGCGTGCCCGAAGCTGAACTGAACTCCTTTTTACGCGAGCAGAATCCCATTTTTGACAACTTTTCATTTGAGTTTAATGATGGAAAAGTAATTGCTCAAGGCAAACGAGAGAGCATGGCAATCAAAATTACCGGCCATTACACCATCGAGAATGAACCGAAGAATGCGATCCTGTTCCACGTTGACGAGCTGCTGTTCAATGGTTTTTCTTTGCCCGATACGACAAGGAGCGCACTGGAGAAGGAATTTGATCTTGGGTTTTACCCGGATCTGATTGTTTCCTTCCTCAAAGCCAATTCTGTTGATATGAAAGACGGAGAGCTCACCATCAAGCTCAGCTTGAAGCTGTAAGCTGCATCCCGCAATGCCGCGTTAAAAAGAGCCTGTTCTCTGTTTCAATGGAGAACGGCTCTTTTTATTGGGCAAGCTGCTGCATAGCTTGAAGATAGGCCAGTAAGTCCAATCCATCTTTAGAAAATGTTATCCACAGCTGCTCACGCTGCTGCCATTTGTCAGGCCAATACGGATCTGGCGGGGGCAGCTGCTTATTTGATTTTTTGGCTTCAAGCACCGAGGTCCACCAGCTCGGCGGGATGTGGACTTGCTCGCTTTGCAGGGAGCTGTTGAACGCATATAGGGAGGCTCTCGCTGGCAATTGACCGGACTGGTCATAGCTGAGCTGCTGGTTATTCACATCCGTCATTTCCTGAATCCAAAGGATAGCTTCGTCTTCGTGCCGGCTGCTCGAAGAGATGGCAAAGCTGCGTCCGTTCAACCACGGATCTTGGATCTGCTCGCGGCTAACCCTTAGGTTATTCCGGATGGTCTCATCCAATTTCTCGTAGTCATTCCAAGTAAGAACCGCTGCTAGCAGTTGATTCTGATCGAATGCTTCCTCCAACGAAGACGTATCCCCGCCGTCATGGCTGCTGATTTTTGACTGAAGCTCTTGGTGCCAGCTTAGCGCTGCCTTCTGACTCTCACTTAAAGGCAGCAGTTGGAGGCTATTGCTTTGCTCGTTCTGAAAAGCAGATAACCATGCCAACTGTTGATACAAATCGCCCGGGCTCCAATTGACGATGTTTGCTTCGGCATGGAGCTCGATTACCTTAAGCGCCGCTGCCTGATAAGCTGGCCAATCGGTAGGAGGCGCTTCAAGCCCCGCTTCTTCAAGCAGTGCCTTATTCCATACAATCAAATAAGGATTCACATCCTTCGGAACAGCCCATAAATAGCCATTCCATTTAAGCGGCTCGAGCAAGCCTGCCATCTGATCGGATAGCGCGTCACCGGTCATGATGCTGTCAGCAGGCTTGAGAAAGCCTCGGACGGCATACGGCCTAACCCAGCCGTTGCTGAGCAGCATAATATCTGCAGCCTCTCCTTGCTGGCTTTGAAGCGACCACATGCGATAGGCGTTCTCCTTGGAGGTCTCGTTAACCAGCTTAACCTGTATATGCGGATACTTCATCATGAAATTGCTATTCTGTCTTTCCAGCTGCTCGAACTCGGCATTTGTTAAGGAAACGTTTACATGTATGTTTGAAAGCTGGTCGACCACCAATTCACCAGGTACGGGCTGAACGTTCGATTTGCCGTCGGGCTTGCCGACGCTCGCAGGGTTAGCATTTCGCGAGAAGGGGATTAACAGCAATGCGGCCAACAGTAGAGCGCCGAGTAAAAAAGGCACATATTTTCTGGGAGTCACAGCTTTCTTCCTTTCTTCCTTAAATCTACTAAAAACAGGATAACAATAAAATGAAGCTTTGTCCAAATGAACCTCATTGCTGCCTGCTTGATATACGCAAAAAGCCCCCTTTTAGGGAGGGGGCTCACGAATTATAGGAGATCTGCGGCAAGCTGTGCCAATTTCGAGCGCTCGCCTTTCTCCAGCGTCATGTGGCCGCTGGTTCCTTCTGCTTTGAACCGTTCCACGATATGCGTAAGTCCGTTGCTAATGGAGTCCAGATAAGGATGGTCAATTTGCTCCGGATCACCCATGAGGACGATCTTGCTCCCTTCGCCGACCCGAGACACGATCGTTTTCACCTCGTGCTTCGTTAAATTCTGCGCCTCGTCAATAATAATGAATTGACCCGGAATGGAGCGGCCTCGGATATAGGTTAGCGCTTCAACCTGAATGCTGCCCATGCCCATCAATATTTTATCGATGTCGCCCGACTTCTTCGTATCGAACAAATACTCCAGATTATCATAGATAGGCTGCATCCAAGGCCGCAGCTTCTCTTCCTTCTCCCCGGGCAGGTACCCGATATCTTTGCCCATCGGAACGACCGGTCGAGCAATCAGCAGTTTTTTGTATTTATGCTCATCCTCCGTCTTCAAGAGGCCCGCAGCAAGCGCTAGCAGCGTTTTACCCGTACCCGCCTTGCCTGTGAGCGTTACGAGCGGGATATCGTCATTCAGAAGCAGCTCCAGCGCCATCCGCTGCTGCGCATTGCGGGCCGTGATGCCCCAAACTGGATCATTGCTGAGATATAAAGGCTCAAGCCTTGCGCCATCCTGGCTGACCTTGAGCAGCGCCGACTTGGACGTCCCCATTTCATCGCGCAATATGACGAATTCATTGGGATTGAGACGAATGTTCAAATGCATGTTGTTTACGGTCAGGAACCGATACGTATAAAACTCATCGATGACCGCGGGATGCACGTACAAGGTCATATAACCCGCGTAAAACTCGGATGACACGACCACTCTGTCCGACAAATAATCCTGCGCTTGCAGCCCTAGGACATCCGCTTTAATGCGAACCAGAACATCCTTGCTGACGAGGACGATGCTTTGCTTCTCCTCTTCGTTTTCCTGCTCTATATGATAATTTAGCGCTACCGCCAAAATCCGATTATCATTGGACATTTCACCAAACATCTCTTGGACACGGATAAAGCTCCTATGGTTCAGCTCTACCTTAAGCACCCCGCCGCTAGGAAGCTCTATTCCCTCGTGCAGATGCCCTTTCTCTCTCATCTTATCCAGCAAACGAGAAATTTGGCGCGCATTGCGGCCAAGCTCGTCAGCCAACCTCTTCTTAGAGTCAATTTCCTCCAACACGACCGCGGGAATTATGACTTCATTATCATCGAAAGCAAAAATCGCTTGCGGATCATGAAGCAGCACATTTGTATCGAGCACGAATATTTTTTTCATGAGAACCCTCCCGGCGTTGGATATCATTAGAGGCCATACATAGCAAATCGCTGCTGCGGGTACACTATGGCGGACAAGTAACTTTCGTTTTCAACGAGAAAAAGAGGTGGCAAACATGTTCAAATGGCTTACTTCAGCGATCATTGTTGCGATTGTAGCGACAGGTTGCAGCACTGTCGCACGTAATGAGACATCACCCTCTCCACGAAATAATGGCCGTGTCCAAGTTCAGCAAACCGAACCGAGGAAAAAAGAAATCAAAAACTCGGAGCAGGTTGCGGCACATCTGGAACAGTTGGCCAAAGGAATTGACGGAGTAACGAACGCGCACTGTGTCGTGTTCGGGAATACAGCGATTGTCGGCATCGATGTCGATGCCAAGATGGAGCGTTCAAGAGTCGGAACCATTAAATACTCGGTTGCTGAAGCCTTTCGCAAAGATCCTTACGGCATAGACGCACTCGTTACGGCAGATATGGATCTTTCCCAGCGAATCAATGAGATCGGTGCCGACATCAAACGCGGAAGACCTATTGCCGGCTTCGCTGAAGAGATGGCTGATATTATGGGAAGATTGATTCCACAGATGCCCCGTGACATCATGCCGGAGGAGCCAGAGAAGCAAGCAGCTCCAAAAATGAATAAGAAATTGTAAATACAACCTTAAAGACACAAAAAGCCTAGTGAGCATACCACTAGGCTTTTTTCATAGCCGCAGAAACTTGTACAACCAAGTTGTCCACAGCGAGGTTCTTATTCGGTTCATCGCACGCAAGAGTAGCGGACAAGCACGCGGCGTCAATCATCGCGTCCTCTGCTCTTGGCATACTCGAGGTCCAATCGTCAGAATCCGTATCCATCTTAGGCATAGGAACGAGAGCTTGTTCAGACAAAACTTCGATCGTTGGCTTGGATATTTCAGATACGGTATGGGTCATTCGCATGACCTCCTTCTGGACAGATTCTATTATGGCCTCTGTAGTTGTATTATATCTAACATATTAACGGACGTCTACGGTTATTCAGCCAATTTTGCTTGAAGCGCAGCCCGTGCTTCCTCAAGCTTCGCATCATCCAAATACACGTAGGGGCTTCTCCAAGAACCTTCAAGCGGAATGAATGTAATATCAGCCCGGCTAATGCCTATATAGGTTGACATCAAATTTTTAATTTCCTTGGAAGGCATATCCATCGTTAGGTTATTGCCGACTGCTTCAATCAAGGATGGAATTTTGGTTACGCCACCGAATGATTTCAATTTATCGGTAAGCGCTCCGATAACTTGGCTTTGGCGTGCGTTGCGCTCAAAATCGCTTGACATGTTTTTACCGTTATTGGACTTCCGGTACCGAACGAAATCGAGCGCCTTCTCGCCGGTTAGCACCTGAACGCCTTTTTCCAAGTCGATATTCGTGCCATCAGCGCTGTCCTTGTATTTCATGCGCATGTCAACGTCCACTTCAACGCCGCCCATCGCATCGACTACATCGGCAAAACCTTGGAAATTGATTACGGCTGAATATTTGATATCGATGCCGAACAGCTTGCTCATCACGGTACGGACTTCTTGCTTGGCGTCCGCGTAAGCCGCTTCTTTTTCCAGCTTCTTCTCATTTAGCGCATTCATATAAAAATCCGCATAAAAACTGTTTGCTTTGCGTGCCCTGTAACCATCAACGTCAATGTTGGAATCCCGCGGAATCGTTACAATCGTCGCCGATTTCGAATTCGGGTTGAATACGGCAACCATCATCACATCCGTGTTGAGGCCTCCGCCGTGTGACCTTGCGTCTATGCCCATCAGCAGCATGGCGACGGACTTCTTGTCTACCGTTTCTCCGGCAGGTATTACCACCTCGTTATCGACAGGTGACGATATCTGGTCAACTGCTTCATCCGCTTTAAACACCAAATAAGCAAGTCCCGCAGCCACGATAAGGAGAATCGCGAACAGCAATACAAAAAAAACTTTAAGCACAGAGCGCTTTTTGCGCGGCTTTTGTTTTTTTGGTTTTGCCGGTTGGCGCGAACCCGTTCTTGGAGGTAATGCCGTAGATCCTTTACTCATATGCTCCACCTTCAAGTTCAGTTATATTTAGGATTGGATTCAATGTCCGAAAGCAGTTGCTCGCCCCGCTCAAGCGGATAGAACTGAAGCTTTGAACGTCCATCCTTCTCGTATTTGACATGAATCATCGTATCATCGGTCTTCACAACCCCATAGTTCGACAAGCCATGATCCTCTGTTAAGATTTGCTCGAAAAAAGCTAGCGTATCCAGCGCAGCTTGATCATCAGGCCTAGCAGTTGCGACGAGTTTGATTTGCAGCCAGTTGAACAAAGCGTCCTCTAGCCTCATTTGCCTGATTCCGCTTCCTGAGGCGAACGGCGTGCTGCTTTATTGTCCTTCCACTTATCATAGAGCTGCCGACCTCTAAGCATCAGCATCATAAGGACCGCTACGCCCATACATTGAATAATAGGGAGCTTATCCACCTGTAGAATCATCAGGACGAAGGAACCGAATGCAATGAGCGCGTACACCAAAATTTCTTTGAACAACGGCAATTTCTGCTGAGCGCGAAACACTTTGTTGAATATGTATATCGTAAACCCCAGAATGATCAGATACGAAATTAGCTTATGGTCGCTTAGCCATGCCTGCATGCCGCAAACCCCCTTCAGTGAATGTTAACGGCTTTTGCCGCCATTTAGTTGCAGCGCAACAAGGAATTGGGTGAAATCTAAGTGGGATTATAAGCTTCATCACTTATAATCCCACTTATACTCTTAAAGAAAACGTAAGGCTTTGCATAGGTGCAAAACCTTACGTTTGTTTAATGGTTTGCTCTTAGACGCTTGCTTGAGCATTTTTGCGGTTTTTGTCCGCACGCTCGCGCTCGCTTTTATTCAAGATTTTTTTGCGAAGACGAATCGACTTCGGCGTAATTTCACAATACTCATCATCATTCAAGTACTCAAGCGCTTGCTCAAGCGAGAATAAACGAGGGCTCTTCAGCGTAACGGTATCGTCCTTACCAGCCGAACGGATGTTGTTCAGTTGTTTTACCTTACAGATGTTAACGATGATGTCATTCTCGCGCGTATGCTCGCCAACGATCATGCCCTCGTAAATTTCAGTACCCGGCTCCAAGAACTGAATGCCGCGATCCTCAACACCCATCATGCCGTAGAATGTGGAAGTACCGTTCTCGCTCGCAACCAGAACGCCTTGGTGACGTCCGCCAACCCCTGAACCTGCAAGAGGTCCGTAGCTGTCGAAAGCATTGTTCATGATACCGTAGCCGCGTGTCAGCGTTAGGAACTGCGTACGGTAGCCGATCAAGCCGCGTGCTGGGATTTTGAACTCAAGACGAACTTGGCCATTGCCATGGTTAATCATATTAAGCATCTCAGCTTTGCGCGTTCCAAGGCTTTCCATTACAGCGCCCATGCTTTCTTCAGGCGTGTCGATTAGTAGACGCTCGTAAGGCTCTTTCTTCGAGCCGTCAATTTCTTTGATGATAACTTCAGGCTTGGAAACTTGAAGCTCGAAGCCTTCGCGACGCATGTTCTCGATCAGAATACCAAGGTGAAGCTCGCCGCGGCCGGAAACGACGAATGCATCCGGGCTATCGGTTTCTTCTACGCGAAGTGCAACGTCCGTCTCAAGCTCTTTGTAGAGACGCTCGCGAAGTTTACGGGATGTAACCCATTTTCCTTCACGGCCTGCAAACGGGCTGTTGTTGACTAGGAATGTCATTTGAAGAGTAGGCTCGTCGATTTTGAGAACTGGCAATGCTTCAGGCTTCTGCGGATCAGCAATTGTTTCACCGATATTGATCTCACGGATACCCGCGATTGCGATGATATCGCCTGCGCCAGCTTCTTCGATCTCAACGCGTTTCAATCCAACGAAACCGAAAAGCTTCTCGATACGGGCTTGCTTATTGCCGCCTTCGCGAGTCATTACGGCTACCGTTTGGCCTTGTTTAATGATTCCGCGGTTTACGCGTCCAACAGCAATACGGCCGAGGTACTCGTTGTAATCAAGAAGGGTAACGAGGAATTGCAACGGCTGCGTAACATCTTCCGTTGGGGAAGGGATGTTGCTTACGATCGTCTCGTATAATGCTTCCATGTTCTCGTCTTGCTTCTCTGGATCCATGCTTGATGTACCCATTAGCGCAGAAGCATATACGACCGGGAATTCCAGTTGCTCGTCGTTAGCGCCAAGCTCGATGAAGAGGTCAAGAACTTCGTCTACTACCTCTTGAGGCCTAGCGTTAGGACGGTCAATTTTGTTTACGACAACGATTGGCGTTTGGTTCGATTCAAGCGCTTTGCGCAATACGAACTTCGTTTGCGGCATACAGCCCTCGAATGCATCAACAACCAAAAGAACGCCGTCAACCATTTTCATGATACGCTCAACCTCGCCGCCGAAGTCAGCATGTCCAGGCGTATCCACGATGTTGATCAGATAGTCTTTGTAGTTGATCGCTGTGTTTTTAGCCAAAATCGTAATACCGCGTTCACGCTCAAGATCGTTTGAATCCATCGCGCGTTCCTGAACTGCTTCATGGTCGCGAAACGTTCCTGATTGTTGTAGCAGTTTGTCAACCAATGTTGTTTTACCGTGGTCAACGTGGGCAATAATGGCGATATTCCGTAGGTTCTCTCTTGCTTGCATAACTAGTAATCCACTCCAATTGTTTTTTATTTAAAACTTTTTACCAACGCTTGCGTTTGCTTAGCATCATCCAAACACCTGCTGCAATCAGCGCAACGGCAATCGCATAAATCCCCCAGCTCCACAGGAGCACAAGAACGACAAACACAGCCGACGCGGCAGCAAGCGCAATGGATGCCGAAAGCACAACACGCGGTCTGGATGAACCGAACAAATAATATTCGTAAAGGCCTGCTGCTACACCAAAAATAAACAACGGCCACAAATATTTCAAGCTATCCCATCCAAAAAGGTTGCAAACGACAAACAGCAGGGCATATACGACGAGCATTCCGCCTGGCACAAGCACAACTGCAGGAACTAATCTGCCGAAGTATAACACATGCAGAAGCACTCCGGGGATTAAAACGAGCAGCGGCCAAAAAATTGCGCCCAAAAAGCTGAATACTCCTAACTTGCCCAACAAAATAACGAGCCCGGCTAACAGCAAAATAATTCCAGCGGAATATTTGTTATTAGGCATTCGCGCTTCCGCTCCTTACAACGCCAATCGCATATGTTGACGAAAGACGACAGTTTTTATCTATATTAGTTTATAGGAATTGATCCGAAAATACCAGTACGTAGCGGGGGTCTGGACAAAAAAAAACCGAACCGCCCTATTTTTCGTAGGCGGAACGGTCAAAAAACGTCAAAATGCCGGCTTTTTTTTGACTATGGCAAGTGCAATGACCAGTGGTACGCAAAGCAGAGGTATCGCTTCGGCAAGCATTTTGGAACCGTGGAACAACAGCTTGTTCAAACCAGGGTCATGCATGAGCATCTCACCTGCGGCATAAGCGAGCAGCGCCGCGCCGATGTAGGACAGGGCAGGAAATTTCTGCAACAGCTTACCGAGCATCTGGCTCCCCCATATTATCATCGGAATGCTAAGCGCGATGCCGAGCATAATCAGGATCGGATCTCCTTCTGCGACAGCCGCAATCGCCAACACGTTGTCGAGACTCATAACGAAGTCCGCCACTACGATGGTCCAGATTGCAGCGCCGATTGTCTTCGCCTTTTTGACTGTATGGTTATCCTGTTGCCCGCCTGCCTCGGCAAGCAGCTTCACCGCAATGTAGAACAGCAACAAAGCGCCAATCGCTTGCAGGAAAGGCACCTGGAGCAGCTTGATCGCCACCAAGGTAAGCACGCACCTAAGGCCAACGGCTGCGGCTGCTCCCCACCAGACGGCTTTTTTCCGCTGCTCCGGCGGCAGCTGGCCGCTGGCCATCGCAATAACAATGGCATTGTCTCCGCTAAGCAATACATTAATAAGCACGATTTCAATAAAAATGATAAGGCTGTCCAAACCGCATACCCCCTCTCATTCAGATGTATGTACAAGCTCGATTGAATATGTCCGAAAAAAAAAAGGAATCTAACGCCAATGCTGGTCGTATCATTGTACAATCCAAGTTGTAATTGTTAATGGAAGGTGGGCCATGATTTATGGATCTATTTTCAGTCGAGTTTTTCTCGGCGCTGTTGACGATCGTATTCATCGATCTGATCTTGGCTGGGGACAATGCCATCGTGATCGGACTGGCGGCACGCAACCTGCCGAAGGAGCAGCAAAAGAAAGCCGTGATATGGGGGACTGCGGGAGCGGTTGGCATACGGGTCATTGCCACGTTGCTGGTCGTGCAGCTGCTGAACGTGCCTTGGCTCAATCTGGTTGGAGGACTGCTGCTTGTATGGATTGCTTATAAGCTGCTCGTGCAAGAGGATCCCCATGACGGGATTAAATCCGGCAATACGCTCTGGCAATCGATTCGGACGATCATAATTGCCGACGCTGCTATGGGCATCGATAATGTCATCGCGGTTGCCGGTGCCGCGCATGGGGACACCTTGCTCGTCGTGCTGGGGCTCATTATCAGCGTGCCGGTTGTGGTTTGGGGCAGCACGATCTTTATTAAGCTAATCAACCGTTTCGAATGGATCGTATATCTCGGCTCCGCGGTACTCGCATACACCGCTGCCAAGATGATTACGCACGAAAAATCTTTTAAAGCGTTTTTTGAGAATCCTTTTTATTTATGGGCCTTTATCATACTTGTTGTCATCGCTACGATCTTAGCCGGCTTGTTCACTAACAATAGAAAAAAGAAGCAAAAACAGCAAAGAAGCAGCGAATCCCAATAAGGGATTCCTGCTTTTTTGGTATGGTCAAGCATGCCCGATCATCCACTCTCCATCGACTTCATGCAATTCAACGAATATCGCCCGCTCATCAGGCGTTCGGTTAGGCGTATGAATGGCGAGCAGCAAACGCTCACCAAAGGTGTGAAAGACCATTCCATGACCGCCATCGTTCCGGTACAGCGCTTGCTCAGCATGAACCCATGGGCCTGTTACGAGACCCGATTCTGATTCTGAGATCCCGAGCGCATATTGATTGTCGATAAAGCTTGCCCAAAGCATCATAAGTTTTCCGGTCTTTGACGTGAACAGATAAGGACCATCCGTCACAAAGTTGTCTCGCCCCTGAAATCTAGGCGATACAAAAGGTGTCGTCCAAGCCGCTTGTGACGCGGTAAACAGCAGCACCGGCTCCGAAACGGCTTCTTTTAGATCGTCGCTAAGCCTTACTGCACAAACCTCGCCATCGGCAACCTGCTGCCATTCATGGCAGAATACCATCCAGGGCTGCCCCTCCGCATCTATATATAAACTCCCGTCTAATGAGCTCCAGTCGGCAGGCGTTACAGGAGCGTCGCTTACTGGCTCGAAGGGCCCTAATGCGCTATCGGCCATCAGTACCGCTGTCCCAAGCAAGTCGTTATCCAATCTTCGGAAAGTAGCGAACATATAATAGCTGCCGCGGTAGGCATATACTTCAGGCGCCCAAAAGTTCGTATCCGCAAAAAAATCAACGGAAGGGCGAAACACGGTAAATGGGCCCTCCCACATGTTCAAATCCGTACTCGCATAGGCTTCGAATCCCGTTCCTTTTCCCCATATGTTTTTATCTGTGCTCCCGTACAAGTAATACTTGCCTTCCTCAATAACCGGTAATACGAAGGGGTCTCTGATCTGTATTTGATTAATGGTTGGCATTGCACGCTCTCCTTCCTTTGCTTATCGATAAGCGGGGGTTATGATGCCGATATCTGTCCCTTTGACAAATGAATGATTTTCATAATACTGCTGCTCATTCCCCTTTATCCGGAAATTCAATTGCTTATTGCCATAGCTGATTACGCCTGAAACATCCCTAGCGCTCATCCCAACGATGCCCTTCAAGCTGCCGTCACGTGCTGTAAGGATTCGGATGCCGCTAGGAAAGGACATGCTGAGTTCCCCATTCTTATAAATCTCGCAACGGAGTCTCGTATTGATCAGTTCAAAGGCAACGCCGTCGACGATTCGGCTATAGCCGGTCTCGCCTGCCATCTCTTCCCCATGGTCCATGTCATAAGGAAGCAATCCCGTAAACCAAAGCTCGCCGGCCGGCGTAGGCAGAATGCCGCATAATCGCTCCACGTAATCAAGCAAACAAAGAATCGAAGGCGAATAAGTCTCTGTAAAGCCCTCATCCCCTGTCCATGGGCTAATAGCCTGGGAGAATCGCGTAGCCTTGGCAAAGGACGCAAGAATCGGATAGATGATCCACGTAAGCTCCACATGGCGTCCATGATGCTCAAAGGCATGTGGCGTTCTGATTAAGCTAAGGAAATTCGACGGACCGCCCCAGCTGTTGTAGCTTGAAAAGGGATCGAATCTCGGATCATCCATAGCCAGGGACGTAAACGGAAATTTGGCAAAAAATTTGCTCGTATTCAACAAATAACGTTTCAGCATAACGTCAAAGAATTCCCGCTCTCCGACCTCGCAAGCCATCACGCGCAATAACACATCCGATTGTACGCGAACCCATTCGCCATTTCGGTCGAGGTCATAGAAAAAGTGATCCTCTTGGTCAAAGCAGTTATCGAACAAGCTGGATAGGCTGTCCGCTGCTTTTGCGAGCCACTCGTCCCCGGAAAGCCCGAGCTCCTCTGCTATTCTCGCTAAGTACAAGCGCTGGCAATAAATATTAGCCGTTAAATCCGGCGCAAGAAAAGGCAGGATCGGCGAATCCGGATTGAATTGGGAAGCATCGCCTAAGTGCGGCGTATCGGGAACATGCCAGAACCGCGGCGATAGATCATGTCCGGTGTCAAACGTACTGAAAGCTTCCACGCAGCCGCTGCCTCTCGTGTTGCGGTTGGCGGCAATCCACTCATCGTAGCTGGACATTGCATCGTACATGGTCTGAAGAAATGACTTGTCCGGCTGATTCAGCAGGTAATGATTCCACACGCTGCGCGCAAGCGGCGTCACGAGCTGAATTTGCCGGTATGACGGTCCATGCTCCGTTACTTTATAGGGAATCAACCCATCCTCCCGCTGGTGCTTTGCAAAAGACTCGTAAGTACGCTCCGACACCGACGGGATAAACCGAGACAACAGCTCTGCATTAATCGTTCCTGTGCTTTCAAGCCAGCAGCCCAGGTAAATCCCGCCTTCTTGCAGAATCGGCTCCTCGCCTCCAGTCGGCACGATGCAATCCAGCAGCTTCTTTACGGCAGTATAATAGACCTGCTCCAGCTTGCCGGAACGCGCTGTGAACTTTACTCCCGAGCGGTTCCATTCCTCGATTGCTTTTATGTCATACGATTTCCTGAGCTCCCCGACTCGTTCTTCAACCGAAACCTCGCGAAGCTTGTGCAGCATCCAATCGTTCATTCATTTCGCCTCGCCCTCTATTTCAGTCATGCATACCGCATAGCCTTTATTAAGAAAACAGGCTGCAGCAAGGCAGCCTGTTCTCTTCGCTCTGAACTATATATCGTGCAATGCTTATTGGCTTATTGGTTGTTATTGAATATTTTCAACGTGCCGTTATAGAAATCTTTGACTGCTGCAGCAACTTGCTTGCGTCCGAAGCCGATTTCATACATCGTGGTTTCGGCAAGCTTGGAATATTCGGAGAAGCCTGGCGGATTGTAGCTGACTGCAAACGGCTCCGTCTTCGTTGCGGAAGATACCCGGCTTGTATAATCGTATACGATTTTCTCCACTGCGTTCGCTTCTGCCTCAAGCAGCGTACGGTTGGCTGCAGTTACGGGAACGCCGCGGTCATTGCCCAAGGTTTTGGCAACATCAGGGTCATTAATAAAGAAGCTAAGCAGCGTGGCAACTTCCTTCGGGTGCTTCGACTTCGCATATCCGGATAAGCCCTGGCTGGATTCAAATACAACGCCCGTCCCCTTCTCGCCTCTCGGCAGCTGGACCATAATCAATTCATCCTGCGTCAGCCCTTGCAGCGCAGCCAGCTGGTTCGACGGAATCAAACTCATCGCGACTTTGCCCGTAACCACCAAGGATTTGCTTGTATCGCCAGGCGGATTCGATACTTGAAGCTCAGATGGTACGACACCGCCCGCTTTGGAGGTATCCTCCCAATATTGGAACCATTTCAGCGCGTCAGCTTCTTCAAAGCCGAGCGTCCCTTTTTCCATATCATAGAGCTGCTTGCCTTGCTGCTTTAGGCCGATGTCCATGCCGTCGATCGACATATTGTAGGTTCCATAAATGCCACTGCCAAGCTTGCTTGAAATTTCTTTGCTGATTGCAGCAAATTCCTGCCAATCCCAACCATCCTCAGGGACGGGCATTCCCGCTTTCTCAAACATCGTTTTGTTGATTACGACGCCGCGAGCGTTGGCGCCTGCCGAGATGTGAAGCAGCTTGCCCTTGATGGTTCCGTACTCAACCATCGATTTATCCATATCGCCTAAGTTGAGCTCGTTGCCGACATATGGAGCCAGATCAAGCAGCACTTCCTTGTTGGCGTAATCCACGACATTCCCTCCTAAGAAGAAAACGTCTGGAGCCGTCCCTGAAGCCAGCTGCGTGTTAAGTTTGTCGAAATAACCCGTTGATGGCGCAAACTCCCCGACTACCTTTATGTTCGGATACTTGCTCTCGAATAATTTTAACGCTTCATTCGTAATATCCGCTCTTTTTTGATCTCCCCACCACATCATGCGAAGCTCTACTTGCTCGCCTCCGGCCGCATTATTCCCGTCATTGGATGGTTGGCCATCAGAAGCCCCTCCGCTGCCCGTACCTCCCGAGCAGGCTGCCGTAAAGACCATCAGCAACCCCAAAGCCAGTGCCGTCATTCTTTTTTTCATTCATGCTTCCCCCTAATGAAATAGTATGAATCCGTTCTCAAAACCCATGCTACTCTTGATTGTGCCCAATCGGAATTTGATTCCTTCGGTTGTTGACTATCATTTTTTTTGGAATCGCTTTACCTCTGTTGCGAACTACTTCAATCCGGTCGTTGCAATTCCATCCAAGAAATAACGCTGGAAAACAAGAAAAATAAGCGTGATCGGAACGAGTGAGAGAGCAGACATAGCGAGCAGCGCTCCCCAATCGGATTGTCCTGTCGGATCGAACAATGAACGGATGCCTAGCTGTACTGTGAACAGCTTGATATCGCTCAAGTAGATCATTTGGCTAAAGAAATCGTCCCACGACCAGATGAACGTGAAGATCGCTGCAGAAATTAACGCGGGAACCAGAAGCGGCATAATAATGCGGAAATAAATTTGCCGCTGGCTGCACCCGTCGATCGTTGCGCTTTCATCAAGCTCTCTCGGTATGCCTCGGATAAATTGAACCATCATCAGGATAAAAAAGGAATCATGAGCCAGCCATTTCGGCAAAATGAGCGGAAAATACGTGTTAATCCATTGCAGCTCATTGTAAATGACATACTGCGGGACCAGCGTCACATGGTAAGGCAGCATGATCGTAACGAGCATAAGCGCGAACCATAGCTTCTGAAACTTAAAATTCAGACGGGCAAAGGCAAAGGCAGCGAACGAGCACGTAATGATATTTCCGAGCACGCTCAATATAGAAATCAACCACGAGTTTGCAAAAAAGCGACCAAACGCAATTCCCTGAAACCCCTGCCAGCCTTTGATGTAATTGTCGAGCGTGAACGACGAGGACCATAGCCCTGGCTCGGTAAAAATAAGCTCGTTCGGCTTGAATGAGCTGCTGATCAACCAAAGTACGGGATACAGCATCGCAATGCCGAAGAGAATAATCAACGCATGCTTCGTAAATCCCCTTATTCCTGATGCTTGAACCATAACGTTTATCTCCCCTCTTTGCTGTCGCCATAAAATACCCAATACTTGGATGTCAAAAAGATAATACCGGTAAAAATTCCGATAATGAGCAGCATAATCCATGCCAGCGCGGAAGCATATCCCATATCGAAGAAGGAGAAGCCCTTCATGTACAGATACAAGGTGTAGAACATGGTTGCGTCAAGCGGTCCTCCTCTGCCGTCCCCGATCACGAATGCCGGCGTGAACGCTTGGAATGAATTGATGATGCTCATGACCAGATTAAAAAAGATAACGGGCGACAGCATAGGAAGCGTTATGCGGAAAAACTGCCTTGCCTTCCCCGCTCCGTCCACCTGCGCCGCTTCGTAAAGATCGGCAGGTACCTGCTTAAGGCCTGCGAGGAAGATGACCATCGCTGAACCGAATTGCCATACCGAGAGCGTAATAATCGTGTGCACGATATAGTCGGGATGGGAGATCCATGACGGCCCTTGAATGCCGAACCAGCCCAGAAACTGATTGACCAGTCCGTTTCCGTCAAAAATCTGCCGCCATACGATTGCGATCGCCACGCTGCCGCCGAGAAGCGATGGAATATAATATACCGTCCTGTAGATGCCGAGTCCGCGTATTCCTTTGTTCAGTACCACCGCTACAAGCAGCGCAAACGCCAACCGAAGCGGTACTGAAATAAACACGTATTTAATCGTCAGCCACAAGGAATTTCTAAAGGTATCGTCCTCCTTGAATATTTCCAAATAGTTTGCAAATCCAATCCATTCTGGCGGGGTAAGCAAATTGTACTTCGTTAGCGATAAATACAGCGAACCGAGCATGGGTCCGAGCGTAAGACAGAAAAACCCGATTAACCATGGGAGCAAAAATGTATAGGCCGTCAAATTATGTTGGCTGCCTAATGCCTTGCGGCTTGATTTCATCGCGAATACCCCTCTCTTAATGATGTAGTTCCATCATAAGGGAGGGGCAGATTTCGATGAATGCTAATTTTTCGGGTGTTCACTATCGTTTTTTTCAGATGGGCGCAATCGGAACTCGGAAGGCGTCACGCCGTACATGCGCTTGAATTTCGAGCTGAAATAGCTCGCGTTCGAGAATCCCGTCAGCTCTGCAATGTCCCATAAGGTTAGCGTCGTGTTCTGAAGGAGGTGAATCGCTTCCGACATGCGTGTCTCATTCAAATAATGAATGAAGGTTTTGCCTATTTTGGCTTTGAAAATTTCCGAGAAATACGTTGCATTGTAATTGAATTTCTCCGCAATCATCGACAGGTTCAGATCAAACATATAATTCTCGTCGATAAACTGCTGAGCGGCCTTGATAAATAAGAATGGATCCGTCTCGTTCGACTCAATCTGGCGTTTGCGCTCTATTCGGTCCGCGATGCCCATCAGGAAACGCTCCGCCTTCTCGACACTGTCGAGGCTTAAGGTTATATCCGGTCTCAGCCATAGCTGTTCTCCGCCTTCCAGCACGGTATGCGATGCTTTGGCGATCGGCTCAAGCATCAGATACAGCTGGAATATGGCTTTAACGAAGCGCGGCTGCGAGCCATGAGCGGCAACCAGCTCTTGCCTGACGGCGGCTTGAAACGCTGCGAGCTCGCCGCGCACCAAATACCGCTCGATAACCTTTAAGGCATGGTCGGTTTGCTCACCTTGCGCGGCGTTGCTTCGCTCTTCTTCCCTGCTCCCGCCATACGGCACGCTCCAAGCAAGCAGCGAGCTCATATAACCTTCTTTCCATTGCTTGAAGCCAGTAACGGCTTGTCCGACACCGATTCTCAAGTCGAACCGCATCAGGCTTCTCACATGGTCCTGCAGCGTTTCCGTAAATGTCCGGATCAGCTCGGCATCCTCCTGGAGGACGGCATGCATCAGACCCGGGTAGCTCATATCACGGAATACCTGCATCGATATATGCTGCATGGCCGCACATTCCCTGACCACCATTTCGAAAGGAAGCCGGAATGCATCCTCCGTCCGGTTATCCTCCCCTGCCGGCTCGGTCTGGTCCTTCAAGCCCAGCGTCAAGAACCGTACCTGTCCAACGTTCCACGCTTCCAGCTCGAACAACCTTGCACGCTCCAAAACCAATGGTGCTTGCACAAGCTCCTCTTTTACGAGATGAACGATGAAGTGCTCCTTCATCTCCTTGTAATATTGGGATAAACGCCACTGGATCAGTTCAGCCTGGTCCTGGTTATTCCGATCCCTGTCCAGCTCGTTTCGAACGCCTTCCAAGGATTTCGTCAGCTCGTCCCTCGTGACCGGCTTAAGCAAATAATCACGGGCGTGATTGCGAATGGCTGCTTTGGCATACTGAAAATCCTCGTATCCCGTTATGACGATTAAGCGCAATGAAGGAATAAGCTCATGGCAAGCATCCATAAAAGTCATGCCGTCCATAATAGGCATATTCATATCGGTAATCACGACATCTATCGGCTCATTCGCCAATTTCTCCAGTGCTTCCCTTCCGTTCGACGCTTCCCCTGCAACATAGAAACCTAGACTCTCGAAACTCACCTTTAACTGCAGCCCTTGACGGATTTCAGGCTCATCATCTACGATCAACACTCGGTACATGCCCATTCACCTCCTGTGCGGGCAAAATCAATTCAATTGACGTTCCTTCTCCAAGCACGGAGTGGATTCGAACCTCAAACAGCGATTCATAATAAAGGCGGCAGCGCGAGAGCACGTTGCCAAGCCCGATTTGACTGCTTCTGCTTGTCAATATTTGGTCAAGCTGTGCCGTAGTTGAGCTCTCGAGCGCCTGCCGCTTCTTTTCAGGCGTAAATCCCGGGCCATTGTCCGAGACGACAAGATGGACCTTGCCTTCGGTATGCCTTACCAATATATGGACCTTTGCTTCCTGCCGGTATGCGGCGCTATATTTGACCGCATTTTCAATCAAAGGCTGAAAAATAAACTTGACTACCGAAAGCCTCTCCAGATTGCCTTCCTTCTCCATGTTGATGCTCAAGCGGTCTCCAAAGCGAATCTTCAGAATGGAAACGTAATAATCAACGTAAAGGAGCTCCTCCTCCAGTCGAATAAGATCGTCATCCATCTTAAGCGAGAATCTCATCATTTTACCGAGAGACTCGATAACCTGCACCGTATCCTCCGTACGTTTCTGCATCGCAAGACTGCTCATCAGCTCCAGCGTATTAAACAGAAAATGCGGGTTTATCTGCATGAGCAGCGCCTTGTATTCGGCTTGCTGCCTAAGCAGCTTCAACTCGAACTCGGTTTTGATATGCTCCCGCAGTTGATGCACCATGCTGCGGAACGTCTCCGTCGCAAAGCCAACCTCGTTGCGCACGCTCCGCTGCGGCAGCAGCCTGCTCTCCGCGTTGGCGAAATCTCCCCGCTGAATATGCCTCATCGCAAGCACAAGCCTCGAGAGGGGCTTCGTAATGCCATGCGACAGCCAAGAGGCCAGAACCAATGACAATAAGAGAAGAATGCTCGCCACAATCCATATTGAGCTTCTCAGGCGGAATAGCTGCGCGTACAGGTCATCCTCGGATACGAAGCCGACGAGCATCCAATTCGTTTGCGCCAGCTTCTTGTATACCAATATTTCTTTCTCGCCTTGCGCATTATCCATGTACAGAACGCCTTGCTTCCTCCAGCCCTGCCTAATTTCCTGCACCTGTGCCAGCATGTCCGAGCGCGTTTCGTAATCGGCCTGCGACAACATCGGTTTTCCGTTCTGATCCAGCAAATAAATAGTCCCGCTCTCCCCCAGATGAATGCGCCCGAGCGGCTCTAGAAAATAGTCAGCGCTTACATTGATCTTCATGACGCTTTTCGTCAGCGAAGGCTCATAGGAGCCTATGGGCATAAGCATGCTTACAACCGGGTGCTTATTATTGTTTCTTAATTCCGCTGCGTCCGTATGAGCCGAGATCCAATACTCTTCCTTGTTTTTAAAATTATTGTACCAATCTTCCTGCAAGAATGAAGGATTCGTTACGACGAAGTTGCCGCTGCTGACCCACAGCCCTTCCTGTCTATAGATGGCAACGCTTGAGACGCTGGAGTAGCTGTTCGTCGTCTGCGTCAAAAACTGGCTCATATGGAAATGCGCCAAGTTGCGTTCGCCATCCGTAGCGCTCGGATCCGAGGCAATGGCGTTCCAGTTATTCGTAATATCGCTGTTGAACACAATGGAAGCCAGATCGTATATCTGTGTTTGCACCATATCGATATAGGAACCGTATTCATCCATTTTCTCGAGAGCCGAGGATTCGATATAAGAACGGATAATCGAACGGGACTGATTGAACAACAGAAATGAAAGCGTAACGAAGGATAAAACAAAAAGCAGCACAAAAATGGCGATCAACCGGCTTTTCAGCGAATAAAACATTAGCGCTTCTCCTCTCCTGCATGCCAATCAGCGGTTCCTTCCCGGCATTCAACCCATTACTACTTCTTTCAAGGCCGATTGTTTCTTGCTCCGCATAGCGAATGAAATAAAAAGCTGCTCCGATAGACGGTTAAGCCATCTCCGAGCAGCTCATGAAATCCTTAATGAAAAAGAGACTAGAACCAACTGTCTTCGCCCGCGGCTTGTACGGCGGTTTGATGATGAGGGGAAAGCAGGAGCTGCTCCGTGCCTTCGACCGCATCCGAGAGAAGCTGCTTGTAATTGGGAATGAGGGATTCAATCTTCTCTACGATCCGCAGGTTCGGGTTTGTGCTGGGCGACTTGGGCAAAAATAGCGTACAGCAATCCTCATACGGAAGAATCGAGGTCTCAAACGTTCCGATACGCTCTGCTAGCCGAATAATTTCGTGCTTGTCCATCATAATCAACGGCTTCAGCTGCGGCAAATCCGTCGCGCGGCCAATGACGTTCATGCTTGGCAGCGTCTGGCTGGCAACCTGCCCGAGGCTCTCGCCCGTCACGATGCCGTTTGCGTTGTTGCGCTCCGCAAGCTGCTCTGTGATACGCAGCATGGCCCTGCGCATTAACGTAATGATCAGATTGTCGCTCTTAGCCTGAACAAGCGTCGTTTGTATTTCCGTAAAAGGAACCAAATGCAGCTTAATCGGCTCGCCGCTAAAGTACGACAGCCGTTTCGCAAGCTCAATCACTTTATCCTTTGCCTGCTCGCTCGTGAACGGATAGCTGTGGAAATGCACAGCTTCCACTTCAAGCCCTTTGCGGAGTGCCAGCCAGCCCGCTACGGGACTGTCGATTCCTCCTGAGAGCAAGAGCATCGCTTTGCCATTGGACGAGAAGGGAAAGCCTCCTGCGCCTGCTATAACGTCATAGAACACATAGGTCGCTTCCTCTTGAATATCGACACGGAGCTCAACGTCCGGCTTGTTTACATTTACTTCCAGATCAGGCATCGCACGCAGTACATGACTGCCAACCAAATGGTTCATTTCCTGCGAATTGTGGGGAAACTTCTTCCATGCACGCTTGGCGCTTACCTTGAACGTAATGGGCTTCTCCGGCAAGGATTGCATTAATGTCAGCGCAGCCAGCCTGATTTTCTCCAAATCCAATTCCGTGCTTATAACGGGACTTAATGACACAATGCCGAATAAATCCTTTAACCGGTCGGCAATGGGCTCGTAAGGATGCCCGTTCAGCTTCACAAACAAGCGTCCGAACGATTTGAAGTACGTAATATGCTCATAAGAAGTTAATGCCTGCTTTACCTGCTCAAGCATCTTTTTCTCGAATTTATTGCGGTTTCTTCCTTTTACCATCAGGTCTCCATAACGGAGTACAATTTGATCATAAAGCAAAATTAGGTCAATCTCCTCTCAAGCGGCTTCAACTGCCTCACGATATCCGCAAGCGCTGCCGCCAACGCGTTAATATCCTGCTCCGTATGCTCGTCGCCCAGGCTGATCCGAACGCCGCCCGCAGCATGCTCGCGGCTTGCGCCTAACGCTAGCAGCACGCGGCTTGGCTTATCGTCCTTCGATGAGCACGCGGATTTCGTCGATGCCATTATACCATGCTGCTCCAGCATATGAATAACCACTTCCGGCTTCATCCCCGGATAGGAGAAATGGATAATATGCGGGGCGGATGGCTCTCCGCCGTTAAGCTTAAGCTCCGGCATGCCGTTAATGCGTTGAATCAATTGCCGCTTCAGCCCTGACATATGCCTCTCACGCTGCTCCATTCTCTCCATCGACATGCGCAGCGCCTTCGCGGAAGCTACGATGGCAGGCACGTTTTGGGTACCCGCGCGATATCCGTTCTCCTGGGTGCCCCCGTTCAGCAATGGATGAAGAATCACGCCTTCACGTACATATAAGAAACCTACGCCTCTTGGCCCGCCAAGCTTATGGGCAGAACCCGTCAGCAAATCAATGCCCGATTCCAACAGCTTGATCGGCTGCTTGCTCAAGCTTTGAACCGCATCGACATGAAACATGATCTTGGGAAACCGTTTCAGCAGCCGGCCAATCCGTTCTACAGGCTGAATCGTTCCGATCTCATTATTAACATGCATAACGCTCACTAATATCGTCTCATCGGTTAGAGCCGCTTCCAGCTGCTCCACGCTCACATGGCCGGTTACGCCAACAGGCAAATAAGTGACGCGGTATCCCTCGTCTTCCAGCTGTTTGAACGCTTCATAGACCGAGGCGTGCTCGATTTGAGTCGTGATCAGATGCTTGCCCCTGCTGACGTATTGCCGGGCAATACCCTTGATTGCCAGGTTGTTGGATTCCGTGCCGCCCGACGTAAATATCCAACTGCCGCTGTCCGTCTGCAGCCGTTCTGCCAGAACCGAACGCGAGCGTTCAATTAATTGGTCTGCCTGAATACCCGCCCGGTGCAGGGAGGATGGATTCGCATAAACCGATTTCATTACCTCCAGCATCGTCTGGACGACCTCCTCATACGGCGGAGTCGAAGCGCAATGGTCGAAATATAACATAGTCGTATAAACTCCTCTCCAAAAAGAAAAAGACCAACGATTGCTTCAGCCATTAAGGCTGCAAGCGGAATCGTGATCTTATCGCTTCCGATTTACTTTGCTTGAAGCACCTTTGCAACATAGCGCTGCGTTTCTTCAGGAAGCGCCTCAAGCTTCTCGATCAACTGCTCGTTCGTCCTGATTCCGGTACGATCAACCCTGCCTGGACCTGCATTATACGCGGCCAGAGCAACCTGCTCATTGCCGTTATACTTCTGGAGCAGCATCGACAGATATTTGGTTCCACCATTTATATTCTGTGCGGGATCGAAAGAATCCGTCACGCCAAGGCCTCGTGCCGTGCCGTCCATAAGCTGCATAAGACCTTTGGCGCCCGAGCCCGACTGCGCATCAGGGCGGAAACCGGATTCCGTCTTAATGACCGCTTGAATCAATGCCGGATCCACGCCATATCTCGCAGATGCTTGCTGGATAAGCTCGTCATATGCCGAAGGTTCGGCTTTGGATTCGCTTCCTTCAAAAAAAGAGATATTCGGAAAGCCATTGAGCGCTTCCAGCTGTGCAAGTGCGTCCGCAGGAAGCACGGGGACCGACGATCCGTCTTCGGAAGCTGTGTCTGACATATATTGTGAGAGCAGAGTGTCGAACAAGGAAGCTGAGCCATCGCCTGTCGTTGCCTGCAATGGGTTCGATGCTGCTTTTAAATCCAAGCTTGGAGCCAGCTGAAGCTGCAATAATGTTTTGATAATGCGAGGGTCAATGCTCATGATAACCTCCTGGCTGATTGTAATAGGCAAAATAATGTCTGCTTAAACGTATATCGGTTTTTATTGTACATGTTTTTAGAGCAAACAGCCAGCATCCATCAATTACTTGGATTGGATGAGAGAAAAAACTTCACTCATTTCCCGGCATTCCCCGTAAGCAATAGCAGATTCGCTATGATCCGGCTGACGTCTTCTGCCATTAAGCCAGATCGGCTTCCAACCGGCGAGATAAGATGGAACCACATCGTTATGCCATGCGTCTCCTACATACGCGATCTGCTCAGGCAGGAACGCCGTCTTCGCATGTACATGGCGGAATACCTCCGGGTCAGGCTTGGCGAATCCGATTCCATCCGATATGTATATATCATGAGGGTCAATCCATTCGCGTAAACCAAGCGTATCGATCTTGCTCCATTGATGCTGAACTGGGCCATTCGTAATCAAGCCAAACCGGATATTTCTTCCATTAAGCTGTTCAAATAGCCGAAGCACGCCTTGGCGAAGAGCGATTGCCGTCTGTTCATACTCGTAACTCTCCTGCAGATGCTGTGCCGTTTCAAGGGGTACGTGCAGGCCCATACCCGCAAATGCCGCTGTTGTACGCTCGATTCGAAGCTCCGTAAGAGAAAGTTGACCCCGTGCATGGTTGACCCATAACCGGTCGCTATGTCTTCTCATTAGCTTGAACAGCTGCTCCAGCTGAGCTGCATCCCCTGCAACTTCTCCGAAGCCGGCTACCTGTAACGCCAAGCGAAAAGGCGCCAACTGATCATACAGCGTATCGTCCAGATCGAAGTAAACCGCTTTGATCACCAAGGCTACCACCCCTCTTTCCACGTACTCATCATTTGAAAATGAGCTTAACATGCGTTTGCCGCTAGCGCTACGCGAACAAAGCCATTCGGCTACGTACATAAACAAAACCGGCATGCGCGGCTGTTCCCAGTCCGCATGCCGGTTTTTCTAAGCAGTTTGCATAACCCGTCATTGGGTACGCAATCCTGCTGCTTATTTGAATACTTTTACGCGCTCTTCGATCGGCTGGAACGTTTTCTCGCCCGGCTCTGCCGTCGGCTTGCCGAAAGGCATTTGAGCAACTAGCTGCCATGAATCAGGTAGCGACCATGTTTTCTTAACCTCTTCATCAATAAGCGGGTTGTAGTGCTGCAGCGAAGCACCGAAGCCTTCTTTTTCAAGCGCCGTCCATACAACCAATTGATGCATGCCTGACGCGTGTCCGGACCAGACCGGGAAGTTATGGGCATACGCAGGGAAGCTGGCCATCAAGCCGTCAACCACATTTTTGTCTTCAAAGAACAAGACCGTACCGTAGCCGCTTTTGAAAGAGCCCATTTTTTGCTCGGTAGCTTCGAATTGATCTGCCGCTACGATAGCGCGAAGTGTGTCCGTAGTCAGATCCCATAGCTTGTCATGATTGTCGCCAAGCAATACAACTACCCGCGCGCTTTGTGAATTGAAGGATGAAGGTGTATGCAAAACCGCATGCTCCACGATTTCTACTATTTTCTCGTCGGAGATAGCGGACTCCTTGCTGATTCCGTAATAAGAGCGTCTTGCTTGTACTGCTTCCAAAAATGCTTGTGATGACATTGTTTCTCCTGCCTCTCAATTGTGTAATAAAAAATGCTCGTGCAAACCAATCAATAACTTTACGTAAGTTACTATAAAATATAATAAACCTCTTGTCAAGGCGAACACAATCATTATTCCCGCCCGGTTTAATATTATGAATCGCTCGTTGCTTGATTGTCTGCAAGCGGTTTTTCGCCTGACTGAACCCGCCATTTCCCGTTAATCCACGTAATTAAGAACGATATGGCGCCTAAGGTCAAGAGCACAGCAACCTTATAAAGCGCTTCTTGTCCACTCAAATCCATGAAAATAGCTTTTATCGCGACGAGCACCAGGATGATCGAACCAAACCATTTGAACAGCACTTCTCTGTAATAGGCTCCCCACAATATGAGCAGCAGCGAGTAGCAGCCCCAAGATACGGATAATGCTAAGGCCAAATAGACAGCATGGGACTCCGGCATATATTCGGTAAAAATATTTTCGATCTGCCTCGTCAGCAAGCCGCCAACGATTAAGTGTGCCAGAAGCGCATACACCCGTCCCAAAACGCGGTTTGCCTGCTCCGGTATATTCGGAATAACAAGTGTTCTGGAGAAATAGAATCCGACCGCTGCAAGCAGTATCCATGCGATTGCTCCCCAGTTCAAAAAAGGCACATACATACCGAACCACTCGCCGCGCGGCGTGTCCCATGTGACTATATACCAGTAGCAGCCAACGATAAACCACGTCATAACCGAAGCTAGGCTTAGCAACAGCCATCGTTTGATTCGGCCTAACACCGCAGCCGCTGCGGCGATAAACCCCCAAAGCAATACATTGACCAAAGGCTTGGAATCATAACCGCCTCCTATGCTGCTCATCGAGATAAGGACCAACAGCAAACCGACCAGAAAAAAGCTGGCTGCGGCAGGCGTTATCTTCTCCGTGGCGACATAAATGACATAACTTCCCAGAAGATATACGAAGCCTATAAACGTAAGAATGTATCCGTATGACACCTCATGATTCAGAATAAGCAGTGCCCAGAAGGTAAACAAAATGCCGTTTGCGGCGTTGAGATAGAGATCGATGCCGTCGAAGCTTAGTTTGTTCAACCAGGAAGACACCATCAGGCCAACTGTATAAAAGAGAAAAGCTGCCAGCGCATAACGGATCGGCATGCTCCAAACCCCTTCAGTAGAAGGCGTGTAATGTATAAAATATACGATATACATCAGCCACGTACCAATAAAGCTGACAATCCTAAGCTCATGCCATCCCCGCACGATGCTTAAGAAAAAGAAAGCCACGTTAATCACAAGCATATACAAGAACAACGCAAACACCTGATCCGTCTCAGGCCGCATCAGGAGCGGCGAAAGCAAGGCACCTGCCATCGCGATATTAATGAGCAATCTCGAGCTATACTTATACGCATAGGCGGAAATGAGTGCCGTCACGGCACTCATGCCCAACATAACCGTCATAGGATCCCAGAGCCGATAAAAGATGCCGGCAAAAGCGAAAGTCGCATAAAGGATGCAGGCGCCGAGTCCAATCATGATTTCACCCATCAAGCTGCTAGGCTTGCGCACCGCCAACTTCAAACCGATGACGCCTATGCCTGCTCCGCTTAACAAGCCGAAACCGATCTTCATCGCTTCTGTGATCCACCCCTGATCGAGCGAATATTTGAACAACGTAATAAATGCGGTCATGACGAACAGCGCTCCCAGCAGCGATGTCCAATGCTTACTCATCGTCTCTTTCATGTCTTAGCTCTCCATTCATCTTTTTATTTCTATCCGGTCTGCTCTTGCCCGCCAAAAGCTCCAATCCCTTTACCAAGCCATATAAGCTAATAAATAAGCAAAACGCGATGATCTCAAGCTGCAGCAAATACCACGGCCATGGGGCTAGCCAATCAAGGATCGAAGCCGTTTCCGGTTTGCGGGCCAGGAACATGAAGTTCGTCGTACCTGTCCACTCATTCGTAACAGCTGCCGGAACAGCCAAAACATGCAGCCACAGCATCGCACTTAGCACGGAGCGAAAAGTCGGTCGGTACCGTTCAACGGCCACGAGGAACAAAGCAGCGCCAACGATGCCGATATGCGCGATAAAAAACTGGAAATAGCGGAAATGCGGGAAGGTCTCATCCAAATTCGGTGTTAACAGCGCTTGCAGTGCGCCCATGCTGCCGAGAAAGAAAAGCGCATCATACAGCGCCTTGCGTTTCGTTAGCAGCACGGCAGTGCCTACGAACAGCATGAGGCTGCATAATTGGAAGGGAAGCGAATAAACTCCCCAACGATTCTCGATCACGTAAGAAAGCTGCAGCGAAAACTCACTGATTAGGAGCAAGGCAGCAAGCGTCCACCTTATCGCACGATTCCGACTTGGCTCCCGCAGTCCGTTTCGAAAAATAACAACCGACAGCATGATGGCTCCAAACAAAACCAGCCCCGCGGTATGCGCAGCAGAGAACATCTCAAATCGCATTCGCCACTCCCCCATACTTTTCCAAAAGATACGTTTATGTTTCCATTTTGTAGAAAAAGGCATAAAAAAAATAGTACCAACTTTATCTGGTACTATCCTTGTCATTCTTCTTATGGAATAAGCCCATTTCCTTGGCTTTATTCGCTGCTTCGCGGGAACCGCTCAGATTCAGCTTTTTTAAAATATGATTGACATGATTTTTGACGGTTCGTATCGACACGACGAGCTTGTCGGCTATCTGCGGCTGCGTATACCCTTGATCAATGAGATCGAGCAGCTGCAACTCGGAAGGCGTGATCAGATCTCCCAGCTTCTTAACCTCGAACTCTCGCTCCAGCTGCTTCAAGCGCCGGAACTCCTCCCGCATGTTCTCTGCTACCGCCGCATTGATTGGTGATTGGCTTCTGTATGCGGAACGAATCGCTTCAGGCAACTTCTCGAAATCCGATTTGATTTGATAATCGATGGCTCCCGCTTGGAACGATCGGAAGATGAGCTCTTTCTCCTCCATCGAGGTGAGCATGATAACCTTAACACCGGTGGCAAGCGCGGCTTCTTCCGCAAGGAGCACACCTTCGGGACGGCCCTCCAGCATAATATCCATTAGCATGACATCCGCTGGCGTTGACTGCTGCAGCCCGTCCTGCAAGGCAAGCCTGACGTCTTCCGGCTTGCTGGACGTCCAGACGACCTCCATGTCAAGCTCGTTATTTATGTAAGCCACTAAGCCTCGAAGCCAGTCGAGATCATCCTCTACAATCCATACTCGAATATTAGTCATTTGTTGTACTCCCTTCCGCATAAACGGCATCCGTACGTTCCGCCTGAACGGCTCGTTTCGCAAATATTAGGAAAACGGACGTCCCAACACCAGGCTTGCTTCTAAGATTCAGCATGCCTTTGTGCTTGCGCATGACGTGGTAAGCATATGGCAAGCCTAATCCAAAATTGATGTCGCTACCGCTTTTTGTCGTATAAAAGGGTTCCAAAACCTTTGCTGCTTCGCTCTTGCTAAGGCCCGGCCCCGTATCTTTAATCTCGACGATGAGCTCGCGTTTCGTCTCGCTTAATTGAACAAGAAGCTCTCCTTCGCCGTTCATCGCTTCCAAGGCATTCGCTGCAATATTGCCAAGCGCCTCGCTGAACTGGGCAGGATCGATTCGGCAAACCCAGCCTTTAATCAACGAAGTATGCAGCGTTACAGACCCAAGAACGGGGCTGTAGCCCTTCAAGGTCCGCTCAATAAGCTCTGCCAAGTCTACAGCCTCCACGCGGAGCATCAGATCCTCCGTGCGCCGATGAACGCGATGCAGCATCTCCTGCATATGGCGCGATGCGCCAAGCACCGTCTCGATGTCAGCGAGCAGCTCGCGCTGATCCGTGGCAATCGCATATGCCTTCATTTTCTCGGAGAACAGCCTCATTTTGCCTGCATCGTTTTTGATGGCATGATTCAGAATAGCGGTGCCTGAAGTAACCGCTCTCAACGTAGAGTCATACCGCCTGCGGTCAATGTTGACGCGAACGCCCATGAATCCGTATGTAAACAAAGCAATGACAAATACGGTCACGCCTAATCCGACGATCCACGTGTTATAGACCCACATCCTCAGCATGCCGAAGCTTGGAAGCACATAATTCATTACCATGCTAAACATAACAGGGGGCAGAACAACGGAACAGATAATCCAATGCGTCCGTGAAAAAGAGGCTTGAAGCTGGCGCCTCAGCAGCACTTGAACGGCTCCGTACACGATATAAGGTACTGCCCACCACACTACGATTCGAAAGGAAATAGGATACATCGTCGTGTAAAACGGTGTAAAGATCACGCAAAACGCAATCGGTATAAGCAGCAACAATGGCATGAGCACTTGAAGGCGTTTGGCCATGCGAACCGGCCGATACGCATTGGCGAACAGAACGAATGAATAAGGCAGCCCGTAATAGGACACGAGCGAGGAGACTGCCTGCAGTCGGTAAAGGAGCTGCTGCGCTACCTCATTCATTCCTGCTTCTGCCGCAGCAGGCAGCCATTGCAAATCCAGAACGGCGGCAAGCGCGCCCGCGCCTCCCGTAAACGCGACAGCGCCCAACCAATGATTAACGGACGACCGCCGGTCAGAGAGCCATATGATGGCCGCGATTGCCCACAGTGCGATAAGAACGAATAACATAACGCAGCTCCTTCATTATCCTTGCTCGGTTATTTCAATCGTGATCGGAGACCACTCTCCAATGACTGTTTGTCCATGCACAGAGACACTGCCTTCAGGCGTCAAATCCTTCTCTGTCATGATGCCTAGCGCCACGGTGAATTGATTGAACTTTACCGGTACGTTTCTCTCTCTTCTGACTTCTTTTCCGTTAACGAGAAAGACCACTTCATCCGTTGCGCGATTATAAGTGATTTTGTAAACGTTGAACGATTGGGCTTCAAAGTCCGTATCTTCCTTGAACACGCAAAAATACCTTGTTTTATCGGTTTCAGGCACCTTCACCCCCGGAAAAGGAAGAACCGCGTACACGCTTGCGTACTTATCGTTCCCGGCAAAAAAATCGAGCGCCCCGCCTGTCGTGAAGTCAAGCAAGTTCAATGAAACAAAGCCGTCGTATAAATCATTCGACGCCGTATGCTGCGAACGCGCGCGAATTTGAAGCTCGAAGCTGATGATTCCTGATTCGGGCACGAGCACGGGCTCTGCGGAATAATACATATGCTTCGCGTTATCCAAAATTTGAATTTGATCATTCGAGCGGCTAAGCGGCGCGCGCACATAGAGCATGCCGTTGCGTACGATAACGACCGCATTCGGCTCGCGGTATTGCCAGAAGCTTCCGTCCTGAAGCGGGAAACCTCCGATTTTCCAAACCTCCCCTTCATTCAATATCGTATGAAAATCACCTAAAGTCCATTGTTTATCCACTTTATTACCCACCTTTTTAGTTGATTGCTTGCACAAGTCCTTGAATCCATAAAGCAGCTATCAGTACCGTTCCGCAGCGAATCGTCGCTTTCACAGAGGCGCCCATCAACGGCACGTATGCCGCTGAATCGTTGCGCGCCGATAGCCGGCCATAAACGCGGTACAACGGAATGGCTGTCGGCAAAGCGAGCAAAGCATATACCGGCAGCGCGTCCAGTGCCACGCATACAACGAGAGTGAAATAAGCCAGTGCCAGCAAAACGCGCGAGAACAGCAACGCCCTGCGCTCCCCCCATACAACGACTAGCGTCCGTTTGCCGGCTTGCTTGTCCGCTTGCCAATGCAAAAAATGATGGTTGAACAAAATGAGAGTCGTGAGCAGTCCAATCGGCAATGAAAGCAGCAATGCGCGGTAATCGAGCTGCGAGGTTTGCACGAAATAAGCGCCGACGACAGGCAGTACCCCGAATGAGATCAGAATCGCAAGCTCACTGTAGCCTTTGCCTCGATAACCGAACTGGATAGGCGGCGCCACATAGAAATAAGCGATTAAAGCGCCTAGAACGCCAAACACTAGCGCAAGCCAGCCGCTTAACATGCTTAAGATGACACCGCATATCGCCGCAATGCCGAACAAGACCCACGTGACTGCGGCAAATGCGCGAATGCTCCAGGTTCCCTTCGTCAAATAACCCGAATTAGTTGGAATCACGCCATCCGTTGTCTGGGCAGCCGTATCCGTACCGTTATAATAATCCCATAAATCATTGATCATATTAGAGAACAAATGTGCCGCTCCTGCGCCGATAATCGTAATCACGAACAAGAATGGATGGAAAACGCCGTTCCAAACATATGCGCCAAGTGCGCCTAACGCTACCGGAATGAGCATCACAGGTAACACCCTGACCCTAGATGCCTTAAGAAATTGTTTAAACATGGATGTATTCACTGCTCCCTTTGTTGTCGATGGTTCAATTGAACCACTTATATTTGCTGTAAGTCAACAAATGGATTAGGAGCGGCTCCGCTTTGGCGCTTGCTTTTGCATGGCGCCGAATGCGTTCAGCTTCCGGCTATGTATTTGCCCGCTGCCACTCCCTCATTTCGGCGTATGGCATGCTTATCCTTCTTTTACAGCACAAAGAAGCAGGCAGAATCCCCTTGCTCGGGTTCCGCCTGCTTCATAAGACTGACGATTAAATCTCCAATTGGTTGGCAGCGACAAGCTGGTTATACCAATAATAGCTTGCCTTTGGCGTTCTCTCCAGCGTCTCGAAGTTGATATGAACGAGCCCGAAAGGCTTGGAATAGCCAAAGGCCCATTCGAAGTTGTCCATCAATGACCACACCATGTAGCCTTTAACGGGCACGCCAGACTCGATCGCGCGGTGCAAAGCCATAATATGATCGCGAAGGAAGCTGATTCTCGCTTCGTCGTTTATTTGCCCATCCTGCAGCTCTGCCTCGTAACAAGCGCCATTCTCGGTAATATAGATCGGAATTTGACCGTAAGTTTCGGTGATCCAAGTCAGCACATGGTAGAACCCGTCAGCATATATATTCCAATCAAAATCCGTTTTGGCAAAGCTTGAGCTAATTTCTTCGCTGTCATACAAATCATTGCCCTCCGCATGGCGAATCAAGCTGCCCGTATAATAATTGATGCCTAAGAAATCGATTGGCTGCGAAATAATAGCCATGTCCCCCGGCTCAACCTTCACCTTGAAGCCCTTGCTCTCGTACCAATTCGTCAGCAGCACCGGATACTCGCCTTTCAATACAGGCGATAGGAACCATTCATTAAATGAACCGTTGCGGAGCTGGGCAGCCCGTACATCCTCAGGAGAAGAGCTGTAGGCCGTTCTCCATTCCGTATTCGGCGCATAACCGATCTCGCCTTCGATGCCAAGCTCGCGGAATCGCTTAACGGTTAAGCCGTGAGCCACTAGAATGTGGTGAGCGACATCAAGTGCAGCCTGCATATCCTGCTTGCCTGGCGCATGTGCGCCTAGGTAGTTGGATAATATGGAAATACACCAAGGCTCGTTAAGCGTAATCCATCTTTTAACCTTACCGTTAAATTTACGGAATACCGTCTCTGCATATTGGACAAAAGCATCAATTGTCGCACGGTTTTCCCATCCTCCCCCATCCTGAAGCGTCTGAGGCAAATCCCAATGGTATAGCGTTACAAAAGGTTCAATATCATTCGCGATGAGCTTGTCGATTAGCTCCTCGTAGTAATCAAGGCCTAGCGGATTAATTTCCCCTCTGCCTTGCGGGATCACGCGCGGCCAAGCTATCGAGAACCTATATACGGAAACGCCAAGCTCCTTCAGCAGCCGAATGTCATCATCGACGCGGTGATAACTGTCGCATGCCACGTCGCCGTTGTCTCCGTTCAACACCTTGCCCGGTGTTTTGGCGAACGTGTCCCATATGCTGGCACTCCGTCCATCCTCATCAAATGCGCCTTCGATTTGGTACGCGGCAGTAGCCGTTCCCCATTTGAAATCTTTTGGAAATTGTACAGTCGTCATTCTCCGCTACCTCCAGCTGTTTTCTATCTATCATATCGGTACAACGGTTTATTATACTGCTCGTACAATGACTTTCCTAACGCCCCTGTGACTTTTCCATGACAAACCGCTAAGCCAACTATCGGCAAGCTCGCAAAAAAAAGAACGCTTCTGCATATCGCAGAAGCGCCCTTTGATTTGGCTATTATTACTTCTATAGCTTAAAGACAGAAGCCTTCTCTTTCAGCTCATGCGAAGAGCCGGTCAGCTTTTCTGCCAGATTGCGAAGCTCATCGGAAATATCGTTTTGCTTAACGGAAAGCTCGCTCATATGCTCCATTTTCCCGTTAACGTCCGTGGATGTGTTCAGCAGTTTGTCAACAGCGGAAACGATATGCGTCATTCCTGCCGTTATCTCGCTTATTGCCGTTGAAATTTCGCTCATTTGGTCAGACAATACGCTGCTTTGCGATTCCAAAGCTTGGAACGTGCCGCTTGCCGTCTCCGAAGCTTGCCTTGTCGATTGAATCACATTCGCAAAGCTTCCGATGGTTCTGCTGCTTGAGGCTACATCGCTCTGAATGAGCGACAATTCCTTCGTAATCTGCTTAGATATGGAATCCGTCTGGCTCGACAGCTTCCTAATTTCTTCCGCCACAACCGCAAAGCCGCGTCCATGCTCCCCAGCCCTTGCGGATTCAATGGATGCGTTAAGCGACAACAGATTCGTCTGCGTGTTCAAATCCTGAATGCCGTTCAAAAACTTGGAAACATTGTTGTATCGGCCATTCATCGCTTCAAATGCCTCCGTCAGCTTGGCGAATTGCTCAACGGTTTCGTTAACCATGACGACAACGCCTGCCATTTGCTGCGAGCCGCTCTGGGAGGACTGCTTCATTTGGCGCATGTCATTGTTTATGTACTCGCTTGAAGCAGCAATCTGCTCGGAGCTTGCCGATATTTGCTCCGTTACCGCCGAGATCGATGAAGCATCGTCATATTGCGATAGCAGCGCTTCACGGCCAAGGTCAACCTGACCTTTCACATCCTCCGAAGCTTTGCGGTTGCTTCCGATCATCGTATCCATATTGCGTGAAACGTGAAGCACCGACTCGCTGACGTTAAGCGTAGCTTTTATCGTGTCGCGCAAATTATCGCCCATTGCGGCTAGCGCCTGATCAATTTCTCCGAATTCATCGGAGCGGGCCAGCTTCTCCTGACTCGTGAAATCATTGCTGCCATATGCGCGTATGCGTCTTGTAATGCCGGTCAGCCCCGTTTTAATCGATTGCGTGACGCCATAAATCATGATTGCTGGCAATATGGCAAGCAGAATGACGTTGATGAGCACGATGATATTAGCGCTCGAAACATCTCGGTTCAGATCGTTTTGGGTAGTTTCTGCGTCCTGTGTGAGCCGCTCATGCATGGTATCGTTCGAATAGCTCAGAATTACAGTATATACGCTGATTAGATTGCTGATGCGCAAGGACTTCTCTTCAGCTGTTAAACCTGATACATCGGTATTGGTTTGATTGAGATTATCGAGTGCGAGGCGAAGAACGCCAATTTGATTGGCATAAAGCTGGCCGCCTTCCGTAGCTGGAGGGTATTTTTTGTCCATTTCGATAAGCTGCTTCTCAAGCTCGTCGATATTGGCAGGGAGGGTTTCCAAATCTTTCATAATAGATGAAGCATCGCTATTTCCGTTCTCGATTGCATCCACCATTAGGAGCATGGCCTTCAGCAGTTTATTGGAAATACCTTGGTAGTTCCTCTCGGCACGTGACAGGTGATCCGAATCCTCGACTGAGCCTGCAACCGATACGTTCTGAACATAAATAAACGCGCCTGCACCTAGATTGAAGAGGGTGATGATTGCCGTAATTAGAAATAACTTGGTCGTAATTTTCCTCATGTTCATTTTCTTCGACAGCATGCTCGTTTTCCTCAACCAGTCCTTCAACACCATTCCACTTTCTCTCCTCTGTCCCTCTGAAAAAAGCAAAAAAGCTATCCAGCCACAGGAGGCGGACAGCTTCTTAGCTCTATATCCTTCCGGCGGTCTGGCGACCTTAGCACACATGCTTTAGGCCCATAACTTTGCGTCCTAGCCTTTCGGCAAGTTTGCCATTTTCAGATTGTCTATGTTTGTATTTACAACATAATCCAGTATAGGACAATTAAGAGTTTCTGTATATCCCTATAGAACTATTTTATTCGGGACTTAGAAACAAAGTCGCATTGCAATAACGCCTTGAGAGAGAATGAAAATAGGACGTTTGTATGGATATGACAGCAATCAGCAAAATATTGCGCACGGCTTCCCATTGATTGTCCGTTAAGTTAGGCAATTGGTTCGCGAATTGATTGGCTGACGAGCGAATGGCTTCCTCCGTCAAAATATCTTGATGCGGATTTTCCTTCAAATGTCCGGAAATATCGAGCAGTTGATCGTTGTTAGCATCCAGTTCTTCAAACATACTGGTATAGGATGCATATAATTGAATAGGACCGACCAAATCGGCCTTCTCATCCTCTGGTTTTTTAAAAACGATCTCAAATAGCTTGCGTATGGATTCAAAATCAAGATTTGACTTTAAATCATCAATAATGAACAATAACGCAGCCTGATTGAGCGAATATTTTTTACCCGCCTTCGGGCAATCGAAATAAGGCTTAAAATCGCGCTTTACCCAATTTTGCATGGACGTTATCGACAGATTCGAATATTCGATCAGTTGACCGAGAGCGGCAATTTCATGTAGCGAAAAACCTTTGAGCTCATTGCCTTTGATCAGCTTCTCAATAATCGGAGGCAGCAGCGTTGACAGAAACGCGGGCAATCCCGTGCCTTTCTCCAAATCGTATTGATGCGTCTTGGTCCATGCGGCTTGCAATACCTGCAGCGGCTTCTGGTTATGCTTCCCGTCTAGCGCAAGCAGCAAGCAAGCCATCTCTTTTCGAGTAAGCGTAAAGGACTCCATTTTCCTTCCTCCTCGCGCTTTCGTCATATGTACCTTTTGTTACAAGTTCATATGAACTCATCATATGCCGGAGAATGACAGTTGTAAAGGCTCGAAAATCAATGAGAATGCGCTTTTCCATCTCGTAAAATCGCTCTAATAGCGCATAAAAGGCTTTTACCGTTTGAAATGGCGTTTGTCATATGCTGTAATCATTCGTTATAGTAGATCATAAGAATACAAAAAATATAAATATAAAAGGGTAGTGAGAAACGAAAATGGGTATAGGATTCAATTTATTCATGATTGCTCTTCTTATTTTATTAACTGCTTTTTTCGTCGCAACGGAGTTTGCCATCATTAGACTTCGCTCCAGTCGGATCGATCAGTTAGTGCTTGAGGGCCGGAAGAACGCGCTTGCCGTTCAACGGGTTACGAGTAATCTGGATGCCTACTTGTCAGCCTGCCAATTAGGTATTACCATCACAGCACTCGGGCTGGGCTGGCTGGGAGAACCAACAGTTGAAAAAATGCTTTTACCCTTGTTTGAGCGTCTGTCCATAAATGATGACATCAGTCATATTCTATCCTTTTTCATTGCATTTATTTCCGTCACATTCCTGCATGTTGTAGTCGGAGAGCTCGCTCCAAAAACGTGGGCGATCCAAAAGGCCGAATTTATCAGCTTTCTTACCGCAAAACCGATTATCTTGTTCCACAAAATTTTATATCCTTTCATTTGGTTGCTTAATGGCTCGGCTAATACGCTAGTCCGCCTTTTCGGACTCAAGCCCGCCACTGAGCATGAAGAAGCGCATTCGGAGGAAGAAATTCAAATTATTCTAAATGAGAGCTACCAAAGCGGAAAGATTAATAATACAGAGTACGGTTACGTGAGCCGCATCTTCGCATTCGATGAGCTGCTCGCCAAGGAAATTATGGTGCCACGCACCGACATGATCTGTTTATACACAAATAAATCGCTTGCCGAGAATATGCAAATTATTCGCAAGGAGCAGTATACGCGCTTCCCCGTTGCGCTTGAGAGCAAGGACAATATCGTCGGAATGATCAACACGAAGCAGCTTTTCTTGGAGTACGAAACGGATCGCGACCTTGATTTCAAGAAGCTGGTTCATCCTGTGTTAAGCGTATCTGAGGTAACGCCTGTCAAAATGCTCCTGAAACGGATGCAGCTTGAACGCGTTCATATTGCCATCCTAGTCGATGAATACGGCGGAACTTCCGGCCTTATTACCATCGAAGATATTCTTGAAGAAATCGTCGGTGAAATCCGTGACGAATTCGATGCAGACGAGCGCAAGGAAATCGAACAGCTAGCAGATAACTGCTACTTGCTTGATGGCAAGGTATCACTCAGCGAGCTGAGCGACCTTACGGGCATGAACTTTGAGGAAGAAGACGTAGACACGGTTGGCGGCTGGCTGTACAGTCAAGTTGCGGACCCTAAACCAGGCAAAGAGCACTTCTATGAAAATTATAAATTCATTATTCGCGAAACAAGCAAAAACCGGATTCGCAAGGTTGAGATGCTCATCGAGCAGCAAGAACAAAGCGTTGAAGGGGAAACGGCATAAGCACATTGCTTGCTCTTAAGTCGCTTCTGGATCATACCGTTCCCGTTCGATACGTAATACAAGGCTAATAAGAAACGAAAAGAACCTTCAACACCTTAATGGCGGTGTTGAAGGTTCTTTTCGCGTGATGTACCATTGGCCGATTCTATTTTTCCCTCCCTGGCAAGCCCCTTCATTGCGGCGGATGGATAAGATTAATGATTTGTGCCATTCGTTCCTGCATCCATTGCTCTGAATGCGACATCGCTTCCTCTAGCGTACATGGTCCAGGCACGATCGAGAAGCATGCTCGCAAGCCAAGCTTCATGGTCGTATTCCGATCGGCTGCAACCGAGCCGCAGACGGCAATAACCGGTATTCCTTGTTTCGATGCCGAGTTGCACACCGTTTCGATAACTTTCCCAGACCCGGTTTGACCATCTATCCTTCCTTCGCCTGTTACGATCCAGTCCGCTCCGCGAATTCGTTCATCGAAGTTAATCCTCGCCATGACAAGCCGTGCGCCAGGCTCCATTACGGCATCTAGAAAGGCAAATAACGCAGCAGAAGTTCCTCCTGCAGCACCGCTGCCAGGCATGTTCGCCACATCCAGCCCTGTATGGGATTCAATCCGTGCCGCATAGTGCAGCAGCGCTCGGTCAAGCAGCTCTACTTGCTCGTCGCTCGCCCCCTTTTGCGGTCCGTAAATACGGGATGCGCCCTGCTGCCCGCATAACCGATTGCGCACATCGCAAGCGATCGCAAATCGGCTTTCGCGTGTACGTGCGTCAAAAGCCGATTCGTCAATGGATTGAAGCCCCGATAAGTGAATCCCGCCTCTTGGAAGCTCAACTCCCTCTCCGTCAAGCAGCTTCATGCCAAGTGCCTGCAGCAGCCCCGCTCCGCCATCGTTAGTCGCACTGCCTCCCAAGCAAATAATAAACTGACGAAAGCCCGCATCCAAAGCGTGACGTATCAACTCACCGGTGCCATAAGTCGAAGCAAGCGCTGGATTCCGCTCATCTTCACGCAATAACAAGAGCCCTGATGCTTCAGCTAGCTCAATGACCGCCGTCACGCCATCCCCCAGTATCCCATATTGGGCTGCTACGCGCCGATGGAGAGGATCATGGACTTCCGTTCCCATGAAATGCCCTCCCGTTGCGCCAACCAGAATCTGCATGGTCCCTTCCCCGCCATCTGCCATCGGTAGAGCAATCAGCTCCGCGCTGGGCAAGACCGAGCGTATGCCTGCTGACATCGCTTGCACCATTTGAAAAGCATTTCCTGAGCCTTTAAAAGAGTCCGGCGCCAATACGATTTTCATTGCTTTCATCCTTCGCACATTTTTTTTAAAAAAAGGCTTGCAATTATATTGGTTTATATGTAATAATACATCTTGTGTTTAACGAATCGCACGTGCCGTTGTAGCTCAACTGGTAGAGCAACTGACTTGTAATCAGTAGGTTGGGGGTTCAAGTCCTCTCGACGGCACCATCTTTTCTCGGGACGTAGCTCAGCTTGGTAGAGCACCTGGTTTGGGACCAGGGGGTCGCATGTTCAAATCGTGTCGTCCCGACCATCCCTTACGAAATACATAGCTGTCATACATAGAACGAAGAAGCTTGATTGCTCAAGCTTCTTTTTTTATATCCGCTTACCCGTTTCCTGAAGCAGCCATGCAATATCCTCAAACCCGCCATCCATCGCATAATCCGCGGCCGTGTAACCCGTCTCGTCCACCTTTAACGGGTCAGCGCCTGCTTGCAGCAGAAGCTTCGTCGATTCCATATCGCCTTCTGACGCAGCTGTCATAAGCGGCGTCCAGCCCGTACTGTCTTGCAAATCCGGATTCGCGTTTGCCTCCAGAAGCAGCTCGACCACATCCACGCTGCCATTAAAAATCGCAATCGTCAATGCCGTCTCTTCATAGGTATGATCGACTAGATTCAGATCCGCTCCCGCATCGATGATGGCGGAACCGCTATCCGTATCATTCAGCTGTGCCGCCCACATAAGCGCTGTCCAGCCCTCATCATCCGCTGCATCGGGATTCGCGCCTGAAGACAGTAATTGCCGGACAAGGTCGGCATCCCCTTCCAATGCTGCGCTAAGCAGCTCTTCTTCATCTGTCTCAGCATTAACATCAAGCTGGCTCATAAAGGTATCAATTGATTTCGAGAAAATGATGCCTGTCGAAATCGAGCCCAGCAATACAAAAACGGCGACCGCCGCAATGATTATTCCGAAGCGTGAAGTATGGAACACGATACTCGATGAGTAGCCGGCGAATTGCTGAAGTGCGTGAATTCGTTTCGGCAGCGGCGGATGGGTGGAGAGCTTCTCGGCAAGCCATACGAAAAAACCTTTTTCATAGCTGCTTTGCAGCAAATACTCTTCCCGGTCGACACGTAGATACAGCGTTTTGCCAATCGCTAATATCGTCAACCCGTTCATCGCCGCCTCCGCATTATTGCCGTAATATGCCGCCATGCGGTCACAGTTATATTCGCATGCCCTTGAATAAGCCTCTCCCAGAAAAGGAAGCCACATCGCCGGAATAATGAATATTTGCTTCATAATATGGTTGCGTTTGATATGGGCAAGCTCATGGGTCAGCACGAAAGTAAGCTCCCTCTCGCCTCCGGATTGAATCAATTCGAACAGATCCGCGTAAAGAACAACCATGTTGCGGCCAAAAAAACGGGAAGCGAACGCGTTTAATATGCCGCTGGACTCCATAACGTATAAATCAGGAACAACCGTGAACCCCATTTTGGCGCATTGCTCTTCCGCAATCGCGAACACTTCGGGAAATTGCCTTGGCGTGATGCGCACGCCGTTAATTCTTATATTCGCCATCATCATTGCTTGGGCTGCCAAAGGTATGACAACAAGAATTGGAATTAAAAACATAAAAATAATAGAAAAAAACAAGCCTAAATAAACAATAATACTGAAAATGAGCGCAAGGACATAATAACGCTCCTCTTTCTGGTGGATCAACATCGGTTCATTGGCATTTGCATTCAACAATAGGCAGCTCCTTCAAAAATAATATCCACATTATACACGATTTCCCATTGTTAATATAGAAGAAAAGGAGCCAGCGCTGCTGCGCGCTGGCTCCAAATGCTTCAACATCTATTGATCCGATTCATCCCATTTTTTAGAATAGGCCTTTTTGGTAATCCACAAAGTCAGCCAAGTCAGCAACGCTACGATTATAGCCGCAAATATCCATACGCCAGCAGGAACGTCCATCCGTATGTACCCCCTTTTATCATATGAATCTATTCTACATGATAAAAGGCTGGCGCGACTGCCATAAACGTTAACAATTTCGCAATTATTGTTTTATGCCGAGGCATTCATCAAAACGAGCCACTGCTTTGTACGAGAATATCGATCGGGTATCGCCCGGCGTTCCGTCCATATAACGCCAACCCGCCTTCATCTGCTGCTAGCTCCAGCTTAAAGCTTCTTGAGGTATTCAGCTTCGCGGTAACAGCGCTCGGGAGTGTGACCTTGCATAAGTACCCGTATGAGCCTGCCTCCTCGAGCTTATTGTTAACGGCCTGATAATGCCATGACAACGCGCCTCGGCTATCTGCCGGATTGTCGCGAAGAATGAAGGACTCAACCAGCTCATCATCGATCAGGATGCTCAGCTTCGCCTCGTGGCGCTCGGAATCCGTCATATAATACGTATTCGGATTGAATTCCGGCTCGTCAAGCGCGCCATGCATATAAGAAATATCATGCTGCTTCTCAATGCTGCCTTCCACGTTGCGCTTCAGCAGCCGTTTGGAGCTGGCTTCAAAGACGAGCTCGATATCATAGATGGCCGCTTGCTCGGACACGGACGGCAGCTCCACGTGATAAGTAAAGTGCCCAGTACCGCCGCCATTCGCCTTGTTGCCTTGGAGTGCATTCCAACTATACGGAAACGTACTCTCAGCATAGCCTGCAGCCGGAATGCTGATCATGCGTCCTTCTGCTGCATACTTGCCATTTGCTGCTTGGCTGCGGACATCAAATGTCACAAAATTTCGGGTAATAACGTTGCCGTCAGCGGTCATTAGGCGGACCGCAAGCACGGATACGGCATCCTGATCCGGCATGATCAAGGAAAGAGCGGTTAAACGCTCCACGCCATACCCCGTCCAGTTAACGGCTTCATTGCCGGATGCTTGAACAATCCGCGTTCCAAGGTTGTCATGCCATAGCTCCCATGACAGGTAAAGCTCTTGGCCGTGATAACGGTCCGCGAAGCTTGAGCCAAGCAGTTCGATATCGATCTGGGCACCTGCTTGCAGCGTCTGGCATGGAGGTGCGTCTATGACGATAAAATCAGGAGCGTGAAGATCGGCAACCGTCATTCCCGGCACGTACCATTCATAGCCGAACAGCTTATCTGACCCGTCTAGACGGTAATACCCGTTATATTCATTGACGACATCGCGGAATTCGGTAAAAACGAAGCCGCACATTTTGTCATGCCGACGGAATTCATTCATCATGTAGCGATAATGCCAAGCAAGGTCGCTCTCTCCCGCTCCGCCATCGATCCCCCACACATTTCCGCATTCGCTGTTCATGAGCGGTGCATCGGATTGCGTATTGCCTCCAATATAATTGAAGGTAGAGCCACGGTATGTTTTTTCTACGACTTCCGTAACATGTGCCCGAAGCTCATTGTAGCCGTTAATGTAGAAATGCCAGGTATTGATATCCGATTCCACATGATCGTAATTGCAAGGCGAATTGTCTTCGATAATGCGCGTTGGGTCAACCTGCTTCGCAAATGTATACATGGAGCGAACCCATTCCTGCGTCTGCGGCAAGAAATTATTCGGATGCGTAACGTCTGTCGTAAGCGACGTCGATTCGCTGTTCGTCTTTAAGCCCCAGGTTTCATTGAACATGACCCAAGAGAAAATTGATGGGTGATTGTAGTCACGGTCAATAATCTCGCGCGCTTCGCTTTCATACGACTGCTTAGCCTGTTCATCCGGGTCCCCCCAGAAGCAGGGCATATCCTCCATTACAAGAATGCCCAGCTTATCGGCCCAATAGAGCTTGCGCGGCTCTTCCGGTTTAATATGAATGCGCACGAAGTTTAAACCAAGCCGCTTCATTAAGTGGATTTCATTTTTCATTTCTTCGTCGGACGGGTAGGTGAAGAAGCCGGTTGGATGGAAAGATTGATCCAGCGTTCCATTCAAGTATACCGGTTTTCCGTTTAACGTAATCCAGCGGTAGCTGCGGTCGCCTACAAGCGCTGTGGAGATTTCGCGAATCCCAAAATATGTGCTGACGCTATCGCTCTGCCCGTTGCTGCTCAGAACAACCTGCCCTTCATATAGATAGGGAGAGTCCGGACTCCATAGCTTCGGAGCTTCAACCTTAAGCACAGCCTCGATGACATTCGTGCCTACGGCAAGCTCGGCTTCAACGACGTGGGTGATGGCCCCTTCAGCGAATGTGAAAGCCAGTTCCGCTAAGCCGCTTTTACTAGCGATGACGGTTGTAACGACTTCAACCGTGCCATCTATGCTTGTATTGAATTTCGAATCTTTAACATAGTTTTGAGGACGAGCCTCCAGCCACACAGGCTGCCAAATGCCGCGAATTTCACCATACCCTTGCTTGCCCCGGGCTTGGTAATCATGATCGTAATCCTCCGCGCGAACGGTAATCTGATTGCTTCCCTTCAAGATCCAAGCATCCGTCACGTCAAATTCAAACGTGCCGTACCCGCCGGAGTGGGAGCCTACTGCAATCCCGTTCACCCACACATCCGATTTGTAATCAACCGCGCCGAATCGCAGAAACAGCCTAGCATCTTTTACATCCGGTACCCAATTCACTTCTCTACCATACCAAGCGATCCCCTTCTCATTGCTGCCAATGCCCGAAAGCGGGCTTGCCCAAGAGAAAGGTACGATAATTTCTGAATCGAATGGCTGCCCCTTGGCCTGATGCCAACCTTCCGTCATGCCTTGATTGCCATGATCAAATGAAAAAGACCAGGCACCGTTCAAATTCAACCAGTCCGCGCGCTGCCAATCTGGGCGGGGATATTCTGCTCTCGGTATGCCTACTTGCGATGCTTGAACCATATTCGTAACCATTCCTATCACACAACCTTTCCAATTTTCAGTACAGGATCAGCATCCATTAAATGTAGTTTAAAGTTAATGATAAATATAAAAATAAACGATTTCGTAACAAGAATACGTCTTCAATCGCTTATTTGTCAACAAAATGTTTGTTTTCTTGCCAATAGTCATCGAGTTGTTAATATTTAAGTTAACTTAAAGTACAACTGACCTTATGCAACAATAAAAAAAGAGCTGTAACCAAACAGCCCTCTCGTAAAATGCTATAGTTTTCTCATCTGGCTCGTTAACACTTCTGAAGTCAGCCAGCGTCGAAATAGGAAAAACAAAAGAATCGAAGGCAAACTTAACCATGCGCCTAGCTGCATGACCTGCATCGCCGACATCTCTCCTCCTGAAAAAGCCAGCTGTTGAAATTGTGCGATTGGCGATTGCTTCTCAGGCTCTGTGATATAAAGATAGGATGGATAATAGCCATTCCATAGCGCGACAAATTGCAGTACACCTAGCGCCAGAAGCGGCTTCCATACCTTCGGGATAAAGAGCGTGAAAAACGCATGCAGCTCTCCTTTTCCGTTTGCCTCGGCCAATTCTTTCAATTCGCTATGCCGTGCATTAAACATACTTTTGAGCACAAATACTGCCGCAAGGTTAAAAAAACCTAAAAATAGCTGCGGGAATATCGTACCTAGCATTCCCAGATTTCGTATGTATAACAATTCGTTAACCATTCCGCTAGACATTACCATCACGATTAACAAAAACAGCTTATATACGCTTCGGCCAGGCAGCCGTTTCACCGTGAGCGGAAAGGCGAGCGTTACCGTCATCAATAAAAAGACAATAACGGCTGCTATATCCACAGCGAGATAGACAATAACATTCCAAAGAGCGGCAATCCCCTTCAAGGACTGTTCGGGATTTCCAGAGCCTGTAAACGGATAAATAATAAGCATATAGATCACAAGAACAACAAGAACGCTATAGAAACCTGCTAATACGATGCCCACTACGTTTCTTTGCGAAGAATTTGCCGCTATTTCGGTTCTATTCACTGTCGTTTGAAACAGCTCATTCAGAAAACGTCCTTTTACCACACGATACGCGGCAAGCGTGAAAACAAGCTGGATGATGAATTGGATGAACCATGCCGCCGACGTGTGACTTGCTTCCATCGACATGATCCCCATTTGTTGATTATAAATATCCAACGTTGCCCCGGTCGACCTCGTCAACGGACTAACGATATTGGTAATAAACTCATGATCTAACGTGAAAATAGTGGAAAGCTGCAGCAGCATAAACGCAGATACGGCTCGAAGCGCCGGAAGTACGTTCATTTGTACATAGCTATTTGAATGGGCTAGAGGCAAATGGCTTGAGCTGGCATGCTTGGATGCAATCGCTGCGAGTGCAATAACGATCGGGATTCCGCATGTTTTGACGCTCTCTGCCACTATGATGATCACCCTAATCCATTCAGTGTCAGCAGCCACAAATGCTTCCAGCGTGAAAAACGGCGAGCTAGTCGGCGAAAGCATGTAGATAACGATATAGGCAAACACTACGGATGGAATGAAATACGGGATGAGAAACATCGTAGCGAATATTCCTCTCAGCTGCTTGGATTTCAAACTGCTCAATGCCAGTGCAAGGATGAACGAAGCAGCACCACTGAGCCATATATAGCTGGTTTTGATTATGATTGTATTCAAAACGACACTGCGGAAATCCGGATTTCCGAATAAATCAAAGTAATGGTCTAATCCCACCCAATCACTTTCAAACATGCCTTGAAATACTTTGTAATCGACCATGGAAAGGATGACCCCATAAACAAAAGGAATAATCTTGAATATTGAGATTAACAGCATCGCAGGCAATACGATTACATAATGCAGCTTGTATTTCCATATCAGCTGCGGAACGCTTGCTTTGTTGCTATGCGGCTTCGTTTCATTTTTCTGAAGATTTGTTGATGTTTGTTGCATGCTGGACCCCTCATTCTTTTCCTAATTTTTTACTAAATTATAAAGTTTATCCGCAACACTGTATAGATACCTATTAATCTCGCTGCTTCAGAACCTATTTGTAGTGTGCAAGCTCCGCGCTGTATAATAGGATAATCAACTTATATGATCGTTAGGAGAAACGCGAATGGACTTCCGATTGGATCTCATTGAAAACAAGGTTGAATTTTTCGAGGCATATGATTTAAAAACATTGGAGCAAAAGATTGATCAGCAAATCGAAAATAATAAAGGCTTGCTGCTAGAGATCCACCATATTAGCCATCATGCCGTATTTCATCCTAAAGCCGAAAAAATGCTCTACAGCGCCGTCGTTCATTTTAAAGCCAAAAAATAATGCCTGCCTCGTCAAAAACCTCCCGGCACTAAGCTGCTGGGAGGTTTCTTTGCTTGCTTATTCAAATGATCATTCAATCCATGCTGAGCGCATTGCTATCGTTATATAAAGCTCTTAAGCGAAGGGGGCCGCCTGACGAGACTAGCCTGCTCGTATGAGTATGCCAGCTTGATCAGCTTCGGCTCCTCGTACGCTCTCGCAGCGAACGTGACGCCAAAGGGCACGCCTTTCGCCGTATAGCCCGCCGGAACGACGATGGAAGGATAACCTGCTCGCGATGTGATTCGCGCGCCGAAATCCGCAGGGAAGAGCAGCGCGTCCAATCCATGTTCCTTCATGGTCGCATCGAGCCCCTCATCCTTGCATAAACGGAGATCCGCTGCCCGATCACGCAAATAAGCCGTTTCTGTCTGCGTGCCTGAAGTCGTCGTTTCAGCAGACAAAAGCGTCGATTGCCCGTACTTCAGCGTCTCGACCGGATGCTCGTTGTTAAACGCGATAATGTCCTTAAGCGTACGTATTTGGGCCCCTGGCGGCAGCTTGGACAAATATGCATTGATCGAGGATTTGAACTCATTCAATACGACCGATGAATATTTGATATCCCTAGCCGTGCGAATATCGGCAGGATCCACAATAACCGCACCCTGCTTTCTCATCACCTCGACAGCATCATTAAATATCGTTAGCTGTTCTTCCGTCAATTCCTCGAAGAAATAATCTCTCGGAATACCTATTCGTGCACCCTCAAGCCCCTTTGAATCAAGAAATTGGCTATAATCGTTCTGCTTATGCCAGATGCTCGTCCCCATCGCTGCGTCTGATTCATCATATGCGATTATGGCATTCAATACATGAACGGCATCCGTAACCGTCCGAGCCATTGGGCCCGCTGTGTCCTGCGAGTTCGACAAAGGCAAGATGCCCGAACGGCTTATTAAGCCAACAGTCGGTTTGATGCCGACGGTCGAGCTTAAGTTGCCAGGGTTCAATATCGATCCCGAGGTTTCCGTTCCAATGGAAGCCATGCAGAAATTGCACGCCACCGCTACGCCTGAGCCGGCACTCGAGCCGCCCGTTGGCGCCGATATATTGTATGGGTTAAGCACTTGTCCGCCACGCGAGCTATAGCCTGATGGCATCCCGTCCGTCATGAAGTTGGCGAACTCCGTCATGTTCACCTTGCCAAGCAGAACGGCACCGGCTTCCCTAAGCTTTTTCACGATAAACGCGTCTTCTCCTGCAAAAGAGCCCGCCAGCGCGAGTGAGCCTGCACTCGTATGCATATGGTCGCCGGTATTGATATTGTCCTTCAGCATGATGGGTATGCCATGCAAAGGCCCTCTCGGTCCCTTCGCTGCACGCTCGTTGTCGAGTGCCGTAGCAATAAACAAGGCATCGGGGTTGAGCTCAAGCACGGAATTAATCGTTAGGCCGTCTTTGTCATGGAAGGCGATTCGGTCAAAATAACGCAAAACGAGGTCGCGCGAAGTAAGCTCGCCTGATTGCAAAGCAGCTTGAACGGATGAGATAGTTGCCTCAACGATTTCCATATCCCTTTTGCCCCTTATATATTCCGAATGTGTGCGCTATGAGCCTAGTATATACTATTTTTTGGCAGCGAACATCTTCTACTTCTATAGTCCCTCATGGAGCAATCGGTTTTATAATAAAAAAAAGAAAGCCCACAGCGGGCTTTCTGTTACTTGCTCTTCCTGCGCTATGCCGCCATTCCGCCTTCGCCTGCAAGCTTCAACTGCTTCCGATAAACGATCTTAGAGATTGAGATGCTGATCTCATAGAGCAAAAATAAAGGTACGATTACGATGATATCCGATAGGATATCTGGAGGGGTAATCGTGATCGCGACGAGCGCCAATATGAAATAAGCAAGCTTCCGCGCTTTGGCGAGCCTATTCGGATTCAGCAGGCCAAGCTTCGTAAAGAACATGACAATGGCCGGCATTTCGAAGAGAAGCCCAAAGGGAACGGTCATATGAATCATGAATGTAAAATAATTGTGGGCCGTATACATCGTTACAAACGATTGAGCAGCCATTTGATTCATGAAATGCAGCACCATTGGGAATAAAATAAAATATCCAAAGCAAATACCGATAATAAATAATACGCTAATACCCGGTATAAACAAAAGTGCGGCGCGCTGCGCCTCCTTCGGAACGGCAGGCGTAACGAACTTCCAAGCCTGATAGGCGGCAATCGGAAGCGTAACCGCTATGGCGACAACGCCAGCGATCATCATATATACCCAAATGACATCAGAAGGCCCTAGCAGAACAAGCTTCTGATCCATATCCCTTACCAACCATTGATAAATATCCTTGACGTAAATGAATGCCGCAGCCATCGCCACTAGGAAAGCCGCAAGCGTGCGTATGAGCCGTGACCGCATTTCATCCAAGTGGCCGATTAAGCTTTGATCGTTCGGATTGACCATCCTATTTGGCGTTCGACGCTGCCGTGTCAGGCGTCTTCTCTTCCTGTCTCTTATCCTCATCTTCACCATTCACGAGGCCGCGTGTTGCCCCTTTGAACTCGCTAAGCGTTCTCCCGAAAGCACGTCCCAGCTCTGGCAGCTTCGATGGTCCAAATATAATAAGCGCTATAATCAGGATTAATACTAATCCTCCGATTCCAATATTGCCAAACGGCATATTCTCAGCCCCATTCCGAGTTAATGGAGCCGCAGGCAAAGCGCCTGCGGCTTCCCGCAAAACAACCTATCCGTTAGCCTAACTTAAATCCGCTAATCGCGACGACCGCGCATCTCGCTTTTTTATCCCCTGCACGGTGCGGCCACAAGCTCGACGGCTTGCTTAAATCCGTCGTATTCTCTCCTGGGTGCTGAACCGATAAAAACAAGGTCTGTTCATCTGGCGTGAAAAACGGTCCCGTAAGCTCGCTCTCAACGGGAGCGGACGCAAATTGCAGCGCCATTGCCTGATCCGGACCGCTTGTCGGGATCACGAATAGGCCGTTGTTCATGAATGATTTATGAACGCCTTTATTTTGACTGCTGCTTGAAATATCCGTGACGACCCACAGATGCCCGTTAGAGTCAAACGCCAAATTATCGGGCGAGCTGAATCCGGATTGCCTGCCGCCTGCGGCAAAAATCTCAAAGTCGAATTCTAGGGCGGCCAAATCGCTGTTTGATTCGAAAATGCGCGTAATATGGCCATGAATATTGCCGTGATTATCGTTGTTTGTATGACAGATAAAGACCGTATTGTCAAAAGGAGAGATTTCGATATCCTCCGGCCGATCGGTTGGCGTTCCGCCAACTAGCAGCGCAGCCTCTTGGCAGAAAGTGACGACATCGCCTTGGGTCTTGAACTTGCTTAGCGCCTCCGGCTTGTCCTTGGCTGCTTTCGTTACCTCCGCAAGCGTAACCGGCATCCACTTCCCGCTCTTCAAGTTGGCGACATAGAGAGTTCCGTCCTCAAGCAGCGCGGAATTAGCCCGACCCTTCAGCTTATCGTATTTACCCTTGCTTATGAATTTGTAGATGCAAGCATCCTTCTTGTCATCCCCCATATACACGACTACCCGTCCGTCCGGAGCCAGTCCCATTGCCGTATTCTCATGATTGAAGCGGCCAAGCGCCGTGTGCTTCTTCAGGTAAGACTTATCAAAGGGATCCACCTCAACAACCCAGCCATAATGCGTTTCCGGGAGTTTGGAAGCAGCAGCAGTCTCTGCGAAGTTTTCCTCGCACGAGAGCACGGTATTCCATAGCGTCACGCCGCCAGAGCAATTCGCAAATGTGCCTACCGCGGTTGTTGCGCCGCCAACAGCCGTGCTGCCTTTTGCTGGACCCGTAAGCTCGAACTTGGTGTAGCCATTGATCCGGCGTGCATACGATGAGGTTTTGTCCATTTTCCAAGTGCCCTTCTCATCGCGGTAAACCTCGATGACAGACATCCCTTGGTAATAGAGATTTTTATGAAGTTGATCAGCCGTCATCTTGCCGTCCTTCACGGGACCTATTGAAAATATCGTGCTGTATTCATGATTATTAACGAGCAGACCTCTAACATTTGAGCCTTTCAGCGGAAAAAACGCGTTATAGTCGCAGCCGGAGCCAAACTTTTCGCCCGCTTCATTAATCACGTCGTCGAATGCGGCTACCACGTCGTATTTGAAGTTTTTAGGCAGCAGCAGCTGGTCTTCCTTGGAGGGGGCAATCGGCTCGAAATAGCCGCTCACGCGATTCGTGTTAAATCCAAACAGATGATCAGCCGTAGAAGACATCGCTGACGCTTTTCCGTTTAACACGCCTAAGCCTGCTGAAGCGGTTGCGAGCGCAGCTGCACCCGTGCCCAAATACGAAAGAAAGGTTTTGCGGTCCATCGTTTTATTCAACTTTTCCACTCCTCATTAATGTGATCCACTCACAGACAAGCATAATAAGGAAATGTTAAGCCACTGTCACCTTAAACTGGAATTATTGTAAACAAGGGAATGATTATCATTCCTGCTTTTGATGCCACGCTCATTAACGTTTCAATCCGAACATGCCCATCCACGTTCAATAGCTTGGCAAGCGTCAAAGCTCCTTACCCGCTAAAGCCCTCCAAATTGCAATCATGCAGCATCCCTGTTATTTTTAAATCAGTTATCTATTTCCGAACAATAGACGGAGGATTGAATAAAGATGCCTTGGTACACGGTTGGAATAGGAATCGCAGGTTTGGCACTTCTGCTAATCGTTCTATTAGCTGCGATCAGCTACTACTTCTATAACATAGCCATTAAACGAAATGCGAAGGATTTTCTTAGCGGCAATCCGGATTTGGTTCAAATTCATAACGTCGGCAACGAAGCAGAAGGCCCCTCTTCGCTAGCGGACGCCGCTGAATCTACGCCGATGGAGGAAACAGGCGCCGAATGGGTCGAGAAGCAGCGCTATGAAACCTTGCGCATTACTTCACATGACGGACTACGCTTAGTCGGTTATTATCTAGCCGCTAAAAAACCGACAAACCATACCGTCATCCTCGCGCATGGCTATTCCGCGCAAGGCAAGGATATGGGCATCATAGCCAAGTTTTATTATGAGAAGTTAGGCTTCAACGTGCTGATGCCTGATGATCGCGGCCATGGAAGCAGCGAAGGAAACTATATCGGCTTTGGGTGGCCGGACCGCAAAGATTATTTGCAATGGATTGGTAGGATGCTCGAGGTGGTTGGTGAACGCGCGCAGATTGCTTTGCACGGCATTTCGATGGGAGGGGCTACCGTGATGATGGTAAGCGGCGAAAAGCTTCCGAAGCAGGTAAAGGCCATCGTGGAGGATTGTGGATATACATCGGTCCATGACCAGCTTCGCTACCAGCTGAAACGTATCTATAAGCTGCCGGCTTTTCCCATTCTTTCAGCGACCAGCTTGTTGACTCGATTGCTTGCAGGCTATCGCTTCAAAGAGGCGTCCGCGCTTAAGCAGCTGGAGAAAAACAAGCTTCCCACGCTTTTTATCCACGGTTCAGAAGATACCTTTGTTCCTGTGGAGATGGTGTGGCGGCTGTATGAGGCCTGTAAGGCAGAAAAATCCTGCTACATAGCTAAAGGCGCTGGGCATGGACTTGCTTATGTTACGAACACGCCAGCATATGAACAAGCGGTTGTCGATTTTGTAGGTCGCCACATGAGAGTTGGCCAATCCCCTGCATGACACGCTGCTTCGTGAGCCATACTGTGTAGATATTCAGGCTACATGAAGCAGGAGGATGACAATGAACGAGCAAAAATGGCGGATACCGGCTAATGAAGGCGTCGCCTTACGTATAGGAAAAGGTCAGACGTTGCGAGTAACAGACGTGGAAGGGGAACAAGTTGCCGACCTAGTCGCTTACAGCTCAGACGATGCGAATGAACGGCTTGATCCCGGGGTAACGATGGACGCCCTGCATGCGATGAAAGTAAAGGCCGGCGATAGGCTTTACTCTAATAAGTACAGACCGATATTAACGGTAATCTCCGATAAAGTAGGACAGCATGACTTTATCAATCCCGCCTGCCGTCCCGAAATGTACGGGCTTTTATACGGCAAACCAAATCATGCAAGCTGCTACGACAATTTGAATCAGGCACTCGCTCCACATGGCATTACCGCTCCTGACCAGCATTATCCTTTCAACCTTTTTATGAATACGGTTATTGACCCTTATGGTCAAATCAGCATAGAACGCCCGCTGTCCAAAGCTGGTGACTATATCGAGCTGCGCGCGGAAATGGACTTGATTATTGCCATATCTGCTTGCCCCTGCTCCGAAAGCGCCTGCAATGGCTTTAAATGCACGCCTATCGAAGCAGAAATCGTTTAGTTTCTTCTACCTCGAACAAGCCTTGAATAGAATGACTTGTACCTGTCTATTTCTATTCAAGGAGCGATGTCCATGAACGCGTTTGTTACTTATCTGTTTCTCGGCTTATCTCTATCCGCCCCTATCGGCCCTATTAATGCAGCCCAGCTCGATAAAGGAGCCCGTTTCGGTTTTGCCCACGCTTGGCTTATCGGCTTCGGAGCCATGTGTGCCGATTTGATTTACATGCTGTTGATCTATTTCGGCTTAGCCCACTTCCTCTCTACCCCTTTCATGAAAACCTTTCTATGGTTTTTTGGCTGCTTTGTCCTTCTATACACCGGTATTGAAACGTTGAAAAACATTAAAAAAATGCCGGAGACCCGTTCGGCTGAAGCGGCCACGAAGCTCAGCTCTTTTCGTTCCGGCTTTCTGATGGCACTCACGAACCCGCTCAACATTTTGTTCTGGCTTGGCATTTACGGCTCCATTCTAGCAAAAAGCGTCCAGAATCACGGTGTGGCGCAGGTACTCTGGCACAGCTTCGGGATCTTTGCCGGTATTCTGCTTTGGGATTTCGTCATGGCTGCTCTCGCCAGCTCCTTCCACAAATTCGGGAATCGGCTGACGCTGCAAATCATATCTGCGGTTGCAGGACTTTCGCTAATCGGATTCGGGCTCTACTTCGGCTATCAGGCCTTCTTGCAGCTGATCCGCTGACACAGGCATTCACCCATAAAACCTTCTTCGCATAGTATGCTTCGTCGTACTTTCTGAAGGAGGTTTTCTACGTTTATGCCCGAGTTAACAAGCAAAGCATGGCTTGATGAGCACTTAGCCGAACTGCCCGAATGGCAGCAGGACGCTTTCCGCCAATTTGCCAACATGATCGCCGATCCGGCTGGCAGCTATCCCTGCATTCCTGGACGACACGGTTTTCTCACGAACAATTTACGATTCGGATTCGCATCTGATCCAAGGGATGAGCATGCCATTGCCGAGGTGTCGGAATTGCTTCACCAATATGGCGAAATTTCGCGTGATACGGGGAAATATGCTTCTCTCGTCATTTTTTTCGAGACACCAGCCGAATGCCTAGATCACTATTCCGTAGACCGTTACGAAGAGCTCTTCTGGTCCGTTCTAAGCCGCGTCAGCGCAAAAGACGAAGAACCTTGGCCGGAAGCTATCTCCACCGATCCTGCCCATCATTCCTGGGAATTCTGCTATAACGGCCAGCCTTATTTCGCATTCTGCAGCACGCCGGCGCATACCGTTCGCAAAAGCCGTCAATCCCCCTATTTCACCATCGCCTTCCAGCCGCGCTTCGTATTCGAGGAAATCAATGACTCTACGTCCTTTGGGCGCAATATGAAGAAGCTAATCCGCAAGAAGCTGGTAGAGTATGACGGCATACCTGCACATCCCTCGCTCAAATGGTATGGGCAGGAGGATAACCACGAATGGAAGCAATATTTTTTGCGGGATGACGAGAGCGCTCCTTCCAAATGCCCTTATACTTATATGAAAAACAAAGTTAAAGGGCTAGGCCAGCTCTTTCACAAATAAGGGTAAGGGCAGAAGCAAGCATTATGCCTGCTCTTGCTTGGTCCAAACCCTCCGCATCGCTAATGTGACTATAAGAACGACGATGACGATGAGCAAGCTTGCCCAAAACCCGGCTCTTCCCGATTTTTCAGCCAGTACGCCGAATACCGCTGCAAAGAGTACGAGGATAGCCGACCATGTTTTCAGCTTGGAGCTGACCTTTGGTTTCATGAGCTTCAGATAAGTTATAAGCACGAATATCCACGTATACAGCAGCACGAGTCCGCCTGCCGTCGTGATTTGCTCGAAGATCTTCTTCGGCATCCATAACGCAAGCAGAATCGAAATACAAAGCCCCGCCGTATTGACGCATAGGGCATGAAGCGGGAGCTGGCGTTTTTTCGTTTTTTGCGCCAGCCACTTCGGTGCATCTCCATCCTCCGAGAGCGTCATAAGCATCGAAGAAACGCCATACAAGGAAGCAACGAGTATAGAAAAGCCAGCTATGATCAACACCCCGTTAAGGATATGCACCAATACAGGAAGCTTCATCGCCGTGAGCGGAATGATGAGCGGGCTTTCATTCGGGAGCCATTGCTCCTTTGTCATAAATAGAAGCGCTATTCCAATAGCGCTTACATACAGCACCGTCACGATTAAGAGCATGATTCGGCCTGCTTTGAGAGCCTCCTTCGGGTTCCGCAAATGCATAGCCATAAATCCCATAACCTCAATGCCGCTAAAAGCATAGAAAGCGTACAATAAGCCTTTCCAAGCTCCGAGCCAGCCTTTATCGCCCCATTCGGACATGCTTTCTTTAACGGGATGTACATGGCCCAGTCCTTTCATTGCGCCATACCCCGCAACGACGATAAACATGACGATTGCAGCTATTTTCACGACCGCAAACATATCCTCCGCCTTGTTGATTCCTTTGGAACCCAGAATGACAACGAGCAATGCAAGCGCCGAATATGCGGCTGCGAAAACCCAGAGCGGTACGCCAGGCAGCCAGTATTGCGAGAATAAGCCGATAGCCGTTAATGAACTGCCGAGTATGAGCATCTCGGAGGACCAATAGACCCAGCCGATGCTGAAACCGGCCCAACGCCCGAAAGCCTGTTTCGCATACGTACGGAAAGAACCCTTTTCCGGATGCTGCGCAGTCATTTGAGCGAGTGCCTCATACACAAAAAGCGTAGCAATCGCCGCAAGCAGAAATATATACAGCACGAAATAACCGCTTTTTTGAATCGCGATGCTTGAACCTAGAAAGAAGCCTGTCCCAATCGTGCACCCAATGCCGAATAGCATGAATTGCTGCCAGGACAGCTTCTCCTCCGATGCTCCCATGCTTGTCGCCTCCATTTCTAATGTACTGTTCACTGGGAAGCTGGTTTTTATTCTCGGATTACCCATACATAACCGGATGCCCGTTTCGATATGCTTAATTAAAAGCATGCGAGTGCTAAGGAGGCTGAAGGAATGGGTCCTTTCTCCCCTAATCTGTTACAGGGAAAAGTCATTTTAATTACAGGCGGCGCGACCGGCCTAGGGCGGGCAATGGGCGAGGCGTTCATCGCTCTTGGCGCGCGTCTTGCCATTGCCAGCCGAAAAGAGACTGTACTCCGGCAAGCAGCCGATGCGATGGGATCAGAAGCTTGTCCCGTTTTCTACAAAAGCTGCGATGTACGCGATCCCCTCCAAATTCAAGCACTTATCGATGACGTCGAAGAGCAGCTCGGGCCAATCGATGTGCTCGTCAACAATGCCGCCGGCAATTTCATCAGCCCAACGGAACGCCTCTCTCCGAAAGCGGTGGATTCGGTTCTGAACATTGTGTTGCATGGAACCTTCTATACGACACTTGAGGTCGGGAAGCGTTGGATCGAACAAGGGAGAAGCGGCACCATGCTGAACATCGTAACCACTTATGCTTCTACCGGCTCTGGCTATGTCGTCCCTTCCGCAGCCGCGAAAGCAGGCGTTCTGGCTCTCACAAGATCGCTAGCGGTGGAATGGGCGAAATACGGCATTCGGCAGGTTGCAATAGCACCTGGGCCCTTTCCGACTGAAGGAGCTTGGTCACGCCTGTCCCCCACTGCTGCGCTGGAAGAGCAGATGCAAGCCCGAATTCCGCTCGGTCGCGTTGGAAACAAAGAAGAGCTGGCATACCTGGCCGCTTATCTCGTTTCTGATTATGCGGCTTATCTGAACGGCGAAGTCGTTACGATTGACGGCGGGGAATGGCTGCAAGGAGCAGGACAGTTTAACGGGCTCTCGGCAGTGACGGACGAGGAATGGGATTCGCTTGCTGCATTAACACGCAAAGGCAAGTAGGGTTGCAAAAAAAACAGTCCGTTTCTCATTGAGAAATGGACTGTTTTGGGGATGTTAACTATTGTTCCTTATTCTCCGTCAGTCTGCTCCATCGGACGAGCGCCGGGACCTCTGCCGCCAGAGCGGTTACCACCGGTGCGGTTACCTCCGGTACGGTTGCCTCCCGTGCGGTTGCCCCCAGTACGGTTGCCTCCCGTACGGTTGCCTCCCGTGCGGTTGCCCCCAGTACGGTTGCCTCCCGTGCGGTTGCCTCCCGTGCGGTTGCCTCCCGTGCGGTTGCCTCCCGTGCGGTTGCCACCCGTGCGGTTGCCTCCCGTGCGGTTGCCACCCGTGCGGTTTCCGCCTGTACGTTCCCCTCCCGTGCGATTGCCGCCTGTACGATTGCCATTTGAGCTGCTTGCTGCTTTTTTCTTGTCTTTTGCCATATGCGTAATACCTCCTCATAGAAGCTACTTACAACATATGACGCAACTCTAGCTTTTGTAACAAGGCAAATGATTGTTTTATAGAGTTATAGATTTGAAGGGCTTTTGTTAGCCAAATGCGAGCTGCTGGATTCTAAAAAGAAGAAACTCGGCTCCTTATTAGTTCTATAAACTTCCGTGCCGCAAAACCAATGTATTTTTCCTTATGATAAATCAGTCCAATCGTTCGTTTAATAGACGGATTGATGATCTTAACGGTTTTAATGGCATCCGATTTATGAATCGATATTAACGTTCTCGACAGTATCGATACGCCTGCTTTTGCCTGGATAAGGCTGAAAATGGTCTCCATTGCATCCGTTTCAACGATTGGATTCAGTACTATGCCGACAGCTTTGTAAGCGGTGTCCGTCTGCTCCCTGCATTTATAGGTTTTGGGGAACAGGATAAATGGCTCTTGCGAGATATCCTCCAATTGAACGGATTCGAGCGCAGCGAGCGGATGCTCATGGGAAAGCGTTAAAAACAGCTCCTCCTCGTATAAAGGAACGGAAACAATCCGCTCGTCGATGACAGGCAGAATAGTGAGCGCCACATCCAGCTCATTGTGCACGACACGCTCAATGACATCATCCGCTCCCCATACCTTCATCTGGATCTCAGGGAATTGCGCATGGAAATGTACCGTGGCTGCCGACACAAGCGAATTTAATTCGCCAGGCAGCGCACCGATTGACAGGCTGCCACGCTTGAGCGTTTGCAGCTCTTCCATTTCCCCCTTTGCACTTGCCATGCTTTGAAAGATATGGTCGCAGTGCTTCAATAGAATAGCTCCTGCTTCCGTAACCATCGTTTTTTTGCCGATCCTGTCAAACAGCTGAACGCCGAGCTCATCCTCCAAAGCCTTAATTTGATGACTTAAGGTTGGCTGGGTAACGCCAAGCCGTTCAGATGCGCGAGTGAAGTGAAGCTCCTTGCACAGTGCCTTGAAATACTCCAATTGTCTAATTTCCATAGTACCTCCGCCTACCCTTTTGATTCCCCCATTATAAACTGTAAAAACAGAAAAAACACCCGTGAGCAGCGATGTCTTCCCTGTTTTTATTATTACTCATTCCAAGGCGAATGCAAAACGCAATCACAAAAGTTAGCCGGCTTAAATCCCGGAAGCAGCAGCGTACAAACGTCAGCTTTAATATTGCCGAAAGTCGTCTCCGGCTTATGCTTGAAGCCCTCAAGGAAAGCAGGCAAAATTTTGCTTTTGAATTGATCGCGCGGATACGCTTTTACTACTTTCTCGCGGATCTCCTCCGCTATGCTTTCAAAGTTCTCTCCCATCACGTCATAGCCGACTCCCGAATAGATAAGTGCCACCTCCGGCTCCTTGAACTGGGCAATGCCGATCGTCGTATGCAAGGCAATCGCATCCCAGACAAGGCGAATGGAATCGTTAGGCACGCCATGCTGCTGGAGATAGCTCCTTGCTGCGTTGGCGCCGTCTACTTCAAAGCGTTTGTCCGGGCTGCTATAATGCTTCGTCAGCCCGAGGTCATGAAACAATGCGCTGATGTAAAGCAACTCTGGATCGAATGAAATGCCGCCGTTTCTGCCTTGCAGCGCTCCGAACACAAATACCCGGTGAGAATGGTTCCACAATAAATCATTGCCGTGCTCGCGAAGAAGCTCTGCAGCCCCTAACGCCAGCTTGCTATCTGGAATTTTGATATCCGCAACCGAATTTGACATTACAACCAGCCTCCTACAATCATTTTTCAACATAAGTTGATTGTAATGGAGGATGAATCATCGATCAATATTATCGTTTCTATAGTTATGATAGATTTAACGCATGACTATTTGCACATCTAGCATCTGCTATAGCCGCAATTCGTACACTGCTTGCAGCCTTCGATATTAATCAAGGCAGCCGAACCGCAGGATGGGCATAAATCTCTTAAAGGCGCCGCTACCGGATGATTACCTTTGTTTGCCGCTTTTTCTATTGGAACATGCATGGCAGCCGCAGTCTCTTCTCCGCTCTCCGCATGCAGCTCCAGCGCTTTGGCGACGGCGTCCGCAATGGATTCCACCCTGTTGGCGCCGAATCCGATTGCTCCCGAACCTCCTATTCCCTTTAAATGCTTAATGAGCAGCTTCACCTTGTTCCCGTGATCGCCGTAACGCAGGAATAATGAGCAAACGCGCCCCAGCGCCTCAGCCATTGCGAATACATCGGAGCCGGCTTTGCCCACATTCAGAAAGATCTCGCCCGGCGTGCCATTCAAGTCATTAATCGTAATATAAGCCATGCCGAACGGTGAGTTCACTTTATAGGTAGCGCCTCTTAACACCTGCGGCCTCCGCTTGTATTGTTTATCGAGCACTTGCTCAGCCGCTAAGTCAGGAACAACCGCTTCTACAAGAGACGCATCGAAATGCTCGGCTTTGTCGACCTCAGAAGCCATATCAGCAGCCGACTTCGTCTCATCAGCCGCATGTTCGTCCTCACGCAATGCTCCGCTCTTCTCCGTAGATAAGACCTGCACATCGCGGCTTCCATCCCGATAGATCGTCACGCCTTTACAGCCGAGCTCAAATGCAAGCTCATACAGCTTCCCTGTTTCTTCAACCGTAAAGTCAGCCGGGCAATTCGCTGTTTTCGAGATCGAGCTGTCTACCCAGCGCTGAATAGCCGCCTGTACGCGAATGTGATCCTCCGCGGATAAGCTCATCGCCGTGACATAATAATCGGGGAGCTCCTTTCCAGGATTGGCTGCCTTCCAATCTGCCGCAATAGGCACGTCTTGCTTATCGTAGCCTAATCGGCTCTGCCGGTAATATTCGAATGCAAAATAAGGCTCGATCCCCGTCGAGGTTCCGACCATTGTCCCCGTGCTTCCTGTCGGAGCCTGCGTAATGACCGTCACATTCCGCATTCCATTCTCGGAAACGGCTTCGCCAATTTCCGGGAAAGCGTGAATCAAATTTTTCATAAAGCCGCTCTGTACGTACTTCTCCGCATCGAATGCTTGGAACGAGCCCTTCTCCGCTGCAATTTCCGTAGACGCCAGATAAGATTCACGGGCCATAAACGCATACAGCTTATCGAGAAACGCCAAGGACTCCTTGCTCCCGTAACGAATTCCCAGCTTGATCATCAGCTCGGCCAGCCCCATCGTACCGAGACCAATGCGGCGTTCAAGCTTCTGGTTGCGCTCATTTTCTTCGAAATGGTAAGGCGTCTTGTCAATGACATTATCCAGAAACCGCACGGACCAGCGTGTCACCTGAGCAAGCTCCTCCCACGCGACATCATGCGTCTTCTCGTCATAGAATTGCGATAAATTCACGGCCGAAAGGTTGCATACGCCCCAGCCCGGCAGTCCTTGCTCTCCGCAGGGGTTCGTGCTGACGATAGGGTTGAAATACCAGCTGTTCGACATTTGATTGTAGTATTCCATAAAAACAACGCCAGGCTCCGCGGACTTCCAAGCCGCATCGATGATGGTTTGCCAAATATCGCGTGCACGCACGGTTTGATAGTGGATAACTTTTTTCCCAAGCCTCTTCCATTCCTCCAGATCGCCAGACCAGAGCTCGTCGTAATCCTTTTCCTTCGTATCAGGGAATACGAGCTCCCAATCCGCGTCCTCTTTCACTGCCTGCATGAACGCATTGCTTACGCACACTGATAGATTCGCGTTTGTAACTTGGCCCATCGTTTGCTTGACCGTAATGAATTCCAGCACATCCGGATGCCAATCGTTAAGCATAAGCATTAATGCGCCTCTCCTGCTTCCGCCCTGCTCGATTAATCCCGTCGTATAACTGAACAATCCCCCCCAAGACACGGCGCCGCTCGAAGAACCGTTGACTCCGGCTACGATTGCGCGGCGAGGACGAAGCGAAGAAAGGTTCATGCCTACTCCTCCGCCTCGTGCCATGATCTCAGTCATGTCGGACAAACTCCCCATAATGCCGCCACGGCTGTCTTTCGGCGAGGGAATGACGTAGCAATTAAACAAAGTCAGCTCTTCGCTTGCCCCGGCGCCTGCCGCGATTCTTCCGCCTGGTACCAACTTCCAATCATGTAGGATATATCTGAATTTCTCTCTCCACTCATCCTGTTTCTCTTGGCTCTCTTCAACGGATGCCATAGCTCCCGCAAGACGGTCCCACATCTCCTCTGGCGTTTTCTCCACCGTCAAGGTGAGCTTCTCGATGCTCGACTCCGTTTGTTCGCCGTTCCTGAGCTTCACCTGTACGTGATTGCCTACGCGCGCGACTACTTCTCCCACTTCTTTTACAGGAAACTTTGGATCATCCTGCGTCAATACGAGAACGGTATCACCGATCTTCGTCAGGCTAGTATCCGCGTTTTTCCAAGCATACCGGTCCAAAAATATTTTCTCGCTTAATCCCTCAAGGCGCCTTCCTTCTGCTTTCCCCATCTAAACGATTCCTCCTTCAGGTTATCGCGCTATAACCATATGTATCTCCATACTATGCGTTTAGCACAATATATTGTGTCATTTAATCATTATACTATACTAGATATTGATTTTCTTGCTTCTGAATGGCGCGAAACCTCAATCTCCTTCGCTTACATGCACGCTCTCGCCAATTTGCTTGTCCATACTCTTTTTTATGCGGCATCTTATTATTATTGATTGAAAAGGCAATACTGATTACAACTTATCCCTTATACCGCGGAAGGAGCTGCACTTGATGACATTTCAAACAACGCCGCAGGCTGCTTCAGCCGATGCCGGCACGCGCAAGCTGCATCCGCTTGTCGACTTGCAGTGCGACCGTACCTGGTTCGAGGAGCTGCAAAACCGTCAGACGCGTGGCGGACCATGGGATGATTGGACACTGTACCAGCTTGCTATGGAAGCCGAGCAGGCAAAACGGATAGAAAGCTTCGAGCAGCTGCTCTGCCTTCGTTCGCTTCCTTCTTTCGAGCCGATGCCCCATCAAATCAGCACGGCGCGCAAGGTCGTGCACGAGATGGGCGGGCGGGCTATACTTGCAGACGAGGTTGGTCTCGGCAAAACGATAGAAGCGGGTCTCGTGCTCAAAGAATACATCGTGCGAGGGTTGGCCAGACGCGTCTTAATTCTCGTTCCCGCTTCCTTAGTGCTGCAGTGGGTTCGGGAGCTTAACCAAAAATTCGGAATCTCGGCTGTCGCCCAGAAAAAGGCGCATACTTGGGGCTATGACGTAGTTGTAGCATCGATAGATACGGCTAAAAGAGAGCCGCACCGCGAGCTGGTGCTTAGCACCGATTATGATCTCATCATTATTGATGAGGCGCATAAGCTTAAAAACAAAAAAACGACGAACTATCAATTTGCCAACCTTCTGCGCAAGAAATATTGCCTGCTGCTCACGGCCACGCCGATTCAGAATGACATGGATGAATTGTTTAATCTCATTACGCTGTTAAAGCCGGGACAGCTGGGCGGAATGAGCGATTTTGCCGCCAACTTTGTCGTAGACAAACGCGTGCCCAAGAACGAGGATCAGCTGCAAGAAGCGCTGTCCGGCGTCATGATCCGCAACCGCCGCGGCGACGGCGGCATTCACTTTACGAAACGTTTCGTCAAAAACATCCCGCTCACCTTATCCGAGGACGAAAAGGCGCTTTATGACTCGGTAACCGGGTTTGTGAAGGAGCGTTACGAGGAGAGCGGCGGCGACTTAACCAGCATGCTTTCCTTGGTCACGCTGCAGCGCGAAGTATGCAGCAGCCGCGACGCTGTCTTTTTAACGCTGGTCAATCTATTCAAAAAAACAGCCGAGGATTCTCCGATGCGTCCGCGAATTTGGGAGCTTGTGGAGAAAATCAAAAATATTAAAGCGAATACGAAAGCCGAGAAAGCGATGGAGCTCGTCAAGGAAATGAATGATAAAGTCATTATTTTCACCGAGTATCGGGCTACGCAGGAGTATCTGCTGCAGTTCTTCCGGGCACAGAACATGATTGCCGTGCCTTACCGCGGCGGGATGAATCGAGGCAAAAAGGACTGGATGATGGATTTGTTCCGGGGACGCGCCCAAATTCTCATTGCAACGGAAGCCGGCGGCGAAGGAATCAACCTGCAGTTTTGCCACCATATGATTAACTTCGATTTGCCTTGGAATCCGATGAGGGTAGAACAACGGATCGGACGCGTCCATCGGCTTGGCCAAAAGGAAGACGTAAAAATCTACAATCTATGTACCGTAGGCACCATCGAGGAGCATATCGTGAACCTGCTGCATGAGAAAATCAACCTGTTCGAGCTCGTCATCGGAGAGCTTGACCATATTCTCGAACGATTCGAAAAAGGCGACGGCTCCTTGGAGCAGAGACTTGCCAAAATGCTGCTAGAATCAGGCAATGACACTGATTTGAAGCAAAAAATAAATCATTTGGGCACGTCGCTTAGCCGGATCCGCGAAGAAGTATTAACGGGGGATCAGCCGGAGACCGCCAGTCCCGACCTGATCGTCAATTTGGATTCGCTTGGACAAACCGTGGAGGTGCAGCCTTGAACGAGAAGCAGGTGCACAAGTTCGTAAACCGCTACCTAGATGCGACAGAATGTTCGATTTTGGAAAAATCGCCCAACCATTTCACCGTTAAGCTCTCGCCGCATGCAGACCGTGAGCTTACGAATCGTCCCTACTATTGGAGCTTTGTAGACCGCGTAAATGCCGAGCCCGAGACGATGACCTTTCTATTCGTTACGGACAAGAACAAATACGATGCTGCCGAAGAAGCCAAAATAAACGACGCTGCGGTCAAATCCGCGCAAGCTCCCGCAGAGAATGCGCAGGAGGCAGCCGCCAATGCAGCGCTAGGCAGGTCGCTCGGCTTTGTTCACGGCAATCTTGCCGCACCTGCCCGCGTCCCGCGCGAGGACTTGTTTTTTGGGGCACGCAAGCTGGATATGCTGTTCGATGCCGCCAAGGCAAAGGGAAGCTACGTTTATTTATTCCAAGAGCCTGACAAACGAAGCGCCAATCCTTTCTCATCGACGCCATATACGGCTTGGCTTGGCGTTAATATGCGCGTAGAATTTGCGTGCGACCGCAAACGCGAGGAGATCCATTGCTTCGGTGTTTCATTAGCGACCGGACAATGCGTGGAGCAGTTTTATGATCGCTTGCTCACCAACAAGCTTACACCGCGGCTGCCCGCGAATATTCACATTACCAAAAACGGGATTTCTTACAATAAAGCGCTCGGCATCGTGGAGCAAGCGCTAGAGCGCAAGCTGCGGGCATATGACTATAGCTGGGCAGAAAGCGCTTCTGCACGACTGGAAGAGGAGCTTGAGCGAATTAGCGGGTACTATAAACCGCTTGTAGAGCATGCCTTAGAGGAAAACAAGTCAGCTATCGAAGAGCAATTCGCCCAGCGCCAATCTGAGATCAGGTGGCAATATGAGCCGCGTGTGACTGCATCCGCTATTAACTGCGGGATCTTCCATCTAGAGGGCATCGACTGACATGGATTTGACGATATCCGCAGCAATACGCCAAAAAAAGGCGGTCATGCGGCCGCCTTTTCCTGACAGGTTGCAACAGCCTTCTTGAGGCATGTCCGATACAATAGCAAAGAGGTGATCATATTGCGAAAAAAATTCATAAAGCTGACAGCAGCATGCGTCCTAACCGCAATTGTGCTATATGCCGGCGGGATGCAGCAGCAGCCTGCATCTGCGCTCTCCACTCCCGCAGCAACCTACGAGCCCGTCCAGCAGCAAGCCGAGCAATGGGTGCAAGAGCTCTCGTCCCAGCATTCATTTGCCGCTTGGAAGAAAGCTGACTTGGTTATATCGCCAATAGGCCCAGGTACGCATAGCTGGCTGGTTCTCGTGAAGCAGCAAAAACAAACCGTTGGCTATCTAATCGTGCATGCCGTGGAATCAGGCGGCTATCAACTTGGTGAATATGGGACAAGCAGCAGCCCACCCTTCGATCAAGGAACATTGTCGCGATCGGTCAAGCAGCTAGAATTGCTGCAGCCTGCGACGCAAATCGAAGCCCTTTACGTTAATCCCTTGCTGTCAGTATGGAAAATAGCCGATGGCGATCAATCTTATTACACCGATTCCTCCAGCGGCGAAAGCCTTCCCATTCAAGATAAAGATTGGCTCGAGGCTGCCGCTGCAAAATCGGCTGCTCCCCTTCCGGTGCAAATCCGTAAGCCTGCAAAAATTATGAAGCAGCTAAGCCTGCCTTCATTCCAAGCGTACGACCGGCTTCCTTGGCTTACCGACAAGCCGCTTGCGGTTAACGCTTTTGCCTATTCTCCGTTATTCGCACGAATAAACAACAAAGAACAGCTCCGATACACCGCAGAGCTGTTCCAGGATCAAATGAGATATGTGTGGTCTGTAGTCGGTTATCATAAATGGGACAACGGCCCGATATACCTTGCCCTCGAAACGAACGAGGACGGTTCAGACAGGCGCTATATCCCGGTATCCTTGTTAATCGAACTCGGAAGCTTCTACCGCTGACGCTGAACGAGCCCTCTCCACCATAAAATAATGCTCATCGGTCCCCATCCGAACCACCGCGTCAGCCATGGCTCCCTGCGTGCTTTGGCTGATGTCCGCGTCTGCTTCCGCTCTTCCCTCGGCGTTTCGATATAAGCCACGAATTGCTCTGCCATATATTTCACGTACTCATCGCCTTTTGCCATAAGTCCCGCCTCCAGCTCTTAAATAAGATGATACATTAAGTTTGCCCCGGACCAGCCGAATGTAAACATGCATGAGTTGACCTCCAAAAAGACACGCTAAGCATAAGTCTAAGTGATCTGGAGGAACAACCATTATGTTTCGTACAATAATAATTGGCTCTATCGCACTATGGCTTGCATTTTGCAGCGGTTTGACAAACGCGAGCGCTTGGCCGTTGATTCCGGTTGGCTCCAGAGCGGATTGGGCGCTGCCCACTACCGTTGTCATTATCGATGCGGGACACGGGGGTATTGATGGCGGCGCATCTGCAGCCGATATATTGGAGAAAGACATTAATCTCGCGGTTGCGCGCAAGCTATACACGATTCTTCGCAACCAGAATATTCCCGCGGTGCTTAACCGCAATGGCGACTATGCCTTAAGCGATGACAACCGCTGGCATCTTACCCGCTCGAGGCATCGCAAGGATTTGTCCCAGCGACGCCAGCTGACGGAAGAAATCGATAGCGAGCTGCTCATCAGCCTGCATGTGAATTGGTCCAAAAAACCAACGGAGAGAGGGCCGCTGGTCCTGCACCAAAGCAGCGGTGAAAGCTCCTTGCTGGCTTTCTGCATTCAAGACGCGCTTAATCGCCAACAAAATACGGCCTTCCTCCCGCGTGAAGGAAAGCCGTTTTATTTGCTCAAGCGAGTTTCGGATCCTTCGGTCATCGTCGAGATGGGCTTCATTAGCAGCGCGGCAGACCGTACCATGCTGACAGATCCCGTTCGGCAGCAAGAGGTGGCCGAAGCCATCGCTTCAGGAATTAGGCAATACAAGTGGATCGTTCATTGAGCCGCCGCTTATAAGCGCCGTCAATTTTACGAATTGCACGTTTGGCTGCATAACAGGAATCGATTGCTGAAGGACCGATGCGGTAAATTTCCCGGGAGGCCCTACATGTCCGATCGTGATGCAGCTGGCGTGCGATTCCAAATGCTTGCGCAAGACACCGATTTGCTTGGAGATATGCTGTAAGGAGTATACGTCATCAAGGAACACGTCATTCGAAACGATCGGTACTCCCAGCTCCTCTGCGATTTTGGGAACGACTGTTTTATAGGTCGTTCGGCTGTCCAGGAAGAACAACCCTCGATCCTTGCATACGCCAAGTACGATCCGCATCATTCTCTCGTCAGCCGTCACCTTGGAACCCATATGATTATTCATTCCAATGGCGTGTGGCACATCATCAATCGCAGCTTCTACCCGTTTCTTAACCTCTTCGTCACTCAAATCCGTCGTCAATGCGCCTGGCCCCAGCCATTTCTTCAATCCTTTATTTGGCTCCATGGGCATATGTACGATGATATCGTGGCCGAGTCTATGCGCTTCCTCGGCATCCTGTTTCGTTGTCGGCATAAATGGCATAATCGCTGCCGTTATTTTGATGGGCAGCTTCATCATCTCCGCCGTTCCATTCATTCCGTTGCCAAAATCGTCAATCACAACGGCGACAGCACGCTGCACCTGTACATTCGACGTCTCTTGTAAGGCAGTACCGGTCCTATTCGCCGAGAGCGCAAAGCTGGTCATGCCGGCTCCTGCCGTAAATAATCCGCATAATGCCATTACCGCAGCAATTTTAATGCTCATACGCACCCAGTTTCCCGCATGTCCAACCTCAACTGCCCATGTCTTATCTTTTTGCTGTCTGCCCACTGCTGCACGCACCTCTCGCCTTTTACTATCATTGTTTGTGAAAATGCTGGGAAATATGCTAATCCTGTCACCATGAACCCACTTCCATTTTCACCCAGACGAAATCAACTGGCGTGCCGCAGCAACAAAAAAACAGCAAAAAAGAGGCCCTATGAAGGCCTCTTCTTATAACACTCTCCATTAATCCGCCTTGCTCATAACGTCTAATGAAATCTGTTCAAGCGTAATGCCCGCCAACTTATCCGCCATTGCCTTCTGGGCCTCGTTAAAAGCGGTTTCCAGCGACGACTGAATATGGCGGCCAACCGTACAAGCAGGATTAGGCTGCTCATGGATAGCAAACAGCTCATCCTGTCCATTGTTATGAACCGCGTTGTATATATCATTCAACGTAATCTCGTTTGCCGGCCTTGTGATGACGGCTCCTGCAACGCCGGCGCTCGTCATGACAAGACCCGCTTTGTTCAACATTCCCATAATTCTTCGAATGACGACAGGGTTTGTATTCACGCTGCTAGCGATAATGTCTGATGTCAGACGTGATGTCTTACTCGTCTCAAGCAACGTCATAATATGAACGGCAACGGCAAACCTATTGCTAGTCAACGTGATCACCTCCTGTAAGGAAAGAATCCGATACCATCTTTATGTAAGCATTATAGTTACATGATCATTGAATTGTCAATTAAACGCTGCTGTCTGTACGATTCGGATCAGGGACAAACGTTGCTTTGCCATCTGACAAAGAGGCTACCCTTGCTAATGAATGCACGAGATACCCTAGCTCAACCAGTTTGTTTCGACCTGGCTGAAATGCTTTCTCGATCACAATTCCGATTCCTGCCACCGAAGCTTGTGCTTGCTCTACGATTTTCGCTAAACCAAGCGCTGCGTCGCCGTTCGCCAGAAAATCATCAATAATCAGCACACGATCCTCTGCTGTTATGAACTTGCGCGAAACGGTAACCTCGCTCTCTTCTTGCTTCGTGAACGAGAAAATTTTCTCCGTGTACAGGTCATCCTTGAGCGTAAGCGATTTGCGTTTTCGTGCAAACACGAGCGGGACGTTCATTTGCAGCGCAGCCATGACTGCAGGCGCAATGCCTGAGGATTCGAGCGTGAGCACCTTTGTAACTTTTTGCGCTTCAAAGAGTGCAGCGAATGACTGGCCAATGCTATACATAAGCTCCGGATCGACTTGATGGTTCAGGAATGAATCCACCTTCAGCACATTTTCATTTAACACGATACCTTCTTCAATAATCTTTTGTTCTAATTGCTTCACAACCGTTCCTCCATTTATCAAAAATAATATTGACATTTCCACCATATTCATGCTATGATATCTTCTGTTGAAACAAGTTATGCGGCCGTGGCGGAATTGGCAGACGCGCTAGATTCAGGTTCTAGTGGTGTAACAGCCGTGGAGGTTCGAGTCCTCTCGGCCGCATCCTTTTTGAAAAAATAGCATTTAAGTGATCTAAATAAAATAAGTATAGCACATTGGCTTTCTGTTTTTAATAAACAGCTACTAATGTGCTTTTTTTGTTATGGTCATCATAATTTGGAATTCTGCAGGACAGTTTACGTCGGAATGATTTCTACAACTGTTGCATCGTGTCGTTAAAAATCCCATCATTCGTTGTCACAACATAAATTTCATGAAATCCTTCGTTATATTCGGGCCTCTGCAATTTTCCAAGCGTGCTTTTAATCCCAACGATCGGAACCATCTCTCTGTCATTACGATGTTCATTTCGAATGAGCGATTCATCTAGGTTGGGTTCAAAAAAGTAGCCGATTATTTTATAACCATGACCGCTGACCGCATCAATATATTTCTGGCGATCCAATTTTGTTGGATTCGTATTATCAACGACAAATGATTGTTTTGCGTGAATTGACGCTTCAAGATACGTTCTTTCTCTATATCTGGTTTTAAGCATATCCAGATTGATTCTCATGTGCGTATTAAAAAACTTTTCTTTATAAAAGGTTGATTTTCCAGAAGCTTGTATGCCAACAAATATAACGCACTCCAAATCAATCATCCTTACTCAAGTTCGCGTATTTGTTTATATAATCTCTGTCTTGAGAAAATATTGGAATATCTAAATCAACATCCCATTTGCTTCTTTGTGCATCACCTTTAAAGTAGTCTTGTTTTGTAACACAAACTCCACGCTTTTGCCATGTAGGAAGTTCGTTCCAGTTAACCCCTTTTTCTAAAAATAATTTATCCTGAAGCTGCTTTCCGTTCAATCCTTGTAACTGTATGTGAGGAAAGTTAGCCTGAGCAACCATCGAAATGCTATTCTTAGAGGCATCTTGCTGCCTCCATAAGAAATAATTAGCTACTTCGTCATGTGGCAACACCCATGCCCTACTATCAAAAGTGGCTAGAGGTTTATCAGGATATACCTTTTGGATCTCTTGGTTAAACTTTGCAGTAGCCATAGAAGCAGAAACGGATACTATCTTTTGTATGTTGTTTTGGAACCATGATTCGGTTGTCAATTTATCATAATTAGTTAACAACAAAGAAATTTCATCGCTCTGATGATACACCAGTTTGCATCCCATAACATTTTCGGCAAGGTACTTAGCCGTTTCCCATAAAGCATTCGTTAGATTCTCGTCAAATGGTTTAATCAAGCCACGAGTAAACGTGTGAAAGTGGCAGCCATCAATTCTTAATAAAACTGGAAGCCTCCGTGGCAATGCGTGTCGAAAGGCATTTTCGTATTCCTTCATTCGATTACCGAAATCATCTTTTTTCATATTAATTACCATCCCTTTTGTAACGATTTCGAAGTTTCATTGGTACTTGTATAATCTCTTTATCTGAAAACCAATTTATGGTGAACTCGAATACCGAATTGGGCTGAAGATGAGTCCCTAGTGTTACACTATCATCATAAATTGTTGTAATCAGCGAATAGTCGCGATAAAGAAATGCCAAGTCAACTTTAATTAAATCCAAATTTTATGTACATTCAATTAAATCATGCTGGCATCCGACTTTGGGGTCATCAAGCATACGCCAATTGTTTTCTACTATATTTACTTTCTTTTTACAGTAATCATCGGCATCCTCTACCAGCTCAAACCAATAGTCCGCAAAACATGGCTTATCTTCATGTGTATCATATAAAAAAATGTACACACCTTCATGCGTCTCATATAACATTACTTTTTTTATGGAGTTAGTTGGTTCTTCGAGAAGCTGATATTTCCTCATACATTTCCCCTTAATCAAATAGGCTCTTATATTGATTCAATCATTTAATGCTAACTAAACTGTCAAAAGCATAGGCAAAATTTCAAGGAAACACATCATTAAACAATTAATTATTTCTTGAATTTAGCCTTTACCAAAACAATCACTCCACCAATAAAAATGCCAATAATAGCCCATGCTGCAATAAATAAAATCGAATCCATGATGTATGCTCCTTTGTTGTTTATATTTTCTATGAAAGCAATCAGTATCTTATTATAACATGTTAGCTTAGTTGCGAATCCTGAACATTTTCCAGTTCAATTGTTAATTCATTGCCTCCAGACTCGCGATATGTATACACTTCATTCGTTTCATAACCAAACTTCCCAATTTCCCCATTGGAATCTTAAACGATTTTATTTCTCTGCCAATTACCGGAAGTCTTCACAACAAATAACGGGACAGCGCGGATTTAGTCCTGGGCTGTCCCGTTTCTCTTTTTGGTTATTGATTTGAAGTCCAGTAGTCAGGTTCGTTCCAATTGTTAACGAGATTGCTGAAGCAATGGTGGCCCAATAATCAAAGAATGTAAGGTGGCAGAACGCCTTCAGCGAGTAATGGCGTTCTGCAGCCTTGCCACTTTTCTTCTATATTGCAAACGTTAATCCTATCAGCTGTTCACTAAGGCTCCAGAGTCGATCGGCCGCATCCGGATCGACCGCATATGGCATCACGCCGGAGTCCGTTAACGTCGAATTGTTGTCCAAATGAAATTCGGACTCAGCGTCCTGTCCCAGAGGGGCGATATCGCAGTTCTCGCAATAAACGCCGCCCATATTGTTAAGCTGTAGGCTCGTCGCACACCATACGCTGGTAGCAGCCCCTTGCCCTACGGTCTTGAGATTTTTCGTTGGGTCGAGAACCGGCTGGCCGTTTTCGTCGATGACGCCCGCCGCGCGTAGTTCCTCATACGAAAGATGTTTTTCGAGACCGGTGCCGACGATGCTGCCCGGATGAAGGGAAAAGGCACGTACACCGTCGGCATGGCCACGCTTGTCAAGCGCGACCGCAAAGAGAATGTTCGCCGTCTTCGTCTGGCCATAGGCCCCCCATCGGTCATAGTCACGTTTCTCGAAGTTTGGATCATCGAACACGACGGGGGAAAAGTGATGTCCCCAGGAAGAAACTGAAACCACCCGCGCGCCGTTCGAATTGCGCAGCGCAGGCCAAAGCCGCGCGACAAGCTGGAAATGGCCCAAATGGTTCGTTGCGAATTGAGATTCATAACCTCGCGAATCGCGTGTCAGAGGAGATGCCATGATGCCTGCGCTGTTTACCAGTATGTGCAGCGGCTGGCCGGAGGCAAGAAACCTCTCAGCAAAGGCATCAATCGAAGCAGAATCCAGCAAGTCCATCTCTTCAATTTCGATGCCTTCGATGTCCGCAAGCGCGGATACGGCTTTGTTGCGATCACGTGTCGGGACGATGACCTTGGCGCCAGCAGAACGCAGCACACGGACGGTCTCAAGACCGAGACCGGAATAGCCGCCTGTAACGATAGCAATTTTTCCGGATAGGTTAATACCCCTGATAACGTCTTCGGCTGTCGAAGACGCTCCATAGCCTGAGCCGATAGGTGTTTGTTTAGTTGTCATAATAAAACTCCTTTAATTGTTTTATGAAAAATATGATTTGAATTTTTATATAGCTAATAAAAATCTTTATTTAAATAGTCCCGGAATTGATCCAATGAGCAAAAGATCCCTATTAATAGTTCAAAGCGTTTCGGCAAGTTTACTCGATCGCCAATTCACGTACGCCAGTCATTAGCTTGTTATCCACAGGTACAAAAGCCGTGTTGTCCACCAAATAAATTTGGCAGCCTCTTCTCGACAGTGTCGATTTATGCCGTGATCATCATGACAGGTCTCCTTTATAGTTATTTAGACAAAAAACGTTTAGTGTCTATGTGACTATATTATACGACTGGACAAAGTTTGTAAAGTGTATAATAATACATTCATGGACGACAAAAAAAAGCTGCATATTTTATCCGTGGCATTGGACGTGTATTTCAAGTATGGCTTTAAGCGAGTGTCAATGAATGAAATAGCACAGGCCGCCGGTATTTCACGTGCTGGTCTCTATTTGTACTTCAAGAACAAGGAGGAAGTTTTTAACGCTACGATTCTACATTATGGCGACACTCTTATTGAAGAAATAGTGGAAGGACTTTCTTCCAAGAAAACACCTGAAGAAAAAATTTTATATGCGTTCGAAGTGTGGTCTATAAATAATTTCGATCAATCCTTGAACTCTCCGGAAGTAAAAGAAATGACCGATAGCTCTTACGTATTCGCCCAGGAGGCACTCGACGCAAGCTACAATAAGCTTGAAGTCGTTCTGATCTCAATTTTGGAATCGCGATCAAATTCCGCCGGCAGCCCAAATAGCCTTTCTCCAGAGAAACTGGCGCATCTTTTGACCAGCGCATTGCGCGGATTTAAAATTGTCGCCCGAAACTCGTCGGAGCTTCGCCAAATGATTGAAGACTTGCTCCGAATTATTCTTTCCTCTTAGAGGAATGGTTCGTCTCTGCTACCTGGGAAAGCCTACTATAGGCGGCGTTTTGCGCATTTTATTCTTCAATAAGATGTCCTAAACCGCAAAAGTCTACGTAAATGGAAGATGTGCGCCGTCTGAGTCGAACTAACTGAAGTCATCGATTTAAATGAAACTAAGGCTGCCAGCTAATGGCAGCCTTAGTTTCATTTTTGACTGTGTGGCGCATTGAAGGCGACCATTTTTCTTGGATTTATTTATGCGGAGGGAAGCGATAAAAATAACTTCAATTGCGATTTCCAAGAAAAAAGAATGGATCAATCTTCTTGAAAAAACGGACAGAGAGGAACTTTCTTGAGCTTGACTTGGGATGGAATTGATAAATTCAAAGTTGTATATTCCGTTGAATGGCATGTTTATGAAGCATAAACCACGGGAAAAATTGAGGTTGAAATGAAGAAGTCCGGAAACAATTGGATTCCTTCTTCGTTTAATTACAGGGAGTCTTGAAAAGTTATCATGCCTTAATCGAATATGCGCAAAATAAGAAGAACCTTTTAATTAAGGCTCTTCTTATTTTGAGATTAAAAAAACTTTCGTTGCTCTGAATTAACCCTTGATCGTTAGAATTGGCTCTACTTCCGCCACGACCTGTGCCATGCCATGTTCTTCATGCGATTCAATAATGGCATTGATATCCTTATATGCGTACGGAGCCTCCTTTTTTAATTCTTCTTCCCACTTTTTCAGGATGTCCTGCCTTGATTTGATATCATTCCGATTCGGATCAATCGGCGTAACAATATTGAACTTCGCAATAAATTGCCGGAACAACGCGTCATCCGCTTTTACAGAATCGCCTCTTGAAAGGCTTCTGCCCGCGCCATGACTCGCACTGAACAAGCTATCTCGGTTGCCCAGCCCTGCAAGGATATAGCTTTTGGCACCCATTGAGCCTGGAATGAACACGGGTTCCCCCGTGTACTGAAATGGCGTATTCATCATTTGTTCCGCTGATTTTGCTGTGCAGGAGCCTTTACGGTGAATATATCCGGGAGCTCCATCTATAGTTTCCTCCCACACAAAATTATGCGGCGCATCGTAGAGCAGCTGATATTCAAATTCCTTTAGGCTTCTAGCCAACGATTTCTGAAGCATAAGTCCCAAAAATAGTCGATTGGCAAATGCAAAGTTAGCTGCGTTATGCAGCAGGTTCCAGTATCGTGCCCATTCCGAAGCAAACTGTTCAGCATGCGGCAGTACATAGATGCCATTGGCTGGATGCTTCAAGGAAGCCGGGTACATTCCCTTCAGCATTTCCTTGATGTTTAGGCCAGCATGGTGCCCAATAGACACGGAGCCGGTATGGATCATCACGACAATTTGATTCTGCTTTAGATTCCATTCGCTAGCAAGCGCGTGATTTCGGATATTCACAACCTTTTGAATTTCAACAAAATGGTTTCCGCCGCCGATTGAACCGATCTGACTGTCATAAGATACCGCTGCGCTGCCTAGATAGCTATCCAATCCGTCTACTTTATCCGTAAAAAATGAGCCATGACGATTAACTTTCAAAAGATCTTTTTCTTGCTGCTGCCTATCGTAAAATTCCCATAAACCATCACGATTCATTGCTTTTTGAGAATCGAGTATGCCCATGAGTCCCTCTTTGAGAATGGCTTCGCGCTGCATTCTGGTCATCGGGATGTGACGCCCGCCTTCGAAAAACACATGGCGGATGTCCGATTCGATTTGTTTGAGCTTGGATCTGATGTCCTCTTCCTTCAAGGATGTCGTGTACAAGCGCATCCCGCAATTAATATCGTTGCCAACCGCTTGCGGTATGACAAAACCTTTTGTCAATATTGTGGTCCCAATTGGGATCCCGCTTCCTTTATGGAAGTCCGGCGTAATCGCCACTTCTTCGATTTTGGCCTCTTCGTTCGCGAAGTAACCGGGGTCATATCGTTTCAATGTCTCAACCGCTTCATTTACTGCAAGCAGTTGGTCAAGCTCTGCTAGTGCATTTTTCTCAAGCTTAATTTGATCGTTTACAAAAAAACGAACGGGAATATCATTGCTTTTTTTAAATTTCAATAAGGACCATCCTTTATGACTTGGTTAATTTCTTCTGTACACTGAAAGCACGCTTAAACACGATTATGATACCATATGCTGGAATTTCCATATAGGAAAAATTGCAACATTTACAATAATGCCATCGTTTTATGTAACAAAGGCAAGACAGGGGGAAGTTCATGAAGCTGATTATGATTTCAGTTCTAATGCTGCTAACTTTAACGGGATGTTTACAAGTCAATGAGGAAACAGAAGATGAAGCGCTCCTCCATGGGGTAGCGCTGACGTTGCCTGATTTCAAGCGAGCACTTGAGGCGGAGGGTCTTGTGTTAATACCTTATAACGAAAATAACGACTGGATATTGAACCAAATGACCCCAAGCCGATTTAAAGTAGGGTCTCCCAAAGAAAACGTTGATCCCAATAAGCTAGAGCAGGTATCCGTCTACGTGTTCGAGTCTGTGAAAGCAAAAAACGAAGGAATACAAGACTTCAACAAACAAAAAGAATCCTATGACATGATGATTCCGCGAATTTATTCCGCAAATAATATCCTTATATTCTACTGGTCATTCGCAAACTTGGATGCCGATGCACAGTATGAGCAGCAGTTCCAACATGCCATTGCTCGGCTTTCATATTCTTTCCCATAAAAGGCAAAGGAAGAGCCTCCGCCATAAGGAGTCGGAGGCTCTTCCTTTGCTACAGATTACTCACCGATAGAAGGTTTTTCCTCAAACAAATTCACGCGTTCCTCAGACACCGGCGCAAAGCTGTATGTACGGCTGAGCTTCACCACACGTCGACTCGGCCGCCGAATAACGACGGAAGTCTCATCCCAAGCGACGACGATGCCATGTACGTCGTTCGCTTCCATCGCATCTCTGACTACCCTTATGGTTGCTCCGCTGACACGAAATTCATCCAGCTGCTCTTCGCTTATCATTTGCGTTCCTCCCTCCTTTTAAAGCCTATCCGTTCATTGAGGTATTGAAAAACCCCAATGGATGCTCGCGCATGCATTGAGGTCTTCTTTCACCTATAAGGCAATCATCGGCTCACTGCCGATATACCGTTCCGTTAGCCAGCATGCTCTTTGGCATCATTGGTTTCATACCACTCATCGAGCACTCGCGATGACATGACGCGTTTGCCAATATATTCGCTCTGACGGTCAGTGAACTGTTCCCGCCATTCAATAGACAACTCATCGCAAAGCTTCACGATCGTCAACAGCTCTGACCATGCTACATAGCGTTTGTACCAGAAAAATTGTGGATGCTCAATCATATAAGGATATAGATCATCAAATTCCGTATGTTTACAATCCAGTGCACGCTCAAAGTGGACTTTCGCGCCGCTTAGCTTCGTATACATAAACTCTGCAGACATTTCCCCCATAACTTGTGCCTCCCCTCGATCACTTCTGTATCATTATAAGCGATAATGCCGGATGGGAAAAGAGCATTTGTGCTGGAACATTCTACTCGAACTGAATTTCACCGTTATCCAGCGATGAAATACGCACGAGCGGCTCTACACGAATTCCCTGTTCCCGAAGCGTTCTGCCTCCGGCTTGGAATGACTTCTCGACTACGACGCCAAGGCCGATCAGTGTCGCGCCTGAGCGCTGAATAATTTTGATTAAACCGCGTGCGGCATCGCCATTTGCGATAATGTCATCAATGAACAATACCCGGTCTTCAGCTTTTAGAAACTGCTTGGATACCATAATATCGGTAACCATACCTTTTGTAAAGGATGGCACGCGCTCTACGTATGCATCCGGATCCGCAATCAGCGTCTTCTTCCGACGTGCGAATACAAGCGGCACGCCAAGCGTAAATGCAGTCGCATAAGCTGCAGGAATGCCGGAGGATTCCACCGTTATGACCTTCGTAATATGCTCTTCCGCAAAGCGCCTAGCAAACTCTTGTCCCATTTCCATTGTCAATTGCGGGTCGACCTGGTGGTTGATCAAAGCATCCATCCGCAGCACATTGCTCGACAATACGGATGATTCTGCTAAAATGCGTTTTTTTAAGCTCTCCATCTTTCATTACCTCCACCAAAATCCTTTTTGATAACGTACCATAGGTCAGGCAAAAAGTGCAACCCTATGGAAGGCTTCTATAGGAATGCTTATAAATTCAAAGTATTTGTTAGGAATAATTTCAAATCCCCGGTAAAAAAGAGCAACTTTTTCCACTTAAAAAGCGTCTAATAGAATAGACACTTTTCAAGACTTATACTCGAAAATCCACTTTTCCTTATACTTCTAAACCTATCTACCGATTATATAATTAGGCGAGAAAGGAGCGTACACCTTGAACCTTTACCAGAAAGAACCTACAAAAACGGCCATGCTTGCTGCTGCTTCCGCGCTTATCATTTTGTTAGCCGGCTGCCAAAGCGCAGTCCCGAAGGAACCAGCTGGCACAACCGGCAACATCGTTTCTTCCAGGAGCGATCAAAACGATTCACCCGACACTCCCCAAAAGAATTATATTGAAACGGAAGACGACGCACTTAGCCCAGTTGAGCCCTACTGGAACGCGGCAGATACAAGCAGCGATACAGGCGCAGAAACCTCCACGGTTCGCAAGGAAAAAGATACGAAGGCTTCCGTGAAAACAGAAAGTGAAGATGCCGCATGGAATCCCGATCAGCCCATGCTTAAAGGCGTTTCCATTGGGAATGATCATTCTGCGATTACAAAACGTTTCGGCGCCCCCCTGGACAGCTACAAGCTGGACGAAGAAAGCGAACCCATAACCGTGCTAGAATATGACGGCTTCGCAATCGGCATTAATCCTTACCAGTCCGTGCAATATGTCGAAGTGTTCGGCAAAAGCATCTCTGCGGGTCTAAGCGGCCTTCAAGTTGGAGACAACCCTGAGCTGGCACTGCGTACACTTGGAAAACCAGAGAAGCAAACCGCGTATTTGCTTACTTACGAAACGAAGAATGCTCTCCTCAAACTTGATCTTGACCCTGTCCATAATGAGATCGTTTCAATTAAGCTGCTGGCTCTTAGCTGATTCCCTCTATGACCAATCCAGCAGCCATAAACCTAGTAATGCAAGCAGCAGTATAGGTAAGGTTAACACAAGCCCGTACTTCATATACTCGCGCCAGCTTATTTTTATGCCGCCTTGCCCTACCAGCTGGATCCACAACAAGGTGGCAAGCGATCCGATTGGGGTTAGCTTTGCACCGATTGAAGTGCCGAGCAGGCTCGCAAAAGGCAAATACACCGGACCGCCAACTTGTTCAATGGCTAGCGACGAGATCAATACGGCAGGTAAATTATTAATCGCCGCTGCAAGCATCGCAAACAGCAAGCCCGATCCAAAAATGCCAACCAGCTCGTTTTTTTCCGCAGCACGCTCGATAACCTCTGGAAACCACGCTGTAGCTCCATGTACGTGAAGGCTATACACGATTAAATTCATTGACAAGGCAAACAAAATAATAAGCCATGGCGCCCGCAGAATCGTATCCTTGAATGGCGCGCGCCTCGCTGAAGCCGAAGCTATCCACTGAAAAGCCGCACAGCCGAGCGCGACTGCCGCAACCGGAATGCCAATCCTCTCTGAGCCTAAATAGCCAATCATCATTAACACGATATTGACCCAAGACAAATAAAACAGAGGCTTATGTGCGATTGCCGAAGCAGGTTCAGGGAATAGGCTCAGAGCCGTTTTTGTTGTTGACGCCTTTCCTATCGGCTCCCAGAAATAAACGACCGATACGACAATCGTAGCCACGATCGCGATCATACCAGGAAGAAGCATCCGCGAAGCATACTCGCCAAAGGAAATATCGAAGAAATCTGCCGTCAATATATTCGTCAGGTTACTCATCATGAGCGGAGCGCTTGCGGTATCGGCCATAAACCCGACTCCGACTAAAAACGTTAATCTTTCGCTTCGCGACAGCTTCAGCAATGCCGTTACTTCCAGCACAATGGGAACCATTATAAGTATGGTACCGTCATTGTTGAAAAACACCGTAATCATTGCGGCCATAATGGACAAGCCTATAAATAAAGCCAGCCGCCTATGATGAAAACGATGAACGATATGTAGGGCTGCCCATCGAAAGAAGCCGTTATAATCGAGCAGCGACGTAAAAAGCATAATGCCAATAAGCGAGAAGGTAGCATTCCAGACGAAACCCCAGATGTAAGCCGCATCCTCCGGCTTCAATAGCTGCGCCGCAAACAATAAAGCGGCACCCGCCAGGGCGATAAAGGCTTCGTTAATCCCTTTAGGTTTAATTAATATGAAGGTTAAGGCCGCAATAAATACGGTCAACGTAATAAATAAGGACATGATTGTGCTCCCGGCTGCATATTTCGGCTACGTAAAATTCGAAAAAAAGTCATGCCTGTCCCCGTTTGGACATACCTTCTATATAGAAGAGGCCATTGAACGGAGGACGGTAGACGATGTGGAAACGAACTGGTAAGGTGCTGCAAATCGCCTCCACCTACATGGGAACGATTGTAGGCGCAGGTTTTGCCACAGGTCAAGAGATCTTGCAGTTTTTCACCCGATTCGGGTATTGGGGTTCGATCACCATTGCATTGTCAACGGTGTTATTCATTTGGCTTGGCACCAAAATGATGCTGATCGCCAGTCAGATCAAGGCAAAATCATACGAGGACTTGAACAAAGCTTTATTCGGCGATAAGTACGGCAGGCTGATTAGCCATTTCATGCTGGTTGTGCTGCTTGGCGTAACGGCCGTCATGCTCGCCGGTGCTGGCACCATCTTCTACGAGCATTGGAATATTTCGTATCAATCCGGTTTGCTCATTACGATTGCAGCCTGCTACTTCCTGCTGCGAAAGGGCATGAACGCTATTCTGACGGTTAACGCCATCGTCGTGCCGGTCATGCTTCTTTTTACGGTGCTCATTATGATCGACACGTTCCACACTCCTGGAGCAGACAAATTCCTTACGCTCGCTAGCGACCATTCCATATGGGCCGCATGGGCTTCGCCTTTTCTGTACACGGCATTTAATCTGTCCATGTCTCAGGCCGTGCTCGTCCCGCTAGGCGCAGAAATCAATGACAGAAAAGTCATCATTGCCGGATCATGGGTCGGCGGCATTGGCATCGGATTTATGCTGCTAGCTGGTCACATTGCCTTATCGGTTCATATGCCGGGCATCCAGCAATTCGCCATTCCGATGGGCGGAATCGCGCGCCAGCTCGGTCCTAGCGTGCAGTTCATTTATATTTTTATTATTTTCGCAGAGATCTTCACTACGCTGATTGCCGACATTTACGGCTTGACCCTTCAGCTCCATGAGCGACTCAAATGGGCCCGCAGCTTAATCGTTCTGCTTATCCTTGCCATCTGTTATGTAGCCAGTCAAATCGGCTTCGGCATGCTGCTGTCCACGCTGTATCCACTATTTGGGCTGATCAGCTTCGGCTGGCTCATACTCATCATTCGCAAACGAGTATCGGCAAACTGAGTCTATCCAAACGCTTTTACCGGTAATGTTATAGCTGCACCAACAAAGCATCCTCTACGTTTGATAGAATCGCGTCGCGGACATGCTCGTGGCAGGTCATGATGATCACTTGCCGTTCACGGGACAGCTCCGACAACAATCCGGTAACGGCTTGCAGCCGGCTCCGATCGAAGTTAACGAATACATCATCCAACATAAGAGGAAGCTTGGCGCCACGCGAGGCTTCCTCAGCCAAAGCCAGCCGCATGGCTAGATATACCTGCTCCGCCGTACCTCTGCTGAGCATTCCGCTGTCAATGATTCGCCTTTCGGACGATTCCAGCCTGATGCCAGGCTCGCCTGGTGCCGATAACACCCGAATATACTTGCCATCCGTCAATTTTGCGATAAGTTCAGATGCTTTCCTTAGCACGACAGGCTGCCGTTCCTCTTCAAAAATACGTTTGGTTTTGCTTATCAAAGCAGAACTAACCGCTAGCACCGCATAACGCTCCGCATCCTTCGCCAAGCTCGCAATTGTCATTTCCCTGTCGGAGAGCAGCTTCTGATGCTCCTCTTCCCGCAGGAGCAGATCAAGCGATTGCCTGAGCCTGCCCCTTTGCTCCAAAAGCTCCCGTTTCACATTCTCCAACGCCTGAATCTCTGCTTGCGACTCCGTTTGCATGGCTTGCAGCTCGTCTTCATCGTAAGAGCCATACAATTCCTCCAGCGCCAGCGCCCTTTCACTGGACATCCCCGCGGTAAGCTCAAGCGCAAGCTTGGACAATTCAAGCTCAAGGTCCCGTAACGCTTGGCGGTGCTCGATCGCCAGCTCGTATTCGGCTTGGCTTGCAAGCCCGGCTTCCGTTAATCGCAATTCCATCTGGTTGGCGATTTCTTGCAGCTGCTGATCTGCTGCCCGCAGCGCGATTGCCAGCTCATTCTGGCGCGACTGTATGCCGCGCGATTCCTGCATGGCTGCTGCATGCCGGCGAATATCCGCATGCAGCAGCCGCAGCGCGAGCGTGGGGTCAGCCGCAAGCTGCGCCTTCGCTTCCTCGAGATGCCCGCAAAGCTTGGCGGCATGCTCGGCATATGCTGCCAGCTGCTTGGCAGCGGCGGCTTGTTTTGCCGCCAAGCGGTCATATTGCTGGAGCCGCTGCAAAGCTTGCTCGGCGAGCTCGAAGGCTTCCAGCGCAGCTGCCGGTGACATGCCCGCCGGCAGCGAGCGAGCTGCAAGCCAGCCGGCCCATTGCCCGGCGGCGGCTTGGCGGCTATGCGCGGCGGTGGCGGCTGCCTCGCTGCGGCTTGCAGCGTGCGCGCGCAGCCGGTCCAGGCGGCGGGCGAGCTCGCTGCGGCTATTGTCGAGGCGCTCGCTGTTCTGCAGCGCCTCGAGGCATTGATCCACGGCAGCGCGAAGCTGCGTCCGTGCCTGCTCAGCTGCGAGCACCTGCTCTGGCGAGCTGTCATGCTTGGCAGCGAGCAAAGCAGCTGCCGCTGCCTCTGGCTGCTTCAGGAGCGCTTCCAACCGATGATGCACTCGCTGCTCCATCTGGCTTAATGCCTGCTGGCTGCTTCCCTTGCCGCGGTAGCTTCTGCTTCTGCCGTTCCGCTTCCCCAGCATAGCTGCAGCGGCAAGCACAAGCGCCGCCCCGGCAAGCGCGAGCGCGGCAATCCCCGCTCCGCCGCCTGCCCCGGCAAGCGCCGCAGCCCCAAGCGCCAGCGCGGCTCCGCCCGCTCCCGCCGCCGCGGCCCACAGCAGGCCGGCTCCGCCCCGCCCCGCTGCCGCCGTCCCGACGCCCGCAGCGCTATCGCTCGCGGAGCCCGCTCCGGCAGAGCGCACCCGCTCGAGCTCCCACTCGCGAAGCGCGCTGTCCAGGGCGTTCCACGCCCCCTTCAGCGCATCTCGCGCAAGCGGCAGCACCTCGAACCCGGTGCTGCCCCCAAGCTGCTCTCGCCGCTGTGCCTCCCGCGTGGCGGCTGAGCTCGCCTCCTCGAAAGCTGCCGACGCTTCCCGTTCCTGCTGCTTAAGCGTCTCAAGCTCCGCCGCGAACCGCTCCGCCGCTCGCGCGTAGTCAAGCTCCTCCTGCCTCGCAGTCCTCGCGTAATCACGATCGGCAACGGTGACATGCAGCTCGCGAAGCTGTCGCTCCGTCCATTCCGGCGCAATGCTGCTAACCAATCTTGCAATCATTTCATCATGCTCGCTAAGCTCGGACGCAATCAGCTGCGCATCATCCTTCAGCTGTCGCATATGCTCCGACGCTTGCAGCAAAACCTCCGTCTCTTCCGTAAGCCTGATGATTCGCTCATCATAGACGGTTGACTCAAGCTGAAGCTCGAGAAGCAGCGATTTCTGCCGAAGCTGCTCACTTTCGCTCTCCAGCTCCATTCTTCGCCTAATCAGCTCCGCCCAGCTCTTTTCGTCCAGGGCATCAAACGCGCTTGCATATGCGATTGTTTCCCTCTCGATCTGCAGCTGCTGCTTGCGCAGCCATATCCGCCTTGAAGATACAGCCCTGCCTAGCAGTGCTTGCCTGGCTTCCTTCTCAGGCTTCTCCTGCTCAAGCAGGCTCAGTGACTCATCCACGCTTGCCGTCTGCATGTTTAGCGTATTGAAGGCAAGGATCGCGTCCTCGCGCTTGCGCAGCTCTCCATCGAGCTGGTCAAGCGATTTCAACTGCTGATTCATCTGCTGATTCGTACCGCGCGGCTTGAACAGCTGCTCCATCTCCTGGGCAATGCGCCTCTCCGCCGCCGCGATCGCCTTGCCGTTGTCCCAGCCTGCTTGATGCAAATAACGGCCAAGCTCATCACCGGACAGTGCACCTACCTCCTGCAGCTCCGTAAGCGTAATCGCAAAAAGCTGACGGTACAGCTTCTCGCTGACACCTCCCAAATAATCGCGCTCCCATTCCGCTTGCGTTAGCGCACCAGCTTCAGGCTGCGTCTCACCCGGCATGCCTGCAATCTTTCTCAGCATCAGCTTGCCAGAGGCATCCGCAGCATAACGTTCAACGAAAAAAGTCTCCTCGCCAGCACCGCTAACGATCAGCCTTCCGCCATGTTTTCCGCCGTTTATCGGTTCCTGGCGCTCATTGGGCAGCGTTCGTTTCGCAAATCCGAACAATATGGATCGAATAAAACCAAACATTGTGCTTTTACCTGCTTCATTCGGTCCATAAACAACAATAACAGGCGCATCAAGCGATATTTGTTTGCCGTAAAGCTGCCCGAATCCGTCAATTTCAGCCTTCAAGAGCTTCATGCGATTGTCTCCTCCAAGTAGATTAACGTAAAACGATACAGAGCCTCTTAGCTTTCTCGTTCATTGCCGAGCAGCAGGCCAAGAGCCAGCTCACGGCCCTGCTCCAGCCACTGTTCCGGAAGCTCCTCCCATTCGCTGCGCAGCAGCCTTCCAAGCTTGGCATGATTGGCCGCGCCTTTTATCGCATCCTGTGCGAATGCGCGCCATTTCAGCTTATCTTTCGAAAGCTCCGTGCTCATCCGGTAGAGCTCGCCGGCAAAGCTGTCTTCAGCCTCAAGCTCCTCTGCACGAATCTCGGCTCCCGTATTCGCTTCGAGCGCATAGACATGGATCCACCCTTCACCTGCGGCTAAGGCTTTTCCTTCTTGCAGCTGCTCAAGCAGCACACGAGTGACCGGCTCCGTAAGCTTATGATGGAGCGCTCCTCGGCCATTCAAGACCAAACGCAGCATGACCATCCGGCCATCCGAATCCGCCAGCGCGAGGTCCATCGCCTCTTCAAGCAGCTGCAGCAGCTCCTGCTCGCTGCCAATGCCAGTTATTGAGATGCTCCGCTCCAGCCAGCGCACGCTGTCAAGCGGGACAAATGAAAGCTCCAACGCTTTGGCAGCCGTCACATCGATCATCATGCAGCCTTTGGCACCCGTTTCACGCGGGTTTCTCCCCTGCACGTTTCCCGCATATACGACATGGGGATACTCGTGCAAGACGCGGCGATGATGAATATGGCCTAACGCCCAATAATCAAAGCCTTTGCTGCCGATTAGCTCCTGCAGCTCGCACGGAGCATAGGGGTCATGAGTACCGTCGCCATCGACGTTGCCATGCAGCATCGCAATATGAAAGGGTGCCTCTGGCTGAGTCTGATAGGAGGCAGCCATATTCTCGGTCACGATCCGGCTGCCATAAGATCTGCCGTAAATAAAGGCAGCCAGCTCACCGCTTCTGCGGTAGGCCGGCCGATATTCCATCTGATCCGATCCAAAAACAACAACATTGGGCGGAAGCTTAAGCTCCGCGCGCGCCCCGCTCAGCGGATCATGGTTCCCATGAATGACATATACGGCAATGCCATGCTCCTCAAGCTTCGACCATTCCTTCACAAGCGCAAGCTGTGCCCGCAAAGAGCGGTCCGCCTCATCGAACAAATCCCCGGCTAATACAATGAAATCCACTTGGTACTGAATGGCAGCATGCGTCAACTCCCGAAGCGCTGCAAAGGTTGATTCCATTAAAGCTTCCCTAACTGGGGCAGGTGCGCTGGCAAGCCCGCGAAAGGGGCTATCCAGATGCAAATCTGCCGCATGAATGAAACGAAACGGTACCGACATCGGCGACACCACCTATTCCCATAGATTAAACCGTTATTCCGGCTTCATATGAACGTAGACCTTCTTCAGCTGCGAGATTACCCTCGACAACGAATATACCTTTTTGGCTTTCTCCGAGCCGGCTCTTGCCAGATGGTAGCGATAAGCTGGGTCGGTAACGACCTTCTCGAGCGCTTCGGCAAGTGCTTCCGGATTCTCAGGCGGTACAAGCAATCCGTTGATGCCGTCTTCGATTTGCTCCGCTATGCCCCCAACATTGGTTCCGACAAGGGCAAGCCAGCAAAGAGCCGCTTCGGCGAATACGGAACCGAATGCTTCAGCTCGCGACGGCAGCACGAATACGTCAAAAAACGGCATGAATTCCTCTGGATGCAGCATGTAGCCATAAAAAATAATATCATCGTACAAGTCCAGCTCGACCGCCAATGCTTCAAGCTCTTCGCGAATCGGCCCGTCTCCGATAATATGGAGTACGAACGGATGCCCTCTCCGCTTCAACTCTGCGCAGGCATGGAGGAGCACGTCGAGCCCCTTTGCTGGGACGAGCCTGCAGACGGTAATGAGCTGCGTGACGGCATTTTCATGGGAAATCGGCTTAAACCTTTTTTCATCAAACCCATTCGGAATGACCTTGATTTTCTCCGGATGGTTGATATGAGGCGCAATATAGGATCGGAAAGATTCAGATACCGTAAGCAAATGATCCGCTTTCGCTTCCAGCTCTCCGTAAAGGCTCATAAGAAAAAGATGCTCTGGACCGCCCTCTTTGATTTTTCCGTTCAAGATAAGCTCTCGCTCATAGCTGGAGTGGATGGTCACGACGAGCGGTGTTTCCGGGAACAGCTGCTTCATAACTAGCGCGGCAATCGGGTGATGCGCATGTATAATATCGTATGGCTTTTTAATTCTCATTTTGGTCCACCATACGTAATCTTTGTAGGTTTGTATATATTTGTCTACCATTATATTCCCGCTGTAGACCGTGTGGTCGAAGGTTTCGAATAGAACCTCCTCTTGCCCTTTGCTGCGTACGCGCTTCGGCAATGAGAACAACTCCATTTGCCAGCCAAGCTTGATAAAACGGTCTTGAATGTACGGGATCATGGAAGATACTCCGCCCGGCTGCTCCGGTGGAAAAAACAATGCTTGTAAAATATTCATGCGTCCCATCCTTTCGAGGTCAAACATCATACAAATATCTCAGCTATTCGATTACCGTAAAACATGATATATTAGAACATATGTTTCTGTAAAGCTATGGCATCCAATACTAGATAACGGTGGTTAACTCATGACAATTACACAATGGCTCTCAGGCCCGAACGGACAGCTGCTCTCGTCGTCAGCTGTTATCGTCATCCTTATCCTAATGCTCTTCATGTCGGTCAGGCTTTATGTAAGCTACCGCAACAAACGGATCTATCGCTTGCTCATTACGGCCATTCCCTTAATCATTGCCAAGCAATGCCTGCTGGTCGCGCTCGCCTACCCAGGCTGGTCATTGTCGCCTTATCTGTATTTGAGCTTCACGATCATGCAGATCATTTCATTTATTATTATAAACTTTGTTTTCATGAAATTATATACTCATCGCTCAGCCGAGCTGAAAGTGATCCCTTTTATCATTATGAGTATGATGACACTGGTCGTTGCAGGCATACAAATTGCTCTTTCGCCTATTACGGCTGAGTCGGCCGTTCACTCTGGGACCGTCACCTTCCCTGCTCTCGACTTTTACGGGCTAATCGTGATCCTTATGGTCATGCTGGACACAAGAGGCGCTGACCTTAGCTCTAAATATTACGCAAGCTTGATCGTCTTTTTCGCGAGCGAGCTGGCACGACTGGCTAATGTCTACGTATTTCACGAATCGCTGCTCTGGTTAATCTCGCTTAGCCAGCTTCTTCCCATCGTTTATTATACCCTGCTCTTTCTCTTGCTCTTTGAATGGGTGATCGAACGGCTTATGTTTACCTATCAATCCTCCATTATGGACGGCTTGACGGGGCTCTATAATCGCCGGCATTTCTATTCCAAGGCAGAGCAGCTGCTCCAGGGCAGCAAATCGATGGCGATTATTTTTTGTGACATTGATAATTTCAAAAAATTAAACGATACGCACGGTCATCACAAGGCTGACGGCGTGCTTAAGCAGGTTGCCGAGATCATCAAAGAGGAATCAAGCGGGATTGGGGCTGCCGGGCGTTATGGCGGGGAAGAGCTGCTCAGTTGCGTCAGCTCTGAGCGCGTGAAGCCTGAGATCGTGGCCGAATCAATCCGTCGAAGAGTGGAGCAGGAAACGATGGTTACGATAAGCGTCGGCTTCAGCACCTCCAAGGAGAGCAAGGCCGTACAGGAGATGATCAAGCAGGCGGACGAAGCTATGTACCTCTCGAAAACAACGGGCAAAAACAAAGTTACGCAATTCAAAGCAACGTCGGCTTCTAAAAAAACACTTGCCTGACTGCGGTATTAACAGCTGGCAGCAGGCATAATCCGCTTGAGAAAGTTATTCATCAGCAAGGGTAGGGAAATCAGGATCGGAGGGTCATCCGCACGCGGTTCATGCAGCATAACCTGTTGAAATGGAACGTTATCGTACGCAGTCACGATAATGGGATCCTTCGATCTTGTCCGAAGTGTCGCATGCGGGAGCAGCATATCTTTGGCCTGCGTGCCCCACGAAATGGACGTTGCCATCAAATAATAAATGCCTGGCTTAACATCGGTCAGACAGAAATGGCCGAGTGAAGAGAGCAGCGTACCGTACAGGGGCAGCCCTTCCGGTATCGGTCTCGCGAATAACCCAATAAGTACGATTCCCTCGAACGGCACTACGGCTTGTACGCTCCCCTCGACTCGGTCCATATGCTTCGAAGGCACATACAGTGACTGCCAGCTATTCAACTGCTGCAGCGCATCCAGCTGTTGGCTGGCTTGCAGCTTTGAATTGCGGAATTCTGACGGCGCTACGCCGACCCTCTCCGTAAATCTGGATGTAAATGTGCCGAGGCTTTGCTGGCCGATTTCCAAACCGACATCGCGAATGCTTAAATGGGTTTGCAGCAACAAATCCTTTGCCTTCTGCAAACGAAGCGAGGATGCATAATATAAGGGAGAGAGGCCTGTCCTCTCTTTGAAGATGCGCGTGAAATGAAAATTGCTGTATCCGGCATAACCGGCTAACTTCGAAAGCGGGAGCGGCTCATAAATATTATCGTGAATATAAGCGATCACTCCGTCTATTTCTGCATACCGATCCGTAACCATGGCTGCATCTTCCTCCCGTTATGCTTCTACCCCACCACAAATAAGAACTTATGTTCGTATCTATAATAGCATAACGCATAAGGGAAGGAAAAAGCAAATTTGCCATATAAGTTGAACTGAAAATTTGCGTTTTGGGCGCTGCGCGAGTAGATCGTACTTACGATCGCTGTTGCAGCCAGATTCTTTGATCTCATTAGACATGTAAAGGTAAGAATATGGGGGCTGCAAAGGCGAACACTTCGTTTCTCCAGAACGATCTTCTCGCTTCGCTTAACCTTCATTTTTTACGTTCAACTTACATACAAATCGGTGTGCAGCTTTAACGTGAATTGGCTGTTGGGTTTTTACTTCTATCGTTTAGTCACAATCGGCTTCTCAAGGGCATAAAGCTCGTCCTCAAGCGTTTGCATGCGTTCTAGGACAGCTTTCCGAGCATCGCTAATGGCATGGTTATATAGATGGGGGCCAATCTCTTGAATTACGAACTCGAGCAGCTGTTCCGCTGCGATCGAGCCAATCGTTTCTGAACGCTCCAGCTCGAAGTATTGCTGTATCTTTCCGGTTAACTGTTCTTTCTGCTCCTTGGGGAGCTTCATCATGAACATATGCTCATCCCTCCAATTGACCTTTTAAGACGGTTATAGCTTGTCCCGACATAAAGACGCGGTCTCCATCCGGCTTAACCTTGACGACCCCGCCGCGCGCGGATGCTTGATATCCCGTCAGTTCATGCTTGCGCAGCCGTTTGGCCCAATAAGGTGCCAGAGCGCAGTGGGCCGAACCCGTAACAGGATCCTCGTCAACTCCGGTTCCCGGATAGAAAGCTCTCGATATGAAGTCATAACGCGCGTCTTCGCTCTTGCTCGTTACGATAACGCCCCGTGCGTCAAGCCTGGCAAGCAAGGCGAAATCCGGCCGCAGCGTTCGCACCGTCTCCTCGCTGTCCACCTCAACGAAATAATCCATTCGATTTCGCCCGACAAACCTTGGTATAAGTCCAAGCCCCTGCATAAGCTCCTCTGGGGCAACCGTTGCAAGCGGCGGCTCTGAAGGGAAATCCATATGTATCCATTCCCCGTTTCGCGCAGCGGTCAGAATGCCGCTTTTTGAATGGAAGCGCGCCTTTTCATCCGGTTGCAATCTCCCGGATTGCCACATCGCATGCGCAGTCGCCAGCGTGGCATGGCCGCATAGATCAACCTCCGCCTGCGGCGTAAACCAGCGCAATCCCCAGCCATCCTCTGACGGACTCACGAATGCCGTTTCCGATAAATTCATTTCCATCGCAACCTGCTGCATCCAGCTTTCAGGCTGCGGCTCGTTCACGAAGCATACAGCAGCCGGATTTCCCTTAAAGCGTTCTTTCGTAAATGCGTCTACGATGTATAGATCAAAGCTCATGCTTTTTCCCAACCTCTCTTCATCCATATGTATCCTAACGCAGCTAGAACAGAACCATATATAAGATGGCCCGAAATCCACATCATTAAAGCAGCCCCGTCCAGCGTCGAAGGCGTTCTCTCTGAAAGCTGTGTCAACGGTATCCACGTACAACAGGCGATGGCCGTGCCCATCCCGAGTCCCAGTTTTAGCGGCGAGCTCCAAATTCTAAGCATGGCCAAAAAAAGAATGCCCAAAGGCAGCGCTGCCGACAAATGAAGCAAAAACTCGAACAGCTCTGAACGAATGCCCGGAAGCCAGCCAATAAAATCAACGTTAAGGAGAAGAACATAAACGCCTGTTCCGGTTAATTGCCCAAGCAGCTTCATCACCAAGCCGAGAATGACTCCGCTCAGCGCCCCAGTCAATAGGCCGAATAGGAGCAGCACGACCAGACTGCTATGTCGTACAGCGCCATTGTCTTTAACCGAATGCACGATCCTCTCCCCTCCCTGTCGGCTTGCAAATAAAAAGTGCCTGCCTTCGCAATTGGATCCGAAGCAAGCGGCAGGTATGCCGTTCTCCGTTCCACTTGCGCGCAAGCACTCTATATGGGTTATCCTTTGAGGGGAATGAGCAGCTCGACCGGCTCTTCCTCCAAATGATGCTCGTCAATATAAAACAATTCCAGCGAAACCGCGTTATCCTGTTTCTCTAACCGCATCTCGCTTATCCACGCATTAAGCTGCTCGTATCCTTCGCCGATTCTTTTGTTGGAACAGGCGACCATCGCGTATCGATGCTCGGGGATCGTGAACTGCACCATGCCTGGGGGAACTTCCTCCAGATGTTGAACCTCATAACAAGCCCAGTAGGTAGCGAATGCCTCATTGCCGAAATACGGGCTGTACAGCACCGTTGATTTGACAGCGTCGTTCAGCTCATGCTTGCGCGTCAAAAACTCGGTTTGCAGCCTAATTGCCTCATCCGGAAAGGATGAATAAGGTCCGCAATAGCTAATGCCTGCCAAATGAAGGGCTGGCTTTGATACGATTGAGCAGTTTTCCACGCGATTTCCTCCTTCGAATCTGTCAGGACTTGTGCGCTAGGATGAGCTTTCTCTGCTCATAGTGTATCATGTTTTGACTCTCAATGGGTAGTTGTTTACATGATCATCATGCGTAAAGGGACAAAGCTGCCTTGACTTTATTAGCTTACTCGACTTCCAGCCTTTTCATGAATTCTTCCAGTGCGCTGTATCCCTGCTGCTTCAAATACCAATTGTTCGCAGCTGCTTCAATTAAACCTGCGACGTCCCGTCCCGGCTGCAGCTGGATTTCGATATGCGGGATTTGGACACCCATATATTCCGTAAATTTCGGCTCAAGCTCCAAATCATTGTTGAGCTCGTTGTCTCGCCATTTGGTAAGCTCAATGTCGAGGACGATCCTCGTTTCATCCTGGAAGGCCTGTCTTCCATATAATCTCACAACATTGATGAGCCCAATGCTGCGCAGCGCAAGAAATTCCTTGGTTTTCTCGTTATGCGTTCCAAGCAGCGTGCGCGAGCTCAGCTTCTTGAGCACGACAATGTCGTCCGCGACGAGTCTGGACCCGCGTCTTATGAGCGTATGCGCGGTTTCGCTTTTCCCTATGCCGGACTTCCCGCGCAGCAATATGCCAATACCGGACACGTTTAAACATATGCCGTGTATGGAGATCTCAGGCGCGAGCGTTTTGAGTAGGTAAGCGTCCAGCATGCCGAGGAACTGTGCCGTAGCCACATTCGTGCGCAGCAAAGGTATTCCCTCCTGGTCGCAATATTTGGTCAAATATTTCAGCCCTTCTTGTCCTGCGGTGACGACAAAGCAAGGCGGATGGTATTTGACGATATTTCCGATATGGTGATTGCGTTCGTTCTCGCTTAAGCTGTGCAAGTAGGTAATTTCCTTCTTGCCTAGTATCTGTATATGCTCTTGCGGGAAAAATTCGAAATAACCGACGAATTCAAGCCCCGGACGATAGGCCCTTGCCTTCATGATCTTTCGGTCAAGCTGGTTGACGCCTGCGAGCACCTCCAGCGAAAATTGCGCCGCAAGCTCGCTAACCTCTATTGCTTTCATCCTGCTGATCCCCCTTCTCTGCTCCGTTTTTTGTTAAGGGTAAGGATTCCACACGACTTTGCATTTCCCTGCCGCTGTAACCAAATCGTCATCTTCTATGAACCGGTTGAACGGTAATGGCGGACTCCCACATGCCACACCAACAAGCACGGAACGATAAAAAGGATGCCAGCGAGCGGAGCCAGCATATAGGGCAGCGGATTGCCCGTCGTTTTGTCCAGCAAATAAAGCAAAGGCAAATAATTCACGCAGCCAAACGGAATAATGAACGTGAAAAACCGCGTTACCCATTTCTGGTAAATATTTAGCGGATACTGTGCCATTTCCCGTCCGCCGTCGGTGAAGATATTAGCGATCTCCAGTCCCTGCACCGTCCAAAAACACATGGTTGCCGCAAGTATGAAGATCCCCGTAAAAACGAACACTCCGCTCACAATCATAAAAAGCAGCACAAGTCCCTTCAGCATCGTCCAGTCCGCTAATTGCTGGCCTACCGCCCATCCCAGTACAATTATGCTTTGAGCGAGCTTGCCTACTCGAGAAAATTCGAATTTGGAGCCGAGAACTTGCAATACGGTGCTGCGGGGACGGACAAGGAAGCGATCGAAGTCACCATTGCCAACGAGAGCCGAGAAAGAATCGAACCCTCTTGCGAAACATTCGCTTATCGCATATGACATATGAATAATGGAGAAGCACAGCGCGACCTCAGAGAATTCCCACCCCCTAATTTGGCCGAAGCGTTCAAACATGAAGTAAAGCCCGGCGAGTACCGAGAACGGAATGAGAAATTGGCCGAAAGCAAGCAGCCAAAACGATGTTCGGTACTGCATTTGTGATTTAAACAAAACCTCGATATATTTCCCGTACAGCTTCATCTGCTTACCCTCCATTTACGACTACGTTGCGCAATACTTTGGCCATTGCGAGTTTCCCGATTGTGATCAGTAGGACAAGCCAAACCAACTGGATCGCGATCCCGATTAACGCTTCGCTAGTTTCGATATGACCGGAATAGACACGGAACGGAAAATCGGCAGTCCAGCGGAACGGCAGCACGTACACGATGCTTTGCAGCCAATCCGGCATAAGCGGCACGGGAATCACCATACCGGAGAGAAACTCGCCAATGACGCCGAACATAAGCAGCGAGCCTGCTGGCGATAAGGTTATAAATACGGATATATACATGAGCATGGAAAGCGAAACAATCAAGCATAGGCCCAGCAACAATGCAAACACAAATAATATGAAAGCAGCCGGATCAGCCGGCAGCGGCAGCCGGTACGGTTCAGGCAGCAGAAGCGCAACGGCCAGGATAGGCATACTTCTCAACAGCGCACTCGATAGTCGCTGCGCCAGCAGCTTCGCGTACCATAAACCGTATATGCCGCTTGGTCTGCATAGCTCATACGCGATGTTGCCCGATGTAATGAGCTGGAAGAGCTCATTGTCGCGAAACCACAGCATAATAAAAGCAAGGAATGCCTGCTGCAGCCATACATAGGTGATGAGCTGTTTCAGCGTAATTGGCGGCTCTGTTACCGTACCGCTATAGAACGCTTCAAATACCATAATAATAATAAAGCCCCAGAAAAATTGCGTGGCAACGCCGGCAAGCGCTGCCGTGCGGTACTGCAATCCATTCGTCAGTCGCAGCTTAAACACCGATAAGTAAGCTCTCATTATAGCTGATGCTCCTTATAGAGCTGAATGATCATATCTTCGATTGGCAGCGTGTCAATCGCAACATCAAGAATCTCCACCTGCTTGGACAAGCTGATCAGCACGTCGCTGATGACAGTCCGCGAAGTGTCTACGCTTAGCACGGCGCGCTCCGGCGACCAGGCTTCTAAAACCGCGCCTTCTACCTTGAGCAGCTCGGCATGATGGCTGTATACGACCGTCATCGTTTTTAACGTTCCGAACTGATCGCGAATGGCGCTTAAGCTGCCGTCATAAAGCAGCTTGCCTTTGCCGATAAGGATAATCCGATTGGCAAGGGCTTCAATGTCATTCATATCATGCGTGGTTAGAATGACGGTAACGCCCTTCTCTTCATTAATCGTACGGATAAAACGCCGCACCGCAATTTTGGACACTGCATCCAGGCCGATCGTTGGCTCATCCAAAAACAGGACGCTTGGGCTATGCAGCAGCGAAGCGGCGATTTCGCAGCGCATTCGCTGGCCTAGGCTAAGCTGCCTCACCGGCATGTGAATAATTTCTTGCAGCTCAAGCGTCTCGGTTAGCAGCGCCAGCGTACTCTGATACTCTTCTTCAGGCACCTTATAAATATCTCGCAGCAAATCGAACGAATCGATAACCGGCACATCCCACCACAGCTGCGAACGCTGTCCGAATACAACTCCGATATGCTTCACATATTGCACGCGGTCCTTCCATGGCGTATAGCCCATGACCGTACACGTACCGCCGTCCGGAACTAGAATGCCGCTCATGACTTTAATCGTTGTTGATTTCCCCGCTCCATTCGGTCCGATATAGCCGACAATCTCACCTGGCTCAATCGTGAAGGAAATGTCGTTAAGCGCTTCCACAACCTTGTATTCCCTTTTGAATAATGCCTTCATCGCCTCTTTGACGCCTGATGAACGCTTTGCCACCTGATAGGCTTTGGATAAGCCCTTTACGATAATCACCTTTTGTACCTCCGTACATGATTTGGAAGAAAAATGTTATCATTCCTCTACGAGCGGTGTCAATGTATTTTTCAAGCATGAGAGAATCGCTTATTCGCCATTTGACTAATTTCCCATTTCATAGCACACACTAGCATGAAAGGAGCTGAGCCTATGGAAGAAAAACAGAAAGAAGAAGCCTACAAACCGGATATGACAAATTACGATTTTGTCTGGGGCAGCGACCAAGACGAATACGTAAAGGATAAAATATCCGCTGATGCATCACCCGAGCAGAATACCGTTCATAAGGAAGAATAAAAGAAAAGGGCTTCCGCCGTCATGTTGCATGACGAACTGGAAGCCCTTCGCTTTATGATTGCGTAATCGGTTTTAGTAATCGGACAAATAGGCCGCCGACAACGGAACGGTTCTGGAAATTGAGCTGCGCGCCGGTTTTCGTATCGTACCAATCGGTTACGGGAACACGGCTTGGCGATTCATTCAAAAAATGCCAGATCGGAGCTATCGCTTGCTCGAATTCCGCTTTGGAGCTTAACGTCGAAGCACTCCATACGAGCCAATCGAGCTTGGTATAGGTATTCCTGCTATCGAGCGGAGTGCCGAATTTATTTTGTTTAGCTGCGTAATGCCGGTTTTCTCGTTCAATGACCTGCTGAGGAAATAAGTTAAGCCCAAGCAGCCGGTCCCACACGAGATTGTATTTAAGACTCCAGCTCTCCTCGGCGCTGTCAAACGTCAGCTTGTAATGATCCCCTGCACTTGCCATGCTCATCCAATTATCCGCCATTTCTTTTGCAGCATCGTAGTAGGCGGCTCCCTCCGGTTTTCCCAACATCCTGCACAGAATCGCATATGCCCCGATACCGTTTATCGCTTTAATAGAGAGGTTCGTGTTATGGGCCAAGTGACCGGCAAAATCATCCGTACACAGTTGATTGGCAGGGTCCATGCCGTTTTCTTTCAAGTAACCCGCCCATTCGGTCAGAAGCGCCCAGCGCTCCCTCGCAAAGTCAGCATTCTGCTCGTACGAGCAAACGGCAGCCGCCATAATGAGCATATTGCCGCATTCCTCAATCGGCATTTGGTTCTCCAGCTCATTCTCCCCATAGACCTGACCGTTAGCAATCGGATAACAGCCTACATCATGCGGTGCGAATTGAAATCGCCAAGCTGCGCTGCCCGCATATCTGAATATAGGCCTGAGCATCCCTTTAACCAGCTCTGGATTATAAAGCAAAAACAACGGAATCGATGGATAGCTCACATCTACCGTGGCGATGCAGCCATTGCTGAAATTTTCTTTGGAGAAAAATAAAATCTCGCCGTTCTCATCGTTGACCAGCTTATGCGCCGCGATGGCCTGCCGGTAGGAGAGCGATAATATGTCACTGTAATGACTCCCTCCTACTGTACGGCTCTCCTCCGTAAGCATTCTGTTGAATGCTTCGCATTTGGCTTGTATTTCTTCATATTGCGCAACTGCCAAAACGAGCATTTCCTCAAAGCTCATCCCATTTCTCCGCCAATAAGCATTCATCTTCTCTCCGAAATATTCGATGGAATGGATATCGTCATATGCGGCAACCACATATTGCGAGACTTGCCGATCTTGTACCAGGCCAAAATCCAATACAGCAGCCATCACCGGCGTCTGCTCCTCCGCAGACCGCGGTTGTGCTTCATCATCGCCTCTTGGCAGATGGCCGTCTTGCATAAATTTTTCTCTGGCTTGATAGGAATGTATCGTTGTTTCTTGCTTGTCAGGCTGCGGAATGGCCAAATACACATAGCCCCAATCAATGCGCGTATCATCGCCCGTTCGTGCCAAAACGGGCTGTTCTACCGTACCTATTCGCATAGCCTCTATGCCGCCGTCGATTGTTTTACGCGACCAGCCTACCCTTTGATCCGTCGTATTCACGCATAATTCGGCGGAGATATCCATATAGACTTTGACTTCATGCGGCTTGCCATCTATTGAACGAACGCGGAAGGTCATATAGGAAGCAGGCCTCGACAACAAATCCAGATCGTCCAGCAGCAGCGGGCTAGTGAATAACACTTCCAGCTCGACGCCTTCGACTTCAAACGTATACGTGCTAGTCACAGCCTCAACCTTCAAGTCCTTCTGTACCATTACGTTTGGTTGTCCGCCACTCGCATGCTCATTCAACTCTAATTTTCCCATGAACACGCGGGCATTGCCGTCAATCCGAATGATGCCAGTCATGCTGTTGCGTTTATTCGTCCAATGTCTCGTATGATCATCGTACAAATGATCCGATGCCGACCATACGCTAAAATAAGGATCTACCGTAATCAGAGGGACGGAAGGGGGTCTAAACGAGTGCGACACCATATGCATCTCCTTTTTCTTCATTTTTATAAACGTCTGGTGTTGCTAAGGGGGAGCAGTCAGGCTCCCCCCTCGGTCTTATTAATTCGGCAACTGCATCGTAACGACTTCTTTGCCCTTTAGGTTTTCGTTAGTGAATTTCATCGCTTCGTCATAGCCTGTTTTCCTCAATTGCTCGCGCAGCTCATTCAAGATCTTCAGCGCCGCTTCATCCGACTTGGCATAAACCGCTTCTTTCCAAGCGTCATTTGTTTTGTCCATCGAAGGCTTCAACATTTCCCACTTGTCGGATTTGATGATGACGTCGCCAGGATTGTAAGCCGTAATCACCTTAATGCCATTCGGTCGCAAAATTTCACGCGCATGATCCATCGCGGCAATGCGCTCTTGATCGAGCCATATATCGCCGCCGGCAACCGAGTTGATGCGATCCATGCCCGACATGGAGGAGAAGCCGATCTCGAGGCCTTCGTTTTTGCGGGCAGTCAGCTTGCCTGACGTATCAGCTGCAAATTTATCGAACCATTCTTTCTTCGCTGTCGGCTTACCGTTCTCCATATCCCAGTGGACGCCTTGCACCCCATAGCGAACGAGCATGAAGCCCTCATCGGAAGCGAGATAATCGAGCAGGCGCAGCGCGGCATCCACATCTTTGCAGGCTTTTGTAATCGCTGTCACGTTATTGCCTTGAATCCCTAGATCGACTGGGCGATCCGGCTCCGCTCCCGCGCGTTCAAGAGGTCCAACCGGTATAAAGTCGCTGCCCGGATTCGCCTTCACATACTCCTTCGTTGCGTCGAGGATGGCAGGATAATGCGCGGCAAGGATGGCTACGCGCCCTTGCACGATTTTTTCCTTCGCGATTGGATCCGTTTGGGTGAACGCTTCCGCGTCAAGAAGACCCTCTGACAGCAGCTTGCGGTAATACAAGGTGTAATCGTCATAACCTTTCGAGAAGAAGCTGTTCTCGATTGTTCCGTCTCCATTGTCAACATATCCGGCACCGCCGTAAAACATCGTATTGGCTATTCCGACGGCCCAGCCATTGCTGAACCCGCCGAGCGGAATGACCGGCTGGCCGTTGGCTTGGAGATTCGCGTCCTTGATTTTCTTCAGGAATTGGTAAAACTCTTCTTTGGTTTTAACCGATTGCGGATCGACGCCTACGGCCTCCGCAATATCCTTGCGCACATAAAAACCGTATAACCAATCCGTACCGTCCTTGTCGGTGGCAGGCTGGTTTTGCAGCAGCAGGTATTTCTTGCCGTCATAGGCGTCAATGCCTTTCTCGTACAAAGCAGGAGGCACATTTTCTTTGGCAATCGATTTTGCTAAATTCGGGTATTTGTCCAGCTTATCCGAGAAGTCGACCAGTTGATCTTCTTTGGCTGCTTTAATGATGCCGTCAAGCTCGCCTCCCCAAGCAGGTCCCGTATAAATATCTGGCAAATCTTGCGTTGCGAAGATCGCATTGACCTTTTCCGTTTCGCTGCCTGTCGTATATTCCCATTCTACCGTGACGCCGGTCTTCTCTTTTATCACCTTCTCCACCGGGGTCATATCCACTTCGGCGCCGCTTGAACCATTCCAGTTATGAAGCACTTTCAGCGTCACTTCCTTCGTGCTGGAAGCTCCTTCGCTTGCCTCGTTATTAGCATCATCCTTGTTCGCACATCCAGCCAGTACCCCAGAAAATAGAACGGCTGCAAGAAACAGCTTTGCCCCTTTTAATCCCAAATTCCTCATATTACCCCTCCATCTCAAATTAGAAAAATATGATAAAGTCCTTCGAGAAGACCGTTATCCTTTGACAGACCCGATCATGACACCTTTTACGAAATACCGCTGCAAAAACGGGTAGATGCACAGAATCGGGAAAACGGTAATAACGAGCAGAGCCATCCGCAGCGATTCAGGCGTTGACCCGCCTGCGCTTGCGCTTATCGTCTGGCCGCCCTGCTGCGCTGAGCGCTGCATCGAGGAAGACAGTGCTTCCGCTTGCGTAAGCATTTCCTGAAGCAAGGTTTGTACGGGAATCAAGGATTTATCCGAGACGTAATAGGCTCCCGTAAACCAATCATTCCAATGGGCAACCCCGATAAACAAGGAGATGGTGGCAAGCACGGGACCTGACAGAGGCAAAATGATGCGCATAAAAATCTGAAAATCTCCGTATCCGTCAATTCGCGCGGATTCCTCGAGCTCCTCCGGGATGCCTTGCAGAAAGGTTCGTATGATGACAATATGCATGAAATTGAATAGCATCGGAATGACATATACCCAAAAGGTATTGATGAGATGCAACTTTTGAAGCGTGATGAAAAACGGAATGAAGCCCGCGCTGAATATGGTCGGCAGGAAAATATAGAAAGCGAAAAACGATCTTCCCGGCAGCGATTTTTTGGACAGCGCATAAGCCATCAGCGTGCTTAGCCCTACATGCAGCAATGTGCCAAGCAGCGTTCGGGCCAACGTGATTTTGTAAGCCTGCCAAATTCTCGCGTTTTCGAATACCTCCGCATAATTGTCCAGCGTAAGCTTGCGGGGCAGGAAGTATAAAGCACCAAGCATGGAGTCCTTCCCGTCGTTAAGCGAGTACGCCAAAATATAAATGAATGGATAGATCATCGAAAATCCGACCAAAGCCAGAAAGATATAGTTAAGGATCGTAAATATGGACAAATGGCGTTTCATCTCGTCACTTCCTTTAGAAGAGGGATACGTCGCTAACCTTGCGGGCAATGCGGTTGACCGCCAAAATGAGAACCAAGCCGATAATGCTTTGGAACAAGCCGACCGCTGCCGCATAGCTTAGCCTGCCCTCGCTAATGCCGGATTGAATTACATGTACGTCCAGCACGCTGCCGATTCCCGCCGTAGCCGGACCGCTAAGGAGCAGCAGCTGCTCATAGCCTGCGCTCATCAAGCTGCCAATCGATAGAATGAATAGAATAATCGCGATATTGCGCACGCCAGGTAAAGTCACATGCCAAATTTGCCGAAACCGATTTGCTCCGTCGATCTTCGCAGCCTCATACAGCTGTTGATCGATGCCGGCAATAGCGGCCATATAGATAATCGAGTTCCACCCGATGCTCTTCCAAATGTCCGAGCCCACAATAACCTGATAGAACCAGGAGGTATTGTATAAGAATTGGACAGGCTCCATCCCTAAAGCGATTAGCAGCTCGTTGACTGGTCCCCCATGTAGGGAAAGGAGCCGCTGCATGAGGGTAACTACGACGATCCAGGACACGAAATGCGGTAAATAAGAAAGCGTTTGCACGGTTTTCTGAAATTTAATGCTTCGTATCTCATTCAGTAAAATCGCGAGCAGGATCGGCATCGGGAATCCGATGAACAGCTTCAAGAAGCTGATAATGATCGTGTTGCGGAGAATTTGCTCGAATTTGTAGTAATCGAAAAATTGTTGGAAATATTTCAGCCCCGCCCATGGACTACCGGTAAAGCCTCCCGAAAATGTATAGTCGCGGAATGCGACCTGGATGCCGAATAACGGGACATAAGAAAAGATGAAAAACCAGGCGAGACCCGGCAGCAGAAAGAAATAAAACACTTTATGCTGCCAGATCTTCTTCCAAAGCAGAGATGAACTCATAAGCCCTTTCTCCTTTCCCTATAGCGTCATCGCTTGATTCGTCAATCGCAAAGTCTTAATCTCGAACGGAGCGAAGGATAATGCTATTTTCCCGTTTGCAACCGGCACCGTTTGGATGTTCTCTTCCATCAAATCGACCAGCCACGCCTCATCGGTATGAAAGCCAAGACTTAATGCAGCTTCAACGCTCGTACCGGCCGCTTCGTATAGACGTACGATAAGATCGCTTCCGTCCTCTGCCTTCTTCACCGTTTCCACCATCACGTTCGGATGATCCGCGCTTAGAATGGTCAGCAAAGGTGCGAGCTTGCTCGGGCTCTCCGTGCGTGAAACAGCCACTGCCTGAAGTGGGATATTGAGCTCATAGCCTCGTTTATAAACTTCCGCCTGTACATGATTTCCGTTATGCGGGTAAAGAGAATAAGTGAAAGAGTGCTCCGCGCGATCTGCTTCTGGATCTGGGCTCGTGGTGCTGCGCAGCAGGTTCAGATCCAGCACGCTGCCCTCCGCTCTGTGTCCGTACTTACAATCATTAAGCAGCGCTACACCGTAACCCGGATCCGACAAATCCACCCAATGATGCGCGCAAATTTCGTCTTTCGCATAATCCCACATCGTATTCCGATGAGTTGGCCGTTTCAAATAACCGAACTGAATCTCGCAGCTCACAGTGTCAGACCGGACATTTACCGGAAACGAAGTGCGCAGCATTTTGCCCGTTTCCCGCCAATCGACATCCGTGACGAAGTCGATCCTTCTGCTTCCTTCCATCAACACGATCTTTTGCGTTAGCGTAGATGCCCCGAATGCATACCTTTGGATAACGCCTGCCGAGGGACCATCCGAGAATTCAACCGCATCGCTTAAAAGCATGAACTGATTTTCTGTTAAGCGATAATCCTGACGGAAATCCCACGCATCGCCTGAGTCATAATAAACGCGAAGCTCATTGGCCCTCTCATCCGAAGCTACAACCTCGCGCTGATGCTCCTTATCATAAATCGAGGCAATGGCACCGCATTCCGCGAAAGTAATCGCAAGCAAATCATTCTCTATGCGCATAAGGGCTTCTGAAGCCCGCGCTTCCCGAACGGGTGATGCCGTCATCGAATCCGCCGCGACTGCTACCTCTGCTTCGGCTCCAGGCATGCGCGATCCTGCCACCGCATAGCCCATTGGCGGTACGATGGCATGCTGCCACTGCCCGTCTATTTTCAGCCATTCGTTCCGCTCCCAAGGCAAGGAATTAAAGACGACAAGCTGTTCTCCTTCTGATTCTGCTTGCAATTGGCCAGCTACGGAACGATAGGTATCTGATACCATTTGATTAACTCGTCTTTGTAAGATCGCGTATCTCTCCAGCGACTCATCATACACCCGTTTAATGGAGGAGCCTGGTAAAATATCATGGAACTGGTACAGCAGCACTTCCTTCCAAATCTCCTCCAGCTCTTCGGCTGGATAACGGTATCCGTTTGTCAAACCAGCCAGCACCGAAGCAAATTCCAGCTCTCGCAGCGCCTTCTCTAGCTTCCGGTTATACTTTTTGTTTCTTGCTTGGCTCGTCAGCGTCCCTTGATGCTTCTCTAAGTACAGCTCTCCTCGCCAAGAGGAATACCGTTCCGATCCTTGATTCAGTTTTTCGAAAAATTCGGAAGAATGCTGCTGCACCACCGGACTGAGGCCAAGCAGGTTCTTCTCGCGGGCGAGCCTCTCCAAATGCTCCTCACCCGGACCGCCTCCGCCATCGCCGATACCAAACAGCATGAGGCATTGCTCTGACACGTTTTTGTCCAAATACTCCGTTTCCGCCTTTATGACCGAGCGCGGCGCAGCCGGACTATTGTAAGTATCCTCCGGCGGCATATGCATCAGCACCTGCGAGCCGTCAATACCCTCCCACATAAAGGTGTGGTGGGGGTGCTTATTGTACACGCTCCAAGACAGCTTCTGCGTCATCATGTAGTCAACGCCGGATTTCTTCAGCATTTGCGGCAAGCTTGCCGTATATCCGAACACATCCGGCATCCATAGCGATTTCATCTCCTGCCCGAACTCCTTCTGGAAATATCGCTTCCCGTACAAAATTTGCCGGACAAGCGACTCGCCGCTCGGCACATTCGTATCGGCTTCCACCCACATTGCGCCCTGCAGCTCCCATCGTCCCTCGCGCACGCGCTGCTTGATCTCTTCGAACAGCTTCGGGTAATAAAGCTTCATCCATTCGTAAAGCTGAGGTTGGCTTGCCCCAAAGACATAATCGGGATAGCGCTCCATCATGCGCAGCGCCGTCGAGAAGGTCCTTGCTCCCTTGCGAATGGTTTCCCGGATCGGCCACAGCCATGCGAGATCGATATGCGCATGGCCGATCGCGCTGACCGTCAGCACCGGATCGCCGCCTCGCTTCGCAAGCTGTTTGCCAAGGATATCCCGCGCGCGAGCAACGCGCTCATCCGTCAGTTCAGTCAGCAGCAGCGACACGTCATATAATGCCTGGAAAATTTGCGTTTTCCGCGCTGACCCCTCAGGAAGCCGCTCTGCTGTCTCGAGAAGCACTTCTCCATCGTAATACAGCTGTCTTAAGTCCTCGCGGCAAACGGCGATCACCGCTTCCTTCAGCGTGCCGCTGCGGTACCGTCCGAACAAATCATTGCAGCCCGCATCCCCCCATAGGTCAATAGCTTCCTGACCCGTTGCGCTTTCGTTCACGTGTACGACCCTCTTGCCTGGCAAACCGAGCGAATAATCGAATTCCGAATTGATATTCGTTAACCCCTGTACGGGAGAACCTTCATCGTCAACGAGGCAAAGCTCACCATTAATATCAATCAACAGTACGAGCTTCGACCCTTTGACGGATTCATCTGCCTGGCCGGTGAAATGAAACCATGCGCAATCCCATAAGCTCCCCCAACGGTCACCTGGAGCGAGCTCTACCATTCGTCCAGACCTCCGCTCCGCAAAGGAAACTGGCTCCGGCGTTACCCACGCTTGAACGCGCAGCTCCGACAATGGCGTATAGATTTGTTGCTTCCAACCCTCCAGCATCGATTTCAGCTGTTCCGGCCTGATCGTCTCATATGGCATATACAGTCTCCTTTTTCAATTATGATCAGCTTTCCCATCTCACTTTCACAACCACGTCCGCATCGCTGCGATGCTCGTATTTCAGCAAAACCGTCTCAGATCCCGCATCCCACTCGAACAGGATGATTTCCTTTTTGCCGCTGCATGCCAGCATGGCTGATACCGGCTTCTTCGGGCAATAGAATCTTGCCACCGCCCGTATGTGTTCGGGACCCTTTACTCGAAACTCGAAACCTGCTTCGCTTTGTGCAAGCGCTTCAATTCGTGAGGATGCTGCGATACATTCGACTCCCCCATGTGCGGGCCTTCCCTTTTCCACATCAAACAAAAAGGCTTGCTCATCTGGAGCCATGCTAACCTCTCGCAGAATCGGGAGCTCCGGATCGAATAAATCAACTACGGGGCCCGCAATCGTGAGCGGCGTCTCTGCTACGGATTCCTCAAGCACAGCGGCAATGATATACGGGCCTCTCCGCAGGTAGAAGTAGTGCTTGGACTGGAGCTCGACTGGCGCCCTCGCAACCGAGCTAACCGTACTCGCTACCATGTTTAATAGTTCATCGGCACCTTCGGCGGAATTCGCGCATGAGGCGGGATTGACGGCTAGATATCCAACCGCTCCTTTACCCGCTGAGCTTACGCTGCTATGTGCGCCGTCTATATCCAATTGCGCGAACAGATGCTCTCTTGGAGAGGCATAGCCTAAGCTTCCTTCATTCCACCAAGCGCGAATCGCGTGGTAGGGATCAGAATCGTCTCCGACATAGATGAGCGCTCCTCCGTTCCTGACCCATCCGGCTAACGCGCGAAATGCAGATCCGGATATTCCGGCTTCATGAACTCGTAGCTTAGCAATAGGACCCGGTAATCACTCAGATAATCCGCGAATCTGCGTACGTTATCCAACTGCACGGGGCGAACGGGAATGCCTTGTTTGAGCAGCGGCAGCGCCAGTCCGTAGAAAGAAGAGAAATCAAGCAGTTCCGTGTCTCCATTCGGCTCCAGAGCAGCCGTACTCGTCCCGTCATACTTGTTTAACGGAGCAGAGCTATTCTCATCGAACTTCAAGCGTTGGAACATCGCCGAATCCGCGATTAACACGCCAATTCGCGACCTTGTTTCCTCGGATGGCTCCAATTCATGCTCCATATTCCCAAGCGTATGCATGATATTCAGCAGCATGGTAGCGTAGCCTGGCGGTATACCTTCTTTCCCGCTGCCGTCTTCCGATGGATATTGTCCTTCAAAAACCCGTCTCGGCCATGGCGATACCTCATAGCGGGAAACTTCGGGGTGAAGCAATGAAGCTACTACGATTCGGCAATAGTTCTGCTTGTAATCCGCCCAAGTATAGGTTGGGTTATCTTCGATTGGATCGTGAAGAAACCACATCCGTTTCCCTGTTTCCCTGACCAGCTCCTGCATAATGCCATATTCGAGATAGGCGGTTTCGAAGGTTCTTTCTTTCCTTATCCCTTTATAAACATTCGGTGTCCGCGACGTCCCTGTCCAAATTTGGGCAATATAGCCATCGACTGAGGGAAGATCGATTAATTGCGATTCCGGACTTACGATTCTCCACTGCGTGTAGTTGATCAAACTATGGGTCGGCACATAAAAGCGCAAATCACGACCGTATCGCGTCAAGGCATATTCCTTTAATTCCGTGCATAAACGATCCAAGCTGCGAGTGTATAGGTGCGCCTTTAGCTTCGAAGCTCTGAACTGTGCATCTGCGGACGAATGAGGCGGTAACCAAGGCTCCCTGTAATACAATCGCCATTCCCGCTTGAACGCTTCCGAATAACCGCCATTCACCCAAAACTCCGGCTCCTCCAAATGAATGGCCTCTACGCCGGCGTCGACCGCTAAACGAATGGAATCCGCCAAAAATTTCGTATAGCTCAGGGTTGGGACCATATAAGGGATATCCGGCGTAACGCCGTGTATGATGCGTTCGCCATTCCTGTCGGTCTGTGCCTCATCCCAGTGGTCTCGCCCATCCACATGCCCATCCAAGTAATCTTGATAATTCCCCCAAGCTACCCCGGTCATCAAATGAATAATGTAGCCTTTTTCGCTCCACTGCTTAATTCGTTCCTGCATCGTCTCATCGATTCCGTAGACCATAACAAAGTCGGTCTGTAAATCATAGGAAACGCCATACGGCGCTGACTCTTGAAAACCCGTTTTTTCTTCGCGTCGATCTCTGGCCAAATGCAAGACCTCCTTGCGGATGGTATAGGTTCTGAATTTCCATTTATTTGGTTTGGCTATTTCTTCCTCAGTATAACTTTTTATATGTATATATTCAATATAAAGTTTTCTCATTTTTCAAAGAAAAATCTTTCTCCATCATCGTCTTTATTTACGATTTATGGGCATTTTACTGATTCATAAGCACTAAAAAGCACGATAACATCGTTTTCACTTGTCTTTCAGCCTATTTTTTAACGCTTTTTCGAATCAGACAAGAAGAATTTTGTCGAATAATTCCTTTGATTTTATTTTGTTATATTTAATATGTTTTTATAATCTTATAAAATCACACTTGATTCATTCAGCCGCTTGTGACATTTATCAATACCAGCATGTTATCTCCCGCAAAAACAAAAAGGCTGCCCAATCGTCATCGTGGATGACAGACTGAACAGCCTTTTCCATAGCACAGCATATTTATTTGCATGCGCTTGTCGTATGCCGAGTAATCAACTCCGGCTTTATAATGATTTTAGTATATTTCCCCTTGTGTTCCTCTCCGGAATGAATGCGGTCAAGCAGCAAACCAGCCGCTTTATATCCGATTTCATGCTCGAACTGCTTTACGTGAGTGAAGTCAGTCACTCCTTCTATAATCGCTGTGGAATCGTCAAACGTAATGATCGACAGATCCTGAGGAACATGCAGCCCTGCTAATTCTGCCATATGAAGAATATGAGCGCCGAGTCTCCCATTAAGCGTAATATAAGCCGTAGCCATACGGTTTTTGACATATCTGAACAACGGATGAGCTTCTGGCTCACCGGCTTGCTTTATGCTGAATTCGGTAATGATATGAGCAGGGTTGATGAGCGCGCCTTTATTTTTAAGGGCGTTCATATAACCATCGATCCGCTCTTGAACGGTAACGGTTTGAAGGGGAGAATCTGAGCAAATGGCGATTTCGCGATGGCCTAAATCCCAAAGGTGATCCACGGCTAGCTGGGTACCGATTCTGCCGTCTGACGCAATGTAATCAGTCTCTACGCCAGGCAGGAAACGGTCGATCAGAACGAATGGGAAGCCGCTGAATTTCATGCTTAATATTTCTTCGTTATACTGTCCTTCGTCAACCGGGAAAATCAGCAGCCCTTCAACGCCGAAATCCATAAACAGCTTTATGGCTTCCTTTTCTTTTTCCAAGATCCCGCCTGTCAATTGAATGACCGAACGGTATCCCTTTTCCTGCAAACCTTTTTCCATCCCATCGATTAATCGTATGGAGAAGTAATCATCGATGCTAGGCATAATGATTCCGATTAACCGATCTCTCAGCCCTTCTTCCTGTTGGCCCTGAACGGATACCGCCGAACGGTTAGCTTCCGGCAGCTCTGGCTTTGTTTTGTTGACGAAGCTTCCTCTTCCCGGCACCCGCGTAATGGCACCTTCATTCGACAAGCCCGCCAATGCATTCACAACTGTAATTTTACTCACGTTAAAGAGCTCCATGAGCTCCTTCTCTGTAGGGATACGGTCACCCTGCTTCAGGCCCGAGGATAGTATAAGCTCTTTAATATAATCCTGAATTTGCTGATACAATGGCATGCGCTCATTTTTCATGTTTTCACCAAAAATTCTGTATATTTGTTATGTTATATATAATATATGTTTTGCTCGATTTTTTCAATAGTTTCCAGCTTTCCTATATGAAAATACTCATCTTTATCTAATTAGAGAGGACAACCGCAACGTCCGGTGTCCTCTCCGTTTCCCTTCTATCGTTATACTACGGTTTAGCAGGCAAGCCATTCGCGCTTCGGATCAACGAGAAATATTGATCTGCTCGGACAGCCTCATACTCCGGCCCTAGCTTCGCTTGAAGCGCCGCGATGTCCGATGGCGTCAAGCTCCAAGCGAGCAATCCCAAGGAGACGAACATCGGGGACTTTCCATCCCATTTCGCTTTCGCTTCCGCAAGAATCCGCTCGCCATCCTCCACAGTGCTGATGCCTTGTATAGTGGAAACAGGAAGCTTGCCCCCTATAATTTCGACGCCATGACGGTCCTCCCAGCTTAGGAACAGCCCCGAGGGCTTGTATTCCTTGATATAAGCTGCCGCATGAGCCTCGCTCAGCGGTACATTCTCGCTGTTCACGCGGTTCAACACGTAAGGAATCGTCATGCCTGTCTTCTCCATGTACGAATAAGATTGCTTTAAGAAATCGGCAAATGATTTCGCTGGCCATGCATTCGGATAAAAGTATCCTGCTCCTGAAGGCCCGGCAATGAGCAGATCATTTTTCGTAGCAGTCTGCCTGTAGTAATTCAGCATCGCAGGCGCACCATCATAAAGCAATGGGCTAGAAGTCCAGTTCAGCGGAACGGCTCCCCGGCTCGGATCATCCCAAAGGATCCGCATTCTATGCTGATTATACTGGAAGTTGTCACCTTCGCTAAACGTGTACGTCACATATATCTTGTTTTCGAGCTTTGGCGCCTTTACCGAATTGTCTTTAAAAGCTTGAGCTTTCGTTCCCGAGAATACGGTAAGGTTGCTGAACCAATCGGCCGCAAGCACATAAACGCCGTAATTCGAAGTAATCTCAACTCCACTGAACTCTCCGTCCGTATCATTGCTGAACCAGCCCAGATAAGGCGTTCCCGGCTTTACGCCGGAGAGAATTTTTTGGAACAGCTCCTTTTCTGCCGGTATATTGGAATCCAGCCAGAAAACCATCGCTTTGTTCGCGACCGCATAATCTCGCAGGTAACCATACGGTTCCTTCTGCTCGGAGGATACAGGCTGCACATTGCCGGCCGACACTTTATATTGGTTCCACATATCAACGGAAGCCGTCAATTGTTTCGTACCTGCAGGCGGGGTGAATTTGTAAATAAAATAACGGCCATTATCTGCGAAACGATGTCCGCCGTCTCCAGCCGATACCTGCGAGCTCTGACGATCGTACAGGAATGCCTCTTCTTCCGGCGTTCCCGGTATGAATGTCGCGATGGTTTGCCCATCCGCTTTAACCGTTACCTGATGTACCGCGCTCCCCCAACCATCTTGCGTATACGCATCATCGAAGCGGAGATAGACGTCAGATTTGCCAAGGCTAGCGCTTAGATCAAGTTCATATATCTGTCTGTTTGCACCATCACGCTCCTGCGTCTTATCTTCTGCAAGGACGGTGAACAAATCGCCTTGATTCTCAGGAAGCCTGATTGAAGTTTCGGGACTAAGCCCCACAAGCATTTTATGCGTCGTTTGGCTCCATAGATTGTCATATTGCCACGTATAGGCGTCCAACCTATTCTTGAATTTCCCTTGCAGATCCTCCACAACCTTCAAGTCGTAAGGCGCGGCCTTCAGCTTCTCCGCGAGTTCAGGGCTTACGACTACAGAATCCTTCAACCCCGCGAGCGTGGTCGCAACATTAACGGAGTCCGGAACTTTGGGATCATAGATGACCATTCCGTTGATTTCCTTTTTATACGTACGGACAATTTGCCAATAATCGTCCCTAACCTTGTAAGTGACATCCAGGTCATTCAGCCAGGTGAATTTCCCTTCTTCTTTGTTTTCCAACAAATATATGCGCGGCTCCGCTCGGTTTACAAGCCCCTGCAAGGTCGCCATCATAATCTTTATATCACCGGGCGCATCATAAATATCCGCCACATCCAGATGCTTAATTTTCGAGAATTGGGGCAATGCTTGCTTCTCCGGCCAAGCAATTGTGCTTGCTTGCGGCTGCGGCTTGGATTCGGCGGCAAATGCCCCTAAAGACATGGAAAGCGTACAGACAATAGCGACTCCTATTACGGTTAGCTTACGCAACATGTTCTACACCTCGGTTAGTTGTTTTTTGGGAGGATAGCTTTCCGACATACGCCTAACCTCTCGCCCCTTCTCGCGCAAAGTTGTCTAACTTCCTCACTTATATATATTTATTATATTCATAATGGTATTACAACTACTTCGACAAAAGCTCCTAAGCTATGACATCAATATGATTCTCTTGTTGCACATGTTAGCATCTGTCTTAGTCATTCTCGCCTATAAGGACTGAATCCGCTCAGAAATAACGTTTTTTCGTCGATGTAAGCGCTCAGAAAATAAGCTTTCATCATCTATTGCTTTAGTTCTATTATCTAAACATAAAAAAAACCTCTGCGGCTACAAGTGATCTTGTAGCCGCAGAGGTATTATTTGTTATATACAAGTGAAATGTTAATTAAAAGTTGAATACGAAGTCATCATCGTTAAGTGGCTCAACATGAATCGTGCGTACGTAGCCGTTTCCTTTTTTGGAGAAGAAATCATGCTGCTTGGTATGTGTGCTAATTCCGTTGAACACGATCGGGTTAACCGGCTCTTCCGGGAAATGCGGCTCCATGCCGAGGTTCATCAGCGCTTTGTTCGCATTGTAGCGGACGTATACATTCACTTCCTCAGCGAGGCCGAGTGGCGCGTACAAATGCTCCGTATACACGATCTCGTTCTCGTACAGCTCATTCAGGAGCGCGTACACCTCGATTTGAAGCTGCTCTTGCTCTTCCTGGCTAAACGTAGCGAATAGCTCCTGGGCAAGAACACCGACGTACAAGCCATGGATACTCTCATCGCGCAGAATCAAATCGATGATTTCGCCGCTGCTCGTCATTTTGCCTTGTCCAGCTAAGTATAGCGGATAGAAGAAGCCGCTGTAGAACAGGTAGCTCTCTAGGAACACAGACGCAGCCATTGCTTTGTATAGCTCTTTAGGTCCCGTAATGTTCGAATACCAAGAAGAAATAAGGTTCGCTTTCTTCTGCAGCTGCTCATTGCTTTCTACCCACAGGAAGATCTCGTCGATCTCCTCGCCTGATGCTAAGGTCGTGAAAATGCTGCTGTAAGACTTGGCGTGGATTTGCTCCATCATGGACATGAAAGAAAGCACAGCTTTGCGCTGCAGGCCGTCTACATGCTCCAGAATCTTCGGCATGCCGATGCCGCCTTGAATCGTATCCAGCAGTGTCAGGCCGCCAAGCACGTTTTTGTAAAGCGTGCGCTCAGCGTCTGTCATTTCCATCCAATCCATTTTATCGTCCGACAAAGGAATTTCTTCATCTGTCCAAAATTGCATAACGTTTTGCTGCCAGAATGTTAACGTAAAATCATCATCCGGGCGGTTCCAGTTTACTGCTTTCATTTGATAAGCTCCTTCTTTGCTACGTAAGCATCAATTAAAATAGAACTTAAACAGCACAGCTTGTGCATTCCTCAACGGAAAGCCGCTTCGTTCTTGTGTAATAGAGAGATTTGAGCCCTTTTTGCGCAGCATAAACATAGAAACGCGCCAGCTCCCGAGTCGTCACATTGCTGTTTACATGAAGCACGGACGAAATGCCTTGGTCAATATGCTGCCCAATTTCGGCAATGAGATCAATCAGTTTGAACTGATCGATATTATAGGCGGATTTGTAGTAGAAATAGTTTTCTTGCGCCAAATACGGCATCGGATAATAAGTAGTCGAGTTCGCGTAAGTACGCGTTTCGATATGCTCAACGATCGGCATAACGCTGGAAGTTGCGTTCTGGATATACGAGATGCTTTGAGTTGGCGCAATTGCTAGGCGGTAAGCATGGTACAACCCGTGCTCTTGTACTTTAGCCTTCAGCGCAGCCCAATCCTCCGGCGACGGAATTTCCATGCCCTCGAACAATTGTTTGACGCGATCCGTTTTGGGACGGTAATCCGTCTCTACATAACGCGTGAAATACGTGCCCTTCGCGTACTCGGAGCGCTCGAAATCCTTGAACGTAATACCGCGTTCTTTCGCGATCTCCATGCTTTGCTCCAGTGAATAGTAGTTCATCATCATAAAGAATACGCCGGCAAAATCCTTCGCTTCTTCGCTTTCGTAAGCTATTTTGTTTTTGGCAAGGTAGCCGTTCAGGTTCATCGCGCCAAGACCGACGGAATGAAGCTCTTCGTTTGCTTTACGAACGCCCGGGGCATTGTCAATATTGGACAAATCGCTGACTGTCGTCAAAGCTTCGATGCCGACATGCACGGATTCTTTAATCTTTTTATGCTCCATTACGTTCACGATGTTCAGCGATGCCAAGTTGCAGCTAATATCGCGTTGAATGACGTCTTCAAAACCGTAATCCTTTATTTCTGAAGTCTCCTGCAGCTGGAAGATCTCCGTGCACAGGTTGGACATTTTGATCGAACCGATATCCTTAAGCGCATGCACGCTGTTGGCGTTGGATTTGTTCATAATGTATGGGTAGCCTGATTCTAGCTGAATCGAAGCGATTTTGGTCAGCATATCGCGTGCATTCATAACCTTTTTGCGTGTGACAAGCTCATTGGCGAGCAATTCCTCGTACATCTCGTCCATATCCATATCGTCAAGATGCTTGCCGTATGCTTTCTGTACAGAATGCGGGCCGAATACGAATAGCGGTTTGTTCTGAGCAGCAAGCTCATAAAATTTGTTCGGGATGATTAGGCCGATAGACAACGTTTTGATACGTGCCTTTTCGTCAGCATTGATCTTCTTACAATCCAAAAATTCAATGATGTCCCAGCCGAAAATATTGTAGTATCCGGCGCCTGAGCCTTTGCGCTGACCCATCTGGTCCGCGTAGGAGAATGCATCCTCCATTAGCTTTAGGACAGGCATAATGCCTTTCGCAGCACCTTCTACGCCTTTGATCGGCTCACCGCGCCCGCGAAGCTTCGAGAGGTTAACGGCAACGCCTCCTCCGATTTTGGAGAGCTGCATACAAGTGCCTAGCACATAGTTGATGGAATTAAGGGAATCATCCATTTCAAGCAGGAAGCAGGAAACCATCTCGCCGCGGCGGCTTTTGCCTGCATTCAGGAAGGTTGGCGTTGCTGGCTGCAAGCGCTGGTCAATCATCGCTTCAGCAATTCGAAGAGCTCTAGCTGCGTCGCCTTCGCCAAGATGCAAGGCAACAATCGCTACGCGATCGGAGTATTGTTCTAGATATTGCAATTTATTGTTAGTCTTCATCGCGTAATCCTTATAGAACTTCGATGCCGCCATGTAGGACTGGAATTCAAAGCCGCTGCTCGCTGTCAACGTAAATACAGCTTCAACCTGCTCATGTGTATATTTTTCATATACATTATCGTAATAATCGTTCTCGATTAAGTAGTTTAGCTTATGTTTGAGGGAGTCGAACTTCACGCTCTTCTCGGCCACTTCTTCCATAAATGCCGCGACAGCCTCTTTATCCTTCTCAAGCTGATAGAATCCGTCCGCTCCGCGCTGCATCAATTCGTTATTCAATTCAATATGCTTCAATGGTTCGCACCCTTTCGACAAAATGTTGCGTATCTTGATTCGTGCCTGACAACTCAAACTTCAAAATCACGGGGACAGCATACTTTTGGGAGATCGTGTCCGCGCTTTTAGCGAATCCGCTTCCCCAGTTCCGGTTGCCGCTGGCAGAAACGCCGCGAAGCATGTCCGCGTTGTTCTCCAGAAACGAAGTGACCTTCTCCGGCACCTGGCCAAACCCTGTTGTATACGTGACCAGCACGAACGGCTCGTCCACTGCTGTCTTTTCGTCAATAGGCACCGCCCGCATATTCAATTTTTTGATGAAACGCTTGACGTTACCTGTTTTGGAATCATAGACAACTAGCATTGCACGTTCGCTCCCCTACTGAATTCAAGCAATCAAAAAGCGCTTCCGACTAGCAAATCCGTCAGCCGCGCCAGTTCAAGGTTTACCATTGGTAATCATTGAAAGCACCAATCCACATCAATATGTAGTTGATGTTTTTGATTCTACATCAATATATAGGAGTAGTCAATGAAAATTATGGAGAAAATATTAATCTACTTTTTTGTCGCACTCGACTATTTTAACAGATGGGGATATGATGGGATAGTGACATTTTATTGCTATTTAGGAGGCGCGCACGAACATGAAATCCGAGGCAGAGCAAATACGGGAAACGATAGACAAGCTGTTCAAAGATGCCGGCTATACCGTGCCTGAGCTGCTTATTTACATCGAAACACTCGAAAAAAACCACGAACAGCTAACCCTTCAAATGAACAAAATGAAGCTTGATTCCGTCCGTAAAGCATCAGCTGCCGCAGGCATGAACAGCCGGTTGAAAGAAGCGCTTCGCGAATGATTGGCAAAGCGAGACACAAGATCTAGACATATACAAGCCTGCGATTCGAATAAACCGATAGCACTTCTCGTTCACTAGGCTCCCCCTGATAAAATATTACAATCAGCTTCATAATCTGATAGAATCCGACTTCTAATACTATATGTAGACCAGATTGAAAGGCAACCCGTTCGCATGCCCAACTTCGTCCAGCAAGCAAGGAGGCCGGCGGCCTCCTCCAATTGGCTAACGCTTCTGTCTGCTCCCCGGACCATTCGGCATGCGTTTATCCTCTTCTGGGAGCGAACAGCCCTCAGCGGCAAAATTGCCCCGTACCAGCCTGCTGTCAATAAGATCGACAATCTGCTGCAAGGAAGCAACCTGCTGCTCGATTTTACGCTTATGGCTTTGAATCAAGTCGAACACCTCCGGTGAAGCCTGAAGCGCATCGTTCCTAGCAAGATCTAGGTAAGGCTTCATCTCGTCTAATGACATGCCTGTTTTTTTCAAGCAAGCAATGAGCTTCATCGTCTCCACGTCTTCAGCCTGATAAACGCGGTGCCGGTTTTCCTTGCGTTCCGCCCGCGGCAGCAGACCAATTTTCTCGTAATAACGAATGGTATCCTCGGATAAACCAGCCTGCTCCGAAGTTTCCTTGATTGTCATCCCTATCGATTCAGACATGCAGTAAGCCCCCTTCATCTAACAATCTATCCATTATACAACTTGGAGTGAACTCCAGGTCAACATATGTCGACAAAAGCTCCTGTACACCAACTTGCTGCCAAATAAGCATATATTCCGCCAAAATAATCGCTTGACTTGGAGTCGACTCCAAATTATATAGTGGTCACATCCGACAGGCACATCCGGAGTGAACATTATAATTGGAGGTCAGAGCCATGAAAAACGAAGAAAATGATCAAACGGCAATCATAACTGGCGCAAGCAACGGAATAGGCCTTGCATTGACCCGCAGGTTGGTGAAGGAAGGCTGGCATGTCATCGCTCTCATACGTTCCGACTTCCCAAAGGAAGACGGGCTGCTGCAAGAAGCCGTCACTACGCGGCGGCTTCGCGTCTACAAAGCCGATCTTTCAGACTTTACAAGCCTGCGCGCTGCTTTGAATCGAATGAAAGCAGCCGAACAGAAAGCAGATCTTCTCTTCAATAATGCCGGTGGGAGCATCGATGAGCTGCGTTTCTCCAATCAAGGCCGTGAGCTACATTACGAGCTGCAAACCGTAGCCCCTTACGTGGTATTGATGGAGCTGAAGCAGCTCTTGTTGAACGGTTCATTAAAAACCGTCATCAACACATCAACCAACGCATTTAAGTTCATCAAACATTTTGATTCAGAAAGGCTTGAGCACCCGACCGAGTTTACGAAGCTGTTTGGCCCCTACGCGGCTTCCAAGCTAGCACTCTCATTGTGGACACGCGAACTCGCTCCCAAGCTCGCTAACGAGGGCATAAAGCTTTTAAGCGTGGATCCAGGAGGGAACAATACGATTCGCAAAGGCAAAGGCTCCGGCATCCCCTTTTACCTGAAGCCGGTTATCAAATTATTTTTCCCTCATCCAAGTAAAGGTGCGGAGCTGCTGTACAATGGCGCGTTAGCAGCTGAGTATGCCTCATCCGGAGACTTTTTAATAAAAGGCAGGGTATCCCCGCTAAGATTCACCGAGCAAGGCCATCGGGTTCTAGCAAGAGTAAAGGCCATTTATATGAAGGAATTCATTCCAAACAACGCGCAGCACAGCTGAGGAGGTAATATTAGGCTCCGCAGTGAAGGACGAATCACGCAAACAAGGGCAATTCCACAAGATACGTTATCTTGTAGAATTGCCCTTGTTTTCAATGCTGATGCTGTCGTTATTTGACAGCCGCGAAAAACAGCCGCTCGGATTCGCTGTCTGCCGGCTTAAGCTCGAAATCGGCATATCGGTCGACCGTCTGAAAGCCAGCTCGGCGCAAGGCAGCCTCGATCCAATCAGGATCGTAAGCTCGCTGGACGTGAGACTCCTCGAAACGCTGGAACGCTGAATCCCGGTCGCGCGAGAAAATGGTCAAATGATGCTCGATCTCGCAGCGCTCCGCCTCGAAATCACAAGTCCATATGTAAGCCACATCCCGCTCGTCTAAGACAAAAGGCTGCTCCTCCGCATAACGAATGAGCTGCTTAGGGGGATGCATATCAAAGAGAAAGGTCCCTCCGTCCCGCAAGCCAAGATAGGTCGCACGGAAAGCGGCTTCAATATCGGCTTCTTCGGTTAAATAATTCAAACAATCACAAAACGATATTACCGCATCAACCGGCTCCTGAAGCTCCCATTCCCTCATATCCTGCTGCAGCCATCGGAGTGATCCTGACCGCGGCCTAGCAACGAGCTGAGGGGGCTCATCCCATTTGCTGCGGGCAACCGCGAGCATGTCGGATGACAAATCAATGCCGTACACATGAAAGCCCGAACGTGCCAACGGGATAGAGATGCTTCCTGTTCCGCAGCCTAGATCAACAACGGTTGCGGGCATTCCGTAACGCGTCCAGCCGGCTCTTGCGAAGCCGAGCCAATCCGCGTAGGGCATATCCTCCATAAGCTGGTCATATACGGTAGCAAACTGACCGTAAGAGCTTGTCATTGCCCGTCAGCCCCTTCAGCCTCGCTGCTTGGTGCATCGGCATTCTCTGCCGGGACCGCAGGCGACTGGTCAGCCAAGTAAGTCCAGCTGCCCTTTTGCGTAACGAGCCTTTCGCGCATAAGCTTGCCGACGGCACGTTTGAATGCGCCTTTGCTGATCCCGAATTTTTGTTTAATGATGTCTGCATCGGTTTGGTCGGAATACGGCATACCGCCGCCCGGCCGCTCCTTCATGAATGCCAAGATGCGATCGGCATCTTCTATCCGGCCAATCTCTTTTCGCTGCGCCATGGATAGATTCGCCCGGCCATCCTCGCGAATAAAGGTTATTCGGGCGCTTACGCGTTCGCCCAGCCGCAGCGGACGAATGCGTTCAGCGCTTGGAATCAAGCCGTAGACGCCAAATCCAACCACGCCTCCATCGATCATAACGAAGGAACCAAGCTGCAGCGTTTTCGTTACCCAGCCCTCAACCCATTGATTGTTCCAGCTGTCAGGCGCAGGAAATACAAGCTCGGACAGCTCTTCCTCAAAGGCGATTTTGGCCACCAGCCTGCCGATCTTGTCATGCTTCATCACAACAAATACCTCGTCCCCTGGAAGCGGGCGGTATTCAATGCTCTCCGGCAGCTCCGAGAGGGGAAGCAGCAATTGCCTGCCAAGGCCCATCTCAAGAAAACACCCAAGCCTCGGATGGACATCCGCAACCTGTAGGCGCGCCAGCTCGCCAAGCTGCAGCAGCGGCTTCTTCATTGTTGCGGCTAAGCGATCCTCTGAATCAAAAAACAAAAAAACTTCAACTTGATCGCCGATTTTGGGCTTCGAGCCAACAAGCTCGGTATAATGCATCAGCACATCCGACTCTCCATTGCTCAGAAAATAACCATAAGGCGATACTTCTCGGTCAACCCGAAGCGTTTCGGTCGTACCGGCTACAAAACTCATGCGAACTCCACAACCTTCGCATCGGACCAAAGCCGCTCGATATTGTAATATTCACGCTCATCACGGTGGAATACGTGTACAATCACGTCACCGAGATCAATCAGCACCCATCTCGCCGAGTCCATGCCTTCAACGCCGCGAACGCGCGTGCCGTTTTTCTCTGCCTGCTTGCGGATCTCAGTTGCAATCGCTTGTACCTGCGTATCAGAGTTACCGCTGCAGATAACGAAATAATCCGCTACCAAAGAAACCTCTTTTAAATTTAAAGCAACGACCTTAACCGCTTTTTTATCTTCTGCCGCCGCGACCGTAATTTGAAGCAATTCATCTGAATGTACCGCCATCGTTTATCCTCCTCTAACCTATTATTCTAATAAACCATTTCTCGCTTCAACCGTTAGCGGGAAGATCCGTTTCCCCTTCTGAATCAAGAAGGAAATCGTCGAGTTAAAGCCTGCCAGCAAGGCTTCATCCAGAAACTGCTCGCTTAGCCTGCGAATATCGTCCACACCAGGGAAATCCCGGCCCGGCTCCATATAGTCAGCCAGACAAACGATTTTCTCAAGCTTAGTCATGCCCCGTCGCCCTGAGGTATGGTACCGGATGGCATCCAGCACTTCCGCGTCCGTAACGCCGTATTCGTGCTCAGCTACCCAAGCGCCTACAGGGGCATGCCATAACTCCTTATCGTAGACGAGCAGCTCAGCAGGAAGCGACTGCTCCTGTATGACCTGTTTCATCCGCTCGGTTGGCCAGTATTTGGCTACGTCATGCAGAATGGCAGCCAGCTCAGAACGTACGGGGTCTTCGCCAAAACGCTCCGCAAGGACGATTGCCGTATCCATCACGCCTTGCGTATGGAGCCATCTTCGCTCCGGCATCTCTGCCTTTACCTTTTCGATCATTTGCTCACGATTCATACAGCTTGTGCCTCCTCATGTAGCTATCCACCAAATCAGGTACAAGATACCGTGCCGAATGTCCACCCTCCAGCTTACTGCGGATCATTGTCGAAGAGATATCGATCGCGGGCATCGGAATCAGCATGATCCGTTCCTGCAAATAGTTCGGCAAAGCCGTCAGCTGGATAGGTGTACCGGGACGCTCCAGGCCGATAAAGGAGACCTTGGCTGCCAGCTCCTCGATCTTATGCCACTCAGGCAGGTCATTAATGCGATCCGATCCGATAATAAATGCGAAAGAATCATTTGGATTATGCTTCTGAAGTTCTAGAACCGTATCATAGGAATAGCTGATTCCGCCCCGCTTCAGCTCGATATCGAGTACGCGGAAAGCGGGGTTGCTGCGCGTAGCTTCGCACGCCATCTCGAAGCGATGCAATCCGCTTACACCTGGCTCATTTGCTTTGAGAGGAGGACCGTAAGACGGAATAAACCATACCTCATGCAGGCCGCATAGCTCGCGCGCCGTTTCCGCCGCAATCAAGTGCCCGATATGGATGGGATCAAAGGTGCCCCCCATAATGCCAATCTTACTCATTCTGCGAAAGCCTCCCTGAAATAAAGCACATGCAAAGCTGCTGGTTTCGTTAACCCAACCTGGTAAGGAAGCTAGTCCCTGCGCTCAGCCAAGCTCCGATCTATCAAGCGGATTTATTTGCGAGCTGCGCTCGGCAGCTCAATCTGTTTATTGTCTTTTGATTCCTTGTAAAGGACAATCGTTTTGCCGATGACCTGTACGAGCTCGGCTCCGGCTGCAGCCGCGACCTCTGCGCCGATTTCTTTCGGATCGTCTAAGCAATTGTTCAGTACAGAAACCTTAATAAGCTCCCGGGATTCGATGGCTTCTTCAATATGACGAACCAGATGATCGTTGGTGCCGCCTTTACCTACTTGGAATATAGGAGTCAGGTGATGAGCAAGTGATCTTAAATAACGTTTTTGTTTGCCTGTAAGCATGTGAATAGTTCCTTCTTTCATCTCGATGTTTCATCTATTTAATCCGTAATAATTGAACAAATGAATGACGGGTTATTGCTGCAGGGAGGCGAGTACCGTCTCCCTCATTGCCGCTGCCGGAGCAGGCTGTCCAGTCCAATACTCGAATGCATAGGCTCCTTGATAAATAAACATGCCGAGTCCGCCGTGAATGCGGCAGCCCCGCTGCTCGGCCTCCAGCAGGAATTTGGTTTTTAATGGATTATATATCAAGTCGCTTGCGACAGCATCCTGCTTCAGCCAGCTTGCATTGACCGGCGTCTCCCCGATATTCGGAAACATGCCGACGGACGTCGTGTTGATGACAATGTCAGCCTCCTCGCAAGCAGCTTGAAGCTCATCATGCGTAATGGCGATTATGTCTGCCGCGCCTTGCAAGGAATCTGCTAGTTCCTGCGCCCGCTCAAGGGAGCGGTTGGAAATGGTAATGCGAGCGGGACGCTCATTCGCTAGCGCATATACGATTCCGCGCGAAGCACCGCCCGCCCCAATGACGACGATGCGTTTGCCAGCCAGTTCGCGTTCCGCTTCTTCCTTTAATGAACGGACATAACCGATTCCGTCCGTATTATAGCCGATAAGGCGCCCTTCTTCGTTTACGATCGTGTTGACCGCACCAATCGCTTGCGCGCTGGCATCGATTTCATCAAGCACGGACATGATGTCCAGCTTATGCGGAATGGTCACGTTCACGCCGCGAATGCCCATTGCGCGCACGCCTGCGGCAAAATCCGCGATTCGATCAGCCGTAACATGAAATGCGGTATATACGCCGTTAATTCCCGTTTCCCGAAAGGCACGGTTCATCATGATCGGTGATTTCGAATGCCGGATCGGATTGCCGATTACGCCGAACAAGAGGGTATTGCTGTCAATCCGATTTCCTGCGCCCGCGTTCGTCACAGTAAATTCCCTCCCAGAGGCATTGTTAGACTAAATCATTGAATCCCGGAGCATGACCTTAACGCCTTTTGGCGCATAAATATCAATAACGGCCCCGCCGGTGCCATTCACTTGAATCCAGCCAAGGCCGGAAATGAATACATCCTTGTTTACTCCTCGTTTGACACGCAGCGAATGCCTCGTCCAAGCCGGAATCGTCTCAAGCTCTTCAAGTGTAGGTCCGCCAAGCAATTGACCGCGGTGATCCGCATACAGCTCGTCCGCCCGCTCCAGCTTCGTCCGGTGCATGTTGAGCGCATTGGACACGTAGAAAGTAAACGACTGGCGATCGCCCTCGACGAAATCAAAACGGACAAGGCTGCCGATAAACAGCGACTGGCCGGAATTCAATTGATAGACAAGCGGCTTAATCGGCTTGTCCGGCAATAGCGAGCCAAGAAAGCTGCGCGGCACAACCTCGGTCATGCGCGTCGTGTATACGATGCCTGGCGTATCGATGATCGCTTTGCCGTCCTCAAGCGGGATATGAACGGCATCAAGCGTCGTGCCCGGGTAACGGGATGTGGTCAGCTCGCGCTCCATATCGCTGTAGTCCCGGATAAGACGATTAATGAGCGTTGATTTGCCTACGTTTGTCGCACCGACCACATACACATCGCGGCCGTTGCGATATTGCTCGAGCGCTTCAATAACGCGTTCGAAGCCCATATTGCGTTTCGCACTGCATAGGACGACGTCTACGGTCCGCAAGCCCTCTTCCTTCGCTTGCTTTTGAACCCAGTTCCGCAGCCGGTTGACATTCATCGCTTTCGGAAGCAAGTCAATTTTGTTCACGACAAGCAGTACCGGATTGTTGCCCACGAATCGCTGCAGCCCCGAGATCAAGCTGCCTTCGAAATCATATAAATCGACAATATGCACCACAAGACTATCCGTGCTTCCGATGCTGCCTAGCAGCTTTAAGAAGTCATCCTGATCTACCGCTACGGATGAAGCTTCATTATAATTGCGTATGCGGAAGCATCTTTGGCATATGACCGGCTCCCTGCCGATTGCCGCTTCCGGCAAATATCCAGGCAAATCGACGCTTTTCGTTTGCAGCGCTACACCGCAGCCCGCGCATGAACCGGATGCCTGACTAAGCTGTTGTTCCATCACTTCTTTTCCCCCTCATACCATAACCCTTTTTTCCTTAAGCGTACTAAAGCAAATCGTTCAATCTGGCGATTCACTCGCGTCATGATGCCCTCATCGGCAGGTGCGATCGGCAATACCAGAATGGTATACAGCCCCATTCTATTGCCCCCTAGCACATCCGTCAGCATTTGATCGCCAATAACGACAGTATGCTCAACAGCTAAGCCGAGCACACCAAGCGCTTTCTTGAACGCTTTGCCGGCAGGCTTGCGTGCTGCGTGAATATATGGAATATTCAACGGCGCCGCAAACTTTCCAACGCGGGTTTCATTATTATTCGACACGATCACAACCTGGAAGCCACGTGAGCGAACATAATCAAGCCACTGCACAAGCTCAGGCGTAGCTAACGCCTCCTTGGCACCGACGAGCGTATTATCCAAATCCGTAATGATGCCGCGAACGCCTCTTGCATGCAGCTCATCTAAATTAATTTCATAAACTGTATTAACGCGCATATGCGGCAACAGCCGTTCAAACATAATGGATATCCCTCTGCTTTCTGCCTGCTATCTTACGAAACTATACCATACAAACCAAATTTGTTGCAAAAAAATACCGCTGCCAATTTCTCAGGCAAACGGTATTTGTGCAATTAAAATGATCACTCTCGGTTGATTATCCTGAATATTCCCAGCAAGTGGAAGGAAGCTTCCAATCCGCCGCTGCTGGCTAACCCTATTATTTCAATTGATCGATTAGTGAGCGTACTTTGATGACGAATCGATCAGCATCCTCCGTGGATGCCATGGCCGGACTGTACTTCGCCTGCTCAAACCCGTCCAGAACGGCCTTGAAATCCTCACGAAGCCGTTTCCTGCTTTGCGACCACCGGATGACCGCTTCTCTTAGCGTCTCATGCTCCTCGCGCTCCATGCCCCGCTTCTTGCAAATCCGAAGCAATCTATGCGTCTCAATAACAATCCGATCATTAGAAGTATATGAGCCGTGACGAAGCTTTCTCCATGCTAATACAAGCTTTTGGCGACACACATAGAGCCACGTGGCCGCTGCAATAGCGATAAGAGAAACGGCGCTCCACAGCCATATCTTCGAACTGGACGATGTCTCCGATTCGGCAACCGCTGCAGCATCCGTTTCCTCTGTTTCCGTATCCGGCAAAACAGCGTCCTCTTCGACAGCCATCGTGTACGGAAAGCTAAACCCGGAAGTAGCCTCGAATGGAATCCAGCCGAATCCTTCGAAATAAATTTCAACCCATGAATGGGCATCGGAGTTGCGAACCGTATAGGTGCCTGCACCGCTCGGGTTGACTTCCTCACCCATGAATTCGCCCGGAGGTCCGTATTCGCTAATCGGAAGCACGCCTGGCGCGAACCCCTTCACCCATCTGGTCGGCAAATCCAAGCTCCGTGCCATTACAGCCATTGCGGTGGAGAAATAATCGCAGTAGCCTTCTTTCAATTCAAACAAAAACTGGTCTACAAAATCAAGGGAAGCACCGGTCAGCTTGGATTGATCCGGCAGGTTATTGTAATTGTAATTCAGCCTTAAATACGATTCCAGCAATTTTGCGCGGTCATAGTCATTCGCAGCCTCCGCCGTTATGTCCTTCGCAAGCTGCTTGACCCGCTCCGGCAGCGTATCAGGAAGCTGCAAATAATAAGCATTGCGGGACGCATCCGCTTCATTCGCCCAGCCTGCTTCCGCTTTCCGCAGCAGCTCTTCGTCCAATACGGGCACGGAAGACGTAACGGAATAGGTTTGCGGATATTTGCGGTTCTTCATGGACCAATTCAATAATCGAAGCTCGCCGGAATTCGCTTCCCAGCGCAGCCCTGAAGGCAGGGAAGCTTCATCATTGTCCACCCAATTCAAGGTGGTCAACGGGGCAGCGCCGAACAAGATCGGATACACGTCCTTGCGAACCATCGTCACGATTTGGTCGATCTTCGTAACTCCCGCAACTGGAGCAGGGTCCAGCGCAGCAAACGCCGCGCCTTTTGTGATCGGGGTTAGCGTCTCTCCGGTTTCGACATCCTTCCAGCCGCTTCCGGTATAAAGGGCCTTTGATTCCCCCCGCCAATAGCTGCGATGGGAGGTCGTTACCGTCATCATAGGCGAGTAGTCAAACTCGAAGCCGCCTCCCAGCTGATCATCATTGCGGCTATAGCCTGAACTCGCGTTGCCGGTTTTGCTTGGGGTGATCGATTCCGTGCCTTTATCGCCTAGAAATACTTGCACCTGCTCGCCTTTCGCTTCCTTCCAGATCGTATATGGATCTTGAAGGAGCGGAGACAGTGACGGCATGTTGAGCCCCACTGTCATCAGTACCGTAAGCACGATCGCGATGGGCAGCAATAGCTGCAGCGGGTATTCCGCAAGCTCCTTCCAGCTGGCAGGATGCTCGCGCTCGAGCCTAGCCATGTGGCTCGCGACCAGCCATAGCAAGCCAATGAATACAACCATGCCCACTTCATCCCACAGCCAAATAGGCGTAAACGAATCTCCGATCGTCAGCAGCAAAATGTTGGCGCCAACGAAACCGATCATCCTAAACCGTGTCGTTGTCCATATCCCGAACAATACGTAAAGCAGAAGCAATGCGGCGCTAATCCAAATAAACGGATTCAGCTGTACGGCATGTGCCTGCAGCCACCATACCCAATCCTGCCAGCTCTCCGGTTTGGCGATGAGCCAATCCATCTTGACCAGCCTAGTTGTTATGAAGATCGCCGCAGCTGCTTGAAGCAAAAGCTTCGCATACTTTACGCTTGGAGGCAGCAGAACGTCGATCGCCGCGGCAGCGAAGAGGGTTAGGTACGCGATCGTGAACGTTTCTTCCCACCAATAGCCTTCGAAAAGCGTAATGGTATTGGATAGTATGATAGCGATAAAAATAAATCTAAGCTTATTGAACCAATTCGATGCTAAATAGGTACCGATTGCTTTCATGTATGATTTCATGCGATGCCACTCCCTTCTAGTACAGCGGGGAGCTCTTGAAGCTGGCGGATTTCGAATACGGGCCAACCACGCTCGCGCATCACATTCTTCCACGACGTGTTGCCGCTAAGCTTATCGACAGCGGATGAAATATGAAGCAAACAAGGCGTGATGCCTTTTCGCGACAGCCACTCCATACTCCTTATCACATCAGCGCCGGTATCTGGTGTTATCACGACGGCAAAGCTGCCAGGCTCAAGAATCGTATCCGCCTGCTGCAGTGAGGAATAAAGCGGCCTAACCGCATTCGCATCCACAAAGGTGAGATGCTTCATCATGATATTCCGCTGTTCAATGCCCGATTTGGGACTGATCATCGTCAGCTTATCGCCAATGGACAGCAAGCCCATGGCTGTATCGTCCTTCAAGCCATTCTCAAGCAGCGAAGCCGCAGCCGAGACCGCGAGTTCGAAACGAGTCGCCAGCTCCAATGCGTAGCCGCCGGCATACCGGTCAAGGATTACGATTGTACGCGGCAGCGACTCCCGCTCAAAGGCCTTGGATTTCCACTCCCCCGTCTTCGCAGTCGCGTTCCAATGCACGCGGGATAATCGATCCCCATACAAATATTCCCGAACGCCATTGATTTGTGTCGTTTCTTTCGCTGACCGGGATGCAATGGCATGGGAATAAGGACCGCGGATACCACGCTGAATCCCGTTCCACTGCCTTAACGGCACGGTCTGGGGCAGAACGTTAAAGACCGTTTCCGTTCCGAATTGCCCGGCGTGCTCGAATAAACCAAATACGTCATAAGACAAGCATTGCGTATGCGTAAAACGATATTCGCCGCGCTGCAGCGGCGGCGTTTGGTAGACAACTTGGCCGCTTCGTTTCCAATTCGGTACGAAAGAAGACTCGAAAGCCAGCTTCTGTCCATTATGGCGCTGCATTTGATCTCTCACGATCACATATGGAAGCGGATAGTAGCCTGGTATTTTCATCGAGAGAGTGACATCCAGGGAGCTACCCGCGGATAAGCTCTGTTCAAGCGCATTCGCGCTGGGAACCGAATAGGATCTGCTGCCTGAAACCCGGTTAATGCCGCTCCAGCGGCCAAGCACCAAATAGACAAGCAATAGGTTCAAAATCATATAAAGCATAAAAGCGGTTTTCCCGCCTTGAAATAAAAAATAAAACAGACTGGTCACATAAATAACGGCAACAAGCTGCCAGCGCAGCTTCTTCGATTTAGCCGCTGCCATCCGTTTAACGCTCTAGCCGAACCGGCACCTTGGTGGATTGAATCACCTGATCGATGATATCCTCCGCTTTCAGACCGTTCATTCGGGCTTCCGTCCGAAGCAAGAGCCTATGAGACAGGACATATGGCGCTAGCTCCTTCACGTCGTCTGGCGTTACGAATTGGCGCTGCTGGATATAAGCGCTCGCTTTGGCTGCTCGCGCAAGCGCAAGTGCGGCACGCGGGCTGGCTCCCAGCATCACGTTCGCGTGCTCCCTCGTGCCTCTAATAACGCTAACCAAATATTTGCCGACCGCATCATCGATATGCACCTTGAGCACTTGATCTTGAATATGAATCATATCTGCTATGTCAATCATCGGTTGAATACGATCTGACGGATGTATTCCTTCATTAGATAACACCATGCGCTGCTCATCGGATTCACTTGGATACCCAAGCGACAGCTTCATCATGAAGCGGTCCAGCTGAGCTTCCGGAAGCGTATACGTTCCTTCGAATTCGATAGGGTTCTGGGTTGCCAGCAGCACGAACGGGCGAGGAAGCTCGTACGTGTCACCGTCCACCGTAACATGTCCCTCTTCCATTGCTTCGAGAAGCGCCGATTGCGTCTTCGTGGTCGCGCGGTTAATCTCATCCGCCAATAGAATGTTCGACATGACCGGGCCAGGCCGGAAAATAAAAGATTCCTGCTTCGGATGATAGATCGAAACACCCGTAATATCAGTTGGCAATAGATCGGGATTGCATTGGATGCGGCGGAACTGTCCGCCGATTGATTTGGCTAGCGCCTTGACGAGCTGGGTCTTACCCGTGCCGGGCACATCTTCGAGCAAAACATGTCCGCCTGCAATTACCGCGATGAGCAGCCTTTTGATTTCTTCCTCTTTGCCTAAGATACAAGTTTCTAAGTTTCGTAGAATCGTAGCACATAATTGCATGTCTGCAGGACGAATATCCATTCCATTACCTCCCGAAATAACGCTTGTGTTCATGTTCAATACTACTATTTTACAGTACTACCTTTCCACTGCACAAACTTTTTCGCTACAAAAAAAATTGGAAGATCCCACAGGATCCTCCAATTGTTTCACGCTATTCTTTAGCCCTTAGGCCTAACCACCAAAGCCGCCAAAAACGAAAAAATGATCGCTGCCGAAATGCCTGCGCTTGTCACTTTGAATATGCCGGATATGACGCCAATCCATCCTTGGGAATGCAGCTCCGTCAATGCGCCGTGAACGAGCGCGTTGCCAAAGCTCGTAATCGGGACGGTCGCTCCCGCGCCCGCGAATTTCACCAGCGGCTCGTACAGGTCAAACCCGTCTACTATTGCCCCAATGACGACTAACGTCGACATCGTATGCGCCGGCGTAAGCTTCAGTACGTCGAACATTAGCTGGCCGAGGACGCAAATGGCCCCGCCTACCACAAAAGCCCAGAAAAAAATCATATCGCCTTAACCTCCTTTTGCGCTGATCGCAACCGCATGCGCAATGCACGGAATGCTCTCGCCCTGCTGGAACGATAGCGGAGACAGCAAAGCGCCGGTCGCAACGACCAATATCCGTTTTAATTCTCCCTTTTTAATCCGTTTCAGCAGATGCCCATAGGTGACAACCGCGGAGCAGCCGCAGCCGCTGCCTCCGGCCTGCACCTTCTGGTTCTGCACGTCGTAGACCATTAAGCCGCAATCGCTGAACACCGTATCATTCATCGGAACGCCGTTTTGCAGCAGCAGCTTATTCGCGATCGGATGGCCAACGCCTGCCAAGTCGCCCGTAACGATAAGATCGTAATCACTGGGCGTACGTCCTGTATCATTAAAGTGGGCTTGGATCGTATCGACTGCCGCTGGGGCCATAGCCGCGCCCATATTAAACGGATCGGTTATTCCCAAATCAATCACTTTCCCGATTGTCGCGCATTCAACGACCGGTCCGTCGCCTTGTGCCGCAACGACAGCCGCGCCGGCTCCGGTTACCGTATATTGAGCCGTCGGCGGCTTCTGTGAACCATATTCCGTCGGATAACGGAATTGCTTCTCCGCGGTGCAATTGTGGCTGCAGGTTCCTGCAAGCACATGGGTAGCCGATCCCGAATTAACGAACAGGGAAGCAAGCGCCAACGTTTCCATCGAGGTCGAACAGGCGCCGAATACGCCGATATACGGAACGCCGAGCGAGCGTGCCGCGAAGCTGTTGCTAATAATTTGGTTCATTAAATCTCCGCCGATATAGAATTGAAGCTGATCGCGTTCTATTCCCGCATTTTGAATGGCAAATTCAGAAGCTTGCTCGAGCAAAAGCCGCTCAGCTTTCTCCCAGCTTTTCTGCTGCATATCGAGCTCGGGATGTACGAGGTCGAAATCGGCTGCAAGCGGCCCGTCGCCCTCATCAGGACCTACAACCGTTGCCTCGCCGATAATAACGGGCCGTTTCTCGAACCACCAGGATTGTTTCCCACGCAGCATATTACTGACCCCCAGTACCAAGTATGAGATGCGCGATACCGACGAAAAATGCAGCTACCGTTCCGTATACAATAACCGATCCGGCAAGCTTGAACATATTGCCGCCAACCCCGAGCACGAGGCCTTCGCTTCGGTGCTCCAAGGCTGCTGAGCACATGGAGTTGGCAAAACCCGTGACGGGAACAGCTGAGCCGGCTCCCGCCCACTGCGCAATTTTGTCGTAAACGCCAAGGCTGGTGAGTATGACGGATAGCAGAATCAGCGTAGCAACGGTGGGATTGCTGGCCGCTTCCTGGCTCATCCCCATTAAATGAACAAACATCTCTTGTATGGCTTGTCCAATCACGCATATGGCGCCTCCGAACACGAAGGCCTTCAAGCAATTTCCGAGAATAGATCTCGGAGGCTCCATCGTTTTCGCAAATGATTGATACTCCTTAGGTGACATCGCCATTTTTTTGTAATGATTGCGGCTCTTGCTTTTTGTAGCCACTGCGCCATCCTCCTTTTCGGTACGGCTTCCCTTGGCGCGATAGCGCAGAGTACCGTAAACGCGTTGCTTTCTTCTCATTCATTATTTGTAATAGCAGGAAGCAATATTCCAGCAAAAAAAAGGATTGTCCATGGCGCTTGCAATCGCCGGGACAATCCTTTTTCAAATCCAAATCGCGAACAAAAGAAGAACGAGAAGAACGTATAGAACAAGCATAAGAATGCTCAAATAGCGACGATGCCGTTTTTTTGACACGAATGCTGCTCCCCTCAACCGGGCATTTAACTATAGCATATGCCAAACACCCAGGACCGGAGCCTGTCTTCGCCTTACGGCTTCAGGAAATTAATCCTCAATAATCATAACGCCTTTGGCAGCAAGGCGATAAGCTCCGCTGACCACTTCGCCGGATAGCAGCTCAGGACGCGGCTGGGCGCCTAGTTGAACCTCTGCTTCGTCTGCATTATGGTTCAAAACAAACGTATACCCTTTGCCGTCTTTGCTTCTACGGGTAACCTCAACGCCGCTAGACGTGACAAGCAGCGGCTCGATGCCTTTATCCTTGCAAATATTAGCGATTAATGATTGAAGGAAATGCTGATCCGGGCTGGAGGCGATATACCATGCCTCGCCTTCGCCGAATTTATTGACGGTTACGGCAGGCATGCCTTTATAGAAATCAGATCCGTATTCCGCGACGACCTCGGCGCCTTCGGAATGAATCAAGTCGCATAACAGGCTGCAGGTATACGTGCCGCTAAGCGCGCCATCCACCTTTTTCATTACGATCCGGTTTTGTTGGCCTGGCAGCAACGCATCGATTTCTTCTGCCCAAATACCAAGTACCTTACGAAGCTTGCCAGGATAGCCGCCCGTCGTAACGAGATCATTCTCATTCACGATACCGCTAAAGAAAGTCGTGATAAAGGTACCTCCGCGCGCCACGAAAGCTTCAACCTTCTCGGCAAAACCAGGCTTGATCATATACATAACGGGAGCTATGACCAGGTCATATTGGTCCAGCTGCTCTTCCACGCTGATCATATCGGTTTGAACGTTCAGCTCGAACAAAGCATCATAATATTTATGAACCTCGTCCACATACTTAAGCGCAATGCTCGGGCCGCTCGAGAGCTCAACCGCCCACCGGTTCTCCCAATCGAATACGATTGCCGCTTTGGCGTCAATACGCGAATCGAGCAGCTTGTCTTGGAGCTGCGTCAGCTCGCGGCCCAGCTCCGCACATTCCCGGAACACGCGAGTATGCTCGTGACCCACATGCTCGATAACGGCACCGTGGTATTTCTCGCATGCCCCGATCGATCTGCGCAGCTGGAAGAACATAACCGTGTCCGCACCGTGCGCAACGGCTTGGTAGCTCCACAAACGCATAACGCCTGGCCGCTTCAACGCATTGTAAGCTTGCCAGTTCTGCTGGCTTGGGGTCTGCTCCATCAGCATAAACGGCTGGCCGCTCTTAAGCCCGCGCATTAAAGCATGCGTCATCGCCGTATAGCTAACCGGTGTATCAATTGAAGGATAATTATCCCATGAGATAACGTCCATATGCTTCGCCCATTTGAAATAATCAAGCTCGGGGTACGTTCCCATCAGATTGGTCGTAATTTGAATGTCCGGCGAATATTTGCGAATTTCTTCATATTCAATCAAATAGCAGTCGAGCAGCGCATCCGATTGAAACCTGCGGTAATCAAGCGAAATGCTTTGAAAATTCGTACGGTTGCCGCCCCATTCCTCGCTCAGCGCATTCGGAGGAACAATCTCGTCCCAATCGTAGAACGTATGCCCCCAGAAGCTCGTATACCAAGCTTTATTAAGCTGCTCAATCGTGCCGTAACGCTTTTGCAGCCATGCTTGGAACGCTTCTGCACAATTTTCGCAATAGCAATAGCCGCCATATTCATTGGAAATATGCCAAGCGACAAGAGCAGGATGATCCTTGTAGCGCTCAGCCAGCTTGCCTGCAATAAGCTGAGAGTACTTGCGGTATGCGGGACTGCTTGGGCATGAGTTGTGGCGACCGCCGAATTTGCGCTTGCGCCCTTCGTAATCAACCCGAGTTACGTCTGGGTAGCGCTTCGCCATCCACGCAGGATGAGCGCCTGTACTCGTAGCCAGACATACTGCAATTCCGTCTCCATGCAAGCGGTCAATAATACGATCAAGCTCAGTGAAATCATAGGTTTCTTCATTCGGTTGAATCTTTGCCCACGAGAAAACGTTAACCGTTGCCACGTCGATATCCGCCAGCTTGAACATCCGAAGATCCTCAGTCATCGTTTCGTCGTCCCACTGCTCGGGATTGTAATCCCCGCCATACCATATTTTTGGAAGTTTATTATGTATCATGTTGTTGTCCTTCTCCTCTCAACTTTTACGTAATAAGAACGCGGGAAGAGAGCCCATGAAATGAGCCCTCCCCTTCCTTGCTATTTTAAACTTATTTGGACCAAAGCGCTACGCGGTCCTTCACCATTTTCGTAAACTCAGCATTTAGTTTGTCTACGCCGGCATCGTCAAGATCTTTCAAAAATGCATCGTAGATTTTGTCGAAGTCCGCTGGTTTAGCAAGAATAGCTTCCGGAATGCGTTTTTTCATAATATCTTGCGTTTTTTGGAAAATAACGTTCGCTTGCGAGCCTGTTTCGAAAGGAAGCGTCCAAGCTGCGCCGTATTTACGCTCTGGGAACGCGTCGTCTGCAGGCCATAGATCTTTGTACGTAGTTGCATTGTATTTCGCAAGCGTCTTTTTGTCTTCTTCGGAATAAGCGGTTTGGATTTGTTCTGGGAACGTTGTTGTATAGTAGTTACCAGAAGGATCCTTCACGCCATCGCCGTAACGGGCGGATAGCAAGTAGTTGCCGATACCTGTAGTTTTCTTGAACGTGTTGTTGTCATTCGACTTCTGCGCTTGAATTTCCTCAGGAATGACACGCTTGCCGTCCACTACATTGTAATGCTTGCCTTCGATACCCCAGTTAACGAGCACTTGACCTTCATCGGAAGCAAGATAATCAAGAAACTTGATTAAACGTTCCGGATCTTTAGCATCCTTCGTAATCCCAATGCCGTAGCCGGCAATATAACCCGTGCCTTGGAAAGAGTGATCTTGGAACGTGTCATTCAATGTTACAGGGAAACGAGCATAGGTAGCTTTAAAGTTGCCAGCAGCTTTCAATGCGTTTTGCGCATCGCCATAATCCCAATCTTGGTCAATGAGACCAAGAACGCGGCCAGAAGCGACTTTTGCTTTGTATTGATCGTATTTTTGAACGAAGCTTTCTTTGTCAAGCAAACCGATATCATTCATGTGGTTCAACCAACGGAAGTATTCTCTTTCTTCCGGACGCTGGTAGTGCATAATCGCTTCATGCGTTTCTTGGTCAATATAGAACTCGCCATCATCCGGAGCGCCCGTTGCATAGAAAGCAGGGTTCGTTACGGAAATCAGGATCTGCCATTCGCCGCCATTCAGGGACATACCGATTGTCGGTTGGCCGTCTGCCGTTTTCGGGTTTTTCTCAATGTAAGCTTTAATGGCTGCTTCGTAATCTTGAACCGTTTTGATCTCTGGGTACCCAGCTGCTTCGAGCACTTGGTGCTGCAGTTGGAAGCCGCCGCCTGCTTCGAAATACGTTTGGCCTACACCGCCGGAAGGAAGCGTATAAATCGCATCGTCATCCTCGCTCCAGCGAAGTCGGTTGAAATATTCGCCATACACTTTTTTGATGTTTGGACCAAACTCTTCAATTAGGGGACGAAGGTCGATCAATGCGCCTGCATCAACTAATTTGCCTGCACTGCCTTTCGGCATAACTAAATCTGGATACTCATCGCTGGCTACCATAAGTGCGAACATCTCTGCATCCGTACCGCCTACAGGAAATTCCTGTTTCATCGTGATGCCTGTTTTTTCCTGAATGAATTTACCTGTTTCGGATTGCATATCATCCCAGTTGGCATTGATATCGCCGGAAGCTACGCGGATTGTAATCGGTTCAGCCGCTTCGACCTCGTTTGTAGCATTGGTTGCTCCATTTGTTGAACCCGTGTTCGAGCCGCCTTCATTATTCGAATTGCCACATGCGGTGACGAATACGAATACAAGTGCCAACATCAAGCTTAGCGCCATTTGCGTCTTTCTTTTCATTGCTGGAAAGCCTCCCTTTTTTTCTTGAGCGTGATGTACATGTATATAACAGGAAACCTGCTATTACCAAAATTAGCTTTTTACTGCTCCTAATGTCATACCCTTCACGAAATACTTTTGAAGGAACGGATACACCATGAGAATCGGAATAGTAACCACAATCGTAATCGCCATCTTAATCGATTCCGGCGAAACGGCAGATATAGCCTGCTGTGCGTTCGGATCGCGGTAGTTGTTGCCCGTTTGCGTCGACAACAGTACCTTCATCAGTTCATATTGAAGCGTCGTATTCTCGGGACTCCGGTTGTTGAACAGATAAGTGTCAAACCATGAGTTCCAATGGCCGACTGCAATAAACAAAGCGATGGTGGCAAGCACCGGCTGGCAGAGCGGAAGAATAACTTTCCAAAATATCGTCCAGTCGTTTGCGCCGTCGATTTTGGCGGATTCCTGAAGGGCGTACGGAAGTCCGTCAATGTAGGATCGGACAACGAACACGTTCCACACACTGAGAAGCGCAGGAATGATGTACACGGAAAACGTGCCGATCAAACCTAAGTTTTTCATAAGAAGGAAGCCTGGGATTAGTCCGCCCGTGAAATACATCGTAAGAGCGAAAGCCACTGACATCCATCTCCTTGCCTGGAAATCGGGACGGCTGAGCGTATAAGCCATCATCGAAGCGGATAATACGCCGATTGCCGTACCGATTACCGTACGCAGCACCGAGTTTTTAAAGCCGACTAGCAGTCCGTCGAAACCGAATATCGTTTCGTAGTTTTTGAGCGTAAATTCACGAGGGTATATCGTAATGCCGCCCCTTACCGTATCTACCGAATCATTGAATGATATAGCGAGCACGTTAAGAAACGGATATAACGTCACAATGGCAACAATCGCCATAAAAATGTAAATGAAGGTATCGAATACTTTATCGCCTGTATTTCTTCTCATCGTTCCTTGCATATGCGTTTCCTCCTAAATGATTGATTCTTTGGTGACTCGTTTGTATATGCCGTTCGCGATAAACACGAGCAGGATGCTGACGACGGAGTTAAATATGCCGATTGCCGTACCATACGAATATCGGCTCATTTGAATACCGTACTTGAGCGCATACAGATCGAGCACCTCTGAGTAATCGGATACGAGAGGATTGCCTAGCAAAAATTGCTTTTCGAAGCCTATGCTGACCAAATGCCCTATCGAGAGTATAAACAAAACCATGAAGGTTGTCCGAATGCCGGGAAGCGTAATATGCCACATTTTGCGGAATCGTCCTGCGCCGTCAACCGTTGAAGCCTCATAAAGCTCTGGGTCGATGCCTGACATTGCCGCTAGGAAGATAATCGAATTCCAGCCCATCTCTTTCCACAAATCGGACAATGTAACGATGCCCCAGAACCACTCGCCCTTTGCCATGAATTGAATAGGTGAATCAATAATATTCAAATACATGAGCAATTGATTGACTGCTCCGCCGTCCGTGGACAGCATCTTCGACACTAGCCCCGCTACGACTACCCAGGATACAAAGTGAGGCAAATAGGAAATCGTTTGAACGGAACGCTTGAAGAACTGTCCTCTCATTTCATTTAATAATAGTGCGAATATAACAGGGATAGTAAAGCTGACGATTAAGCCCATCGTGCTCATTGCCAATGTATTTCTTAAGACGATGTAAAATCTCTCGTCCTGAAACAGCTCAATGAAATTGTCTAAGCCCACCCATTTTTGATCGAATATTCCGTTCTTCGGTTTGTAGTTTTGAAAGGCAGTCAACCATCCCCATACCGGCACATAGCTGAATATGAAAATCCAGATGACGAACGGCAATGACATCATGTACAAGTAACGCTGTTGAAAAGCCCTGGACCAAAATCGATTCTTTTTTTTGGCTAAACCTGTTTGCTGACTACCTTCTGTTAGCGGTTTCATCGCTGTTCCTCCTATTGTTTTTGCTTCGGGCAAAAACATCTTTCGTAAGCAACCTCTATGTCTGTGTAGCTTACCCTCTCTTATCTGTACTTATCATAAACGATGAGTCCCACTCTCTTGCACCCAGTAAATTAGTTCTAAAATCATATCAAAATAAGCACTTCCAAGCGCTTTCATAACCAATGGTTACTTTAGATCAAACAAAAACGCCTATATCTGTTGCTCCGGCGTCGGAGCATCGATATAGACGCAATATCGTAAAAAGGAAGACGCTAGACATTCAGGCAGCTATTCAGATTGCGATTTGCCCGAAATGCTTTTATAGGAAGAAGGGGAAACACCCTTGTATTTTTTGAATTTGCTATGGAAATAATCGACGTTCGCGTACCCAACCCGTTCGGATACCTGATGAACCTTCAAGCCCTCCTGCAAGAGCTCGATCGCATGCTGAATGCGAACCTGATCCAAATACGTATTGAAATGCTCGCCGGTATAGTTTTTGAACATCTTGCCCAGATAGCCGCTATTGTAATTAAAGAGGTCAGCCAACGTTTCCAGTTTAATATTCTCGCTATAGTGCCTTTCGATAAAATCCGTCATCTGCTTCATCACGGACAGGCTGTCGGACTTGCCGAGCTTCGCCGTCAAATCAGCCAAACGCCGTTGAAGCTGGACGAGCATTTCTTGGTTATGATGCGCCAGATAGAGCGCCGTAATCATAGACAGATCCTCCTGCATGGAGATTTGAGGATTGGATAATGCGGCTTTGTTCAGCACGATGGTTAAAAGCTGGGCCCAGCTCGATTTGATGAACTGCTCGGAAGCATCATAGGCGCATATTTGGTCGGCAGCGACCTGAATCGCTTTGTCGACTCCCTCCCTATTTCCGATATCTATCATATAATAGAGCTTCTGAGCTAAGGTCTCGATGGATAGCTCCTCCCTATCATTCTCGGAGACGCTCGCCACATCCTCCTCTGCCCGGCCTACCAAATGGATTTGCTGTCCTTGCAGCATGAAACGCCGCTTTAATAAGCTTCTCACTGCCGGAACGGACCCAAGAAGCTCATTCGGCTCGCGCTCAGGCTCCGATGCAACCGCTGCGAATCTCACTTTCGGCCCGCAGCTTTCTTCAATCCATTGCTTCATCTGCTCGCGCGATCCGTTCTGCAGCAAATAATCCTTCAGCAGCAAGCCTACGTATGGCTCAGCCGAGAAAGCCCAGCCGAGCTGCTTCTGCGACATTCGGTCAGCAAGCTTCTTTTTGAGCGTTGCGTTCATTGTCAAGGAATGCTCCCTGCTATAAAGCTCGATGAGCAGCAGCTGATAATATTTGGCCGGTTCTCCCAATAATGCTTTGAATTCCGCATTTCTGGCTGCATCCCCATCAAGCTTGCCCGCGGCAAGCTGCTGCAGCAGCTCTTCGCGCAGCAGGACGGTGGTCTGCTCGGAGTTTTGCTTCTGCTCTGTCCGGCTTACAAGTTGGCTCGCAATCCGTTCCACGTAGCTTGCCAGCTCATCCTCGTCTATCGGCTTCAATATATATCCGTCCACATGATGTGCAATCGCCTGCTTGGCATAATTAAACTCAGCGTATCCGCTAAGGATCAAGAAATGGCAAATGATATCCGTTTTTCTAATTTCCTCTATCGCTTGAAGCCCATCCATGCCAGGCATGCGAATATCGATCAATATCAGATCGGGAGCAAGCGCTGCATGCTTCTCTATCGCCTCTCGGCCATTCGAGGCCGTGCCTACGACCGAGAATCCGTATTTATTCCAATCAACCAAGGTTTGAAGGCCTTCCCGGATCATCGGCTCATCGTCGACAATTAGTACCTTATGCAAATGAATGACCTCCTATCGGAATTTCAAAAGTGATGCGTGTGCCGGCACCGAGCTCGCTTGTTATGGTTAAGCCTACGCCTTCCCCATAAATCATGGCGAGCCGTTGATGGACGTTGCGCAGACCTATTCGGTATTCCTCATCCTCTTCCATATCGTAAAGCGACGCCTTGATCTCGCTAATCTTCATTTCGCTGATCCCAACGCCATTGTCCGAAACCTCGACGCGCAGCCTCTGATCGATGATCCGCGTGGTTAGCAGAACGAAGCCTCCCTCGGCAATATTCTCTAGGCCGTGTACGACTGCATTCTCGATAAGCGGTTGAATAATAAGCGGCGGAACCTCGATGTCCTGTCCTGTCGGATCCACTTCGAGACGGAAGGTCAACCGGTCATTGCCATATCTGAACTTCTGGATTTCCAAATAGCAGCGGACGATCTCAAGCTCGTCCTTCAAAGCAATCTTCCGCGTACCGATCTCCAGGTTGCGGCGGATCATTTTGCCCAGCATCCGAACGATCGAGGAAATTTCCGTTTCGCCTTTAATATGCGCCTTCATGCGAATCGATTCCAGCGCGTTGAATAAGAAATGCGGATTGATCTGGCTCGCCATCATCTTCAGCTTGATTTCCTTCTGCCGCAGCTGAAGCTGTGCCTGCTGCTTATGCGATTCAGAAACCTCGTCCATCAAGCCGCGTATGCTGACGACCATGTTATTGAATTGCTTCGAGAGAATACCGATTTCATCATTGCCCGTCACATGCGAAATAACGTTCAAGTCCCCCATCGCGACTTTGTTCAAATCCTTGTTCAGCACCAGCATGCGCTTGGCGAGGATCGACGAGAAGATATAGATGAGAATAAACGCGATAACGAGGCTAAGCATAATAATGCCGAAGCCGAGAAGGCTGATGCGGTTAGCTCCGCTTACGATGCTGTCGATGGTAAATACGGATACGATTTTGAGGCCGTTCCGGCTGGAATCGGGCATGAGATCCTCGATGACGATTTTCGATGGTTTTCCATCGTATTTGAATTCATAGGTCCCCTCTGCCTTGTCCGTTAACTGGCTCGCAAAGTCCAATTCATCGATATTTTTGCCGATCCAGTCCGGATTTTTTGCAGCGACCATAAAGCCGTGGTCATCAATGATCATCGTATCGAACGGCTCCTGGCTGACCATCGCGTTTAATTCGGCTTGATTCACGCCGATGACGAGCACGCCATTTGTCCGGTATGTGGGAAACGTAATTTTTCGGATCAGGCTCAAATAATTGCGGTTATTTTTCGTTTCGTCTCCGATGTAGCCCCAGTGGATGCCGTCCTCTCCCTGCGCGGATTGATACCAGGGCTTCTCTTCTATTGCATCGGTAACCTTAAGAAACTCCCAGTTGTCTAAGATGGTCATATTCGTCGTATAGAAGCGGATATTGTAGATCTCGTTATACAATTGAATGTAATCACGGAAATCACGGTAATCCCAAAAAGCCTTTACGACCTCGAAGGTCGTATTGTATTGGGTATTGACGACGTTCGTTAATCGGCTGTCGACGAGCAATTTGTCCGAGATTTCGATCGGCATCCGAATGATATCAAGCGTCTGCTTCTTTATCCTTTCCACGTTGTTCGTAATTTGCTGCGTAGCTTGATCCAGCACGTTTTGGCGAAAAGCAACGGTCAAGAAAATGCCTACGATCAGCACCGGCACGAATACGACGAGGATAAATGAAAAAATCAGCTTTTTTTTGATGCGAATATTGTCCATTCTAAGTGCAAGCGCTTTGATGCTTTTCATCATGCGGGCTGCTCCTCCTCCATCAAGGAAAGCGTTTACTTTTATTCGCGTTCATTTGAAGCATCCTATATTATAAAGCGGGGGAAGCCGCATTCATACATAATTTATTCGTTATTTTATCATATAACAATTAGACATCGTCAGTGAAACCTATTCGCCCGCAGCAAAAATCCGCCCTGAATCAGAGCGGAATCCGGTATTCGGAGTTAACCTCAACGATATGCTCGCCTTGGTTATACACCCACTTAAATTCGAAAGTTTCGCCGGCATAACCCGTACGGCTTCGAATATCCGGAAGAATGACGGAAACAAAATTGTCCCTAATCGCCTTCTCCATAAGGATGAAGCGCTCTTTATTCTGCTTCGCCAGCATCTCCGCTTCTTCATCCGATTGCGCGGTTTGGAGAAAATAAGCCACTGCGATATCCAAGCCTCTAATGTTCTCTGGCAGCGCCTCCGGGGAGCCTCGAAATATTTCCTCCACCGTTTCTATCCAATCGTTATATAAATCCATTCCGATTCCACTCATCACAACGTTTCCCCTCCACCATGTTGAAATGCTATGTTCAAGGATAATGAATGCAATCCAAAATTGCAACCTTCACGCCTGCCAAGGTGAAACGGCAAACTGCACCTTTAACTATTCTTCCGATTGCCATTATCCAGGGATTCCTTTGAATCAACGAGGAAAGGCCCTAATCCCTTCACTAACACGACCGCTGACGCTTCTCCAGTATCATTTACATGCTCCGTTTACCATCATTTGCTAAAGAAAGCAGCAAGAGACCAAAATCAAAAACAAGCGTTGCGGAATAGCCCTCTGCAACGCTTGTTTAATGCGAATTTTTTAATTTTCGATTGTGCGGGCTGCTTCTTCGGGGAGCGACCCCCTTTGGCGTCAGCCCCTGCCTATAAACCGATCCGTTACGTTAGCGGATGCGGAAGCCGCTCAGTTTCACGCTTCCAAGCAGGCTAATGACTAAATCGCCTTCCAGCTTGATCGCCGGCAGCTGGAAGCTCACCGTTTGCCATTCCTGTTCACCGCTTGCAGGTACCATGCATGCTCCGAGAATATCACCATTCTTAGCCCCAATCCGAATGCGCAGCTCGCCGCCTTGCTCGGCTCCCGATACGCGCGCCTCAAATTCGGCTGATCCGTGGGACCAATCGATATCGGAGAATTTAATCCAGCCCTCCGCGTGCAGCGGACGCACGGCCGTGCCGCCCTCCTTGCTTTCATCGAGATACACGTTGGCATAATCGTCATAGTTTTCCGCGCGCGTCTGCAAGGATAGATTGCGTGCCGGAATCGTTTCACAAGTGATGCGAATCGTGGCTGCTGCCTTTACGTCATTGGAGGAACCGCCTGCGCTGAACGTATATTCTGCCGTCTCCAGACAGAAGCGGTCACGCGTAACATCCCAGAGCGCAAGCTCCTCCGCTGGAACGATAAGCTCGACATCCCGCGTTTCTCCTGCCTGCAGCGTAATCCGCGTAAAGCCGACCAGCTTTTTGAGCGGACGCTCCACCCTTGAGCCCGTGGTTGTTACGTACAGCTGAACGACCTCGTCTGCCGGAATATCCGATGTATTCGTCACCTGCAGCCTAGCCGTAACCCTGCCATCCAGGCTCGTTGCGCCATTCGTCAATTCCAGCGGGCTGTATGCGAAGGAAGCATAGCTAAGCCCGTGGCCGAACGGGTACAATGGCTCCCCATCGAAGTACAAATAAGTTCTTTTCCCCTTTTGAATATCATAATCCATCAAATCCGTAAGCTGCTCCGCAGATTTGTACCATGTCATATTCAGGCGTCCCGCAGGCGAATAGTCGCCGAAGAGCACGTCCGCAATGGCATTTCCGAGCTCCTGTCCCGCATGGGACAAATAGATTACTGCTGGTATATGCTCATTGACGGCATTCAACGTAAACGGATAGCTGCCGATCACGACCACGACTGTATTCGGGTTCGCTTCGTATACGGCGCTGATCAGAGCGTTCTGTGAGTCGGCAAGCTCCAAGCTCGGACGGTCAATCTCCTCCTTGCCGTTTATGAGCGGATTATTGCCTACAACGACGATTGCCGTTTCAGCTGCCTTGGCTGCCGCAACTGCCTCAGCAAGCCCGTCCGCGACGACGTTCTTAGTGAACAGCTCGTTGACGCCGATCTCAGCCGCCTCCGCAACTTGCAGCGAATCGTTGCCGCCGTTCGGAGCAGAGACCAATTTGCCATTCCATGTACGGATCGCGAACTGGCCGCCATCCTGCTCATCGAGCTTGAATACTTCTTTGACGTACCAGCCGAAAGCTTCATCCGCCGCCGCAGCGACATTCACGTCGTCCGAGCTTGTCAGCAGCTTGCCGGTCGTTTGATTCTCCAGCGTGCAGCTTCCCCAGCCCCAATCCGTAACCTCGAAATGATCTCCTTCCGCCGCAGGCTCAGCCGCTTGCAGGCGATTCTCGTTGTTCGCAGCCGCGCGCAGCGCTTTTCCGTTCGCAGCCGATTTTAACTCGATACGGTCATTCCCGCTGCTGAACGTGACCGTTTTGCCTGCGAGCTTGCTTTTGATGCCTTCCAATGGCGTAATCTTGTAAGGCAAAGAACCGGAATACCAGTCGCGGTATACTACATCGGCAAGCGGTCCGATTACGGCAACATGGTTCAGCTTTTCCTTGTTGAGCGGCAAAGCTTTGTTCTCGTTTTTGAGCAATACGATTGATTCCCGCGCCGCTTGCAGCGACAGCTCCCCGTGCTCAGGCGCGCAAAGCTTCGATTCCGGCATATCCGCGTAAGGATTCCGCTCAGCCGGATCGAACTCGCCTAGACGGAAACGGACTCGAAACGTATTGATTAGCGCTTTGTCGAGATGCTGCTCCGTCAGAAGCCCTTCATCCAAAGCTTCACGGATCGCTGCGCATGATTTTTCTTTATCATCCGTGATGCTGTCGATTCCGGCTTTGATGGAATGGGCTACCGCATCCTTATAGGATTCATAATAATGATGGTCGTTTACGATGCCGAGCAAATCCCCGGCATCGCTGACGATAAACCCGTTCATGCCCCATTCTTCCTTGACTACCTTGTTTACGTCCTCATGCAAGATGGTCGGCGTTCCGTTAACGGAATTGTAGGACGTCATCATGGAATGCGCCCCGCCCTTCACAAAGGCCGGCTTAAACGCTGCTTGGTAATACTCCTTCATGTTGCGCGGGTCAATGCTTGCGGAGCAGCTGCCGCGGTTGATTTCATTGTTGTTGCCGATAAAATGCTTCAAGGTCGCGACCGCTTTGAAATATAGCGGATGGTCGCCTTGTATGCCTTGTACGAGCGCCGAGGTTAGCTCTCCTGTGAGCTTCGGGTCCTCGCCGTAAGCTTCCTCGGTCCGTCCCCAACGCGGATCGCGCTCCATATCTACGGTTGGCGCCCACAACGTCAAACCGTTAATCGCCGGGTTTTTCTGGAAATAGACGCGTGCCTCGTCACCGATGACCGAGCCTACTTCCTTCAGCAGGACGGGATTCCATGTGCAGCCCAGTCCGATCGGCTGCGGAAAGGTGGTTGCTTCTCCAAGCCAAGCCATCCCATGGGCCGCTTCAGTACCATGCTTGTATGGCTTCACGCCTAAACGCGCGATTTCCGGCTGATATTGCACCATCGAGTCAATCTTCTCATCCAATGTAAACCGGGAAACGAGATCAGTTACCCGTTCTTCAAGCGGGAGGCCGGTATTTTGAAAAGGATACTCCGTATGCGTCGTCATAATGCTTACACTCCTTCTGTTTGTACAGGCATAATGCTGTACCAGTCATTTTTAGTCGTCTGAAAAGGCTTCGAACCGTCAATAAAATGGCCATCCGAGGTTTGTATAGCAACGCCGCAGGCAGCCTGCACTCGGCATACGCTTCCATGGGTTGAATGAATGCGGGCTGAAGTCAGCTTGCGATCCTTCCATGCCATATCGATGACGAAACCGCCTCTTGCTTTAAGGCCATGTACGGAACCGCTCGGCCAAGCTGCCGGCAGTGCCGGCAGCAGGACGATCCGGTCCAAATGGCTTTGCAGGAGGAGCTCAGCAATGCCAGCCGTACCGCCGAAGTTGCCATCAATCTGGAACGGCGGATGGTCATCGAACAGATTCGGATGGGTCGAACGTGCCAATAGCGTATGAATAAAACGATAAGCGGCTTCCCCGTCCGTTAGCCGAGCGTAAAGATTAATCAGCCATGCGCAGCTCCACCCCGTATGTCCGCCACCGTTCCGAATTCGGCTTTCGAGTGAACGGCGGCTCGCTTCAACAAGCTCAGGCGATGCCTCCTGGTTGATCGATGTGCCTGGATACAGGCCGTAGAGATGGGAAACATGGCGATGTCCCGGCTCATGCTCCTCGAAGCATTCATGCCATTCCTGCAATAATCCGTTCGCCTGAACTTGCAGCATAGGCAGCTTAAGCATGGCTGCAGCGATTCGCTGAGCAAATGCCTCATCCTGCTGAAGCAAGCCAGCGGCGCTAATGCAGTGGTCAAACAGCTCACCGATTAACGTTATATCCATCGCTGACGATTCAGCGACGCTGCTTGCCTCGCCCTCCTTCGTCAAAAATTTGTTCTCTGGCGAGGTTGACGGCACGGTCATTAACAGGCCTTTCTCATTTTCTTGCAGCCAGTCCAAGCAAAATAACGCCGCGCCCTTCATAATGGGAAAAACCTTATCGCGCAAAAAAGCCAAATCCGGGTTGTACAAGTAATGCTCCCAAAGATGCTGGGTGAGCCATACGCCGCCCATTGGCCAGAAAGCCCAGCTTGGATGTCCGGCTGTCGGCGTTGCCGTCCGCCAAATATCAACATTATGGTGGGCTACCCAGCCCGCACTGTTATAGTGTATTGCTGCCGTTCTCGCTCCCGTCTCGCTTAGCTCCTCGATCAGTTGAAATAGCGGCTCATGGCATTCACTCAGATTGCCTAGCTCAGCAGGCCAATAATTCATTTGCGTATTAATATTGGTCGTATAGTCGCTGTTCCAAGGCGGTTGCACGCGATCATTCCATATGCCCTGCAAATTGGCAGGCTGCGTGCCCGGGCGCGAGCTAGCCATGAGCAAATAACGGCCGTATTGAAAATACAACGCTTCAAGCTGCGGGTCCCGTTCGCCTTGCTTATACGCCTCAAGCCGCAGGTCAGTAGGCAGCTTCGCGTTCGTTGTTACACCTAAATCGATGCGTACGCGCTGAAACAACCTGCGATGGTCATTAACATGCCGTTCGCGAAGCCGTTCATATCCAAGTGACAAGGCAGCTGCGAGCACGCGCTCATTTTGCGCGGCTAATTCGCCTTCGCTTTTTGTCGGCTGACGGTCAAACCCCTTAAAGCTAGTCGCCGCGCTCAGAAGGAAAACAGCCGACCGCGCTCCCTCGATGACCAGCTTGTGGTCGCCTGTGACGGAAGCCTTGCCACCTTCGATGACAACGTGCAGCTTCGCCTGGAATTGAATGCCCCGGCTGTCCTCGTACTGCACCGCCATGGGATGGTCTCCCCAGTAATTGTCCGCCACATGACTCGGACAGCGGCCATGCATCGTAATCGCGCTCCCGCCTGTAGCGGACAGAAAATGCGGAACGTCAGCTTGCAGGGATGCTGTCAGCTCCAGTCCGTGCTCGCCCTCTGCCTCATATTTCATGCAAATAATCTGGTCAGGCGTGCTTGCAAACAACTCTCGTTTATACTGCGTTCGTCCGATTTGGAACCGAACGCCGGCCACTCCCGCATCGATGTCCAGCTCGCGGGTATAGGCTTCGGGCTGCGCATCCGGCAGTGCGAAACGCTGCTCTATGAACCAGTCGCCCATCGGCTGGTAAGACTCCGTATTCGTTCCAAGCATGCGGGCTTCGATAAGCTGTTCCGCTTCAACGAAACGTTTCTCCTTGATCAATTCCCGTGATCGCTTTAAATAGCGCAGCGCTTCGTAATTGTTTGTATCACGCGGAAATCCAGACCACAGCGTATCCTCGTTCAGCTGTACCCTCTCCTGGCGCACGCCTCCGAATGCCATGCCGCCCATCCGGCCATTGCCAACCGGCAGCGCTTCTTCCCATCTGGCGGCGGGCTGCTTATACCAAAGCTTCCATGCTTTTGCCTGCTCTAATCTATCGCTCATATGGTTGGTCTCCTATGGTCTCTTGTCATCTTTCTTGATATAGAAAAGGTTATTATTCATCATAACGGAAAGCACCACTCGTACAGTACCCATTAGATTTCATAAAAATTCATATGGAAATTAGCGCTTTCATGCGGCTATGCGCAAAAAAAGGAGCCGTCCCATCGTCAATTGAATGACTGATGGGACGGCCCCTTTCCGGCTCGTTGCTAGCTATCGCTACCCGTTATAGTCCTGCAGCTCCGAACACCTTATCGAATCCGGCTTTGGAGCGTTTCACAAGCTCCTCCGGCGTCTCATTTGGCGCTTCAGCCGTCAAAATCTCTTGTGAAACGGCACCTTTGTATCCGATTTTCGCTAGCGCGCGAAGAAAACCTTCCAAGTCGATCACGCCTTCGCCTGGATAAATGCGGCCGTTATCAAGCGCTTCTCCCACCGGTACATCAGGAGCGTCATTAATATGCACATGTACGATCTGATCAAGGCGCAGCGCTTCGATATCCGAAATCGCAAGCTCATTTGTATACCAGTGGTAGGCATCGAACAGCAATCCGACGTTGCTCTCGCCGATTGCGTCGATCCATTCCAGCGTTTCTTCGAGCGTCCATATGAAAGGATTAGCCCAGCGCGTGCGCAGATGATGCGGACCGACGAATTCAAGGCCAAGCCGGATACCGTATGCACCAAGAATTTGGGCACATGTGCGCAGCCTGCGTGTCGCAAGCGCCATGAAGCGCGCAGCTTTCAAGTCCGTTGACGGTAAAATATAGGTGCAGCAGCTTGTGCAGCCTAGCGCAGCCGCAGCTGCGGCTGATCTTGCGAGTTTCTCTAAGCCTTCCAGAAATGCGTCCTCCGTCGTTCTCCACTCTACCGGCAATCCGATCGAGCCGATCACTACGCCATTGCTTGCCAACAGCTCGCGTGCTTTCTCCAATCCGTGACGCTCGATGAGCGAATATGCGTCAATGTCTACCGCCTGGAAGCCGTTTGCGCCAGCAAGCTCAATCAAGCGCTCGTCGCTTTCGATGCGGCCAAGCCCTGCTCCTGTCAATCCTCTCAGCATTTGAATGCCTCCTCGTTTCGTCTTCTATTTGTTTAAGTTCCAATCCAGCTTAACTTCATTGCCCGTACGTGAGGACTCGTAGATCGCATCCAGCACGAGGTTATTCGTAAATCCGGATAATACCGATGTAATCGGCTGCTTGCCATCGCGGATGCATGCCAGGAAGTGCCTGCTCAGGCGGGCGCGTTCTCCCTCGTCGTTTTCTGCTTTGCTAAGCGTGCTTTCGATCGCACGATCGAATTTTTCCGTAAGCAGTTTGCCTTCGGATCCGCGGTAACTCGCTCCGCCATCGGAGCCCATGACATGGATAAACGGCGAGTTGTCCGTATCCATATGCACAGCCCAGCTCACTTCAAGCGACAACGTGCTGCCGTCTTCCATTTTGATCAACGCCGTTGCAAGGTCTTCTACATCATAAGTACCGTCCCAATCAGGCGTTCCCCAAGTACCGATGCCTTTTCGGTTTGGTCCGAACTCGGCATAAGTAGAACCGAATACCGAAACCGGCTTTGGATTGCCCATTAAGTATAACGCAAGATCAAGCATGTGTACGCCAATATCGATAAGAGGGCCGCCGCCGGATTGATCCATTTGCGTGAACCATGTTCCCCAGCCCGGAATGCCTTTGCGGCGGAACCAGCCTGTTTTGGCCGAATATATTTTACCTAGCTCGCCGCGATCGATTTGCTCCTTGATTTGCATGGCGACAGACTCCCAGCGCATTTGGTGGGCAACCATCAATACGCGGTCCGATGCTTCGCTTGCTTTCAATATTTCACGCGCAGCCTCACTGTTAATGCCCATCGGTTTTTCAAGCAGCACATGCTTTCCAGCCGCCAGTGCCTGCACCGCAAGCGGAGCATGGAATTGGTTCGGAACGCCGATGATAATCGCATCTATGTCCGAGCGCTGGATCAGCTCCTCATTTGAAGCGATTACATGCTCTATCCCGTACTGCTTAGCAGCTTTCTCCGCGCGAGACAAATCAAGATCCGTCACGGCCGTAATGACGCATTCGTCACCCAGCTTCGAAAATTCACCTGCATGCACATTGCCGATATTGCCCGCTCCGATTAATCCGATTCTTATTTTATTTCCAGTCGTCATTGGAATTCCTCCTGCGATTTTAGTGAAAAGCAAAGCAGCCTTTCGCAATCATTCGTTTAATTGCGAGCGCTTGATCCCTGTATTTATGTTAGAATAAACGAGATGAGAAATCGTGCTTGTTTTTCGGTAAAAGTCTCAGTTTTTCGGAGGAACCCATTCATTCATGACCTATATACCTGATTATTTGAAAACGTATCCAAATATGAATACCTCATCGCCGCTCCACATCAGCTTGAATCGCCTTTACCATGGCTTTCGGCCGCATCGCCATGACTTTTTGGAATTTTCGTATGTCGTGGACGGCAGAGGCTCTGAATCCATTAACGACGCGCGGCATCAAATGCTGCCTGGAACGTTCACCTTTGTATTGCCTTATCAGGTGCATGAGTTGTTCACGGAGCCGGGCAGCACGCTCGTTCTCTACAACTGCATGTTCAGCATGGATCTTCTGATGGAGCCCGGTCAGGAAGATGGCTTGCTTGGCCTTAACGACCAGAATGGCTGGCCGCCATTCGTCCAGCTGAGCGGTGAGGACAATGAACGGATGACCCGCCTGATTGAAGAGATGTACTTCGAATACAAAGGCAAGGAACCCTGGCGCAGAACCATGCTGCAGGCGAAGCTCAAAGAAATTTTAATCTGCTTCGACCGGTACCGGAGAAAGTCGTCGGCCGTAGCGGATGTGACAAAGCTGGCGTCCCGGTCGAGCACTTCAATCTGGCCGATTATCCACTACATTCATCGCCATTATCAGGAGGAATTGGCCTTATCCGATCTTGCAAGCCAATTTTCCCTCAGCGTCTCAAGAATAAGCGAAGTAATCAAACAGACAACAGGACAGACCTTCGTCCACTTCCTGCATGATTTGCGGCTAAGGCACGCGTGCAGCCTGCTCGTTTCCACCGACATGAGCGTTGCCGAGATTGCGCTTGAGGTTGGTTATGGCTCCTACAAAACCTTTTCGCGCATCTTCCGCGAAACGAAAGGCGTCGTGCCAAAGGATTATCGGAAAATGAAGCTGTCCCCAGACGTGATTGTCCAAGCGTAAACGGCTGAAGCCGTCCTCTGGCGGTTAAGCTTACGTTTCGCATGAAATATAGCGAAAGTCGGCGAAATGATTTGCTTTCCTATATTTTAAAAAGAAACGCCTGACGGCTTCCTTCAATAGACGCCATCGTTTCGGCGAAACGTATAGTGAAAGGATGAGCAAACTCTTATCCTTTCCTATACGTCAAGAATAACCGAGCCATAAGCAAGGGCTGCCTCCAGTAGATTGATCTACTGCGGAGGCAGCCCTTGCTTGGTTATGTGTTTAATGAATTATGGATAAGACCACGAACAAGACGGCTAGCAATACGTAAATGACAAGCGACACGACCATTAAAGTCCGCTTACTCACAGCGCTACTCCCCTCCCTGCACCGATTAGGCTTTACACCATTATTGTATGTGGGCGGGGACAACGTGGAAATTGTCCTGATATAGAAATTATGCAGAGCTTACCTTCTTGCCGAGTCCTTCCGGTCAGAAGGAAGCAATATGGTAAGCATGCCGAGCAACGGTAAATACGAGGTGCAGCGAATGACAAATTCGATCCCCATCGAATCCGCCAAATCACCTAGAACCGCCGATCCAATGCCGGCAAGCCCGAATGCCATGCCGAAAAACACACCCGAGACTAGGCCGACTCTGCCTGGCAGCAGCTCATTGGCGTAAACCAATATAACCGAAAAAGCAGAAGCCAATATAAGGCCGGCGAAAAAGATTAAAATAATCGAAAAAGTTAAATTGGCATATGGCAAGAGCAGCGCAAACGGTGCCGTACCCAATATCGAAAACCAAATCAAGCTGCGGCGGCTGAACTTATCCGCGAGCATTCCCCCTAATAGCAAACCAATCACGTTGGCAGCCAGAAAAACGAACAAAACGATTTGCGCCCCGGTGAGGGAAAGCCCAAAATGATCGATGGCATAAAACGAATAATAGCTGCTGATAGCCGCAATGTATACGTTTTTGGAAAAAACCAAAACCATTAAAATCGTAATCGCAAATATGACTTTTCCCGTCGTTACGTTCATCTGGGAGACGGGTTTCGCCGCTCGCGCCGTACTTCTTGCCGGCACAAGCGCCAGCTGCTTCCCATACCATTTGGCCACGTTGAATTGAATCAAGATGCCGACGGATACGACTAACGCGAACCAGGCTACTCCCTTCTGCCCCGTATGGACGAATAATACCGCTGTCATGATAGGGGCTAAGGATTGGCCAATATTGCCGCCGAATTGAAAAATCGACTGGCCTGTCCCTTTTTTCGCGCCGGAGGCCAAATAAGAAACACGGGCGGAGGCTGGATGAAACACCGCCGAGCCTATGCCAATGAGCATGACAGCAGCCATGACTACCCAGAATTGGCTTGCGTACGAGAGCGCGGCTACCCCTCCGAGCGTGAACAGCATGCCGATCGGCAGGAGCATCGGCTTCGGATGCGAATCCGATAAGATCCCAATAACCGGCTGCAGCAACGCTGCGGTCAGGTTGATCATTAAGGAAATAAGACCGATTTGCGCAAAGCTGAGTGACAGCGAATCCTTCAAAATCGGAAATAAGGCAGGAACGACCGATTGAATCGAGTCATTAACGAGATGAACGAAGCTGATCGCGAACAATAACGGGTATATCGTCTTCATCGCGGACGGCGGCGCTGCCAATGCGGCTTGATTGCTGGACATGGTGTCACTTCTCCTTTATCGCTTTTCAAATGTTTTGCGATATGTGATATATCGCATATTATATTTCGACTAGCACAGAATAGCAATACAAGATTTTCTCTTTGCCGCATTTCGTTTGCCTACTCCATCCACCTGCGATATATTATATATTGTTGCATGGTACTACCATCAAGGTTTATGGCAACATTCCAAGTAAAAGGAGGGCTTTCGTTGCCTATTCCAACAGACTATTCATCGCCGGTCAGACTCTCCGCCAAGGAACGTACGCTCAGCCAGCTGCAAAAATGGATTATCGACGGCACGCTCCAGCCAGGCGAGAAGCTCATTGACTCCGAGCTTTCCGAAGCGTTAGGCGTCAGCCGCACCCCCATTAGAGAAGCCTTCCAGCTGCTTGAGGTACAAGGCTTGATTCAGACGTTCCCAGGCAAAGAAACCCGCGTGACGACACTCGAGAAGGAAGACATTATCAAGCTATACGCGCCATTAACCGTGCTTCAGGCGCTGGCCGCCGAGCTGGCATGCGAACTCATCCAACAGGAAAATATCGAGCAGCTTCGTTCCATTAATGCCAGCTTCAGCGAGAGCGTAAAAAAAGAACAGCTTTACGAGGCAATGGAATACGACGAGGAGTTTCACGAAACGATTCTTCATGTTGCGAACAATCAGCATATACTCACCTTTTGCTCCTCGCTGCAAATGCATATCAGAAGATATAAATACATCTTTTTCAAACGGCCGAACTGGGAATCACAAGCGGCAGCCGAGGACCACGAAGCGATCATAGATGCGCTCGCGGCCCGTGATGCGGCAGAAGCCGCGCGGCTAATGAAGAAAAACCTCATTCGGCCGCTTGCGCATTTGGACAGCATGCTTTCATGAGCTTCGACTCATTCATAGCCGGTTCCAACAAAACGAGACTAAGCTTCTGCGCGGCAGGCTTAATCTCGTTTTTTGGCATATACGCTTATCCCATACATAGCAGGCGTTCTTGTCTCGTTATCGGAAAGATACTTATCTCGTGCTTATCCGCTTGCCCGACTCGAACGATTCAACGGCTGCATACGCTAGCCGGAGCGCCCTAAATCCTGCCGAAGCATGAATAGGCGGCGCCTCTCCTGCTCGGAAGGCTCGGAGCAAATGGTCGAAGTGCTTGTCGAAGGTCAGATGGAATTGGCGGTCCGCGTCGTTGAAATACCCTGCCTGCCAAACTTCCGCGGTCTCGCTCCCGGCTTGCTGGAACGCATACCGCTTCACGGTGTCCTCGATCGTCGCTCTCCCTAACGAGCCGTTCAGCTCAAGGGCATGCGTGCCTGCATATGCGTAAGAGGAATCATAGGAGCCCAGCAGCGTTCCCACGGCACCGGACTCGAACGCAAGGGCTAACGCTAACGTAGAGAAACCATTCCCCGTTTTATTTGTCATTTGCGCCATTACCGATCTGATCGGGCCACACAAATACTCCAGCGTATCAAAGCCATGGCACTGCGTTTCAATCAGATTCGCATGCGGGTGCCCTCCTTCCCCTTCTCCGCCGAAACGCCAAGACGCAAACACAAGATCGCCAAGCCTTCCCGCATCGATGTCAGCTTTTGCCTTCTGAACGGGAACGGCATAACGATGGTTGAAATTAATCGCGAAAAACAAACCTTTTTTGTCCGCCGCTTCGAGCAGCGTCTCCGCCTCCTTGATTCCGAACACGAGCGGCTTCTCTACCAATAATGGCACTCCGGCTTGAATGATTTGCAGCGTCGCGTCAAAATGTCCTTGGTTAGGCAGGCAAAGGCTGACCAAGTCAGGTTTTTCCCGTTCCAGCATGCTCGCGATGTCTGTATAAGCCCTCGTACCGAACTCCGCTGCCCGTGCCGATGTCCTGCTTTCGTCACGGCCGACTATCGCGCAGAAATCAACGTCCTGACGTCCTTGAAAGATCCGGGCATGATGGTATCCCCAGCCCCCCGCGCCAATTAGCGCAATTTTCGTTTGCTTCCGTGCGCTCATTGCTCGATGACCACCTTGCCCGTTTCGCCTTGGAAGAAAAGCTCGAAAGCCGCTTGCATCGATTCCGGACCGAACCGATGCGTAATAATCTGTTTCAAATAAACCAGATTTTCAGCTATCAGCCGCAAATTGTCTTCCAGCTCGCCGAAACAAAAATATTCGCTGCCGAGAACCGCCCTCTCCGTTGCGATAAGATCGGAAGACACTTGCAGATGAAGCTCTTGCCCGTGTCCGATGCATACGAGCACTCCGCGCGCATTCAGCGCATGCAAGGCTGTTTGGCGCGCAGCCGTCTTGCCGCTCGTATCGAATGCCGCATCCACTCCCGATAAACCTGCATTCGCCAAGACAGTCTCCAGCGCCACCTCTCCCAAATGAACCGGGACCGCTCCCATTTGCCGGGCAAGCTCCAAGCGGTAATGCGTATAATCTGTCACAATCACAGGCACATCATGGCCTAGCAGCAGCTTCGCCATGGACAACACCGCTAGACCGATCGGCCCGGCGCCTGCGACGACAATCGAATTGATATCGTCTCGAACTAGCTGCGCCCTTCTAATGGCATGTCCGCCCGTTCCCATAATGTCTAAGAGCATGGTTGCCTCAGTCAGCGGAATATCCGGACCAATCGGAAAAAAAACCTTTTCGCTGACCAGCATGTAAGGCGCATAACCGCCATCGCGATTGAAACCGTAATCCCCTTTCTTGTTTAAGCATTGATTCGTGTGGCCCTGTATGCAGTTGCGGCATTGTCCGCAGTAGTCCATTAAATAGATAACGCCTGGCGTACCCACCGCGCACGCCGTCCCTGCTCCAGCTGCGGCAACGATGCCAGCTGCCTCATGCCCTGGCGTGAAGGCCGAGCCTTCGTTGAACTGACCTCGTTCAGACCCGCACAACGCGTTCGCTTTAACTTCGACCAGCAGCTCGCCAACGCCGGGAATCGGTACGGGCACTTCCTGAAAGCCTATTTGTCCATTGCCCAAAAATTGCGGTATTCTCATCATCCTTGGAACGTTCGCGATCATTCTCATACCTCCATGATATACATGTCATAATCTTCGGCTACCGATCTTGCTATTTCATATAATAGCCCTATATGATTAGCTAATCATGTTTAAAACGATGAAGTATAATGTCAAAAACCATGAATGTTTTCACCTATTGGTGGGTATAGGAGGATGCTTGATTTGGAACAACGTTTGAACAGCTGGAGCGATTACCCGGTCCTGCCTTTTATCCGGCTATGCTACCGTTTTGAGCAGAGCTCTTTTTTCCAAGGGGAGCGGCGGCTGCTTGACTATTTGTTTTTGTTTCTCGAAGAGGGGCGTTACCTGCTTACCGTGGAAGGTACGGAATATGAGCTATTGCCTGGCGATTTCGCTCTTATACAGCCTGGCCAGCTGTTTACGACAAAAGGGATCGGCAGATGCTTGGTTCCGAATGCGCACCTCGATTTCTTCTATAACCCTTTAAGGGAACAAAGCTTCGTAACGACGCCTGGCCAAACGAACCTAGCTTCCTATATGGAGCTGCTTCAGCCGAGTCTGAACGACTTTCCGTCGCTCCGGCTTCCCGTTAAGCTGTCGCCAAGGCAGCCCGGACTGCTTAAGGAGCTGCTCTACCGCATGATTGGCCATTTCAAGCATAATGACATCCAAAGCATGCTGCTCACGCAGAAGCTGGCTACCGAACTTCTCGTCCTTCTCATCACGGACTATGAGGAATCAAGCTCAGCTCGGTTCGAGGATCAGCAATTCGCCGCCAAGATGAAGTCCTTCTTGGTCTCGCACATATCCAACTGCGTATCCGTATCCGAAATGGCGCGGCATGCCGGTTATTCCGAATCCCATTTCAACGTGGTCTTCCATCGCTTGTTCAGCGTGACGCCCCATCAATATTTACTCGGATTAAGACTCGATAAAGCCTGTGAGCTGCTAGCGGGATCAGACCTTAAGCTCGATTTAATAGCGGAGTATTGCGGCTTCGCGAATGCGTCGCATTTCTCCAAAGCATTCAAAAAGAAGCTCGGCTGCTCGCCGCGCGCCTATCGAAACGAGCTCAACCGTCGCACGATGAAGGGCACGGAGTGAACATCAAAAAATCCTTTCAACCAAAAGGCCGGAAACCGGCATTTCTGGGTGAAAGGATTCGTTTCATCCGCTTCTAGACGGTTTGCCGTCCGATCACGCTTAGCTTAAATCGCATCCGGTTAGCCGTCGCATGCGGTTTATAAGCGTATACAATTTCGATATGGTTATCCGCTTGGATCAATACGGGCTTTGGTGCGGAGGCTTCAATCTGAAGGGTAAGGCCAGGCAGAATCCATCTCTCCGCTAATATCCCATGAAGGTCGATAGGACCACCGCTTATTTCGAAATAAATGTCCGTCTCCTGCCGGGTTTCCAGGCTGACCTGGATTTCGAGCTCATTTTCCCTCGCATCCGCTTCAAATCGTATGCCTCTCGAGTGCGTGTTCCAACTTCCGCCCGCATCCCGCTTGAGCAACCTCAAATAATACTTTTGCCCGTTCCCGGCAGCCCAGTGGATGGTGGCAGGATGCATTTGCCCATTCGTATTTCTACTGCCTGACATTGCGCCAAGCATCAGGTCCTTCTCGATCCATGCCTTAGCCGTGCATATATTCATGTTCTCCCCTGGCAAATCCCGCTCGCAAAGCTCGCGAAATGTGGCGACCGCAAGCCTTTTTTGATTAAATACGGTTAACGCTGGGAGCACGTTTTCAGGAACGTTCACGCCTACGAGCGCAATAAGCGGATCATGCTCGGATTCGCAGTTTATTGCGGCAAGATACTCGAAGCCTTCGCCAAGCACGAGATAGAGGAAAACGCCCATCGAGCTATGGCCGAGCATCTCCATCTCATATGCCCGTGCGTATGGCCCGGACAAGTTTTGCAAATATGGATTGTAGAATAAGGCTATGGATTCCCAGAGTCCCCGTTCGATATCGCTGCCGATACGTTTAAGCTCCTCCGACTTGCCATACTCCCGCCATAGGCCTAGAACGGTAATATCCACGCCGTAGTACGTCGTCGTATTGAATTCCCCCAACGTTCCAAATTCCGCAAACGCCTTATGGAAACGATGCGCTTCATCGGTAGCGTGGGCTAGCCAGCCCTCATTGCCCATACGGTGCCCAAAATAGTGCGTTATGAAAATATGCATCAGCTCAATGTTGGAATTCATCGGAATCGCTGCTGATAAGCGGCGTTCAATCGAACCGGTAAGCGCTTTGACCATGGAAGCATCCATCCGTTCAACCAGCATCGCTGGCAGCATCGTTTCAAACTTTTCTAGAATAACCGCGAATGTGCAAGCAATGAACTCCCGCCAGTTCGGATCGTAGGTTTTCCAGACGGGCGAAATCACGTTCTCGTCTGCCGTATACCCGCTTCCCGGTCCCAACTGCTTCCACGGCAACTTCCCTTTCCATGGCGCGGTTGCTTGAGGCGCAGACTTAAACGTTCCGTGATAGATTTCCTCCGGATCATCCAGCTGCATAGCAAGCACATTGCTTATCAATTCGCATGCCCGTTCCAAATCACCCGGCGCGTTGCGCAGCAGCAGCCCTATCGCATAATGGCCGCTGCCGCGCGTGTTGTGCCGCTCCAACTGCTCGGCATCCCTCAGCATTCCGGCTTCCTTATCGTAAAGCCGGTCCATGTAAGCCATGGATTGTTCCACCAAAAACCTTGACTGCTCCGACATTTGATTCAACATGCTTCGACTCATTGGTGGTTACCATCCCTCTCCGCGTATTAGCCTTTAACCGCACCGACCATCACGCCGCTAATGAAATAACGCTGCAGCCAAGGGTATACAATCAGTATCGGGAGCGTCGAGAAGATGACGCTCGCCGCTTTCAGGCTTTCCGGCAGTACGGTCGCAGCCGTCATCCCTTCCATTTGCATGAGATCATGCACCTGGTTTTGCTGAATCATTTGATAAAGCTTTAGCTGCAGCGGGTATAACTCGGGATTGGTAATGTACATAAGCGCATCCTGGAAGCCGTTCCAGCGGCCAACCGCATAGAACAAGCTGAGCGTAGCCATAACCGGCAGAGATAAAGGAAGTATGATGCGGAACAACGTCCCCAGATGGCTGCTGCCGTCTATGCCCGCCGCTTCCTCCAAGCTCTTCGGAATATTGTTGAAGAAGGAAATAAGAATGATCATGTAGAACGGGCTGATCAAGCCTGGCAATACGAGCGCCCACATACTGTCAAGCAGATGGAAATCACGAACGAGAATATACTCAGGAATCATGCCGCCCGTGAAGAACATCGTAACCACAATAATGAGCATGAACAGCTTGCGGCCCTTCAGCTCTTTCTTCGATAGCGGATAAGCTACGGCAATCGTCATGATCATTGATAATACCGTGGACAACACGGTTAGTGCAACCGTAAAGCCCAATGAGCGGATCATCGACATGTCAGAGAATACTTTGCTGTATGCCTCGAAAGTTAGCTCAACAGGAAAAAAGGAAACCTCTCCTGACATGATCGGCCTATTCGAGCTCAAGGAAATAGCAATTATGTGTATAAAGGGCGCTAAACAAAGCAGCATGGTTACGATAACAAAAACAATATTGGCCGTATCGATCATACGGTTCGACGAGCGCTCACTCATGATGGTAGTCCTCCATTCTCACGTATCTTCATTAAAGAATACTTTCATCCGCCAGCTTCTTCGAAGCATAATTGGCGCCTAGCAGGAAGATCAGCCCGACGAGTGCTTGGAATAAGCCAACGGCTGTTGCCAGCGTAATTTGACCCGACTCCATCCCGATTCGGTATACGAAAGTACTGAGTACGTCCGAATAGTCGCGAACGGCAACGTTGCCGATAATAAACGGCCGGTCAAAGCCGATAGAAATCATATTGCCGAGGCTGATAATAAGCAATGTAGCGATTGTCGTCTTCAAGCCCGGAAGCGATATATGCCAGATGCGTTTGAATCGGTTGGCACCGTCTACTTCCGCCGCCTCGAATAGTTCTTTATTGATGCCTGTAAGCGCGGCTAAATAAAGAATCGTTCCCCAGCCTGCGCTTTGCCACATGCCTACTGCCAGGTAAGTGACGAGCCAATATTTTTTGTCGGTCAGAAACGGGATTTGGCCAAGCCCCATTGCCTCAAGCATATTGTTGATGAACCCGGATTGCGTACCGAATACTTGCAGCACGATGCCTCCGATTATGACCCAGGATATAAAATGCGGGATATATAATACCGTTTGCGCCATTTTCTTGAACCAAGCTGCCTTCAGCTCATAAAGCATAATGGCCAGCAGGAGCGGAGCAGGAAAGGAAATGAGCAGATCGAGAAAATTCAATAGTATGGTGTTTCTCAGCGCATCGAAAAAATCTTGATTCTGAAACACTTCCCGAAACGCATCGAGCCCAATCCATTTGCTTCCGGAAATGCCTTGAAAGAAGTTAAAATCCTTGAAAGCGATCTGAACGCCGTACATAGGGCCATATTTGAACAGGAAAAAATAAGCTAATGGAAATACCAACAACATATAGAGATGCCAGTTTCTTCGTAAATACATGTTTGTTCTCATGGCCACTAGTCCTCCTTGTAACTGAAATACGTGGCCGGAAGGAATGATCGGTTCATTCCTCCCACCTCGCAAGATGCTTATAGGTTGTTACTTCGAGCTCATTTGTTTGTACGCTTCAATACGCTCGTCCAATATCGCTTGGCCGCCGCTAGCCATGTAGTCTTTCAGCATTGCGGAATAAGTCGCTTCGAATTGGTCGGTTTTCACCATCGTCGCTTTTACGATAAACTCTTGGAATTTGTCAGCTAGGCCATTTCCGTATTTCGATTCCGCAGCGATGGGGTGATCGAAACGAACGGGAGCAATCGGATCCGTATTGGAAATTTCAACCGATTTGCGCATTGCCGCTTGATACTCCGCAGGCGTTTGAGCGATATAGGCATCAGTGTTTTTCTTGTCATCGCCCGCAAACTTTCCGTTTACGATGACGGCAAAGTCGCCAAAGTTATAAATTTTGTCGATCGCTTCCTGCGCGGCATCCGGTTTAACAACCGGCACGCCGTCTACGAGCGTAAAGTTTTCGCCTTCAATGCCGAATTGAATGTCGAACAAGTTCGTGCCCGATGCCATCCAGTCCAAATATTTGATCGCTTCAACCGCGTGCTTGCTTGATTTTGGAATCATGACATACATTCCGTTCGGCGCATAAGTCGGCTTAGCGAATTTGCCCTCCGAATTCGCGAATGCATCCAATGGCGTCATTACAGCGCCAGGCACATTCGTTTGCAGGTTTTTGTACGTATTGTTTTGCGTGAAATAAAGCTCGCCCGCATCCTCGCTGTAGAAACCAACGCGTCCGCTTTGCACGTCTTCCCATAGCTGTTTTTTATCTTTATCAAGACCAAAGTCTTTGCTGATCAAGCCTTCATTGTATAATTTGTTCATATATTGCAGCGCGGTTTTGAAGCCCGGTAGAAGCGTCGGGAAATCATTCGAGCCAAGCTGTTGAGTCAGCGTATACCTTTGCTCTTCCGTAAGCGGCTCGATAAACGACCACAGAAGCGGTTCATACTGCGCGGATGCAATCGTCATGCCAAGCGGGATTACTTTGCCGCCCGTATTGCCCGGGTCCTTTTCTTTAAAAGCTTTGAGTGTGTCATACAGCTGTTCGCTGTTTTGCGGTGCGGGCAAGCCGAGCTTGTCGAGCCAATCCTGACGGACGTAGGAAGCATATTTGCCTAATACAAGCCGCCTGCCTGGCACTGCGAATTGCTCTCCGTTGTATTGTCCGTAAGCTAATGTATCTTCGCCGAGAAATTTCTTCAGGTTAGGGCCGTATTCATTAATCAAATCCGTAAGCTCCGTTAGTCCGCCTTGCTCCGCATAACGATTGAACGTACCGGAGTCGTAAGTGAATACAATGTCAGGAACTTCGGTGCCGCTAGCCATTAACACGTTTAGCTTCTGAATCTCTTCTGAACGCGGTACGGGGACGAATTGAACGTCGATGTTGTTTGGCACGCTGAACCGTTCTTTCACCAGGTTCGTTAAATAGCTGTTCGTGATAGTGTATCCAGCCGGCGTGTTGCCTCTGTCGAACAGCTCTACCTTTAATGTAGAAGGCTTGCTTGCTGCATTGCCGCCTTCCGCGTCTGGCGTTTCACTTTTAGATGAACATGCCGTGAGCAATACGCTAGAGATTAATGTAACTGCGACTCCCATACGTGCCAGCTTTGCATAACGGTTTCTCTCCATAACCCTTCACCCAAACCCTTCTCTATGTCCGTTTATTATCATCGGCCTCTGCAATATGTTCAGCAGCACCTCGATGTCACCTATTATTACATGATAGTTTAAAAACGAACAATAAACTAGATTCGCATCATATTATCCGTGATTTCGCGTCACTTTTTCTATCACACCCAACTATTTTCGCAAAAGTAAACCATTTTCCTGATCATTTATATATAAAAACGTCCATTATTCTACCTTGTCAGGTAAAACAACGGACGTTTCATTTAGATTCGTGTCAGGTTTATTGCTCTGGCTTCATTTTCAACTTGCGGTAATCGCCTGGCGTAACACCGATGATTCGTTTGAATACTCGACCGAACGTAATCGAGTTGGCATAACCGACCTGAAGCGCAATCTCTTGAATCGGATCGCTGCTGCCAGCAATCAAATATTCTGCTCGTTGCATTCGCAACTGCATGAGAAAATCGACAAACTTCATATCAAATTCTTCCTTGAACAAATAACTCGCATATTTGCCCGAGATTTGGAACCGGTCACTCAAATGCTTAAGGGACAAAACGGGATTAGCGAAATTTTCTTCGATATAAATTTTCATCTCGCTGATCATGGCGCGGTAGCTTTTCGTTTCGTTAACGGACACATAGATGCGGTAAAGTTCAGTCAACCAATTCAGCTGCACCTCGCGCACTTGCGTTAAGGTTGCGGCGTCCTCAAGCTCCGTTTCGTAGAATCGCATGCTCGACCCGTCAAAGGTTTTGCGCAGGCTCTCCGATAGATCCCCGATCTCGCGTTCCAGCATTTGCATGAGTGCATGAAGCAGCATCCGAATCTGCTCGTCTTTCATCGAATCCTTCTGGAAGGACTCGAACAGGCTATCGAGTTTCGCGCGCCAGCTCTCGTCCGCAATCCGGAAGTCGCGGACGATCTCGCTGAATACCTGCAAATACTTGTAGGATTGCATGGCAGTCTTATCTGGCAGCTCTTCGCTCATAACCACCATATCCTGCCCGAGTGACAGCTTATGCTGCAATGCGGCGTTCGCCGCTTGGCAGGATGCCGGAACGGCTTCCCAGTGATCAACAATCGCGCCGACGCCAATCGCCAACGAAAGCCCAAGGTTATCGCTCACCCATCTAAGCCCATTATCGGCTAATGCGCGAAGCGTCTCCTTGTTTACGGTAGCGGTCTGATCCCACCCCATAATGATCCCCATACGGCTGCCGCTGATCCATTCTGACCAGCTGTATACGTTAACGTCATCGGTAAACTCTTGGAAAAGGTTCATCAGCGTGAATTTCAGCATGTTCTGATCCTTAAGCGAATAGCTTTTGCGAAATTCACTGTATTGGTTTATTTCTGCCGCGATAAATACGAGCTTGGACGGCTCAATCGGCATCGCTTCAAATTGAACTAAACGGTCAGGCAGGCTGCCTAGCCGTTCTCCTTCAATTAAATCCAGAAAAAGCTGCCTCCGCTGTACAAGCAAATTCTCGTGATGCTGCTGTTCGTAATGCATCGTCTGCTCGATGAGCTTCTCAAGCGCCTGATCGATTACGACAAGCTCGCTGCTCACTGCAAGATTCCCGCCTTGGAATTGCAAAGCTTGAATCCGGTTCATCATGACTTGAATTGGCCGGTAATTTTTGCGCGTAATATACATGATATAAATGGTTCCCAGAATGACGGTTAGTATCCCGATAATGATCCATATGTACGATACGACCGAGACCCATGCGAATAGCTGTCCCGCTTTGATTCCGCTCTCGAATGACCAGCCCGTATTCTCCGAACGAAAACGGGTCAATACTTCGCTATTCTGCTCTTTTTCGCCGTGAGCGGCATATATGAGCCCGCCTTTGTCGTCCACGATCCGCATAAATGAAATCTGATTGTTCGTCATATCGTCAATCATGCGCTCGATCCCATACATATTGATATTGACGACAACCATTCCTTCCGCTCCGAAAGGAATGGGCAGCAGCTTATAAATGCTGATGACCCGGTTTGAGATGTCAGCGTTTTTTTGCTGGAACGGGCGCACGGCGCTCCAACTCGCTGATTGATGGTCAATCAAAGCTTGCTCCAGAAATTTCCGGTCCGCGAATATATCGAGTGCCCGCAAGCCGCTTGTCGTCAGAACCTTCTCATCGAGCTTGCGGTACAAATAAATCGAGTCTATCAGCTTATTTCGGTTCAGCATTCCGTTCAATTCCTGTACGGTATCGTAAAGCCTGCTACTGTCTTCCGCTTGGTTGAAACCGCTCAGGAAATCATTGTATACGCGGTTGGTTTCCATCTCCTGAAGCACCGAGAGCTCGATCTCATTCAATGAGCGCTGCACCGTATCCACGATGTATCCCGTTGAAATTTCATTGGCCTTCTTTGTCTCTGAACGCGAGAGCTCCCCAACGATAAGGAAGGATAAAAAGATTAGAATCGAGACCGTCAATAAAAAAATCGGGAAATAAGAAAACATCATCCTGCTTGACCAATTTCTTCTCATCTCATCCCCCCGCGCCGCTTTATTCGGATTTGGAGAACGGGCAGACGCAAGCCCGTCATACTGACTAAACATCGCCATTATACGTGGCTGCTCGCTCTCTTGTTCACCCAATATAGCATGATTACCCCGATTAAGGCACTAACGGTACAGGCCAAATACATCGCTTCCGGGCCGCCGGCATTAAATAAGTAACCGTTCAGCAGATTGCCGACAATGCCGCCCAATCCAACAAATACCATATTAAACAAGCTTTGTCCGGTTGCCTGCATCTGCCTGCCCGATGCTGACGCCACATATTCTACCGCGGCGACATAAAACAATCCGAAGGAAAGGCCGTGGAGCGCTTGTATGCCGATCATGACCGACGGAACCGGGAGCCACCACTGAATCGCCCAGCGCAGCGCGTACGCCAGCGCAGCAAGAACCAATGTTTTTTCATGGCCGATCTTACCGACCACCTTCGCAGCCAAGAGCATGGAAGGGACGTTCGTCATGGATGCGAGGAGAAGCGCTATTCCAACCATGGAGTAGCTTCCCCCCGCTTTTTGAAAAGATAACACAAAAAAAGAATTATAGGCCGTTAACGTTTGGTTGACAAAAAAACAGGCAATGAGGAAAACGACAAAGTTGCGGTTGCTTAACAGCTTCTTGAAGCCCTCAGATAGCGATACCGCCGATTTGTAATGGTCGGTTTGCCCGGCAATCGATAAAACGGTAATCGCGCCTGCCGCGCTGAAGATGAAAAAAGGCATCCACAGCTGCGTAATAGAGAAATGCGATAAATATAATCCGCCGGCATAACCTCCGAGTGCCGTGCCTAGACTGCCTAAGCTGCGAATCGTCCCGTAAGAGGTACGCGCGTTTCTAGCGGCCGTAACGGCGTAAGAATCCGCAATCGGACTCTGCGTAACTTGAAAAATAATAGAGACCGTATAGACAAGCACCATGATCGCAAATATTTTGACGCTATAGAAATACGCTAGAATAGACGGGACTGAAATGCTGAGGACGAGAACCAGCTTCGTCTGACGGAAGCGATCCACCATCAGCCCCCATAACGGCTGCACAAGGATGGACAGCAGCGTACCTACTGCCATCATGATACCGACATGGCTGGCTGACATGCCCTGATGCACGAATAATGTGGTCAGATAAGGGTTAAACATGCCTCCTGCAAGACCTGTAAATAAATAAAGCAAACGGAGCTTGAACAGCACAGCCCTCGCCTCTCCTGTAATTGCCGACGATTCTACTGCCATAGCCTTTTCCATGAAGTTAATCTTCCTTTTCCGCGTATTGGCTTTGACCCCCGCCGTGCTTCTCTTTATAATTGCGCCAGATCTTTCCTTATTTCCTCATAAGCTTTCGATGCAGCCATATTCACCGCCCCTAACGCGACTGCCGTTTCACCAAGGGCCGAGCCTGCCCATTTCGGCCGGATCGGAAATTGCTTGTCCGCATGCTTCTCCAGCATGGGCAGCAATACATCTGCATGCTGCCCGATCTCGCCGCCGAGGACAATGAGCTCGGGAGCCAGAATGACAGTCACATTATGGATCGCCAGCGCAAGCATTTCGCTATATTGTTCAAGGATTGCAATCGCTGCAGCATCGCCAAAACGCGCTGCATGAAACAACAATGTCACGGACAGCTCGCCATGCTCCCGGAGCATCGAAGTGCTTTCATGCGACAACAATTGCTTCTGCGCGAGGTTGATCAAGCCTTCCGTGGACAACAGCTCCTCAACGCGCCCTGCTTTGCCTAAGTTCATATGCCCGATCTCTCCGGCTGCTCCTCCCATTCCCCTAACCAGCTGACCGCCAACGACGAGCCCAGCGCCAATGCCTGAACCGACCGATAGATAGACGAACCATGCACGGCCTACCGCGGCACCGCTGCTTTGCTCCGCCATAGTCGCTAAATTAACGTCGTTCTCGATAAGCACCTTTGACGCAAAAGCGCTCTCTAGCGACTCCCGCGCAAAGGCATCCGCATAGGGGGCTAATTCTGTTAGCAATAAAGAAGCCTCGCCCGTTTCCGGCACGATGACCGCTGGCAGCGCAACGGATACATACGGAAGCTTGCTCCAGTCTCCGCCATGACGCGTAATCATGCTTTCCACCGTTTCTCGAAGAATGCGCAAAAACGCCTCAGGCGGCACGCTCCGCATTTCAAGCTCCTCGTAGTCGAGAAGCGAGCCGTCAGGACGGGCAAACGCAATCCGCGCCCGGTATCCGCTTAGCTCTATGCCGCACACGAAGTAAGCTGCGTGATTGAATTCAAGCATGGTCGCTTTGCGTCCCTGCGCATTCCCCCCTCGGCCAACCTCCTTCAGCAACCCCTTATCCAGCAGCCGCTGCACGGAGGCCGATACCGTAGGCTTGCTCAGCTCGGCGATCCGGCTAATCTCCGCTCTTGATATCCGTGCTTGGCGGAAAATAATGTCCAGAACGAATTGATCGTTCAATCCTCTTATATATTGTGAATCTCCCTTTTGCATAAGCGGTTTTTACCTCTCCTCCTAATTAGTAAGTTAGTTTAACTAATTATATAAAGCTATTATAATCACCCTATTCGACAGCCGTCAATCGAATAGTCCATAAACGCAAAAAAGCCTCTCCTTCAGTAAAAAGGAAAGGCTTTCATCGTCTTTGAGATCCAAAATAAGAAAAGCGCTAAGACTGCGCACCCTCATGCAGCTCATAATACCGTACGATTTCGATAATGAGCGCGCCCATTCTCTCGAGGTCCGGGACGACTATTCGTTTCACGCCATATTCGGTAAGTGCTTCCGCGGTTACCTTTCCGACCGCTGCGGCGACAACATGCTTATCGAAGATTTCCCGCAGCCGTTCTTGATTGCCAGCCTGAAGGGCATGCCTGAACAAATAATGGACCTGTACGGCCGTTGTGAAACAAACGGTATCCACAGCCGCTTCGGCGAGCTCTCCCATTAATAAAGCTAATGTTGCCGGTTCAGGCGGGACATGCCGATAGGGCAGAACGGATACCACCTCGGCCGCGCCTTTTTCCTGAAGGAAGCGAACCAGCTCAGGCGCTGCTTCCCCATGCAGCTGAATCCATATGCGCTGCCCTTCAAAGCCGTAAGCCGATAAGTTTTCCATGAGACCCTGCATCGTTCCGTCATCATCGCTGACAGTTGCTTTCAGACCCGTCCGCTTAATGAAAGCAGAGGTTTTGTACCCTCTGGTCGCGATTCTGGCCTGCGACAGACGTTCCTTTACCTCTTCGCCGATACCAAGCTTATCGGCAGCGCCCATCAAGCTGTCCGACCCCATCCCCGTCGTCAGAATGACCCAGTCGGCACCTTCAGCTGCAAATTTCCGCAGCGGTTCCTCGAGCTGCTCCTCTTCGAACATCGTTAATCCCTGTAGAGAACGCGTAAGCGCAATCCCGCCCTGCTTTTCTATGATCAAGCTCATCTCATCCGTTTTCCGCGACCCGGCAATGACGATTCGTTTTCCTTGCAACCCAGTTATCCCCATAATCTAAAAGCCACCGTACTTTCGGTAAATTAGCCTCAGCCGTGGTCATTATATCAAATGAAGAGCCAATAAGCATCCCTTATGTCATTTTTGTGTTAGGCATTTTCCCATTGCTCCTTGAAAAACAGAGCATAGACTTTGCGATATACGATCTTTAAGATCATATAGATCGGAATAATAAGCAAAATGCCTAAAATGCCTGCAATATCCCCGCCGACGAGCACTAATATAATCGTAGTAAGCGGATGGATATCGAGCTGCTTGCCAAATACGTAGGGAGCTACCAGATTATCTTGTATTTGCTGGGCAACCGTGATGATGACAATCGACCAGATCGCAATCGACGGCGACTCAATGAAGCCAATAATAACGATGGGAACGGAAGAAAGGAACGACCCGATAAACGGGATAAAGTTCAGTATGACCGCGACGACCGTTAGCAATAAGGCATAGGGCAAATCAATAAACAGGAAACCGACATACATCAGGATGCCGAGCGCTACATTTACGATAACGCGGCCAACGATGAAGCTGCTGAGCATATGGTCGATATCCTCCATAACCTCTGAGCCGTCATGGCGAAACCGTTTGGGAATAAATCGAACGAGCTGCTCGCCGAATTTCCCTCCCTCCTTCAGCATATAGAACAGGAGGATCGGAAACGTAATCAACACGATTGCAAAATTCGAAAAGAACGTCAGCATGCCTGACAGATAATCCGTCAAAAGCGTGAAGCCCCGATTCAAATACTCGGTAAGCTTGGAGAGAGGATTCGAATTCTCAGGCAAAAATGACGAAATGAAGCCGTTGTGCTCAAGCTCTGCAACCTGTTCGCTCAAGGCCGTGAATAAGCTTGGCGCATTTTCCACCAAATTGACCAGCTGCGTTCGGAGCGAAGGCCATACCCCGATGCTGAAGCCGACCACGATCAGTGCGAAGGCCAAATATATAAACAAAATCGCCAACGTGCGGTTCATCTTTCGCCGCTCCATAAGGTTCACAAGCGGCCTTAGCAAATAATAGAAAAACCCCGCAAGCATAAGGGGGATAATAATCATGCTGAATAACGAGAGGATTGGCCTGAAAATAAAATCAACGCGCGAGCCCAAATAAATAATGATTAAAATTAAAATAATCGAAATGCACCAGCGGATGAACCGATTATGCCTTGCCATATGCGCACCTTCTTCTCTTTTTAGAATGGGCGGTCCTTGTGCCCTGTTTCCGCTTTTTCCCCCTGACATAAGCCTCACTGTTCAAAATAGGTTACGTACCTTTTACCCTTGGCCGCCGTGTATGAAACGCCGTTAACAAAAATGGACCGCTGCCCGAGGGCACTTCCTCCCCCAAGCAGCGGTCCATTCCAAACCAAGATATTACTTTGTGAATAATGTTTCGGCATCATCCAAAGCCATGCGATGCCCAATTGATGAGTAATCCAGCCATTTCTGCCCATCGAGCACATAAACGTGGTTATTTTTCACGGCTTTCAGATTTTGCCATACTATATTAGTTGCTAGCTCGTCGAATCTGGCTTTCGCCTCGCTGCCTTTGCTTATGATAACAAAGATGGCATCCGCATCGAAATCAGGCAGTACCTCTTGCGAAATAACAGCGTAGGGCTCTTCTGTTATTTTCTCCACGCCAGCAGCCGGATTAAGAGCAAGATCCTCGAATAGAATAGGTCCTAAGGGGCGTTTCATGCCCATCACCCGCAGCTCCTTCGCCGTCATGCGAATCGCCATTACTTTCGCCTCTTGTCCCAGCTCGGAATCGATTAATGTTTGGACATGCTCTGCTTGATCGGCGTACTCCTTGATGAACGCTTCCGCTTCCTTCTCTTTGCCGACATGCTGAGCAATCCGGTTCAGATGGTCGCGCCAGGTCCCTTGATCCATATCGATACTTATCGAGGGCGCGATCTTCTCGAACTTTGCTTGCTCATCGCCGGAGTAAACCTCGTCCAGATAAATAACATCCGGCTTCAGCGCCAATACGGATTCCATGTCAGGATCCGTTACAACGCCGAGCTTAGCAACTCCCTGCAGCTGATCGGCAACATGCGGAAGAAAGTCCTTTACATCCCCGCCGACAACCGAGCCTGCAGGTTTAATGCCGAGTGCGAGCAAATTATTCGTAATGTGGATCGACATCGATGCGATTTTGGCATTTGCATCATGGGCTGCCGTTCCCTCGTTTGAAGCTGCAGATTCGGCTGGTACCGGCGATTCCGCTGACTGCTGATTGGATGGGGCCTTGTCGCCACATGCGGATAAAACAACGAAAACAATAAGCGAAACGAACAAAGCAAGCCATTTTCTATTCATGTTAAGGATTCCTCCGAGAGTTTGGTTTGGACTGCAAGAGCAAATACAAGAAATAAGGTCCTCCGATTGCTGCCACGACAACCCCTGCAGGTATGGCATTCGGCTGAAACAGGGATCTGCCTACCGTATCCGCCGCGACTAGAACGACAAGACCGATAAGACCTGCAATCGGCAAAAAATGACGATGCTGCGGTCCAGCCAGCCGTCTTGCAATATGCGGCGCAATCAAGCCGATAAAGCCGATCCCGCCGGCCATCGCTACGCTCGCACAGGCTAAAGCAACAGCAAGGATCGTCAGCATCAACCGGCTTCGCCCAACCGGGCTGCCCACGCCTATGGCTGTCTCATCTCCCAGCGCGAATAAATCGAGCGAGCGGGAGCGTACATAAACAAGGGGGACAAGCAAGGCAATCCAAGGGAGCAGCGCCAGCACGTTCACCCACTCCCTTCCCCATACGCTGCCGGCAAGCCATCTTGCCGCAAATGCGTACGTGTCCTCGTCAAGCCGAAGCGACAGAAACAACGTAAAGGCGCTGACGCCAGCTTCAACTGCGATGCCGACCAGCAGCAGGCGGATCGGTATTAACCCTTTAATGCGGTCAAAGGCAAGCATGAAGATCAATACCGCGATCAGAATCCCGCCAGCAAACGTAAACAACGGAATGAGCAGCGCAGCCGGACCTTCCATGCTTCTGAAAAAAGAAACATACAATATCAATCCCAGTGCAGCACCCGCATTGATGCCGAGAATGCCGGGATCGGCTAGCGAATTGCGAGACACCCCCTGCAATACCGCGCCCGAAATGCCCAGTCCGATACCCGCAAGCACGGTCACAACGATACGGGGAAGCCTGTAATCGAATAGAACAAGCTTCTCGTCAGCGGTCCCGCCGCCAAGCAGCGTCCGCCATATGGCTTCAGCTGGCAGCCGGATCGTTCCCGTATTTAAGCTTACGATGACAACGGCAGCAGCTGCTGCCAATAGAACAACCGCGACTACGATGGCCTTGGCTGTTCTTTTCTGCTCAACGCTCGCCATATTAAAGCTCCCGCCTTTCCTGCCGGGCTAAATAAAGGAAAAACGGGACGCCTACCAATGCTACCATCGCGCCGATCGCAAATTCACGGGGAGGGTTTACCATGCGGGAGGCGTAATCTGCCCAGATGAGCAATATCCCGCCTAACAAAGCAGAGAATGGAATGAGCTTCCGATAGTCCACGCCTACAATCCGCCTTGCGATATGGGGTACCACAAGGCCGACAAAACCGATCGAGCCAGCTACCGCCACGGAGGAACCGGCAAGCATAACCGCCGCCGTCATGCCCAGCACCTTCACTGTTTTCGTATGTACGCCGAGACTTGCTGCCGTCTCATCGCCAAGCGACAGGAATGATATCGATCTGCCCATTGCCGACGCGCCAGCGATTACGATCAGTACAATAGGCGCGAGCAGCTTCAGATGCTCCCATTTCACCCCGGCGACGCCGCCTGCATACCAGAAAGCAAGGTCCTGGCTCAGCTCATAATAAATCGCGATTCCGCTGCTGAAGGAATGAAGAATAGCTGCAATGACGGCGCCCGCTATCGTTAAGCGGATGGAATGAAGCCCTCCTTGCGTGGCTGATCCGAGAAGGACGATAAGCAGCGTGCTAAGCGCAGCACCCGCGAAGGACATGAGAATAAGCTCCGCATAGGAGATGCCCGGCAAAAAAGCAAAACATAGCGCGACCACAAAAGCTGCACCTGCATTTACGCCAAGAATGCCTGTATCCGCCAATGGATTGCGCGTGACGCCTTGCATCAGCGCACCCGCTGCCGCAAATGCCATCCCAGTTACGGCGGCTCCAAGCACGCGAGGAAGCCTATACTCGTGCATGATTTGATGCGCGGTCAATTCCGGGTCATACGCGAACACGGAGTCCCATACGACAGCTAGGCTAAACGCCTTCGCCCCGAAGGATACCGCTATGCCTATCGATAGGAGAAGGACGGCCGCAGCCGCTGCAAACCATAGTCCTGTTATACGTGCATGATTTATCTTCATCTGTTGGTCTCTCGTGCTCTCCCCTCGATCAATAATACTGATAATCATTATCATTATTTAATTATAGCGTTCCCGCTTTGCCCGTACATGACATAATTCAAGATTCCCTCATGGACAATTTCAAGATTCCCGCCGCGAGCAGCTGTCAGACGATCAGCAGCCGCTCAGCTTCTTCTAATTGTTGCTCAATCCCGTGAGGCGCATACACGATCCACTTCTCCCACTCCAAAAAACGAAGTTTCTGCTCCTTTACGGCGGGATGCTTCATCCAATTCGGATTAGTCGCCAAAAGACGCAGCACCCGCTGATGATCAAGAGCTGTCTCGCACACGAGGAACAAATAATCCGATTCAAAGTCTGCAATTTCATCCGGCTTGATCGACATCCAGTTAAAGCCGGTGCCAATCCCGTGCTTCGCTTGGGCGTTCGCGATGCGATCCGGCATGGCCATCCCTAGAGACCGATAGAAGACATGGCCAATATTTCTCGTCCCGTACATTCTCAGGTCGTTTTTGCGTACAACGCAAATCGCAGCGGAGGCATCACCGACCGATGCCTTCACCTTTTTCCGGATTCGGTCAGCGTTTCGATTGTGGGCATCCAGCCATTGCAGCGCTTCTTGGCGTCTATCGACAAGCTCGGCGATCTCGCAGTGGTGCGCATAAATGTCATTGCTTGCCCACGGAATGGGAACAATAGGCGCAATATCGTTAATATGGGCTTTCGCTTTGGCGAGTACGTTGTCCTTGCACACGATTAAATCAGGCTTCATATCACTGAATGCTTGGCGGCTCGTTTCCCATGGGTCGGATTCATGCTTGGGCAGCGTAAGCTCCTTCGTCACGAGCGGCATGAAGCGATGCACCTGCGCAGCGCAAGGAACAAGGCCGAGCGTAAACAAATGGTCGGTGTAGGGCGAAGAAAGAGAAATGATGTTCAAATCTTGTTTTTTCGTGTAAATAGTCGGGGAATATCCGTTCGTTTCCTTAAAGCGCCGGCTGAAATAAAACTCATCCACGTAGCCCACGTCAGCTGCTATATCGTTGACAGGCTTGTCCGTCGTGAGAAGCATCTCTTTCGCTTTGTTCATTCGCAGATGGGTCAGATAGGAAACAGGCGTTTTATCCATGGCTTTTTTGAAAATTTGCGAGTAGTACGAGGGGTGAAGCCTTGCCAGCTCAGCCAGCTTATCGACTCGGATCTCCTCTCGATAATGGATTTGCATATAGTCAAGCGTCGATCTCAGGCGGTCAGACAGCTCCTCCCCCCGGGCAGGCCCGGCATGCCGAAGCAGGGCTTGAAGCAAATCGGACAAATGCTGCTGGGCGAGCAGCGGGCTTTTTCCTTGATCCTCGCCAGCGGCAAGCAGGTACAAATACCGCTTAAACAGGCTTCCGCTCAGCTGCAGCCTGCCTTCAAGCGGGAAGCTGAGCTCTCGCCTGTATGACCTGCCGGCATCCGTCTGCTCTGCCAATCGGTACCAATCAAAGGACACGGCATACAGCTCGCTGTCCGGCCCCGTTGCAAGCTCAACCGTCATCGTCTTGCCCGGAGGATATATAAAAAGAAAATCCTTTTCAAAGCTGCATGATTGACCGTCGATCGTCAGCCTGCCTGCACCCTTTGCCAAATAAAGCAAAGTATGCCGGGCTAACGGCGCAGAGCCGTCAACCCAGCTTGGTGCTTGAATGCCTTTTCCGGCATGTCCAATCTCGAAGATAACGTCTTTCAACCAATAATGATGATCAAGCGTGCTCATTTCAGCACCGCTCCTCTCAGCTGCTGCATCGCTGCTTTTGGCAGCAATAATTGAAAATCATTATCAATTGTAAACATTTGTCCCGTTTAAATCAATCTTTTTCAGCTGTATATTTCTTCAATATGATAACGGCATTATGGCCGCCGAAGCCAAACGAATTGGACATGCCGATCTCGATGCTCGCCTTGCGCGCCTTATTCGGCACATAATCGAGATCGCAGGTTGGATCGGATTCTTCTTGGTTGATCGTCGGCGGAATGATGCCCTCCTGCATGCTTTTCACCAACGCAATCGCCTCGGCTCCGCCTGCTGCGCCAAGCATATGGCCGGTCATCGATTTATTCGCCGTAACCGGAATACGGCTGGCTAGCTCGCCGAACAGCTTTTTAATGGCTGCCGTTTCGGAACGGTCACCGATATCCGTACTTGTTGCATGCGCGCTGATAACATCAATCTGATGCGGCTCCAGGCCCGCTTCGCGCAGCGCTGTTTTCATGGCTTGGTAGGCCCCTATCCCTTCAGGGTGCGTGGCTACCATATGATAAGCGTCTGAGCTGGCTCCGTAACCGATGACCTCGGCATGTATCCGCCCCCCCCTGCGCTGCGCATGGGTTAAAGATTCCAGGATAAGAATGCCGGCGCCCTCCGCCATGACGAATCCGTCGCGCCCGGCGTCGAAAGGCCGGCTAGCCTGGGCAGGCTGTTCATTCCGTGTCGAAACGGAGGTCGCGTTGCCGAAGCTGGCTAGCGAAATATCCGTGATCGCGGCTTCCGAACCGCCTGCGATAACGACGTCCGCGCTGCCGGAGCGAATGAGCCTCCAAGCTTCGCCTATGGCCGTATTGCCAATCGAACAAGCGGTCACCGGTGCCATGGATGGACCCTGCGTGCCGAATCTGATGCTGATCATCGCCGCAGCCATGTTCGCAATCATCATGGGAACGAGGGTAGGACTAACCCGGTCAGGCCCTCGATCGCGCAATACCGTCGCTTGGTCCAGCAGCGTCTGGATACCGCCGATTCCGGAGCCTACGTAAACCCCTACGCGCTCGCGGTCCGTGTCCGACATCGAGAGCGCCGCATCTGCCAATGCTTGCTCTGCCGCCGCGACGGCGAACTGGCTGAAGCGGTCCATCCGGCGTGCATCCTTGCGTCCGAACAGCGCTTCCGCGTCAAAATCACGAACGACGCCACCGATTTTTGATTTATGCTTACTCGTATCAAAGGCATCAATCCGGGAAATTCCGGATACGCCGTTCACTAGCCCGTTCCAGAATTGCTCTACGGTGTTCCCTAAGGGAGATACAATACCCATTCCTGTAATAACTACGCGCTCCATGCTATTTCCTCCTTCGTTACTACCTTATAGTTAGTAGTTTGTCACAGCTGGTATCCTATTACAAGTTGTCGTTTATTATAGTATAATGAGTACCACTATAACGGGTTAGAAGGGTTGCCGGATATGATTAACCAAGAAACAAGGCTGCAAGCTTTATCTTCATTCTTAAAATCAAAGCGCGCCAAAATTTCGCCTGAGGCTGCCGGATTCCCAACCGGCACGCGCCGTAGAACGCCCGGCCTTCGCCGCGAGGAGGTTGCGCAGCTGGCCGGTGTAAGCCCTACCTGGTATACGTGGCTCGAGCAAGGCCGGGCGATTAAAGTATCCGGCTCCGTTCTTGAATGCGTAGCAGCCGCGCTGCAGTTGAACGACGATGAACGAAAATATTTATATGCTTTAGCTATGGAGACAAGCCATGCTGCCCCTCCTTTGAATGAGGAGCATTCGGAAATAACGCCATCTTTGAGGCATATCTTGCAGGAGCTGCGCTTCTGTCCAACCATAATCTCTGACCGGCGATGCCAGATTGTCGGCTGGAATGCGGCAGCCTCCCATGTATTCATGGATTTCGAAACGATTCCGGCAGAGCAGCGCAATATGATAAGGCTGCTGTTCGCGCGGAAAGAACTGCGCCGGCTGGCCGGGAATTGGGAGCATTTCGTCGGAGGCTTTCTAGCTATCTTTCGCGCTTACTACGGACAATATGTGCAGGATGATTGGTATGAGCGGTTTATTGAGGAAATGAAGAGCAGCCATCCGGAATTCCAATACTTATGGGAACAAAGCCAGGTCAGCTCCGCACCGGATGTGCTGCTCGAATTTCGCCATGCGAAAGCGGGGAAAATGCTGTTTCACCTAACCTCGTTTCAGGTACAGGGAAACGCGGATTTGCGATGCAGCGTATATACGCCGGCACCGGAAACTTCAACGGAAATGAAGCTGCGCCGGCTGATGGAAAAGCAAGATTAACTTGCATTTCGGATATGCGGATCCGTTGCATGAATCATTGACCGAACGGAATAATCCGCGAACAAATACGGTTCACCAGCGCATGGTCATGACTGATGACCAGCAAGCCGATTTGACGTTTGCTTGCAATCTCCAGCACGGTATGCCAAATTTGAGCTTGCGTAACCGCATCGAGCATCGTCGTCATTTCATCGGCGATTAGAAACATCGTATTCGGGCCAAGCGCTCTTGCTATGCAGCAGCGCTGCAGCTCGCCGCCTGATAATTCGTTCGGATAGCGCCGCAGCCATTCGCTTTTAATGCCAAGCGCGTCGAGCAGCGGAGCATCCGGCGACCAGCCCTCCGTCAGCGTCCTCGCCATGCTCCATCTCGGGTTAACGGCGCGCTCCGGATGCTGGAATATCATCTGGACCGGGTCATAGCCTGTTCGCTTCGGGCTGCGTCCCGGAACGCTCACTTCGCCTGTCATCGGCTTCTCATATCCGGCCAGCAGCCTTCCGAGTGACGTTTTACCGCTGCCGCTTGGGCCTATCAATCCGACCGATTCGCCAGGCTGTACCGCGATGTCATAGCCGCTGAACAACCAAGGACCATTCCCATAGCGCCAGCCGATGCCTTTTCCTTCAAGTCGCATGGAGGCACCTCACCGTTCCGCCTCTTAGCAGGCGCGGCTCGGGTTGCTTCGACATGCAGGACTCAGCGGCCGAAATGCAGCGGTCAGCGAATAGGCAGCCTTGCAGGTTCATGCTATTGGCAGGCTGCGTTCCGGCAAGCGGAATAAAGCCGTTGCCAGGCAAAGCCTGCCATAAAGCTTGGCTATAAGGATGGCGCAGCTGCTCGCCTTCGCCACTGAAATCACTGGCCGGCGCGACCTCTACGACCGCCCCAGCGTAAATAACCGCAACTCTATCCGCGATCTGGATGGCCGCTTCGATGTCATGCGTGATTAACAGTACCGCGCATCCTTCTTCAGCCAGCTGCTTGAAGTGCCTCAAAGCTTCCGCAACGTCCGCGGGATGCATGCCTGGCGTAGGCTCATCCGCAATGATCAGCCGTGAGCGGCTGTGAGCAGCCGTTGTTACGAGCACTTTGCGTGCCATGCCGCCAGAGAGCTGGAAAGGAAACAACCGATTGACATGCTCCCCTAGCCCCAATCGCGCGAATAGGCTTTTCCGTTCGCTAACCTGTGACTTGCCGTCTAGCTTCGTCCGAAGCTGGCTTCCAACGCGCATAAGCGGATTCAAGTAGGTCACCGATTGCGGGACAAGCGATATCTCATTGCCTCTGTATTGCCTGAGCTTGTGTTCATCCAACGGCTCTCCGCCATATCGAATGCTTCCGGAATAGACGGCATTAGCCGGAAGAATGCCCATGATTGCGTGCGCGAGCAGGCTTTTCCCCGAGCCGCTTGCACCTACCACAGCAACGATCTCGCCTTCGTTAACGGCCAAGTCCAGATTTTCCATGACGGTAACTGTCTGTTGACTGCTGCCTTTTGCGTATTGCCGGAATGATATCGATAATTGCGTTACCTCTAAGAGTGCCATCGGGCCTCCTCCTCTCCGTGCGGGCGCTACTGATCCCAAACCTAAATGCTAAAGATGCGTATGCCTCGGGTCCACGAGCTGCCGCAGGTGATTGCCGAGCTTATCGAATGCCCTTACAGTCAGCAGCAGGCCTAAGCCGGGGAATACGGCCAGCCACCACATGCCGGTAGACAAATAACGCATGGACTCCGATAGTATGATGCCGATAGCCGGCTGATGCGGCGACATGCCGAGGCCTAGAAAGGTAATCGCCGCTTCATGCAGTACCGCATGCGGGAATAGGACAAGAAACCCGACCAGCAATTGCGGAAGCAAATGGGGCGCCAAATGACGTGTCGCGACCTTAAAGCGGGAGCTTCCCAGCTTTCTCGCGACGAGTACATACTCCGCTGCCATCAGCTGCATGGCTTCCGCTCGAATGATTCTGGCTAAGCTGGGCCAGTGAGTGAGCATGATGCCGATCGCAATGCCTTTAACCCCTCCGCCGCATACGAATGCGATCAGGATGAGCATCACGAGATGCGGCACGCTCAAGCATACGTCGATCAGCCAGCTGATGATGCGGTCAACGGTGCGCCCAAGCGTAGCGGCCATTATGCCCATCGCCGCTGCGATGACAACGCTGCAGGCTGCGCCGAGCAAACCGACCTTTATGCTTAGGGCAAGGCCCTTAACGGTACGGGAGAGCATGTCCCTCCCAAGCCAATCGGTGCCGAATAAATGGGTCATCGATGGCGCTAGGTTTCGGTTCTCAAGCTGGACGGATAGGCCCGAAGTGCCAAGCAGCCAGCTTCCGGCAGCGATTCCAGCAAGAAGAATGGCTGCCAGTACCGTAGAAGCGAAGGCTCTGCGCCGTTCGTTCCAGCGGCTCGCCCCGTTTATTTTGACGACTGCGGAAGCCTGCTTCATCGCCTAGCCCCCTTCTCCAGCCTAAGCCTTGGGTCTACGATACGGTAAAAGTAATCCGCCAGCGTATTTCCCGTAAATACAAACAGCGTGCTGCAAAGCACGAGTCCCATCAACAATGGCACATCCCCTCGAAGGCCGGCTTCTACCGTCGCTTGCCCTAAGCCTGGATAAGAAAAAACCTGCTCCGCAAGAACGGCCCCCCCGAACAATTCGCCAAACGAAGCGAATTGAAGCGTGATCGCGGGAAGCATAATGTTGCGCAGCGCATGATTGAAGAAAAGACGCGACCCCCGTTCTCCTCTTGCTCTGGCGAATAATATAAAGTCGCTGTCCATCACCTCGATAAGCTTCTGGCGCGTGTGCAGCGCGATCGGTGCAATCCCAACGATGCTAAGCGTCATTCCCGGCAATATCATATGCCGGACGTAATCGAAGATTGTGACGCTGCCTGCCAGCATCCCGGCAGGCACACCAAGGCCGACCGGCAGCCAGCCCAGCCATACGGCAAATACCATCATAAGCAGAAGCCCGACCCAGAAGGCCGGCGTTGAGGCAAGCGTGTAGCAATAGCCGGTTATGACGCGGTCGAGCCAGGTGCCTTTCCGCAGGGCAGCTGCGGCTCCTGCCGTGAATCCGATGATACCGGATAAGGTCCATGCGAATGCCATTAGCCATACCGAATGCATAAAGCGATCTCCAATGACTTTTGTTACGGCTTCGCGGTAAATCATGGAGGTTCCTAGATCGCCTCGAAGCAGCGCGCCAGCCCACTTCAGGAATCGCTCGGCGAACGGCCTGTCGAGTCCCCAGTACGCGGCAATGGCTTCCCGCTGCTCCGCGCCGACACGCATCACATCGGCGCCAATATAGGATTGAACCGGATCAATCGGCGACATCGCAACCAGAGCAAACGTAATGATGCTCACGGTAGCCAGCAGCAGAAAAAGACGAATTATTTTTTTACCCGTGAATACGGCCATTCCTCGCAGCATGTGCAATCCTCTTCCCGTTGCCGTTATTTCCAGCCCCAGCTTTCAATGTTATCCGTTACCGGCCAGCCGTGGCCGTGCGGTTGAATCCGCTGTTTCCCGATATCCAAGCCGTCCTTCACTAAATACAGATGATCAATGTTGACAAGCCAAGCCCAAGGAGCGTCTCCTTTGACGCTTAGGCCCGTTTCTCCGTCCCACTGCGCTTTTTTCCAGTATTCGATCGATTCCTCCTCGGTACGAGCCTCAAGCGCCTGCTCAAACCATTTGTCTACGGCCGGATTGCTGTAATATCCCGTATTGTAATAATCGATTCCGCCGAATTCACTGCTGTAAAGATTGTACATTTCGAGCGGATCATGGCTGCCCCATCCAAGCAAAATGGCATTGGCATGCATGAGCTTCTCCAGCTCGTCCCAGCTTTTTCCTTCTACGTTGATTCGAATGCCGGCTTCCTTGACCATCTCTGCGGCCGCAAGCGCCAGCGATTGCCTCGTAACGTCGCCTGCCGGATACAGCAGCGTAAATTCCGCCTTTAGCCCGTCCTTCTCCGCGACTCCGTCGTTATCGCTGTCCGACCAGCCTCCGTCCTGCAAAATGCGGAGCGCCGCATCCGCGTCGTGATATTCTAGCTTCGTATCCTCGTTCCACCATGGCAAGCCGTCATTTGCGGTATAAGCTGGCGAGCCGTAGCCCTCCAATACTCCCTCGACCAATTGCTCACGGTCGATCACGGTGTTTATCGCAAGACGAATCGCTTTATCAGCCGTTACGTCATTGCCAATCGCATATCCCTTGTCTGTTTTCCCGCCCGCTTTGACATAAGGAAATGCAATGCCGCGGTTATCGACCGTTTTCACCGCTTCCAGCCGCATGCCCGCGACCTTTTGGCCGCTGAACGCGGAAGGGATATAAGCTACGTCCACGCTTCCTGCTTTTGCAGCAGCGAAGGCAGCATCCTCATTCAAGAACAAAAACGTCAGCTTATGGAACGACGGCTTCTTGCCGTAGTAATGCTCATTTGCCTCTACGATGAGCTGCTGTCCGCGGTCCCATTGCACGAACGTGAAGGGACCCGAACCGATTGGCTGCTCCGCGTACGAGCTGCTGTATGCATGCTTTGGCACGATGCCAGTCGTAATCAAATAATAGACAAAGGTCGACTGCGGCTTCTTAAGCTGAAATATGACTTCATTTTCTCCTGCAGTTACAGCTGCCAGATTCGTCAAATCGATCGCCGAGCCGTTACTCGCCGACGTATCGAACGTGAACTTAACGTCTTCGGACGTCAGCGGCTTCCCATCCGAGAAAACGACGTCCTCGCGCAGCTGGATTGTCCACGTTAACCCATCCTCGCTTACTTCGTAGCTCGTTGCCAAGTCGCCTTCGATTTTCAAATCGTCATCCCGCTTGAGCAGCGTGCTCTGGAATAACGGAGATCCATAGCGTCCCCAGCCTTTTGTCGGGTCGAAGCCCGTATCGGGTTCTGCACCGATTGCCACGATAAGGGAATCTGATTTAGCCGTGCTGCTCGGCGGCTTAGCCGCACTGCAGCCATTTGCGATGATTAGAATAGCCAAAAAAGAAATGATCGTTAATCTTATTTTTTTCAAAACAATCCCGCCCGTCAATGTTAAGTTAAGTAACACAAATATGGGATATTGTAACACGTTTTATTCAGAATATCATTATATTCTCTCTATCATCCATGATTATGGCATAAAAAAAGACAACCTCGCATGGCCGAGCTGACCATGGAGATAGCCTTTAATTTGAACCATTCTAGCACCAAGAAGCATAAATCACTTTTGAACGGTGTACATTTTAACCACTCCAAAACGGAATTATAGCAATTCTATGTATGCTTATGCTCCTTTGTAGCGTCATGCTTATCGGCGTAGGTAACGGACAGCTCCGCGTAAATAACGCCCTTCTGCGCTTGAATCTGCTGATGGAGCGAGCGCAGCCGTGCGAGCTCGCCTCTTACGACGATAACCTCCAAGCATTGGTCATGATTCAAATGAACATGCATATTCGAGATGATGTCATGGTGAAAGCGATGCTGTACTTCCATCAAGACGATCGGAAGATCGCTGACATGATGGTCATAGACAAGCACGATTGTGCCTGCCACATACTCATCCCCATGCATGCGGGAAGGCTCGAGCAAGGAGCGCCTTGCCATATCCCGTATCGCTTCCGAGCGGTTCGTATATCCTTGTTCGTCAATATACCGGTCAAACTGCTCGATTAAAGGTGCCGGGAAGGAGACTCCGAACCGGACCAGCTCTTCCTTTTCAGCCATGTGCTTCACACCTGCCTGCTTTAATTTGTTAACGTGCTCAAACATGCAAACTCGCTTTTACGCGATCGGGTAATCAATGACAATAACGTTCTCGATCAAGCCATCCAGCATCGCTACGAAGCTCTGGTGGGCAGGATGCGGACCGTAATCTTGTAAAGCCTGCCGATCGGTGAAGGTAACCCTTAGGCCAAGCATATAACCTTGAATATTGCCTGTTTCCAGCGTTTCATTGCGGCCAGCCGTCAGCTCGACGATACCTGGAACTTGTGTCTTAAGCGCATGAAGCGCCTCCAGCAGCTCCGCTTCCTTGCTTGGGGACAACGCTTCTTTGAACTTAAAAGATACCAAATGCTCGAACATGTTAATCGGATTCCCCTCTCATGCTTTTCGCGTAATTTCTACCTATCATACCATGTAGCCCAGCCTATATGGTAACCTTCAATTGGATGGGGCATAATACTTCCAATTGGTTCTGTACAATCCATGCGCAGTCCGTTACCGTTATCATTGTACATCAAATACCTACTATTATTGTTAAAGGATGAACCCGCCATGTGGAAACCTGACCGCTCAGACCCCATGCCGTTATACCGGCAAATTGTCGAGCATATCGAGCGCGGTATCACCTATGCGCAGCTCCCCCCTGGCAGCGTGCTTCCTTCCGAGCGTAAGCTGGCCGGGCAACTCGGCGTCAACCGCAGCACCGTCGTTCAAGCTTACGAGGAGCTGCGGGCTTCGGGGCTAGTGGAAAGCACCGTTGGCAGCGGCACGCGCGTAAGCTTGACCAAGTGGGGCGTCTCTCCCATGCACACGCCGAATTGGCGTTTATATACGGAGGGCGGCACCTTCCTTCCCAACCTGCCATTTATGAGAAGAATACGGGAAGTGACGCAATATGACTCATCCGTCATTAACATGGCTAGCGGCGAGCTTGCATCGGATCTTTTCCCGAATCGGATCGTGAGCCGTATTTTACGCGAGGAGTCGTTCGATGAGCATTTGGGCTACGACGACCCGCAGGGCTATTTGCCGCTCCGGCAAGCCATTGCGCGCAAGCTGCTGCAGGATCAGAACATGGTTGCATCAGAATCATCCATGTTGGTCACATCCGGGTCGCAGCAATCCTTATATTTGATTACGCAGTGCTTGTTATCGCCTGGCGATGCGGTAGCCATCGAGGATCCCTCCTATACCTATTCGCTTCCGATGTTTCAATCGGCAGGCTTGCGCATTTTCCGGCTTCCCGTCCATGCGGATGGCATCAATCCCGAGGACATTATCACGCTGTATAAGAACCACCGTATCCGAATGGTCTTTTTGAATCCCAATTATCAGAACCCTACCGGCACTACCTTAAGCGATGCCAAAAAAAGAAGAGTGCTTGCCATTGCCGCCGACCTGCGCATTCCGATCGTAGAGGACGATCCGTTCAGCTTGACCGACTTCCGCGGCAGCATTCCGACATCGCTTAAGGCGCTGGACAAAGACGGCATCGTCCTGTATATCGGATCGCTTTCCAAAACGGCTGCCTCCGGCCTTCGCATTGGCTGGCTGGTTGCTCCCCAATCGGTCGTAGACCGTCTCTCTGACGCGAGGCAGCAGATGGATTTCGGCTTGAGCATTCTTGCGCAGTGGACTGCGGAGCGTCTGCTTGCCTCAGACGAATTCGGCATGCATATCAAGGAGCTGCGCCAATCGCTGCAGCAGAAGCAGCTTCTTATGGTGGAGGCGCTCACGCAAACCCTGCAAGATCGAATCAGCTTCGTCCCGCCCGTTGGCGGCCTGAATGTATGGTGCAAAATCAATCGAGCCGTCGATGACGGCAAATTGCTTGAGGAAGCGATCAAACGCGGCGTCGTGTTTGTGCCCGGGAGCGTATACGGATCAGAGCCGGGGCATGTTCGCCTCAGCTACGCCAAGCCGGGGCCCGACGAAATAGCGACAGGCGTCTCGGCCTTCGCGCAAGCCTTGGAGCACTGCTAACAGGAATGAGAGGAGATGTTTGCGATGACTTACATTATTATTTTGAGCGCTTTGTTTTTTGGCGGCATTATTTACATCCTGCTGGCTGGTGCCGGCATCGTCCGTGACGACAACCATATACAGGACCAGATCTTGCAGAGAATGAATGAAGGGCACTAAAAACAACTATCTCCTATAGTTACTTATGGGAACAAAAAAATGGCTGTACAGGTTTCACATCCTGTACAGCCGTTTCTATATGTCCTGCCTACAAACGCTGAATATTAAATTCAAACGCCAGCTCTTGATTCGCCGGAATCAAATACTCGCCGTGAACCGGCGCACCCCAGCTGTCGTCACCGCCAACGCCCATCTGTCTGCCTGCTACCGTGATCACGGTATAATGCACGTTTGGCAGCTCATAGTGATGATATGCGCTCTCGAGCTCAAATGCAGTGTATGGTGAAATATTGCATTCCACCGGCTGCTTGGCAGGCGCCGTAATCCGAATGCCCTGGCCGTAGTCATTGCTGACGCTAACGCGGCGAACGCCTGTGCGGTTGCCTGATTCCTGAGGCACTACATAACCCGATACGTTATCTGCGGCATCGTTCTGGAATTCACCCAATCTGGCCCCGAACGCCCGGTCGATATAGTTTTCTTCCGGACCCATTGCGTACCAATCCAAATGGCAGTAATCGGCCGGAACCTTGAATGAAAGCGCGAAAATCGGCAGCTTCGGCAAGCCCTCGACGCCTACATATCGCGATTTCACATGCAAGCTTCCGTCTGGCTTCACGGTATAAGCAACGAAAACATGAACATCTGCGCTAATGCTTAGCTTATAGTCAAAGGTGACGGTTGCGCTGCCTGCTTCCTCGACAAGCTGCACGCTGATGCACTTGCGCGTCAGGCTTGCAGCAAACCAAGCGCCAGAATCGAAACCAAGCGCGAAACCTTTGTCATTATCGGTCGTTGCACGCCAGAACAACGGTGCCGGCGGGATTGCAATCATCTCCCTGCCTGCGTAATTAACCGAAATCAGCGTGCCGGCTTGCTTCGAGAACATGATGCTGAAATCGCGTCCATGCACGCCGATATTAACATCGCCCTGAACGACTCTAAGCGATCCTTCCTGCCGCGCTTCAACGTGATTGCTCTCCGTAACGAATACATGTTGACCGAACGAAATTTCGTGGCCGGCATCTGCCCATAGATTGCCTTCTTTCAAATGAAGCGAAGCATGAATGGCGTATTCGCCAGGCTCGTCCGTGTTTGGCAGCGACAGCTCCACATACGCTTCGGATTGCGCATCGACCGCAATGCTCTGCGCGCTGCGGAATATCTCTTTCCCTTCAAGATGCAGCGCGATCACCAGTTCATAAGCATCCGTTCCCTCGAACAGATTCTCGTTGATGATTTTCACGCCGCTGCGGTTAGGAAGGAGCTTGATGTTTTGGTACAGGAACTTCACTTCCTGCATCTTAGGCGATTCCTTGCGATCCGCGAATACGATGCCGTTCGTACAGAAGTTATAATCCGTCGCCCGGTCGTCGAAATCGCCGCCGAAAGCCAAAAACTCTTTGCCGTAACGGTCTTTTTTCACGATAACCTGATCGATATAATCCCAAATGAATCCGCCTTGATACATCGGATATTTCTGCTCAAGCTCCGTGTATTTGTGCATGCCGCCAACCGAGTTGCCCATCGCATGCATATATTCGCAGCTGATGTATGGCTTCTGCGGGTCAGCGTTCAAATATTCCTCGATATCGGCAGGTTTCGCATACATCCGGCTCTCCATGTCGCTGGTCGCATCGTATGTCCGGTTATGGAATACGCCCTCGTAATGAACGAGCCTGCTCGGATCCGTCTCGCGGAAATAATGGGATACGTTCAGCAGCACCTCACCGGCATATGCCTCGTTGCCGACAGACCAAATCAGAATGGATGGATGATTCTTATCCCGTTCCACCATCGAAATCGCGCGATCCATTACGATCGGCTGCCATTCCGGTTTGTTCTCCGGAATGTTCCAGGACGGCTCAACCGCGCCCATTTTTTGCCATGAGCCATGCGTCTCTAGGTTCATCTCGTCAATTACATAAACACCATAAATATCGCAAAGCTCGTACCATAACGATTGGTTCGGGTAATGGGAGGTGCGAACGGCGTTTAGATTGTTGCGCTTAAGGGTAGCAATATCCCACAGCATGTCTTCCTTCGTGATGGAACGGCCTCTGCGGCTGTTGAATTCATGGCGGTTAACGCCTTTGAACACGATACGTTTCCCGTTGAGATGCATAACCTTGTCAATCATTTCGAAGTTGCGGAAACCTACTCTTTGCGGAACGGCTTCAACCAGCTTGCCTTCTGAATCGAACACCGATATATAAAGCATATACAAATAAGGCTTCTCCGCGCTCCACGGCGTTACTTGTCCGGCATCTATCGACACGGTTGCTTTACTGTCCCCGAACGAATCGGCTTTGCCTGTTGCGACTATTTGACCGTCTGCATCCTTCAAGGTCAAGGTCACGCTGGACGGCTGCTCGCCTGCCAGCTTCAAATCTACGCGTAATTGACCGTTCTTGTAAGCTTGGTCAAGCTCTGCATGAACGAACAGGTCATGAACGTGAATGCTAGGAACCGTATATAAATATACATCGCGGAAAATGCCTGAAAAACGCCAAAAATCCTGATCCTCCAGCCAGCTGCCCGTGCTCCGTTGATACACTTCTACCGCTAGCTTATTCTCGCCTTCAATCAGAAACGGAGTCAAATCGAATGCCGATGGCGTGAAGCTGTCTTCGCTATAACCGACAAATTGCCCGTTCAACCATAAATAGAAGGCGGACTCTACCCCTTGAAACGAAAGATACACAGGCTTGCCTTGCATATTGCCCGGCACCGAAAAATATTTCACGTAGCTGCCAACCGGATTATGATCCTCGGGAATGGCAGGAGGACGAATATCATTGTGGCCGTCCCACGGATACATCGTATTCACGTATTGAGGTTTGCCAAAGCCCTGCAGCTGAATATGGCCAGGAACTTCAATGCTGCTCCAGCCGTTGCAGTCATAGTCCGCTTCATGAAATAGCGCTGGACGATCGGCAGGTTTAACGGAATAAGCGAATTTCCAGCTGCCGTTCAATGAGTGGCGAAGTGCCATTGGCGCTTCCTTCTCGGCTTCCTCCACCGTCTCGTAATAACGGTGGTCAGAGTGCGCCGGCAATCGGTTCACCGCAAATACGCTCACATCCGTGAGCCAGCTCACATTCGGTTTCATTGTTGTCATTGCGATTTCCCCTTATAGTCATGTAAAAGTCAGGAGGCACGTATCGAGCACGCGGCCGCCTGACTTTTCGTGTACCTATTTCACTGAGCCAGTCATTCCCGCTACGAAGTGCTTCTGCATTAAGAAGAACACAAGCGCCGTTGGTATCGTTGAAATAACGATAGCTGTCATAATAATACCATAATCAGGCGAATAGCTTGATCCTAAATTAGATATCAGCATCGGCACCGTTTTCTTCTCCGGCGATTGCAAGACGATTAGCGGCCACAAGTAGTTGTTCCAGCTTGACATAAAGGTAATAATGCCAGCTGCCGCGTATGTCGTCTTCATCGTTGGCATAAAGATTCGGAAGAAGAGACTGATCTCGTTCAGTCCGTCGATTCGACCTGCTTCAAGCAGCTCCCGCGGAAACATTTTCGTGTTCTGGCGGAAGAAGAAAATAAGAAACGCAGTCGTAAACGTCGGCAGAACGACTCCAGACAACGTATCCAAACCGATAAACGGTACAACCTGCGAAAGTTTGCCGAACATTTGGAACAATGGCACCATAATAGCCGCGAAAGGAATCATCATCGAAAGCAGCAGGATGCTAAATACGACATCCTTTGCTTTACTGCGGTAGATTTCAAAGCCATAACCGGCTAAAGATGCGATAACCATCGCCAGAATCGTTGTCGTGACAGAAATTTTCGCCGAATTCAGCAATGCCGGCACGATATCAACGGTATCGAATAGCTGTTTAAGATTCTCGATAAGCTGTCCGCCGGGAAGCAATCTCCCTTGGGTTACGTCAGCCGATTTATTGGTAGCGCTGATGATCATCCAAAGAAACGGGAAGATCGATATGAAGGCAAGCAAGCTTAGAAAGATATAGATAAATACACGCTTTAGCTTATCCATTTTTATCACCTGCCGCTTTGAACTGAATAAATGCCAAGATAATGATCATAATCACGATGGAGTATGATACTGTAGCTGCGTAGCCGAAATCGGCTGAGTATTTGAAGGAAAGGTTATAAATATATTGCGAGATGGACATGGAAGCATTACCCGGTCCGCCCTTCGTAATATTGACAACCTCATCAAACAATTGCAGCGTTCCGATGGTTGACGTTATGGATGTAAACAATATGATTGGCTTGAGCAAAGGAACGGTAATTCCAAAAAATTGCCGTGTTGACGAAGCACCGTCGATTTTTGCAGCCTCATATATGGAATGGTCGATATTTTGAAGCGCGGACAAATAAAAGATCATGTTATAGCCCGTCCAGCGCCATGTGATTGCGATAATAACGGTAACTTTCGCCCAGAATGGATCCGTAATCCACTGAATCGGCGCAGCGATCAAATGAAGATTGGTCAACAGCTTATTGACTAGTCCTTCAGATGCGAACAAATATTTAAAGATGACGGAATACGCTACGAGCGAGGTAACGGCCGGCAAGAAAATAGCCGTTCGGAAAAATCCTTTAAACTTCAGTTTACTGTCGTTAAGCAATACAGAAATAAACATAGCAAGCACGATCATTACCGGAACTTGAATGATCAAGTAGATAAATGTATTCTTTAATGCCGTCAAAAACGTTTTGTCAGTGAACAAGCGGACATAGTTGTCAAATCCGACGAAATCGAGATTCATGCCTTTACCCGATTTGAATGATAGCAACAACGCTTGAATCATTGGATAGAAATAGAATGCTACAATCATTACGACCGCCAGAATGATAAACATCCATCCGGTCAAATTAGCTCTAGTGCGAATTTTCACGCCAGGCCTCGCTGCTTTCACGTTAGCCTAACCCCTCTCTTGACGGTTATAAAACCTGGGGAGACTTCCCCTGATCCAGCAGCCGCAGTATTCGCTTGGCACCGGAAAAGGAAAAGTCTCAGGTTTTATTTCTCAGCCGTATGGTCTAGTTTATTTCACTTGTGTTTCGGCTTGTGCTTGCGCATCTTTCAGTACATCGTCGATTGCCTTGCCGCCAAGGTAATTTTGCATTTCTACGACAAGAATATCTTCTACCGCATACGTGTGCATGCCATAGTTCACGTTAGGAATTTGTTCTGTCCATTTCGCGAAATCCTCGATTACTTTTTGGCCGCCGAAGAACTCGTCAGCTTGCTTGTATGCATCGCCCGCTGCTGCAGCTTTTAGCGTACCGATTGCACCGATTTCAGTAACAAGCTTCTGGTAAAGATCAACATCAGAACCGAACGTTTGCTTCAAGAACTCGGCTGCTGCTTCTTTGCCGTCAACGTTCATAACGTACCATGAGCTGCCGCCAAGGTTGGACGCGTGAACAGCGCCTTCAGCGTTCGTCAATTTAGGGAAAGGAACGACTGCCCATTTGCCTGATTGCGATGCTTCTGCTTTAACGGATGCCGTGATCCAGTTTCCTGTAGGAATGGAAGCAACCTCGCCGCCGTTGAATGCGCCAACGAATTGGCTCCAGTCAGAATTCGCTTTGACAATATCTGCATCCATCATTTCTTTGTATGTTTCGAAAGCTTCTTTAAGGGCTGCATTGTCTGCAAGATTTGGTGTAGTACCATCTTCTTTCAGGTACCATGATCCAGCAGATTGAATCATCATGCGGATAAGTCCAAGATCGTTAGGATCTTGCGTAAGCAATGATTTTCCGGTTTTTTCTTTAACTGCTTTGCCGATTTCGATAAATTTTTTCCAATCGATATCCTGCAGGTCAGCGACTTTGTAGCCCGCTTGCTCCAAATAGTCTGTTCTTACATATAAGCCGGCTACGCCAGAGTCGAACGGAACACCGTATTGTTTGCCGTCGAGGCTTGTAGGTCCGATTTTGTAATCCGCGAAATCTTCAGCATTGATGAACTCCGAAAGATCAAAGAATGCTTCAGGGTAAGCTTGCAAGAAGCTTTGCGCACGGTAATCTTCAATCAATACGATTGTCGGCAAGCTTTTTGTTGTACCAGCGTTCAAGCCCGCATTCAGCTTTTGAATGATATCGGCTTGTGCGTTCTCCACGATGTTAACCTTAAGGTCTGGATTTTTAGCTTTGTAAGCTTCGCTTGCACGTTCCATAGCGCCAATGTTGAACGCTTTATCCCATGCCCATACCGTAATTTCTTTCGTGCCTTCAGCAGCAGTGCCGCCGTTGTTTGGTGCATTGTTTTCCTTACTTGAGCATGCTGTCAGCAATACGAAGCTGGCAAGCACAACCGCGAGTAGTTTTTTCAATTCCATTCAACCCCTTTAACTAAACTGATATTTCTCTTAAGCAATTACTGGCTAACGGTTATCAGTATAACAATTCATTAAATTGACTCGTTAGCAAAATATTTGTGCGGATTTGTCATTCTATTGTTACCTTCCCAATCGTTATTATGTAATTAAAAATAAATTTGCATTTTGGTATTATTTTTAGGTTTTATGAAGAGGCAGCTTAATTTTCACCCTGGTGCCCTCACCGATATTGCTGACAATTTCTACCCCATAGTCCTCACCGTACAGCAGGCTGATTCTATCGTGCACATTGCGAATGCCGATACCGGAGAAGAAATGGCTCGTGCTGATTGCGCTATGATCGGGATTCTCGTGATCATAACCTTCCATGCCGACGCCATTATCAACAACCTCGCAAACGAGCGTTTCATCTTCGCGTGAGAAGAGCACGTAAATATGGCCATCCTTCCGCTCCTGAAAAGCATGGAAAAAAGCATTCTCGATAAAGGGCTGGATGATGAGCTTTGGAATATGGTAACCGTAGCAATCATCCGCTATGAAATAATTGACAGCAATCTGGTCACCGTATCGCACGTGATTGATAAATACGTAGTTTTTCAAATTGACCAGCTCCTGGGCTACGCTGATCGTCTCGCTAATGTTGCCTACCGTATTTTGCAGCAGCGAGATTAACGAATTGATCGTAGCAGCAGCTTTTTCCTTGTTGCCCTGCTGCACCAATATTTTGACTGACGCAAGCGTGTTGTACAGGAAATGCGGATTGATCTGCATCTGCAAAGCTGATAATTCAGCGTTGCGTTGATCTTTTTGCGTTTGGATGAGCTTGCGCACATATTCGTTCAGCTCATCAAGCATGTAATTATAGGATTTGCCCAGCTCCTTGATTTCATAGCTGCCCGTCACGGTAATGTAATTATCGAAGTTATTCTCAGCGATTTTCGGCATTTGCCTAGCGAGCAGCGTTAAGGATTTCGTCAACCGTCTCGAAATAATAAAAACTATAATAAGTGCAACGAGAACGATGCCAACACAAATAAGCGCGACGGTCTTGAAATCGACCATCTCGCTGAGCACCTCTTTTTTATTGATTAAATTAACCAAATAAAAATCATAGACCGGCAAATATTCAGATAACACCAGGCTGCTTTCCCCAAGCACGTTTACGTCCTTGTAGGTTAACCCTTGCTGTTCCATTTCTTGCGCGTACGCAAGCAGTTCCTTATTTTCTTTGCCGATAAGCTCTTGGCGGTTGCTGGATACCACAATGCCCGACTGATCTAGAATGGCTACATCGTTGCCTCCGCTTGTAAAGCTTGCATAAAAGCGTTTAAAGTCGCTTTCTTTTATCGCAAAATATAAAATGCCGTATTGATTGCCGCTCGTTCGCTCCATAAGCGCTCTGGAGGCAACGATAACCGGGTCTTTGTCCAACGATCCGCTAATGTTTTCGATATCCAGCTGATACAGCAATCGTTTTGGCTTAACAAGCGTATTTACCGTCAACATGCTGTTTCTCAGCTTATCCAGCGAATTTGGCCAATAAGTGCTATCAGTCGAATGGCTTTTCCGATTGACGCCGGTTATGGTCATCGTAACGGGATATGCCGCAACGTTGGATTGAATCCTCTCCATTTGCTGATTAGCTTGATAGTAGCTTTTTAAAGAAGCAGTCGAATTCAAATCCGGATTCGTGAGGAACCCTTTAATTGTCCCATTCTGGAGCACATTGTTCGAAGCCGTTACAACGGAATAGTTAAAGGATTCGAAATTGGCTTTTATTTGGCTGATGATTTTTGAATTCGTTATGCTGAAGGTGTTCATGAACAGCTTCTCTGACATTTGAATCGTCACCAGTGAGGTTAACAACGCGACCGTGACGATGCTGACCAGCGTAACCATAAACATTTTGATAAACAGACCGTGATACTTGAACTTATTCAAAAAAGCTCTCATCGCCTAATCCCTCTTCTTAGCTGCGTATTGTTTTCTGTAATGGCTGGGTGAAAGTCCCGTTACCTTCTTGAACACTTTCGTGAAATAACTATGATCGGAGTAACCGACAAGGCCGCTAATCTCCGAGATGGAAGCCGTGACATCCTCTAGCAGCTCCGCCGCCTTCTCTACTCTAATCTTGTTCAAATATTCGCTAAAGCCCTCTTTATTATGCGAGGTGAAATAGCTCGATAAATAAGACGGATTGAAATGAAAATGCTTGGCCAGCTCGGTAAGGCTTAACGGTTCTGCATAATTCTCGCGAATAAAGAGCAGAAGCTGTGTCATATTCGAATTGCTGCCCGTGACACTCCGTTTTTCGATCACGTCATTCGCCTCTGCAATAAACGCATGCAGGAGCGCAATGGCATTGCTCGAATGCCCGGCTTCTCCGATCTGTTTGAAATATGAATATTTCGCTTCCTCCAGCTTCTTCATATCGGAGTCGAGGCGGCTGAGCAGGATGGTAATATTAAAAATAACGTTGCCGACGAAGGATTTGAATTCAAAAACATCCGTTTTGTAGTTTGCTGCCAAACGATTCACATGCTCAAGCAGTTCGCCAAAAGCCGTGTCGAATTGCCTTCGGTTCATCAGCTCGGTGAATTGATTCATATTAAAAGGCTGTATATCATTTCTGATGGGCGGCAGCTCATCGAATATGATTAAATGCTGTGAGAGAGGCAGGAAAAACTGGTAATGGTTTATTCTAATAAATTGCTCTTTATAGTTCGCGCCAAGCTCCTTTAAGTGCAGAAATGGCTCGCTAATCGTCCACACCCGTGCGGGGTAATGCGCAGCAGAATACTCCGCCATCCGTTTTCCTACGCTAGCTAACCCATCCTTCTCAGCATGGTTCAAATTGACAAGAAGCACGAGCATTTCCGGGTCAGCAGGCAGCTTCGCATGCACCGCTTGAGGCAAATATTCATTGAGCCCGGCTAATAAGCGCTCCAGCCACTGCAGCTCCTCCCCCCTCTCGCTACCCTTTGAAGCCGCTTGCTTCAAGTCAGCTCCGATTAATTGAAAGCTGTCATGCGGGAACGATTGACCTATCCGATTTTCGTCAAGCTCAATCTCATACCCGGACATCAGCTTATCCAGCATCCACGGAATCGTCTGGCCGCCTTCGACTTCTCCTTCTTCAAGCTTCAAAGACGGAATTTTACGCGCCGTTCGCTTCACGATATCCAACAGCTGGAAGGCTTCTAGCTTTGGCTTTAGAATATAATCGGCAACGCCGCTTTGAAACGTCGATCTCACGTAATCGAATTCCCCGAAGCTGCTCAATATGATAACCTCGATTTGCGGAAATCTTGATTTGATCGCACGGGTCAGCTCCTCGCCGCCCATCACGGGCATGACAATATCCGTAATGACAATATGGGGCTCCTCGCGTTCAATCAGCTCAAGCGCCTCTTTTCCGTTGGAAGCCTCGCCTATAATTTGAAAGCCTTCTTGCTCCCAATTCAATAGATGCTTAATGCCTTGTCTCACCAATAATTCGTCGTCTACAATTAACACGCGACATGCTAGCGCCATCGTTAAACCTCCGCAAATATAAATAGATTCCCATGCCAATAAGGCGATTTATTCGTAATAGCTTCTGATGACGATATCTTGGTCATAATTGCCAAAGCCTTTCCCGTATAGCGTAAGTCCGCCTCTGCCTTGCGAGGTATCGTCGGCGCTTATTCGAAAGGTCCAATTCGACCCGTCCCAAGGCAGCTCCATAATCGTTTTATCGGATATTTGCATGCCGTCAATGAAGCTCCCCTGTTTGTTTATGCGAAGCACCTTCATTAAACCATATTGATTCACATCGCTATGCCACCAGGCTGGCGAGAACCGTCCTTTCATTTTGCCAAAATCACCGGGACTTGTCCAAGTGCCGAGCGAAACCCCATTGATGATGAATTGAATATCCGATGGCCAATTGTCATTAATATAAGGCGCTTCCGAGCCTATTTCGAGTGAAATTTCAATTTCCTGCACGGCTTGGTCCTTAAATAAATAATTAGGAACTTTATATTCAACAAAACCTCGGGTGAACCATAGTATGCCTGCATGGACACGCTCAGGGTCAAGAAAGTAGGCGGGGTTGTCATAATGCCCAATCATTTTTTCGGTTGTGGCAAGCCCGCATGTGGGTGCCGCTTCGATATTCGTATAATGCCCTACCGGCAAGGATATTTCGGAAAATTTCCTTTCGATTGGCACCGTGCGGGACAGCTTGATTTGTAGAAACTCTGTTGAAAGGGAACAGTACTTGTAAGTACCTCCATTAATCCTGCGCATGCGATAGCTGACAAGGCCAGCCTTCTGCAGCTTGCTTACATGCGTGCTTACGATCGCGCTGCTTAAATAGAGCTCTGTTGCAAGCTCCTTAATATGCATCTCTTTCGTATGCAAGCGATCGATGATTTGCAACCTTACCTCGCTTGCCAGCGCTTCATACACCTCGAGTGAGGCTGCATCCGTGGATAAATACATGATTCACCTGCTTTAGAATTAGTTATTTAGTTAATCCTATGATTCTGGGACCTACGCATATTGATTGTATTTACTCATTATGATAAACATTAAATATAATATCAACAAGTTTGAATTCGTTTATTAATTAATTCAAAATAGGAGGTTATTCATATGACTATCAAATCAACCATGCTTATCGACAAAAACTTTACGGTGTCCGAGGTGGATCCTAGGCTTTACGGCTCGTTTATTGAACATCTGGGCAGAGCCGTATATGGCGGCATCTATGAGCCGGGTCACCCCACTGCGGATGGCAACGGCTTTCGACTGGATGCGCTCGAAGCCATTCGTGCGTTGAACGTTCCGATCATTCGCTATCCTGGAGGAAACTTCGTATCCGGCTATAACTGGGAGGATGGCGTTGGACCAAAGTCGGAGCGCAAGCGTCTGCTTGAGCTTGCTTGGTGGACAACCGAAACGAACGAAGTCGGCACTAACGAGTTCGCCGATTGGGCCAAGCTGGCCGGAACTGAGGTCATGATGGCTGTCAATCTAGGTACGCGCGGTATTGATGCGGCTCGTAACCTCGTAGAATATTGCAATCATCCTTCAGGCTCCTACTACAGCGATCTGCGGATCTCGCACGGCTATAAAGATCCGCACAAATTCAAAACCTGGTGTCTAGGCAATGAAATGGACGGCCCTTGGCAAATCGGTGCGAAGACGGCTGTCGAATATGGCAGGCTCGCGAATGAAACGGCCAAAGCGATGCGCTGGGTAGATCCATCCATTGAGCTAGTCGCATGCGGCAGCTCATCCAGCGGAATGAGCACCTTTGCAGATTGGGAAGCAACCGTTCTCGACCTTACCTATGACCAAGTCGATTTTTTATCGCTGCATACTTACTATAATAATAACGAAGGCGATAGCGCTAATTTCCTGGCAAAATCAATGGATATGGATCAATTCATATACGATGTGACGGCGATTTGCGATTACGTCAAGGCCAAAAAACGGAGCAAGAAGAAGCTTATGCTGTCGCTTGACGAGTGGAATGTATGGAAATCGATCGGAACAAGCCGTGCGGAAGAGCTGTGGCAGGTTGCTCCTCCTGAATTCGAGGATGTCTATACGCTTGAAGACGCGCTTGCGGTAGGCTGCTTTGCCATTACTTTATTGAAGCACGCTGACCGCGTCAAAATGGCCTGCCTTGCGCAATTGATAAATGTAATTGCCCCAATCATGACTGAAAATGGCGGGCCGGTATGGCTGCAGACGACGTATTATCCTTACATGCATGCTTCCGTTCACGGCAGAGGCACAGTGCTTCAGCCAATCATCTCTTCACCGAAATACGATGCCAAGGATTTCACGGACGTGCCTTATCTGGAGGCGATCAGCGTCCATAACGAAGAGAAGAACGAAGTGACGATCTTTGCGGTCAACCGTCATTTGACAGAAGGACTTGCCCTTGACGTCGACTTGCGCAGCTTCGGTGAAGTCAGCATCATCGAGCATATCGTTCTCGAGCATGATGATTTGAAAGCAAGCAATACGAAAGCGGCTCCTGCCACTGTCGTTCCCCATAACAATGGGAATGCCAAAGCTGATCAAGGCAATGTTACGGCGGTGCTGGGCAAATCATCTTGGAATGTTATCCGCCTGCAGGTGAATGCATCCCGTTAGAATACTAGTAATACTACAAATAGAAGGGGATGTTCCATAAGTCAGTCTTTTGACCATGGAATATCCCCTTTATTATTTAGGTTAAACAGCAAACTGCAATTTTAAATATTCTTCCGGTCGCCATTGCTCAGGGATTCCTTTGAATCAACGTGGAAAGGTTGGAATCCCCTCACAAAAACGACCGCTGACGTCATTTGGCATTGGAATATCCCCTTTATTATTTAGGTTAAACAGCAAACTGCAATTTTAAATATTCTTCCGATCGACATTGCTCAGGGATTCCTTCGAATCAACGAGTAAAGGTTGGAATCCCCTCACAAAAATGACCGCTGACGTCATTTGACCATGGAATATCCCCTTTATTTTTTAGGTAAACAGCAAACTGCACATTTAAATATTCTTCCGATCGCCATTGCTCGGGGATTCCTTTGAATCAACGAGTAAAGGTTGGAATCCCCTCACAAAAACGACCGCTAACGCTTCTCCAGAATCATTTAAATGCTCCGTTAACCTTTAACCTGTTCATTACTTACTCAAACAAAGAAACCTGGCCTTATTAGCATGGAAGTGTGTTCAACCATCAACAAAGGATAAGCTGATTAAATATAGACCTTTTCCACATATTCCTGCCTCGAGGCTTACACAAAATTAGCCTTGAGGTCGGGTAGCTTTCGCTTGCTTACCATTTGCTGAAGAAAGCAGCAAGATACCAAGTCAAAAAAAACGGCGCAGGGATTGCCCTCTGCACCGTTTTTTCATGGGGTTTTCTTCTTATTTTTAATCGTACAAGCTGTTTCGTCAGCGAGCGAATCCCTTTTGAGTCTGGCCCTTAACGGTTTCTGCTCTCTGTGCTCTCTGTGCTCTCTGTGCTCTCTGTACTCTTTCTGTTCTTTCAGCTCTTTCGGCTTATTCTTGTTTATTTTCTTTTTCTGCTCTCTCTGCCTTTTCATTTCTTACAATAATTACTATTATCGTATCTTATCATGCCATTACTATGTCTGCTAAAGCTTAACAACGCTAATCCACAGTAGATCGACTGATTGCCCTTCTGCACGCAGCAATAATCGTTGCGCGCCTTCCGTTTGGACAGCTGCTTGCATCTGAATAACCTGCCAATCCCCAGCGCCAAGCTGCGGAGACCCTATGAAGTTACCGTTTAGTGTAATCGATAGCCTTGCGCTATGATCGCCCCGAGCATTAATCTCCAAACGGAATAACGCAGGAGAAACCAGCTTCGCTTCAGGCACCGACCATTCGTATTCGACCCAATCGGAAGCAGCTAGCCTTACGTAGAGCAGCTCATCCGGCTGCCATGGTTCACCCTTCATATGCTGGAAATTCGGCTCGGATCTTCCGCTGTCTACGAAGCGGATATCAGTCCCGTCCATACGACGGAAGCCCGTCTTGCTCTCCACACGTTTGTTCATCCCGAAGCTTACTCCCTCGCCTTTATAGCCATAGAATATAGCTGGAATGCTGACTGGCGCTCTACGGAACAATGCATGAACCACCTCTGAATGATAAGTACAGCGCTCGATAGGCAAATGATCCAAATACGACCACAAAATCCGTTCAGCCGTTTGCGCATCCAGCTTGCTTCCCTGCATATAGTCGATAATCAACTGCCAATCATCCGGCAGATTCACCGAGCATGGCGAATTGGTACAATCCAGCTTCTTCCACGTCCAAAAATTCCAAGAGATATCATGGTCCTCGTATAAGCGGAATGCACCGGCAAACCAATCGCGGTTGTTCTCGCCGCCTTCACCCATATAGATAGGCACGTCAAGCTCTTTTTGCTTGTCCAAATAGGGCTGTATGCTCTCCGTATCCGGGTTGTTCCAATACTTATGAAACTGGAGCATAAGGTTAGAATCAAACCGATCTTCGAATATCGACCAATCTGTCGCCCAGTGCGCGCCTTCCAGAATGATCATGTGCCGCTTATCGACCTCGCGAATAGCCTGAACGATATCTCGGTAAAGCGGCATGATCCGATCGTTATACTCCGCGAACCAATTCGGAAGCGGCTCATTTAACAGATCATAGCCCGCCACAATCCATTCATCCTTATATCGCTCGGCGAGCAGCCTCCACAATTGAATCGTCATTTGCCTATTCTGCTCATTCAAAAATAGTTCAGGCAGGTCATTCGCCGAATCATCAATATTCGTCCCCGTTTGTCCGCCAGGTGCCCCATGCAGATCCAGTACTGCATACAACGAATGCTTTCGGCACCAACCGATAGCACGGTCAAGCAGCTCCAAACGGCCTGGCTTCAGCTGGAGCTCTTCGCCCTCCTCGATCAAAAATCTCGCATTGATCGGGATTCGAACGGAATTAAACCCCTCCGCGGCTATTTGTGCCATATCTGCTTCCGAAATATAGCGGTCGTAATAAAGCTCCCAGAATTCATCCGCTTTCCGGCTGCCTATCAGCTCTTCGATTACCCGCTCGATGCGTCTCGGACGGTCACCTTCATCTGGAAACCGCCACATATACCCCTCTGGCAGCAGCCAGCTCCCTAATCCCACGCCGCGCAGCAATATTTCCATCCCGTCCCCGTTGACGATTTTGGGGCCGGACGCTCTTAGAAATCCGCTCACTTCTTGCTGCTTCTTCAACTTAAGTCCACCCTTTCTGCGTTAGCCTTTTATCGCACCCTCCGCAATGCCGCTCAATATATACTTCTGGAGCACCAAATAGACAGCCATAATCGGCAGCATCGTTAGAACCAAAGAAGCTAAGATCGCTGACCAATCATTATTGTATTCGCCGAACAGCATATTCGTAGAAATCAGCAAGGTATAACCTTCCGATTTCGTTAGCATCAGCAGCGGTAGGAGGAAGTCATTCCACATCCACAGCGCATTCAGAATCGCAACCGTCGCCGTGATTGGCAGCAGCAACGGGAAAATAATCATGGCATACAGCCTCAGCTCTCCGCAGCCGTCCATGACAGCCGCTTCATCCAGATCCCTGGGAATCGATTTGACGAAGCCATGGTACAGGAAAATCGCAAGCGCAACGCCAAGTCCGATGTAGATGAAGCCGAGTCCATAGGTCGTGCCTTGCACCTTAAGCTCCTTGGCGATCTTCACAAGCGTAATGAGGATCGAGTGAAACGGAATCAAGGATGATAATACAAACAGACTGAATAGAAAGCGGCTGAGCTTGCCAGGCGTTCGCGACATTTTGTAACCAGCCATGGAGGCGAATACGATAATGCCGGTAACGCCGGTCAGCGTCACGACAAGCGTATTAACGAAGCTGCGCAAGAAATCAATCTTCTCGTAAGCATCCGCATAGTTGGCGAATGTGACGGATGACGGCCATGCAAGCACCTGATTCAGCATTTCGCCATCCGATTTCAATGAATTCAAGGCGGCCATATAAATCGGGAATAACGTAATGACGGACGCTGCCAGGAGGAAGAGCAGGATAAAAGCATGGCCTGCGCTGCTTCCCCTCGTTGAACGGATCAACCTGCGCTGAGCCTTCATGCCTCCACCTCCCGCTTCTTCATGACCCACAGCTGAATGATGGTCAGAATCAATACAATGACGAACAATATGATCGCTTTGGCGCTCGCATATCCATATCTCTGGTTGAAGCGAAAGGCTTCATCGACAATATTGAGGGCAATTACCTGAGTAGATCTGCCCGGGCCGCCGCCTGTAAGCGCAAATACGGCGTCGAACACTTTAAACGAGGAGCTCAATGTCAGAAAAATACCAATCGTAATAGCCGGATAGATCATGGGCAGCGTTACATAGCGGAAGGCTTGCAAGCTGCTCGCCCCGTCAATGGCAGCTGCCTCGCGTATCGAAGCAGGAACGCCTTGGAGCGCGGCTATATAAATAACCATCTGATAGCCGACGCCGCCCCATAGCGATAAAATAATAATCGCATAGAAGGAGTACGCGGGGTCGCCGATCCATGATTGATCCAGCAGCTGTATTCCCGTTCGTTCAGCAAGTATCGGAAGCACCTTCGTGAATATAAACACCCACATAAAACCGCCAATAATGAGGCTTAGCATGTTAGGCATGAAAAAAATAGTCCGGAACAGCACCTTGCTCCGCTTTCTTGATTCGATAAATACCGCAAGCGTTAAAGCGATTGCGTTCTGTAGGATTACCATAAAGATCACGTACTTGAACGTGAAACCTACTGACTTAATGAAGCTCGGATCATTCGTCAGCGCTTCGGCATAATTGGCGAATCCCACCATCTCGTAGCTGGGATTCAATCCGTTCCAATTCGTCAAGCTGTACCACACGCCGCCGAAAGCCGGAGCAATCGTGAATACCGCATAGAATAGCAGAGCCGGCAGCACGAAAGCCAGAAGAATGACCGTTTGTTTGTTTTTCCTGACTGTACTCATCCTCGCCACTCCAATCGGTCCTCGGCTTTCATTACTGCGCGCTTTTGATCGCGGTAGCCCATGCTTTGTCCATGCTGCTAATAAACTGCTCCTTATTCACTTCTTTGGCAAAATAGCTTTGCAGAAGCTTCGCTTGCTCGTCCGTTACTCCGTTAGGCAGCTTCAAATCTTGATAGGCTTTGCCTTTGGCTACGTATTCCGACGCTTCGTTAACCCAAGGGAATACCTCATATTGATGCACGCTCGATACCGGATTGAATTTCAATTCCTGGAACAATGCGGACGAATCTTTTGCATCATAGAAATAGTTCAGCAGATCAAGCGCGACTTCTTTGTTTTTGCTCGTTTTGGATACGGCCAGTGTAGTAGAGGTGGATAAATTGATCATCGTTCCCGCAGCATTATTGCTGACTGGCAGCGGAGCAACGCCAAATTCCATATCGGGATTGACCTTCAGTATCGTTTCTGCGTTCCAGGGCCCCTGCACCCACATCGCTGCTTTTCCGTTCGCGAACTCGGTTGATCCTGCCTCGTTGCCAACCTCAAATGGCTTTGCCGTCCCGTTCTCCATAATAAGGTCAATAATGTTGAAAATATCCGAAACGTCCGCATAAGACGCTTCGCCTTTGTTCATCTTCTCGATCCAGTCCTGATGTTCTGACGACACGAGTCCGCCTAAGGATAATGCCGTCATCAGCTGCGGTACCCAAGACTCTTGAAAAGCGAGCAGGAAAGGCTTCTTATCGGCTTCGTTTAGCTTCTTCACGACTTCCTTCATCTCATCAAGTGTTTGCGGAGGCGTCAAACCAAGCTCGCTAAATATTTCTTTGTTGTACAGATAGCCCCATGACAAGCTCTCAAGCGGAAGCGCAATGATGCGACCCTCGTTCATGACAGTGTTCTTTACCGTTTCATACAAAGTCTCGGTAGCTGGCTGTCCGGTTAAATCCTCTAAATATCCCGCTTTGTCATACGTGTTCAGATCATTGGCATGAATGTCGAATATATCGGGCGCATCGTTCGAAGCCAACCTTGCCTGCAGCACTTGCTTGGCCTGATCGGGATTCGGCATCTCTAAATCAATGGTGACGTCTATATTTTTCTCCGCCAGCTCCTTCGCCTTAAATTGCTCGAAATACTTCTCGAATTGGTCCTTGAATCTCGGAGAACCGATCTGAACCTTCAATTCAACCTTCTGTGCCGCTTTTCCGCCGTTGCCGACGTCCGTTTCCTCCGAACCGCATGCTGAAAGCGACATTGCGACAATGGCGGCCGCCAATCCTACAACCAGCTTTTTCTTCATTCTCAAATCCCCCTAATTGATTCGGTTAAGTGCTTCTTCAGTATAGGCAGGCGTGAGGCTGGAAGCATTACAGCCGATTAGCAGCTTTTATTGCATAATATTGATAGCGCTTTATTCGAGCTTGCTGTTCCTCGCCTCGCCCGGCGTAATGCCGAAATGCTTCTTGAAGACACGGTGGAAATACGGCAGATCCGTATATCCGCTAAGCAGCGCCGCTTCTTTAATCGAGACATGCGGCAGCAGCAGGAGATTCCTTGCATGATCCATCCGTTTGCCAATGATATATTCGGTAATCGTTTCATCTCGTGCAGCTTTAAAGGATCTGCTTAGATGTTCTTTGCTGAAATAAAATTGCTGGGCAACGCTTTCAAGCGAGATCGGGTCCAAAAAATGTTTGTCCAAATACGCTTTCACCTCTCCAATAAGGAGATTTCCTCTTTTTTTCAAGGTCGCTTCGATTCGTTCAATGGCGGCGCTGTACCCGGATCCGATGGCTTCTATCCAATCGCTGAAGTTCGCACGCAGCTGAATAGAATCAGGGCTTAGCATCTGTTCACCCAAGCTGTATTCCCCTAAAAACTGCTCCAGCAAAATTGCATAGTCTTCATAAAGCCGCTCAAGCTGCTTGTGATTAAGCCCCACGGGAAATGTTTCTGCTAATAATTGTTCTAATTTCCCGAGGTTCTGCAGGACTGCCGGCTTGTTCAGCTCAAACAGCGCAGCAAGGGTCCGCTGTTTCAGCGAAAGATAACGATCCGACTGCGCCTTGCTCGGAAACGGCAATGGAACGGTACGTTCCTTCACACCCTCGGCAGTTACTGCTTCCAGTTCTGCAGCGCATTTGCGCAGCGCGGCAATCAGCTCATCCGGATCGACAGGCTTGAGCAAATATTCGACAGCCCGTGAGCGAATCGCTTGCTTCATATAAGCGAAATCATCATAGCCGCTCATCACGATAATTTTCACCTGCGGGAATTGCTCATTCATTTGCTGCAGCAGCTCCACTCCGTCAACACCAGGCATTCTCATATCCGTTACCACGATGTGCGGAGCAAGCTCCCCGATAGACCGCAGCCCCGATTTGCCATCCTCAGCCTCGCCAACAACCGTCATATTCAAAACGTCCCATTGGCCAAGAGCCTTTATTACCTCCCGCGACCAAGGCTCGTCATCAATAATAAGCACTTTATGCATGAGCATGTTCCCTCCTTTGCACGGGCAGCTTAATCGCAATGATCGTTCCTTCGTGAAGGCGGCTGAACATACGCAAGCTTGCGCCTTCGCCATAATGCAGCTTCAGTCTTGCGTTGACATTCATCAGACCGATGCCCTTGTGGCTCCTCGGTTTTCCTTTGACATCCTCCCGAACATCCTCTCTCATGGCGATGCTTTCGCCGAGCCTTTCCCTAAGCCATGCTAGACGCGCTTTATCCATGCCTACTCCGTTATCCTTAATCATAATCACGCAAGCATCCAGCCTTACTCTCACGCGGATTTGTATATCCCATTTTCCTTCTTTAGGCTGAAGCCCATGCTCAAACGCGTTTTCCACTATGGGCTGTAGAGTAAACCTCGGCAGCTGTATGCCTCCCCCTATACCTTCATATTCCATGCTGACGGAGCATCGCCCTATGAAGCGCTGCTCCTGAATGAACAAATAATTGCGTATATGCTTCAGCTCATCATCCAGTGGGGCAGCATCATTCCCGGAGCTTATGGCATAACGGAGCAAGTCGCCAATCACATTCGTCAGCCTGTATATTTCGGGCGCTCCTTTGACAAGTGCCATACCGCCGATCAGATTCAGCGTATTGTTCAAGAAATGGGGATTAATCTGGGCTTGAAGCGCCATTAGCTGCGCATTCTTCACTTCGATCTCTTTGCGGTATTCATTATCAATAAGCTCCTTCATCCGCTGCATCATGGAATTGTAGCCTCGTTCAAGCAGCCCGATTTCATCGATGCTTTGTACAGAAGTTAGCTCGAACTGCTGGATATGCGCCATTCGCATCGTTCTAGCCAAACGGATGATCGGCCTGGTGATTCGCAACGAAACCGTGACCGACAATATGATGGAAGCCAGCGCGAACAGCAATCCCGTAACGATGCCCGCCCGAACCGTATTGTTAGCGCTCTCAGTAATTGCCGTGATTGGCAGCGCTTTGATCAAAGCAAGCTCTCCGTCGTCCACACGCTTGATAAAGAGATAGTGGCTATCCGTCTTTTGGATCTCCAATTCCTTATTAAGCTTTCCTTCCAAGCCAATAAGCTCAGCAAAGGATGGCATGCCCTGCAGCGGAGCTGTGCCACTGAGCAGTTCCCCTTCGTCATTGACCAGGAATACCGAGCTGTTCGTTTCTGATTGCAGAATGGCCCCGACACTCTTCCATACCTCCTCATTGATCCGGACTGAAAGCCCCCCAAGCAATTGGCGATCAGAGAAACGGTTCATGCTGTGGAAAACATAGATTCCATTACCTGATTCCTTGAAGTACATATTGATCGGCTCGTTCAGCATCCTGCTCCAGCTGCCGGTCCGAATATCGAGTGAAAAGCTAAGGCCGCTGCTCTCATTATTAACGGAATACACTTTCTGGCTCTCGTGCAAGTAAATTGCCAGCTCGTCGATTTTTTTGGAATTGGCGTAATAAGCCTTGATTAGCGTGTCTTGCATGTATTTCTGCGTGCGGAACTGCTCGGAACCGGTTTGGCCGTCCCATATACGCACGCCATCGAGCAGCGGCTGATTGATTTGCAGGGAATAAAATAATACGTCGATTTGCCGAATCACCTCATCCAAATATTGATCCGCAGACAGCATTCGCGAGCGGTTAGCCTCAATCATTTCTTTCTCCACCGAGCTTCGGGTATTGTTCATGGCGATCCACGTGACCGTCAATACCGGCAGCGTCGTCAAGCATATCATCAGCACCATAAGCCTATAACGTATGCTGGCCCGCTTCATTTTCCAATCCCCCTTGCTGCAAGCTGTACGCATGTCTTGCCACTATAAGTGTACCAAATCAACGCCTGCTTTCATTGTCTTTTATTAGCGATCGGCATTGTACTTTATTGATGTACGCCATTGTTCCCCCCTCATTGCCCTCACTCGTCATATGTCTCGCAAGGCTCTAGCACAAGCATTATATAAGGAAGTTTCATATTGTATAGAAGACTACTAGAAGAGGAGCTGAACAACATGTCTTGCCAACCCTTTTGCCCTACAGTACGGGTGTACGATCCTCCTGTCACCGTCGTTAATGACGTTTTCCACCCGCAAATCGTAGAGGTCGTCCATCAAATCAACGTCGTAACACGCCATCATTGCGTACCTTGCGAGAAACACCTTTATCAGTACTGCTATCAGGATGAAGTCGCTTCCGAACAGGACAGCAACAACTCTAACCGTTCCCATAAACGTCATAAAAGCGGTAAATCTTATATTTCCAAAGCTAAAAAGAAAAAAATGAAATAACGGATTTTTGAACGTTCAAATAGAGAGGTTGCCTTTTCGAGGGTGCCTCTCTTTTATTTGCCGCTTTTGCCTATTCCTATCCGTTCTTACCCCTGCAAAAAGCAAAAAAAAAAGACCTATTCGGTCTCTTTCTTTGAAACTGCCTATGAAAATTAATCAATAAAACGATTCCTTCCGGTATTCCGTAAAATGAAATAAGCCCGTTCGATGATTGGAATCTCTAACCTTCTCGATAATTTCGCACAAGCTAACCATCGAGTCAGCATCTCTCGTCGACGAGGCGATCTGATATAGGGTGTTGAAGCTGCCCAAAGCATTTTCTTTGTTTACTGCCCCCGTTTTCAGATTCATTAATACGCGCTCAATCTCGCTGTTAATGAACCACACAATTCTTTTTCTAAGATTTGAATTAATCATGAGCAACCCTCCGCTGTCAATGAAATAGTACCTGTTTAGTATAGCCCTGCCCATGCCAAAACGTTGTCGAAGCGCGAAGTCGAAACACACTTATTTACCAACAAAAAGCCCGTTCCTTCACGCATATTGCGGAATGGAACAGGCTGCTTCAATCATATATTCTGAGTCGATAGTTTCAATTCGGCAGTAGGTGATGAGGACATCTGTCGGATCATTCGCATTTCATCATTTTTTTCGACAAAACGGCTGCTAAAATTAAATCCGATAGCTGACGAAGGCTATGTGTCGGCTGTCTGGCGACCAGGAGTTAACATTAATGGTTCCTTGGCCTCCAAAAAGCTTCACCAACGTTCTCTCTTCGCCGCCGCTGACCGGCATGATTCGGATTTCAACCTCTTTGTTAGCGGGATGGTCATTCGGTGCGACATCCCCTTTCCGATAGGTCAAAAACGCGACAGAAAGTCCGTCAGGCGAAACATGCGGGAACCAATTGTTGCTCTCATCGAAAGTCATTTGCGTCTGATCGCTGCCGTCCGCGTTCATCCGCCAAACCTGCATGAAGCCGGTTCTTGTGGAATTGAACCATATATGGCGGCCATCAGGTGAATATTCTGGTCCGTCATCGAGACCGAGCGTATCCGTTAACCGTGTCTCTGTCCCTCCGGCTGCGGGAATCGTATAAATATTATAATCGCCGCTGCGTTCCGCGCAATAAGACAGCGTCATTCCATCTGGCGACCAGCCATGCAGATAGCTAGGCGCAAGTGCCGTTACCAATTCAGGATGACCGCCTTCAATCGGAATGATATAAATGCGTGAACGCCCGTCCTCCTGCGTATGATGGCTAATCGCCAGTCTCGATCCATCCGGAGATAGTACATGATCATTATTGCACTGGACGGCATAGCCCGACTCGATGCGGGTACTCTCCAGCGTCTCAAGCTCAAACCGATACAGCTGTCCTTTGCTGTTGTATATCAAATACTTATGGTCTGGCGTCCAATTCGGCGCTTCGATCAAAAAATCGAACTCCGCCAGCGTTTTACGCTCGCCTGTTTGCGTATCTACGATTTCCAATACGCTGTACAAGGGTTGCTTTTCCTCTGAATGGCCTGCCGTTTCTTGTTTATTCATTCCAGCATCTTCCTTTCCGCCAAGATTATACGATTCATGCTCTCTGCTTTTTTTGTGTTGGTTATAACGCATAATGGCTACCGGAAGATTGCCAAGTCCCATTAACATCGTACCGAATATAAGTGACATATTTATTCATCCGATCTCCCCTATGCCCCGCATCCTCTGTACGCGCTTACACCGTTGCCGTTTCACCGGGCTTTAATACCAATCCCTTAATCCCTTTGCTTTCCAGAAGCTGTACGTAATGCTCTGCTTCCTGCTGGATAACCGGGAAGGTGTTATAGTGCACGGGGATGACGAGCTTAGCATTGTACCATTCGGCAGCCAGAAGCGCATCTTCAATCCCCATCGTGTAGTGATCGCCAATAGGCAAAAAAGCGATGTCAATCGCATGTCTTTCCCCGATCATTTTCATATCGCCGAACAATGCGGTGTCACCTGCGTGGAGAACGGTTAAACCCGCCATATTAACGATATAGCCCGCAGGCATGCCTCCGTAAATAACCGTTTTCTCCTCGGATAACACGATCCCGGAGGAATGAAACGCTTGCACCATTTTCGCCTTGGCAAATCCAAGATCTACCGTGCCGCCAATATTCATGTCGATTGTTTTTACGCCTTTCCAGGACATGTAAGCTGCAAGCTCGGCAATCGCAACCACGGGCGCATCATTGCTTTTGGCGATAAGATCAGCATCCAGTATATGATCCATATGCGCGTGCGTCAGAAGTACGGCATCGGTCTTAATTTCCTCCGGCTTGGTCACTGCAAGCGGATTGCCTCTCAGAAAGGGATCAATCACAAGCGATTTGTCGCCATCAACCATTTGAATACAAGAATGTCCATGATAAATCAATTCCATTGCGCACTCAGCCTCCACTTGTTAAATTGTCTAACTGATCGTTAATCGCATGATTCGAAAAGGAGTTCAAAGAAACTTAAGGCCGCACGATCGCAATAACGCGGGCTACGGAAGAATCTGCTTGAATTCGCAGCGGAAGCGCAATGATCTCAAAAGCCTTAACGCCAATTAAACGGTCTACATGAGCTAGGTTTTCAATGATTGGTATTTGACTGCCGAACAAAGCCTGATGGCATTCGTATGGAAATTTATCTGGTGAAGGCGTATCCAAACCGAGCATTTTCACTTTTTTGCGAATGAGCAGATCAACAAACGCCAAGGACAATGTCGGATAGTCCTCAAAATAGGCAGTCTGTCCATATCGCTTGCCATGCCCCGTGTGCACAAGCACGATTTGCCCCTCCTGAATGATAGCTTCGTACTCTTCCTTGTAAGTGACAAGGTCTGTTCCGCTCGTATCAAGCAATATACCTTCCCCAACGAATGAAGTGATCGGAATGTCACTTATGTACTGCTGCACATCCAGCAAATGCATAGGTCCATCGATGTGGGTACCCGCATGCATATTGATGGACAACTGATGATTGTTGAAGCCGTCCACGCCGAATTGCTGCGTATGGATGATGCTCGTTTCGTCATCTCCAGGGTATACAGGCATTCCGGTCATCACCAAATGGGTTAAATCAATAACCAAATTGCCGCAGCTCCTTTCTCAATTGCTCATTCATCACTGCTAACGTTGCCTTCAGGCCTTTCTTGAAAACTATAACATATCTGTACTTCCTAGAAAAACATGGAGTGACGCAAGAGCACACGGACATTACCAGCATAAGGCTGTACGTGCGGATAGAGGCAATTGTGGAGTTTAACGGATAGACTGCGGAGATAGTTACCTAAGGCTTAGAGCGCTTGCCGCAATAAGGATGCTTTAGTGGAAAGCGAGGTTTGGATCACTTTGCGTTTCATTAACTGCTTGCGATGCTCGAACTCGCTCGCGAAAAACGCTTCGTCATAAAGGAGATCGGCCAGCGCGACTGACGCGGCTTCAGAGGCGAGATCCTCGTCTTCGAGCAAGTAATATGCGGCTTGATAGGCATAGTGCTCATGCTGCCTCAAAATCGCAGCCCTCTGCATCATCACGCTTCTTGTCATCGTCTTCAGTCCCTCCTGCAGCCCATAGTCGTCTCTTTAGATCAACTATACACAAGACCATTGTTCCCACCTAGTACCATATTTCTATGGTACCGGTCAGCAAACGGAAATTAAAAACGGCAAGCATTGGAATGTCCAAGCTTGCCGTTTTGCCTTGCCGTTTAAGCTAAAGGAACACGCTTAGACAAAGCTTCAAATTTCACTAAGTGCGGGTTGATCTGCGCTTGAAGATTTTTCAGGTACGCAAGCGTTGCTTTGTTCTGCTTGATTAATGAAGGATTTTCGTTAAAAGCAACGGAGTAATGCTTCATTACGTTGCCCTTTTTGTATTGGATTAAAGGGAATTTCCCCGTTTTCCAAGCATCCTTCATATTAACGTTCGTGCCAGTAATTTGCAGGTTCAGCTTTGCGTCTTTGTAGTTGTAGCTGTAGCTAGGATCCGCCTTCGTATGCGCAACGGAATAGCCGGCGGCAAAGACATCATTGGCAAACGTGCCGAACTGGATTTTATGATATTCAACCACGCCGTTATAATCGGTAATTTTCGTATTTAAAGAGCCATTCCCTACTTTAATATCGTTTTTCCACTCACCATTATATGTAATAACAATATCCTTGCTATCTTCCTTGTACTTGTTCACGTATGTACCCGTGCCGGTACGTTTGCCGTTAACCCAATCACCGGAATACGATTTGGTGGAGTACCATGTCATTGTACCCTTCCCATGCGGTTTCCCGTCTTTTAATTGACCGTAATAATTTTCGTATTTGGAAATTTGCAAGAACTCTTTTTGGGCTCCCGCTTCAGCCTTTGAAGCACCTCCGCCCGCCGTTAACACAAATACCAATGCAAAGCTGAACAACATCATGACCGTTTTCTTCATCGTCCATCACTTCCCCTTATCTAGTTATATAGTTTCATTCTATTAGGATAATAAACACGGTATGCAATTCCGAAACAGGCCTTAAAACATATTTAGGGTTTATTTTATTCGTTATTACGGAAGCAGACCTATTTCCTCTGACGTTATAGCATACAATGCGTGATCTTCCCATTCGCCATTAATCTTTAAGTAGCGTTTCGCCAGCCCTTCATACCGGAAGCCAGCTTTCTCCAGAACGCGGACAGACGCCAGATTTCGCGGCATTACGCCAGCTTGGATACGGTGCAGGGCTAATTCGGAGCATGCATATTGCAACACGGAACGAACCGCTTCGGTCATATATCCCTTGCCGTTATGTGCTTCGTCCATGAAATAACCTAGACTGGCATTCTGAAAAGGGCCGCGGGCAACGCCGGAAAGCTCGATTCGCCCGATTAACGAGCCTGACTGCCTTTCATATACGCCAAACACATAATTCCTGTCCTCTTCTGCTCCCTTGATGCCTGCTTCGATAATCCGCCGCTGCTCTTCCAGCGTGAAATATTCATCCGGCCGGATCGGCTCGAAGGGTTTGAAAAAATGAAAATTCCGCTGTCTCATTGCATGTAATTGTTCCGAATCCTTGTCGGCCATTAGCCGAAGATTAACTCGGTTCCCGTTCATTATCTCGATCTCCTCCGCTTTCTGAATTATTTTGAAAATTCTGTCCTCTTTCCTGTATAGATTTACAAAACTCACACATAATAACCTTACATCCCATGAAGGAGTGATTGTAATGAGCAGAAGAAGTTCGAATACATTGGTTGTACCGCAAGCAAGAGGCGCGATTGAGCAATTGAAAACAGAAGCCGCACAGCAACTTGGCGTAGCTTTCTCGCAAGACGGTTACAACGGTAATCTGTCTACACGCGATGCAGGTTCAATCGGTGGTTACATTACGAAAAAACTTGTTCAAATTGCGGAGCAGCAACTGGGCCAACGCAACTTCTAAATCAGCCTCCGAAAAGCCCTCCAAGCACTGGAGGGCTTTTCTTTCTGCGCCTACTTCCTTAAATGGTACGGTACCGTTGCGATAACGACATCCTTCTGGGCATACAGATAGGCACGCAGCATTAAGCTCGTTTGGTTGTGCAAAAAGTAATGCCACCAATGCTTTGTAATAAACTGCGGGATAAGAACCGTGATATGATCCGTTTCGGACGTTTTCCACTCGATCGTATCAATAAACCTCATGAGCGGACGAATGATGCTCCGATAGCTCGAACGGAGTACGATGAGCCGTACTCCAGGATTCCACTCCTCCCATTTTTTCTCCATCCGCTCAATATCCTCGTCGTCGAACCCGACATAGACAGCGACTACGTTGTCCGTCAATGACTTCGCATAACTCAGCGAATGATTGACGACGCGCGTGATTCCGGCGATTGGCACAACAATCGTGCTCCCTTTGATGACAGGCTTATCTTCGCTCATATTGATCCGCAGCTCATTCGCCATATTCATGTAATGGCGATGAATGCCATAAAACAACATGATAACCAGCGGAAGGAAAATAAAGACCATCCATACATGGCTGAACTTCGTAAATATGAATATAAGCGTTATGGCAAGCGTGGTGAGCATACCGATCGTGTTTATGATAAGACGCATCTTCCAGCCAGAAGGTTTCAGCTTCCACCAACGCACCATCATTCCAAGCTGAGAAAGCGTAAAAGGAATAAATACGCCAACCGCGTATAGCGGGATTAAATTTTCTGTGTTGCCATGGAAGGCAATAACGAGCAACGCGGATAATACGCCCAATATAATGATTCCGTTCGAGAACCCAAGCCGGTCGCCCCGTGCCATAAACATGTTCGGCATGTATTTATCTTTCGCCAGCATGAAGGCAAGCAGCGGGAAAGCCGCATAGGCCGTATTCGCAGCCAAAAATAGAATGAGTGCGGTTACCCCCTGAATGACGTAGTAGATAACGCCTCTTCCGAATGTTGCATTCGCGATTTGCGATACGACCGTTTCTTTCTCATTGGGCATAATGCCGTACCAATAAGCCAGCAAGCTAATGCCGATAAACATCGCGCCTAGAATCGTTCCCATCATGATCAGCGTCTTTGCTGCATTGCGCTCGGCCGGTTGCTTGAAATTCGGTATCGCATTAGACATCGCCTCAACGCCTGTTAAAGCAGAACAGCCGGAGCTGAAAGCCTTCAATAACAAAAACAAGCTGATGTTCGATACCGTTGCGCCAAGCTCTGGAACGGCTGCATGCGCGCCGCCAGCCATAAACTTAACAACACCTGAAATGATAAGTATAAAGATGGCAATAACAAACAGGTATACCGGCATGGCAAGCACGGAGGCCGACTCTGTAATTCCCCTGAGGTTAATGATCGTCAGTAAAACAATCATGACTAATGCGATGGCAACCCGGTGGTCATGCAGCGACGGAAAAGCTGAAGTGATCGCGTCCGTTCCGGCAGACGTGCTGACCGCAACCGTCAGGATATAATCCACGAGGAGCGAGCCCCCTGCCAGCAAGCCCGTAGAAACGCCGAGATTGTCCTTCGCTACGATGTATGCCCCTCCGCCGGCCGGGTACGAGAATATCGTTTGCCGATACGATAAAATAAGCACCAGCAAAAGTCCTAATACTGCTATCGATATGGGAATCGAATACCACACCGCCGCAAATCCGGCAACCATCAATACTAACAATATTTGTTCTGTTCCATATGCAACAGATGATAGTGCATCGGAAGAAAGGACCGCGAGCGCCTTCAGCTTGCTAAGCTTCTCCCCTTCGATTTCCGAGCTTTTCATCGGACGCCCGATCAGAATCCGTTTGAACCTGCTAACCATGTTGACTCCCCATTCCTTAACCTTAGGTGTTAATTGCTTGCTTCCTCGTTTAACGGCAACAAAAAAAAGCCGCAGGAAAGTAAGGACTCTCCCGCAGCTTTCCAAAAAAAATGGGTAGGCTGGCGTTAAGTTCCTCTCTTGGACGCTTACGAGGTTAGCTGACGGATTCGGGCGCAAAAGTCGCCCTACGGTTGGAGTACACCAACCGATTCACCCCTGAGCACGGACCAATTGGATCCCGCTCTTTGGTTCCCCCGATTCTTTTTCAGAATTCAGCGATTAAGGATTGTAGCAATCAATCGTTTGCAATGATCACGCTCTGAATCTTACTCCTCTGGAAAGCCATTGTAAACGAGCATAAATGGCTAAATTAATTTAAATTGGAATACCGCGCATTCATTTAACCGCTTACATCATCATGAACCTTTCCGTATCACGGTTATGCTCTTGTTATCTTCGCTTTATGACAATCAAGCGGCGCGGGTTATGCATTGCGCCGCTGATGGAACGACTGCATAGTTTCAAATCGGGTTCCTTTTAGAGCACTACAAAAAAAAAGCAGCCATCGAGGCTGCTTTTCCATTAACCCTTTTGAATTTTAAAATGAAACTCCCACTTCGCAACATTCCCTGAAAATCTTCCCCGGTTTTCTACAACCGAAACTTCTAGCGTCTTATTCACCGCTTTTGTACCGATTGCCGATACTTTAACGCTTGCGTCCGTGGCACCGTCGTCTGGGTATTTATCCTGTTCCTGTGCTTCTGCCCGCAGCTTAATGAGATCGGACGCCTTAAGATTGAGGACCAGCGTCTCGCCCTCCTTCACTTCTTTCCCGTTTATCGTTGCTCCGCTCCACCATTCATTTCCGACACTGTTTTTCTCGATCAGCTCAGCGCTGACAAACGTTACCTTTATCTTGATCGTCTTGGCGGCTGCGGCAAGCAGCGGCTGTGTTGATAAAGAAAAGAGTAGAATGATGCTGATGAAGACCGAGGCAAGTTGTTTCTTCATTTTTGTAATCCCCTTTTTTATCTCTGTTATTCCAATATATTCTATCACGACTAATGGCACAGGTCTACGGACTCTATCCACTTTTCAATATACTTTTATGATTATGAGTAACCCTGCTATATCCTATCAATTGGCAACTCTCTTAAAAACAAGGAACACGGTGCAATGATGTCGAATTATGCCGGAAGAGAATCTATAAGGAGGAGGATGCTGCATGTCCTTTCCGTTCAAAGCTGCCGATTATCCTTCGGGTCCTGGCTGCTATCTCATGAAAAATGAGAATGGCCGGATTATATATATCGGCAAATCCAAAAACCTGAAAAGCCGGCTTCGCTCTTATTTTTCGAAAAAGCATACCCATAAAAAAATCGTCCAGCTTGTACAGGAGATTGCATCGATCGAGGTTGTTCTCGTCAATAATGAGGCGGAGAGCCTATTGCTAGAAAATAATTTAATTAAAAAGCATAAGCCGCCATTCAATAGAGCATTAAAAAAGGATAATAGCGGTTATGCCTACTTGCAGCTTACGGCTGATCCGCTTCCAAGGCTAGACGTCTATTACCGCAACCGTACCGGCCATGTGCATCACCTTAAGCATGCAGCACCGCAGCGACTCGGACCATTCAAAAATGCGGGATTCCGGGATGCGCTGCTTGAATTCGTAACCGGGCATTACGGCCTTCGCACCTGCAAAACAATGCCCAAAAAAGTATGCTTGCTCTTTCATATCGGAAAATGCAGCGGCGTATGCGAGGGTAAAATTTCAAAGCAGGAATACATGAGCAATGTGGACCAAGCCTCGACGCTGCTTGCTCATAGCGGCAAGGCGCTAATTCAAACGCTATATCAAAAAATGGACGAATATGCCTCCCGAATGGAATTCGAGAAAGCGCAGCAAATGCTAGTCAGCATCAGAAATCTGGAGCAAGCTTCCGATAAGCAAATCGTTGACCGGGAAGCCTTCATTGATCAGGATGTCATTTACTTCGGACCCTTGCACGCGATGGTCGCGAAGGTGCAGGCTGGCATGCTAACCGATTTCCAGCTGTTCAAGCTTGAACCATGCTCGGAAGATGCCTGTGACCAGTTTCTAATGACCAAATACGCGAATGGAATGCCAGATGAGCTGATCGTGAGCAGGCTGACCGACCGGAAGAAGGTTCAACAGTTTTTCAAAGCAAAACGCCGGGCCCCGCTCCTCATCACCGAGCCCAAACGAGGATTAAAGCATGATCTGCTGCAGCTATGCAAGCATAACTATGAATACCGCATCGAACATTTGCCAACGAATAGCAAGCAAGCCGTTTTATCGTAACTACCTTTGCGACAGCCGTAGAGCTTCCGACGAGGTTTACAGCTTGTTGGTTATTTACCCTCAGGTGCAGCTATAAAAAACAGCATAAATAAACTTTTTGCTTTGTTCATCTTCTGTTCTCCTTCCTGCACCGATTATCTCCAAATCGTTAAAACATCAAAAAAAGCAGCCGCATTGGGCTGCTTTAGATGTGTACACGCATAACTAGATTGTGAATTAATGTGAGCCAGAATATTCCTCGTTCTCGCTTGCTGGATCAAACTTTTCTTTGCTCATGGCGAAAGCTGCTATGAGTGCGATAACCGAAGGTATAATGGCCCAGGCGAACGTTTGAGTGAGAGATAAAGACAAAGCATCTGTTATTTGATCTAGCACAGGCGCTGGAATATTGTCCCGTGTTTCTGGAGTCAAGATTTTGCTCGGATCACTTAAATCAATAACTCCCCCTGCCGTTCCTTCGCTGCTGAATTTAGAAGCCAACTGTTTCATGAAAATATGGCTTTGGATAATACCGAACACCGTGATGCCAAGTGTCATGCCGAGCTCCCGAGTAAAGCTAAGCGTCGAGCTTGCAGAGCCGCGCTGCCTTGCCGTAAATCCGTGAATTGCCGCATTGCTTAGCACCGAGAAGGAAGAACCTATCCCGAGCCCGACCAAGAACATAAACACAGTAACCATAAACCGCGAAGAATTCGGAGTTAGCGCAGTAAGCCATGCAATTCCTGCAACGAGCAGCACTAACGTCGATATCATAATGGAGCGGTAAGTAAATTTGGAAAGCAGGATACCGCCTCCCGCCGCCGTTATAACAGAGCCAACCATCATTGGAAGCAGAACAAGGCCAGAATTCGTTGCTGAACCGCCAAGAACTCCTTGAATATAGATTGGAATGTAGACAGAAGCCGTTATAAAAGCAGCGCCGCTGAATATAGCCATCATATTACTCGTTGAATACAGACGGTTTCTAAACATGCTGAAGGTGATGATCGGTTCTTTCGCATGGCGTTCGATAAAAACAAAACCAATAATTAGAACCGCAAAAGCGAAGAACAAACCTATAATCTGCGCAGAGTCCCAAGCATATTCCTTGCCGCCAAGCTCAAGCGCGAACATCAAGCAAAGAATGGAAGAAACAAGCGCAAACGCGCCAAGAAAATCAATCTGTTGCTTGGCATGCTTCACCGATTCCTTATAGAAAACAGCTATTAAAAGGAATGCAATAATACCTACAGGCAAGTTAATATAAAATATCCATGACCAATGGACATAATCCGCCATATAAGCGCCAATAAGCGGTCCGAAAATGCTGGAGATTCCATACGCGGCACCGAATAATCCACCAATCTTGCCTCGTTTCTCCGGCGCCACAACATCGAACATTATCGTAAATGCGATCGGCACGAGAGCTCCCCCGCCAATCCCCTGAATCGCCCGATAAATGCTCAGCTGTACGATGGAATCCGCCGTGCCGCACAATGCAGAGCCGATCATAAATACGAGGATACCGAAAATAAAAAATCGCTTACGGCCGTACATATCCGATAGTTTACCGAATATCGGCATGCCTGCCATCTCTGCGATCATATATGCTGAGGTCACCCACATCAGTTTATCGAATCCGCCTAAATCCCCTACGATTGTACCCATTGCTGTAGCTAATATCGTATTGTCCATCGATGCCATAAGCGTCGCTAGCAGCAGCGCCGCTATAATCACGCTGACATTATTTCTTTTTGCAATCATCCTGATTCTCCTTCGCCGTTCCATTGCCTTGCTTTACCCTGATCACGACGCCGCTTCAGACCTGCTCTGCCCTACTCCGATCCTATGCTGCCAGCATTTCATTTCATCAGCGACGGTTAAAGACCTCCCGCCAATATTCGCTTTAAGAAAATGCCCGTATACGAGTCGGGCGCCTCTGCGACTTGCTCAGGCGTTCCCGCTGCTAATAGTCTACCGCCAGCCGCTCCTCCTTCGGGCCCAATATCAATGACCCAGTCAGACTCCCGAATGATTTCCAAGCTATGCTCGACAACGACCACCGTGTTTCCCGAGTCGACAAGCTTATCAAGCAGCGCTTGGAGCTGTTTGATGTCTGATGGGTGGAGTCCGGTTGTCGGTTCATCCAGCAAATAAAGAGTATGGAGCTTGGATGTCTTATTCAGTTCTTTCGCGAGTCTAATCCGCTGTCCCTCGCCTCCGGATAAGGTTTTGACAGATTGCCCCCATTTTAAATATCCAAGCCCTACTTCGCATAACATCGAAATGAGAGTTGCCATCTTCTTCTCCGACTTCAGGATTGGCAAGCTTTCCTGCACGGATAGATTCAATAGGTCCGAAATAGAGAAGCCTTCATATTTAACCTGCAGAACCTCTTCTGTAAATCTTCTTCCCTTGCAATCATGGCATTTCACCTCCAGGTCAGGCAAGAAATTCATATCAACGGAAAGGACCCCTAATCCTTGACAGGTCTCGCATCGCCCGCCAGGCGTATTGAATGAAAAATGCTTTGAGGTCAGCTTTCTCTGCTTAGACTCCGGCAAGCCGGCAAACAACTGGCGAAGATGCGTAAATACATCCGTGTAGGTTGCAACGTTCGAGCGCTGCATTCTCCCCATCGGTGCCTGGTCAAAAATCACGATATTGCCGACGTGCTCCAAACCTGTCATTGCTGTGCAGCCCGGCTCATCGGATTTGCTCGGGCCTCCTTTTGCAACAATATCGAAGACCAAGGTGGACTTTCCAGATCCTGATACTCCCGTTACGGAAACCAATGCTCCAAGCGGAAATGAAACTTCAGGAATCGTTACATTGCGAACATTTGCTCCGCGAATGGCAATGTGCTGTCCGTTGCCCTTCCTTCGGATGCGATGCGGTGCCTGCTTTCCTTCTTCTCTCAAGAACGCCCCCGTCACCGAAAACTCGTTTAACAGCAAATCCTCCAAGCTGCCTTCTCCAACGACAGCTCCGCCGTTTACGCCTGCTCCCGGCCCAATATCGATAATATGGTCGGCAGCCCGCATCATTTCGATATCATGCTCGATAACGAGGACGGTATTGCCTAGATCGCGCAGCTGCTGCAGCACCTGAATAAGACCAGCCGTATCCCGAGGATGAAGTCCGGTAGTCGGCTCATCCAGAATATACAATACGCCGGTCAAGCCTGAGCCAAGCAGCGAAGCAAGCCGAAGCCTTTGCGCTTCTCCCCCGGATAGCGTTACCGATTGCCGATTCATGCTCAGATAGCTAAGTCCGACGTCTATTAGCCGCTTGAGTCGTATTGGCATATCATTGAGAATCGGTTCGAGCACATGTAAGCCCTCCGTAGGAAGTGATGCTTCGAGCCCCATTGCCCATTCATGCACAGCACCGAGTGACCATTCCGATACGTCCGTAATCGATGCGCCTGCCACCTGTACGAAGCGGCTTTCTTTCTTTAACCGCGCGCCAAGGCATGCTGGACAAAGCTGCTCATGAAAGAAGCCGCCATCCTTCTCCTGCGACCCAGCCTCCCCTTCCTTCTCCTTGTAGCGCCGCCATAAACCGGGAATAACGCCTTCGAACTTTGTTCCTTGGACGGGCTTTACATCTGGGTAATGCCCTTTGAATGCCTCGCTCTCAACACCGTAATAGAGCATATCTCGCTGAACCTCGCTGTATTCCTTCAGGGGCTGGTCTGGGTCAAACCCGCATCCGTAATGCTTTCCTGCCGCATTCAGAATCCGGATTTGAATATCGCGGTGCACGCCGTTTAGCGAAGCAACTCCTCCATCGCGCAAGCTAAGGTCTGGATTGAATACCGCCGCTTCGTTGATGCTTGCCACATGCCCAAGGCCGCTGCACGCTTCGCAAGCTCCTTCCGGTTTATTGAAAGAAAAATGCGACATGCCGAGAAGCTCCAGCTCTTTCTTGCAATGCGGGCAGTTCACCGTTCGATGGTGCATATCCTCGTCATCCTCCGCCAGCAGGCCAACCGGCTCAAAAACAGGCAGGATGCTCCCGCTGCAGGACGGACATTTGCGCACGCCTAATTTGGAAAAAATAAAACGAACATACGTATAAACATCCGTCACCGTCCCGACCGTAGATCGCGGATTGCGGTTCGTCACATGCTGTCCGACGCTGATCGACGGTGACAGCCCCTCGATGGACTCTACTTTTGGCTTTCGAATGGAATCCGAAGACATGCCCATTGATTCCATAAACTGTCTATGGCATTCCCTTTGGAGCGTATCCATTGCAAACGTCGATTTGCCTGAGCCTGATGGCCCAGTCAGGACGACGAGCTTATACTTCGGAATGGATAGCGACACATTCTTCAGATTATTCTCCCTCGCGCCTTTGATACGGATTGATTCTTTCACGAAAAATCCCCTCTCATTACCCATTTATCCATACGGTAAAAGAAATCACGCAAACAATCGCTGCCCTTGCAATGCTTCGTCCCTGATTCCTTTTGCAAAAAAGTTCTATTTTCGTTAAAATAAAATAATATTGCACGCACTCATCAAGTATCTCGATTTAAAAAGTATCTTGATTATCAAGATACTTTAATCTTAAAAGGAGGGTTGCCGTTTGTCAAGCAAGCAACAGAATCAACCAACGGCGCTTCAAGAAAACTTCACGCTCGGCATGCGCAGCCTGGGAAGCCGGACCGTGCTTTACCAGCAAAGCGTTGCCGCTTCTATCGGCTTGTATAATAATGATTTTTTGTCCGTGGATATTCTCCGTGAGAAAGGGCCCATTACCGCTGGTGAATTATCAAAGCTTACCGGTCTTACAACAGGCAGCGTCACCTCTTTGATTGACCGTCTTGAGAAAAATGGCTTTGTCCGCAGACAAAACGATCCGAGCGATCGTCGCAAAGTCATTATCGTCCCTATTTATGAGCAAAAAGAAGAAATAACAAACACCTATATGCCGCTGCATGCCTCAATGGTGAAGCTGGCAGCCTTATACACGGACGAACAGCTGGAGCTCATCACGACGTTTTTAGGCAGAGCAAGCGAGGTTCTGGAAGAACAAATCCAACAACTCCATACCAAAACACGGAGCTAGCTTTCTCACGGTACGATGTAAAAATCCTAAAAAGACGCTCCTCTCTCTCGTCAATTGACTTCGGGATAACGTCTTTCATCTTAGAGCATGAGTGAAGGAGTCTGTATATGTTTGAATCCAAACCGGTTAAAGGCTCAAGAGAGCAAAATTACGAATTAGCCATTCAGCAAATGGACGCACTGCTAACCGGCGAGTCCGATATCATCGCGAACCTGTCCAATACATCAGCTTTGCTTAATCAATTTTTGGATCAAATCAATTGGGTAGGCTTTTATCTCTATCGCGATGGAGAACTCGTTCTAGGACCATTCCAAGGATTACCGGCCTGTATCCGTATTCCCTTATCGAGAGGTGTTTGCGGAAAAGCTGCAAGCGATAGAACCACCGTCAGAGTCGGGAATGTTCATTTATTCCCAGGCCATATTGCATGTGATTCCGCATCGCAATCGGAGCTTGTCATACCTATCATAGTACGCGGCGAGTTATTTGGCGTTCTCGATATTGACAGTCCGATATTGGACCGGTTTGACGAAGTGGACCAGCACTACTTAGAGCTGTTCGTCAATCAATTGAGCACTCACTTATAGCTTGTAGGCAATTGTCCTGCACGGGAACAGTACAGGCTGCCGAATATCCGGCAGCCTGTTTTTCATAAGATTTCTAGCTTTACTTTTTTTCCAGGACGGCCGAATAATTGCCTTCGTTATCAGCAAAGTTAAATACTCTTCCTGTTGGCATATGTACGAGCTCGCCGACTGTAATCCCCTTGTGCGATAAGTCTTTATACCGTTTTAACCACTGCTCCATTACGTTGCTCCGTTACATGCTTACATACTTTCTTGAAGGCAAGCTTAAGACCCGTAAGTTGTATGCTTCATTCCGAAGCATCCTTTCTTACGGGTCCGTACTTGATGGAAAGACTACTTATTCGAACGTTTTTTAGAAGAGACTTTAGCGCGTTTCTTTTGTTTTGCGCTTGAAACCATAACGTTTTTCTCCGTATGCGTATATTGATGCTGATAGACTGGGCAGCAATGATGCTGCTTCACCGTTTCGATATTTTGAATGACATTCACAAGCTGTGGGTGATAATAATTCTCGTATTGCGTAATAGGAGGATCATAAATCGTCTGCGTTGGACAATCGGGACAAAATTCAGCTTCATTCACGCCGCCTACATTTCCCATATTATTGTAATAATTACGGTTCACAATAATTATCCCCTTCCTGATTTGGAATACACCTTATTGTATTCACCAAGAGGAGTAACGACCTGTACGCTTGACCCGCAAGGCAAAAGCCTGCAAGGTTTGAGCGGATTACGGACCGAGGGATTTGCCGTGTACCTATTTTAACCGCATTGGGCCATAAGTAGTCAATCTTAGCTCCATGAGATGCCGTAAACAGCACAGCTTGCTCCCTATCCATTTTCATCCCTGCAGCAACCGGTGACACTTCCTCTTGGCCGATGGCTGTTCGCATTAAAATAGCACCTGCTAGCGCTAGGCTAACAGGTGCCGTTTATACGGAGGTCATGAAATGGTCGATCACAAATGAAAAACCAATACCGCAGCAAGATAGAGAAAAATAATTGGGAACATCTTCTTGTCTATCGGACATCATCCATAAATGTTCTAAAGCTTTCAACGATTTCTTTGGACCTTGTATGATGCAAATAATGCCCTCCTTCAAAGGTCATCACTTTGCCATGCACAGAATCTTTGACTTGCTCTTCGTGCAGCGGTATCCAGCCCTCTACGCCTGTATTGTTCTCTTGTATAAAGAAGACAAGCGGAAGTTCATTGGGGAATGTTAAACTTCTTGCTGCTACAAAATTAGAATAAATATGTTCCATCTCATTCAAAGTGGTGGATTCATACATGTTTTTGAGAGTGAGCAGTCTCATCTGTTCTTTAGTCTCCTCGTCAAAAGGAAGGCCTGTATAGGGATCATCTCCGAATTTCAGCATCAATCTGCCGAAGCCGGATTGTTTAAGCAGTTTAAACGTTCCGGTTGGAAATTCAACATCCATTCCGCCTTGGGTTGGAACGCTGCTGTCGATTCCGGCAAAAGCACTCACTTCGTTCGGATACTTATTGACATAATCGAGCCCGTAAATGCCAGTAATAGAGTGACCCATTAGAATGTAACGGTCAATCTGAAGGCTTTGCAGCGCTTCATGAATTTCGCTTACAATATTTTCAGTCGTTCGTTCTTTCGTGGTTCCGTCACTTAATCCATATCCAAACGGTTCTATTGCAACAACTTTGTAATACGGTGACAGCTCTTCAATTAATGGCTTAAAATCAAGTGCAGGCGCTGCCGTTCCATAGCCTGGCAGGAGCACGATTGTTTCGTCGCCATCTCCTTGAATGAGAACATTCATCTGTTTCCCATCTACGGGTACGAGCTGACCATAAGCTTGAATTTTCCCTTTTTCCGATTTGCTGCTGACCTTATTGACAATAAAGACAATAGCTATAAAAACCACGACCACAATAACGAGTACGGCTAACGATTTCAATATAATCTTACCTATTTTTTTCATTTTGCTAGCTGGTTTTCTAGCCGTTGCTGCATCCGACCCCATTTTCATTGCCTCTCGTAATTTCACTCGCATCTTCTCCTGTCATCTTCTCTGTATTCAGCTCCCAAAATGAGCCGCTAGGAAAAGCTTACATGACGAAAATGTACTCTCCGTGACGCCAATATGAACGGAATATGAACGGGCAAAAAAAAAATGCTGCGACTTCATATGCAAGAAAGTTGCATATGCTGCCGCAGCATGGAGAATAGGAAACAACTGAACCAAGAAAATTTATGGAATTGAGAAACAGCTAATTATCATTCCTAATTGAGAATAAATGACGCTGTCGAAGTTTTGATCGGCAACGTCACGATGAAGGTTGTTCCTACCCCTGGATCGCTTTCGACACGGATATCCCCTTGTTGAAGCGATACGATCTGCTTCACGATGGCAAGTCCCATGCCGCTGCCTTCATATTTGCGGCTGTGGGAACGATCCGCCTTAAAAAACCGCTCGAATATCCGCTTCTGATCCTCTAAGGAAATACCAATTCCCGTATCGGATATTCGAACAGTCACGTTTTTCGTATCCGATTTCATGTCGACAGTTATGGTGCTGCCATCCTTGGAAAATTTGATGCTGTTGCCGAGTATGTTAGTCCATACCTGATTGAGCTGATCATGATCAGCCGTTAACATAACTGCCTTCAATTTGAGATCGAAATGGATGCTGCGCGCCGACCATTGCGGCTGGATTGCCACAATAACGCGTCTTATCTGCTCGTCAAGTCTGAGCGATGCTAACTGTATCTGCTGCGACTGCGATTCTAACAAGCTTAGCTTTAACAGGCTATCGCTCATTTTGGACATCCGACCTGCTTCCGTAATAATGATATCCAGATAACGGGTTCGCACTTGAGCTGCGATATCCTCTTGCTTAAGCGCGATAGCATATCCGGATATCGACGTGAGCGGCGACTGTACTTCATGCGACACGTTCGTTACGAATTCTCTGCGCATTTGCTCCAGCTGCTGAAGATCATGCATCATTTCTTCGAAGCTGCGAGCCAAAGTACCTAGCTCGCCTGATTGCTTAATATTCAGCTTAACGTCGAAATCTCCAGCAGCTATCCGTCTTGTCGCGATGGTCAGTTTTTTGATCGGCCTTACGAGAAAAACGGAGGCAATCAGAACAAATATACTTCCGATAATTAAAGAAAAGCCTACAAAATACAATGCCCATTTTATGACAAAAGAGGCTGAAGGCGGAGCCAGCGGCTCGAGAAACATCGCTTTAGTTCCGAGCTCCGTTTTCAAAGGCAGGCCTACGAGGACGGTAGCAAAACCGCTCGTATTATATTGAACAACTTCTCCCTGGAGGACTTTCCTAATCTGTTCCTTCGTTATAGCAGCAATTTTCTGTCCGTTAACCTCTCCATAAGACTTGAATTGGCCGTCTGCTTCGTAAATTCGAATGTAATAGGAATTGAGCATCTTCATTTCGCTTACGAACGCATCCGCTTCACGCAGCGGAAGAGTCTCGTAGATCTGAACAATATCATGCCCAAAATTACGCAGCACTATTTGAGAGTTTTCGCTCAATTTTTCTTCAAATATCCAAGTAGCCACAAAAAACGCGAGAACCGTTCCCCCGATCACGGAGACTAGAAAGATAAAGACTACACGTGTATATAATGATTTGATCACGCTTGCACCTCTAGACGGTAGCCTAGCCCACGAACCGTTTCGATATGAAAATCAGGCGTTGTCGCAAACCGCTCTCGCAATCGCTTAATATGTACGTCTATCGTTCGGTCGTCGCCTGCGTAATCGATCCCCCATATTTGATCGATCAGCTGCTCGCGCGTATAGATTTGCCCAGGCGTTCCAGCCAGCTTATAAAGCAATTCAAACTCCTTAAGCGGCAGCGTGAGCGACTCCGTCCCTCTCATTACTTTATAAACCTGCCGATCAAGAACGACGCTGCCTAACCGAATTGTCTGCGTGGAGCCAATCCGGTAACGTTTTAGCAATGCTCTAACGCGTGCCGTCAATTCCAACGGATCGAATGGCTTTGTCAAATAATCATCCGTCCCCAGCTGGAACCCCTTTACTTTCTCCCATGTTTCGCCTCTCGCGGTAAGCATGAGCAGCGGAAGATCCGGATTGCTCCTTCTGAGTTCCTTGCATAAGGTCCAGCCGTCCATAATCGGCATCATAATATCCAGAACGACAAGATCAACATGCGTCGAGGCATAGATGGCAAGTGCTTCCTTTCCATCCGCGGCCTCCACCGTTTCGAATCCGTCGTTGCGTAAAAACAAACAGACAAGTTCGCGAATGTTCGCGTCGTCATCGGTAACCATTACAGTAGGCATTCGTTCCCTCACTCCTTGTTTCCATCCCAAATCGTAATAACCATTATACTATACAAAGCCCATTCATGATTGCGGAAGGTCCGCACAGCTCATCCGAAGCTGAAAAGAACGACGATTTAATGCTTCATTTCTTCTCCGTAAAGAAATAAAGCAGCGCGATAACAGGGAATACGATGCCGATCCCTAAAGCTGCACTCCAGCCTCCCCATGCGAAAGCCCATCCGCCCACCGCGGATCCCAATGCGCCGCCAAAAAAGAAAATAGCCATGAATAGCCCGTTCAATCTGCTGCGAATCTCCGGACTGAGAGCAAAAATCGCTCGTTGTCCGAGTACAAGATTGGCTGATACACCCGCGTCCAACAGGATGGCTGATACCACTAAAACGATTATGCCAACGGGAGAATTTGATTGTATGACCAGCAGGAGCAGAACGGAAACGATAACAATGCCAAGCGCTATTCCCGTAGCGGATCTAGTCCAGCCGCGGTCAGCTAATCGGCCAGCCACTGGCGCCGCTATCGCGCCCGCGACTCCAACAAGTGCATACAAAGCAATCGCTTTTTGAGAAAAATGAAAAACGGGACCAGATAATAATAATGGAACCGTTGTCCAGAATAAGCTGAAGGTTCCAAACACGCAAGCATGATAGATGGCACGACGACGCAAGATCGGCGTTGTTCGCAGAAGATGCCACATTGAGCTAAGCAGCGCTCCGTAGCTTGTATTTGACGTTGGCCTTCTTTCTGGCAGCACTTTTGAAAGGACGATCGCCAGCACAATGATAGCTGCAGCTGATATAGCGAATATGATAGGCCAGCTAAAGAAATCAGCCACCAAACTAGACAACGGTCGCGCGAGCATGATGCCAAGCAGCAAGCCGCTCATGACATTTCCAACGACGCGGCCGCGCGTGGAAGCTGATGCAAGGTATGATGCGAAAGGTACGAGCACTTGTGCCGCGACCGAACCCAATCCGATAAACAGGGAAGCCACCAAAAAAAGCACAGGACTTTTTGTCATGGCCGTCACAACCAAGGCGATTGATGTGAGAAGTAAGGATAATACCACTAGCCTTCGGTTTTCAACAAGATCGCCTAAAGGTACGATAAAGAGCAAGCCAATGACATATCCAATTTGGGTCAAGGTCACGATCAAGCCGGCACTGCCAGCAGACAGTCCGATTGAAGAGCTAATTAAGCCTACCAATGGCTGTGCATAATACAGATTAGCTACGATAATTCCACATGCAGTCGCAAGCAGAACGGTTAACCATGTCGGAATATTCTTTTCGATTGTTTGTTTGTTTGGTGCATTCATAACAATCACTCCTTGTTTTGTAAGTGCATAACGCTTAATCGGTTGTCCGTACGTCACGTATTGTTTTATAACATCCCCTCGACTTTTATTTTTAAAATCATCTGATGAATGGACGGCGACGGCGCTCTGTAGCAAAGGCGTATCCGCAAATGGGAACAAGAAAACGAAACTATAAAGTCCATTCCATTCTTCGTTCACAAATACTAAACGTATCGTTTATTAATTATGTCTAAATAATATACTGAACGTATCGTTTTGTAAATAGGCGTTTTTATCTTTAGCTTTAGCTTTTAGCTTTTAGCTTTAGTTTTTAGCTTTAGTTTTTAGGTTTAGGTTCTTCTTCACATTTGATATACTATACGTACAGTTTATGTATAGGGAATTTGAAAGGAGCGATTTAAGTGGAGGTTAAAAGAGGGCGACCTCGTAATGTTGAAACACAACATGCGATCCTTTCCGCTTCTTATGAATTATTGCTGGAAGATGGCTTTGGATCGGTCACCGTTGAAAAAATTGCTGATCGCGCAAAGGTAAGCAAAGCCACGATTTATAAATGGTGGCCGAATAAGGCTGCCGTAGTGATGGACGGTTTTCTAGCTGCCGCAGCGGCAAGGTTGCCCGTGCCTAACACAGGTTCGGCAGGAAATGATATCGTTAATCATGCCACGAATTTAGTTCGGTTTTTGACCAGTCGCGAGGGTACGATCATTAGGGAGCTATTAGGTGAGGGGCAGTTTGATTCCGGATTGGCGGAAGCCTATCGGACAAGGTATTTCCAGCCACGCCGGCTTGAGGCTAAGAGCCTACTAGAACAAGGGGTCCAGCGCGGAGAATTGAAAAAAGATCTCGATCTTGAATTAGGCGTCGATCTCATTTATGGTCCGATCTTCTATCGTTTACTCGTGACAGGCGGGGCATTGGACGATTCCTACGTGCAGCATCTGGTAGAGAATGCATTTGATGGAATCAAGCTAAAGTAAAACCAGGGACAATGACAACAGTTCATGCGAGCCTAACAAACTAAAGAGAAGCAGCGACGGCTTGGGACATATTTCTCGTCCAAGCCTACCGCTGTTTCTATCAGTCATATAGGATTATCCTCATTCAGCAAACAGGTCAAAGCTACGTTTCACGCCCTAATCGATCGGCGGCTGCCACAAGACTATCCACCATACGCGAGACCAAGCTACGCTGCACTTTGTACACTCTACTCGTCGCTTATGTAACCTCTCTCTTGCTTCGCTGCAGTTTCTGCAACAGAATGCCTCTGGTTCGGTGGTTATTCGCTCATATACGTGATTCTGCTGCACTTTACGGTTAGACCCCTTAATTCCGGAGTGCTGTCAACCAAATAATCAAATTACGTAGCCAAGCTTGTTATTTGGTCTATTTACATGGCTTTATGGAACTTACTTTGATCCTCCA
>NZ_JBWDNK010000033.1:0-13452 GCF_056269165.1 Paenibacillus sp. J22R232 | reverse complement strand
CTTTTCGTGGGGCACGGGGAAGCGCGGCGGCTCTGTAAGAACCTATAGGTTCTTACAGGCGCTCAGGCTGATTGGGTTGGAGGCTGTAAGAACCTATTTGCGCTTACAGCTGCTTTTGGTAGGGCACGCGGAGGCGCGGAGCTGCTTTTCGTGAAGTCACCAGTGAGCACAGTAACTCTCTGTGGCTCTGTAAGAACCTATGGGTTCTTACAGGTGCTCAGGTTGGTGTGTTTGGAGGCTGTTAGCACCTATTTGCGCTTACGGCTGCTTTTCGTGGGGCACGGGGAAGCGCGGCGGCTCTGTAAGAACCTATTTGCGCTTACAGCTGCTTTTGGTAGGGCACGCAGAGGCGCGGAGCTGCTTTTCGTGAAGCCACCGGTGAGCGCAGTAAACTCTCTGTGGCTCTGTAAGAACCTATGGGTTCTTACAAGTGCTCAGGTTGGTTAGTTTGGAGGCTGTTAGCACCTATGTGCGCTTACGGCTGCTTTTCGTGGGGCACGGGGAAGCGCGGCGGCTCTGTAAGAACCTATAGGTTCTTACAGGCGCTCAGGCTGATTGGGTTAGAGGCTGTAAGAACCTATTTGCGCTTACAGCTGCTTTTGGTAGGGCACGCGGAGGCGCGGAGCTGCTTTTCGTGAAGTCACCAGTGAGCGCGGAGACTCTCTGTGGCTCTGTAAGAAGCTATGGGTTCTTACAGCTGCTCAGGTTGGTGTGTTTGGAGGCTGTTAGCACCTATGTGCGCTTACGGCTGCTTTTCGTGGGGCACGGGGGAAGCGCCGCGGCTCTGTAAGAACCTATGGGTTCTTACAGGTGCTCAGGTTGGTGTGTTTGGAGGCTGTTAGCACCTATTTGCGCTTACGGCTGCTTTTCGTGGGGCACAGGGAAGCGCCGCGGCTCTGTAAGAACCTATGGGTTCTTACAGCTGCTAAGGTTGGTTAGTTTGGAGGCTGTTAGCACCTATGTGCGCTTACAGCTGCTTTTGGTGGGGCACGCGGAGGCGCGGAGCTACTTTTCGTGGGGGTATGGGTAGGCGCGGAGGCTTTGTAAGAACCTATTGGTTCTTACAGACGCTCTGACTGGTTAGTTTAGAGGCTGTAAGAACCTATTTGCGCTTACAGCTATGCCTTGTTCAGTGAACCTACTGATGCGCGTTTGATTAGCTGAGTAGACAGCAGTACATGCTCCGGCGTGACGTCCGGGTTCTCGATGCGCCGCAAAATCATTTGAGCAGCGCGACTGCCGATATCAGCTTTAGGCACGCGTACCGTGGTAAGTTTTGGGGACATGATTTCCGTCAGCGTCAAATCGTCAAAGCCGATGACTGAAATATTTCCAGGGCAGCCAATACCCCAATCACTGAGCAGCTTCAGTGATTCGAATGCCGTAAGGTCATTCGCACAGAACAGCGCGGTCACCGGCTGATCGGCTTTTACAAATCGGCTAAGCACCTTCGCAAACTCTGCCGCCACGTACATACCCGTGCCGCTTACTCCGATGCCTTCAATCGTAACCGCCGTGGCGTTGCTCGTGCTTTTACGATTGAAATCACGAATCGCTTCCTCGAAGCCCCGGCTTCTCTCCCGAAAGCTCCATGATGTATCCGCATCGCCAACGAAGCCCAGCTTCACATGGCCGGATTCAAGCAGATGGTTCGTAGCCTGATAAGCGCCAAGAAAGTTGTTAGCGAGCACATGGTCAATCGATGACTCCAGTAGATTTGCATCAACCATCACATAAGGAAAATCAGTTGCCGCCAATGCTTCGATATAGCTGTCCGGCAGATGGCCCATGACGATCGCTCCGTCCACCTTTTTCTCGTAGATACTCGAAGGCAAACCCTCTTTCGGCGACAACGAGATATCAATGCTCGAGAGAATCATGCTGAAGCTATGATTAGCGAGCTCTTTTTCGATACCGTGTATAACCTTGCCCCAATACTCCATGTCGTCCAGATATGCACGCGGCATCAGTACCGCAAGATTGCCCGTACGTGAGGCTGGAATCGTCTTGCGCGAGGATTTCATGCGATAGCCCATTTCCTCCGCTTTTGCCCATATCGTTTCCTTGGTTACTTCATTAACAGCGGGATCATTAGACAATGCCTTGGATACGAGCGCTTTGGACACGCCCAGCTCATCAGCGATTAATTGCAGCGTAATTTTTTTCATGTCCTGCGGTTCCGTCCTTTCAACTGCCGTACTCTAATTTAAACAATAGAACTTTTTTCAACATTTTTCAATAAAAAAACTACAATATCTCATTAATTTCAGCTAATTGCACCTCAACTGACTAAAAACACCCGTTACTCCCTTCTCTTAGATTCAGCCTGTACTGGACGCGAACAAGCCGCGAGCGTAATGCCCACGGCTTGTTCAGCGTACTTTATTCAAATTAAGATCGTTTACTGAACAATTCGTTCAGCAAACCGATGCAGAAGTGCTGCAACCTCAGCACGGGTTGATTCGCCCTGCGGATCCAGCACGCCGCCAGTCTTCCCGGTGATGAGCTGTGCCTCAACCGCCCAGTGCATGGCTTCCTGCGCCCAATCGGAAACCTGTACCATATCTGCAAATGCGGAATACTCCGCCGCTTGCGGCACTACGTCCGTAACTGCATGTTCTTTCCTTTCCGCTCCCGCTCCCGTAACTGCCTCTTGGTCTATTCCTTCCAATCCTGCCCCCACAAATGCCTCCGCCACTTGCGGCAATACGCCTGCAATCGCGGCACCTGCGGCATTCGCATCCGCGTAGCCGCGAAGCGTCGCGTAGCGATAAAGAATCGTGACCATCTGCTCGCGCGTAACCGCGTCCTGCGGTCCGAACCGGCCGTTGCCGTATCCGGTCACGATGTCTTGCTCATCGGCCCATGCCGCAGCTCTTTCGTACCAGCTTCCGGAAGCAACGTCCGTGAAGCGGTTAGCCCTCGCAGCCGGTTCCTCCGCTAGTCGGTAAAGCACCGTGACGAGCATGGCACGGGTCATTTGGCCTTTTGGATCAAACGTTTTGTCGTTCACGCCAGAGAATAACCCGCCTCGCGCGACATAAGACACGCTTTCGTAGAACCATTGTTCCTTCGTCACATCCAAGAAAGGATTGCGCCATGCAGCGGCCTCGTCATAACCGACCACATAATAAGAAAGATGATCTACTGAGAAGCGAATCGTCTGCGAATCTGCGTCGTAGAGGCCCGGAACGCTCGACAATTTCCCCAATTCATCCAAATACCAAATCGCTACACCTTCTCCCGATTCGCCCTTTTTCAAGACGTATGGCAGCGCAATGTTCAACTGACCCTCGAAAGATGTGATTTTCCGTCCTCCGCTGTTCATCGAAATATCGTATGTCTTGTTGCTGCCAGTCGCTTTGAGCTGTTCAGCCGTAAGTTTGGTTGTGTTAACCGCTTCAAGCGTAATCGTCACACGCTGACCTGCCGCTTGCTTCGCCACGGATAACAACGCAGCGAAATCCAGACGAACCGTCCCGCTCGGCAGCTTAAATGCCATGCCTTTCTTAGAGTCGGCCAGCTTTTGCAATACGGAGACGCCAAGCTCCACCGATGCAGCACCCGTTACGGCGCTTAAATCAAAGCTTGCTTCTGCAGAAGCTTTGGCGAGAAGCTCGCTTAGCTTGCTGCCCGTAATCGTTAGCGCGACATGATTTCCGATTAAGCTGTAAGGAATAGACACAGCCTCGCTGCCCGTACCGACTTTTATCGTCGAATCAACAGCCACGCCACCGCCATTGCTGCTCCCGCCTGCCCGGATCAAGCCCGCATAAGCCGCCTTTACCGTTTGCAGCGCTTGGTTCAACTCGTCCTGAGTCACGCCGCTGCCGCCTAGCACTTCCTTCGCCCCAGAAACCGCAAGGGACAAAGCTTCCCAAGAGCTCGACGTATAATCGCTCGCATTAAGCAGAGCAGCCTCTGCCAGCAGCTGTTCAAGCTTGCTCCTATCAACCGGCGTTACCGTATTGTCGCGCGTCGTAAAACGCGGCATGCCTTCGGTGCCTATGCTGTTCCGATAAAACTCCGCCATCGCTTCCATCGTATTGTAATTCCATGTCCGAACTCCCCATGGCATCGCAATCGTCCAATTAGGCTGCGCGGCTTGCTCCGCCTGCGTCGGGAAGACGAACGTTTCTCCTATGATCAGCGGCTTGCCATCGGCTTCGGCGATTCGCTTCGCCTGCTCATAATAACGCGTGGCATACCCGCCAACATCATAGAAATCAACGGAGAGCACATCGTAATAATCTTTGCCCGGACTGAAGCTGTTCCAATCATTCGCATCATACTCCGCAAGCCCGCCGTCAATTCCCTCATAGCGGTCGAACTTGGCATCGCCGTCCGCAAAGCCGTAATCATCCGGCAAGTCCTGAACGTTCCATACCCAAACAATGTTGGAAAGACCCTTTTCCTTCTCCATGTAATCGTGGAACATGCGATAGAGCTCCGCGCTGCCCTCTTCGCCCGGGCGTCCGCCCCACCAGAATACATGCTGGTTCATCTCATGGAATGGCCGCAGCATAATCGTTACGCCCGCGTCTTCCAACTGCTGCAAATACTTCGCATATTCATCCATCCGCAGCTTCCAGTTCGTATGGAGCGGCGTCCCCTCCGTCATTAGCTCTTTCCACTGGTCATTATACAAGTAGCTAAAAATGCGGTTAGGACTTGGCATCGTTTCATGTGCCTGGTCTCCGCCCCAGTTGCCCTCGGACTCCTGCTGCACCGTATATTGCGGAGGCGATACATGGAACATAATCTGAACCAGATTTCCGTTGTTCCACTGACGAATAACCTCATTAATCATATTCTGGCGGAATTGCACCGTCCCGCCTGTCAGGAAGTCCGCGCTGTACAGCGCCGGATAAACGCCGAATTCATTCGCTACCCTCTGATGCAGCACGTCGTTGCTGCCCGGATTCGCATAGGACTGGTCGTGATGCATGGCAGACAGCATTCCTTTGCCGGTCAAGTCGTTCAAATACTGAACGACGTCCACCGCTTGCGGCAGCTGACTTACGTTGATTTGCAGCTCGGCGTTAACATCGATCGTGTACGTTGTCCCATCCCAATAAAGCTTAGCCTGCTTGAGCTTAACGCTTGTGCCGCCTTCGCTCAGGAAATCCCCTTTCGGAACAAAGCCAGATCGGTTAGGCAGTACGGCTTCGTTCGTCGATTCGTAACTCACCTGTACGATTTTCCCCCCGTTTGGCACGGTAGCGCTGCTGTTTAGCAGTGAAATCAGGTTTCCGACACCATCCGCCTGTACATTAGTCGATTCAAAAGCAATTTCAGGAAGATCCGGCTTTTGATCAAAAACGAGACTGATCTCGTCAAGCGTCAACGTGCCGCCCGCGCCTCCGGCAACCTGATTCACATAGAGGGCAAAGCTAACGATCCCTTTCGTGTTCAGCGTACCGCTACCCTCTTTCCGCTTGAATGCCTCAATCGGAATGGCGAGATGCTGCGGCGCTGTAGAAGCTGCGTCAAAGCCCGCGAACTGATTCAGATGCAGCTCATAGGATGCGCCATCCGACAATTGAAGCAAAATATCCTGTCCGGAAGCATCGTTCTGAATCCATAGTTCAATAGCCTTCAGGCCTGGCCAGTACCCATTCACCGGGTGCGAGCGGCCCGAGTAGCCATTCGTGAACGCATACGTGAATGTCATCGCATTGTTCAGGCTTGCTCCGAACGGCGACTTCACCAATTCAATCGTATTGGCACCGCCATTCGTATTGCGGGCATACGCACTCTCGAGCTCTGCGCTGCTTGCGTAGGAGGAGAAATCATCCAGAACCATGCGATAATTGCCCACTTCGCCTTCCAGCGTCTGCGCGAATAGCCAATCGAACGTCCTGACGCCGTATGTTTCGTCATAATAATTGTCCAGAACCGGCACCCATGATTGATGGCCGTCATAAGTGACGCCATTGTAAACCATATTCGCGAACTCGGTATACTTCACGTTCGCTTGGCGGCTGGACAGCTCCTCATAAGCCTTGCGGCTGTTGGCCGCGCCGATCGTGCCGTCATTAGCGGCATGGAACAGCCACAATGGAATCTTCGTCAGCTTGTCATAGTCTCCTGCGGATAAATTCAAATTGCCGGGTACCGTAGTTGTGCTGCAGATCGGAACTGCGGCAGCGTATAGCCCGGGCTCTTGAAGCAGCATTTTCCAAACCCTTGTGCCGCCTGCCGATCCGCCAAGCAAATAGATTCGCGAAGGATCAATTTGGCTGTCGCTTGCGAGCAGCTGTTTCACGAGCGCATTCGCCCCATCGACAATATCGTCGCTGGCGCCGTGGGCAGCGCTGAACTGCGGCGCTAATACGTACATGCCGCCATAGGCTGCTTGCGCAGCAGGCTCGGCGAAAGCAACCGCGCCTTTGCCGGATAAAAGCGGCATCTCGCCGACAGAGCCTCTCTCGCCATTGCCGTGCAGCCAAACGACTAAAGGATACTTTTGGCCTGCCTGTTTGTCTTTCGGCGTGAACAGATTATAGGCATGATCGCCGTTATCATCGCTATAAGTCCCTTGCTTAAACTCATCCACGATTAAATTGTTCTGGTTCTTAAACACGTAGCTGCTGTTGTGGGCCAGCTTGGTGCCGAATGCGGACTTCTGCTTGACGGCGTAATCCAGCGTCAGCAGCGTGGTCAGCCGATTGACGCTATCCCATGCGGTAGTCGAGGCTTCCGCGAGATCGCGCCCCATTTTGAATTCCAGTATGGCATATCGACCGGTAGCGGTACCTGTTCCTGTCATTTGGCCGCTGTCGTTGACGTAAGCCTTCGTAATCGTGCGCAAGCCGTCAAACGCTGCCTCGCCCGAACTTGTCGCATGCTTCGCGCTCACCTCGAACGTATGAAGACCAAGATCCGCCGCGTTCATCTCCGTGCCCATATCGATGACGACGCCTTTTACGTTTTGCCCCCAGTTCTGAACCTCCGTGACCAGGTCGAAAGTAAACGTTTCGGTCCCGACGCCGCTTCCGCCATCAACCGTAGAGGCAAAAACGGGCGTATCCACAATAGACAGCGTGTTTTTGTAGAATCCGCGGAGCTCCTCATCGGTGTTATATACCCAGGCATCGTCCGCCCAAGGCATCATCATGACGTAATCGCTATACTTTGCGATACCGGCCGCATTCAGCAGCTTGAAGCTCTCTCCAATGCCGATTGGCTTCGGACCGTCACTCCCGCCTGCTTCCGCAGCATATTGCTTCATCTGCTCGTAATATTGCTCGCCTCGGCTTCCAAGCCCGTTGGTGTAAGCATCCAGCGTCAAAATATCCCAATACGCGTTGCCCGGATTATAGTCGTTCCAGTTCAGGCGGTTGTCGAAATCCTGAACGTTCCACATCCAGATCAAATTGTCGAGCCCTTTCTCGTTGACCAAATAATCCTTGGTTAAGCGATAGAGCGCAGCGGTATTCTCCGGAATTCCCGCCCACCAGAAAGCGTGCTGATTCATTTCATGGAAAGGGCGTACCATCGGAACGACACCCGCATCCTCAAGCTGCTGCAAGTACGCTGCGTATTCGTTCAGGCGCAGCTTCCAATTGCCGTTCAGCTCTCCTCCATCCGTAAGCAGGCTTTCCCACTCGGCAGCCGTCAGATTGGTTTGAACCGCATTGCTGCTTCCCGACCAATCGGCGCCCTCCTTCTCCTCGGCAACCGTCCGCACCGGGGATGTTACGTGGAACATCAGGTTGATAAGCGCTCCGTCATTCCACTGCCGGATTGCCTCATCGATCATTTTTTGCCGGTTCGCTACATCATCCTTGAGGAAAAGAAAGTCGCCGCTCCAGATTGCGGGTGTAACTCCCGTCGTTTCCATGATGCGATCGGTCGTTATGCGCGGCCTCTCATTCGGCTCTTTGTTGTGCATGGCCGATAGCGTCCCCTTCCCTGTCAAAGCCTTCAAATAAGCCAGTATATTGACGGGCTCCGCGAGCTTGCCGACGTCAATGCTCACCGCCTGATTCACGTCAATTGCATATTGCTTATTGCCGGAATAGATGGTCACCTGCTTGATCATGACTTCGACTTTACCTTCGCCTCGGAATACGCCTTTTGAGGAAAATAGACCGTCATTCCTTAAAATGTCTTCGCTGCTGCTCGTATACAGCACTTGGAAAATCGAAGGCGCATCGCCGGCATTGCCCGATACGAGCGAAGTAACCGATGTGTTTCGCTTCAATAATGAAATAAGCGTATCATTGCCCGTAGCCGTCCAATCGGTCTGCTGGAAAGCTACCTTAAAGCGCGGGGCTTCCTTTGCGGGCGCAAGCGTTGAATAAGAAACGCTATCGAACAGCAGCGTTCCGCTGCGATGCTCGCCGCCCAGCTTTTTGACATAGAAGCCTAGTCCGCTGATGCTTGCCAAGTCTAGCTCGGTCCCTTTTTCAAGCGGCTTAAACGCCTCAATCGGTATTTCCAAATACTGAGCCTGCTTCGAGGTGGCGTCATAGCCGCGCAGATCGAGCAGATCAAATTCGAACCAGCTGCCGGCCGCCCCGGACTTAAGCCGCACGAGCACCGTCTGGCCGCTGTTGCCGTTGCCCTTGAACCACATCTTGATCGCCTTTGCGCCAGTGATGTCCATATTCAAGCTGCGGAACGTTCCGGAGTAGCCCGAAGCGCTGCTTGTGTTATACGTCATGCTAAGCCCGCTTTCGCCGCCTCCGTTGAAAGGCGAGGACTGCAAAGCGACCGTGTTGCTGCCGCCGCCCGAATCACGCTGGTACTCGGCCGACAAAGCAGCCTGGCTTGCATAGCCGTCAAAGTTCTCGATGTCCGAGTCTCCGACCCGGCGGGTCTGGAATCTCGGCGTATCCCCGATCGCCAGATTGCTTTGATAAAAGGCTTTGATCGCTTCCGCCGAATTTTCGTTAAACGTATCGCCTGCCCAAGGCATGGCGAATACCCATTTGGGCTGCTGCGCAAGCTCTGCCTGCGTCGGAAGGACCCAGCACTCGCCGATGGCCATCGGCTTGCCGCCCGCTGCGGCAACCGCCTTGTCGTAATTAGCCTGGGTATAGCCTGCCGCATCGTACACATCAAGCGCAAAAACATCCCAGTAGGCTTCGCCTGGATCGAAGGCTGACCAATCCGCTGCGTCGTACCCATAAGCATCTCCGTAACCAGCCGGCAGATCCTGTACGTCCCACACCCAGATCAAATTGTCCAGACCCTTCTCGTCGACCAGATAATCATGCGTCAATCGGTAGAGCGCTTTCGTATAGGACGGATTGCCTGCCCACCAGAACACATGCTGATTCATTTCGTGGAAAGGACGGAACATGACGGTTACGCCAGCGTTCTTCAACTGCGCCAAGTACCGGTAATATTCATCCAGCCGCTTTTTCCAGTTCTCATTCAGCTCCCCGCCGTCTGTAATGAGGCTTTGCCACTGCGCCTCGCTCAGGTAGGATTGCACGCCATCCTGATTGGCAACCGCCGTACGGTCATCCCATTTGCTGCCGGCCTTCTCCTGCTCCACTGTCCGATTAGGCGGGGCTACATGCAGCATAATATTGACGAGCGAACCGTCGTTCCACTGGCGTATCGCCTCATCGATCATCGTCTGCCTAGCTGCCACGTCACGGGCCTGGTACAGAAAGTCCCCGCTCCAGATTGCCGGCGTTACGCCTGTCGAGCTGAGAATCCTGTCGGTAGACTCACGAGGGTTCGTATTCGGCTCTTTGTTGTGCATGGCCGTTAGCAGCCCATTTCCCGAAAGCTGGCTCAAATAGGCCAATACATCAACAGAAGCTTCCAGATTAGATACTTCTATCGTTATTTCTCCATTAATAGCTATCTCTTTCACCGCGCCGTTTATTTGCGCGAGCACCGAGCTCAGTTTTACGCGCACCGTTCCGGCGGATTGAAAGACTCCTTTGTACGCGTAACCCTCCGTATTCGCCAGAACGGCTGGGTTGCTGCTCTCGAATGAGACGCCTACCAACCGCCCGCCGTCGCTGACGTCAGCATTCGCGTTCAATACCTTCAACAGGTTATCGCTTCCTTGCGCCGTCAGGGTCGTGCTGGTAAACGTAACCTCACCGCTGCCTACCGGTTTAGACCCAGCGGGCACATATCGCACGATATGGTCTAGCACCAAGTTCGAGGATGCCGACAGCTCAGACGTCTTGTTCACGTATAAGCCGAACCCGGTCACAGCCTTCGGTTCCAACGCCATGCCTGCGGCTTTTGGTTTGAACGCGGCGATCGGAATGATCAAATATTGCGGCTCCGTCGATGCAGGATCGAAGCTGCCGAGCTCATTCAAATGCGCTTCCATGGCTGAATTAGACCCGCTCGTAATCTGCAGCAAAATATCCTGGCCCAGCCCGTCGCTGGTAAACCACATGCCGATGCCGCCGGTCCCCGTCCAGTCTTGTCCGGCAACCGACTTGACCGCGCCGGTATAGCCTACGCCGTTGAACGCAGCCGCGTCATACGCGAAGCTCATTGCTTTGCCCCCGCCAGCGGAGGCGGATGCGACGAGCGTCTTAGCATTAGATCCGCCGGATGGATTGGATACCCAAGCTGCGGACAGCGCAGCATCATCGGCATAGACTTCGAAATCGTCTAACGCTGCTTCTTCCGCAAAGATCAGCTTCACCTCGTCAAGGAAGGCATTCCCCGTTCCTGAACCGCCCAAATACATCGAAAACGAAATGACGTTTTCCGTACTCGGGAGTTTAGCGGTACCTCCTTTCAGCAAAAATTGATCAACGGGAATGACCAAATGCTGCGGGTCCGCGCTGCCGCTGTCGAAGCCCGCGTACTTCTTTAGGTCAACCTCGTAAGAGGTACCCGGCCACGCGTCGCCAATGTTCAGCTGCAAAATAGGATTCTGTGCCGGGGCAGGGAGCTGCACCCATAGCTCGATGGCCGACAGCCCTTTCCACGCGCCGTTCAGCGGCAGGCCGCCAACATCCCTGCGATGGATAACGCCGTTATAGCCTTGGCTTAGGTTATATGAAAATTGCATCGCCTTGCCCAGCCCTTGGCCGAACGGGGAGTCGACAAAGGATATGGAGCCAGCGCTCGGGTTAAGATTGTAATCGCTTGCAGAAGACTCGTTATAATTATCCAACACGATTTTAAAATCATCGCCCAAATCTCCCAAGCTGCTTGGCTGTACCGCACTAAGCCCGAATACGCTCGCAGACTCGGCTGTTTGTTCCAGCTCGGATACAGCGTCATCGCCTGCCAGCACTTCGATCTGTGCAGAGGGCTCCTCGCTGGCAAGCACGGCGACTGCATCTCCGAGCATCCCGAACACCATAATTAGTGACAGTAAAAGCGATAATCCCATCGAAAGCCTTCGTTTTCTTTGCATACCTGTAACACTCCTTTGTTCAAATCTCTAAAATCGAGCATCCGTCTGACGACATTCGTGCTGGCCGCTAAGCTCGGACGGACTGTTGACGCGGAGCCGGTCCTTCAAGCGCGTTCTCCGTCCATGGGTCCGGTGTCTTGGGACCCGCCATTCATGCCACGCTGATAGCAAACGGCTCATTGGATCCCTCGGCTGTCTGTTCAATCGCCGTCTTCTCCCCAATCCAGTCACTTGCGTTTGGCTCTTATCCTTTGTTGCCATTGCCTGCATTCCCTGAACATGCCGACTTAACAGCGTTACAGCCATAGCCGCGCCATCCTATGGCCTTTTTGCACATTCCCCATCCCCCAATTCATCCCAATTTCAACCTTTTTAACTTTTTGAACACGCTTACATTTTCAAATAGATTATATAACCGACCTGTTATTTTGTAAACAACAAATTTAAACATAATTACTTTTATATAAATTAATATAATTGAAATGCTTGCCATAAAATTTAATAAAGTCGAGATGATAGTAAGATACGGCGCGGTATTTGTCGATTAATTGGGAATCCAAGCTTAATCGACTCATGCCATTATCCATGTAGTTTTTCACTGCGACTTCTTCCTCCATCCCATAAGTTGAAATATGTTGAATAAACACCGCGGCATATGCAGCCAATCTCCACTAAGCCCCATTTTTGCGCCCCGCATATAAAAATAAAAAAACTGCCCCGCTGCGGATAAATCCGCAACAAAGCAGCCCTTTTCTTGAATGAGCCAGCTGAACCGGCCCTGCTTATTTTCCGTTGATCAATGCCAGGTTTTCCTGCCATCTCGCCGTACGGAACTCGTTAACCTTGTCGAAGCCGAGATCGGTTGTAGTCTTCTTCGCTTCCTCAATGAGCTTGAGCACCTCCGCATCATCCTTCGCGAAGAGGATTTTACCGAAATACTCATTGGCCATTTCGCCGACCTGTTGGTTGATAATTCCCTCATCCGTCTCTGGAGCCGGATCGATATTGTTGTACTGCGTCATGTTTTGCGACGTTTTCCAGGCGATGTTCAGCTGTGCCAATGAGCCCCCAGTTGACGCCGGAGCAGACAAACAGCAGACAGCGAAAACGTCGATTTTGGAGGACGCGTTTCTCAACCGGCTGGAGAAGGAGCTGCTATTCTCGCTTCAGAATGAGCAGTGCGAGCAGGCCGTCGACGCCATCGAGGCGAGTATGTGCCATATTCGCGCCAGCTCCAGCTATTCCAAGGCTGAAGTGCACTTACGGTCGACTAGCCTGATTCTCGAGCTGCAGAAACTCGCCAAGGAACGCAAGGTCGCATTCATAGAGTGGCAGGACAGCTTCGTTAACTGGATGGAGCAAATTCCGAATATGGAGACGCTTGATGAATGCACCGTGGTGCTTCAGAAAATCGTGCAAAGCATCGTCGAGGCCGTATCGAACCAAAAGTCGCTCCACCGTACGGTTCACGCCACCATCGAGCTTATTAAGCAAAGATACAACACCAACCTTACGCTTGAGCTTGCGGCTAAGGAGACGTTCGTCAGCAACTCCTATCTCAGCTCGCTCTTCAAGCAGGAGCTTGGCGTCAATTTCCTCGACTACCTTCATCAATACCGGGTTGAGCAGTCCAAGGAATTGCTTCGTCAAAGCTACAAAATATACGCGGTCTCCAAGCTTGTTGGCTACCAGGAGGAACGCCACTTCAGTTCAACCTTCAAGAAGTGGACCGGTCTAACGCCTCGGCAATACCAGAAAAATTACAATGCAGAATAAATCGTGCAAGGACGCGGGGCATGGGGTTAAAGAGCAAACTGCATACATAAACTGCACACATAAACTGCACATTAAATGTTCTTCCGATCGCCATTGCTCAGGGATTCCTTTGAATCAACTTAAAAAGGTTGGAATCCCTTCACAAAAACGACCGCTGACGCTTCTCCAGAATCATTTAAATGCTCCGTATACCGATGCAATATACTCATTGTTATTTAGGCTAAACGGCAAACTGCGCATAAACTGCACATTAAATGTTCTTCCGATCGTCATTGCTCAGGGATTCCTTTGAATCAACTTGAAAAGGTTGGAATCCC
>NZ_JBWDNK010000015.1:0-129823 GCF_056269165.1 Paenibacillus sp. J22R232 | reverse complement strand
CCCAGCCGCTGTGCTTCCTTAATCGCCTCGGAACGTGAGCGTACGTTAAGCTTGTCAAAAATACGCGACAGCTGATACTCTACATTCCGCTGGCTAACATGAAGCATGGCAACCAGCTCCTTGTTGCTTATTCCCGTAGCTACCTCATGCAGAATCGTTTGTTCTTTCTCATTGATCGATACATCCTCTATCGTTACTTCCGTGCGTCCAATCGTCACCTCATGCCGCCTAAGCTGCTTAAGCAATGAAATAGGAATGACCGTATCTCCTCTCATGACGCAGCGAATGGCATTATGCAGCTGCTCCCTTGAGACGGTCTTCGATATGAACCCTGAGACGCCTGATTCAATCAGCAAATTAAAATGTGAACCGATCTCGTAGCCGGAATATATAATGACCTTGCGTTCAGGATCCTGCTGGATCAGTCGCTTGGTCAATTCTAAACCGCTAATCCCTGGCATATTTAAATCGCATAAGATGAGATCGAAATGCTCATTCTGTACGCTCTCGAGCGCTTCGATTGCGGATAGCACTACTGCTACCGACATCTCGCAATCCTGCTCGATCATATTTTTGGTTCCTTCACCAACGGAAGGATGATCGTCAACTAATAAGATACGAATCACGCGATATACCCCTCTCCGATCTACCGGTTGTCATAATCTCTGGCAATAATATAACAACCTCCAGGCCGTTACCGCTTTGAGAATAAAAGGTAATGTCTCCTTCAAGCCCCGTTACGCGCTCTTTGATGCCGGATAAGCCCATATGCTCAAAAGAAACGATCATTTGGTTGACATCCATGCCGATGCCATCGTCCTGGTATCGGAAATATATGGTTCCTTGCCGCAGCTCCAGCTCAAGAATGACCAGCTTCGCTTGGGAATGCTTATCCGCATTGCGCAGCAGCTCTTGGACAATGCGATAAATCGCCGTAATCTGTTCCTCGTTAAGCGGTCGGTTAAATGGCTTCGCACGGAAGTCGACAGCGAAATTGACTCGCATTTGCGTATGCTCAATAATGGATTCGACAGCCTCAACAACCCCCATCTCCTTCAATAGAGGAGGACGAAGCTCGTTGCATGTCTCGCGGATTTGATGTATGACATCCAGCAAACCTTCTTTAATATCCTCTAGCTCCCTGCCAAGGCTACTCGAAATCGGATAGTCCATCATGATTGCTTCAAGCTTCCGGTACCATAACAGCTGATCCTGCAGCGCTGAATCATGCAAATCCGCGGCAAGCTTCCTTCTCTCGTTCTCAGACAAGCAGAACAGCAGACGCAGCACCCAAGGTGACGTGGAATGCTCTTTACGAACCTCGGACTCTAAATCCTCGATTAATCCTTCTATTAAATATAAGTTTTCAAATACGATGCTCGCATAGTTCGACATCGTCTTCAGCCAGCGAAGCTCATCGGAATTGAAACGGGTATGGTTTGTTTTAAGCCCTATCCATAGGATATGGTATCTGGATCGTTGCCTGCCAATAACCAAGCCTAGCCCATATGGCAGTTCAATTAGCTCTCCAACCTGCAATGAATTGACGGTACCAAGTAAAAATTCAGCCGTAATGAGCTCCTCCGGATGCTCACCCATTGGATACACCGTGTTCTCGGATTGCTCAACGAGCAAGAAAGTAATTCGTTTGACAGGCAAAAGCTCCGTTATTTCTTGTTTCAGCACAGCTTCCAGATCGCCTTGCTTCATGACTCTAGCTATTTTACGAGAAAACCTGTCCAAACTATCCTGATAGCTATACATCGCCTTAAAAAGCTTAGGCCGAAAGCGCTGATCAATCTGCTCCTTAACATATAAAAACAACGTCATGCCGATGTAAATGACAAAAAATACGCCAAACCATGCGGACCAAGACGGATTGTTCTCTCCCAGTATGACGAACGCCACTAGTGCGGCCACGATAATAGATGGAAACAAGGCGAGCGCCGTATAATACTTGAACCTGGTTAGTATAAAATCAATATCAAACAGCTGATTGGACGTTGATAAATAGAAATATACGATTGGTAGGACAAAGAGGAAAAGCGCCGTAAATGCTGCTGGCAGTACCTGCTCCTTGCCAATAATCTGGGGTAATAAATTCAATAACGCAAACGGAGTAAACGCTACGAGATGAGAGATCAAAGTAATCGTAAATAAGGAGTGAAGCTTCGTGCGCCGATGCTGAATAAATTTGCGGATAAGAACGTAGACGCATACGAAATTACCTAGTAGCACGGAACTGCTATAGGCCATTTGAATGTATGTATAGATCTTAATGGAAGATATGTCCGTCCATATGTACACCAAGCTTGCCAGTCCTACTAATCCCACTACCGCGAATAATGCGGTCAATAACCGTTTGCTGATTAAACGCGCATCAAAACGGACTAAGTAAATATTCATGAAGCTCATGAACAGCAGCGGAATATTCGGTAATACCAAATAGATCACGGTAATGCCAATCGGATCACTCCGGTTCGAGGCAGCTGAGCTGTAATAGCATAACCCGATGGATATAAAAAACAAAATGAGCATGATGGCGGCTTTGTCATTACGGCGCTTGGCGTAAAGAAAACCGGAAAAAGCACAGAAAATGACAAGAGAGATACCAGGAATATACAATTGTATTAATAATTCCCACAACGAATGATCACCTGTCCAGCCTTTCTGGAAAGCGATCTCCTGTTTTTCATTATTTTTATGTAAAACGACAACGTTATCCGCATACTCTATCAAATTGTATTTCTTCACATTCTCGTAATCGCTTACCGGCAAGCCATTTACTTGTAATATCTGGTCTCCTACACGTATTCCTTTAACTTCTGCTTGTCCAGCAGGCTCCATCGACTTTACGAAATATCGATTGCTGGCGTCTTCCGTCAAAACAGCGCCGATGGATGGGATCCTTACGATCACCGAAGTAAGATATAATAGCGTAGATAGGAATAGTACAAGGAAGAGGATTGCCATAATGCGGTTTAGAATCGTAGGTCTCATGCAGTCCTCTTCCCTTCAACCATTTTCAAACTTCTAGTTCCACAAGAATGCGTAGCCGCTGTTTTTTTCGTTTTTGTTTTTCAGTTCGCCAAGGAGTGCCTTCTGTTCCGCCGCAGAAACACCTGCTAATTGCATTTGACCACCCATGGTCATAGACATTTTTCCAGTGCTGCTTACCAACTGACGAATCGTTTCTTTTAACATTTTAACTCCTCCGCTTCTCTTCTATTATTTGCGCAACCATTATACTATTCTACTATAACAGGAAAAGAATCGACAGAAAACGCAAAAGTGATTCGTATTTACCGAAGTCACTTTTGCGCGGTGTTAAATTATGCAATTTCTTCATTTATCATGTGCAAAAACGTCGATTTCCATGGGCTTATTGCCTGAAAAGTATCGACTAACTCCTCAAAACGATTGTAGTGCATGCGGCTCATGACGGAACCATACAGCAGAGTTCCCGTCCTTTCGCAGGCTTCAACAAAAAGCTCATGCTTCAATGCCACATCCTCAGCTGATAAAAGCCCCTCAAAATAATCTCTTATCCACTGATCCTCCGGCGCTTCCCCTTCTACTAAGTATAACGTAAGCAGCGTTCGTTTCCGCTGTAAAAAGTCGCTTTTATCATCCCAACGCAGCAAATCCCGAAGATCATTTTGCATTTGGGCTGCTAGTCCTATCTCAAGCGCATATTCAGCGACAACCTGGTTCCAAGCCTGACCTGCAAGCAGTACGCCAGCCATGCAAGCAAACTGAAGCAGTGCGCCTGACTTGAGCTTAACGACTTCTAAATAAGACTGCTCGTCATTCATTTCATTCAAAATATCAAGCATCTGGCCATTGGCCGATTGAAGCAATTGCCCATTCATCATATCCATGAGGGCAGCTTGCGTATGTACGTCCGAAGCGCTCTCAAGCATCGCTTGCTGAGACAACGTAAGCAGCGCAGTCGCAACATGCAGCGCTATAGGAAGCGGGTCTTGCATCCAAGGCTTATGCGGCGCGTCCTGATCCTGCAAGTCATCCAGCATGTCCGATGCCAGTATAAAGAGCTCTACCGCTGCAGCCGCCATATATGGATCCTCGCCCTTACCGTCAAACATGCGAAAATGAAGCACGGTCAGTCTTCCGAACCGCAGCGTCTCTTCTAGCTTATCTTTCATATAATGCTCTGCGTATCGCGCAAGCGGCCCAGCCGTGAAATATCGCTGGACCAGCTCGCGCATCCGCTCAGCGATGAGTGAATTACAATCTTTCACAAGAGATCCTCCGCCATTTCAAGATACTGCTATTATACTATGTTTTCATTATGAGAACATACGCTGAAATGTCGTTACGAATCGTCCTAGCCAATTCAATGTATTTATGCCGTAACAGTCGTGGGTGCGTTTGCGCTTTTTAGCCGGTTGTTCCTCTTTCTTCTGACTCTCCCCCTCATTCATCTGACTCATTAAACTCGCAATCATCTCCATTCTTTTCTGAATTAGCTTTCTGCGCTCGACTGACGGACTTTCGATGCGATCGCGATGATCCATTGACTGAAAAGCCCTCCTTGAGGTATGTCCCTGCAATTCATTGATGCTATCGTATCTCCCATTTACCTTATACGCTGACACTCCCATTCATTTCAACTGCGTGGTGCATATATACGGCTTCCATTGTCAAGCCGCCGCCTGGCAGCTGGGCAATAAGCGTTGACGGATTGTCGCAAGTAATGAATTCGCCTTTGCGCATGACACATACTCGGTTGCAGTTGCGCTGCATTTCTTCCATATCATGCGAAGCAACGATAATGGTTTTCCCTTGCTGCCTAAGAAGCTGCAGCAATGCCCAATAGTCTCTTTTAGCCTGTGGATCTAATCCCGTTGTCGGTTCATCCAAAAATATGATTTTAGGATCGTTTACGAGCGCGATTGCGAGCGCCGTCCGTTGTCTCCAGCCGCCGGATAAACGTTTTACTAGTTTATCCGAGTATGGACTAAGGCCAAATTGCTCAATAATCAAATCTAAGTTATTTTTCCGTTTATAGAAGCCCTGGAACATCTCCATCGCTTCGCGAACATTCATTTTATCGACCAAGGATGTGCTTTGCAGATGGATGCCGATATCTTCCTTCAACCGTTCCGCTTCAAGCACGACATCATGGCCATATATGCGAATACTGCCCTGATCCGGCATACGAATACCCATTAGCATTTCTAACAGAGTCGTTTTCCCGGCACCATGCGTACCAATAATACCAAAAAGTTCTCCTTCATTTACTCTAAAGGATACGGAGTCTACCGCCTTATTCGCACCATAATACTTGCTGACCGAGCTTACCTGAATGATCGTTTCCTTATCCATTCTTTGGTTAACCTCCATTCACACTTAAACATTAATAGATTCGCTTTAAGGTGAGATTTATGTTTTTGGTATGCGTCATAGTTTTACGATAACGCATGCCGCTCAATTTTTCACCGAAAACTTGTCTAGTAATTTCCGCAATATTTTTGCGTGACCGCAACGCAAGCGCAAAACAAAAAGGGCCTATTTCTACGACTAATCGCCGTTTAATAGGCCCTTCAACGTTATCCACAGAGATATCAACAATTCTGTATAAATTGTTAGTTAATTCAGTCAGTAGTGCCAAGGTATTATAGTAGTATTTCTGCGGATTTCGTCGATTCATAGGTATATTTTCTTATGATTCATGAAATTATCCACTTTATACACATTATCCACAGCCTACACCCTTGAAATTTATCCCCTATTCGTTCACAGTGTTAACCTTTCGTAAATCCAGTGTTTTCGCCTATTTGAGCGTTTTATACACAATTTAGAGAGGTTCTGTGGATAACTTTGTGCACAACACTAATTTTGGAAAATAGATGGCTTTATTTTCTTTTGCCGATATAGAGCAAATGCGATGATGACCCCAGTAGATGCTCATCAGCCGCATAGTCGAATAACAGCTGCAGAAAAGCTCGGTATTCATGCTCTCCTGCCGTTTCCCAATAACGTAGTTGCTCTCTCGTCAAAGCGCCTGCTGCGCTCGTAGAACCGATTAGCATAACGGTCTCGAATCCGTTCGCTTCCATGAACGGTCTTATCTCGTTAATAGCGAATGCATAGGCGCCTGTAAATCGTCCCTCGTCTGAATGATTAAAAACGCCTGTATCCATATACGTTCGGATATCATCCATATTATCAGTCGGCTTCCAGTGCTCGGGATAGGCTAATGCGTTTTGCAAATGCCTCATTCTCGTCATAAAAGCTACAAAAACATAACCGCCCTTTTGTGTCACCCTGTGCAGCTCGCTAGCGGCTTGCTCCCGGTCCGTCTTTTCTTGCAAATGATACATCGGCCCCATCATGAGTGATGCTGTGAATGCCTCGTCGCCAAACAAGCTAAGGTTTCTAGCATCGGCCACGTGAAAACCATTGAAGCAGTTCTCCAGCTTGAGCTCCGTTGCCTTGTCACAGGCAACTTGCACCAATCTAGGCGTCAAATCGGTCATGGTAACGCATCTCCCGCTTCTCGCAAGCTCCATTGCGTATTTCCCGGGGCCAGCTCCGTTATCCAGAATATGTCCTTCAGCAGGGAGCAGGCTGCTAATAAAATGCCAATTGACTATAAATTCAAGGGGCGCTCGGTCGAGACGTCCCCATTCATCGAATTGGTTGTAATACTGAAGGATGTGGTTCATTGCATTCGCCCCCATCGCTTTACCATTTGATCCAGCTACGCTTGGATTTAATTAGCCGCTTGATTCGCCATTGGTCGTACGACTCTGCTGCCCGTTGTCATCACCGCTTGATTACATGCGGCCACATAAGCCTGTGCGGCAGCAAGAACGATATCGTTATGGATTGAGGTTCCGCGGAACCTCTGCTGCTCGTGCAAGATGCTGACCACCGCTTCGCCATGCGCATCCTCACCGGTCGATAGGGAGTGAAGCTCCAGATCCTCGAACTCTGCGGCTACGGGAATCGCCTGTTGAATCGCATGGATGACCGCCTCGATCGGCCCTGCCCCCATAGCGATGTAGGATTGCTCTTCTCCATGCTCATTCTCACGGATCGTTACCGTAGCTGTACGGGAGCGCTGCGTACCCGCATGTACATGCAGATCAACGAGCACGTAAGGATCTGGCTGCGTTTGCGTCAATTCGCCTGCTATGCGGATAAGCTCATCGTCCGTAACGATTTTTTGCGCATCGGCTTTCGCCTTGAACTTGTCATACACGTCCTGCAGCTGCGCGTCTGTCATCTCGATGCCGAATTCCGATAGACGGTGCTTAATCGCGTGACGGCCTGAATGCTTGCCTAGAATAATCATGTTGCGTGGAATTCCCATCGCCTCAGGGTCCATGATTTCATACGTATTGCGGTTTTTCAGCAAACCGTCCTGATGGATGCCTGACTCATGCTGGAACGCATTGCGACCGACAATCGGCTTGTTGAATGCGATCGGAAAGTTCATGGCTCTGCTGACCATGCGTGAAGTTTCAAATATCTCTCCGATTTGAATATTGGTTTGGGCCTGAATCGCATCCTTGCGCGTTTCAATCGCCATCACCAGCTCCTCAAGCGAGCAATTGCCCGCCCGTTCACCGACACCGTTCACCGTCACCTCAATTTGCGTAGCCCCGCCATGGATAGCCGCGATGCTGTTGGCAACTGCAAGCCCCAGGTCATTATGGCAATGCGCGCTGTAGCGTACCGTATCGCCGCCTCTTGCTTGGCTGCGTACCGCCCTGAATAGCTCGCTCATTTCCTCAGGCATCGCATAACCAAGCGTATCTGGCAGATTGATAATCGTTGCGCCTTCGGCAATGACCGCCTCTACAAGCTGGATAACGAAATCTCTTCCCGAACGCGTGGAGTCCATAGCGGAGAACTCGATTTCGTCAACGAATTGTTTGCCGTATGCAACCATATCACGGGCAATCTTGATGACCTCGTCACGCGATTTGCGCAGCTGATGGTTCAGATGGATATCGGACGAAGAGATAAAGAGATGAAGCCGTCTGCGTGCCGCATCCTGCGTCGCTTGGACTGCAGCATCGATATCACCCTTCACCGCTCTTGCGAATCCAGCAATTTCAACATGCTGCAGCTCCCGCGAAATTTGCTGGACAGCTGCGAACTCGCCAGGGCTCGAAACAGGGAAACCCGGCTCGATCACATCAATGCCCAATTTGCCAAGCTGGCGCGCAATAATGATTTTGCGTTCTGGATCAAGCGATGCTCCAGGGGATTGTTCGCCGTCGCGTAGTGTCGTATCAAAGATTTGAATTTTTTTCATTTCGTTTGTCATTGTTATTTCCTCCTAAGGTTTAATGGCAAGATCCTTTTCCAGATAATCAAGCGTAAACGGCTGAAGCCGTCCGCTATGGCAAAAGCATTCGTTTCACGGAGATATATAAGCACATTTATTTGTGAAAACATATAAACGCTTATATATAAAAAAAGGCTCGCCGTCTCTTTGTAAGAGACGACGAGCTTACGCTGCCGTGGTGCCACTCTAATTGGCAAGATCAATCTGCACAGCTCAGCGAGGCTTCCTTCTACAAGGAAGCTTGCTTGCTATATGCAGGGATTCATGCCCGCTTAAATGCCAGATGACGGCGGCTAACCGTAACGGTGTAGGGAGCTGCCCTATAAGCAGTCTTTCCACCGTTCCGCTCCCAGGCGAGATTCAAACCTCAGCTTCGACTGCGTCGCACCACCCCGCAGCTCTCTGTTCAATATCGGTACCTCAAGATTAACTTGAGATTGCCGAAATCGGCTTTGCCAGCTTAATGTTCTACTGCTCCTGTTCATTGCGTTTCCACACTATGTTAGTTACAACTCATTCGATTAATGGTTAGCTGCTTCACATCATAGACAACAAGAAAAGCCTGTCGTCTCTTGAATCAAGAGACGACAGGCTATAAAAGACCCGCGCGGTACCACCCTTGTTGACTCCCATACGCTCGCAAACGAGCAGGGACGCCCAACTTAAGCATATGGCCAACTCCGGATGTTGACTCACATGCACCCTATGACGGCGGTTAACCGTAACAATGTACCTGCATGGCTACCGGCATTTCCTAAACGTCCGCCATCGTTTCCATTGTTCCGCTCCCAGGTGAGCTTCAAGCATCCTTCGACTGCGTTGCACCATCCCGCAGCTCTCTGTACCGCAGCGTATCATGAATGAAGCCATTCAAGCCGCGCTGCCGTTATTCCCGGACAAGCTTTACTGTTCCTGTTCTTTGCGTTTGTATCGTATGAGATTATGTTGTGAAGTATTGTTGCTTATTATATGCGCATAGAAATAGTCTGTCAATTCCATTTCCAAATCTTTTTTATTCAGCCTTGTCCACTGACCAGCTCTCCAGCGAAAAGCCTGGATCGCCTTTCATATCGAGATCCGTGAATTGCGACCGTTTAAGCTTTAGATAGGCTGCCGCGCCGATCATTGCAGCATTATCGGTGCACAACGCATGCGAAGGAACAAGAAGCGGTACTTTTTCGGCATCGCATTTCGCTGTCAAAGCCTTGCGAAGGCCGCGGTTAGCCGCAACGCCTCCGCAGAGGAGCAGCTGCTTCGCTCCGTAATGGCGGACAGCACGCAGCGCCTTAGTGACAAGCACCTCGGTTACCGACTCCTGGAAGCCCCGCGCTAGCGCAGCCTCATCAAGCACCAAACCCTTCATTCTGTGCTGGTTAATTACGGCCAGCACAGCCGACTTCAACCCGCTGAAGCTGAAATCATAGCTGTCTGCCTCCAGCCATGCTCGCGGCAAAACGATCGTATTCCCTGCTTCGATCGCAAGCTTGTCGATATGCGGTCCGCCTGGATAGGGCAAGCGAAGCGCGCGCGCCACTTTGTCATAGGCCTCGCCGACCGCGTCGTCCCGCGTGCGTCCTACGACTTGGAACTTTCCTTCGCTCTCCATCCATACAAGCTCCGTATGTCCTCCGGAAACGACAAGCGCCATGCAGGGATACACAATGTCATGCTCAAGCTCGTTCGCATAGATATGTCCAGCAATATGATGCGTGCCGATGAGCGGAATATCGAGCGCCATCGATAAGCTTTTGGCCGCAACGATACCTACCAGCAAAGCGCCAACAAGGCCGGGACCTTGCGTTACGGCGATAGCAGTCATATCTCTCAATGAGAGACCGGATTCCTTAACCGCCTGCTCGATAATAAGCGTAATGGACTCCACATGCTTGCGTGAGGCAATCTCGGGAACGACTCCCCCGTAGCGCTCGTGGATTTCGATCTGACTGGATACCACATTGGACAAAATATGCTTTCCGCCGCGGACGACCGCTGCCGACGTCTCATCGCAGCTAGTCTCGATTGCTAGAATAATATCGTTCATTGGCTGAATGCCATCTGCCTTGTTCAACTGACCCACAATCATTGCTCCCCTGCTTTCAACCGCTCTTGGTCGAGCTCCGCCCACATAATTAGCGCATCCTCGTTATTGTCTGAATAATAGCGCGGACGAATGCCAGCCGGCTCAAAGCCGTATTTTCGGTATAGCTGCTGCGCGACTTCGTTGGACGGTCGGACCTCCAGCGTCATTTTGGCCGCACCGAAAAATACCGCCGTCCGCTGCAGCTCCGAAAGGAGGCAGCTGCCGAGACCTTGCCCGCGGAAATCCGCTCTTACTGCGATATTCGTAACATGCGCTTCGTCCATAATGATCCACATGCCGCCGTAGCCGATGATTTGGCCTTCGTATTCCATAATCATATAACGGGCGAATAAGTTGTTTATTAGCTCATTTGTAAACGCCTCTGCCGTCCAAGGGCTCGTAAAGGCTTCGTGCTCGATATCGACGATTGCGGGAATGTCCGCCATAGTCATCGCGCGATAAATGAGCTCGTTCACATCTACTTTCATTGCTTCGTTCCACCCTCCTGCTTCGCTTTCCAGACGACCTCCGCCTCGGTAAGCTGGGTATAGTTAGGAATAAAGGTATGGGGATTCTCCGTTAATCCGGCATCCAGCCTTATACGTCCTAGCTTAGCAATCCATTGCCCCTCTTGGATGAAAGGCTGCAGCTTGACTGATACGCCTGCCGCTTCGCCAATCTGCTGCAAACGTGCAGCCTCCTGCTCGTGAAGAGACAGATCGCCAATGAGAGAGAGGCTTCGAACCTTGCCCTTCTGCTCTTGCAATCGCTGCTCCAGCTTATCCACAAAATCCTTCATAAGCCTAACGCCGTCATCGAGCCAGCGGCTCCACTGCGATTGTCCGTTCATCGAGAAGCCGGATGAGTAGACCTGCCCGCGGCGCGCATCCATAATCGGAAGCACCCAGTGCTCTTCCTCTGCATGCATAGGAATCCCTGAACGAAGTTCCGTAGGTTGATGCCATGCGCCAAAAGCCAGCGCCTCCAGGCTGGATACACCGACTAAAGGCTTATTCCAGACCCAAGCAAGCGTCTTCGCTACCGAGACTGCGATTCGCATTCCCGTATAAGAGCCAGGCCCATTCCCAACGGCTATCGCTTCAATGTCAGCTTCGTTCATATCGCATGCACGCAGCATTTCCTTTATATGCGTAACAACATGCACCGAATGGTTGCGTTCGGCTAATGTCTGTATTTCTGCAAGTACCTCTTCGCCCTTCACGACAGCTGCTGCCATAGAAGCCGTTGATGTATCGAGTGCCAATATTATTCCCTTATGGCGCATCTGTTCTGTTGTCATCTGCCTGCTCCCATCTCATTTACGGCTCGGCACCAGCTCGCATACCCTTCACCAATTCCGGTTACCTGTATGCGGCGAGCCTCATCGCCAAGGTGCTCGATATAGAGCTCCAGCCGCTCGGCCGGAAGCAGCTCTTGAATCAAGCTTGCCCATTCCACGATCGTAACCCCGTCGCCAAAAAAATAGTCGTCCAGTCCAAGCTCATCCGCTTCATCCTGCGAAAGCCTGTATACATCCATATGATAAAAGGGAAGCCGTTCCCCCTCGTATTCCTTAATGATGGTAAAGGTCGGGCTATTCACGATGCCCTTTACACCGATGGCTTTCGCAAAGGCTTGCGAAAACCGCGTTTTACCAGCGCCTAAATCCCCGTCTAACGCGAGGATTACACCTGGCTTAGCCCGAGCTGCCAGCAGCTCGGCTAAAGCAATCGTATCCTGCTCCGTATGTGCCATCCAAATGGCCTTGCTTATCTGCTGCTCCATGATTCATTCACCCGTTCATGACTAGAAATGATTGTAACCGCGTTTCTTAAGCTCTGTTCTTTTGCACGAACGAGTTGCTGGCCCGCGCTTATCCCCATGCGACCGCTCCTCGCTTGCGAGCACCACGCCAGGCTCGCCTTCTTCGGTTTCCCCGATAATAAAAAAGGGAAGGCCCTCCTCATGAAAGGCAGCACGCATGTTGTCCGCATCCTGGCTATCCACCGTGCCGAGAAGCACGTAATCCTCGCCGCCATAAAGCATCCATTCAAGCGGATCGATGCCGACTTTAGCAGCATAAGCTGCCAGGCTGCCGCTTATCGGAAGCTGCGCTTCGTTCAGAACGATTCGCAGCTTTGACGCCTCGGCGATTTCCCAAGCTTCGCTTGCAAGACCATCGCTGACATCGTTAAGCGACCGGCAGCTTCCGCGCTCTTGCAGCAGCCTCCCAGCGCGCACCGAGGGGTTAGGCCGTTGATGCGCCTGCACCAGAAGTTCTTCCCCTGACCCGCTGAATCCGGCTGGGGAAAGCGTCTCACCCGCCCGCTGTTCCTGCGCCAGCAGCGCATGCAGTCCCGCCGCCGACTTCCCGACGGCGCCGGTCACAAACACCGCATCGCCCGGCTGCGCGCCCGAGCGAAGCAGCTCACGCCCCGCCTCCACGGTTCCCGTCACCGTAACGGCGACAACCAACTGCCCAGGCGACGACGTCGTATCGCCGCCTACAATCGCAACCCCGTAGCGCTCGGCGCACTCGTACAGCCCATCGTACAGCCTTCGCATCCGCTCAGGCGTATACGCGGGCGGGACGCTGACCGAGACGAGCGCATGCAAAGGCACGCCTCCCATCGCGGCAATGTCGCTGATGTTCGCGGCAAGCGCCTTGTAGCCGACATCCTCGTCCCGCATCGTCGACTGCTTAAAATGGACGGTCTCCACCATCGTGTCGACCGCCAGCAGCAGACGCTTCGGCGAGGCTACGCCATCCTCCGCCAAAGCGGGATCGACGACGGCGGCATCGTCGCCAATGCCCGTCGCAACGCCGCGCCGCTGCTGCCAGTCCTGCCCTTGCCTCTCCGCCGTCCAATGACGTATACTCGCAAACTCATCCACAGCGCCGCACTCCTTCATTCCAATGCAATAGGCAGAAGCCACCCTGCTTCATGATCTGCGTGCATCGACTATTATCATCATTAGTGAATATCGCGTTTCTTAAACCGTCCGCCCTTCACATCGTGAATATTGCCGACGGCGAGAAACGCCACGGGATCAAGCTCATGCACAATGGATTTCATTTTGGCTTCCTCCAGCCGCGTTATCACGCAGAAGATTACGCGTTTGCTGCCGCCGGTAAAGCCGCCTTCCCCATGCAAATAAGTAACGCCGCGTCCAAGCCGGCTCATAATCGCTGCTCCGATTTCCTTTGCTTCCTCGCTGATTATCCATACTGCCTTGGATTCATCGAAGCCTTCGATCGTCACATCAATCAGTCTGAACGCAATGTAATACGCGATGAGCGAATACATCGCCCGATCCCATCCGAAGACGAAACCCGCGCTGCCAAGAATAAACAAATTGAAAAACATAACCGTCTCGCCAACCGAGAAAGGCAACCGTTTGTTAAACAGAATCGCTACGATCTCAGTCCCGTCAAGCGAGCCTCCGAATCGAATAACCATGCCGACCCCGATGCCTAATATGACGCCGCCAAATATCGCTGCCAAAAACGGCTCTACCGTCAGCGGCGGTACCGGATGAAGCAGAAACGTACCCAGCGACATGACCGATACGCCGTACAATGTCGAAAGCGCGAAGGTTTTGCCGATTTGCTTATATCCTAGAAACAAAAAAGGCAGATTCAATATGAAAAGAAAAAGTCCGAGCGGAAGCGATGACAAATGGGACGCCATTATCGATATCCCAACGATGCCGCCGTCAATAATATGGTTAGGCACTAGAAAAATCTCCAGCCCAACCGATACCAGCGCTGCGCCTAGCGTAATAAACAACACCCTTTTAAACAGTTCGAGCTTCGAAAGCCTATGGTGCTGTAATGAACCCATACGTGAACTCACATCCCCTGCTAGCTCTTTTTCTCATTATTTTACCTTAAACGCTATCAGATATAAAGCAACTCTACTATTATTGCAAAAAGAAACCTCCCATCCCGGCAGTCAGTGGCTGCCGGGATAGAAGGCTTCTCTCTCATTCGCATTAGCCGATAACCGAGAACGCCTCAACGCCCGCAGGTATCGATTTCGTCCGATAAACTCTACCGAAGCTGTCATAAACCTGGATGGTATAATTAACGGTGGTCAATGTCGAAATCGCGCTAAAAAACACGACTCCGAACCGGTCGAAAAAGGCCGTCTGAACGAGCGTATTGCCTCTGAATAACGCTGCATTGAAGCCGGTTGTATTAAAGGGAACGCCTCTGTTGTCTACCCATAGCACCGTCAGACGGTTAAAGGTCGGCCCGCTTTGCTGGCTGCCCGGCGACGTTTTTTTGAGCAAAATCTTATTGACATTTTTCGGATTGAACAAAGGGGGTTTTGCACGGTTTTCCATACTATCACTCCTTCCCGCATTTATATTAGAATATGCGAGATTGGAAGTTTCGGTATGGTCATCCCCCTATGTCCTCTGCCTAAATCGATAGGTTCATAAACTTATAGTTCCTTGACGATTGTGATATAGAGCTCGTCCTTCAGCTCCAGCTCATATGGCGTAGCCGGCATCGTTCCGTTCGCCTCCATGATGATGCGTACGCGCGGGCGGTGAACCGCCAGCTCATTGTTTTCCGTTACGACGCCGACTTGCCCCGTACTAAGCAGAAGCGAGGTCGCAACCGGATAAATCGATATATGCCTGCAAAACAGCTTGATAAGGTCCAAATCAAAAAACGTGCCTCCAGCGGCGAACAAAAACTCGATCGCTTCGCTCGCCGTGTACCTCTTCCGATATGGCCGAGGCGAGGTTAAAGCATCAAACGTATCCGCTAGGCCTACGATTTGTCCGAAAATATGGATATCGTTTTCCTTTAATCCACGCGGATATCCCGAGCCGTTGTAGCGTTCATGATGCTGAAGCGCGCAATGGGCGGAGACGATCGATATATCATGGTATTTCCGCAATATATCAAAGCCGTCCTTCGCATGCGCCTCCACGACCTTATGCTCTTCCGGGGTAAAGGCTCTCGTTTGATTCAGCAGCTTGGCCGGCACTTTTGTCATGCCGATATCAAACAAAAGAGCGCCGATCCCAAGCTCTTCAAGCTGATTGCGGTTAAATCCCTTGGCTATGCCCATAATGCCTGCGAGCACCGCTACGTTAAAGGAATGCTGAAACAAATAACCGTCCATTGCATGGATACTTGATAAATTCACAAGCATATTGGGCCTCGTTGCCAGGTCCTGCATAATCTGCCCGAAGACCGCTCGGAAATTCCGCCCCATGTCGGGCGCAATGGTTCGTCCCTTCGATACGGTCTGGTCTTTGAAGGAGTTCATCGTCTTATAAATGGTGTCGACTGCCTGCTTGCGCGTTTCTTCGCGGATCGCATCCTCGGGGATAATATCCGCTGTCATTCCATCCTCTATGAACAGAAAGTCAATGCCTAAGTTACTTAATCGATCAATATAACGATCGTTCAGCTCCACCCCTTCTCCCAGAAGAACGTTTCCGTTTTCCTGAAATATGGGCTTTGCCACCTTGTCTCCCGGCTTGACCATTCCAATTTGCACTTTTCTCATTAGATTAGTTCCCGCCTTCGATAGTTTAGCGCTTGTAACCGGATAGCATCTATTTTAGCAGAACTAGCTTCGACTGACTATGCCGATCCCATTGAAAAAAAGCCTGAACAAATTGTTCAGGCCCCTAGGCTAATTTCCGTTTCACGATTCGGTTGCGTCCGTTATATTTCGCTTCATATAGGGCTGCATCCGCCTGGGCGAGCAGCTCCCGCAGGAAAGCTTTCGGATCGGCTAGGTCAGCCGGCTCGAAATGCTCGATCGATATGACGCCCATGCTAATCGTAACCGATACCGGCGGCTCGCCGATTCCCGTGCTTATTTTGTTCTGCTCGACGGATTCCATAAGCAGCTCTGCAATGATATCTGCTTGCTCACGATTCGTATGCGGCAAATAAACGGTAAACTCCTCGCCGCCGTAGCGAGCCAATATATCAGTGAACCGAAGCGAGCCGCGAACGGCATCGACGGTACCGCAAAGCACTTCATCGCCTACCAAATGACCGTACTTATCGTTGATGGATTTGAAATGATCAAGATCGAACAGGAAAATAGAAAAAGGAATGCCATAACGGATGTTCGCTACCACCTCTTGCTCCAGCTGATGGAGCAGATATCGCCGGTTGAAGCAGCCTGTCAAGCCGTCGGTAATCGCCATTTGCTCCAGCTTCTTATTCGCTTGGAACAGCTCGTCCTGCATAATAAGCAAATCCCGGTTGCGATCATGAAGCTGCTCATTCTGGCTGTTCGTTTCCTCTACCAGCAAACGAAGCTCTGTCACGTCCTGGAAGGTCAGCACCCTTCCGACTGGCATTTTTTTATGATTGAGGATCGGTGCGGACTGAACGATAATATGGCGGTACTTATCATAGGTAATCGCGATTTCGATTTCCAGCCTATCCAATGGCCGTTTTCGCTGCTCTTCGAAAAACGCCATGAATTCCCGGGACACATCTCCCTTGAATTGCGGGCCTAGAATAGCGGGGTTGAATTTATCTCCGATTCTCAGCCGAAAAATCGGCTTAATGACCTTGTTCAGCTCGATAATGATATCGTATTCATCCAATACGATAATACCCATCGACATCGTATTCATGACATCTCTTTGAACCGTTTGGATGATATCAAGCACCTTATGCCTTCCGATGGCATGTACCAGATAAATGGCCGCGAACGCCATTCCTACCGAAATGAGCGGTATATACCGATTGATTTCTTCAATAAGGATGATATTCACGATTAAATCAGCAAAGGCGAAAGCAACCAATACGATCATGCCGTTAAAGGCTGTCTTGATTACCGTACGCTGCCGATCTGAGTTTTCTCCCCGAAGCTTATAGAACATCACGATAAACGAGACCGATACGTAAAGAATCAGCTGCACGATCATAATCCAATATAAGGGACCATGCTGGAGCTGCTTGAGCGGACTAAGCTTTTCGTTAATGCTTAGAAACATGCCGTTCGGGTTTGCGACAACCGCGGCGACCGATATAAGCGCGGGAATCGCCAAAACGAACAACCGGCTCTTTCGTATCACATACGATTGGCCGGTCAGAAAGAGAATAAAGGCAAACCATCCGAGACCAAGCAGAGAGAGCCCTACGTAAGAAGCGGATAGATAAAATAGCTTAAAGCTGGCCGAATCCACCGTTTGCGCGGCAAATTGCGAGAAGGTCCAACTCATAAAGACGACGTGCAGAAAAAGGTATATGCGATGCAGTACCGTGACGGTGCTTGTGGCAAACACGTAGAAAAACAAGCCGAGCAGCACTAGAAACATACTAAAGTCTAGCCAGATCATCCATTCCATTACGGTTCACCCATTCATTAGATAGCCATCTTCTTCCATTGTATCAAATGTTAATTCAAGCGACAATTGCTTAATATCAAAAATCTCAAAGTTTAACGATCGAATTTCATGCCTTATTCGGAAGTAGAATCCGGCCATCGCCCTTCAAGCATTTGCTCGAGAGAAGGAGAAATGCTCAGAAATTGGCGGAATTGCTTATATTGCTCCCATTTCTTCAACGAAGGCTTCTGCTCGTCGGACCTCACTGCCCGAATGAGCAGGTTTTTGGGCGTATGCTCCGGATCTACAAACTCCAGCATTTGAACCTTGTAGCCAAGCACCTCCAGCAGGGTTCCGCGGGCAGCGTCGGTAGCAAGCGCCGAGAAGCGCTCTTTCAACAAACCTTGAGAAAGGATCGGTGCGAGCACGTCATTGCTTACCTGCTTGAACAGCTCGTGCTGGCAACATGGAACCGACATAATAACCGAAGCGCCCCAATTGACCGCCTTCGCCAGCGCCGCATCTGTCGCCGTATCGCAGGCATGCAGCGTAACCACCATATCCGCTTCGTGGAGCTCCTCATAATCAGCGATATCGCCGACTAGAAATTTCAGCTTGTCATAGCCAAGCTTCTCAGAAAGCTCGGAGCAGAATGCGATCACATCCGCCTTCAGATCCAGACCGATAATGCGTATGTTGCGCTGCTGTTCGATTGCAAGCAGATGATAAAGCGCAAACGTCAAATAAGACTTCCCGCAGCCAAAGTCGACAATCGTCAGCTCTTTGTCCTTTGGCAAATACGCAAGCACATCCGTCACCATTTCTAGAAAGCGGTTGATTTGCTTGTATTTGTCCTGCTTTTTGGCGTGGACCAGCCCTTCCGGCGTCATGATGCCGAGCTCAACTAGAAACGGAGCCGCCTTGCCCTCGGCAAGCACGCGCTGCTTCTGCCTGTTATGCTGCTGGACGCTTTTTTGAGCATCTCCGGTTGGAGGCTTCTTCAGAATCGCAGCTTTGCCTTTCTTGCTAAAGAGCAGCTGAACATCCGCGACTGATGTTTTGATCAGCGCTTGCCTGTAGTGATCCTGCAGCAAAGCGATCATTCGCTCGCCCGCCTCGGACGGTGCAATATTGTCATGCGTCACCTTGTTGGCGAAATGGTATTCGAATTGGTAGAACAGGCCATTTTTCATCTCAATGGGACGAATGATTGTTTTGGGAGCTGCGGTACCGTCCTTGCGTTTTGGCTGGCTTAGCGATGCTTGCAGCAGCTCCTTGCCGCCGATCCAGCCAGCGATGTCTTGCTGCCATTGTTCTGTCATGATGCTGTCTCACTCCTAGTGCCTAATATAGCTAAACGCCGCTTCGCGCTTAGCCGGTTATACGTCATGATGCCCCGTCAATGATTCAAGCCCTAGCATTATTTCCTCACGCGGCAGTCCGCCTGCCTCAAGCGCACCGTCTGTATGCAGCAGCATTCGCCGATAAATGTCCTTTGCCTCCGCCAGTCCCAGCGCGTTATCCTCAAGCAGCTCGTGCATGAGGTTCTCGGCAAAATCGAATCGTCCTTCTTCCATATTCCACTCCAATAGCAGCCGCTTGGATTTCATAGGCAATTCATACGGAAGGAGCTTGTCCTGCAGCTCCTTGATCATCTCGCGGGGCTCGGCAAACGTTGGCTCTGCGCCGGCAAGCGCTAATCTCACAAAGAGGTGAAGGGATTTCAAATAAGCGAAGAAGCTCTCGTCCTCGCGTCCCAGCTCCGCATTGACCTCCGCTTCCTGTTTCATCAACAGGGCGATCGCTTGCAGGTGGTCCGTTTCCAATATCCCGTTCGTTGTCATCATTTTCATTAAATCCTCGTCAGACAAGGATCGAATCAGCTTGCTGCTCAGTCGGAACTTCTTGTCGAGCAGCTCATCGATGAAGAGCAGCGCATCCTCATGCTTGCGCTCGCGCCTAAGATTTAATATTTGGCCTACCGCTTCTGTCATCTGCTCAATCATGCGCATGAAATAGTCGCGTTGAAACATCTGGTTCCCCCTCTCCGTGCCTGCTACTGCTTCGCGCTCACGAAGCTGCGGATCGCCGCGATCAATGCCTTTGGCTGTTCGACCATCCCCATATGGCCGGCACTGTCAAGCTGTACCTTCGTTGTTTGGGCGTTTACCGCTGCATACGCGCTCTCTAGCGGAATCACTTTATCATTTGCGCCAGCTACGAGCAGAACAGGCAGCTCAGACTGCACTATGACGTTCTTGCGGTCTTCCCTGGCCTTCATCCCTTTAGCTGTCGCTACTGCACCACGCAGCGATGTGCCATATCCGATCTTTTTGCCGCGCTCAACCTCGCCTTGCAGCGCTTCTACGTTAGCAGGCGCAAAAAGCTTTGGAATCAAGCCGTCAATGAATGCAGGCACGCCGTTTTGCTCCAATGCCGCAACGGCTTTATCCCGGTTTTCCTTCGCAGCTTCGCCATCCGGTAGCGCTGTCGAATGGATAAGTCCAAAAGCAGACAGCTTCTTGTTGTATTTCTCAGCGAACGCCAAGGTGATATAGCCGCCTAAAGAGTGGCCTAGCAGCACCGCATTATGAACATTTAGCTTAATGAGCAGCTCTGCGACGTCGTCCGCATATTTCTCCATCGTATAGACTTCTTCTTCAGGCGCTGAGCTTCTGCCATGGCCGCGAGCGTCCGGCGCAAGGATACGTACCGATTGCTCCAGCTCCTCTACGATATGCTCCCAATAGGCAGAGCTACCGCAATAGCCGTGCAGCAATACAACAACATCAGTAATGTCGTCGGCCGCGCCTCCGTCATGGGGATGGGAGTCATAATACGCAAGCTCTAAGCCGTTATTAAGCAATACCTTGCGCTGCGCGATTGAATCTATTTCCCAAGCTTCTTCTTTACCCATATTTCTCATACTCCTTTATACAATCGGAATTTTCCATTCATTGATGCCCGCTTTGTCCTGTTCCATTTCCTCATCCTTGATCCATGCTGTCTCAATTGCGTCTACCGCATCGCGTGCCATACGCATGACCTGGTAGAGGGATGTCGTCTGCAGCATCCAATAGGCTTTGGGACCGTTCGCATTAACGACGCCGGCGATGCTGAACTGCCCGATCGGAGGCAGCCTGCGGCCGATTGCTTTGCCCGGCTGAAGCGGGCCTTCCGCTACCAAAAAGCGGCCAATGGAGGACGGCTTGCCCAAACAGGCGTCGATTGCGATGACCGTCGCTTCCTGCGGAACGACTTGCACTGCCCGCTCGACAGCGTGTGCATCGCATGGCGACTGCAAGGTTCCGATCACGTGCTTCCAGCCGCGCTCCTTGAGCATGCTCCCGATGAGCGGCCCCAAGGAATCTCCGGAGGACCGGTCACTGCCGATACATACGAAAACGATGCTGTCGCGATCACTGTGCTTTGCTGCAATGGAAGCAAGAAAGGGTTCTATTTCGAATTTCGTTAGCTGTTCCGTGGCCGTGCACCTGCCCTGTGATCGTATACTTTTCATTTCTGTTTAATTGTATCCAATTTTAAGATACTGTTCAATTTGTAGTCATTGCCGATTGAAACATGATACAATTGCAGCATTGCAAACACGTACGAAGAAACCATATCCTTCGAGACCTTTTCGGCTCGAATACCATTCAGGAGGCACTCCATGACTAATTTAGACCAGCAAACCCAAGAAAACGTCGAGTTTATGATCGATGTCATTAAAACAAAGCTCAAAATGGCTTCCGCTGCCGCTATGCAAGCATCCAACTTCGACCTCGGCAAATATGAAGATATAAGAGATCTGTATGAGGTAGTCGCATCCAAGGAAAAATTCAGCATAAGCGAAGTTGAAGCGTTAGTATCCGAGCTTGGCAAGCTCCGCATCCAATAAGAACATTTTTAAACAATATATTCCAGTATCAGACATTTATTTTCATATTGCGACAAAAGAAGAACCGAGCCTGGCAACTGCGCCTAGCTCGGTTCTTTTCGCCAATCAACTAATTCTGTTCTTCCTCTTCCGCTTCCACGCCTACGATCGACAGCTTAATAGAAACCTCTTTATGCTCGCCTTTAAGGAAATGGGCAATTCGCTCCAGCTTATCCGCAAGCTCCGGGCCGCTCAAGGCCATATTCAGCTGATAGTCAAAGCTGTCTGCTGGCAGCTTGCGCTCTGACAGTGCATTAGAGCCGGACCATCCACGGTCTCCGCCTGCGTTCGCCCGTGCGATCAGCTGCTCCTGAACAGGGTAAAATTTATCTGATTTATTCACAACTCTTTCATAGATGCGCAGCTTCTTCAGCAGCATGTAATATTGCGCAGAGTGTTTGAAATTCCAAGCCTCGCGGATATCCTTAAGCGTATAATCCATCTTCCAGCGTTTAAGCTTCTCTACTTGCTCATCTGTGCTCAGCTGCAAAAAGTCGTCCAGCGGCAGCATTTTTTCGGACATCTTGACCCCTCCGATAAATAGTTTATAGAGTTATAAATATAATAATTCATAATGCTTTGTTTATCATATAAAAAATACCATAAATTTTGTCACTTTACAAATTAATATAATTTCACTTTTCATAAATATACATCCGTTTTATCACATGCAGATCAAAAAAAGAAAACCTCCATACCCTCGCAGCAAGCTCTGGGAATGGAGGTCTAGCTATATTAAGCTTTCTGAAGCCCAATCGACGTTAAGAATCGCTCAAATGCCGCTGTGCCGGCTTGTGTCCGTTTATATACGCCAGCATCCTTCAGCACGTCAAGGAATTTGTCGCCTGTCTCGGATTCGACGATGGCTTTGGCTTGATCAGCCGTGTTTGCCGTACCGAATTGCTCGATAAGCGACAGCAGCCAGCCCGCGTGTTGATGAAGCGGATGCTCCGCTGCTTGGAGCGCCGCCGGATCAGCCGCGGAACCCTCTGTTAAGTAAGCAGCGATTTGTCCCAGCTCATCCTTCAAACGTCCAGGCAGCACCGCTAGACCCATTACTTCGATTAATCCGATATTCTCTTTCTTAATGTGGTGAAGATGCTTATGTGGGTGGAAAATGCCATCCGGATGCTCCTCGCTTGTGCGGTTGTTGCGAAGCACCAGATCGATCTCATATTCTCCGTTGTCCCGCAAGCGGGCGATCGGCGTGATCGTGTTGTGAGGCGTTCGCTTCCCGCCCTCTTCCTCCGTGAATGCAAGCACGTCAGCCGATTCGTCGCTATAAGCTCGCCACTCATCGAGCATCCGGCAGGCGGCGCTGTGCACGTCTGCCTTGGAGGACCCGTTGACCCGCACGACAGACATCGGCCAGTTCACGATACCAAAGCGCACGCCGGGCAGCTTCGGATCAACGAACAGGATATCTGTAGAAGCAGCCTCCATCGGGAACACATGCCTTCCGCCCTGGAAATGGTCATGGCTGAGTATGGACCCGCCAACGATCGGCAAATCAGCGTTGGAGCCTATGAAATAATGCGGGAATAGCTCAACGAAGTCCAGCAGCCGCGCAAAGGATGAATGGGAAATAACCATGGGCTCATGCGCGCCTTTGAAAATGATGCTGTGCTCATTGTAATAAACGTATGGAGAATATTGGAAATACCATTGCTCATTCTGAAGAGTAAGCGGCAATACGCGTAAATTTTGGCGAGCAGGATGATCAGGCCGTCCTGCATAGCCTACATTTTCGATGCAGAGCAGGCACTTCGGATATTTTGCTTGCGGCATCGTTTTGAGCAGCGCGATTTCCTTCGGGTCTTTCTCCGGCTTCGAAAGATTAATCGTAATTTCAAGCTTGCCGAACGCCGTATCATGCAGCCAGTAAAGGTTTTTGCGGATACGGTCCATTCGAATATAGTTGGAATCGATGCTGAGGTTGTAGAACGCGTCCGTAGCCGCCTTCAGCCCTTCCTCCTTCGCCGTGCTCTGGAACGAAGCACTCGCCTCGGATGGACGCGGCAATAGCATGCCCATTATGCGTGCATCCAGAAGATCGCGATAGGTCGTCGTATTGTCAGGAATCAATCCAATCGCAAAGCCATAATCGAGCAGCGGCTCAAGCAGCGGAACCGCGCTGTCCAATTGCTCAACGATGGCTTCTCCTTCGTAAGCTTCAGTGAAGCCGAATAAATCGAGCAGTTGATTTCTTGCTGCATGCGTGTCCAATTGGCCCGCAAGCAGCTTGCGCTGTTCTGCGAATTGCAGCAATCTTTCTATTAGAATCAGCGCATCCTGCGCGGATTGCGCTTGTTGTTGGTTTGACACTTGTTGTTGCCCCTTTCCGTTAAGCCCGTTTCCTACTTGTCGCCATAGCCGTTTGGATTGGCTTCATGCCAGCTCCAAGCGCTCTTAATGATATCCTCCAGCTTGTCGCGTTTCGGATTCCAGCCGAGCTCTTTGCGTGCACGGTCTGACGAAGCAACGAGCGTCGCCGGATCTCCTGCACGGCGAGCTTCGAATACCGCCGGAATTTCTTTCCCCGTAACGGCACGCGCAATCTCAATCACTTCCTTAACGGAGAAGCCCGTTCCATTGCCAAGGTTGTATACCGCGCTGTCCGCGCCGCCGCGCAGGCGATCTACCGCAAGCACATGCGCATCCGCAAGGTCGCTTACATGAATGTAATCGCGGATGCACGTGCCGTCCGCTGTCTCGTAATCCTCACCGAATACGGAGATGTGTGGACGCTGTCCAAGCGCTGCTTGAAGAACGATTGGAATCAAGTGCGTCTCCGGGCTGTGATCCTCCCCGATTTTTCCGCTTTCATGCGCCCCAGCCGCGTTGAAATAACGAAGCGACACGAATTTGATATTATGGGCCACGTCGAACCATTTCATCATTTTTTCCATAGCCAGCTTCGTTTCGCCGTAAGCATTGGTCGGAAGCGTACGGTCATACTCGTCGATCGGCACGTTCTCCGGCTCGCCGTAGGTTGCCGCCGTTGACGAGAAAACGATTTTTCGAACATTGTATTCATTCATTTTCTCCAGCAAGCATAGCGTACCGAATACGTTGTTGTGATAATACTTGCCCGGATCCTTCATGCTTTCGCCTACGAGCGAATTCGCGGCAAAATGAATAACCGCGTCGATTTCGTTTTCTTGGAATACCGTATCCATGAACGCCGCATCGCGAAGGTCGCCCTCATAAAGCTTGCCTCCAAGCAATGCTTTCCGATGCCCCTGCTGCATATTATCGACGATTACGATTTCTTCTCCGCGCTCCTGAAGCGCTGCTACCGCGTGCGAGCCAATATAGCCTGCTCCGCCAGTTACTAAAACGGCCATGATTCATTTCCCCTCTCTATTCGTTTGTGTCTGCCTGGATCTGTTTGTGTCTGCCTGGATCTATTAGACGAGACGTTCTACGCCATTGCCGATCGTACATACATAGAAATCAGCCGTTAAGCCCGTTGCTTCGTTGTATTTGCGGCCCACTTCTTCTTGGAACGCATCGATGCTGTCTTCATGAACAAGGGAAACCGTACAGCCGCCGAAGCCAGCACCCGTCATGCGGGAGCCTAGCACGCCCGGTACCTGTCGCGCCGCCGCAACCATCGCGTCAAGCTCGTCGCCCGTTACTTCATAAAGATCGCGCAACGAGTCATGCGAGCCATTCATCAGCTGGCCGAACTCTGCAAGGTTATTGGCTTTGAGCGCTTTGATCGATTGCAGGACGCGGTCGATTTCTTCTACAACGTGCTGAGCGCGTTTTTGCACCGTTGCATCCTTGATCAAATGTTTGGCGGAATTGAATTGCTCCAGGCTCAATTGGCCAAGCAGCGTAATAGCAGGGAATGCCGCTTGCAAATCGACAACCGCTTGCTCGCACTGGGCACGGCGCTCGTTATAGGCCGAATCAACAAGGCCGCGGCGCTTGTTCGTGTTTCCGATTACGAGCTTGTAATTTCCTGAATCGAAAGGAATCAAGTCATATTCAAGCGTATCGCACATCAATAGGATCGCGTGATCCTTCTTGCCGTTTGCCACGGCGAACTGGTCCATGATGCCGCATTGCACGCCATTGAACTCGTTCTCCGATTTCTGGGAGAGCAGCGCGATTTTCACCTTATCGGTCTCAAGGCCTTCGAGCGTTTGCAGCGCGAATGCCGTAACGACTTCGATGGAAGCAGACGAGGATAGTCCTGCGCCGTTTGGAATTTCCCCATGATAGAGCAGATCGTAGCCGCTGCTGAATTGCACGCCTGTTTGTTGCAGCTCATAGACGATGCCCTTCGGATAGTTCATCCAGTCATCCGCCTCGTCATACGCGATGGAATCGATCGAGAAGCTTTTAGAAGAAGGAAAGTTTGTTGTTGCCAGGCCGAGCTGGTTGTCTGCACGCTTGCGTACAAGCAGCGTCGTTCCGAAGGTCAGCGCCGCCGGAAAAACGTAGCCGCCATTGTAGTCCGTATGCTCGCCGATTAGATTGACACGGCCCGGAGCATGGAATACGGCGATGTCGCCCGCTTCTCCGCCGTATTGCTGTATGAATTGCTGTGTTAGCGCGTCAATGTTTGCCATTTGCTATCACGTTCCTTTTTATCAATTTAGTGTGAGTTGATTGCAACTTCAGTATAAGGGAATGAGGGATGAAACGAAATGGCGCCAAATGCTCATTATATGGATTTATGTGACTTTTCACGTCTTAAGCGGACATGCTATGATTATGTAAAACCTACATTCGGTCACATTCCTAATTCATTATGAAGCAGGTGAAAAGTAAAATGCAGCAGGATATGTATACGGTTGCCTCCAACCCGGTTATCTCCCTCAGCGACGCCTCGCCGCTTAATGTGCTGTTCGCGGGTGAAAGCCAGACGAAACCTCTCCATCGGCTTGGACCGAAGGTTTACGACTTCTATTTGATGCATACCGTCCTAGAAGGAAGAGGCCATTTCATATGCGACGGCATTAGGCATGAGCTGCATGCGGGCCATACCTTTCTAATTGAACCGGAACAGCTGATCAGCTACGAGTCCGACAGCGAATATCCGTGGCGGTATCGCTGGGTCGCTTTTAAAGGATCGCACGCGTCTCACCTCGTTGCCGCTGCTGGCTTCGCGGAAGGGCGCCAGGTAGTGTTTACGCCAGACAAGCGCCGGACGGGAGCGCTGTTTCGCCAGATTTTCGAGACATTCCGGCGAGGCGGCGCCGCAGCGGACATGAAGGCCGCTGGCTACCTGCATCTGCTGATTGCTGAGTACAAGATATTGCTGCATGCTTCAAGCAGCGGCTCGCTGAACAGCGGACAGCCAGAGGGAGACCATTTGCTGCAGCAGGTTGTCCATTATTTATCGACCCAGTACGCGCATCCCGTCTCCATTGCCCATATGTCCGAGTCCCTTGGGTATAACAGAGCATACCTGTCGCGTCTCTTCAAGCAGCGAACCGGGCAATCGCCAGTCTCCTTCCTGCTTAAGCTTCGCATCGACAAAGCCAGGCATATGCTTCGCGAGCGGCCCGAGCTGACCATCGAACAAATTTCGGCTTCGGTAGGCTTGCAGGATGCGCTTTATTTCTCCAAGCAATTCCGCCGTCTTTACGGACAATCCCCTACAGCCTACCGCAATGCCATGAAGAGCCTAACCGATTAATAGTACCGTTTTCCGGCATGCTCTAGTATGGTCTTCCGGCCGCTTCATATTCGTCATTTCGGGTAATACTACCTTAGGGAGTGATGAGCCATGAAGGAACTATATACCGGAAAACTATATTGGCCGGTAACATTAAACGAAACGATGGAATATGAGCCGCTGCGAACGAACAAGAAAACGCAGGTTGCGATCATCGGCGGCGGCATGTCCGGATCGATTTGCGCAGCCGAATTCGTGAAGAGCGGACTAAGCACCGTTATGCTTGAGCGAGGCCAGGTTGCGGGCGGAAGCACTTCCGCCAATACCGGCTTGCTTCAGTTCTGCAATGACATCATGCTCACCGATTTGATCGACCAAATCGGTGAGCATGATGCGCAGCTCTTCTATAGGGCATGCAAGGATGCCGTGGATTCGCTTGAAGAAGCAGCGAGGAGCCTCCCGGTTGACGTAGGCCTTATCAGGAGAAGCAGCCTCTATTATGCTTCAACGGAGCAAGACTTACCCAAGCTAAAGAAAGAATTCGAGGCATTGAGCGCTTGCGGCCTGGATGTTGAGTTCTGGGCGCCTGAACAAATCGAGGCTCACTTCCCCTTCCGCAAATCGGGGGCAATCGTTGCACACGGAGATGCTGAGGTCAATCCTTATCAATTCGTTAACGCGGTTGCAGACGCCGCTGCCCGCGCCGGACTCGAGATTCACGAGAATACCGACGTTGTCGCACATGAGACCCTCCCGAATGGGCATCACCTGCTAAGAACGGCGAGTGGCTATGAGGTAGAGGCCGAGCATGTCGTCTATGCGGTTGGATATGAGCCTGAGGAGCTGCGCGGCAAGCTGATCAAAGCGGAGCTGAACCGTTCCTTCGCGATCGTTACCGGCGTTCAGTCCGATTTCCGGAGCTGGCATGAGCGGTTTCTAGTGTGGGAAACCGCTCGCCCCTACTTATACATGCGCACAACTATCGATGGGCGAGTAGTCGTTGGCGGGCTAGATGAAGAGATCGAGCAGCCGCTGCATAGCGATAAGGAGCGAAAGAAACGTAGCGAGAAGCTGCTTGAACAGCTCCAGGCTCTCTTTCCTCAGCTGCAGGCTCCGATCGAGTTTGAATGGAGCGCCACCTTCGGGGAATCACGTGACAGCCTGCCTTTTATCGGAGTCGACCCATCATGGAGCAATGTGTATTACTGCCTCGGCTATGGCGGCAACGGCACCGTATACAGTATGATTGCAGCCAATTTGCTCCGCTGCTTGATTCGCGGCGAGGAACACCCTTTAGCGGAGATCGTCAAGCTGGATCGTCAATCCTTAACCAAGGTTTAAAGAGCATCATAAGTCCAATAGAAGAAGCCTCATCTATCCGCAAGCACCTTCTTGCGTAATAAATGAGACTTCTTTTTTATTCCTTCTCTTATATCCTTATGCTCCTGCAACGATCAATGAAGCGCTGCATGTCCGGAAAACGGCTTCCGCCGCGCCCAGCCGCGATAAATCCGGCCCGCCATCCTTATCGAGCATCGATTTGGTCTCATCGGTTTCAACCATCACGATGACCGAGCCGCCCTGGAGCGCTTGCTTGCATATTTCCGCTTCTTCATCATCAAGGCCGAGCGCTTGGAGCGCGCTAATATGCTCGTCAGCCCCGAACAGCCAGGCTGCGGCAAAAGCATTGCCTCCTACCGTATACGGAGCAGTGCCGTATCCCGTCATGCCAAGTACCGCATTCGTCCCATTACCCGCGTAGCCGGTTGCCGCAGCCATTCCGAATATGCTGTTGCCTTCATGCTCGGACACGTCTTCAAGCTCTCGAAGCTCGTCAACATGGACGTCGCTGTCAGCCTCGATGCGCCTTGAATGCTCGGAATCCTTGGCAAGCACCTTCAGCTCGCCTTTCGTAAAGCCCGCTTGCTCCAGCTGGTTGATCGCAGTTATGGCTTGTTGTTCCGTAGCAAATACGCCAATTTTCCTTGCCATCGATTATCCCTCCTGATTACAAACCAAATAAAAGTACACTTTATAGTTCAAGCTAACGTTGGTATGCCCTGTTTTGGCGGAATAAGTCGCATTGTGTAGAATGATGGCGCAGAAACATAAAGGATCGCTTGAATCCAATGATCAGGTTGTGCATCGATGCAGTTCGCGGTATGATGAAGCAATAGATATTGGAAAATCGGACAAGCAGGAGGCAAAGCGATGATCCATCGGATGCTTCGCTATCCCGCAGGATGGGAATGGCATGTACTGCAGCAAGCAAGGCAGCAAACCGTCAGGGATGAGCCCTTGCCCAGCAGAAAAAATGCGCATAAATTAGCAGCCTCTTCGCGAGAAGAGCAAAGAGCCGTTAAAGCCTTTACGAAGCAAGAGCAAGACGCGGCAGAGCAGCACATGGATGAACTAAAACTGCAATTTCCAGAATCCGCAGCTTGGGTCGACGAGTGCGCGGGCAGGCGAACAAATAATATATCCGTTGGGGAAACTTCACGCTCAGGCAAGCTGCTTTATGGCACCCTTATGTTCCAAGTAACGGATGACCAAGCAGACGTGCAGCCCTTCCACTTCTGGCTTACCGATAAGAAGCTGCTAACGATGCATGAGGATATGCGCTTACCGCTAAGACTGCAGGCCGTTCAGCATGCTCCGAAGCTCGAGAGCTGCGCGACTGCTCCCGAAGCGATGTTCATTATGCTCAGCATTATACTGGATACGTTCCATGCCGGCTTGGATGGATTCGAGAAACGGCTTGGCGAGCTGGAGACCACGATGCGCCAAGAGAATCGGACAGGTCTCATCGATATCATCTTTGAGCGGCGTTACGATCTGCTGCATTGGAGCCATCTATTCATTCCGGTACGCGAAGTGCACAGCGCTGCCAAGGAAGCGTTCATGGACGACCTGACCGAATCGGACAGCTTCCAAAGAATTACGCACAAGCTAGAGAGGATTGAAGCGCTGCTCAAGCACTATGCGCTGGAGATCGATACATTGATATCCATGGACGATGCCATCTCTAACTTTCGGGGCAACGACATTATGAAGACGCTGACGATCTTTACCGTATTATTCTTGCCAGCCACCATTATAGGGGGCATATGGGGCGTCAACTTCGAGAATCTCCCTTTCAAGGAATACAAATGGAGCTTCGCAGCAATGATCGGAGCCATTGTCATCATTACGTTGTGCATGTACGTTTGGCTGTGGAAGAAAGGCTGGACCGGCGATCTGCTTAATGGACGGTCGCCGAAGGAGATTGTAGCTGCCGAGGACGCACCGATCCAGGTGAAACGGTCCGACCGCAGGAAGGATAGCCGCGTGAAGGCATCGGCTTCCTCTGCTTCCGAGGAGAAGAGTCGGTCGCATAGGAAATAAAGCCGATTATGCCTAGCCGTTGTACCTAGCATATACATGACAAAAACCGTCCGGAGGGAATTTCCTCTGGACGGTTTTTTGTATGTTTAAACTTATAATTTCACCGGAAGTCCCGTGCGCGCGGAATCGTTAGCAGCAATCGTTACACGGTGCGTCAGCATCGCATCAGCATAGGTAGAGCGAATGCGTGAAGGATCTCCCGTCTTGACTGCATGCAGGAATGCATCGTTCTCCAGCCCATACGGATCCTGACGGTTCGCATATTCCGTTTTGCGGCCGGCTTCCGTATCGATCAATCCGCTATGCCCAAGCTCAAGCACGCCTTTATTCGTATAGATGTGCAAGCCCGAACGTTCTCCGGCCGGAATCGCGCATGTATTGCTAATGGTAGCAACTGCGCCTCCGGCTAGCTTTAGGGTAACGGTTCCTACATCCGGTACCGATACACCCTCCTCGACAGTGCTCATATAGCGCTCGCCGTAAGCAGCATAAACCTCGCTTACTTCACCTAACGTATAACGGAGCAGATCGACGATATGAGTGGTTTGCTCGACGAATTGCCCGCCGGAGCCTTCCATTTTACGCCACCAGCTTACCCCAGGCATCGAACCCATCCAATAGCCAAGTGCCATTAAAGCCGTACGCTCGCGAAGCAGCTCTTTGGCACGGTCTGTCCCCTCCATATAACGGAAGTGGTAGCCTGCTGAGGTAATGAGTTTCTTTTCCTCGATGCCCTTAAGGATTTCAGTCGGCAGCTCCTCGTCTACGCCGAGCGGCTTTTCGACGAGAAACGGGATGCCGCGCGCAATGAGCGCTTTCTCAATCTCGCCATGCGCGAATGGGGGCACGCATATATACACCGCGTCGAACTTACGGTCGTCCAACATATGGTGAATGGAAGAATAGCCTTTTGATCCTTCAAAGCGCCTGGCAGCCTCGTCGGCTTTCTGCTGGCTTGTTGCAACAAAACCTGTTACCTTTACGCCGTCTAGCTTGGCCAGCTTCTCTGCATGCATCATGCCGAACCAGCCTGTTCCCACTATACCTATTTGAAGTGTCATCTATGAATCCCCTTTCAGAATCGGCTTTCATCCACGATTATACTTGGAATGGTGTCGTAAAGTCTATGTTTTCCGCTGGTACCCATCTGCCCGCGCCTTCATACAATACAACATCGGAATGGACGTAAGGCGCATGAGCGGAGGGATGGATATGGGAGCAAACTCAAGAACTGCCCAGGCTCCACAGGAGCTCGATCTCAGAACGGCACTGTTTCTAGCTGCCGTTTGCGGTCAAACCTACATGCAGTACAATAATAATGACGGCCTGTTTCTTGTACCAAGAGGCTACAGCTTAGTCGGTGAATTCACGGCAAAAGCGTATGATAACAGCGAAGAACGATTCGGATTCGTTCTAACCTCCGAGAGAGCCTCCGTTCTCGCATTTCGCGGCAGCGGATCCGCCGTAGATTGGGTTTCGGACTTCATCGCTCAACAAACCTCCTATCGGCCCGTTAAAAACAACGGTCTTACGCATAAGGGATTTACAGACATCTATATGTCTGCCCGTACCCGCATTCTCGATTTATTAAAACAGCTTCCTTCGGATAAGCCCTTGTTTATCACCGGCCATAGCTTGGGCGGGGCGCTCGCAACGCTTGCAGCCATGGATATCGCGAGTAATTCCGCGTTTGCGGCGCCGATCATCTATACGTTTGGCGCGCCGAGGGTAGGAGATCCTAAATTCGCAAGCAGCTACAATGCCGCAATTGCGACCCATTGGCGATTTCAAAACGAATTCGACATCGTCCCCCACCTGCCTACGCTCGTCTACCAATCACCCAAAACCAAACAAACCTACTATTATATGCATGTAAAAGGCGAAGTCAAGCGCTCGTTTCGGATGGGGTCCGTCGCTGGGAACCATATTCTTTCGAGCTATTTCGCCGACCTTGTGAATGAGGATCCCGCCTTTGCCGTTTCAATTTGCGCCGATCCTCCCGGCTGGTGCCCGGACATTCAGCTCTAGCTTCCATTGTCTGTCCGCAAAAAAAATAGTGAAGCAAATCTCTGTCTCCATGAAAACATGTTCATGGAGAATGAGAGTTGTTTCACTATAGCCGAACAGGAAGTACATAGACCAGAATCGCAAAGAAATGAACAATCGATCCTCCAAGCACGAACAGATGCCATACCGCATGATGGTAAGGAAATCCTCGCCACACGTAAAACACGGTACCGAAAGTGTAGAGCAAGCCTCCAGTAATGAGCAGCTGCAGCCCTCCAGGGGCTAAGTGCTCGCTCAAGGGCTTCCAAGCGAAGACGATAATCCATCCCATTGCAATGTAGATGAGCGTTGAAGTAAATAAAAATTTAGAAGCAAAAAACGCCTTAAAGACCACGCCGATGAGAGCGGCTCCCCAAACGATGCCAAACAGAATCCAGCCAAGCTTGCCTTGTACGATATGGAACAGAATCGGTGTGTAGGTGCCTGCAATAAAGACGTAGATGAACGAGTGGTCAAGCGACTCGAATATGCGCTTCGCTTTTCCTGCCGGAAAGCTGTGTACAAGCGTAGAAGCCGCGTAAAGCAGAAGCATGGCCGTTCCGTATATCGTAAAGCTGACCACATGCAGAGCCGTTCCTTTCGAAGCTGCAAAAAAGATTAACAGCACAAGAGCAGCAACGCTTAGCGCTGCACCAATGCCATGCGTTACGGCATTCGCGACTTCTTCCTTTTTGGAATACGTATGTGTATTCGCCATGTGATTCCCCACCCCCTAAGTCGCACAAGCCTGCGATTAAGCCCATCTCTCGCCTGCCTGCCTCTTCTTTAGTGTAAAGGATCACACCCACCCTTTCAACCAGCCGCGCACGCGGTCAACCGTTTTATCGAGGTTGCAGATTGCCTCTTGGTCTGCATAATCCTCCGTGTGACGGAAATAATCGGCATGTCCCCCTACCATCGGAATGCCCTCGACATAACCAGGCGCGTACTTCATGCGATTCCATCTCGGCATCGTATAGCGGTCCCGGCTCCAGCCGCCCCATGTCCCGATTCGGCTAATCGGATCATTAAGCTTGCCCAGACTGTCAATGGAATGGAAATAGCTTACGTGGCTCTGCAGCTTGGGATCAATCGGCGTTCTTGGCGAGCCGACCTGTACGATGCGAAAGTCCTCGATTTTTTCCTGCTCATGAAGCATCTTCGCCGCCTGATAGGCTGCTGCTCCGCCACCGCTGTGGCCAATCAGCAGCATGCGCTCCCCGCTAAAGGTTTCTTTAATCTTTTCAAGAGCGTGCCTGCCTCCGATTCTGCCCGCAGTTAAACGGTTGGAGAGGTCGCTTCTGACCTCAAGCACCTGCCTGACTAAATTCCGGCTTGCATCGCCGTATGGGAAAATGACATGAATGGCAGGCTCGATGCCATCGGATTGGAACAGTTTTTCAAGCTTTATTTTGCATTCGGTAAAAATGCTATTGGATGTTGCGACACCGGCAAGCAAATAAATATTCATGCGTGATGGTTTGGTCGCCGTCATAACGAATCCCTCCAAAATCATGTGCGTATATTCATTATGTGGGATAGCAGCAAATATCATTCTTCGATCTATTTGTTATTTCCTTGAAGTTCAATTTTCCAGACAAACGCTGTTGCGGTCAGCTTATGCGTCCGGGCACATGAAAGCTGCGATTGATGCTTCTCTGCCCCTTTTTTTCTGCTCCCGTCCATTATTTTACGTTATGCGAGAGGAATAGGTGCCGGGAAGGCCTGGGCAAAAAGAAGAACGCCTAGCTGTTTCCAGCTGGCGCTCCTCCTTAGCTATTGCTGCGTTAAGCTTGCCTAGTCGGCAGATTATACGCCCATTTTTTTACGCTGGTTGTTTACTTTCTTCGTGTTCTGGCTCTTCAGTGCCTGCGTCCCGGTAGAAAGATGCGTTTGGCCAGGGGCTCCGCCAGCTTTCGTTTGCTTCTTCTGGGCAAGCAGCTGTTTCGCTTTCTCCGCTTGAGTCAGCTTCTTCGGCTGCTCTGCGGATTCGTTTTGTTCGATTGTAGACATAGGTTCACCTCGCTTCATGCGCTACGTATTTCTTATTCTACTACACTTATATATCTGGTAAAAGAGGCTTTGCTCAGGGTTGTGTGATTTGTTATGCGCAAGCCCGCCAAACCCAGCTGTCGCTCGATCGGTTCCGTCGTTACGATGACCGCGCGTTTCGCCCATCCTTTTATGCTCCCCAACATAGCCAGCTGCTCATTCTCCGGCAGCACGGAGCACAAATTGTATGGCATATCAACGATTGCCGAATCATACGTCCCTTCGAGAAACCGCATATCGCCAAGCTTAACAAGATCGGGATAGCCGAAATGGGCCAGATTGACCCTCGCTCCCTTCACCGCCAGCGGATTGTGATCGAAGCCGACGATGGCGATCCCCATTGATAAAGCTTCAATAAGAACCGTGCCCATGCCGCAGCAAGGATCGACAAGGCTAAGCCCCTCCGTCGCTGCACCTGCTGCTATATTGACGATCGCACGTGCTGCCCTTGTCGGGAGCGCAGTGGAATAGTTTTGCGGCTTGCTCTGATGCTTCAGCCACGCTGCGCTATTCTCCTCGAGCAAGCCGAAAAACCAGCTTCCATTTAGCTTGGTTAATCCAAACAACCGCTCAGGCTTTCGCATATCTGCTTTGCCGCGGATTACCGCGCCTGCAGACCGCTCCAGCTGTCTCTGCTCTTCGTAAGAGACAGCTGCGTCGCCCTGCGTATACAGAACCTTGAACGTCAAACCGTCTAGCTCTACGGATGATAGCTGAGAAAGAAGATGCTCCAGACTATCCGCTTGCATCGAAACCTCGATCCGCCGCTTCATGAAAGGGCTGCGGTCAACGGCGATATTTCGCCTGCTAAGCCATACGCCTCCAGAGGCTGGCTCTCCGAACAACAGCTGGAGCTCAAGCGCACACAAGGCCGCCTCATCCTCATGACATGCATACGTATAAATAAACATAGATGCCCCCGCTATCACTAATAAGTTACTCGTTCTGCGGCACGAACGCCGCTTTTTCTTGCTCGCCGCTTATTGCTTTTCCGGCTGTTCCCGGCAGGCTTCCTTCTTGAGAAAGCTCCGCCAGCTGCTTCTCCAACGTTTTTATTGTGCGCTGAAGCCGAATTTGCCGTATCATGCCAAGAAGACCTACCGTAAGACCGCCGAGCAGCGTCGATGCCAAGATTACAAGGATAAGCGGAAGCGTCGTTTTCGTAAATAGGAAATTAACCTGCACCGAATCCACGTTTATAACGGCGAAAATCGCGATTAGAAGCGCAAATACAAGCGCGGATATAAGAATGCTTTGTCCCTTCACCCCGATACCTCCCTTTTCCAGAAATCATACCATAAACCCCATCGATTCGCCTATCGCCAAGCTATGCTTGAGCAAACCGCCGCTTCCTTATTGCTTAACCGTATTTAGTATCACATGAAGCACAAGAAGAAACGGTTTCGCCGTCCTCTGCAAGAGGAGGGTATGCGTTTCTCGTTGAAATAGAGGAATACTTTATCGCGCGTAACCAATAATTTCTTAAATTTTCAAAAATACGGGTGTCGCCTGACACCAGAGCCTGTGCTGCCATTTCAGGCGCGCAAGCTTGTCTTTGACCCGTCTTTGCGAAGCTGTGTCCTACCGATTCTAATGATTATAAACAAAAGCACCGCAAGCTGCGGGAGAGTAGTCTCCCAGGTTGGGTATACGCCTATCGCGCCAATTGTCGGCAGGTTAGAAGCCGTGTGAGACGGCACCCAGCCCGATACCTGCAAGGAGTGGATGCTTTCTCCGAGAAAACGAACGACTAAGTAATAGATAAGTACGGACGCCACTAGGAAAAAAGGGCGTACCGGAAGCTTCGCGCTGAACCTAATGATGGCGTAGCCGAGCCCCAGCAGCAATATGAATGTAACACCGAAGCCGAGCGCGAGCTGAAAAGGCGCAATCGATGGTGCCATGCCGACATAAAAAATCGTTGTTTCAGCACCTTCGCGGAAAATGGCTAGCCCGGAAACCGCAAACAGGGACCATAGGCTTCCGCGTGCCAACGCACGGTTCATTTGCTTATCAATGTATTGGTTCCAGTTGCGGATGTTGGACTTATTATGCAGCCAATTGCCGACCGTAATCATAAGCGCCACGGATAATAAACCGGCAATGCCTTCTACCGATTCGCGAGCGCTCCCCGCTGCAACCTGGGCAATCGCATATGTTAATAGGACAGCCATGATGCCGCTCAGCAATAGCCCCACCCACACGCCTGACCATACCCACTTTCGCTTGTCCTGGTTACCCGTACGCTGCAAGTATGCAAGCAGCGCCGAGAGAACCAGTATTGCTTCAAGCCCCTCCCGGAGCAGGATCATACCCGCATCCCAAGCCGTGTATCGCGTTTCCTGCATCATCGGCTCCAGCTTGCTCAGCATTTCTGCAATGATCGCCTCTGCTTTATCCGCAGCAGGAGGATTCGATGCCAAATATCCGCCTGCCTCAGCCATCTGAATTTCAATGCGGCTGTACACCGCTGCAGAACGGAGCTGAACTTCTCCTTCGATTGCCGGCCATGAAGCAATGAATGCATTCATTTGGCCTGCCGCTTCGGGATAATGGCCGAGCTGAATGTCGTTTAACGCCTGTGCCAGAATGTCTACGGCATCCGCAACAGTCAAGCCCGATTCCTCCGTAGCGGCCGCGACATTGCCCGCCACATAATCATTAACTAGCTGAATGAGTGCGGCTCCCTCGGTCTGTGCTTGCTCGGCACGGGGCGGATCGGCTTGGATAGCGATGCGCAGCATGCTCATCCTTGTCTCCAAGCCTCCGTATACAACATGGTTATCCGCCCTTACGGCCGGCTCGATCTTAGGCCAGCTCGCATTCATTTGTTTGTAAGCGGCATTCGCCTGCTCCCATTCCCCTGCTTCAACATGCGCAAGCAGCTGCGCAATCAATGGAAGCAAGCTTGCCGCAGCAGCTTTCCCGTCAAGCTGCGGGACTTGCTCTTGTACGCTTTTCACATAATTGTTCAATGCCTTTGCAAGCGCAGAAAGCGACTGCTTGCCGTTACCTTCATCTGCCGCGCTGCCGGCTTCCGCCAGCGCTTTCGCCGCACCCGCAAACGCCGAGTCTACAGCGGCCGACTCCTTGGTGGATGCTGGATTCAGCTGCTTCCACTTTGCCGCAGCGGAGTCTACGTGGACGCTTGCTTCCTTCCACTTGCCTTGCCCGGCTTCAACCAAAGCGCTGCCGACGAGCGGCAGCAATTGGTTCAGCTCTGCCGCCTGCGCTTCTTCCGCATGAACGGGCATAACCGTTGCCCCTAATAGGACGAATAGAAAAACAACGGAGACGAAACGTTTCAGATGACGTTCCATTCCGCTGCTAAGTTGTGCGAACATGCTCGTCCGCTCCTTTCATTCCGAAGAGCTTCTATGGTTTCATTGCGAGCTCCCGCATCTAAAATAACGTTTCTCCGATATAGCCGCCTTCTTTGACCCCGGGGAAGCAGGCAAATACGGCGCTTCCCGTATGCACGATATACTCGTTCAACAGGTCGCTCTGGCCAAGCTTTTGCTGCATGGGGATAAACTGCTTACGAGAATCGCGATTATAGCAAATAAAAAGCAAACCAGCATCGAGTTGACCCGTTTTGTTGTCCATGCCGCTTGAATACGAATAGGAGCGGCGCAGGATTTTCACCGAACCGTCACCGTGCGCGAGACGCACATGAGCGTTCATGGGGATGACTGGCTTGCCCCTCTCATCCTTTTGGTTCAGATCGAGCTTATCCCTTTCACGAACAGCGCCGAGCGGTGCGCCGCTAGCGCGATGCCTTCCAAAGGTAGCCTCCTGATCGCCAAGCGTCGAGCGGTCCCATACCTCTACCCGCATCCGAATCCGCCTAACCGCCATATAGCTGCCCCCGTTCATCCAAGCCGTGCCATCCGCAGCAGAAGCCCATACAACGCTGTTCATCTCGGCCTCGTCCGTTACATCGGGGTTACCCGTTCCGTCACGGAACCCCATCAAATTCCGTGGCGTCGCTCCCGACGGATCGGAGCTGCTTGTGCGCTGAAAGCCCTCCTGCGTCCAGCGCAGCACGGCTTTCCCACGGGCAATGCGGGCCAAATTGCGCAGCGCATGAAAAGCTATCTGGATGTCGTTGGCATTGACTTGAACGCCAATATCGCCGCCGGACCATTCCTCGCGCAGCTCATCTCCTCCGAATGCAGGCAAGTCAATGAGCGGTGAAGGCCGTTTCCCTGCCAAGCCGTATCTCTCATCGAAAAAGGATGGGCCAACGCCAAAGGTAACCGTTGTCCGCGAAGGGGATAGCCCCTCTGCCTCTCCCGTATCCGATGGCGGCAAGTTTAAGTTGTCGTTCGCATCACCCAGCAGCTCCCCCCTTGCCAACGACGCAGCCGCTTTGGTCCAATCCTGAAACAGCTTGCGTACGTCATCTATCGCAGCTGCCGTTAAGTCAAACGCAGCAAAGATGATAAAATCCTGTGCCTGCGTCGTAATTCCGGCTTGATGCTTGCCGTAGAAGCTGACAATGTCACCTGCTTTGTCTTGGGAAACCTGCGAAGCTGGTTTCGCCGCACTGCGCATCTGTCCCGAGAATAAATTGCCGACTCCGGTTGCTCCCAGCAACAAGCCGGCCCCGCCAACACCAGCCAGCCGCAGTAAATCCCTGCGGCTGATTTTTTTATCTGAGGTTGTGCTTTCCGTTTGATCTTCATTAGATTCTGTAGGTTTGTCCATGCGGCTATGCCTCCAATATGGTCCCCATTTGCGAAAGCGGCTCTGCGAGCGCATCGATGAGCTGGCTTAGCTTTTTCGTATCCTCTTCTTTCAATTCCAAATAGGACACATAGCCGTCTCCCGACTTATAACCCGCAAGCGCCGACTCCAGATCAGCAAAGCCTTTGCCAATCTGCTCGTCTAGAGCTGCATCCTTCTTATTCAATTCACCCTTAACAAGCTGATAGATTTTGTCTGCACCTTCCACATTCGCAGCGAAATCGTACAAATCCGTATGCGAGTAACGTTCTTCCTCACCCGTCACTTTAGAGGAGGATACTTCATTCAGCAGCTCTACCGCACCCGTTACGAGCAGGCTAGGCTCCACCTCGACGGTTTCCATCAATGCGCGAAGCAGCTTGACATCCTCTAGCAGGCGATCGGCATATTCTCCCATGCCCTCTGTCGAGTTTTTCTCCCACAACCCTTGCTCAATCCGGTGAAAACCGCGCCAATCTTTATCCTCAACGTCATTTTCCCGTGCATCGATATTGGGATCTAGGTCGCCAATCGCTTCCGCTATCGGCTCGATTCGCTCGAAATACATACGTGTAGGAGCATATAGCTTCTTGGCCGTTTCCACGTCGCCGTCTTTCACGGCCTTTACGAACTTCTCCGTTTCTATTATAAAAGTGTCTGCCTGCTCAATCGTAAATTGCCGGTAGCTCTCTAGAATCGGCGCCCATGCGTCGTCCGCTGCAGCCGTTTCATTCGCCGCATTCGTCGAGACCGTCTCGTTGGCTGGTTTATCATTCTCTACAGCATTTGAGCCGCAGCCCGTAAATACGATCGTGCAGGCCACTAAAAAAGACATGACTTTGAACTTCATTATGATTGCTCCTCTACTCCAATGGTTTCGATCTGTTTTATTCTGTAATGAAGTATATTCGTTAATGATAATCATTGTCAATTAAATGTTTTAGTACTAAATAAAGCGGCTTCTCCCATTGATCCTGCCTGAGAGAGCCGCTTGCAGCTAATTCATATTTGCTTCATTCAGCATTTCTATTCCAAGGCCCAACCCATTACAGTGGAATGAATCGTTTTACCTGTCATAATTGCCTGATCCATCAAAAGCGCAAGATAGTGGTCCTGAGCAGCCTCTGCCAAGCTATAAAAGGACGGGCCATTCCCTGCGGCGAAATCACCCATTCGGAGCAAACAGGTCGCAATCGCGATTTCGTCATCGCTGAGTCTTGCCGGAGCGGCAGGATTGCTGTACAGCCACTCCCCTTCCGCCATTACACCGCGATGGTAATAGCCCTCCAGGTTTCCATGGTGGCCCTTATCCACGCGGTGAAGCTCCGCATATATAGGAGTAGCAAAATCATGCAAATAACTCATTTCGTTATCTACGAGCTCCCCTTTGCTGCCCCTAACCAGCATTCGGCTTCGGCGAACCCATGAGAAATATTGATCGCCCGTGAAATCGTAAACGGCCAGCTTATTGCCAAAGCGGAAGGTTGCAATTCTTTGAATGGACGGAGCCAGCTGCTCCTCCTGCGGATCGCCTTGACGGCTTGGCCCTTTCATCAGCATCGATTCGAACTCCTGCCCGCTAATCTCTGCTGGTTCGAAGCCTATCCCCAAGAGCTGCCTAATCAAGCTAATTCCATGATAATCATGGGCAGCCGAAACCTGTACCTGCGACACCTCGCCAAGCTTCCCGGATTGGGCAAGCTTGATCCGCGCTGCGTGCATAGGCTGAAACAAATACTGCTCTGCTACTTGGATTTTGGCGTCCTTCGGCATGGTCTCGAATAACGCTTGTAGACCTGCTATATCAGCCGCTGGAGGCGTCTCAGCCAAGACGGGTATTCCTCTCTCCGCTAGTTCAACCATAATCTCAGGCGCAACCGTCCGTGGAACAGAAACAACCACAAAACCGAATTGACTAGACTCCTCCATCAACTGCCGAAGCGTACGGACCGTCCTTATGCCCCATTTGGCCTCCAGCTCCAATCCTTTTTGTTCATCCCTTACCATGATGGCATGAATATGGAACCGGTCAGGCATCGCTTTAGCGATCCTCATATAAAATTCCGCGCGCCAGCCGCCGCCTACGATTCCGAAACTGATTATCGACATTTTTTCGTTCAACCTCCGTGTTTGAAAGTCATTGGCATCGGGTATAAAAAGAAAAAAGACCTCTTCATGAGAGATCTTCTTTATGCCGTTCTAAAGGTGCCCGTTGCTTTAATTTCCTCTGTGACGCCCGTATAGGCATGCAGCTTGCCGTGATAGACTAATTCAAGCAATGTCGTATTCTCCAGATCGGCCGGAGTAACGAACAAAGACGGCTTATTGACTAAATTCACTCCGCTCTCCTCAAACACAGAAGCAACGAACTGTGAGCAAAAATAAGCATAATCCCGTTTCATCTCAATGTTGAGCATGATGCCCAGCATGCCAAGCAGATTGTACTTGTATTGATCGCGATTCTTCTCCATATACTGAATCTGGTTTCTTATGTTTATATAGGCACAATGACTAATCGTGCATCTGTATAGTGCGCAGGTCGAATGTTCAAAAAACACGCCTCGTACGTCCTCTTTCACGAATCCGGCAAAAAACGGATTGCTTGGGTTTTTTCTCCCAAAGCTGTAGACCTCATTCAAATCGCTGTCAAAAGCAATCGACGCATGGTTCAGCATGTTCTTTGTATACCATCTAATTGTCTTCGAAAATAATGTCCCCGTGTTCGTTAAGAGCACATAGATTTCCTTTTCTCTATTCATGCCGTACTACCTCCACATTAAAGAACTTTCATCTAGGTATTAACTTTAATGCAGGAGAACTAAATTCTAAACCTGCTCAGGTAATAGGCCTATCCCCGACCTTAGTCCAGTTCTGTAAGCATAGTGTGACAGAAGATCGTCTACCAAACTCTCCTACTTGCATAACCTTACTCCATATTACTGGATTTTCTCCTTTTACTCAATAAGAAAGTCGCCCTTTTCTCCCTCATGCTTAAAAAAATGTTAACATTTGCATATCTGAGAGATGATATAGTAGGAAAAGATTTACGTCTTGCTTAAACTATTTATATGCGCGCGAAAATAATTTAGTATAGTCGTTTTGCTTTCATTCAATGGCAGCGGAGGGTTTATCTATGGAATGGTTTAAGCGTTATAAAGAACAACTGGGACAAGTTTACTCGCAGGCCGAGCATTCCATCGCACAATTCCCCGAGCCTCTGCGGACATTGGGGCTTGCCTATGCAGACAAACACAACCCGGTTAAGGATCACGGCGGCAAGGACTACATTTGCAGCCTGCTTCCCTATTGGGTCAAGGAGCCTAGCGGCATCAGCGAATTGGAGTGCGAGCGGCTTGCTCTAGCTAATGTATATGGAATGCTTTATTTTTTTATTCAAGATGACGTGATGGACAGCCAGCCTTCCTCCTCCTGGAAGGAGCAGCTTGCCCTTGGCAACCTTCTATTACATGAGATGCTTAATGTATTACGCGGGCTATATCCATCAGACTCTCCGTTCTGGGAATATTATAACCGTTATATTGCCGTTTGGGCTGAGAGCGTAACAAACGAGGACCGCGAGGATTACTTTGTGAGCAATCCTATCCGCACCGCCGGCAAAGCCGGTCCCGTCAAAATCGCAAGTACAGGCGCGCTCCTCTTGGCAGGCCGTACTGAGCTGATCGAGAAACTTGAGCGTGCCATCGAAATCGTGCTGATGACGCTTCAGATGGCCGATGACTATGCCGACTGGAAGGAAGATCTGGCGGAAGGCAGCTATAACGGCCTGCTCGCAATGATTGCTGCGGGGAGAAGCCCAGGCGAATTGCCTTTAACCGAAAAGGATGCAGAGAATGCCATCTACATTCGGGGATGCATGCAGCCATACGTACAGATCGCCACTGATAATCATAAGAAGCTGCTCGACTTGGATGCAGGCGTGAGTGAACTGGTAGACTTTCATCTGTATATATTAGATCATTTGAACCAAATCCGTGATACGTTAGAATCAAACAAAAAAGCGCTTCTCAAAGGCGGTTTCAATTACTTTGTGACCAATTCCGCTATTTTATAGGTGCAATAGATTCTATTATTTGTCGAATATTTGAAAATTTATATAGAATTTGTCGAAAGGGCATGATAGACTGGGTATGGTAAACTTATACATATTCGGAAGGGTGATTATTGTGTCAACAAGACAAGATCTTCAAGAACAAATCATTAAAAAAGCTTGGGAAGACGCCGAATTCAAAAAACAGCTTATTGCCAATCCGAAAGCAGCAGTCAAAGAAGCCTTTGGCGTAGATCTTCCCGACGCAATCGAAGTTGAAGTTGTTGAAGAATCCGCTAATAAATTTTACTTGGTACTTCCGGAAAGCCCTGCCGCAGTAAAAAGCGACGCTCATGTAGCCTTTCCGAGATGGCCTAATGAATAAAAAAATCGCCCACTGCTAATCGCAGTTCAGGGCGTTTTTTTCTCATATGGGAGAGAGATAGTGGCTTCTGTACCTATCCCTCTCTTGCTGCTGAATTCCAACTTCCCCTTCATCACCTCAATAATCCGAAAAGTAACCATTAACCCTAGTCCAGTCCCCTTTGATTTTTGAGAATAATAAGGCTCTCCTAATCTTTTCAAATCTGCTTCATTCATTCCTTCGCCGTTATCTTTTATCCTGATAACCACACTATTACTATTCTGATTTTCATACGCTTGAATATGAATTACACCATTTTGTCCCAATGCCTCAATGCTATTTTTAATAATATTAATAAGCGCCTGTTTAAACTTAGATGAGTTCCCACGTACGTACAGATCCGCTGCTAGATCCACAGTTATAACTCCCCCTTGCATTGTAGCAAGCGGTATAAGAATACCTTCAATTTGCTGAAGTTCTTCACCTATATTCAACACCGTCGTATTCTCCATTTGTGGTTTAGCAAAAGTAAGGAAATCAGTAATAATCTCTGAGGCGCGATCAAGCTCTTCAATCGCCAGTAGCATAAATGTTTTATCTTTTTCATCTGTGGACTTACCACCGATTATTTGAAGAAATCCCCTTGTAACCTGCAGCGGATTTCTCACTTCATGAGCGACCGATGCTGCAAGCTGGCTAATAATATCCATTTTTTCAGAGCGTTGCAGCTCATTATTAAAAATTTCGACCTGCTTTGAATATTTAATAATTTGCTCATAATTTTGGAGACTTCGACGAATGAGAATGATAACTAGAGAACATAGAAAGCAAAGTACTCCCCATTTCCAAATGAACATATTATAGTTCATTTTCATGAAAAAAAACCATGATAACTCTAAGATTCCAATAAACGCAAACAAACCAAAACCAATTGATAATATGATAGCTTCTTTATTTTTACGTTTACAATACATAGTAAGCAATATGATTAGCAAAACGTTGCTTATTAGAAGCACAGCCGCAAAAGCAACAGCACCATATGTAGAATACCAGTTTCTAACATCAGCAAATATAAATCCCATAACAAAAAAAACTATATTTATGATAGCAAAGCCTATCTGTATTTTTCTAAATCGTGCAATTAATCCGTAAGGTCCCATACCAAAAAGCTTTTCGAAAAATATAAAAATAGAAGGCATAAGGAGTGTTGAGGATATATCGAATAAATGATACGCCAACATACCAATCTCAGGGTACAACGTCTCTAAAAATGGAGTCGATGTTAATATCATCATTCCTATAGACAAAATAATAAAAGCCAATGAATTAACAGCTGTAAAATATGTTTTTCTAATAAATAAAAAACAAATGAGAATAGCAGAGGCTATAAAAACAAGTGATACGCCTAAAATCACATCGCCAATCCCATTTTTCATATTCTCTTTTTCAATCTGCTGGTATTCTCCTATTAGAATATCGCCTAGAACGCCAATGGGTTTTATTTTTCGATTTATCTTTATGTATACCATCTGATTGCCTTCGTCTAATTGTAAAGGGACGATAATTTGATTCGTGTTATTTGTATATGTACGGCTGGACTCGTATACCTTTTCCCCGCGTATATAGATATTCAACTGCTCTCCATTTAAATTACTGATCGATAAAGTAGGTCTCGTTAAGTTAAATGCGGGAAGTTGGAAACGTAACCATGCAGCTTCAATGTTACTTGGTACTTCAGGAATACTATCTCCCTTATAGAACGACATCCATTTTTCTTCATTAACGAGAGATACCGCATCTTGAAGCTCTGAATTCGGATCTTCCTCCCACATCATTTCCCATTCCGTAACCGGAACCGCTGGCTTATCAGATAAAGCATAAGAGGTATTCGCCAAAAGTGGCGATGTAAAAAACAATAAAACCATAGCTACAACAATGTATTTATTTAACCCCTTCATCGGACACCTCTATACAAATAATATAAGCTATCTACCCTACTATATTTCGACAATCTTCGATTTATTACCTTCATCCATTTCCTTTTTTACCAAAAATAATAATTTGAAACAAATTTACCCTATACAAATATTAACGCCCAATTCTAGTATACGATAGCTTATTTAAATTAACAGCATGCAAATAAGGACTTTTAGACCACTTTTCATACTTTTATTATATTTTAAAGGTTCCATAGCATCTATTATATGTCGAAAATACATTTTTCATATAGATTATGTCGAAATTTCCTGATACAATTAGGAAGGAAGTCTTATACATATTTGAGAGGATGATCAATGTGACCGCAGAGCAAACGTTGCAGGAACAAATTATTCAAAAAGCATGGGAAGATGCTGAATTTAAGAAACAACTACTTGCAAACCCTAAAGCAGCGGTGAAAGAAGCTTTCGGCATTGATGTACCAGATTCTATTGAGGTAGAAGTAGTAGAGGAAACAGCAGACAAATATTATTTCGTGCTTCCGCAAAACCCTTCAGACATAAGCAATGACGGCGATCCAGACGGAGCCGCTTGGCAATAGACAGAAAAATAGCGCTTGATTGCCCTTGAGCAATCAGCGCTATTTTTTTACCATTGGGAACTGAATGGTAGCTTCCGTCCCAACTCCTTTTTCACTTGTAAAGAAAATGCTCCCCTTCATGACCTCAATAATTCGAAAGGTTACCATTAACCCTAAGCCCGTGCCTTTTGTTTTTTTGGAATAGTAAGGCTCTCCCAGCTTCTTCAGTTCATGCTCGTTCATCCCTTCACCGTTGTCTTTGATGCAAATGACTACATGACGGTTATCTTTTGAATAAGCTTTTATGTCGATTGTTCCGCCTTTATTTAGCGATTCAATACTATTTTTAATAATGTTAATCAGAGCTTGCTTGAGCTTGGACGAATTGCCATGCACATATAAATCTGAAGCCAATTCAACCTTGATGACGCTGCCTTGCATGTTAGCCAGGGGAACGAGAATCGCTTCAATTTTCAAAATTTCCTCTGCTACGTTAAGCGTAGTCATCTGGTCCAACTCCGGCTTGGCAAACATCAGAAAATCCGTAATAATTTCCGATGCACGGTCAAGCTCCTCGATCGCAAGCACCATGAACCCTTTCTCTTTCTCATCCCTTGGGCTCTTGCCCAGCACCTGAAGAAAACCTCTCGTAACTTGCAAAGGATTGCGCACCTCATGGGCTACGGAAGCAGCTAGTTGACTGATGATCTCCATTTTCTCCGAGCGTTGCAGTTCGTTATTGAACACCTCGAGCTGCTGGGAGTATTTCAGTACCTGATCGTAGCTTTCAATAATTCTTCTGGCCAATATAAATAAGAGCGAGACAAGGAAGGTCAGGATTCCCCATTTCCAATAAAACATCTCGTAGTTCATTTCGCTTATGAAATACCAAATGACTTCTATCACGCCAATAGCTGCAAATATGCCAAAACCCGTTGCCATAATAATTGCGTTTTTATTCTTCTGGAAGCAAAAACGGATGAGTAAAATAAATAGCAAACCATTTCCTATGATAATCGTTCCACCGAAGGTAATAATGGTAGCTGAGGTATACGCGCTGCCAATTTCGCTCGAAGTAAAGGAAAGGAATAACCAAATAATAGTAAGGATAGATACGATAACTTGCAGCTTTCTGAATCGGCTAATGATCCTCCATGGCCCTTTTCCGAAAATTTTCTCAAAAAAGAAAAACAATGACGGCATCAATAAATTAGAGCCTATGTCAAACAGATAATACATCACGCTTCCATAATGGCTGTACATCGTGTGCACGTATGGGGATAGAGATAGAATCATTAAGCTTATCGAGAGAATGACAAAGCTAAGCGAAACTAAACCCGCGAGATAGGTTCTGTTCAAAAATATAAAGCAAAGCAGCAGTGCCAAGGAGACAAACAGCAAAATAGATCCAAGAATAACGTCATAGACTTCCTTCTTCAAAAAGTCCTTGTTTAGCGCTTGTCCCTCTCCAACTTCAGGCTGTTCCTTAAATCCAAGCCAGTCTGAATCGGTCTGCACAAACAAATAAACGTATTGGCCAGACTCTGCATCGCTTAGTGACAATAAGATCTCGTTTTTGTTAAACGGGTAATTCCTGCTTGATTCATATACGACCCTCTGATCCATGAAGATCATAACATCCTTGGCCGTTAGCTCCGTTATTAAAACAGCCGGCCCAGCCAGCGCGTAGTACTCCGGAAGCTTAAATCTAAGCCAGGCTGCGCGAATGTGGGCAGGCTTGTCCGGCAATGCGTCACCGAATGCAAACGATTGCCACTCTCCCGCCGTCGGGGAGCCGTTCGCTTCTTCTATGTCCGGAACGGAGTCTTCATCCCACATCAATTCCCATTGCGTTATGTTATTCGATTCTGTTTGTGCTTGCACATTGGAGGCCGCCACCGAAAAAGCAAAAAAGGTTAGCGCCGCTATAATAAGAAAAGCAACAAATCTATGTATAGCCTTCATTCCGCACCTCAACCATTAATCAAATTATGTGCTATAATTCGACATTCTTCGATAAAACTCCTACTTCCATTTTACCGCGTATACAAATAAATAGTAAACAATTTCACGCCAATTGCGAAAAAAAAAATACCCCCCGATCACTAAGATCACGGGAGGAAGGGCTATCCCTTTCATTAAACCATACGTTTCTTAATTGCCACGCGTCGAAGCATCAAAAAATTCATCCCCACTATGCACGCCATCACGATAACCGCAAGCACGACCACTACAGCGATCGGGTTGCGATCGACCTCGAACACGGTCTGCATGAGCCTTCCCATCCAATCGGATGAGAGGACCAGCTCCATTGCCATCGCGGGCAATAGGGCAGCAACGGAGATAATCACGCCAATCTGCCACCGGAATCGAACAAAACCTGAGCCGATGATCCAGCCGCTTCCGAAATAAGCAAAGAACAAAAAGAAATATTCAAAGAAAATACCTATTAATTGGTCGGAAGAAGAGAATATATGCGGATTTTTAAGCGCTTGCGTCCAATTGTTCTGCTCATAAACCATTTGCTCAATCGGATACCCTGCTGTCATGACTAACGCAAAGATGGCCGATATCAGCGTTACCAGGAAACTGCCGCCGATGATAAAATGCTTTCTCGTCACGCCGCTGGAAACGAAGCTGGCTAACGATAATGGCGTCAATAAAATGCCGATAACCATAAGAAAGATTTTGGGCGAGCTGGACGCTCCTTCCCATGCGCTTTGCGAATCAAACCCTTCACTGTTAAACATATTGGAATTCAAGAACACGGCAATGCCTAGAAATATAGAGATGAAAACAATCCAATAAACGATGAACGTCCAACGATAGGTGTACAGCAGCTGGCTGGCTACATTATGGGCGGGATGCTTTCTCGTTCTGCTCATTGCTCATCCCCTCCTTCCTTGTCAGATGTACGAATAAATCCTGAAGCGAGACCGGACCTAGCTCAAGTCCAGCGGCAAGCGCACGTTTGCGATGCCCCTCCGTCAGCTCTCCGAACACCGTCACCGACTTCGTTCTGCCCAGCATCTGCTGCCCTAGTATGGTCAGCCCCTCAGTGATTTGGTCGACCGCCTGTTCCGGGCCGGTAATCGAAGCTCCGCGCGATTTGAGCACATCCGTCTCCTCGTGCATAATAAGGCGGCCTTGATCCAAGATAAGCACCTCCTCGAACAAGGAACCAACCTCCTCGATCAAATGGGTCGATAAGATAAACGTACGCGGCGTTTCCATGTAATCCTTCAGGAGCTCATCGTAAAACGCATAACGCGACGGCGCATCCATACCGAGATAGGCTTCATCGAATATAGTCACCGGAGCACGGCTAGCGAGGCCGATGGTTACGCCAAGCGCAGATTTCATTCCTCGCGAGAGCGCTGACACCTGTTTTTTTAACGGCAGCTCGTATAACGCTATTAAGTGTGCAGCGTATTCGCTGTCCCAATTCGGCCAGCAGCTCGCCGATAGCCGAAGAACGTCAGATACGGAGGAGCTGTCTGACATATAGCCGCTTTCCTGGATAAAGCAAACCTGCTCCATTATTTTCGCGTTCTCGAATGGCGCTTCTCCGCCGATGGTTACATTGCCATTCGTTTGTTCGCGATATGAAGCGAGGATAGACAGCAAGCTTGTTTTACCGGAGCCGTTCCGACCGAGCAAGCCATAAATCTTACCGCCTGCAAGAGAAAAAGTCACATTTTTGATCGCAGTAAACGAACCGTATTTCAATTGCAGATTGTTAACCTCAATGCCAAGCGTCATGATTCATCGCTCCCTTTCGCCTGTTCGATTCGTCCAATGATCTCGGAGATCGGCACGCCGATGGTTTCTGCTTCCGCCAGCATTCGATCAACGACCTCTTCGAAAAAACGCTCTCTACGCTGACTAAGCAATGACTGCCTCGCTTCACCGCTAACAAACATGCCAATCCCCCTTTTCTTATACAAAATGCCTTCCTCCGTCAATAAATGAAAGCCTTTCGCTGCCGTTGCCGGATTAATCCGGTAAAATGCCGCATACTGATTCGTAGACATAACCTGCTCATCCTCTTGTAGTACTCCGCTAACGATATCGTCTTTGATTTTGTCTGCTATTTGCTGGTATATGGGACTACGATCATCAAACAAGTGATCACCTCTTTACTTGTGTGGTTCGTTACTTATGTAACTAACCATATAACACAATGAATTCCCTGTCAACAATTAGTAATGAAAGCTCGTCCGGTATGCTGGAGCATACACATAATAAAAAGCTGCCTCCAGGAGGCAACCACCTCCCGAAAACAGCTTTCCGTTTACCTATTGGCTGCAACCTGCCGGTGGCCAGCTTAAGATTCGCCGGCTTGCATCCCTTTCATCCATCCCAGCAGCTCGCTGCTGACAACCTCCAATTGTTTCTCGGGCTTAATGCCCGCCGGCTTGTCTCCCTTCTGGGTGCCATATGAACCGAACTGTCCATGATTGCCGCCTTCAACCGTAACGTACTGCGTCTGGCTCGGCATATATTGTTTTCCTTTGCCCCATGCTTCCCAATCCAGAACCCCATCATTTGATGCGGTTATTTGGAGGATCGGGAACTCGGCATCCGCTAGGCTCCCTTTTTTATCCGCATAAGCAGCCAGATAAAATACGCCGTCTATCTGGTCCATGTGCCCTGCGGCATATCGTGATGCAAACACGCCACCAAGCGAATGCCCGCCGATGACGTAGCTTTCGTCTGGGTGCTCGGCAAGGAAGCTATCTGCTTTGTTCGTTCCCGTAAACGCTAAGTGAAGGGGCATGCTAGCGATATATACCCGGTGCCCGGCTTCAGCCAGTTTGCGAGCAAGCGGTGCATAGCTTTTAGGATCTACCAAGCCTCCCGGATACAAAATAACATTCGGCTGGATAACCGCATCCTTATCTGCTTTCGGTTGAAAACGATAGCCGGCTTGTCCGATGCTGACCTCGACTTGCTCATCGCTTTTCATTGCAGCCTTCGCCGCATCGGATGGCGTATAGAGCATGACTTGGTAAACGACAGCAAGCAATAATAACAGCAGCAAGGCAATAGCTCCTGCCCATATTAGTCTCTTCCGCTTCCGCCACTGCTTAGGCTCTTGTAACGCTTGTGATTGTTGACTCATACCTGCACTCCCTTTATTCCAGCATGCTCATGAGCAGCTGTTGTGATTTCAAAGCTTCCTCGGCGTCCACTTCAAGCACATTCATATTCTGAACGCGGACGATCTCACCCGTTTGAACGATCTCAAGCTGCTCAAGCCCCGTGCCTGCATGCCGATGCATGGCGGTGGATACCGTGTAGCCTTCAGACGTGTCGAAATGATGCTGCGCGTGCAGAAGCTGCTTCTGCTCATTCGTTCTCACCGTGCCCGTTACTGACGTTAAAGATCCCTTCGCAAGCCAAATTGCGGTATCTACAACATGAAGATAGTCATCGAGCATCGTGAAGACTGCAATAGGCAGATAAACCTTCTGTGCAATGCCTCCCAGACCAACCATACCGATACGCGGCTTGCTCATCTGCTAACGCCTCCCGTTTTGTCCAGCCTTTATCATACGCTAGAACGCATGTCTCTAGCAAAGCATGCCTGCTAGCCTAGCTTTCTTCGCGGAATTGATTATCAACGAGCAACGAATCGGATAAAAAAAGGATATTTCTCCATCAGGCGAAAGCCTGCTAAGAAATACCCTTTTGACCCTATTCGCTGCTTATCAAACCTAGTCCTTGCATCATGTTGTAAATAAGTACGGCCCCCTGCGCGCGATTTGCTTCGGCAGCCGGGCTAATTCGGCCCTCGCCCGTACCATTCATCCATTTATGCTTTACGGCATAAGCTGCTGCTTGGCGCGCCCAAGGCGCAATTTCACCTTCATCGCTAAATTCTTCTAACCATTTACCCGCTTCCTCAGCAGGCAAAGCTTCCTCGTGTCCGGCATACTTGAGCGCATTGAAAAGGATCGTCACCATCTCTTGGCGGTTTATTACGTCGGAAGGCCTGAAGGATCCGTCCTCATATCCATTGATGAGCCCCAAGCGATAACCCGTCATGACAGCATCGGCATACCATTGCCCATCCTTCACATCTATAAACGCAGCTGCTTGCGCAGGAGCTGGCTTAACGCCTACCGCCCGCAATACCATCGTTATATACTGCGCGCGAGTCACCTCGCCAAACGGCTGAAAGCTCTTGTCATTCATTCCTTGCACGATAAATTTGTTGCTTAACGCTTGGATGGCTTTTATCGCATAAGCTGCATCCTTCCCGTCCTTAAAGCTGGTAACATGCCTCCATATCGTGTAATTGCCGCCATTCTTCAGCTTCAGCTCCGCTTTCCCTTCTCCATAGCTGGCCGGGACGCCATACACGCTTTCTTTCATACCGCCCGTTAACGATACGGCAGCCAAATCCTGTTCGGCAACACCCGTACGTAGTTGAAATATGAGCTTAGCATAACCAGCTTGATATTCGAGCGGCCTGACAGTGCCGTCGGCGTTCCATGCTTCCAGCTTCAAGCCAAGCAGCGGGGAACCCACCGATTCTGAGCTATTTAACTGCATGACTCGTTCAGCTTCCTTCGTTTCCGTGCTTGCGCCGCCAAAGGCATGCAACGTAATCCGAATCGAGTCGGTCAAAGGGTCCACTTGCTTCGCTAACTCCTGAAGCGGAAGCTTCAATGTGCCAATAGCAGTCCGCAGCTCTAATTCGGCCTCTGGGGTTTGCTTTGCCAGCTGCGCGATCGCTGCCGGAATCTTCAGATCCACCTGGTCCACGGAGCCAGGCAATACGCCAATAATAACGGATGCAGGCAGCGGTTTTAGCGCAAGCAGGGCATCCACGCCGCTTTTGCTTATCGTAATCTCTGCGGAACCATCCGCTGTCTGACGCGCAACTGCGTTCTGCAGGATGGCTTGTCCGGCTTGGCCGCCTATGGACTGGTCGAGCAGCCCGCTTCCAGGCGTCGGAGAGACGCCACCCGTGCCGCCGTCTCCGCCAGTACCTCCATCTCCTCCATCACCGCCACTGCCTCCATCTCCTCCGCCTGGTTCGCCTGCTGAACGTAACACAGAAAGCTCATAGCTGCGAATTTGGCCGTCCCTCGCGGTAACTGTTATTGCAATGGATTCCCTCTCTCCTTCCGTCAGCGCGATGGCTGCAGAGGGCGCTCCGCTTTCCACAAACTCGCCATTCACTTCTATGCGAGCCCCCTCCTGCCTCGCAGAAGGCGTAATTGAAATGCTCGAGACTTTATTTTCGACTTTAGCCGTGTACAGGCTCCTACTACCGTCGAATGCTTCGTTTAGCGATCCGGCAGACAAAGCGATTCCCGCTAATTGATTTTGCAAAAACTCGAATTTTTGGAGCCGGTTGTTATTGCTCTCGGTTACCAGAACATTACCGCGCAGATCCACCGCGATGCCTCGCAAACCATCGAAGGCTCCTTCTTGCTTGCCCGTTTCTCCCCAGCTTTCCAGAAGCTCTCCGTTAGGAGCATATTTCAGGATGCGATTATTCACGCTATCGCCAATATACACATTGCCCACAACGTCAAGTGCGATATCCGAAAGATATCCAACATCGTCTTCGCCTATTTCCGCCCACTCGGCTTCGAGAGGCTCGCCCGTAAGCGTAAACGTCTGTACATGGATGGAGTCCGTCACATATACGATGTTTCTCTCGCTATCCACTGCAATGCTTTGAGGCCTAAAGCTAAAAAAACCGCCGCTATAATCCGGTTTACCGGCAAAGCTGGCAATGTTCTCTCCTGCAGAATCAAACACTTCAATGGTATGTCCGCTTGTATTCGCGACATAAACGTTGCCTTCGCGGTCGAACGCCAAGTCGCGCGGATCGCCAAGCCGATTGCTGACAACGGCAATCGATTCATCCGCCGGATCATACTTAATCAGATTGCTATTGCTTGTCATATACAGCTGACCTGCCTCATTAACCGCTAGCCCCAAAGGAGAGAAATCGGACTCGGCGCCCTTTTCCTGCACATAACCCAGCTCGCTATTAAGCTGCTGTACGCGATTATTGCCTTGATCCGCTACAAATACGTTGCCGTCAGCGTCAACTGCAATGTCTTCGGGGATATAGAATTGTCCCGCCTCGCCGCCTAGGCTCCCCCATGTATCCAAATGCCCAAGTGAAGCATCGAACTTCTGAATACGATAATTATATTGGTCCGCAATATACACGCTTCCGTCGTTCGCTAGCGTTATCGCTTGCGGCGAATCGAACTGCCCATTGCGTCTTCCTTCCTCCCCAACCACAGCAGCCTGCCACTCCGAGTCGAAACGCACGAGAAGGTTATTGCTTCGATCCGTCACATATAGATTGCCTTCCCCGTCTGGCTCGATGTCTCCGATTTCGTCAATGGCTACCGGAGCCTGCTCTCCATCCCATTGATCCAGCAGCAAGCCATCGCCGCTTAGCTTTAGAATGCGGTTGCCGTTCTCAGCAACGTAAAGCTGCCCCGATGCATCAACGGAGATGCTTGACAGGCGGTTGAAGCTGCTGCTTCCTTCCTCCGCTGTCTCATAGGTCGTCCAGCTCCCGAAATCGGACTCCCCCTCTTCGAGCAGCCATATTTGATTCAAGCTCTCATCCGCTGCATAGACTCTCCCTGTCGCCTCATCAACGGCAATTGAAACAATGTAGCCGAATTGTTCCGCTCCGTTCCATTCCTCCACGATCGTGAAATCGTAGTCTGCGCCCACTTCCAGCTTAAATATCGCAGTTCCGTCAGTCACATAAACAAAACCGGCTTTAGATACAATCAATTTACGCGGGCTAAAATCAGCACCGTCAATGCTTCCGAGCTCGCCGAGCTTCTCTCCCTCCGCATTAAATATGCTGATTTCCCGCTTGTTCCACTCCGTGACGTATACGTTTCCGTTTCCGTCTGCCGCAACGCCCGTTATGGATTTGAAATAATGGGCATTCTCCGGTGCCATCCGCTCGAAGCTGTAGCTTCCGGTCGTCCCTTCCGCCGCTGCGATGCCTTGTCCCATTCCTGCCCAGCCGCATGAGAACAAGGATGCCGCTAACGCCAACTTTGCTGCTCGGCTCCCGCCTACTAATCGAAACAATTGTCCCACTTCCCTCATCGTGATTTTTCTCCTGTATTAGAGCGCTTTATCGCTTTTATTGATACTAGCAACTAATAAACAGCAAAACGATTGACGAAAGTTAACTTTTGCTCGATTTTGTCGGAAAAGGTAGCCTATAATAGAATAATAGACAATTTTGTCATCACTAGCGGAGGCATTATGAACCCATCACTTCATCACGTATTTTTGCAAACCAAAACCGTGCTTCCGGTTATGCGTTCAAACCTCGTTACCCGAAATCGACTAACCGACCGGCTGAACGACGGCACTCAGCGCAGATTAACAAGCATTTGCGCTCCTGCGGGCTTTGGTAAAACAACGCTTCTGAGCCAATGGCTTCATCAAACAAGCGTACATGCAAGCTGGCTTTCTTTGGATGCACGCGATAACGACATGATTCGTTTCTGGCGTTATGCCGTGCAGGCAGTCGCTTCGATGCCATCCGTTCAGCCCATGGAACATTTTGCCGGGCTGCTGCCGCTGCTCTCCTCCGCATCCATCGATACTTTTTTGGACGCCTTTATTAATGAGCTGCATATGCATAATCAACCGATTGTCCTCATCTGGGATGACTACCAATATATACAGCACCAAGACATTCATAGCAGCACGGCTTATTTCATCGACCATCTTCCGATAAATGCCCATTTGGTCATTGCTTCGCGATCGGAGCTGCCTTTCTCCCTCGTCAAATGGACGGCCAAATCCGAGCATCTGGACTTTAATATCGGCCAGCTCCAATTCACGCGGGATGAAACGGAAACCTATTACAAAGACACCGCGCTGCTCCCTTTAACAGCCATACAGCTGAATGGCATATTCGAGAGAACCGAGGGCTGGGTTACTGCACTCCAGCTCATCTCCATCTCGCTTCAAACGGAGACCGATTACGACCGCCTCATCGCCAGCTTCACCGGCGGTCACCGCGCCGTTGCTGACTTCATGTTTCAAGAAGTATTGACCGGGCTGCCTGAGGAGATGTCTCAGTTTCTGCTTCAGACCGCTATGCTGGGGCGCATGGATGCCGAGCTCTGCAGCGTGATCACGAAGCATCCCGATTCCCGCTGCATGCTGGAGCAGTTGAAAGCCCGGAGCCTATTCCTGATTTCGCTCGATGAGCATAACGAATGGTTCCGGTATCATCATTTGTTCGCTGAGTTTTTGCAAAATCGATTAAAGCAGCTTCATCCTGACCTGTGGATGGCTTATAACCGTGCCGCAAGCATCAGCTTGGCCGAGCGCGGATTTACCGTTGAAGCGCTAGACCATGCCATTGCTGCGCATGACTCTGCGCTTACGGAAGAGCTGCTAGAGAAGCATGCGCCAGCACTGTTAATGCAGGGCGAATTCTCCAGCCTGCTGCGCTGGCTGGACTTCTTTCCCCATACGCCAGCTGGAAGGACGCATGAAACCTCGCTTCTTCACGCCTTCGTGCTCATCGTTAACGGTCAGCCCGACCGCGCAGAGGAGATGCTTGCGCATATTGAACAGCTTCCCGAAGCCGCCCACGACCAGCAGATGCAAAGCGGCCTATTATTCGCGAAGTCGAACCTGCTGTTCTCAAGCGGCAGATTCGAGAAATGGCTTTCCTTTGCCAGCAAAGGCTTAGATGACATGCTCCCGCATAGCTCGATTTATTATAATTTCAACTACAATCTGACGGAGCCGCTCGTTCGGCGCACTTCCTTCGGCATGAACGGCACGCTCACCGCAGACACCGAGCAGATCGCAATACTTTTTACCCATACGCTCAAAGCGCATAACTGGAACGAATCGCTAATCAACCTTTACGTGATGCAATCCCTCTGCGAAGGCTATTATGAGTGGAACCGCCTGAAGGAAGCTGAAGCTCTACTAGGCATCATTGACCGCGCGGCTCGATCGAGCAAAACTTTCGGGCTTTTTGTGCCTAACCGCATCACCCAAGCCATGGCTTACATGGCGCAAGGACTTTCCTATTTGGCCCATGATACGATCGATGAAGCAATGCAATTTGCTTTGCTTGAGCAAGCTAGCCTACATTGGAAGCAAGCTCTAATCGCATGTAAAATTCGCCTGCACCTGTTCGATGGAAGCATTTCCCTTGCCAAGAAGGAGCTTCCGAAGCTGCAAATCTCCCTGAAGGAGAAGCCGGTCTTCAACCGCTATTTCGAATACGTGACGCTTGCGAGGCTTCTGCGAGCGCAGCGGAAAGAAACCGAAGCGCTAAGGATTGTTTCCTATCTAAAGCCTCAAGCCATGAGAGAAGGACATCTGGTGAGCACCGTTGAACTGGCCATTTTTGAAGCTTGCTTGATGGATCAGCTAGGCCGCAGAAAAAACGCGCTCAGCATTTTGCACGAAGCGCTTGCGCTGACTGAGCCGTTCGGCTATTTGCGGAGCTATGCGGACGAAGGCGAGCGTATGCGGGCATTGCTCCATAGCTATATGAAGCAACGCCTGCTTACGCCGGAAGCATTCCCTGCTGGCTCTGTCTCGGAGGACTACGTACAAAGGCTATTGCAAGCCTTTCCTGCGAGAGGTGCCAAGGCTTCCTCCGATTCAAAGCTAGAGGAGCTTAGCCGCAGCGAGCTTCAGCTCCTTCAGCTTATCCGTCAAGGCGCTTCGAACAAAACGATCGCCCAGACCCTCATGCTGTCCGAGGGAACCGTCAAAGTCTATCTCTCTCGTATTTATGTCAAGCTAGGCGTTTCCTCGCGTACGCAAGCTTTGCTTGCCGCCGAAGAACTGCAGCTGCTGAAAGAAGATTAGCTCACAGCTAACATAAAATACCCAATCTTTGCCGGAAATTTGGTACACTAATAACAAATTTGTTTGTATAAGGATGATGACAATGTCGGATGACAACGGCCGCGACGATCTTGCCGATCGCCGCCGCAACAAGCTGAAGGTGCTTCGTTTCGATAATAATGGCAAGGATTTAGTAGAATCCGAGAAGCCGGAAGAAAATTTCGCGGACGTCGGCGGGCTTGAAGACGTGAAGAAGAAAATCCGCATGAACTTCATATTGCCGCTTAAGCAGCCCGAGCTCTTCGCGGCTTACGGCAAGGAGGCTGGCGGTAGCCTTCTGCTCTACGGGCCTCCCGGCTGCGGTAAAACCTTCCTTGCGCGCGCGGTTGCAGGCGAGATTGATGCCAATTTCATGCATATCGAGCTTCAAGCCATTCTTGGCATGTACGTCGGGCAAAGCGAGAACAACCTGCATGACATATTCGAGAAGGCGCGCGAGAACAAGCCCTGCGTTATTTTCATCGATGAATTGGACGCCATGGGCGGCAGCCGGAACCAGATGCGCCAGCATCATGACCGCATACTTGTGAATCAGCTTCTGATGGAGCTCGACGGGCTGCGTACCTTTAATGACCAGGTATTCGTAATCGGTGCAACCAATACGCCGTGGTACCTCGATTCCGCACTGCGCAGACCAGGCCGATTTAATCATATGATCTTTGTACCGCCGCCAGAGGAAGCCGAACGGGCTGCCATTCTGCAGCTGAAGCTAGCAGGAAAACCGATGTCCTCGCTTGATTTGAGTAAAATCTCCAAAGAAACCAAGCATTTCTCGGGTGCGGACTTGGAACAAATCGTAAAGGATGCCGTCGAATGCGCACTGGAGCGCACGCTCGAAACTGGGGAAATTCAGCCCATCGTACAGGATGACCTGAAGAAAGCGTCCAAGCAGCGGAAAGCGACCACGCTGGATTGGTTCGCGACAGCCAAAAACTACGCCACCTTCAGCGATGTTAACCAAGACTACCAGATTGTTTTGGATTACATGAAGCAGAGCGGATTGAAATAATGACGATAGAGCGAGGAAATGACTGGGATGGATAATTGGGATGAAGAGCTCCAGAATAAGCGTTACCAGGAAATCGAACAACTCATCGCATGGAAGAAGCTTGATGAAGCGCGGAAGCTAGCCGTCTCCCTCATTCAGGATACGCCGGAAGACTCGAACGCTATCGCGCTGCTCGCCCATATTTGCCTGCTTCAGGATCAATATGATCAGGCGCTTCATTGGGCAGGCCAATCCCTTCGGCATGATCCGGAGAATACGTTGGCCTGGTTCGTGCGAAGCAATACCTACTACACCATGGAGCACTGGAAATCTGCCATGGAGGCGATCGTCGAAGGTCAGCGCATCGATCCCTACGAGCCCCATTATTATTTCCTGCGCGCCAATATATGCAATAAGACGAGCAAATTCGAAGAAGCGAGAGACCTCTTGCTGAAGGCGCTTGAAATATCGCCCGAAAATGCTTTGTATCTCGCTAATTTAAGCTATAATGAAGCGCTCCTTCGCAATTTCTCCGAGTCAAGGCTGCTTGCGAGCAAGGCGCTGCGCCTTGAAGTCGAATCCGATCTTGTTTATCTCTACCTTGCTTGGTCCGCGGAGAGACGGAATGATTATGATGACTACCTGATCATGCTGAAAAATGCCATACGGCTGGACCCCGATGATCAGCAAATCCGCAAGGAATACATGGAGGGACTCCAAAAAACATACAAGCTTTACCGTGTTCTCCTCTACCCTAGCACCTTAGCCAAACGAATGAAGCCTTGGCAGGTGCTCGTCATATGGATTGGGCTTTGGATTATTTTCAGGCCGCTCGTCATTGTCTTTATCGTTCTCTATTATGCTACCTATTGGATTACGCGCTTAATGGTGCATGTTAAGCTCTTCGGCTGGAACTTTCGAAAATAACCGCTTTCCGAACCGTTACAACCCAAACTTGTGTTTGAGCTAAAAAACATCGCTCGCGCTTCTAAGCGTCGTTAGAAGCGGAGCGATGTTTTTCGTTTCATCCTATCTTGATTTCGAACTGGAAGCTGGTTAACGCACGCGAATGCTTATGATTTCGAACGGTTTAAAGCTCAGCTGTACGGCACCATTCTGAATGTCCAGTAGATGGAGATCCTCTTCCAATAAATTGACGACAGCCGCCTCCCTTGCAGCCAGCGGCAGCCGCAGCGGCAGCCGCAGCGCCACCATCTCGCGTCCTCCAGCTGATTCATATAACCGAAAGATAGTTCCTTCTCCCCGCTCGGCAGCCTTGATCGTATCCAAAATGACATGTCTGCTCTCAAACCGCACCAGTTCTTGCTTCGAAGGCAGTGCGCTTGGTAGCCTGAGCAGATCGGATTCGGCCGCAGCGGCGGCTTCGCCTTCCACTACCCGCACCGGATGATTAAGCTCCATCGCATGCCGCAGAACATGGGCATTGCGCCAATCCTGCTCATGGGGATACAGCGAATAGGTAAACGCATGTACTCCTTGGTCAGCAGTCATGTCCGGCCATCTTGGAGCCCGCAATAAGGAGAGCCTCATTGTGCTTTCTTTAATGTCATAGCCGTATTTGCAATCATTCAGCAAGCTCACTCCGTAATGGCCCTCGGATAAATCCGCAAAACGATGTCCGCAAACCTCATATTGCGCCTGCTCCCAGCTCGTATTCGTATGCGTCGGCCTCTCCAAAGCGCCGAAAGGAATTTCATAAGTAGCCTTGCTGGCAACAATGTCGACCGGAAAAGCTACCTTCAGCAGCTTATGCTCCTCCTTCCAGTCGACTGTCGTTTTGAAATCGACACGCTTCTTATCATGATAAAAAACAATATGCTGTATGATGAAGGATTTGCCCAGCTGCCACCTAAAACGAAGCACGTCCTGCGCTTTCCCTTGGACGATAACCTCCTTGCTGACCAGCTGTGCGGAGGCTGCTCGCTGCGCCTCGAATCTTGGGTCGATATCCCATGCATCCCAAATTAAAGGCTTATCGAAAAACAGCTGAAATTCATTCGCCTTCTCACCGGTCAAGACCAATTCGCGGCCCGCGGACTTATCATGCCAGCGAATGATTTCGCCTTGGGCATTAAATGCGATTGCATAATGCGTCGTTTCCCATGAATCGCCCAGCTCCGGCTTAACCGTTACGCCCTCCGTCCCTGCTAACGGTGTCGGCCTGAGCCAAAGCGTCGTATAACCGAAGGCAGGAATGTTCTTCACGCTAATATCCAGCGTTACTTTGCCGTCTTTCCCTACATGTTGCAGCAGATCGCTTTCAAGCAAATTTCCATTCTCATCGAATGCTGCGCATGGCTGACGTTCGTCCGTTAGCTCGATCGATACCATATCATCCCTATCCCAGCCTAAGCTGTTGAATACGAAATACGGGATGCCTTCACCTTGCGCATGAATGCCCCTTCCGAGAGCCGTCAGGCTTTGCTCCAAGCACGCTTCGCCAAGCTTGAACACCTGCTCGTACTCTTCGGCCGATGTCACATACGTCTCCGGAATAGCCGTGCCCGGAATGATATCATGGAATTGGTTCAGCAAGATAAGCTTCCATCCCTCATGCAGCATCGCCTGTGCCGCCTCCGCTTGGCCTGGCTCGAAGGCGTCTCGAGCCAGGCTGCTCCAAATTTCCGCCTCCCGGTATAGAACTTCGGCTTTTCGGTTGCTCCGCTTATTGCGTGCATGGGTCGTATAGGTGCCGCGGTGCAGCTCCAAATATAAATCGCCATGCCACTTCGGAAATTCCTCCCTACGTTCCCAGGCGTTTCCGAAAAACTCGGCTGCCGTGCTGAAATGGCCGCTGGGCAAATCGACCATCAGCTCGGAGCGCTTGGCAAGCTCCACCATTTCTCTAGTCACGCCGCCTCCGCCGTCTCCATGGCCATAAAGCAGCATCAGCTCATCCAGCTTGTCCTTGTGCCGGTATGCTTCCCAATGCTCATGAATGTCCTTCGGCTTTGTATGCACGTTCAAGCTGTGGCTCAAATAGGATAAGACAGACGTGCCGTCGATGCCGACCCAGTGGAATAGATCATAAGGAAAACGATTGGTGTCATTCCAGTTTAATTTGGTTGTCATAAAATAATCGACGCCTGCCAGCTTCAGCAGCTGCGGCAGGGAAGCGCAATAGCCAAACGTATCGGGAAGCCATTCGATCGCGGAGGTTTTGCCGAATTCCTCTTTATAAAAGAGCTGCCCGTATAGTATTTGCCGCACAAGGGACTCCCCGCTCGGAATGTTCAAATCCGGCTCGACCCACATGCCGCCAACCAGCTCCCAGCGGCCTTCGGCTACTCTTTCCTTGATTTGCGCATAGAGGTCGGGGTAATGCTCCTTCGCGAAAGCATACAGCAGCGGCTGACTCTGCGTATAAACGAAATCCGGGTATTCCTGCATTAGCGTGTTCATCGTGGAGAACGTTCTGCTTACTTTGCGCACGGTCTCCCGAACTGGCCATAACCACGCAACGTCGATATGCGACTGGCCGACCATATGTACCTTGCCGTTAACACCCTGCGCAGGCGCGATCGCTTTGACCTGCTTGGCAAGCCTTTCCTCCAAACCAGTCAGCCAGTCTCCGTCTATGCCCCCGGCATCCAGCTGACGTTCGGCCTCATCCATCGTTTCATGCAACGCCTCCTTGATCCTCAGCCTTTTCAGATCCTGCTCCGGCAGCAGCAATGCAGACTCATAGACGGCTTTCATGCCATACATCAGGCTTTGCAGCGGTTTATTGACGCGGACAAGCTGGATCCGGATATAAGGTATCGGCGGAGCAATCGTCGCCTGCGCATTTAAAGGATCGACCGGCTCGGGTATCGGGTCGTACAGCTCGATTTCAATATAGGGATTACAACCGGCTCCCTTCATGTGCAGCGGGACAAAAGAGTGGTTGCGGTCTAGGCCGTGGTACGGAACGCCGTTTACTTTCAGCAGTCCCTCGCCCCCGCCATCTACGGCCAGTCCGGCAATATCCGATTGCCATGCATATGGAATTTCAAGCCGTTTTCGCAAAAAATAAGTCACGCCCTGCGTGCTGTTCAAAGGATCCATGGCCTGAACGAAGAAATCATCTGACTCGTATTCATAAACGCCGGGCACGATATAACGCGCTTTCCTCATTTCCCAATCGGGAAGCGGGATTGCCTCCTTCCACTGCATGCCTGCCAGCTTCTGCAAAAAGCGGTTTATTCTATGCATGTTTACCCTCATCCTTTACCATTAAGCTTCCGCTCACGAAATCCTCGGCATTTTTTCCGACCATGATTATAAACTCACCTTCTTCTACGACCGGTTTGAAGCTTTGATCGATTAGCTGCAAATGCTCGCGAGAAATCGGGAATGTCACCGTCTTCGTCTCGCCAGGCTCCATTTGCACTTTGCGGAAACCCTTCAGCTCCTTATTCGGCCGCGTTACCGAGCTGGTCTTATCCGTTACATACAGCTGTACGACTTCCGAGCCCGATACCTGGCCCATATTAGTCACCTCGATTTGAACGGTTGCTTCTTCGTCAGGACCGATTCGCTGCGGAGAGATTTGCAAGCGTCCATACCGGAATTCCGTGTAGCTAAGCCCGTAGCCAAACGGATACTGCGGCTTGTTGTCCATTTCCAAATACCGCTTGCCTCTGCTCCTCTTGCCGTTATAGTAAACCGGCAGTTGGCCCACATGCTTAGGTACGGAAACCGTCAGGCGTCCCGAAGGATTCACATCGCCGAATAAAATATCGGCAATCGCATTCCCGCCCTCTTGCCCCGGATACCATGCTTCGACAATGGCGTGGGCATGCTCGTCAATCCATGGCTCCACGATCGGACGGCCATTGATATAGACGATGATGACCGGCTTTCCTAATTTATATATTTCTTGAACGAGCTCCAGCTGAACGCCAAGCAGCCCGAGACCAGCACGGTCGATCCCTTCGCCGCATTCCATGTCGCTCCATGCATGCTCGCTAACCACCGATGCACCAGTACGCAGATCAATCGTGCCTTCGCCGAAATCCCGAGCGCTGGAGCCACCGATTGCCATAATGACAACGTCTGCTTGCTCCGCGCAGGAAATCGCATGCTCGAAGCCTTCTCTGGCATCGCCCCTTATCCGGCAGCCGAGCGCGTGAAGCACCTGCTCGTCCGCGCCGCTTCCCAGCTTATTGCGGATGCCGTCCAGCAGCGTAACAATTTGGCCGCGCTGCTGAGGCGAGGTATAATCGCCCAATTGATTGTACCTATGGTCGGCATTCGGTCCAATAACGGCAATCCTGCGCATATCTTTTTTTAACGGAAGCGTCTGGTCCGCATTTTTTAATAACACAATGCTCTCCTGCGCAATTTGCCTGGCGAGCCGGACATGCTCGGAGCATCCAATTACCTCTACCGCTTTTTCAGGATTAACATACGGATTCTCGAACAGTCCTAGCTTGAATTTAATGCTTAAAACGCGTCTTACGGCATCATCCAGCTCGGTTTCTTCCAGCAAGCGCTTTTGCAGCGCCGACTCCAGATGCTTGCCGAACATTTCGCCCGACATTTCCATATCGACGCCCGCTTTCAGAGCGAGCGCGGCCGCATGCTCGCCATTCTCGGCTACGTCATGTCCCCATGCCAGCATGTTGATGGCGCCGCAGTCCGTAATGACGAAGCCGTCAAAGCCCCACTGCCCGCGGAGCAGATCCTTTAATAAATAAGCATTGGAGGTGCAGGGAATGCCGTCGATTTCGTTATAAGCGGTCATTACGGAGAGAGCGCCTGCCTCCACGCCCTTGCGGAACGGAAGCAGATCCGATTCATGCAGCTCGCGCATGCCCATATGGACAGGTCCCGCATTTCGTCCACCCTCCGAGCTGCCGTAAGCGACAAAATGCTTAAGCGTCGCAATGACGCTTCCCTCCGCATCCAGCCTTTCTCCCTGCAGCCCCTCCACTGCCGCCACCGCCAGCTCGCCGATTAAAAAAGGATCCTCGGCGAAGCATTCCTCCGTTCGGCCCCACCGTGGATCGCGCACGACGTCCAGCACCGGCGAGTACGTCGCTGCCCCGCCTTGGCTTCTCGTTTCCAGCGCAATAGCCCGGCACATCTCGCGGTACAAATCGACATTCCAAGTGCTTCCCACTGACAAAGGCACAGGAAAGACGGTCGCGCCTATTGCCATATGGCCATGCGAGCACTCCTCACCGAACAAAATCGGAATGCCAAGCCGTGAGTTTTCGATCGCGAAGCGCTGGATATCATTAATCGCCCTTGCCCCTTCTTCAGGCGAGAGGCCGTTCTCAAGCGTAACCTCCGTCCATGGATCGGCACGCAGAACGCCATATAACGAGCCTATCCCGCCGTCCTTTACCTGCATTTGGAAATCGTCCGACAGTATGGCCTTTCCATTTTCCTTCACATATGTTTTCCAGCCAAACGGTTGCAGCAGCTGGCCAATTTTCTCATTTCGCGTCATTTCCTTTAGCAGATGCTCTACCCGTTCCGGGATCGGGAAAGATGAGTCCTTGTAGCTCATAGTTGATTCTCCTTATCATGCTCCATATATAGCAGCAGGAAGCATACCCTAAGGTTATACTCCCTGCCAGCCATTCGTTATTCTTATTCTGCTTTTTTGATCGCGTTGCCGTAGATCTCAATATATTTGGCGAGATTCAAGCCGTCAAAGCCTTTCACGTAGGCATCCCAATCCTTCTGGATGTCTTTGCTGCCTATAATGAATTGAGCCATATTGGTTGTTACATAATCTTGAATCGATGTCGTCAATTGCGATGCGGCATCCGTGTCCTCCGGACGAATAAAGACGCCGGACGGGTAAATCTCTTTTGGCGAATAAGGGGCGAACGCGTTCGTTGCTTGCGCAAGGCGCGTTTCGTAGCCGTCAGGAGCGAGCGGATCCTGTCCTACGGCAAACAGATCGCGGAATTCCTTCGTCAAGTCCTTCGGGCCCATCAAAGACCAGCTGTCATTGCGGATAGCGTCCGGATCAGCTACCGGAATCCCTTTAAAGCTGTATTTGGCAGCTTGGCCGTCAATGTTTTTCTCGTCGGCTTCCGCTGTTTTCCAGCCAATTCCTTCTTCCGAGCCATATTCGCTCTTAATCGCGCCTTCCTCGCTGAAGGCATAATCCATCATTTTAATCGCAGCGATTTGCTGTGCCTCGGAAGCTTTGTTCGTTAGGGCGAATTGGAATTCGCTAATGCCCTGCGATGCGCCTGCCAGCTGCACGCCGTCCGGTCCTTTGAGCGGCGGTACGATTACCCAGTGCTTATGTCTGCTTAGCTTCTCATCGTACGGGTTGACCAGATAGCTAACGAGCGCAGTCGTAATCGAGCCTACGATCTCGTCGCCCTCGCGATTGCCAAGCTGGCCGATCGCTTGATCGTTTTGGGTAAATGCCGCCGGATCGATTAGACCGTCCTTATACAGCTTATTCATGTAAATTAAGCCTTGCTTCCAGCCTTCCTGGTTAGCCGCAAAGCCGACTTTGCCATCGTTCAAGGTCAAATATTTGCCATTATCGTTATAGATGAAGGAATTCATTAAATAAGCGTCGATGTTGCCGTTCCATACGTTTTTGTTCGGTGCGCCCGTAAGCGGGATTTCATCGGCCTTGCCGTTTCCGTTCGGATCCTTTTCTTTGAAAGCTTTCAATACCGCATAAAGCTCGTCTGTCGTAGTCGGAACAGCCAAACCAACCTTATCGAGCCACTCTTGGTTCATCCAAAACTTTTGCGAGAACGTACAATGGTAGCATTCATTAAGGCGCGGAAGAGCGTAAATGTTGCCGTCCGTTGCCGTAATGGCGTCTTTAAAATACGGTTTCTTCTCCATCATCGCTTTAATGTTCGGAGCATATTGATCAATCAAATCGTTTAAAGGAAGGAATACGCCTTGCTTGCCGTAAGTCAGCAAATCCGTATGCGAGAATTTCCCCTCGAGGAAAACCTCCGGGTAATCACCGCTGGCAAGCAGCAATTGACGGCGGTCCGTCAGCGCGTCCGCAGGAGCGAGATCCCATTTTATTTTGACATTGAATTTTTCCTCCACGTGCTTCGTATAGCTGTTGTCCTCTAAGGGCGCTTTCCCTTGGGGAGCAAAAAATGTCATCGAAACCGGCCCTGCTTCTTCGGTTGTATTTTTGTCTTCGGTGTTCGTAGCCGCATTATTGCCTTCATTGCTTTTTCCGCAAGCCGACAAAACCAATGTGACGCATAATACGAGTGCAAGCATGCTGAAAAATGTTTTTTTCAAATGGACCCCTCCTAAAATGGTAGTTATATCCTTCTCGCTTCCTGCTTACTAGTCCAGCCGCGCATCAAGAGCTCGCCGCATCACCTCCCTAGTATAAATGAAAACCCGCTCAACCTTTCAATGAACCGATCATGACGCCTTTCACGAAATGCTTTTGCACGAACGGATACATAATGAGCACCGGGACCGAAGCTACGACGATCAACGCGTATTTCAGCACCTGCTCGAAGCCTTGCACCCGCGCCTGCTGGGCGGTATTGGCCAGCATTTCCGGATCTGACGCATTCAGAATAAGCAGGTTTCGCAGCACGTATTGCAGCGGGAACAGCTTCTCCGACCGCAAATAAATGAGAGCGTCAAAGTACGCATTCCAGTGTCCAACCGCATACATGAGAGTCATTACCGCGATAATCGGCTTTGACAGCGGCAGCACGATGCTAACCAGGTACCTCAAATCTCTGCAGCCGTCAATTTGCGCCGCTTCGGACAATTCATGCGGAATCGAGGATTGAAAAAACGTTCGCGCCACGATGACCTGGAATACCGAGAACGCGCCCGGCAGCCACATCGCCCAGCGAGTGTCCAGCATGTCCAAGTCTTTGACTAGCAGATAGGTAGGAATGAGTCCTCCGCTGAAGAACATCGTAATCATCATGAGGATCATGACCAGATTTCGGCCGTAAAAGCTTTTGACCGACAACGGATACGCAAGCAGTATCGTGAACAATAAATTGATTAGCGTGCCGAACACCGTATAGATGATGGTATTGTAATAACCGTACATCAATTGAGAGCTGTTGAAGATCGATTTGTACGCCTTTAAGCTGAACTCCACGGGCAGCAGCCACACCTGTCCCGATACGACAGCTCTCGGCGAGCTGAAGGATGAGCTAATAATATAAAGGAGCGGATACATGACGGCTAACATAAGCAGCGCCAAAAAGATGTAAATGGCTAACAAAAACATGCGGTCCCCGAACGATTCCTTTATTTTTTTGGATTCTATCATGTTCATCCCTCCCTACCATAAGCTGGTTTCCGATATTTTCTTCGCAAAGGAATTGACGAGTAGCAGCAAAATCAAATTAATGACGGAATTGAACAAGCCGACCGCCGACGAGAAGCTGAAGTTCGCCCCGACGAGCCCCACTTTATACACGTAAGTGGATATAACCTCAGAGGAGCTTAAGTTGAGCGGATTCTGCATCAAATAGATTTTTTCAAAGCCGACGCCCATTACGTTTCCGAGGCTAAGGATAAGCATGATAACCGTAATCGGGATTAGCGAGGGAAGATCAATATGAATGATTTTTTTCCATCTGGAGGCGCCGTCTACTCTTGCAGCCTCATACAAGGAAGGATCTACGCTGGCAAGCGCCGCAATATATATAATGGAGGCATAGCCCATTTCCTGCCAAACCCCCGACCACACGTAAATCGATTTGAAAAATTCCGGAACGCCCATGAAGTTGGTCATTTCCCAGCCCAAGAAGGAAAACAATCTGTCTATGACGCCGACATGGGGCGTAAGCATGAGCATAACGATCGAAACCATGACGACGGTAGAAATAAAATGCGGCGCGTAAGTGACCATTTGCACCGATTTCTTGAATTTCCCCGTTCGTACTTCATTCAAAGCAAGAGCGAGCATGATCGGAATCGGAAAGCCGGCAAGCAGCGAATAGAAGCTGACGCCTAAGGTGTTTTTTATGATCAGCCAAAAGTTCGGAGAATTGAAAAACGTTTCAAAATGCTTCAGCCCTACCCATTGACTGCCCCAAATGCCCTGTATGACGTTAAAATCTTTAAATGCGATCTGCACGCCGAACATCGGCACGTATTTGAAAATAATTAAATAGAGGACTGGCAGAAGAACCAAAAAGTACAATTCCCAATGTTTCTTTATTTTGTTCCATGCCGACAGCTTTCTTTTGAAGCGCAGATTGTGAATGTTCGTCTTCTCTAACGCGTTCGCCTGTACATGATTCATTCGCAGCTCTCCTTTGCAGCAATGTTACGAAGCCATTATTGCCGTTGTCGATTATGTCCTGCCCATATATCGATTCTAGCCCGTTTACGAAATCTTCATCAATTCGTAAGATTCCTGCACATCACCTTTTTCTAAATGGGCGATATCTGCTGCTAGTTAAGCCGATTCATGCATTTTTCACATATCATTCATAATTCTCCAGCCTAGAGCGCCTAAGCATTCCGCGCCTTTTCCAGACAATCAAAAAAAAGAGCCCCGAGTATGCGGAACACCGCGCTCAAGGCTCTTTCCTTCATGAATCCCCGCTGCTTAACTGCCTTCCCCAAGCTGCTTTCGAAAGTCGCGCGGCGATAAACCAACGACATTTTTGAAAGCGCGGTTAAAGGAATTGTAATTGTAATAACCAACCTCGCTGCTAATTTCCTGCATCGGCTTTTGCGTTTTCAAGAGCATTTGCTTCGCGTTGGCGATTCGTAGGCCAATGAGGAAGTCGACGAAGTTTTCCCCGAATTCCTCCTTGAACATTTTGCTCAAATATTTGGAGTTGAATTGGAACCTGTTGCTCAGAAAATCAAGCGAAAGCTCGGAATTCGCATAGTTTTCTTCAATATAAGTCCGTATCTCCATAAATAGCGTCTTGTTGCTATGCGATTCCCGCTGCATCTGCATCTTCTCGTTCATAATGGCGAAAATGCTGCTGCAGCCCTGCTGCAAATCATCGAGGTTATCCCAGCGCATCGCCAATTCGCGCAAATCGGTATGAACGGCCCGCCAAATATTGCGATATTCCTTCGATAACTCAAGCACCTCGCCCTCCAAATGATGGACGAAAAATTGCAGCAGGCTCTCGATTTCTTTGCGGGGCAGCAGCGAATCCCTGATCTGATCGAAAAATAAGTTCAAATATTTCAGCCATTCATTCTCGGCAAGGCGCAGTGACTGCGAAAGCAAATAGATGGTTTTGAAATACTCTTGAATTTCGGTCTGCGGCCTTATCGTATCTTCCAAAGCTATGATCCGGTTGCTTCCGAGAACCGCTTTATACTGCAAGCAATAATTCGCCTTCTCGTATGAGCCGCGCAGCTCTTCCAGCGTATTCGCCGGCTCTCCGCGCCCAATCGTAATATTGAAGCTGACATTTTGCTCAATCCAGGTCCGGCACTCTTGGATGATATAATCGTTTTTCTCCATTGCGTCCGCTTCTGACGGCAGCCAAAGGATGAAGGATACCCGGCGATCGGTCGTCCATTCCGCCCATACCGTCACGCCAAGGTTTTTGGCCGTTTCGTGAATAACGCTGTAAAGCGTAAATTTCAACAGCGATTGATCCCTTTCGTTGTAAATCGCCTGAAAAGCGAAATAATCATCGATTTCAATGACGTGAACCGTCGATATTTTCCCCTTTACGTCCAAATCATAACTGCGAAGCTCGGAAACCCAGGCTTCATCGGTCAAATGAACGGCACCCTCAAGCACCTGATGAAAATGATATTTCTTTTGCAAAATAAGCTTCTCCCGGTATTGCTGCTGGACTTGCTTCGTTTCGCTCATCAGGTTTTCAAGCGTGTTTTGGATAAAAATAAATTCACTCTCGGAAGCCGCTCCCGCTCCTTCGCTCTTGGACGAATACGTCTGAATGAGTGATACGAGCTGCTGAATCGGCTTATAGTTCCGTTTGGTCACGTAAATAACCCATAGAATACCGAACACCACGACGGCAATCGCAAATACGACCCATACATTGTAAAAGGTAAGCACGAACTTAAGGCCATTCTTGTCCAAAATACCGCTATTAATCTCCCACCCCGTGTACGGAGACGTATAATTGGCTAAGACCGGTCCCGTAGCCGATGGATCTACTTCATCCCCAAGCAGATTACGGCCGTCATCGTCTATCATGCTGACAAAGCTGATATCGGAGTTATACATGCGGCTAACCGTTTCCTGCAGCTTTGTTAGGCTGACATTGACGACAAAATAGCCCTGATTCACTCCCATATTGAACGGGGCCGTCCGTACTAAGCTGATGACGTTTTCGGCGTCGATGTCGGAATCGGAAAACGCTTTATACGTTCGCTCTCCCGACCACTTAGCGCCGCTTTCCTGCTCTTCATATTTCTCGATAAACGATTTATCCTGAAAATCCTCGTATGTTCTAGGAACATCGCCAAATATAAATTCATCTTTGAATCGCATGAAATAGATGGAGTCAATAATCGGATAGTTGAATTTCAACTCATCCATCACTTTAAGCGCTTTAATATTGGCAGCCACATCCATGCTGTCCCTGCTAAAAAAATGGCTGATATCGGGATTCGTCAATATTTCCCGTACGACCTGATAATCGATTGCCTTTAATGAATTATCCGTAAAAAGGATGACCTGCTGCGCCAAAAAATCATTGGCCTTTATCGCTTCTCTTCGATTTTGTTCATTTAGGGTTTGGAAAAAAACGACAAATAAAATCATCGTCACGATAAAAAAGATCGGTAGATACGATAACAACAAACGGCGAAACCACATTTTGTTCAACCCTTGTATCACCTTCCTCTTGTTTACCTATAAGCGTACCTTATCTAAAAGGGCAGGACAAGATACATCATTTCCTATTTTGGATATCCAAAAAACTGACGCCTGCAGGAGGACGCCAGTCTCAGTCGAATGGTCGGGTAACCGATTAGTTAGGCAAGCAGCCGGAACATATGCGCAACAGGCGCCTTGCCAGCGTACTCGCTTGGCGGCAGCTTAACGATCAGGCCAGCCTCCGTTTGTTCAAACCGCAGGCTTTCATCTGTACCGACCAAGCTAACGCTTCTAATAGGCTCGGTATATGGTATTACGACATGCTCCAGAACCGTCGTATCCTCGGAAGGGTACAAATAAGCGGCGAATACGCTGTCCTCCTTGCGGGTGAAAGCAAAGCCGCCGGTAAAGTAAGGGGCACATATTCTCGTGCCGTACACAGCGTCACCATAGGTTTTCATCCATCCGCCCAATTCCTTGATCGTTGCAATCGCTCCTTCCGGAAGCCTTCCGTCCGGCTGCGGGCCGACATTGAGCGCAAGATTCCCGCCTTTGGCAACGACCTCCATCAAGATATGGACCACCTTGCGCAAGGATTTGTACTTGTCCTCATATCGGAACGAGAATGAGGTGCCGAGCGTGATGCAGCTCTCCCAAGGCACGTTCATCGGCCCGTCCGGAATCGTCTGCTCCGGTGTTACGATATTCTCGTAGGGGCCGCCGACCGTGCGGTCTGCCGACAGCAGCCACGGCTGCGTTTCGCGCGCGCGATCGACCAATTCCCCCAAGCGAATATCCTGCGACACTCTGCCGCCATCCCTTACCCAGCCGGCATCGAGCCACAGCACGTCAATGCGTCCATACTTAGTCAACAGCTCCATCATTTGCTCATGCGTGAACTGCACGAACTTCTCCCATAGCCACGGATATTGCTTCGGATCATACGAGGGACCGCGCCAAGTATGCGTACCCCGCTCCATGCCCGGCGCCCAATAATATGGCGTGTGCCAATCGGCCTTGGAGAAGTAAGCCGAGATAGCTAGCCCCTTATTCCGGAAGGCATCGAATACATGCTTGCATATATCGGCGTACTTATGCGTGTGGAACGGCGTTTCGAGCCCGGTACTCCGGTAATCCGTCGTATGGGTGTCCCACATGCAGAAGCCGTCATGATGCTTTGTCGTAAAGGTCAAATATTTGAAGCCGCCTTCTGCGGCTAGCTCTGCCCATGCCTCCGGCTGCAGCCGAACGGGATTAAACGTTTTGTTTAGCCTAAAATATTGTCTTTTCAGCTCCTCGCTGTCCACGCCCCAATCGATGCCGTCACGGGACCAATCTCCGTCCTCGTCGCTAAGCGCCCATGATTCCACGAGACCCAGCTGCGAATAAGGTCCCCAATGCATCATAATGCCGAGCTTCTGATCCTTGAACCATTCCAGACGCTCCAGAATAAGCGGATTGTCCGGCTTGACCCACTCTTCCTCCGCGCTGAAGTTATGTACGCCGTTTTCCACCTCTGCTGTTTCCAATGCCGCTTCGTCCATAACGCTTTCCTCGTGCTGCTGTATTTGCCCATTGCTCATTTGCCTGCTCCTCCTCTATGCTCATATGTCTTTGTTTGCCGAGCCAATGACTGCTGCTCTGATTTCCTTCATGTATAATACAAAAGCCGCAGCGCCCGCAATTGCCATCTTTCCAACAAAATCACCTTTTTCGTTAAGCCTTTGTAAAGCTGCCTGCTGTAAAGTACGCCATTTTCGAAAAGATTGCTTTTTTCGGAAAAGCGCCGCAGAATACCGGTTTTCCGCAAAAAAAAGGCGCGCTTTGCGTAACAAAGTGCAGCCTTTTCTTCGATTCCACCCGATACCCGCGGAATGGATATCGCCTTATTCTCTTTAATCATACGTTCTCTGTCTTGGCAAGCTTGCCTTAATCACTCGCATCATAGATGGAAAAGGAACGAATATGGGGCGTGCCCACGCTCTCAAGAATCGTTAGGCGGATATGCGAGGTGCGAACAGGCAAAGGAAGCGAATCAATCTTCTTATGGCCGATCGCACTGCCTCTCGCGATTACCGTCCACTCGCCGCCGCTTTCCGCTTCCACCCTATAACGCCTAACCCTTTCCCCCCGCTCGATTTGCTCCATCAGAACGATGCGATGGATATCCGCCTCCTGTTCCAAGCGGATCGACACCGAATGGCCACCGCTGCTCTCCGCAAGAGGTGTTCCATATCTTCGCTTGATTTCGTCGCCCAGCTCCAACAGCCGCTTGACCTCCGCATCGGGAATCAAGCCCCTGTCGTCAGGCGCTGCGTTTAGCAGCAGCATCGCGCCATGGCCGACGGATTTTTCATATATATCGATGAGCTCCTCCAATGAACGGAGCGGCGTCTTGTCGTTCGGGTGCCAAAACCAATGATTGCCTCGGATCGGAACGGGGCATTCAGCCGGTACCCAATCCGGAGTTTCTGGCAGCCATGCCGTCATATCATTCGTGAACATGCTGACTCGCGCCGCATCCGCCGTATTCCAGCAAGGATATGGAGCGACTCCGTCCTCGTTGCCTACCCAGCGTGCGGTCGGCGCTCCCATATTGAATACGATGGCATTAGGCTGGTGCTTCCTCACGAGGTCCATAATACGCGGCCAATCGTACTGCCTGCCTTCAGAGCCCGCGCCATCGAACCACAATTCAACGAGCGGACCGTAACCTGTGAGCAGCTCCGTTAGCTGCTCGCAGTAAACCTCGTCATAGGCTGCTTCATCCGGATAACGCGGATCATGCCGATCCCAAGGCGATAAGTAAATGCCGAAGCCCAGCCCCTCTTCCCGGCAAGCATCCGCGCATTCACGGACGACATCCCCTTCCCCGTTCCTCCATGGGCTGGATTGGACGGAGTATGCGGTCGTCCTCGTCGGCCATAAGCAAAAGCCGTCATGATGCTTCGCAGTAAGCATCACATAGCGAAATCCGGCTTGCTTAGCCGTCTTTGCCCACTGCCTGGCATCCAGTTCCGTCGGATGGAACGCCTCAGGGCTGTCCTTGCCTTCTCCCCATTCGTGATTGCAAAAGGTGTTCAATCCAAAGTGACAAAACATGCCCAGCTCATAGTCCTGCCATGCCAGCTGCTGCCGTGTCGGCTTCGCTAAATACGGTTCCGTCATATTTCTCCCTCCATTTATCCGGTATCGGCATAGCCTTGCCTTCAATCCGCAATCGACATGCGCAAGCTTCCGGCACCTTGCAGCTGCCTGCGTTTCTTTGACGATAATCCGTTTTTGAACGTCATTCAATGGGAAATATTCATCCTCTCCCCTTTTTTCAGCTGTTGCTCCCAATAATCGGGCGATAATAGAGAAATATACGTCCTTACTAATTTCTATTCAAAAGCCGCAGGGAGAAAAAGGAGAACTTCCGCCTGTACCGTGGCAAAAAAAAGAGATGCCGAGCGGTCATGTAGACCGCTCGGCATCTCTTCAACAGCATGAATGGTTATTCAGCCATCAAATTGCTCAAACGTAAAATGGTCGTATAAGCCTGCTGGCGTGTGTACGTGCCTTTTGGACTGAAATTGTTGCTGCCCGTACCGTTCATAACGCCAAAAGTAAATACAAAATCAACGCTTGGCTTTGCCCAGCTTGCGATTGCCTTGTTGTCCGCGAATGTCGATGCATCGCCCGTAACGTCAAAGCCGAACACGTCTACTGTATTCGTGAGCATAACAGCCGCTTCTTGCCTTGTGATACTGCCGTAAGGATCAAACTTTCCGTTTCCTTTGCCGTTAACGATTCCCATGAGATTAGCCGCGATGACTTGTTTGATCGTCGTATCCGTGAACGGGTTATCGCTCAAGCTAACTTCATTCTCGTCAAGAATCACATCGATCGTTTTGCCTGTCGTAACCTCAAGCAAATTAACGATGAGCTTCGCGAAGTCCGCGCGCGAAATTTGCTGTTTATAGTAGCTTTGCAGTCCTTCCGGAACGAGGCCGCCCGCAATAGCTGCATCTACCTCTGCTTTGGCCCATGCATCAGGCTGGTCTCCTGCAGCGTTAGCTTTGTCGATTTTGAAAAAATAACTCGTTTGGTCGCCAGTCGTCTCATCAAATATGAACAATTCGTAATACGGCAAGCCGTATTCAAAGGCTACCGTTCCCGTTGTATTGGCAGCAAGGCTGTTCACAAGCTCTTTCTTGCCTTTTATCGTCCAAGGAAGAGACTCGGAAACGAGAATGCCCTTCTCTAGGCTGTAACCTAATACGACTGCGCTTGTCGTTGCTTTCGCCGTAAAGGTAAGCACTGCTTTATCCGGTACGATTGTCGATGTCACTTCCAGATCCTCGTATAGCTCGCCTAGGTCTTCGATCGTGATGACCTCATCCACTTGGCCTAGGCTTTTGGATACCGAGTAGGTATACTTCTCCTTTGCAACTTCTGCTGCCGCAGCCGGCATAATGAATGACAGCGACATCAAACAAACGGCCATCATTACAAATAAAGACTTCTTCGTTCTTTTCATTTGCTTACCTCCGAGAATATGGTATTAATACCTGTATACCATTCTACGGCCCGTCTGGAAATACCTTCATTTTCGACAAAATTCAGTGCTTCCCTCCTATAGCCGCAACGTTGCGCCTTCATTTCATAGTGGCCCTGCTTTGGCTTTTAATCGCTCCCGATCAAAAGGGCAGCCAAACATCATCCAAGATGACGCCGGCTGCCCCTCTATTTGCTTATTGCATACATGCCATATGAGCGTGCATTACCTACAGCTGATGCTGCTGTATAAGATCACGCTTCAGCTCCCACAATGCTTCGCTCAAATTAACCCGGTAGGCCTCCGCATTCAGCTTGCGCAAATATTGCGGCCAAAACCAATCGAATTGTTTGAGATGGTGATCTCTAATTTGCTCCAAGCCCGGCAGCTCGTACGCAAGCTCTCCGTCAATAAAGATCGGTTTTAATAGCGGCAGCGCCTCATAATGCTCAATATATTTGTGAATGTAAGGGTGTATCGGATCAAAGAGCTTAATACGCTCGCCCTTTGCGATATGCTGTTCATCCTTCAGCGCGATATAATCCGCCTCCGCTTTGCCTGTCTCCTTGTTAATGATCCGGTAAAGCGATTTGAAGCCCGGCGTTGACACCTTCTCCGGGTTAGCGGATATTTTGATTACCGGCTCATAGCTGCCGTTTTTCTCGCGCGCAACAAGCTTGTATACGCCTCCGAGCGATGGCTGGTCTGCTGCGGTAATGAGCTTGGTACCCACGCCCCACACATCGATCTTGGCTCCTTGCGACTTCAAATTCGAGATAATGCCCTCATCAAGATCATTGGAAGCCACGATTTGCACATAAGGAAAACCGGCTTCATCCAGCATCTTCCGAGCCATCTGCGATAAATAAGCAAGATCCCCGCTATCAAGGCGGATCGCATTCATTCGCTTTCCTTGCTTCTCTAGCTCCCTTGCGATTTGAATCGCGTTAGGAACGCCGCTTTTGAGCGTATTATAGGTATCTACTAGCAAGGTTACTTGATCTGGCAGCGACTCCGCATACGCACGGAACGCCTCTTCCTCCGAGTCATGGCCCTGCACCCAGGAATGGGCATGGGTTCCTTTGGCCGGTATTCCAAACAGCATCCCCGCGCGCATATTCGAGGTGGCATGGAAGCCTGCTATATAGGAGGCTCTTGCTCCCCAAATGGCAGCATCCGCCTCCTGCGCGCGCCTTGTGCCAAACTCGAGTAAAATATCATTCGCTGCGACTTGCTTGATTCGCGCAGCCTTCGTAGCGATCAATGTTTGATAATTCATCATATTCAGGATTGCCGTCTCCACCAGCTGCGCTTCGAATACGCGTGCCTCCACGCAAAGCAGCGGCTCATTCGCGAATACAAGCGTCCCTTCTTCAACCGCATAAAGATTGCCGGTGAAACGGAAATTTCTTAGCTCCTGAAGAAACGCCTCTTTATAATTTTCCTCTTGCTCACGCAGGTATGTAATTTCTTCTTCCCCGAACGACAGCGCCCGGATATATGATATGATTCTTTCCAGCCCAGCAAAAACAGCGAAACCATTGCCGAAAGGGAGCTTGCGGAAATAGGCTTCAAAAACCGCTTTCTCGTTCAAGCTTCCTTGGAGCCAGTGTGCATACATCATGTTAATTTGATATTTATCGGTATGAAGTGTCAAATTCGTATCGCTCATCCCCATCTCTCCCTTCCCTATTACTCTTTCCAATACCCATTCCTTTCACTCTTGTACCTCTATATAAGAAGAAACGCGTGACGCGTCCTTTAGCGGTGCGGCGCGTTTCATTCCGAGAAATATAGAGAATGGATCGGCTAAGGATATACTTTCCTATATATAAAACAAAAATAGCGCTGTTGAGATCGGATCGCTCCACTCAATAGCGCGAAATCGCTTGCCTACTCGTGCGATTAGGCTTGTTATTTGAACCAGCCCTTTTCCTTGAAGCGGGTAATTGCCTCAATGCGGTTGCTGACGTCAAGTTTGTCTAGAATAACGGAGATGTAGTTGCGCACCGTTCCTGTCGTGATAAACAGCTCACTGGCTATTTCTTTCGTATTTTTGCCATCTGCCACAAGAACAAGCACTTCCTTCTCGCGTTCCGTTAACGGGTTTTCTTGGCCGTAGGCTTCGTCAACCAGCTCAGACGCAAAGATGCGCCGGCCGGCCATGACGCTGCGAATCGAGTCAGCCAGCTCTTCGCTCGGGCTGTCCTTTAGCAAATACCCGCTCACGCCCGCTTTGAGCGCACGTTCAAAATAGCCGGATCTGGCAAAGGTCGTCAGGATGATCACCTTGCAGTCTTCCCCCTTCAGCTCCTCCGCGGCATCAAGCCCTGTTTTGGCAGGCATCTCGATATCCATAATGCAAATATCCGGTTTATGCTGGTGGACAAGGTTGACCGCATCCTCTCCATTGCTTGCTCTTCCGACGACCTTCATGTCCTCTTCCAAATCAAGCAAAGAAGCGAGGGCGCCCAGCAGCATGCGTTGATCCTCGGCGATGACGATTCTAATCATACCCACATTCCCCTCTCTCGCAATTGCATTAGATTTGCTTAATCACATTAGGGATTTTAATAACTAGCGTTGCTCCGGCTTCGTTCACGATATCCAAGCTCCCGTTCACGAATTCCAAGCGCTCCTTCATGCCCTGAAGGCCATGCCCTCCGTAGTTGCGCGCCGACTCCGGAATGCCCACCCCGTTGTCCTTCACCATAAGAAGCAGTTCTGTCCGTGAAGACTCGATCGTTACGGTGCAGGTAGAGGCTTCGCTATGCTTGACTACATTCGTAACAGCTTCCTTCAAGCACATGCTGAGTACGTTCTCGGTTAATAAATCCGTCGTGCCCAGCTTGATATTTCCTTCGAATTCGAATTCGATTTCGGCTGCTTTCAGTATCTGCTTGATCCGAAACATCTCGTCTTCGATCCGCGTGCCCCGCATTTGGGTAACCATTTCCCGAACTTCCTTAAGCGCGGTTCTAGCCGTCTGGCGCACGTCGTTAATTTCCGCCTGCGCCTGAGCGGGATTTTTGAGCATCAGCTTCCCGGCCAAATCGCTTTTCAAGCCAATCAAAGAAAGCTTCTGTCCGAGCGTATCATGCAAATCGCGTGCGATCCGTTGTCTCTCTTCCAGCTTGACGAGCTCCGATATCCGTTTGTTCGCATCCTCAAGCTGTCCTTCCAGCTGGCCCTGCTTGTTTTTGTTGTACGTGTTGAAAGGCAGCAGGATGACGACGATCAAGCTGATGAGAATAAACGGAAACTGCGTGAAAAACAAAGAGTTTTGAGTAGCAAAGCCATAATTGACCGTAATGAACGTGCTGACAATGTGGATCGCGTACAAGGTGAAAAATCCAGCCCTATTCTGAATATTCCCGATAAAAAAGGCTAAGAAAATCGAAAAATAGACGTAGCTGAACAACAAAGTCATCGCAATCGATATGACAATTTGCACACTCGTCCAGAAATACACGAGCCAGCCTTTGGATACAAAGGAGAGCCGGTAGCATATAAAAAACAAAATAATCATAATAATGCCCGATACAGCCTGATAAGGAGTGGATGAGCGGAATATGAAATAGAAAGGCAAAATACAGAATACGACCCACACATACGGGCTTAAGCCAGTATTTTTATGAAAGATCTGATACCATTTGTTCATCGTCGTTCATCCTTTGTGTTAAAGCCGAATCGAGCTGCATGGAGCGAGCATAATACCATTTTATCATATACATCTCAACGCGTATTTATTTTACTTATCGATTTACATGCGAGAAGCCAGCCTGTGAGGGCGTGGCTTCAAGGTCGTCTATAGGGCAATCGTTATTTGAATTTCAAGCTTGGCTGATTCGCTTTCAGCTTATCGGAAGCCGATTGCACCTTCCGAAGGCGATGCTTGATGCCTTTGAAGCTGACGAATTTCTTGTCCGTTTCGTCCCACAAGCGGAATTGCAGCGATTCCAAGCTTTCGCTTATCGTAATCGTCGTTGCTTTATGAAGCGGAGGCGTCGCATTATGCGCTTTCTCCAGATTGTAGTTAGGAACCTTAGGGCTTAAATGGTGGACATGGTGGAAACCGATGTTTCCTGTAATCCATTGCAGCACTTTAGGCAGCTTATAGTATGAGCTTCCGTCAACGGCTGCGTTCACGTAGCTCCATTCATCTTCATGCTCAAAGTAGGAATCCTCGAATTGATGCTGTACATAGAACAGCCAAATGCCCAGCAAGCCTGATACGAAAAATACCGGTCCTTGCACGAGAAGGAAGGACTGCCAGCCAATTGCCCAAATCAAAAGCGCATATAAGCCTACGATTGATGCATTCGTCAAATACGTATTCATGCGTTCCTTGCGCCTAGCGCCTTTTACGTTGAAACGGTATTGGATAAGGAAAACGCCGATTGGGCCAAGTCCGAACATAACGAGCGGATGGCGGTACATCCGGTATGCAAAGCGGCGCATAAACGGCGAAGCCGCGTATTCCTCTACTGTCAGAATCCATAGATCGCCAGTGCCTCGTTTGTCGAGGTTGCTGCTTGTTGCGTGATGGATGGAATGCGAGTTTTTCCACTGTCTATAAGGAACGAGCGTGATGACACCTGTGATTGTCCCAAAAATGTCATTCGCTTTTTTGCTTTTAAAAAATGAGCCGTGACAGCAGTCATGGAAGATGATGAAGGTACGGATGACAAAACCTGATGTAAGCAGCACGAGCGGTGCCGTAAGCCAATACGAAATCGAGAGACTATAGTAAGCAGCATACCAGAGCAGAACCAGGGGCACTAACGTGTTGATAAGCTGTCTGATGCTGGACTTCAAATCCGTTTTTTCAAATGGGGCAACATCTTTCTTCAGGTGAGCATGCTTCAGCTCTGTCATCGCATTCTTCCTCCTCAATATGACGCTTAGGAGTGTCCGTGGCGTCTATCGCAGTATTCTAACTTTATTGTAAAGAAAAGCGTCACGTGCTCACAGTCATAAGTGTCATCCGTTCGTATGACAAATGTCATATAAAACGCTGAAAATCCACCAGATATAGGTATGTGCTCCTACTAAAAAGAAAAAAAGCTATTCAAAAGAGGATCTCGCCTCTTCTGAATAGCTACATGCTGTTTGCGCTTTATTATATAGCCCAGTTTCCTTTACGGAATATCGGAACGACCGTGCCGTCGCTCTTAATGCCGTCGATATCCATGTCCGCTGAACCGATCATGAAATCGTTATGCGTGATGCTTGAATTGACGCCGCTTGCTTCAAGCTCTTCGGGAGACATCGTTTTGCCGCCTTCGATATTAAACGCATAGCCGCTTCCGATTGCAAGGTGATTCGATGCGTTCTCGTCAAACAGCGTATTGTAGAAAAGAATGTTGGACTTCGAAATCGGAGACTCATGCGGCACTAGCGCCACTTCGCCTAGATAGTGCGAGCCCTCGTCGATATCGACCAGCTTCTGCAAAATCTCTTGGCCTTCCTCGGCTTCTACCTTTACGATTCGGCCTTCCTCGAACGTCAGCTTAAAACGGTCGATGATGTTGCCGCCGTAGCTAAGCGGCTTGGTGCTGGATACATAGCCGTTCGCGCCGGTTTTGAGCGGCACCGTGAATACTTCCTCCGTCGGCATATTCGCCATGAACGGGATGTTGCTCACGTTCGTGCTGCCAGCTGCGACCCAGATATGCTTCTCGGGCAATTCGATCGTCAGATCGGTGCCGGGCGCCGTGTAATGCAGTTTTTGAAAATGGTTCTGGTTAAGCGTCTCGCCTTTGCTATGTAGGTTCGCATTGTGCTCTTCCCATGCTTTCACCGGATCGTCCGCATGAAGCCTCACGGATTCAAAGATCGCTGTCCACAGCTTCTCGACTGCTTCATCGCCTGACTCTGGGAATACCTTTGCCGCCCACTCCTTGCCGGCAGCCGCTACAACCGTCCAGCTCACCTTGTCCGATTGGATCGCTCTGCGGAATTCCCTCAACCCTTGGCCGGATGCCTTCTGGAAGCTTGAAATACGGCTCGAATCGATTCCCTTCAGCAGATCGGGGCTTGAAGAAACGATAGAAATAAAGGCTGCTCCGCGTTCTACGAAGGAATTGCGTTTCGCGGTTTCCCACTCGGGAAATCTAGTGAACACGTCCTCGGCTGCCTTCTCGTATTTCAAGCGCGATAAAGAATCGTCCATCCAATCGACGTGTACGTTGCCCGCTCCCGCCTCATACGCTTTTGCGGCTATTAGCCTGACCAAAACGGCCTGATCGACTGCTCCCGTTACGAATACCTCTTGGCCTTGCTGTACGTTAACGCCTATTTTCACAATTAATTGTGCGTAAGTTTCTAAATGATGTTCAAAACCGCTCATAATTTCGCATTCTCCCTTCAATCCTGCCTCTAGGCTCTTCTTGTTGTCCCCTAAATTGTATCGAAAATACAAGCCTACAGTCAAATAAGGGATTACAAGCGTAAACGGCTGAAACCGTCCTCTGGCGGCTAAGCTTACGTTTCGCGTAGAAATATAGAGAAAGCTGGCGAAATCATATGCTTTCCTATATTTTGAATAAAACAAAGACCGCTCCCCTTAATCGGAGAGCGATCTTCGTCAAGCGTATGGGCTGCTATTGAATAGCCGACCATATCAGCTTAGCAATCTCAGCGCGCGTTACCGTTGCTTTCGGAGCGAAGAGGTTGCCGCCTTTCCCCTCCAGAAGTCCGAGTGACTGCGCCACTTCTATCGATGCCCGCGCCCATGGCGAAGCTTTGGCGATATCGCCAAAAGCCTGTCCATTTGGCGACGGTGTTTGTGCGCCATTCAAGCGTTCATATAAACGAACGACGATTGCTGCCGCTTCCTCGCGCGAGATCGTAGCCTGCGGTCGGAAAGCGCCATCGTAGCCTGTCACTAGCCCAAGCTCTGCAGCCTTGGCCACATAACCGGCATAATAGCTGTCGGTGGAAACATCCGAGAACGGACCGGATACGGCCTTGACGTCAAGGTAACCTAATGCTTTCACTGCAATGACAGCAAAGTCCGCGCGTGAAATGGCTTTCCCTGGCGCAAAATGCTCCGCGTCAATGCCGGTAATGGCATGCCTTGCCGCCAATTTGGCAACAAAGGCTTCCGACCAATGGCCAGCCGTGTCCGCAAATGATTTCTTGTATTCAAAAATCGAATACATAGAGAAATGATCGGTTTCGAACGTTACCTTATTTCCCTTGAATGAGCTCGGGACATAGGATGCTTGCCCGTCGTTCAAATAATATACGCCTGCATAATCGAGATCGAGTGCTGCAAGCTCTTCCGCTGAAAGAGTTCTCGTTATTTTAATCGGCTTATTAAAGCTATGGATCATTGACGGGCTTCCTGAGCCATTGCTTGTTCTCAGCTCCAGTGTATAAACAAGCCCCGTTGCTTTAAAGCTCTTTTCTTGACTGGCTGCTCCGCTAACCGCTGTTGCTGTCGCATCCGTCTGCTTCACATTTACGAACCATTCCACAGAATCAGCTGCCGACGCCGCTTCCGGCAGCGCATCTGCCGGAACATCCAGCGTGACCGCGTGCGAAGCGATGCGAAGAGGGTGATTGCCTTGCTGCAAGGCGCGGATTCCTTCTCCGCTCATTACAAGCCCGTTCCCACCGGCTTCATTCGCACCAACTAGTCTCACTTCAATGGCTGCTCCTGCTGCTGCGCCTTCCATTGCCTTTTTGATCACGCTCGCATCAAGCTTATACTCGCCAGCTTTGCTGGCCGTAAGCTCAATCACCCCGTTAGCAGGCGACGACGTTGGTGTCGGCGATGCCGGTGACGTTGGCGTTGTTGGTGTCGGCGTCGGTGACGTTGGCGTTGTTGGCGTCGGTGACGTCGGTGGTGTCGGCGTTGCCTCGACTGCTCCCGTACGGAAGCGCCAAATGTCCGAGCGTCCCGATCCGCCATGCTCATCCTCAGCTAACGCGTACCACTCGTATTCACGGTTCTCGTTTAGCCCGTCCCACAAACTTGAAGCCTCTTGGCCGCTTTCGGCCTGAACCGTGTCCCCAATTTGATTGGCTGTATACACCCGCACCCCGAAATAATCGGTCGCGACACGTTTGTTGGAAGCGCCCAAATCCAAGTCCACGGAAAACTCGTCTTTGCCTGGGAACTCCTTCGGATCGTAGTAATTGTAATCGTCAAGCGTAGGCGAATAGGTTTTCATATGCATCTTGTTGTTCTTCATATCGAATTGCATCAGCCTGATATAGCCCAAACCGCCGTCTTCCGCGCCTTGGTAATCGGCAAGCATCTGGTAGACGTTACGATCCGTTTTGCCGTCTCCGTCATCGTCAATCGCGTCGAGCTTCAGCTCCGCGTCGTGGTAATGACCCGACAAGGTAGCGAATACGTTTTTGTTAGGCAGAACGACACGCTCATACACCTTGTCCGCAATCGGAGCCCGGTTGCCGGATACGAGCAAATATTCGTGGAATGCCAGAATTGCTTTCCGGTTCGGATATTGCTTCACGATCTTGTCCATCCAATCGATCTCGGTATCGCCAAGGCCCCAGCCCATATAGACGATAATGAAGTCGTTGCCCCCGGCGGATACGAGATCATAATGGCCCATATTGTTCTGGTAAGAGCCGCCAAAGGTAGGCTGATCCTTGAAGCGATCCTCGCCGAACCATTTCCAATAGTCCACATAGGAGCCCTTCTGATGGTCAACGTCATGATTGCCTGCTAATACGCCGTATGGAATCTTGGCATCATCAAGCACCTTCATGTTTTTGTCCGCTTCTTCCCACTGGTACACCTTATCCGATTCATCTACGATATCCCCGGTATGAATCACGTATTTAATTTTGTTTTCATCCATGTGATCCCGAATCCAGGCAACGTTATCGCGATAATATTGGAAATACGTTTCGGAGTAATACTGCGTGTCCGACATCCACACGAAAGAGAAGTCGTAAGGATCATCCGATTCCTGGACCTGATCCTGCACCATCACTTGGATGCTGTTCCCGTCACGGTACTGGCCGGCTGCCACCTCGGCGCGAAGCTCGAAATCCGCATTCCCCGCCACGGTCGTGTCGAGCATTTCCCATTTCTTCGCGTCCGGATTCCACGCATAAAGGCTGACCAAGCGGCCTTCCAGCGATTTCCCGGTCCAGTTGATTGCGACGAAATCCGTATCCTTTACCGACGGATCAAGCGTAATCGCGAAACGCTGATAAGGAAATTGCTCCGTCGAATCGTCTATCTTATATTGACCGTCAATCTGGCCAATGGCCGAGTAATCTTCTACGGTAAACGCCTTTTCTCCCGCAGGAGCCATTTCCTTCGGAGGCTCTACGTCCGCTGCGTTGCTGTAGGCATTGAAGCCTGCTTTGGCATTCGCATCATATTTGAAGCCCTGGAAAAACGTTACCTTCATGCTGTCTCCCAGCGGATCCTTCACCTTGACCGATAGCTTAACGGAACCGCCAAGATCGGCAGCATCCTGAGCAGGGGCTACCAGCTCCGGACCAAGCGGGTTCTCGTCCGGCACCGTGAAATGAATCTCTGCTTCTGCCTGATTGCCCGCCATATCCGCTGCTTCGACCTTAAAGCTGTGCGAGCCCGGCTTAAGCTTCGCCGACGAGGTCGCATACGGCAGTGTGATCGACACGCCGTCAAGCAGCGCATGGGATGACTTCACTCCGGCAATCGGATCGCTTATGGCTGCATCGATGACGAAGCTGCCTCGATAATCCTTTCCTTCTTCGAGGGAAGGATTAATGACAGGCGCGGTATTATCAACCTTCACCTTGCGGGTAATCGTCCCTAGCGTTCCATGGCTTAACGTGACCGTGTGCTCGCCATCCGCCATTTCCTTCGTTTGCCATACGTATGCTTTGGAACTCAGCTTCTCGCTTGGAATCGCCAATTTGAAATCAATGAACTCATGTTTGCCCGCACTGTCGCCCATCTTGAGCGAAGTCGATTTATTCGCGAACGCGGGGTCATAAATTTCCGTACCGTCGGCAAGCACCAGCCGTACGTTGCGCACCTCGAAATCATCCTTATTCTCCTCTGGACGGTCATCGAATGGCCCGGATTTGGAGCCTGCATAGATAGAAAGGATATTCTCGCCCTGCTTCAGACGGTCGGCCGAGATCGGAACCGTGAGCGTTGACCAAGTCGGAATCGGATCAAGGAAGGTATTCAATATCTCCGTTCCCTGAACGACCGCATTTTTGAAATAATAATTGACGCCTTGAACCTCGAAGGCAAAATAAGCATCGCGTTCAACCGCATTGTATGTGCCCGCTGTTAAAGGCTCCCCGTCTATGGAGAGCGTAAGCTCATCGGCTGCAGCCGTTTCGCTCGTTCCTCGCAAAATTTTGGTGCCTGCCAAAACCTCGTCGTCCGCTGCGTTAAGACGAAGCTCCGAGCGGTCAGCGCCTCCAAGAATCGCAACCTGCTTCGGCTGCGTCGTCACCGTATTGGTCCCGTCGGAAACCTCGTAATAGTACGTGATATGCTTCCGGCCAATCAGTTCCGGCGAGAACAGCGTATGATGATATAAGCTGTCATCGTAGCTTTTCGTCAAATAGATCGGTGTATATTCGCTCTGGATGTCGGATTTATAATACAGGAGCACCGTTTTAACCAACTGGTCATCCTTCGCGTCAACCGCAATTGCCAGGCTTTTGGATTGATCGATTTCCGAGCTCCCCGTCAAGTCCGCAATGGTTGGCGGTGTAAGATCGGCAATGATATGCACCGGTACCGCTGGCGCTTGTCCTTGCGCAAGGCTGCCCGGTGTAGCTGCGCTCCTGCCAGGGCTGTACTTAATCATCGAAGTCGTGCCGTCCGCTGGATACGTATAGAAAATACCCTTGTCCGGTTTCGTCTCTTCGTCATTATCGTAATAGGCCGCGGTAACCTCGATGCCGCTGTTCGTCGATATGACCATCGCGCGTTTGCCGGCGTTAGCCATGCCGTCGCTGTAAAGCTTGAACAAATTCACGCCTTCCACAAGCTGCGTCCCGCCATAGTTCGCATTGAAATTGGCTGCGGTTGCCGCCGTATTGCCGCTGTTAATAACCCAGAACACGACCGTCCCGCCCGCTGGAATAACCGCATCCTCTTTGGAGGAAGGCCAGATCACGTCTGCCGACGGACCCGAATCGGTGTACCGATAACGGATTTTATAGTCCTTCAGCTGGATAGGCTGATCGGTATTGTTATACACCTCGGCGAATTCGTAGCCGTCGCCGCCATTCAAATTCGTGGAATCCGGCACAAGCTCGGTTAATAGCAGCACCGGCGCTTTCTGCGGATCGAATTTCTCGAGGTAGACCGTTACCGGATATTCTCCCGAACGAATCGAATGGGACCCGTCGCTCGCCTCGATATAATAAACCATTGTTGCGTCCGTAATCGCTGCATCCGGAACGAGAGCCTTGAAGCTGCCGTTAGAATAAACAAGAGGTGCAGCCGTGAAGGCAAGCTGAGGCGCCGTCTTGTAATAGATCGTCGCTTGAACCGCTGACGGCTTCTCATCCGTAATAGCTGCCGTTACCTCGATGCCGCCGCTAGCCTTTGCGTAGCTTGTCCCTGTTACGGCTGGCGCGTCATCCGGCATTTCCGGCAAGGTTACCGTTTGGGCAGGCACCTGCGAAGACTCGGTAGTTCCAGGCGTAGCAGCAAGCGTTCCAGGCGAATCCTGCATACGCATATTTTTGCCGCCATCGATCGGATATGCATAGAAAATGCCTTTGTCCGGCACGGTTTGCGCATCATTTTGATAGGATGCAATAGAGAGATCAAGACCATTGCCGTCCTTGATCACCAAATCCCTGGCCGAACCATTGGCCATGCCGTCGTAGGCTCTTGTGCGGAACAGGTTATCGTTCAGTACAAGAGAGGTGCCGAACAGCGTATTGAAATCATCCGCCGTATAGCTGCCGTTCAAGCTCGTCTGAATCCACAGCACGATCGATTCGCGCGACGGAATGTTTACCTCGCCAGCCGTTTCAAGCGCCCAAGCGACATCGCTGCCTGGACCTTTGTCCGGATAGCGGTAAGCCAGGCTGTAATCGTTGAACCGGATCGTTTTGTCCGTATTGTTATACACCTCGATAAACTCAAAGGCATCGCTGCTTTGGCCTAGCACGTTCGTGCTATCAGGCAGCAGCTCCGTAATGAAGAGAGGCGGAACCTTGCTGAAATCAAAGCTGTCCGTACGCACGACAACCTCGTACAAAAGCGTCTTTGCCGTTTCAAGGCCGTCCGACGCTTCGATGTAATAACTTAAAGGGGAAACGGTCAGCTGCTCTTTCGGAATCACCGCTTGAAAGCTGCCGTTTGATTCCGTCATCGGCAGTACCGTGAAGGCTATATCTGCCCCCTTCTTGTAATACACGCTTGCCGTGACTGTTTTCCCTGATGACTGGGAGATGCCGGCAGCAACCGTCAGATCCTCTTCGAAGGAGGCGTTCGTCAGCGGCGTGTGCGTAATAACGGGAGGCAAGCTTGGCTCACCCGGCACTTGAGCCGGATCGATTACGCCAGGCGTTGCCGCCTTGGTGCCCGCTCCCGGCATCATCGCCATATTCGGCGTTCCATCTACGGGATAGGAATAATGAATGCCCATATTTTCTTTTGTCTGGTCGTCGTTCTGGTAGGAAGCGATCGAAATGACGTTATCGCTCTTATCCTTGATGATCAAGTCTCTCGGCGCGCTGTTGTGCAAGCCGCCTTCGGTTTTAACTTCGAACAAATGAACGCCATCCTCCAAGGCGGAGCCGTAATTGGCGTTGAACTGGCTGACCGTAAGGGCCGGATTCAGCTCATAGATCGGCTTCCCCTTCACCCACAACACGATTGGCTTATGGGCTGGAATGATGACTTCTTGATCCGTTGACAGCGTCCACGGTATATTTTGCTCAACGTTAGAGGCGTTGTAATAGTGGTACACCAGCTTGTATTGGTTGAAATCAATCGGCTCATCCGTATTGTTGTATACCTCGATGAACTCATACGCATCGGAGCCACTCGCATTTTTGGAGTCGGGCACGAGCTCTGTGATCATTAATGCCGGCAGAGCAGCAGCTGCTCCCGTGTTCGATGGATTTATGGCGCCATCATCCGCAAAGCCCTGCTGGGCTACGGCTCCGAATAGCATGGTCATTAAGGTTACGGTGGAAACCCACTTGCGCAACGGTCTGAATTTGACTTTCACTTGACTAACACGCTCCCATATTTCGTTTGCTTTCTTTAATCATGGACGTATCTCTCGTACGCTTGCCCGTAAATGTGCATATATTCACGGACGCCCATCGCATCCAAAGTGGATAGATAGCTGTCCCACTCCGCAAATGGTACGCTGCCATTAATGAATTTCAGCTCCATATCGTTAATATAGGCTTCCAAATCGGCACCGACCGTTAACATGAACAGCTCCTCATCCTTCGTGAAGCTGAATTTCCCCCAAACTTCCGCAACCGCATCCGGCCTTGCCTTCTCCGCTGCCATTAGCGAACCCTTCATCGATTCCGATCCTCTAAAATAAGACTGGCGCACAAATCCGGGATAGCTGCCTCCAAGCCAAGTCACATAGGGCATCAACGCTTGATCCATCGTTAGCCCGTCAGGATTATCCGTAATAAAAGGCAAAAATCGGGGCTGTCCCTCTTCGTCCTTGGCATAGGTTACGCCCTCCTCGCCCATAAAGAAGAGGGAGGCTCCCTCCTCGCCAAAGAAATAATCCATCCAGCGTACGGTAGCTTCGGGATATCGGTTTGCGCTCGTCACGGCGAAAGCGCCTTGATGAACGAGAGGTACCTTCATTTGCGTATAAAGGTGATCCCCGTATGGTCCCTGAAGCGCGCCGAGGCCGATATATTCGTCCCTGCCCATAACGGCTGCGGGGTTAGGCACGATCATTGCGCCTAATAGGCCTTCATTCCCTTTCGCATTCAGCGCGTTCTCTTTAATCGAGAAAATGTCCCTGTCCAATAATCCGTCTTTTTTTAATCCATGGATATATTGCAGCATCTCTTTGTATCCGGGCAAAGCTTTCGTAAACCGCAGCTGCTGCGTAAGGGGATCTACGTCAACGAACTTATGTCCTAAGCCGCGATTGCCCATTCCCCAAGCTCCCTTTAGCTGATTGATCAGCGTACCGACCCCAACTCCGCTATAAGGGATTTCATCCTGTTTTCCGTTGCCGTTCAAGTCAGCCCCTTTAACCGCGAGCAGGTAAGACCGGAATTGCTCCGTCGTTTGAGGCTCCGCCATGTCGAGCTTGTCCAGCCATTGCTTGTTCACCCAAAGCGGCGTACCGATCTGCATCGATAAAAAGCTAGGATCGTAGAAGGACGGAAACGAATAGATATGCCCATCCGGCATGGCAAGTCCTTTGCGCAGCATCGGATACTTTTCCAGCAGCGCTTTAAAGTTAGGCGCGTAGTCGTCAATTAGATCATCGAGCGGGATGAGTACGCCTCGCTTTCCGTATGCGGCAAGCTCCTCCGGCGTTAGCCGCGCAGAGTAGAAGCCATCCGGAAGGTTGTCGCCCTCCAGCGACAGCGCCCGTTTCTCCGTCAGCACGTCGAAGGGGACAAGCTCGAACCGAATATTCATATTCGTAAGCTTGGCGTATGTCTTCCACACGAGAATATCCTCGAACGGCTCTCCGTTATTCGGCGCTTTGCCCGTAAAAAACGTAAGCGAAATCGGTTCGCTCACAATCGGCATGCCCGGCTGCCCTTCGGCATGCTCCGTATCGCCTGTCGCAGGGCCGTCCTTGGCATTGCAGCTGGCCAGCAGCACTGTCATTAAAATGCATGCGGCCGCTGCATATTTATAAGCTCGTTTCATCTGTTGTTATCCTCTTCTCATCTCACCCCGTTACTTCGGTTCATGTTGCAGCCCGATCTTATAACGGCGCGTATTTTTTGTGAATCATCGATTTTTACGAATGTTTCCCCTTCTTATGAAATCGCATTAACATTGGGAAATCGGGCAATAACAGCCCTTTTTCTTCCCGTTCCCCAAGCTCTCTTTACAAAAAAACAACATGGCGGGCATACCGCTACCCCGCTTGCGTGAAGTAACATAAAGAGTGAACCGAGTCCTGACATCATCGATCCGACCTCATGCCGAAAGGAGCTGAAAGCCATGGCCTTCAGACGTTTGTTTCCGTCCCGTTCTCTCTTCGTTACCAGCTTGCTGTTCTTTATATGTATCATTGTTTTGTTTTCACTGTTTAATGGCGTCAGCTTTATTTTTTTCAAATCGAAGCTGGAGGAAGAAATTATCGCATCGAACCGCATGCTGCTGCAGCATTCGGCAGAGCGTTACGCCAATCACTTCTCCAGATTGCAAACCTTGCTTTACAGCAAATATAAAGAGACAGACGTGCAGAGCTTCAACCGTCAAATTCGTTTGTTCGGAGAAACCGGAACCGATTATTTGACCGCCAAAAAAATCTCATCGCAGCTTCGTGCCGAAGCGAATGACCCGCTCTTCTATTTAGAGAGCTTAATCCTCCATTTTGGCGGCAACGCCTTCGCGATTGATCAGGAAGGCAGCAGCAGCGCGGAGGATATGTTAGGCAGAGCCTATCAAAGCTCGGTTTATACGTATACATACTGGCAAAATCAGCTTCTCGCGGACAACACGCTCACTCTTTTGCCCGCCGTGCGCTATAACCGATCTGTCGAGCTGCCGCACGGCAGCACGCTGATGCCGTTTGTCTATAAGACGCCTGGCAGCCAGTACCAAATCATCGCGTTGCTCGATATGGAAAAAACGCGGCACGCTTTGTTTGGCGACGAGCTCAGCAGGACATTTGCTATAACAAGCAAGGACGGGCTGCTGCTCTATAGCTCGGATGCAGAACTAAATGCGGGCTCGATTCCTGCATTCGGCGAGGGAGAAAGCCATTTGCTGATAAACGGCCAATACTGGTTTCGGACAAGCGATTCCAGCGGGCTGCGCTATTTCACGCGAGTACCAGCCCAAGCGATTACCTCGCAGCTCAGTGAGTGGAATTTCACTGCCGCAGTCGTTCTTGCCCTAACGCTGATCATCGGGATCGCCGCATCCATTCTGTTCAGCAAGCGGCTTGAGCTGCCCGTCAAGCAGCTGGTTGACGCTTTCTCCAACAAGCTTCAGGATAAACAGCCCAGCCCTATCGAGGAATATGCTTTTATAGACCGGAACATTAAGGAGCTGTTGAAGGAACGGGAGGAAGTTCAAGCCAAAATGGCTAAGCAGCGCACGCTGTTAACCAACTTCGGTTATATGAGCCAATTGAAAAACATCAATGAGGATATCGTGGAGCTGGAGCAGCTTCAGTCGATGAATGAATCCTATACGGTTGTGCTCTACGAGCTGCGTTTCCGCGGCTCTATGCTCAGCGTGCTCAATTTAAGGCCAGAGACTGCAACACTTGCCATCCGTGAACACATTCGGCATATCGCGCAAGAGCATTGCGCGTCCTCCCACACGTTTCAAATGGAGAAAAATTATATATTAACGGTTATTAAAGAGAGTAAAGGCGTGGAAATCGAGGGCATGCTGGAGAAGATGAAGGGGATGCTGGATCAATGCAAGCATTATTGCTTGGCGACGATAGCAGTCAGCGCTAGATTCGAGCACCCCTCCCAGCTCGGTTATGCTTACGAGCAGGTCCAAATGCTTTCCCGGCAAGCTAAGCTGCTCGATGAAACGCAGCTTATTCTGGAAGCGAGAGAATTGCCCGATCCACTTCGGTTAACGCTTTTGCAGGAGCAAGAGCTTGTCGCGGCTATACAAGGCGGCCAAGGGGATGCTGCATTCATGCTGATTGACAGCCTCTTGGAAGACATGTACGCAACCGGAGCAGCAGCCCTGCAATACGAGGCTTTCTCTACGCTCGTCTTCGAGAAGGTAGCAGCCTCACTAGGAGCCATGCAATTGGATGCGAGCCAGTCTTGGGCCATCAAGCCGCTGCATTACAAACTTGCCGCATGCTGCACGCTCTCTGATTATAAGGAAGTGCTCAGCCGCCTTTTCGAAGCTGCTGCCGTGCTAATGATTGAGAATAGGGCCGACACCTTCGATCCCATTGCGGCTAGAGTGATGGAAATTATAGAGAAGCAATTCGCGGAGGAGCTTTCTCTTGATTATTTGGCGCATACGCTGAACATGTCGAGCGCGTATTTATCCGCCTATATTAAAGAGAAGACGGGTACCAACTTCAGCGAGCATCTCAATAGCTTGAGAGTATCCAAGGCAAAGGAGCTGCTCACAGGCACGACCTTAAATATTAATGATATTAGCCGCCAAGTCGGCTATCACAACGTTACATCGTTTAATCGCATGTTCAAGAAGGGAACGGGCCTTGCCCCTAGCGAATACCGCAAGCAATCCGTACTGGAGCGGAAAATCGGTTAATCCGCGACCCGCATGGTTTAGTGTACGGTATACGCATCCAGCGCGGCACGCAGCTCCTTGGTCACCAGCTCGCACAGTTCATCAGGCCATACCACCTTGATGCGCGAGCCGTAGCTTAGAATGATTTCCCTGGCGGATTGCTCCGCTTGGAACGCAACATGCGCGGTCATCCAGCCCGCCGGATCTTCGGCAGGGCTTGTTTCCGTTACGGTGACATACCGCTCCTTGGCAAGCCGCGCAAGTACAGACGCGTCGCTTAACGCAATAACGGCGGGATACTTGGGCAAGCATTGCTTGAACGCGCCGATCGATTGCTCCCAATAGCCAGCCAGATCGAAGTCTTCCGGGCGCTCGAATCGTTTCTCCAGCATGACTGCGCCGAGCAGCTTAGAGATGCGGTACGTTTTCCTCTCCCCCTCTGCCTCACCGACGACATACCAAATATTCCGCTTGGCAACCAGCCCAAGCGGGCGAATCGTACGCTCGGCGGCGTCCTCGCCCCGTTGGTAACGAATGTGCAGCAGCCGCTCCTCCCAAACCGCTTCCTGGACAATCGGCAGGAAAATCTGCGACTCCTCAACCTGATGCCAGCCCGCTCCATCGATATGGATTTTCTGTCTCACCGATGCCGCTCCTTTGCTCACGGCATCGGGAGCAGCGGCCAGCAGCTTCTGGACAGCCGCTTCGTATTGCTGCGATATGCCAAGATCGCCCAGCAACGACGTTGAGCTGGCAACAAGCACGGAGATGAGCTCATCCGGATGTATCCCGGTCAACTGGGTCCGGTAGCCGCCATCCAGCACCCACCCGCCATGCAAGCCCCGCTCCGCATACACGGGTACGCCTGCTTCACATAATGATTCCATATCGCGGATAATCGTCCGCTCGGACACCTCCAGCTTCTCGGCCAGCGCCTTCGAGGTCATCTTGCCGTTATTTTGCATGAGCAGCACGATTGCGATTAGCCTTCCCGCCCGCATAGAGCTTCCCCCTTTTATGTCTGCCAGTGCGGCATCACTCATTCTATTATTATTTTTTATTGTAGCATGTATATATGACAGTACTTGTCGTATATCGTTTGCTAAACTAGCGAAGAGTAAACAAATGAAAAGAGACAGGAGAGACAAACATGAAACCATTGCAAGGGAAAGTAGCGATTGTTGCCGGTGCGACGCGCGGAGCAGGCCGAGGCATTGCTGCAGGTCTAGGCGAAGCGGGAGCTACCGTGTATTGCACAGGCAGGAGCATTCGAGGACAGGCATCGGACTTGAACCGGGCAGAGACGATTGAGGAAACCGCCGAGCTTGTAACGGCGAAGGGAGGGATTGGCATACACGTTCAAGTCGATCATTCTGTCGAAGCGGAAGTAAAGGCCCTATTCGAGCGGATAGATCAGGAACAGAACGGACAGCTCGACATTCTAATCAACAACATTTGGGGCGGCGAGAAATTAACAGAGTGGAATACGCCGTTCTGGGAGCATTCGCTGAGTAAAGGACTGCTCATGCAGGAGCGTGCAGTGAAGACGCATCTCATTACGAGCCATTACGGGGCACCTCTGCTGGTGAAAAGAAAAAGCGGCTTAATTATAGAAGTAACGGACGGCATTGACTACCGTTACCGCGGAAGCTTGTTCTACAGCTTGGCCAAAATATCGCCAATCCATTTGGCGTCAGCGATGGCCGCCGACCTGAAGCCTCATGGGGTCGCTGCCGTAGCCGTAACGCCGGGCTTCCTCCGCTCCGAAGAGATGCTGGAACACTTTGAGGTCGAAGAAGCCAATTGGATGGATGCCGTGACCGGCGGCAAGCCGGACGCCGAGCACTTCAGCCAATCCGAAACGCCTTTTTTCGTCGGTCGGGGCATAGCCGCGCTATCAGCGCAAAAAGACCTCATGGAGAGGTCCGGCCACGTATTCTCCAGCTGGCAGCTGTCCGACGAATTCGGCATCATCGATGTCGACGGCAGACAGCCACACTGGGGAAATTATGCGAAGCAGCATGGCTTCCTGTAAGCCTGCGCTATCCGTTAACGACTTCTCCGCCATTAATATGCAGGAATTGCCCGGTCATATAGCTTGAATCATCGCAAGCCAAGTAGACGTAGGCAGCCGCTAGCTCATGCGGCTGTCCCGGCCTTTTCATCGGCGTATCGGAGCCGAATTCCGCTACGGCCTGATCATCGAACGTAGCTGGAATAAGCGGCGTCCAGATCGGTCCGGGAGCGACACCGTTAACCCGGATGCCTTGCGCCGCTACATTGACGGACAGCGCACGCGTAAAGGAAACGATCGCTCCCTTTGTTGCCGAATAATCAATCAGCGTCGGATTGCCGCGGTACGCGGTGATGGAGGCTGTATTGATGATCGAGCTTGAAGCCTTCAGATGCGGTAGCGCCACGATTGTTAAATAGAACATGCTGAATACGTTCGTACGGAATGTGGCCACCAGCTGCTCGGAGGTGATGTCCTCCAGCTTCTGCTGCACATGCTGCTCTGCCGCATTATTCACAAGAATATCCAGCTTGCCGAACTCGTTGATGGTCTGCTCGATCACGCTCTTGCAGAACGCTTCATCTCCAACGTCGCCGGCGATCAGCAGGCATTTCACGCCTGCTTTCTCGACGACCTCCTTCGTTTTCTCGGCATCCCCATGCTCATTCAAATAGACGATGGCAACGTCGGCGCCCTCCTTCGCGTATGCGACGGCTACGGCACGGCCGATACCGCTGTCTCCTCCTGTAATGATTGCCGTTTTTCCTTTAAGCTTGCCTGCCGCTTTGTAAGCATCCGTTTCATATACGGGAAGCGGGTTCATTTCGGATTCGATACCGGGTTGGCGGTTTTGGTGCTGTGGCGGATTCACTTGGCTCTTCGATGCAGGATTAGGCATAACTGATCAGCTCCTTATATTTTTCCCATAAAAGATTTCGTCCATTTCGGTTTTCAGCCTGTGCGTAATTTCCTCTTGCTCTATCTTGGTCAAGGAGTCCTTCGTATAACCGAACAAATAATTGTTCAGATCGAATTGCTTCAGCTTGCATTTCGTATGAAAAACATTTTCTTGATAAATATTAACGTCAATCATGTCATACAAAAGGCATTCTTCCTTCGGTATGTAGTTCTGGATGGAGTTGATATCATGGTCTATAAACAGCTTATGCCCGTTAATGTCGCGCGTGAAGCCGCGCACCCGGTAATCAAGCGTCATGATGTCGGTGTCGAAGGAATGAATCAAATAGTTCAGCGCTTTAAGCGGTGAAATCTCCCCGCAGGTCGACACATCGATATCAGCCCGGAAGGTGCTTATGCCCTCATTCGGATGATACTCCGGATACGTATGGACCGTTATATGGCTTTTATCCAAATGCATGACAACTGAATCAGGCAGCGGCCCGGGCGATTCCTCGAACGACTCATTCGGCCCGCCGACGACAGGTCCTTCCGAGACGAGCAAGGTTACGCTTGCTCCCTGCGGCTCATAGTCCTGCTTGGCAATGTTCAGGACATGCGCTCCGATAATATCGGATACCGTATTCAAAATTTTGGTCAGCCGATCCGAATTGTATTGTTCGTCAATATAAGCAAGATAAGCATTGCGCTCATCTTTTGTTCTCGTATAACAGACATCATACATATTAAAGCTGAGTGACTTCGTTAAGTTATTGAAGCCATGCAGCTGTATTCGCTGCTCCGGCGTTAGTTTCAAGCGAACATCCCCCTTTTCAATAACTACTATTTCCTTTTACCCAAAGACCGATGCGGCCAAACGGTTTTTTTGCAATAAAAAAAGCATTTCACGCCGGGCGGATGCCTAGCGCGAAATGCTTTTCCTTTATTCTTATTGCAGCTTCTTTAGCTCCTTGATACGCGCGATCGGATCGCCTACGTAGATTTGAGTCTGGGGCATGATGCCGTCGCGCTGCTTGATCGCCAAATGATGAAGGGCTTGAACGAGCTCGCTCGACTCCTTTTCTTTCATCTGGAACTGTACCCCATATTCATAAATATCGCTCTCCGGCTCGTTGTACCACACAATATATCCGTACAATACGTAATCCTGATTGCCGATCTGGCTCTTGAACATCAAGAGAATGTCGCTATTGACGGGGAGCTTGACCCCAACCAAAAATTTGAGACCGCCTGGCCCGATGTTCCTGACCAGCACCTCCGTGCTGCCAAGCCTCACGTTCCTTCCCTTGAACATCGTAATCGTCATTTCTGCCAAAAGGCAGTGATTCAGCTCCAGTCGAAAATAATTTCTGCGATTAACCACCGGCTGTTTTTTTTCCTGTACCGCGGCAGGCCGCAGCAGCGTCTTGCTTTTTAACAGCTGCACGATGCTATCCGGTTCTACGGGGCGGCTGAAGTAAAAGCCTTGTATCTCGTCGCAGCGCATCTGCCGCAAGCACTCGAACTGCGCTTTGTTTTCTACGCCTTCCGCAACCACCTGCATGTCGAGCTCTCCTGCGAGCCGAATGATGCATTCGATAATGCTCTTGTTATGCGAACCCGTCAGCATTTCGTCAACGAACGACCTGTCGATTTTGATCGTATGGAGCGCCAAACGCTTCAACAAATAAAGCGACGAGTAGCCCGTACCGAAATCATCGAGCGACACTTTTATATTCCTTTTCCTCAGCTCAAGCAGCAGATCCGTCACGGCCTTCTCATTGCTTATAAATGAGCTTTCCGTAATTTCAATCTCAAGCCTATCCGGCGACAAGCCCGATTCCTCGACGATCTGGTCGATGGTTTGCAATATATTGTGCCGCAGCAGCTGCTGCACGGAGAAGTTGACTGACACCGTTATCGGCGGAAGCCCCATGCGCTGCCAGCGTTTATTCTGCATGCATGCCTCGCGCAGCACCCACTCCCCGATCGGTACGATAAGCCCGGTCTCCTCGGCAATGGGAATAAATTCGGCCGGCGACACTAAGCCCCAATCGGGATGGTTCCAACGTAATAGCGCCTCAACACCGACGATCTGCATCGTTTGCGCATGAACGCGGGGCATATAATCCAGGAACAGCTCCCCCTTGTCCAGCGCTTTGCGCAAATCATTGCTTAGCGAGAACAGCTTGAAGGATTGGACATTCAATGAAGAGGAGTAAAACTGCGACTGGTCCCTCCCGCGTGATTTGGCAAAATAAAGCGCAGCGTCCGCGTTTTTCATTAAGTCTTCCGCGGAGGAGCCGTCAAATGGCGATTGGCTGATACCAATGCTTGCCGTAACGTTGAGCTCATAGTTCTCAACGAAAAAGGGCTCCTTGATCAGTTGGATCACTTGGTCCGCCCTATTCGACAGATCAACCTGCTGCTTCACATTCGAAATAATTAGCGCAAATTCATCGCCGCCAAGCCGGAAAGCTGTATGCTCGCTTCCGCTAATTCGGTTCAGCCTCATTGCGATTTGTTTAAGCAGCGAGTCGCCAATCGGATGTCCCAGCGTATCATTCACATATTTGAAGCGATCTAGATCGATGAGCATGATAGCCAGCTTTTGCTTGAAATATTCGCTTACCCGAAGCTGCTTGTCCAGCTGCTCCTCGAATTTCCGGCGATTCGGCAGCTCTGTCAAATAGTCATGATAAGCTAAGAAATGGTTAAGCTCCTCCGCCTTGTTCCGATCCGTGACGTCCAGTACGATGCCGACTACCGCTTTCTCCTCCGAATGGGACACTCGGTTATAATGCACCTCGCAGTCAATAACCGTTCCGTCGATCTTTAACGCCCGATGCCGAAAATTTGCAATGGATTGGCCTTCGGCAAGCTGCATGACCCTGCTGATAACGGATTCACGCTCATCCGGATGGATGACCTTCTCCACTTCAAGGCCGACTAAAGTGCCGTATCCCAGCATCTGGTTAAGCTGTTCGTTCGCATATACAAAGCAATCTTCATGCGCGACAAAGATGCCTACAATGGACTGCTCCAGTATGCTCCGGTACTTCAGCTCAGCCTCTGTCAATGATTTTTCAATCGCTTTTTTTTGCGTAATATCCTTGGCTATGCCATAAATGCCGATCAGTTCCCCGTTGACGACAATCGGAATATTCGTCACATTCACCTCGACGAGCTCACCGCTGTTGGTTACGCCGGTCGTGTCGTAATTTTGCGGAGTAAGCGTTCTCAGGGTTTCCTCGAAATGCCAGATTGTCTTGTCCAGGCTGCTCTCTTCTACGAAACGATGGAAGCTCCCCTGCAGAACCTCGTCTCTCGTGCAGTTGAACATCCGCTCAAGCGAGCCGTTGCAGGATAGGAATTGTCCCTTGAGATCAAAGGAAAATATCGCATCCGGGTTGTTGTCGAATATCGATTTATAATACTGCTTTTCCACGTTGAGCTCATGCTGGAGCTTCTTCGTTTCGGTTACGTCCTGAATGGTTCCTATCGTTAATGGAATGTCACTCGCTTCATCCAATATGAAGGATAGCGTCTCAATAATATGCCGTACCTCGCCGTTAGGACGAATGATGCGGTACTCTTGAATGCTCTCCTTCTTCGTAGCAAAAGCTTCATAAAAGATTCGTTCCGCGCGCTCGCGGTCCTCAGGGTATACCTGCTTAAAACAATCTTCCTGCGTCATTGGAAATTCGCTATCCAACCCATATATGTCAAACATATAGCTCGACCATGATGCTTGCATGCTGGCATGATCGTACTCACAGTATCCTAGATTCGCTGCTTTCTGAACGACATCAAAGCTGCTGCTGCCTTTAAATCGCTTGATCGTGAATTCCATAGCTGAATATCCCTTCCTATGTATAACGTTTGCGGTAACCTGATGTGCAGGAAGAGGATTTACTCGAATAATCGCTATTCCCTTTGGCAACCCAGCCACCTTTGGACATTTCCTTTAGGTCTGTTGGCTTTGCGTCATTGCCTTTCAGCAACTTTGCTATTAACTAGGACTTTCTACTTATATGATTATTTCATATAATTCCGATATATACCATATCAAATAGGCATAAATATTTGCGTTTCCATAAGGCGAAACGGCTATCGATGCCCTTTGGCGGCGCGGCGCGTTCATTCCGAGAAATATAGGGCATGCGTAGCATACGGATATACTATCCTATCATTAAAAAAACCTCCCTTGCCAGGGAGGCTTATCACGTTATAGACGCGGATCTATTTCCTTTTCTTTCGCTACCTCGAACAAGAGATTCGCGACTGCTGCCCGGTACGGCTCATGGTCTGGCGCAATGTCCGCAAAGGAAACGGCCAGCATGCGCTGTCCAAGCCGGTATTCATTCAAAGAGGTGCGCAGCTTCATCGCAATGCTCTTCTGTTTAATCAGCTTGCTGTATTTATGAGGGAAGCGGTAGTCGTAGCCATAGATAATCGACATATAGTCCTTGTTGCGTACCTTCATATAAGGAACCGTATAGGGAACCGGGAACTCCGGCTTGATGACGACGCCCTCCATGTGGCTCTCAACCGTCAACGTGCGGAAATACAGGTCAGCCTGCTCATAGCTGTCCGGATCGGCTAGCGTAATCGAAACGAATGGATCATCCGAGAGAAAACGGTACATCTCCGAGGTTGGCCAGTCCGGAAGCGACTCGCTGCCGTCCGCATGGACGATTTTGAGCAAGGCAAACGGTTTGTATTCAAGCTCGCCAGCTTCCGCATACAGCTCCAGCTGTTTCTTGTATGTCTTATGGGCGCTAAGATGCTCGTCAAGCGGAACATGCTTCTCCATCATTTCATGGACATGCTTGTAGTTCTGATAGACATGCAGCCCGTATTTCTCATTAATCGCCGCTTTGGTTAGATGGTGCTGGTCCTTCTCGAAGCCGCTTTCTTTGTAATCGGCAGCCAGCTTAGCGAACGCTTCCTCGAAGCCATTCTCCGTCAAGAAGGATAGCTCCGTCTCAAGCGCCTTCTCGATCGGTTTGAATTGCTTCTCGATGAGACCTTCGCCAAGCGCTTGCCAAGGCAGCAGCTCACCGTCCAGCAGCAGCATCGTTATCGCGTTCTCCTTCATATAATGACCGAATCTCTCGAGCAGCTTCCCATATACCGACGTCAAGTCCAGCTTGCTGATTTTGTAGCCATTCCGGCTCACCGCGAAGCATTGCTCCGCCTCTGCATGCAAATAAATATTGCAGCGTGATCCCATATATTTCGGCTGCAGAACTACCTCTTTGGCATTACGCTCCTTGAAATAATCCAAGCCCTTGCGCAGCGACTCAAGCTCCTGAGCGGCTTCATCTTTGTCGGCTGGCGCCATCGTTCCGGATATAAAGTTAATTTTGTTGCCCGAGCAATAGGTCAGCCTGCGAACCTCCTCCTCGCCAAGCTCCTGCAGAGATACTCTGCGTTCTTCCTTGAAGAGCGCCGGCAGCTCTTCCGTCATAGCGGAATGGGCCGATTTCTGGGATTTGAAATAAGGCTTCGCAGAAAACGTAACCGATGTAAGCTGGTTCCCGTGCACCGCTCCGGAATCGAGGTGGATTTTGTTTTTTAGCCGGAACGTATTTTTGGCTGCGACATGCCCAAACACATGATAGGGCTGGTTGGCCGCTGCTTCACGCTTCAGGAAATGGAGCTGCTCCTCAAGCGGCGCGGAACGGTCGATCCTGAAATTCCGCTGATGCCTGACCGAGTTCGTATCCAGCTTACCGATATATTTGTTCTCGCATGGCGCATGCGTCACATAGTAGGATGGCCCGTTTATGCCAATCATTCGATAAAAGGGCTGCGACAGCTCTGTAAGCTCATTAAATCGCGCGAGCAGCTGCTCATCGGCCTTCAGCACCTCGGTAGAGTCGAAGTACGCGTGCAGCAGCTCCTCCTCCACTCCCTTTATTTCGCCACGCATATACTTGTAGACAAAATTCTCATGGTTGCCCAGCACGAACAGAAAACGCTCTTTGTTCGCGTAGAGGAAATCGATGATTGCTCTCGTTTGGTTCCCTTTATCAATCCAGTCGCCGACCAGCAGAACCTTCGTTCCGCCAGCCCTGCCCGTTTCTATCAGACGTTCTCCGTCCAATTGAAAGCCGTAGCTTGCAAGCAGCGCCTTCAGCTCATCCACACATTCGTGCACATCGCCGACGATAATCGTTTTCTGATCGAGGGGAAGGATCGTTGACAAATAATCATCGGTGTCCTCGATGATTACCTTATAATCCGCATTCGCGGTCCCTTCGCCAGGAAGATAGAAATCCTTGGCGCGAACCTTATGGATTTTGGCATACCTCTCGCGCGACAGCGAGCCAAGCACCTCTTTGCGCAGACGGTTGATATGGCTCGTTATGAGCTTCTTCGAGCGGTCCGAGGCATAATAATCATCCCGCTTCCGGTAATCGAACAGAATAACCTCCAGATTGTAATTGTTTTCCTTCGCGACTTCCCTTACTCGGGCACGGAAATCCTCCGCCAATCCCGTCGTATCGACCACAACAAATTCCGCGTTGATCGGAAAGCTCGTCACGAGGCGCAGCTTCTCGAACAGCAGCCTAAAGGCTTGGTCGCTCGCCTCGAGCATCACTTGATCGTATTTATCGTAATCCACGCCGAGCAGCTCCTGACGCAAGCTGTCCGAGGAAATATATTGCACATTGGCATTCACGCCCTTATGCTCATCGCGGAACCGCAATTGCGGCATCAGTACTTCCTTCGCAAACGTCGTTTTGCCGCATTCCGTCGAGCCGATCATCATAAAAATCGTATGGATTCTCGTTTTAATTTCCATCTGCGCTACTCCCTCCTTCTTTCCAATATGGCACCCTGCGTCGTTTGCACGCCGTTCACGCCATCTCCGATTGAAACAAAATGGCAATCCACTTCCTGTCCCTTCAGCACATCCAGCAGCCACTCTTGAAAAGCCGGACGGCCGAGCTCCCATTTATGGTCGTCATGACGGAAGTCGCTTAGCTCGTAATAAGCATTGAATTCCGCATTAGGCGTCGTCAGCACGAAGCGGTCAAAATCGACGCCCTCGCAAATTTGCCGAATGAGTGCTCCAGCCTCATCCAAGCTCATATGCTCGATCACCTCTGTCAGCACCACGTCCACCTGCTCGCCGTTATACGCCTCAAGGAAGCGGTCAATGGACGGGAATGTGACAATGTTGTCGAGCTCCTTCGCCTTCGCTTTGCGCTGAACGATCTCCAGCAGCGACTCTTCGATGTCGATGGCATAATAGCTAGCCTCCGTCTTCGACGCAAACGGAATGGCATAAAAGCCTTCGCCGCAGCCGACGTCGAGAATCGACTTGTCAAACGGAAGCACGCTTCCGATATAGCTTCTCCGCTGCTGCGCCGTTCCGCCAAAAGCTAGCTGTATCGCATAACGGTCCGTTTTCTCCAGCTCCGCTTTGTATTTCTTGAACCGATCCCGCGATGCGAGGAAATGACGGGCAAACAAGCTGCGAATATAAAATGGCGCATCGATAATTTGGATGCTTTTCACATATTTGACGAGGATATCATCGGAAATATCGATATACTCCTCGCTGAACATCGATAGGAACAAGCAAAGAACGCTGACGACATGCATCAGCTCATAGAGCGGCCTGCCGGTCTTAACCGTTAGCGAATAGCTTTTGCTTGCCTGATGCACCGCTTCAAACGAATAGTCAGGCAAATGACGCTCAAAAAAATCAATATAGCGAAGCAGCTGGATATGAATCATATTGATATGGAACGTATGCTCATACTGCTCTGTATCGCTAGTATGCTGCGCCTTAATCAGCGACGCAAAAAACTCGTTGATTGCTCCAAGCACGAATAGCGGCGTATTATACCTGGACACATTGAGGTATTCGAATTGATCCTCTCTATGCTGCTTATAAGATACCTCATTGTCAGCGTCCTTAAAATAAACGTTGAAGGTGGATTCATCCGTATACCAGCCGTATGCCATGCCTTTGCGCACGGCGCGGAGCAGCATGCCGGAATGCGGGTTTTTTCGAATAACGAACGAAAAGTTCGGATTCGTTGATTTCAATTGCACGATAGCCATGATGACGTTCCCCCTGCCTCTAAAATAACTGCCTTAATAATTAGCGCCATACCTCGTCTAATGCGCTGCGGAACAAATGGTCGAGCTCTTCGTCCCGCGCTCCTTCTCCTTGCTTCAGCTGCAGCGCGAATTGCTCGAAATAGGCGATGCGGTCCTCCAAATACGCATTGATCGGCTGCAAACGCGGCTCATAATCCAGCTCCTCGCCAGCCTTTTTGCGCCGCAATAGCTGCTCCACCGTGAACCAAAGCTCGCTTCCTCTCGGAATAAGCGCCTGCGTCAATTCGTCGAACGCGATCGGCGGCATCGACTGATACGTTTCGATCCAGCCGCAGGCTAAAATGGGCCGAAGCACGTAAAAATACTTTTTGATCTTTACTTGCTCGCCCTGCAGGTAATCCCTGTAATTGCCCTTCGCCATATTAAGGTAATGGTATAAACACGACTTTGGCGAGAAGGTAATCGGCGATATGCCCCGCAGCTGCTCGGCGACCGAATATTTCGTAAAGTAAGGGATTGGCGACTGCAGCCACTCCATCAGCGGCGGGTTCGACTTGCGGAACAGGTTGAGCGCCTTTCTCAGATCCCAGCCGTTAATATCCAGCATGTCGCTGATCGGCCTCTCAATGACATCCCGCTTATCAAAAATCGATAAATACCACTCGATAGGCCTGACGTAGATAAACCGGACATCATAATCGCTGTCCTTGGACGGAAAGCCCCATGCCCTGCTGCCTGATTCGCAGGCATATACGATTCGGACCTGCTCCTTCTGCTCAATCCTGCCCAGCTCCAGCAAAATTTCGCTATGTATGCTTGTCATTAGTATTGCTCCTTTCACTCTGCTAAGAAGAAACGCCTGACGGTGTCCTTCACTTTCTTATGGATTTCAAAAAAAAAGACCATGGACGCATTCGTCCATGGCCTTAAGGCAAGGATAGGCAGCGCCGCAGCTCTTCGCGCTGCATGCGCGTGCCCTCCCATCATTTAAGATCGCGGGTTCGGCGGGTAGAGCTATGTTCTTGTGGATCAGCGTTATCGCTTAATTCCTGACTCTCGTTGAATAACCGTTCCATAAGATGTTGATTTAGCATTCTCCCCGCACCCCCTATTTTCCTTTATTTTACGTTCCTTTAACGGCAGCCAGCGGCTTGCACTTCGCTACGACCCTCGCAAGCCCTGCGCCTACCACACTCTCAATAATTTGATCAACATCCTTGTACGCCTGCGGTGATTCATCCACAAGCGACTCCATCGATCGCTGGTTCACCACGATTTCATCGTCCGTCCCTACCCGCATCGCAGCTGCTACCTCTTCTACCGACACTAGCTGCTTCGTCGCGTTCCGGGAACGAATGCGTCCCGCTCCGTGGCAGATCGAGTAATGATTCGCTTTCCCCTCCGGGCTGCCGACCATAATATAGGAGGACGTTCCCATCGAGCCTGGAATAAGCGCGGGATGCCCGGTTGCACGGTACGCCTCCGGATTGTCCGGATGACCGGCGGGCAGCGCCCTAGTCGCCCCTTTGCGGTGCACGAAATACGAATGCCCATCCATCTGCTCTTCCCAAGCATAATTGTGCATGAGATCGTACAGCGTGCGCAGCTCGAACTTCGGACCGAATATTTCCTTGCCTGCTTCGCGAACCGCGTAAGCAATCAAGTGACGGTTCACAACCGCATAATTCAATGCGGAGTACATGAGATTCACGTACGTTTGCCCGAGCGGATGGGAGAGCGGCGCATAGAGCAGCTTGGGATCGGAGGTCCCGATCCCCTCCTGCCGCATCATTTTGGCAATATCGGTACCGCAGTATTGGCTGACCGCGCCTCCCCAGGCGCGGGAGCCGGAATGAATCATAATGACGACTTGGCCGTCGTACAATCCCCAAGCCTCGGCGATCTCCCGATTTTCCTCCGCGATCTCGATCGCTTGGATTTCGACGAAATGATTGCCTCCGCCGAGCGTGCCAAGCTGTCGGTGCGCGCGATGCCAGACCATCTCCGGGAATATATCCAGCACATCCTCTTCGAAATCGAATCTGCTGCTCTCCACATGGGTCAGCGAGGTCGCTTTGCGCGGCGTGTACGCATCCGGGATATATTTCTTCGGCAAGCCGTGCAGCCCCTTTTTCACGACATGCTCCAGCCTTATATCCGAGAAATGGCCTCTGGCATGCTCCTCGGCAGGCAAATACTTCTCGATCGCCCGAACCAGCTTCCGCCGCAGCTTAACCTCCTTCAGATCATCCTTGTGCAGGCTCGTGAGCTGCACCCGCATCCCGCAGCCAATGTCACTGCCGACGATGGAAGGGGAGACGAAGCCGTCACTCGCATTCCATACCGCTGTCGTGCCAATGCAGGTTCCAATGCCCACATGAACGTCCGGCGTGTAGCTCATGTACACCTGGTTCGGAATTTGCAAATTGTTGTTCGCCATTTCAAATACTTTATAGTCTAAGGACGCGAAGAGCTCGGGTCCTGCATATACGTGTACCTGCCCCGATGGCAGCTGTACGTTTTGGTAATAGGTTTCTTTCATAAACGTTTAATCTCCTTAACAATCAAATGAACACAAAAAAGCCATGGACGAGTAATGTCCATGGCTTTACTTGCGCCTTGCCTTCTTCCCTTGCAGCTTGAAGCATGCAAAAAATTAGAAAGCAGTCATAGGCCCCGAAGAGGCCGATGCAATGGACTTGAGATATGAAGCTGTGCTTTGTTCTGAATGGCTTTGTTCTAAACTGCTTAGTCCTAAATTGTATTGTTCTAGATAGAATGGGAACATTGTCATCGACCTCCTTTCATTTGATTTACATCATAATATTCCCAATACCCGGCATATGTCAATCTTTTTGTGAAAATAAAATTGGTTATAAGCAAACAGCGACACCCCCCGGCTTCTTTCAAGCCTTTGGCTGTCGCTGTTTTCATTACGCTCTTCTATCCATTGCCTAATTTCATATTATAAATGAGCCAATAAGTTCGCGCGTACCTCGGCCAGAGTCAAATCCTGCACGAGCTTCCCGTCCTCGAATACAACCTCGAGCTGATCCTCCGCTTTGCGTGCTTCATACTCCGCTACGCTTAAGTTGTCGGTGAACGCAAGCTTCCCGTCCTGCTCTGTGACGAGCACAAGCCCCGTTTGCGATTTCTTCACGCCGTTATCGGTTTTAGGGTCCTTATAAATTTTGCGTTCTTCGCCTTCAACGATCGTGAAGGTCGATTTCAAAGCAAAGCCGAAGGTGTCGCGGGTATTGTACTGGTACGTGAACGATCCGATGCCGAATACCATATTCGTCGAGGCAAAGCCTTTGGCAGCCAGCCTCTCGCAAATTTCGCTGCAGCGCGAGATCGTAATCGCATCGCCATAAATAGCTCCGATGTGGCTGTCAAGCTGCTTGTAGCCTTTCTCCGTAACGGTTCCGCCAAAGATATCCCATAAAATCTCGATGACGCCTTTGCGCTCGAGCTCGCTTTCCCCGTTCGGATCGCCGCAAATAATGTTAACCGGGTCCCCGCTATCCGGACGGATGACTACCTTGCCGTCCCTGCTCATAATATCTTCCTTCAGCCCGCGGATAACAACATCCAGCACCGTCCATAGGTCCCAAGTGTCCGATACGATCGATACAAAGCCGTTCGGATACACATCTTTGATCAAATAGCGGTACGACGCCATCTCGTCACGTCCATGCGCGCACATGACGCTGTGCTCGGTTGCCGGAATCGAAGTGCCTACCAATTCGTTCTCAATGTTCGCGTTATAATAATTTTCCAAATAGATAATTGCCGGAATCGTATCGGTGCCCGTGAACGATAAGAGATGCCCCGCGCTGCTGCCGAGCGCCGATTCGAGCGCGCCCATGCCCCGCATGGAGAAATCATGTCCTTGGAACGGTACGCCTGTGCTGTCGCCGTTCGTCTGAAGCGCATAAGCCTCCAATATTTTGCGGTATTCGAAAGCAAGCGTAGCGCTGGTAGCTGGCATCCACAATTGGCACGACATCAGCGTTTCCAAATAGTTCGTCAGCCAGAAAAACGCGGGTTTCGTGTTCTCGATCGTCAGCATCGGAACTCTTATCGGCACTAATTTACCTTCTTTGATCGCTTTAATTCGGATAGGCAAGTAACCGAGATCATGCAGCTCCTCGATATGCGAGGCGTCAGGGTTCGCTTCGCCAAGCGCGTATTGGATGAGCCGTTTGTATTCCGCGGCAACGTCCTCTTTGGCCCGGGCGAAAAAATGCTCATTGAAGTAAGCGATCAGATATTGCTTAATAAACGATTGGAAACCGAAAGCAACGACCTCGTTAATGCCTTCCAGACGGCTCGTGCGAGCGGTCCAGGTCGAATAAACAAGCTCCGTTCCTTTTGGATACTGGTTTTTGTGGCTCACCTTGTAGAAATCACATAGCAGCGTTGCTGGATAAACGAAAGTTTGAGTCATCTTATAGGCCTCCCATTTCGTATACGCGAATTTTTTCATGCCCGGCTTGATTGAGTATCGTATCGGTCGTAAACACTTTATCGATAAGGTCTGACTCTAGAATTTTCCCTTTAAAGATCGAATTCTCGCAATGCGCCACCAGCAAGTAGATACGCGATGCACCGATCTCTCTCAGCTTCTCCGCGCTTAGCATGAAGGTCCCGCCATACGAGCAAAGATCATCGACGATAATGGCCGTAAAGCCCTTGCGCTCCACGCTGCCTACCACCTCAAGGCTCTTGATCTGACCCGTCTGGAAATCTCTCGCCTTAAAGCCTACCAGCTGCTTATACCCTTCTACCTTGCTGTACCGCTTCTGAGCCCCGGCATCCGGAAAGAACAGATAGTCCTGCCAGATATCAAATCCTATCTCCTCCGCCACCTGCTCCAGCAGCTGAATCGTCGGATATTTGCCAATGCTGCGGTCTATAAGCGCTAGCGTCACATCCGAATGCGGCTCGATAACCGTAACCGACTCGAAGTTCAATTGGTTGATGAAGGCAGCCGTATATTTCAGCGTGAAGGCAGAGGTCCCTTCTATGCGATCCATCCGGCTGTAAGGCATGTAGTAGATCGTAAGCGTACATTTGACTCTCCGGTCATCGAGGTAGCTTTTGACAAACATCAGCTTAATGAGATCGCCGTCGTCCTCGTACTTCCATACGATCGTATTGAAATCCGCCATATGCGTCAAAATTTCATCGCCGTTAATTAATGTCTCCCCGTTCGGGAATTGCTTTAGGCCTAGCTCCACTCCATTAAACTTCAGCATGCCGTCACTCTCCTCGTTAGCGTTCAGCTATAGATAGACAACTGGGGCTCTTCCTTCGTGAACCGGTACAACTGCGCAGCACGCTGCGAATACTGCTTGGATTGCTTCGGCAGTCCGTTCTCGTCCACCGCTTCCTCGATAATCGCGCTGCGGCTTTTGGTCGACGTCAGCTTGCGAATGAAGTTTGGCTCTTCGAAGTCATGCACCACTGTCTGAATAACCTGATACAGCTCGCTCAGCGTAAATTCCTCAGGCAGAAACTCCCTCGCGATCGTCGTCGTCATCATTTTCTTCCGTATGCCCTCCAGGGCGTCGGATAAAATCTGTTTATGGTCAAAAGCAAGATCCATGCGCAGCGCTTCCTCCACGGTAAACAGCCGTACATCCGAAGCGTCAACGGCCGCCGCCCTGTGCGCCAGCAGCTTCTCGTTGACCAGCGCAAGGAATGCGTGCGAGATGATCCAGCCCCGCGGATCGCGTCCAGGCGCGCTGTATACGTTGAAGTATTCGATGTGCACGTCTTCGATCGCTGTCTCTTCATGAAGCTCGCGCTTCGCGCATGCGTAGACCGTCTCGTTCTCCTTCGTGAAGCCGCCAGGCAGTGCCCATTGCCCTTCGAAGGGCCAGACGTTCCGCTGGATCAGCATGACATGCAGCTCGCGGGTTGGCAGTGCTTTCTTAGCCGACTGCTTCTCGGTGGAGACGATCGTAAAGATGACGATATCCGCCGGAGCGCCATCCGGCGTTCTGTAATTAGCGGCTGAGTAATTGGATTCATTCTCGACCATGGTTGTCGCTCTCCTGATCAGAAGTATTGTTTCGATTTGATATTATCATAATGACATTATTAAAATCCGTTGTCAATCCTTTTGCCGAAAATAGGCCATTTGTCATACAGGGAACGCTTGATCTGCCGGATATGCAAGGCCGATTTGCTTCCGAGCTTCATCCATGATTTCGAGCGTTGTCAACGAGTTCTCAAACGTATTCACGTCAGATTCCGTGCGTCCCGATTGGATCAGCTCGATAAACGCTTTCGCCTCGTAGTACATGGACTTGCTGCTCGTTTCCCGCGAGATGTCCTCGCTCGTTCCGTCCCGGTACTGGATTTGAACCTTGCCAGGCTCGCTGATCTTATCAATCACGATGCTTCCGCTCTCCCCTTGGATCTCTGACGGCAAGGACGAATGCGTAATCTTCGAATACATAATGACCGCATCCATGCTTCCGTATTGCAGCACGATGCTTCCCTCGCCGTCTACGCCGGATGCAAGCATGACCCCAGTCGCTTTGACGACATCGGGTTTCCCGAATAGCGCAACAAGCGGATACAAGCAATAAATGCCCAGATCCATGAGCGCTCCGTTTGAGAAAACGGGATTAAAAGCATTAAGCACCGTTCCCGACTTGTACGCATCATATCTAGACGAATACTGGCAATAGCTGGCGAAGTAGCGGCGAATCTCGCCCAGCTTGTTTACGTTTTCTTGAATCGCTTGAAAGCCGGGAAGGAAAGTAGACTTAAGCGCCTCCATCAGCAGTACTCCGTTTTCCTTGGCTGCGGCAACCATCTTGCGCAGCTCGTGCGCGTTCGAAGCGATCGGCTTCTCGCAGAGCACATGAATGCCGTGCTCCATGCACGTGATGGCGTGAGCCGCATGGAACGAGTTAGGGCTTGCTATGTACACGGCATCAATCTTTCCGCTGGTTGCCATTTCAACAATATCCGTGAATTTAGCTGCAATCTGATGCTTCTGCGCGAACGCATCCGCCGTTTCCGCCGAGCGCGAAAAAACGGCTGCAAGCGAGAAATCCTCTACCCCGCGCGCCGCTTCAATAAATGTCTCCGTAATCCAGTTCGTGCCGATTATGCCGAATCTAATCATTCTGTTCTCTCCTTGGCGGTTTTATTGGTTTCCACATGGAATTCGGATCTTATATCCGCTTCTGCCTATTATAGCGATCTGAGGCGCTGCCTGTCCAAAGACAGCCGCTCCTTTTTGACTAACGGCTTTATTTGTATTAACATTCATAATACAAATAATACTTTGTAAGCAGGGGTGATCCGATGATATTGAAGCTCGACTATAACAGCGACATACCGATCTACGTACAGCTCCGCAACCAAATTATTATCGGAATTGGAGTAGGCGGGCTTGATTACGGAGAACGGTTGCCTTCCGTCAGGCAGCTTGCGGATGATCTGGGAGTCAATGCCATGACAGTGAACAAAGCGTATGCCATACTAAAAAACGAAGGATACATATCGATTGACCGTCGTCATGGCGCAAAGGTCAGCACCCTCTGGACCAAACAACAGGACTTCAACCGGAAGCTTGAGCGCGAATTGCAGCTCGTCATCTCGGAGGCCAGCTTAAAGGGAGTCGGGCAAGAGGAGTTTATGCAGATTTGCTCGACCATTTTTACGGCAGCAGCCAGCAAACATCATCCCCTGCTAGAATAGGAGACCAACTATGAGCAACTTATATCTCATTATCCCAGCTGTCATCGTTTATATCAGTATCGTTGTCATGTATCTGAAGCAAGCCGTGCCAAGCAATCAGCTCCTGTTCGGCGTCACGCTTCCCAATCAGGGACTTAAGGACACCAGAATCAAGCAGCTTCAAGCGGATTACAAAAGAAACTACACGCTCTACGCCGCTATTTCGCTTCTGACGCTAGCGCCGTTTTTTGTGCTTGGCAGCTATTTCTCGTTGTCGCTTATTTATCTATTTGTTTGGATCGCCGCTTTTCTGTATACATCAAAGCTGCCCTTCAACAGCATTCACCGTAAAGCTAGCCGGATCAAGCGCGAGAACGATTGGTTTGTCGGCGAGAAGCGGACAATCCGTATCGATGCCACAATTACGCAGCTCAAGAAATCGAAGCTCGTCTCTCCCTACTGGTTCATCATCCCTGCGGTTCTTTCCGTCACGCCCATCCTCATTTCCTTTTCCAATCACGACCGTCTCCTCCAAATGACCGGGATTGCCTCGCTTGCTATGAGCGTCATTCTGTATGTCATTTTTGCAGCCTTTGGCCATATGAAAACGAAGGTTTACAGCGAAAACCACGATATTAATGCTGCTATCAACCGCGCCGCGCGGCGCTACTGGTCCATGCTTTGGCCCCTGCTGGCTGTTTTTGAGAGCATTAATGCCTTTGTCGCTTATATGATACTCTCCAATGGAAGCTCGCTTACCTTCACCCAGTGGATGATTGGCATCGTCATGGTTTCCTTGATTCCGCTTGGCAGCATCTTCTTTGTGCACAGCAAAGTGCGTGCCTTGGAGGAAAAGCTGGCGGATACGGACGGCGAAGCGATTCTGACCGATGACGACGGCTACTGGATTAACGGCTCGGCCTACTACAATCCGGAAGACCAATCCGTGATGGTTCCAAAACGCATGGGCATTGGCTCGACTGTCAACTTGGCTACGCGGGGCGGCAAATGGATCCAGTACGGCAGTATCGCATTCGCACTGGTCATTATCATTCCGCTCGCCGCGTTTGCCGTACAATCCGATCAAACCTCGCCTGCCATTTCGGTATCAGATAGCGGAGTCGTAGCCATTGACTACCCGCTGTACGATTACAGCTTCAATCTAAGCGACGTCAAAGGCATCACGCTTGAGCAAGAGCTTCCGAGCGGCTTCCGAACCAACGGTACGGCGACAGCGGAATACGCGCGCGGCAATTTCTCCTTGGAGAAGCTTGGCGCAGCCAAGCTTTATGTATTCAAAAATACGCCGCCGTACATTCACATCGAGCTGGACGGACTTGCCGTTATATTCAATGACAAGGAAGCTGCCAAGACAGAAGCTTTGTTCAGCATGCTGAAGGCACGATTGCCGCAATAGTCTACGCTTGGGGAGAGGCTTCGCCGAATACAAATTGCTCCAGCGCCGTTAGCTTCTCCTCGGTCAGGGGCTCGGAATTGTCGAAATACAGCACGGACGACGATGCGATCGGCCATTTCAACTCCCGCTTAACTAGTGCGCGGCTGAATGCCGTCCAGTTGTCCAGCTTGTATTGATCCAGCTCCAAGCCCCTTTTCTTAATTCGTTCATGGTGAAGCCGGTCATCGCGCAGCTGCACGAACACGACCCGCACGTCCACATCCGACACGGAGGCACCGATTGCCGAGAGTTCTTGCTTGATCCAATCGGAGGCCTCCGTTTCTTTCGTGAACGGACCGACGACGAACATATTTACTTCATTCGCGATGTTCTCCAGCGCCGTATCCATCGTAAGCCGATACCCTAGATCTCGGCATAACGCCTTGTAGCTGTCGGAATCCCGGTCGCTTGGATCAAGTCCGGCTTGGGTCATAAGGGCAACCGCAGCTGGGCGCAGCACCGTATCCATGTCAATTACGGCTACTTCTCGCTTCCTTGCCAAAGCCTTCGCCAAAGTCGTCTTGCCCGCACCGGCTCCGCCAACAAAAAATACAAGTTTACGCATCATCCTGCCTCCTGTCTCTTTATACATAACAAAAAAACACCTCGCAGCGCAAGGTGTTTCGGATGTTTTCGTATGGAGCGGAAGACGGGAATCGAACCCGCGACCCTCGCCTTGGCAAGGCGATGCTCTACCGCTGAGCCACTTCCGCATGTTATTTTATATGCCTTATTTTGCGTTTAGCATTTCGGCGACAAGAAATAAAATAACATTTTACAGAGAAAAAAGCAAGCTTTTTTTCAAATATAAATTATTTTCAATCCCATGCCAATCCTTGAACCCTGGTGCGTCCCGCGCCTAACGTCCGCTCTTCCCCCGGTATTCGCCAGCACTAATACCCACATAGGCTTTGAAGCGCTTATAAAACCAATCCAGCTCGCCATAGCCGACCTCTTGCGCAATCTCATACACTTTTTTGTTCGAGCCGAGCAGCAGCTGCTTCGCCTTCTCCATGCGCACATGAAGCAAATAATCATTGAAAGACTGATCCGTGCCCGCTTTGAACACCTTCCCAAGATAATTGGGATTCAAATATACCTTCTGCGCCACGGAGCGCAGGCTAATATTCGTGTGGTACTCCTGCTGCACGATTTTCTTCACCTCGGTCACGACATGATGGGGCTGAAGCTCCTTCATCTGGCGGAGCAGCTCCAGCACGCCTATGCATTTGCTTGCCGTAATTGCATATAACTCGTCAATCGTTTTGGCCCTCATCACCCGTTCATAATCACCGAGCTCGTAATTAAAGAGCGTATCCGAGCTTGCCCCCGACGTCTTCACCGCCTGAAGCAGCTGAACGAGCAGCTCCAGCACCGTCATACGGGCATGGTCGCCTGCGCCAGCCGAAGCGCCACCAGCGTTGCCACCGCCTGCTCGGAAGCTATCCCACAGCAGCCCAAGCGCCTCCATCAACGCCTCCTCCCGGTTGCTTCTGACGGCTTCAAGCAAATCCTCCCGCAGCTTGCCGGTATCCTTCTGCTTCATGCCATCCCTGTCTGCGCTGCGGCCTGTCAGGATCGTGTCTCCGCCTATGAGAAACTTTCCGTCCAGCGCGGCTTCGGCGCCCGAATAGGAATCCGCCAGCCGTTCCGCAGCTTGGACCCATTCGCCAATCCCAATCGTAACGGTCTCCTTGGCATATTGCTTCGCTGCCGCTGCGAGTGCTTCCGCAAGCTGACGGGCGTTGCCGCTCTCCGCCGCGCTGCTGTCTCCTCTCATGAAAATACCGAAGCGCTCCTCTGATTCCTCGAAAAGATAACCGCTCCCCAAGCACAGCTCCTCCGCGATATTCCGGATCGCGTAGCGCTTCAGTTCAATATCCTGCTCGGAAATCGCTTTTCCTTCCCCCGATAAGAAGTCGAGCTCCAGCAGCAGACAGCAGCATGGGCCTTCCAGCTCCAAGCCCAGCAGCTCCGCCTGCTCGCCAAGCTCTTGTCCGCCTGCTTGCCCATGCGCCAGCCTGCGCAGGAATTGATCCCTAAGCACGGTAAGTCCGAGCTGCTCGCGCCGCCTCGTGCGCTCGCGCTCCTTAATGACGCCGACAACCCGCTGCAGCACGTGAACCAGCTCCACCTCATCCACCGGCTTCAGCAAATAGTCGGTCACGCCGAGCTTCAGTCCCTGCCTTACGAAATCAAAGTCCTCGTAGCCGCTCAGAATAATGACCTCCGCTTCGGAGCATTGCTGCAGCTGCTCAATGAACTGCAGCCCGCTCATTCGCGGCATTCGGATATCCGTAAGCACCATCGAGAAGTGCCGCTCCTGGATAAGCTCGAGTGCGCGCACTCCGTCCTCCGCTTCTGCCGTAATCGCATACCCATGCTCCTCCCAATCGATTAAATACTTCAAGGATTCTCGTGCAAGCGGCTCATCATCCACAATCAATACCTCAAGCATCCCTCTCGCCTCCGTTGTCTTGACCTAGTGGAATAAGAATAGTTACCGTGGTACCTGCCCCCGCCTGGCTGGTTATCTTCAAGCCATACCCTTCGCCGTACAAGTATTTCAGCCGGGCATGAACATTCCGAATGCCAATGTTCCGATCCGTTGCCAATGAATCCTCATCCAGCCAATTCATGATTTCGTCAAGCCGTTCCCCGGATATGCCCAGTCCGTCGTCGCCGATCGTAAGCTGCAAGCACTCGCCCGACTTCTCGCCTGTGATCCAAATGCGCGATTGCTCCGGATTCAGCTCAACGCCATGCGAGATCGCATTCTCTACCAGCGGCTGAATAATGAGCTTCGGAATAAGGAGCGCATGATATTCGGGCGGAATCTCGATCGTATACGTGAACTTATGGCCGAACCGGTATTGCTGTATTTGCAAGTAGTTATCGACGAATTCCGTTTCATCCGCAAGCTTGATCATCTGCCCGCCGTTTTTGAGCATCATGCGGAACGATTTCGCCAGAAGTCCGACCACCTTGGCCGTGTCACGCTCACCGATAATTAATAATTTACCACGTATCATATTAAGCACATTAAACAAGAAATGAGGGTTAATCTGCGTCTGCAGCGCATACAGCTCCACCTCCTTCGTCCGGTAAGCCTGCTCCTTCCGGTCGATCTCGGATTGATAAACCTCGCTGATCAGCTGGCCCAGCCTGCGCACCATCATATTGAACATTTCCCCAAGTTGCGCAACCTCATCCTTTCCCTTCACGACGACGAAGGACTCGAAGTTATCCTTATGCACCCGCTTCATCTTCATCGACAGCTCGGTTAGGCGTCTAGTCATACCGACTGATATCGCCGATATAAACAATGCCGTTAAACCGAAGGCGATCAAATAAAGCGCGATTGCCATCGACCGGAGCTGCTCAACCTTAGGCATCACATCGTTGATCGGAATATAGGAAATCACCTTCATGCCCCGGACCGAATTATGCGAATCCAGCGTCTTGAACAGGATTTGGTACGTGTTTCCACTGGCCTTTTCTTTATAGATAAAGCTCCCGCTCTCGCTCGCCTGAATACGGTCTGCATAGGCAAGCGATTGAATATGGCTCAGCGATCCGTCTCTTACCGTATCCATTAACACGCTGCCGTCAGCCAGTGCGAACACATAGCGCTTGGTCTTGCTTTCCTCGCTCACCAAATCGTAGAGTACCTTCAGCTTGATTTCGATCGAAACCACCTTGGGCGAGTCCGCAACGAAGTTGTTCAAGCGCTTCTTGTAACTGAATAAGCGAATATTGTCATAGGAAGACAAATACGCGCCGGTCCAATAACCGCCGATTTGGCTGTTCAGCGCTTCCTTGTACCAGCCTTTGTCTTTGATCGTCTCATCAATTAGAAATACGTTCGAGAAAAGAAACGTAGGATTGTCCGAATAGAGATAAAAATGGTGAATGTCCTTCGTCGTCTGGACTGCCGATACGAAGGGCTGGTAGTAATCGAAATATTGCTGGTACGCGGTTATATTATCCTCGAATCTGGTTTCCGTTATTTCATCGAGCGCACGGTTCAGGAATAGCGTATTCGTTATTTCTTCATATGAGGTCAGCTTATTGTCAAGGTTGGAGCTGACTTGCGATAAGGAAAGCAGGTTGTTTTCCGTTATCGTCTCGAAGACCAGATCGGTGCTGCGCTTTACAAGCACATAGCCAAGCGATCCGAGCAGGAAAAGCACCACCAACAAATGGGATAAGATTAGCTTCGTTCGGATCTTCATCTCTGTATCGACCCCGCATCTGCGTAATGGCAAAACTCGTACCTGTTAGATTCGCCGGAGACGCCAATACTCCTTGTCGACGTGAATCGACAAGGAGTACGGCTTCGCGCCGTTAGCCGGCTATATTTTGATTATACTTCTCGATAAATTCCTGCCAAAGCTTCGTATACGCCTCATTTACCTTTTTGACGCCGGCCTTGTCGATCTCGGATACCATCTCGCCCCATGACTTCTCGAAAGCTGCCGCATCCTTGGATAAAATAATTTTCGGGATGTTTTTCCGCCAAGTGTCGTCCATCTTCTGTTCTTCTACTTTCGTAGCCTCTGGAGGCGTAAGCTGCCATAAGAAACCTGGCACATACTCGACTGGTGCCAAGAAGTCAGCCCATACCTGCTTGCCGTATTTCGCAAGCACTTCCTTCGTCATGTCATCGTAGCCAAGCTCCACGACATCCTTCGTAAGCGGAGTCGAATAGTCGCCATCAGCCAGCTTAGCGCCATGGCCGACGCCGAACCAGAAGGTGTTGCCCGTACCTACGCTTTTGAACCCTCTGTCGTAGTCGATGTTGGCATCCGTTTGGCGTTTTGTTACAAGATCAGGATTCACTGTTCTTTTACCTTCAACAACCGAGTAATCTTCACCCTCGATTCCCCATTGCGTCAGAATTTGGGCTTCGTCGGAGAACAAGTAATCGATCATTTGAATGATGCGCTCCGGATTTTTTGTCTTGCTGGAGATCGTCCACTGATAGTTGCCCGCGCTCGTTGGCGTGCTGGAGTTCGAGTGGTCAACGACGTTTTCGTTGAAGTAGATCGGAATATGCGCATAGGCTTTCTCAGGTTGCCCCGCTGCGCGCAGCGACTTCTCCGCATCGCCAAGCAGCCAGTTTGGCGAATATGCCGCAAGGATTCTGCCTTGCGCAGCCTTCGCCTGGAACGCTTTTTCATCCATCGAGAACGATTCTTTATCCAGCAGCCCCTCGTTGTTAAGCTTGTTAAGGAACTGATAATATGTTTTCGTTGCTTCGGAGACCGGATTGTAATTAACTTCGCCGCTATCCGAAATGGTGTAGTTCCCGTGATCGGCAAGACCGCTGCCCCAGATGATGGGGTTGTTGAATGCATGCTTCATAACCCAGCCGTTCATGTAAGCGCCAAAGCCGATTGTATCTTTGCCGTCCACCTGCGGATGCTTCGCTTTGTATGCCTTAATTACCTCATAGAGCTGGTCGAAGGTTTTGATCTCCGGATAACCGGCTTCCTTCAGCACATCGTATTGCACGATGAAGTTCCCGGTTGCGTCAGCTGGCGCTTCCTTGGCAAGCAGCACGGAATATAGGGAATAAATGTCGCCATTCTCGTCCTTCAGCAAATTGAATTTATCGCCAAACTTCTCTTTAATATTAGGACCGTATTTCTCTATTAAGTCATTTAGAGGAATAATGGCGCCGGCTTCCTTATAGCGAAGCGTATATTTGGGGTCAAGCACGATAATGTCCGGGTAATCCTTGCTTGCAAGCCATAGATCCCAGCGCTGGAATTGATCGCCGACCGTTAGGTCATACTTGAAGGTTACTCCCGTCTTTTCCGTAATTTTTTTATTGATTGGCGTGTCCCATTTCAATTGGTCATCGGATGTGTTAATCGTGAATTCTACCGGCGTCAAATCCGGAGCGGCCGGCGTTTCTTCCCCCGCTGCCTCACCGTTCGTTGCAGCCGGTGAAGCTGGTGAATTGGTTGGAGCGTTGTTATTGCCGTTGTTGCCGCTGCAGCCTGCAAAAATGACAGCGATTAGAATCATGACCATGCTTACGGTAAGCGTTTTCTTTGTCCCGCGTTTTGTCATTGTAGACTCCCTCTCATTCTAATGATTGTAATTATATCATCGAAGCTTTCGCTCCGTTAGATATCCTGGCTACTCTTTCATCGAAGCTACCATAATCCCTTTTACGAAATAACGCTGCAGGAACGGATACACGAATAAAATCGGCATCGTTACAATAATCGTCATGGCCGCCCGAATCGCATCCGGATTCGTTTTGAGCGCGTCGCTGTTCGTCGGATTAGACGAATTGGCAACCTCGTTAACCGAAGTCAGCAATATTTTCATTAGCTCCAGCTGCAGCAAATTAAGCTCCTTATTGCCGCTTGTGTATAAGTAGTTGTCGAACCAGGAATTCCAATGCATGACCGCGATGAAGAGCGTAATCGTCGCAATGACCGGCATGCTGACCGGAATAATGACCCGGAATAAGATTTGATAATCGCTGGCTCCGTCTATTTTGGCCGATTCTACCATGCCGTCCGGTATTTGCTCGAAATAGCTTCGCACGATAATAATGTTGTAAGCACTGATCAGCATTGGCAAAATATAAACCGCGAAATTGTTCATTAGATTCAAATTGACGATTAGCATGTAGCTCGGCAGCAGCCCTGCGTTGATAAACAGGGTGAATACCAAAATCAGGTTGAGCGGCTTGCGCAGAACGAATTCCTTGCGGCTAAGCGTGTAGGATACCATAACGGTGGCAAGCACCCCGCAAACCGTACCGACGACGGTTCTCGTAACCGACATGATCGTCGCCCTCAGCAAATCTCCCTGCTCAAAAATAATCTGGTAGTTCAGCAGCGAAAACTTGCGGGGCAGGAAATAAATGCCTCCCCTTAGCGAATCAAGCGCATCATTGAGCGAGATCGCAAATAGGTTGATGAACGGATAAATCGTTATAAAGCCGAGTATGGCAAGCAGCGTGTAGTTAAAGCCGTCAAACAGACGGTCACCCCATGTTGTTCCTTTCATCCTTCTCCGTCCTTTCCCTTCTGCCGTCTATGCATCCGATTAGAACAACCGGCTCTGCTGCGTTTTCTTCGCCAGATAGGTAACCGACAGAACCATCAGGACGCTAATGACGGACTTGAACATATTAATGGCCATGCCGTACGAATAGTCGCTTAGCTGGGTGGAGTACCGCAGCGCGTAAAGATCGATGACATCCGAATATTCAATGACTGCCGGATTGCCAAGCACGAATTGGGATTCGAATCCACTGTTAATCGCCCAGCCTATGGACATCGTCAGCAGCAGGATCGCCGTGGGCATCAGCCCCGGAATCGAGATATGCCACATTTTGCGGAACCGGCTGGCGCCGTCCATCTCGGCTGCCTCGTAATGCTCCGGATTAAGTCCCATAAGCACCGCCAGGTAAATAATGGTGCTCCAACCGAGCTCCTTCCACAAACTCGCCAGCGTGTGGATGATCCAGAACCACTCCCCTTTAATCATGAAGTAGATCGGTTCGTTAATCAGCTTAAGCTTCATCATGATTACGTTAAGCAAGCCGCCATCCGGCGAAAGAAAAAACGTGACGACGTTTGCGATAACGACCCAGGATACGAAATGAGGAATATACGTAATCGTTTGGATCGCTCTTTTGAAAAATGTTTTCCTTACCTCATTCAGGAGCAGCGCTAGCACAATGGAACCGACAAAGCTTGCTATTAGCCCCATAAAGCTCATCGCCAGCGTATTTCGCATCACGAAATAAAATTGCTCGTCCTGAAAAATGTTGACGAAATTGTCGAAGCCTACGAAAGAGCTGCCTAACACCCCTTTGCCAATCTTGTAATCCTGGAATGCCATAATCCATCCCCACAGCGGACCGTAGGAAAATACGAGCGCGATCAGCACAAAGGGCACTGACATGATGAGCAGCTGCTGTTGTTTGATTAGCTTCCCGAAGAAGCCGCGCCGCTTTGCTTGTGGTAAATAAGGGGCGAGCTTGATCTGCTCGGTTGCTTTGGACATCTTTTTTGCACCTTCCTTGTAACCGTTTTCGAAGTAAATCTATCTTTATTATGCAAGCAGAGCATCCACCCAACAACCTTAGAAACACGTTCTCCTCACCCTACAAAAAAGAGCAGCCGCACGGTTAATCAACCAAGCGGCTGCCTTTTTCAAGCCCATTAACCGGTAGAACACAGCACGAGCACGCCATTCGGCTCCAGTACGACCACGCCTGAGCGTTCCGTTCCCGTCATTGCGTCCGCATAGGTACGGTCAAGCGCAAAAGCAGCGTCAATGCGGTTATGGTTGATCACGAAAATGACTTCCGACCTCTGCTCGCCTTCTTCCCGCATGCGGCAAATCGCTTCTACACCGCCCGGCAATCCAGGCAGCGCTGGCTCGAGGTTAAGGTCTGTGCATATCGATTGAAACAAGCCATGCAAGGAAGCAGGATCAAGCTCCGTTGCTAGATAATAGGCCGTCCCTTGTCCATAACGATTGCGCGTAACCGCTGGCTGACCTGCGAAATAATCATTGGCGAACAGCAGTAGCGGCTCTGCGCCCTTTAACTCAATAACGTCGTACCAAGTTGCTGCTTCGCCCGGCGAGGCTGCTGATTCGCTTGCCGCAGCCGATTCCTCTTCCGATGCACGCAGGCCAATGGATAGGTCATCCTCGATAATGCCATAATCGTCAATGGATATGCCTAGCAAATCTGTATATAAGCCCGGTAGCCTTTGAGGCAGCATCCGGTTGTTCCATTCCTTGGCTCCTGCCCGGAAGTCCATGACAATCGTCCCGCCGCGCTCGGTGAACGCATGGATCCGCTTCGTCGCTTCCTCCCGTGCCATCATGAGATTCGGTATAATGAGCAGCTCATACCCGTCAAAGCTTTCGTCTGGCGAAATAATATCCACCTGTATGTTCCGCTCATGAAAGTAACGGTAATATTGTGCCTGATGCTCCTTGTATTCGTAGCCGCTCGCATGGGGCTGCAGCTCGAATGCCCATTCATTGTGGAAGCATTTGAGCATGGCAACCTTCGCTTTCACGGTGGTTCCCGCTAGCAGCGGTGAGATAGCGCGAAGCTCCTGCCCAACCTGCTTAACCTCCTCGAACCGTCTGCCGGGTTCTCCGTGATGCTGCAGAATGCCATGCCAGAATTCCTCCAAGGCATACGTCAGCGTGCGCCAGCGGAAATAAACGATTGCGTCCGCACCCCGGGCAATCGACTGGTAGGTCCATCTTCTAAGCTCGCCCGGCCTTGGCGTGGAGGACATCGCATAGGTGCAGGGTGCGCCGCTCTGATGCTCCAGCACCCAAAAGTTTTGGCCCTTCAGCCCGCGCATCGTGTCATGGTTAAGCCCCGTCCGGAATGCTCTCTCTTCTGGCACTCGCTTCATAATCGGATAAATATCGAGCGATACGATATCCAGCGGAGCGGCGAGATCATAATAATCCAGATCGTTAAAGCTGCCCATCATATTCGTTGTAAGGGGCTGCGTGGACGGGCACAGGCTGCGCAAAATATCCAGCTGCAGCTGCTGGTATTTCACGACGGAATCGGAGCTGAAGCGCCTGAAATCAAGCGCCAACCCCGGATTATGACCTTGATGCACCGAATAAGCAGGCAAATGCAGCTGCTCCCAGCTCGTATAGGTTTGACTGGAGAAGATCGTTCCCCATTCTTCATTTAGCTGTGCTAACGACCCGTACCTTTGCTGCAGCCAAGCGATGAATGCCTCCCTGCAATAGCCGCAGTAACAGCGCGCCGTGTCAATCGCTCCCAGCTCGTTGTCGATTTGCCAGCCAATCACGTTTGGATGCTCCCGGTATTGCTCTGCCATTCGCGTAACGATCTTGCTCGTATATTCATGGTAATTCGGATTGTTGGAGCAGTAATGGCGTCTTGTCCCGAACCCGCGGACATGGCCTTGGTAGTCGTGCTGATAAATATCGGGATGCTTATCCATCAGCCACTTGGGCGGGCCTGCCGTCGGCGTTCCGAGAATGACCTGAATATCATAATGGCCGAATAGCGCGATTGCCTGGTCCAGCCATTCGAATTCATACCTACCCTCTTCAGGCTCCATGCGAATCCAGGCAAACTCCGCCAATCGGACAACGTTAAAGCCTGCTTCCTTCATAAGCCTGGCGTCGGTCTCCCAACGCTCCTGCTCCCAATGCTCGGGGTAATAACATGCGCCGAATAACATGCCTGCATCCTCCTTATAGTCCTTGCTCTTATCGCTCGCACCGACCAGTATATCGGATGATCGTAACCGTTGTAAGCGTCGAAAACGCTAATATGACCCGTCAAACTAGACATCCTTTTGTGCCAAGCATGCATGCTAAAAAGCGCCCAGCGAGACAGGCTCGCCGGGCGCTTCTTTTCTATGAGCTCGTTAATGAATAGTTATCGAAATAGAACGTTCCTCTCATATCCGTGAAATACGTATATACTCTAACCTTTGCGGTATTGGCTGGGGCAGTTGCCGTGCCGCTCACATTCTCGAAGCCGCTGGTTGTCGTACCCGAGTATGTCGCTAACGTGCTCTCGCTGAGGACTGAGCCAGCCGAATTCAGGAATTGCAGCTTGAAATAAAGCGTTGATCCGTTATTAGCCGTAATATTGACCGATCCGCTAAAAACATACGTGCTGCCCGCGGATGCATTTACATCCTGGTACCAAGCATGCCATGGACCCGTTGATCCGTCTAAGCGCAATGATGCAGCTCCTGATTGTTTAACGGACGTGTCGCGGGACACATAATAAGGCTGCTCATAAACCCATGTCGCGGGCTTCCCTGAGCCGTCATCTGTCTCGAAGCCGGGATTCGCAAGCAGATTTCCCGCTGTCGCAGCGTTCGTCGTGACGCTCAGCGCACTGCTTGCCGCTGACAGGTTGCCTGCCGCATCTTTCGCTTTCACCGTAAAGCTATAAGCGGTATTTGCCGTTAGGCCGGTTACTTGCAGCGTCGTCGCGCCTGTTGTCGTACCGGCGAGCGTCGCTCCGCGATAGACTTCATAGCCCGTAACGCCTACGTTGTCCGTTGATGCCGCCCAGCTTACATTTACGGTCGTGTCAGTCTTCGAAGGCGCCGCCAGCCCAGTCGGCGCGCTTGGCGCTTGCGTATCCGCAGCCGCATTCGTAGTGACGCTAAGCGTATTGCTTGCCGCAGATAGGTTGCCTGCAGCGTCCTTCGCTTTCACCGTGAAGCTATATGCGGTATTTGCCGTCAAGCCCGTCACCTGCAGCGTCGTGGCGCCTGTTGTCGTACCGGCAAGCGTTGAACCGCGATACACCTCGTAACCCGTTACGCCTACATTGTCCGTCGATGCCGTCCAGCTTAAATTTACCGAGGTGGCTGTCTTCGATGGCGACGTTAACCCTGTTGGCGCGGATGGTGCCTGCGTATCCGCGGCTGCATTCGTTGTTACGTTCAGCGTATTGCTTGCCGCAGATAGGTTGCCTGCAGCGTCCTTCGCTTTCACCGTGAAGCTATAAGCGGTATTTGCCGTTAATCCCGTCACCTGAAGCGTCGTGGCGCCCGTTGTCGTGCCGGCAAGCGTTGAACCGCGATACACCTCGTAACCCGTTACGCCTACATTGTCTGTCGAAGCCGTCCAGCTTAAATTAACGGAAGTTGCTGTCTTCGAAGGTGAAGTCAACCCTGCCGGTGCGGTAGGCGCAACCGTGTCACCGCCGCCGGAGCCTCCATCTGCACTGCTCGACAAATAAAAGTCATCCAGATAAACCGTTCCGTTTAAGTCGCGCAAATATACGTATACTCTTGCGGTAGCCGTATTCGCCGGTGCCGTGAACGCACCGCTCATCGCCACGAACCCTGCAGTTGTCGCCGTCCCGTTATAATTGGCAACGGAGTGGCTGGACAATTCGGTTCCAGCGCTATTTAAGAAGCGGATGGTTGCTTCCGATTTCGTTGCGCTTGCGATATTCAAATACCCTTCAAAGGTGTAGGTATTGCCCGCGCTCGCAGCAACATCCTGGTAGACACCGAACCATGCGCCTGAATTGCCGCTTAGCTTGAAGGAGCCTGAGCCGTTACGTTTAACGGAGGTATCCCGCGTGCAGTAAAATGTTTGCTCGCAAGTCCATTGATTGGGCCGTCCCCAGCCGTCATCCTGATCAAACCCTGGGTTCTGCAGCAAATTTGGAGCGATAAGCGGAAGCGTCGTAACGGTGACCGCACTGCTCGCCGCCGAGCTGTTCCCTGCCGCATCCCTTGCTTTAACCGTATATACATAGGAAGTTAATGGCGTTAATCCCGTATCCGTGAAGGCTAGAACCCCTGCGCTTGACGAGCCCGCGAGTGTTCCTCCCCGGAAAATATCATAGGCGGTAACGCCTACATTATCGCTTGAAGCACTCCAGGTTAAGCTGACGGTCTTATCCGTCTTTGTTGGGGAAGCTAAGCTCCCTGGAACGGTAGGCGCTTGCGTGTCCGGCGGAGGCGGAGCGTTTGTCGTCACGCTAAGCGCGCTGCTCGCTGCCGATTGATTGCCTGCGAAGTCCTTCGCTTTCACCGTGAAGCTATAGGCCGTGCTTGCCGTCAAGCCCGTTACGACGAAGCTCGTTGCACCTGAAGTAGACCCTGTCAGTACACCGCCCCTATAAACGTCGTAGCCGGTCACGGCTACGTTATCCGCCGATCCCGTCCACGACAAGCTGACGGTTGTGTCTGTTTTCGCCTGTACGGCAAGGGCTGACGGAGCCGTCGGAGCCTGCGTATCCGGCACCTCGCTGCCTTGGCGGACTGCCTTAACCGCAATGTCGCGGTTAAAAGAAGGAATCGCGCTTAAGGCAAGGTTGCCGACTCCGCTTACCACGGTTGCCGTCGTCGTCGAGATAGCGGAACCAGTTACCGTGTTGTAGTACAAAATATCGTAAGTACCCGGATTCATGCCCGGTACATTGAACGACATGCCGCTTACCGTTCGCGGACTGCTCACCGTATGGTTAGCCGTCGAATCATTGACCCAAAGCAGCGCTCGATCACCATTTTTATATCCGCCGACCTTAGTCGAGTTTGACTGTGCGCCGTAATCCACATGCGGCATATTGATCAAATGCTGCTCCTCAGGCTGAATGAAGTTTGCCAAAGCCGTGTAAATCGCTTTGTAGCTTGCCGGAATATCGAAGCCGTTTTCGAAAATCCACCAAAGGTTGCCTCCAGCGGCTCCGGCCCTAAAGATCGGCCCCCATAAGCCGTCATGCATAAAGCGAGGCAAATTCGGATCCGCGGAATTATCCGAATGCGTACTGCCGTATTCGCCGACAAAGGCTGGCCTGCCGTCAAAATCCTCGATGAAATGCTTCAGCTCCGCCTCCCATTTGTTCAGCGCCGCTGAGGAGCCGTCATACATATGAAAGTTAGTCGTATCCAGCGTATTTAAGGTTTCCCAGGTTGGTTGGTTAAACTCCTCATGATCCTTCCAAGCGAAGCTCGTTGTTGTCGGACGATTGTAGAAGTCGAGGCTCTTCCAATACGTGTCGACCGAACTATGCCAGCTGCTGCGGTTCGCGGCACTCGTATCCACGCGATTGTCCGACTCATTCCAATATTCCATCATGCCGAGGCTTCTGCTGTAGCCCCATCTTGCGAACACGTAGCGAAGCAGCTTCTTCTGATAACTGATTGCCGTAGCGTTCGTCCAAAAGTCCGTATTGTTCTCCGTCCAATACGATGGACCGCCGTTAGCCGTGCTGTAAGCATTCATCGGCCAATCATAGTAGAAATCGCCGAAGCTGTTCAGCGTCAACATGATATACACATCATTGTCTGCGGCTTCCTCGATTAATTCGTCCATGCGAGCCTGATTCTCAAGCTGATATTTCCCAATCCCGTCATAGGACATCGTAATCCCGTTTTGCGTTGTCGTGATCGGTCCCCATTCCGGCGCATAGTTGTTCCACCAGCACGTATACCATACTCGCATTATATTCATTTTCGCGTCCTTATACCTAGGGAGCTCATCCAGAATCGTATTCGCGTTCCAAGCATAGTTGCTGCCAAGCAGCGTCAACTGCTTGCCGTAGCTGTCAACGAAGCGGCTTCCGCTCGTGCCCATGAAGCCGCGATTCGTGCCAGCGCTGCCCGCAGTGAACGTAAGAACGCTCGACTGGCCCGTTCCACTTCCGTCAGTCACTTGAATGACGACGCTGTGCGAGCCCATCTGCCTCGGCGAGTAACGAACCGCCCATTTCGGTGAGGAGGCTTTGTTATAAAAGCCTGGCATAACCTCCGTCTGACCGGTAGGCGTCGTGAAATAAGCTTTGACATCCACCTCGTCCGGATTAAAGGGATTCGAATAGTTGCTGCTCAGATCGAACTGGATTTCGTACTTTCCATATACCGCAGGCGTTGTCGTATTGACTGAAACATTCGAAAAGGCTGTGGCAGCAGCAACGGTTGTCGCTTTCAAGCCTAAACCTGCTGGCAGAATGGTTACGAATAGCATTAATGTCATTAAACATAAGAGCAAATACCGTTTGCTTGCAAAGTTCGTTTTCATGATACCCTCCCATAGCTATAGTGGATGTGTTTGATTGTTGTAATGTATGCGCTATCATTTCGAGCTTAACGAATAGCCATTTAGGTCTCAGTCATTAATTCACCCCTATTCATTTTCGATTGCTTGAAGCTCTCCGTGCTTGTAATGAATCTGCGAATCGTAGCTGATGCTTTCATAATCACGTAAATAGGACGCCAAAACAACCTGACTAACCTCATTTTTCAGCCTTACTAATTGAAGATTACCCCGTATAACGCAAAAAAACGCTAGAGAACCATCCCTAGCACCTTCAATGTGTATGGTAAGAGCGCAAAAAAAAAAAAGCCCTTGCTCAGCAAGGGCTTTTCCATCGTATGATGCGCGTAGAGGGACTTGAACCCCCACGGTCGCCCGCTAGATCCTAAGTCTAGTGCGTCTGCCAATTCCGCCATACGCGCGCAATTACAAATACCAGCCGCTTTAAAGAAAGTGGCTGGGGATTCAGGGATCGAACCTGAGAATGACGGAGTCAAAGTCCGTTGCCTTACCGCTTGGCTAATCCCCAACATCTATTTTTCGTTCACTTTTGTTAAAATGGCGGAGCTGACGGGATTCGAACCCGCGGTCTCCTGCGTGACAGGCAGGCATGTTGGGCCACTACACCACAGCTCCATATGTAAGCTCGGATAAAATCCGAAAGTGAAACCAAGGATTGGTTGCGGGGGCAGGATTTGAACCTGCGGCCTTCGGGTTATGAGCCCGACGAGCTACCGGGCTGCTCCACCCCGCGTCAATTGTTGCATATTGTTGCATCTTTGGTTGAATCGCCTTCTGAATGAATCCAGAATAGATCCAATCAAAAGTTTTTCAAGGCATTGTGCCCTGAAAACTGGATACGAAAGAACAGGTTTGCTGAACCTTTATTGCTGCTGTTTGCCGGATGTATGGGTCCAGGGCAAACGTAAGTCTATGCTTACGACGTCCGTTTGCTTCTCAAACTGTTTAGGATAAGCCCTCGACCGATTAGTATTCGTCAGCTACACACATTGCTGTGCTTCCACCCCGAACCTATCAACCTCGTCGTCTTCAAGGGGTCTTACATACTGGGAA
>NZ_JBWDNK010000016.1:0-126475 GCF_056269165.1 Paenibacillus sp. J22R232 | reverse complement strand
CTTGGCAAAAAACACGGGCGTGAAGGCGGAATTCTCCATTCTGCCTATACCTAAAGTCGAGGGCTATGAGGGCTTCTATACGTGGAAGCGATTTGCTCCTCCGCAATGGGTTGTTAAGAGCACCAAGGATGAGACGAAGCTGAAGGCTACCCTTAAGCTGTTGAATAATATGTACGACAAGGACAACTGGAAAGATATGTACCTCGGCGTTGAGGGCATGCACTACACGATGAAGGACGGCAAAGCCACCAAACTGTCGGATGATAAGAGCACGATGGAAAATCAAGTGCTAAATCCGTATTCGAGCTCAGCGACTTTAGCGTTCACAAAAGATCTTTATAACGATACCGCCTCGGACGACAGCAAGTGGGCAATCGACCAGTTGACCAAAAATATGGATGAAGCCCAAAAGTATGCGAAGGTCATTGCCGGCGACGGCATATCGGCCAGCATCTATGAAGGTTTCCCTGACATTAACAACCGTACGTTATTCGTGGAATACGCTTCAAAAATCATTCTTGGCCAATATCCGATCAGCAAGTTCGACGAATTCGTGGAGAAGTGGAACAAATCGGGCGGAGAAGAAGTAACGAAGCGTGCTAGAGAATGGTATACGAAAGTAAAAGGTTAGTCACGGAGTGACATGACCATTGATCATGAAAGGAATAGTATTTAAATGCTTTAAGCAGGAGCACCTTGTTATCAAAGGCGGCTCCTGTTTTTTTAAACCATTTGGCGGTTATGCGTAGAGCTCTGACGGGACTTTTATTGCAAATGCAACAAAAATGAAGTACTATTTTTAATCACACTTAAAAAATAGTATTGGAGTTGCGAATATGACGGAGATTTTACGCGAGATCGGAATGATAGCTAGAGCATTGGATTCCATTAGCAATATCGAATTTAAAGCATATGATCTTACTAAAGGACAGTACTTGTATCTCGTGCGAATATGTGAGAATCCAGGGATTATTCAAGATAAATTAGCTGAAATGATAAAGGTAGACCGAACAACGGCTGCCCGGGCGATTCAGAAGCTGGAGCTTCATGGTTTTATCGAGAAGAAAGACGATCCATTTAACCTGAAAATTAAGAAGCTATTCCCCACAGTGAAAGGGAATACGGTTTATCCTTATATCAGAAGTGAAAATGATTACTCCAATAGGATCGCATTATCCGGTTTTTCCGAAAGCGAAGCGGAAACGATTTCCAAATTACTGCAACGAGTCAGAAAAAATGTGGAAAAGGAATGGGATTTCGTAAAAAAGGGAAACAAAAGAAATTATTAAAAGGCGGATAAATAAAATGACTATGCATATAAAAAAATGTATTAACGAAGATCTGGAATCACTTCAAAAAATTAGTATTGAAACATTTACGGAGACATTTAAGAAGCAAAATTCGGCTGAAAATATGAAAGCTTATTTGGAAAAGGCATTTAACGTAAAGCAACTAGATATGGAATTATCCAATAGCTCATCGGCATTTTATTTTATTTACGCTAATGAAGATATTGCCGGGTATTTAAAACTAAACGTGAATGATGCTCAAACTGAAAAAATGGACAACCATTCACTTGAAATCGAAAGAATTTATGTGAGAGAAAAACATCGTAAGCAGGGGCTTGGCAAATATTTAATGAATAAAGCGATAGAAAAGGCGACAGCACAGAATAAGGAAAAGATCTGGCTAGGCGTTTGGGAAAAAAATGAGAGCGCAATTGCCTTTTATACAAAATTTGGTTTTGTTCAAACAGGAGCCCACTCTTTCCAAATGGGTGATGAACAACAGATCGATTTTATAATGGTCAAATCACTCACTTAGCAGCGAGAACAAGATTCCTTCTTCAGAAAGTCGTTTAAGTTCCATCGATATAGTCGTCAAAACGTTAGTGAGCTCTCCTTACGTTCATTACAATCATATAAGGGCTAGGTATTTTTCAAAAGAGGAGTGTTTTTTCACAATGAGAAGACGTATTGAGATGAATGATGCTTGGCGATTTATTAGACAGAATGAAGAGCATGCGGACAAGGAATCGTATAACGACCAGCATTGGAGCATCGTGAAAATTCCCCATACATGGAACGCGATCGATGGTGCAAACGGCTATGAATATTATCAAGGGGCTTGCTGGTATAGAAAGACGTTCGTGATTGAACCTTCTTGCGAGGGGAACAGACTGTTTATAGAATTCAATGGTTCTAACAGTATAACGGATGTATACGTAAATGGCCTGCATATGGGGCAGCACAAAGGAGGATACTCCACGTTCAGGTTTGACATAACGGAGGCGGTTCATTACGGTGGGGACAATGTGCTTGCAGTAAAAGTGGACAATAAGGTCGCAGATGATGTCTACCCTCAAAAAGCAGACTTTACCTTCTACGGAGGGATTTACCGAGATGTCAACGTAGTGGTAACGCACTCCGTTCATTTGGATGTGATGGATTATGGATCTAATGGCGTATATGTCATTCAGGAAGAAGTAACGAAGGAAAAAGCTAGCCTGATCATTCGTTCAAGACTAGTCAATGACAGTAATGAAGAGAAGAAGGTTCGACTTTGGGCAAACATTTTCGATGCGGATAATCAGATTGTAACCTACGCTGCGAAAGAGGTTTTATTGGCTGCAGGAGAAAGCAGTACGGAAGAAATGTCTTGCATCATAGACAACCCGACCTTGTGGCATGGCCGGAAAAATCCTTATCTCTACCGGGTAAATGTTTCATTAACCAGCTTTAATGACACCATCGATGAAATTTCTATTCCTTTTGGAATGAGGTACTTTCATGTCGATCCGAAGCAAGGCTTTTTCTTGAATGGCGAACATCTAGCTTTGCACGGCGTATCCAGACATCAGGACAGGAAAGATATGGGCTGGGCCATAACGGAACAAGAACAAGTAGAAGATATGGGATATATTAAAGAAATCGGGGCGTCTTCTATCAGGCTCGCCCATTATCAACACAGCCAGTTCTTTTACGATTTGTGTGATCAAGAAGGCATGGTCGTATGGGCGGAAATACCTTTCATCTCGATCATGTCACAGAATGAATGGGAAGGCGTCAATGCAAAGCAGCAAATGTTGGAATTGGTCAAACAAAACTATAATCATCCATCTATTATATTCTGGGGAGTGCAAAACGAGATTCAAATCGGCGGAGAACGGCCGGAGGTCAGAAAGCTCGTTAAAGAGCTGAATGAGCTGACTAAAAAGGAAGATCCTACCCGAATTACGACGATGGCTAATGTTCTGTTTGTTAATGAGGAAGATGAATATAACCGCATGACGGATGTGATTGGATACAACAAGTACTACGGTTGGTACCACGGAAAGCCCGGGGATTTCGCCCCTTGGCTTGACAAGTTTCATCGCATTAATCCTGATGTACCGCTGTGCATATCCGAATATGGGGCAGAAGGCATTGTCCAATATCATAGTTCCGAGCCTAAGATGAAAGATTATACAGAAGAATATCATACCCTTTTCCATGAGTCCGTTTGGAAGATTTTCGAAAAGAGACGTTTCTTATGGGCTACTTATGTGTGGAACATGTTTGATTTTGGAGCCAATATCAGAGACGAAGGCGGCGTTAAAGGGAGAAATAACAAAGGCCTTATTTCCTATGATAGAAAAGTGAAGAAGGATGCTTTCTATATGTATAAAGCTCATTGGTCCGATGAGAAATTTGTTCATATCGCGAGTAAACGATTCATAGACCGAGCAGAGGAATCCATTTCAATTAAGGTCTATTCTAATTGTTCTGAAGTGACGCTATTCGTCAATGGCGCGAAAGTTCAAACGCTAACCAGCGATGAGAAAATCTTCTGTTTTGAGGATGTGAGCTTGGTTGATGGGTTGAATGCTATTCGTGCTGTAGCCACCGATGGACAAGCTCAATACTCGGATGCTGCACAGTTTAATAAGGTGGATGAGCCGAATGCAAGCTATGAAGCCCCGGTAGAGGACAAGGGCGAGGAGGTCAGCAACTGGTTTGAATTGCCCGAACTAGATGGGAAGACCATGGAGGATCTGCAAATTACCAATGATGTATACTCCACCAGATGTACCTTTAAAGAGCTATACGAGAGCGATGACGCGGCAGCGGTGCTGAATCAATTTTTGGGAGAAGGCTTTAGAGAGAGGCCTACTTACAGCATGACTCAAGGATTCAAAATCGATACGTTGGCTGAAATGGCGCCGGAACACTTCACTGAAAAGCTGTTATACGCACTCAATAAAGAATTAACGCAAATCAAAAAGCCATATTAACGACTATAGGTTTTGATTTTAGTTCGAGAGGGAGTGATTCAAGATGAAATACATCTGCAATCCAATCAACATGGAATACAAATATCAGTTTATCGAAATGAACGGAATGAAAGTCAATAGAGAAGCAGCAGACCCGAGCCTGATTTCGTTCGACGGAAAATACTTCCTGTTTCCTTCCATGACGGGTGGCTTTCTGGTCAGCGATAATCTCGTGGACTGGAAATTCCATCCGTTAAACGATGTACCGATTTATGACTACGCGCCGGACGTAAGGATTATTGGGGATTATATGTATTTCACGGCCTCGAACGCGGAGAAAAATGGTTCTTTTTTCCGTACGAAGGATCCTATTCATGGGCATTTCGAAGAGATCGAAGGCACCTTTCCCTTCTGGGATCCGAATCTATTCGCGGATGATGATGGACGGGTTTATTTTTACTGGGGATGCTCGAACGCTAAGCCGATCTACGGAATTGAACTGCAACCGGAAGGCATGAAGCCGATTGGTGAGCCGGCTGAGCTGATATTCAGCAATCAAACCGTCATGGGGTATGAGAGGAACGGAGAAAATCACATTCCGCCTAAAACGCCCGAGCAGATCGAGAAGGCTCTTCAAATGTACCTACAAAGCAAGCCGGATGCAACGGAAGAAATGATAAATTATATTCGTGTTGCGCTGGGGAATGATCCGTACATCGAAGGAGCATGGATGGATAAGCATGAGGGCAAGTACTATCTGCAATATTCCAGTCCCGGTACGCAGTATAACGTTTATTCCGATGGCGTATATGTGTCGGATCATCCACTGGGCCCTTTTAAGCTGGCTAAAAATAATCCATACTCCTTTAAACCGGGCGGCTTTATACCTGGAGCAGGACACGGGTCCACGATGGAAGATCGCTACGGTAATTTCTGGCATGCCTCGACGATGAGGATCAGCATGAATCATATGTTTGAAAGGCGCTTAGGATTGTGGCCTGCAGGTTTTGATCAGGACGGTGAGCTGTACTGCAATCAGCGATACGGCGACTGGCCGATGAAGGTTGAGCAGGGTGAAAACGATTCATGGTCCAATCCCGAGTGGATGCTGCTCTCTTACGGCAAGCCAGCGAGAGCCTCCTCTCATGTGCAGGGGAAGGAGGCGGAGAAAGCAACGGATGAGAATGTCCAGACCTGGTGGAGAGCGGCAACAAACGAAGCGGGGCAATATTTGGAAATCGACTTGATGAATCCATGCGAAGTCCATGCGATCCAGATCAACTTTGCAGACGATCAATTAGATCTTTCGCTTCCAGAAGGAGCGGAGTTGCGCGTAAGCGGACATACACCTCGCTATATTGATCATCGCAAACATGTTACGAGATGGCTTCTGGAAGGCTCGTTAGACGGAACATCATATTTCGTCATCGAAGATAAATCGAATGCGGATACCGATCTAGCGCATGACCTGATCGTCAGGGAAGAGGGCTTGAAGGCAAGGTTTATCCGGTGCACAGTGATAGAACTGCCGTATCGCCAACAGGCTTGTATTTCCGGTCTTAGAGTGTTTGGAATGGGCATTGGTGAACGTCCTATTCAAGTATCCGGAGTTAAGACCGACGTTCGAAACGGACTTGATCTTACCGTTGCATGGAACCAAGATACTGCCGTGGGCAATGCCGTAGGATACAACGTATTGTGGGGGTTTACGCCGGAGAAGCTGTATCACAGCTACATGGTTTTGGGGAAATGCGAGGTCAGCATAGGCGCGTTAATAAAAGGCGAGCCCGTGTATGTCAGAGTGGATGCTTTTAATGAAACGGGAATTACGGAAGGCGAAGTTATGAAAGTCATCTAATTAAAGGAATCACTGTGTTGGGATATTCATTTGCTAGACATACAAGCAGCCGGGGCCGAAGAGGACCCGGCTGCTTTCATATCTGGAGGAAAAGTCGGCAAAGCTTCATTCAACTAGTCGCCAAAACGTTAGTTGGCTTTGACGGCTTTGATTACAATGGGATGAAGCTAGTTTTTTTATTGGATGGTAACGACTAACTACGATAGGTAAAGGAGAGGGATCCAAAATGTCGAGACAATTTCCCGAAAACTTCTACTGGGGAGCATCTACTGCGGCACACCAGGTGGAAGGCAACAATGTAAATTCCGATTTTTGGTTAATGGAAAGTTTGGAGGGGACAGTGTTTAAGGAGCGATCCGGCGAAGCGGTCGACCATTACCGCTTGTACAGGGAAGATATAGCGCTTATGGCGGAATTAGGCTTGAATTCGTATCGTTTTTCCGTGGAGTGGGCACGAATTGAACCGAAAGAAGGTCAGTTCGATCAGGAGGCTATCGATCATTACCACGATGTTCTAGCAGCTTGTAAGGAGTTTAATATTATGCCGATCATAACCCTCCATCATTTTACTTCTCCGCAGTGGTTGATTCGTGCCGGAGGTTGGGAGTCCATGGAGACCCCAGCAAAGTTCGCGCGATACTGCGAACATGTCATGCGCGAGTTAGGCGATTCTATTCCTTACGTATGCACGATTAATGAGGCGAACATTTCCATCGGAATTACCAAAATCATAAAGCGTCATCAGACACAAAATGCTGCGCAAGTCGGAATCAATACCGGAACGATGGAAAGCATGCAAAAGTATTTTGCCGCATTAGGTCAAGCATTCGGCGTGCCTCCCCAAGAAGTCCATGCCTTTTTAGCCGCAAGATCGGAGAAAGGGTTGGAAGTGATCTTCAAGGCGCATACACAAGCTAGAGAGGCGATACGAAAAGTTAGCCCGCATACCCAAGTAGGCATAACGTTGTCCTTGTATGACATTCAGTCCATCCCGGGCGGCGAAGAGCATGCAGCGCATGCCATGCAGGAGGAGTTTCATCAGTTTCTTCCTTATCTAGAAGAAGATGATTTCTTCGGTTTGCAAAATTATACTAGGTACGTATATGGTCCAGAAGGATATATGCCACCTGCCGAGGATGCCGAGAAAACGCAGATGGGCAACGAGTTCTACCCGGAAGGACTAGAGTCCGTAATCCGGTATGCCTCGATGCATTTGAATAAGCCGATTATCGTTACGGAGAACGGCATAGGTACGGAGAACGACGAACGGCGAATTGCGTTTATTGATGGTGCGCTGCAAGGGGTGCATAATTGCATCGGTGATGGAATACCGGTACTCGGGTATATGCATTGGTCGCTGCTCGATAATTTCGAATGGCAGCTCGGATACTCCAAAACCTTCGGGCTGCTCGCAGTGGACCGATCCACGCAAGAAAGAAAACCCAAGCCAAGCGCATACCATTACGGAAATATTGCCAACACGAATCTATTATAAAGTGAGGTTACAGAATATGATTGAAGTGGTGTCGTTACGGACAGAGTATCTGGAGAATCCCTTGGGTCTGGACACGAAACGACCGCGTCTCGGCTGGAAGCTGCGCAGCGATGGCAAAAACGTCATGCAAACGGCCTATCAATTGCACGCATCCAAAGCGGATGACTTCGCTAACTTAATATGGGACAGCGGCAAATTAGAGAGCGGCGACTCGCAAGGTATTTTTTATGCTGGCCCTGCATTACATTCGATAGAACGTATCTATTGGCGAGTCAAGGTTTGGAGCAATCATGGAGTGGAGTCGGCCTTTAGCAAGCCCGTCTTCTTCGAAACAGGTTTGCTGCAAACGTCGGATTGGGAAGCTCGATGGATTGAACCGGAGAAGGAAGTAGACATTGACGCTTATAAACCGGCTCCTTATATTCGGAAGGACTTTCTAGTAAAGAAAGGACTCGTTTCCGCGCGAGCCTGCTTTACGGCGAAAGGTTTGTACAGCTTTTATTTGAACGGTGCGGAAGGTACGGATCATCTGTACACGCCTGGCTTCACCTCTTATTATAACCGGCTGCAATATCAAGTATATGACGTGAGCTCCTTTGTGCATGAAGGCATGAATGCACTTGGGGTTATTCTAGCAGACGGCTGGTGGAGAGGGACAACCGGCGGCGCAAGCTTGAAAAACAATTTTGGATACAAAGTTGCTTTTTTGGGGCAGCTCATGCTGGATTACGAAGATGGGAGCCGCGAGGTCATTGGTAGTGACAGCTCTTTTAGAACCTCTCAAGGTCCATTGCTGAAGTCGGATATGAAGGCGGGTGAGCTCTACGATGCCAGATTGAACATAACGGGTTGGAACCAACCGGGGTATGACGATGCTGCCTGGGCGCCAGTGCAGATGGTCGAGGATCGATTCGATCATTTAATTGCTACCCGCAGCGTACCGGTTAGACAGAAGGAAAGGTTCACACCAAAGGTATTGCACACGCCAAATGGAGATATGGTATTGGATTTCGGGCAAAATATCGCAGGTTGGGTCGATATGAAGGTACAAGGAGATGAAGGGGAAGAGGTCGTTTTGATTCATGGCGAAGCCTTGGATCGGGATGGTAATTTCACATTGCAGAACCTTGCGGCACATGGAGTGATAGCGGATTTTCAAGAGGTTCATTATATTTTGGCAGGAAGAGAAAGTGAGAGCTACCGACCGCAGTTTGCTATCTTTGGTTTCCGCTATGTACTGGTGAAGAAATATCCTGGGGAAATAATGCCAGAGAACTTTACGGGCGTAGCCGTATATTCCGATTTGGAGGAGACTGGCGATTTCAACTGTTCGAATCCATTAATAAACAAACTTGTATCTAACTCGAGATGGAGCCAGAAAAGCAACTTTATGGAGATCCCTACCGATTGCCCTACAAGAGAAAGAGCAGGGTGGACCGGCGACGCGCAACTCTATTGCAGAACGGCTTCAGATTTCATGAATGTATATCCTTTTTTTGAGAAGTGGATGGCTGACTTGGCGGCCGAACAATTCCCGGACGGTTCGGTCGGAAGCACGGTGCCAACCGTGATTGGGCACCACAGCATGGAAGAATGGGAACGCTTTGCGAAGGCGAATACCGATCCGATGCTGGCGCTTCGCAGGCCAAGGCCCGGAACTGCCAGCATGCTAGACGGCTCTTCGGGCTGGGGAGATGCGGCGGTTATTATTCCATGGATTCTCTATCTTTGCTACGGAGACAAAGGGATTCTGGAGAGGCAGTTTGACTCAGCGAAAGCATGGGTGGATTATATGGCTGCCTGCGCGAAAACCGAAAGCGAGGAGTTTAAAGATTCGCCAGCTTATCACAATTATACCGAAGGGGAGCTTGATGCCCATTATATATGGGATACGAAGTTCCATTGGGGCGAATGGTTGGAAGCGGACACGAATTTTAACGATATCGTATCAGCTATGACTAGCTCCAGGGGATCACTCCCTTTTGTTGCAACGGCATATTTCGCGTATTCTAGCCGCCTGCTCTCAGAGATGGCATTTGTCCTTGGGGACACCGAGGAAGGTGCGAAATACAAGGCGCTCTACGAGAAGGTTAAACGAGTTTATAATAAATATTTCATAAAAGATGATGGGGCCATGATCGAAAATAGGCAGGCTCCTAATGTCCGATCGCTTGCATTCGGGTTAGTGGAAGAAGATAAAAAACAAGCCGTTGCGGACAGGCTGGCGCAGTTAGTTGAAGAACAGAATGATCACTTGAATACGGGTTTCCTTTCGACGCCATTCTTACTTCAGGTATTAGCGGACAATGGCTACGCCGATCTGGCTTTCAGGCTGCTGGAGCAGGAGTCGAGTCCGTCCTGGCTGTTTGCCGTCAGCAAGGGGGCTACGACAATTTGGGAAAGCTGGAGAGGCATCTCACCCGAGGGGGAACTGTCTGGATCATTAAATCATTATTCATATGGGGCTGTGTGCGACTTTCTCTTTGCCAGTATAGCTGGCATTCGGCCTGTTTGGGAGAAGCCAGGCTACAAGCATTTTATGTTGAAACCATTGGCAGGCGGTTCGTTGACTCGGGCGGCTGCAACGTTTGAGTCCAGCTATGGAACCATCCGGTCAAGCTGGGAGAAGAAGGACCATGAAGTAAGCTATCGATTTGAGGTTCCTGCCAATACGACGGCAACGATTGTGCTTCCAGGCCGTCTAGAAGATTTGAACTATGGATTCAACGAGTCTACGGATGCCTACAGTGAAGGGGAGAGCATCATATTGACAGTGGGGAGCGGCGAGTATATGTTTACGATCTAACCATGCTTGCCATGCGGGATAAAGTCTTGAAAGCAATAGTCATAAAGTCGTCAAACTGTTAGTTATGCGGGATATGGGAAGATATACTCAAAGTGCTAGCAATCAAATATATAGGGGGAATACGATGAAAAGGACATTCAAGTACACCAGGATTCTGCTTGCGTTAGCGCTTATGACAACACTGATCGCCGCATGCTCTTCAAACAACAACGGAAATAAGACTGGCGAGCCAAGTCCGACAACGGGAGCAGGAAATGCTTCCGAATCTTCTGAAAGCGCTGAAGATGCAATGAAAGAGCCCTATGCATTAACGATGGCGTTGCCTATATTCGGAGCGGTTCCGGCAGATATGAAGCTGGTTGAAGCTGAAATTAACAAGCTTACACAGGAAAAGCTGAATACAACCGTAACGATTCTCCCGCTTAGCATTGGAAGTTATGACCAGCAAATGAACCTGATGACATCCAGCGGGGAAAAGCTGGATCTAATGTTTACCTTCGGCATTGGAAGCAAATATGCCACAGATGCGATAAGCGGCAAACTTCTTCCGATCGATCCGCTATTGGAGAAACATGGACAAGGCATCGTGGAAGCTATTGGAGCCGAATATATGGAGTCCGCTAGAGTGAACGGACAAATTTACGGTGTTCCTACTATGCATTCTTTCGCGTCGCAGCCAGCCGTGTTCATGAGAAAAGACCTGGTAGAAAAACATAATATTGATGTTGATGCCATCCATTCCTTGAATGATTTGGACAACGTGTTTAAAACGATTAAGGACAACGAGCCCGGAGTGGTTCCGCTTGCTTCCGGTTTATCGAAAACGATGGATTTTTACAGGAGCTATGATAAGCTAGGAGACGGTAATGGCGTATTGCCGGGATTCGACAACGGTTTGAAATTAGTTAACTGGTATGAATCTGACGAATATGCACAGTTACTGAATAAAATGCACAATTGGTTTAAAGAAGGTTATGTTAATAAGGATGCTGCAACTACGAAAACGAATACAGCTGACTTGCTTAAGGCGAATAAGGCTTTTTCTTACATTACGATGAATAAACCCGAAATTAGAGCGCAGGAAGAGCGTCTTATCGGTCAAGAATTGGTGGTTGCAAATCTCGATATCGATGCGTATGCGGTCACTACTGATGTAATAGTCGGGTTATGGGGGATTGCCCAGCAGTCTGAAAATCCGGAGCGCGTCATGAAGTTCCTGGAGCTTATGTACACAGATAAAGACCTTGTCAATCTTATTATTTGGGGAATCGAAGGCAAGCACTATGTTAACGTATCGGATAATGTAATCAAATATCCAGAAGGCGTTGACATATCGACTGTCGGCTATACGATGAATGCGCTAACGACGAGCAATCCTTTCATAGCCTACACATTCGAAGGCCAAGATCCGAAACTCGGCCAAAGCGTTATGGCATTTAATGGTTTAGCGAATAAGTCAAAAGCATTAGGGTTTTCGTTTAATCCAAGCAATGTGCAAAACGAATTGACGGCAATCACGAATGTTACGAACCGGTACAAATCAGTTTTGGAAACAGGCTCGGTGGCTCCAGATTCCGTTCTTAAGGAATTTATTGTGCAATTGAAAGCGGCTGGCATTGATAAAGTGATTGAGGAGAAACAAAAACAGTTAGACGCTTGGGCAGCATCCAAATAAGCAAGGCGTTAAGCTTGAGCAATAAACCTTATAATAACAGCAGCAAAGTCGGGTCTACATGTAGATCCGGCTTTGTTTATTGGAGGTTTCCCGTGTAAAATGCGCAAGATTTAAATCGCTTAGGCGAAGGTGAGTTTGTCACTTATAATGTAAGAAAACAAATCAACGAGGAGTCGGAGAGCATGAAAAAGCTTACATTAAAGAGGCTTCACCTAAATTCGTTGCGAATTCAAATTACGTTAAGCGTACTGATTATGACGCTGCCTCTGACAGGAATGCTGCTATACAACAATTTTTACGCGATTGACGTTGTCCGCGAACAAGTGGCCGATTCTTACAAAAATACGTTATCGCTTTATATGAACCAGATTGATTCGAACTTGAATGATATCGATTCCTATATCAATACGATTGCCGGAACGGGCTATGATTTAATTGCGCTTAAACAGGCTGAAACCGATGATCAGTATTATATGTCGAAAGCCTATATTTTCAACAAATTATCGTTCGATATGGCTTTATTTAAATTATTGGGTTCTTTTTTTGTTTATGTCGAGGAAAGACGCGACTATATGGATGTATACGCTACCGGTGTTTCCTATGAGGAAAAGGAAATTGTGCAAGCTCATATCACGAACATGATCACTCAACAAAAATTACCCAAAGGAATTAGAACCAAAAGATGGCAGCATACCCAAATCGGGCAAGAGCATTACCTCGTTAATATCGTGAAATCAGGAGATGTCTACCTAGGTGGCTGGGTTAAAACGGATGAATTGCTAAAGCCTCTTAGCGCTCTAAGACTAGGGGAGGGGGGGACTACGCTGATTGCTGACGATCAAGGCGAGTCGATTACAAATCGCAGCCTCGTGGATAACGATGGAATAAACCTGCGGAAGAACTTAAATGAACATTATTTATCGGGATCGGATCGCAAGTACCTTGTCGTAGGGACAGAATCCTATAGAGGCAACTTTAGCTTGGTAGCGGTTATACCGGATCGCAACATACTAGCGAACCTTCCCTATCTTCAACGGCTTGTTTGGTTCATTACCATAAGCTCGTTCATAGTTATTCCGATTGGTCTTTATTTAATGAGGCAAGTTTTTCTTAACCCGCTTAAACGGATCCTACTCGCCATGAGCAGAGTCCGCGGGGGGGATTGGGGTGTCCGTGTGAATGCGGAACTCGGCGCTGAAGAATTTAAAATATTGGGATTTTCCTTTAATTCGATGATGAATGAAATCCAAACGCTTCGAGTCAACGTGTTTGAAGAACAATTGAATAAGCAGCGAGAGGAGCTTCAGCGGCTGCAGCTGCAAGTGAATCCACACTTTTTCTTGAATGCTTTGAATATCGTTTATAATTTAGCTAAAGTCAAAAACCACCAATTGATCATGGAAATGACCATGTCATTGATAAAATATTTCCGTTTTTTATTTCGCAGCAATACATCCTTTGTTAGGCTAAATGATGAGCTGCAGCACACTCGTCATTATTTGAGTATACAGGAGCTGCGTTTTCCCGAGAAATTGACATGGAAAGTAGATGCGCCAGATTATTTAACGGATATTCCGGTTCCTCCTCTCGTTATTCAGTCGTTTGTCGAGAATTCGATTAAACATGCGGTAACGATGGAGGAGCCTATCCATATCACGGTACATGTCGGTTTCGAAGATGAAGTAGACGGCTCTATGATGAAGATAAGCATAAAGGATACGGGTAAAGGATTTGAAGATAAGGTTCTTCAGGAGCTGCAGGCTGGCAAAAACATAGAAAATGAACAAGGCGAGCGAACCGGGATTTGGAATGTTCAACGGCGGCTAAAGCTGCTATATAACGAATCTGTCAGCATTTATTATGATAACGATAAGGATACAGGAGGCGCCGTAGTGGAAATCATTGTTCCAACTCAACCTGTAATGGAGGGGAAACGATGACTTATCAATTGTTGCTTGTCGATGATGAATTGCATGCTATTGAAGGAGTCAAAAGCGATCTGGACATGGATAAGCTTGGGCTATCCAGGTTATTTACAGCTTATAATATGAAACAGGCGAAAGCGATAATTGAAAGTGAAAAAATAGACATTATGTTGTGCGATATAGAAATGCCGCAAGGGAGCGGTTTGGAGCTGCTGTCATGGGCAAGGGAGCAATATCCGAATCTCATCACCATATTTCTGACGAGCCACGCCGATTTCAAGTATGCAAAGGAAGCTATCCAGTTAGGAAGTCTGGATTATTTGTTAAAGCCAGTGCTTGCGGACGAATTGGAAAATGTAATCCGCAGGGCCCAGGGCATCATTGACCATAACAGTGAAATGATTAGGAATAAACAATCGCATCAATTTTGGATGAAGCATAGATCACTTGTCATTGAACGGTTTTGGTTGGACTTGATTAATCACACCATTCCAAGTAATCCGGAAGCGATTCATAACCATGCCGAGTATCATCAACTGCCGGTCTTAGATGACGCGATTTTTTTCCCATTGTTGATTTCAGTGAAAAAATGGAATAAACCATTAAGTCGGCGTGATGAAAAAATAATGGAATATGCCCTTAAAAATTCGGCAGAAGAAATCATAACGGGCAGCCATCTGAATGGGGTATTCTTTTTTCTTGACCGCGGAACGATGATTGGGATTTTTGCTGCGGATATGTTGGAAGACGGGAACCTAGATCAGCTTCCACAGGCATGCAATCACTATTTAGATCTGTGTAGGGAGTTTTTTTATTGCAGTGTATCTTGTTATTTAGGAAAGCCTGTTGAAGCTCAAGGAATAGCAGGAATGGTTACAAGCTTAAAGCAACGCGATCGAAATAACGTAGCCTTTTACAATGAAGTTTTTCCTTACGTTGAGAGGATGGATACGAATCATTCGATCGGGCTGCCAGATTTGAATATGTGGTTATCTCTGCTAAAAACAGGGACAAAGGACGAGGCTATTCGCGAGGTAGAGAAGTCTCTCGATCAGCTGTTACAAAACCAAATCGTGGATGCCAATATATTGCATCAGTTTCATCAGGATTTCATGCAGGCGCTATATTCGTTTCTGAATATGAACGGCATTCAGGCTCATCAGCTATATGGGGATGAAGCGTCTAGAAGGCTGTCGGAGTTGGCGGGACATTCTGTGGCTGATTTATTAGCCTGGGTTCATCATACACTGGACAAAGCCGTACAGCAAACGAAAGCAGTAGAAGAAACCGAAACGGTCGTCCAGACCGTCCAACGTTATATCGACCTAAATATAGGCCATGACATGTCGCGAGATACGATTGCCAATCATGTCTATCTAAATCCCGATTATCTGTCCAGGATATTCAAAAAAGAAACGGGATACTCGATTTCCGATTATGTGTTAAATGAAAGAATCAACTTAGCTAAAGAGCTGCTATCGCAAACCAACATCCCGATAAGCTCGATTGCATCGGCCGTAGGGCACACCAATTTCTCGCATTTTGCTAGAATATTCAAAAAACACGCTGGGCTGGGACCAACGGAATTCAGGAACCAATTTGGAAAAAATGACAAATGAGCTGACTCAAAAATCAATGAAGCAGCTAGCCTTATGCTAGAAATGGCGGTACAGGGATTACTACCCTGGCACCGCTATTTTTTTTAACCATGATCTGTTCACGGCAATAGTCGTGAAAGTGGTAGATAAGAAGTCGGCTTAACGTTAGTTGAACTCACGTGAATTTCTTATGATAGGTCTATAAACAATAGACGAAGACAAGGATGTGAGTGTACATGAATCAGATTTCACCGGCGAATTCGACCGCCTTACCTCAAACGAAATCGGAAAAGAAAAAGAAAAAGTATGATTATCGCAGGTACTCGCCGCTACTGATCATGATGATACCAGGGTTATTGTATCTCTTAATCAATAACTATCTGCCAATGTTCGGGGTTGTCATTGCTTTCAAGGAAATTAACTTTGCGAAAGGTATTTTCGGAAGCGATTGGGCTGGATTAAAAAACTTTGAATATTTGTTCAAAACCTCGGACGCATTTATTATTACCCGTAATACGATTCTATACAATCTGTTATTTCTAGGTTTAGGAACGATTTTGTCTTTATGTGTAGCTATCCTGCTTAATGAAATTAAACAGAAGGTATTTCTAAGAACCTATCAAGCTATTATTTCAATGCCCCACTTGATCTCTTGGGTAATTATCAGTTATCTGGTGTATGGGTTTCTAAGCGTCGAGAATGGCTTGATCAATCGAACGATTCTTCCGATGCTCGGAATAGAGGAGGGAATCATGTGGTATGCCGAAGCGAAGTTTTGGCCTGTTATCTTGACTTTCGTGGATCAGTGGAAGGGAGTCGGATATGGAAGTATTGTTTATTTTGCGGCATTGCTCGGGATTAACGAAGATTATTACGAGGCTGCGAGGATAGATGGCGCCAACCGCATAAAGCAGATTATATACATTACTCTTCCAATCGTAACACCAGTAATCCTTATGATGGCACTGCTCCAGCTGGGAAGGGTGTTTTATTCCGACTTTGGTTTATTCTATCAGGTAACACTGAATTCCGGGGCACTTTTCGAGACAACGGCCACAATCGATACTTATGTATTTAACGGATTGATGGGAAGCGGCAATATGGGCATGTCTGCTGCGGCAGGCTTGTACCAATCAGTTGTAGGATTTGTTCTTGTCATTACAGTAAACTATCTGGTGCGTCGCAAAAATAAAGAAAGCGCATTATTCTAGGGGGAAACGACGTGAAAAATGAAAGCCGAGTCATAACATGGTTTAGTCATTCCGTTCTGATCGTATTAAGCGTGGTCTGTATCATTCCGTTCATCTTGCTGATCTCTGCGTCGTTGACGGATCAATCATCACTCATAGCGAATGGATATTCCCTCATTCCGAAAGTATTCAGTACCGCGGCTTATGAGTATTTATTCGACAGTGGATCAAATATTATTCGAGCTTATGGCGTATCGATATTCGTAACGGTCGTTGGCACAACGGTTGGCATATTCACCACCCTGTTGATGGCCTATCCGTTATCCAGGCCAGAAACGCCACATCGCGGAATTATCTTGTTTCTCGTATTTTTTTCGATGCTGTTCCACGGTGGGATGATTCCCTCGTACCTTATTTATGCGCAAATATTAGAACTGAAGAACACCATCTGGGTATTAATTGTAGCCGGGGTTCTCACGAATGGTTATTACATCATGATGATGCGAATCTTTTTGCAAGGATCGATGTCGAAAGATTTGATCGAATCGGCGCAATTGGATGGAGCGAGTGAATACCGGATTCTAGGGAGCATCATTATTCCAACTTCCACGCCAATATTAGCTGTAATCGGGCTGTTCACGGCAATCATGTACTGGAACGATTGGCAGACCGGGATGATCTATATTACGAAACCAGAATTGTTCAGTATACAGAATCTCCTGCAAAGGATCATGCAAGACATTCAGTTTATTCAATCGAATATGAGTGCAAACGCCGGCGATGCCATGTCTCAGATGCCTTCGGATACGGCGAAGATGGCGATCGCGGTGTTAGGATCGCTTCCAATCTTGATCGCGTACCCATTCTTCCAGAAGTTTTTTATTAAGGGCATTATGTTCGGTGCAGTGAAAGGATAGTGGTCTCAAGGTAAAGCAAAGTAAGAACGAACAAAGGACAGCAAGAATGCCAATCCGGAAGGAGAGGATGGTTCTTGCTGTCCTTTTCGGTTTACCGATAGGTAACTTCAAATATTAGATCTATTTTTTTAGATATATTAAATTCGCCTCGTTCGAGCTTCCACAATACAATGGCCCCGATAACACCAGCTATAAACGTATCCAACAATTCCTTAGGTGTCCTCGTTGAATGAATTTCGTTATTTTCGATCGCCTTTTGGATGAGATCGATGGACAAGCCTTCCGCATCGAAATAGGTATGAAAGTGCTTGCCCTGAAGTTCGAATTCCGCCAAGAGTAAGTGGTACATAAAATCATGTCCGACTTTTTCGATGATATTTGCGTAGTCCAGAGCATGTTTCTTTAAAATTTGTTTCGGAGAATCTATGTCGGGCTCTAGCATGATATGCATCCTAGCCTGTGAGGAGAACCAATATAATAGCAGATCGTTTTTACCTTCGAAATGATGATAGAAAGAACCGCGAGTGACCTGAAGCCGATTACATATCATGTTGATGCTGATGTTCTCATAGCCATGTTCTCTAAACATTTGAATAGCAATTTCGCACATGTTCTCTTTGGTCGTAATCATGTCTTTCAACTCCTCACATGCATTATAGCATACAAAGAAAAATAACTTCCGCTAGGAAGTTATTGGGGAGAGAGACGATTTACTCCAAAATTTCAGGATGAGCCCATTGTACAGGAGTAATTTTGCCTGCGCTCGAGCCAGCATCTATCGAGATAGCTGAACCGCTTATATAACGTGCCAAGTCGGAAGCTAAAAATAGAGCCAGATGTCCGATTTCTTTCGGATCGCCTAATCTTCCGCTTGGCGAGAATATTTTTGCATATTGAGTGACGATTTCTTCAGGTGTTTCTCCCCAGATTGAAGTTCTGAAAGTTCCCGGACAAATCGCGTTAACGGTGATGTTATAAGGGGCGTAATCCAGCGCAGCGCTTTTGGTTAAACCTACAACGCCGTGCTTGGCGGATGAATAAATTCCCATGGAGCTGTTTCCCAATATTCCGGCTAATGAAGCAACATTAACAATGAATCCCCCAGACGATTTAGACTTTAGTATGCCTTCGACTCCATATTTCGTTCCCAAGAATACGCCTCTCAAATCAATAGACATGAGTCTGTCGAACTCCGCGGTAGAATATTCGTGAATAGGCCTATTGTCGGCGGCGATGCCTGCGTTATTGACAAGCCCGTCTAATCGGCCAAATGTCTCGATTGTAAAGTCTATAAGGTTTTTTACTTCTTCTTCATTACTTACATCAGCTTTGAAGAATGCTGCATCTCCGCCGGCAAGTTTAATTCCTTCTACAACCTGTAATCCTTTGTCGGTATTGATATCTGATATAACGACCTTCATGCCATTGTCCGCATAACATTGTGAAATCGCTTTGCCGAGGCCATCAGAAGCACCTGTCACTATAGCAACTTTGCCCTTAACGCTTGAGAAATCCGTCATGAAAAATCCTCCTTTTTTAAAACATACATATGTATGTTTTTATAAGTCTAAATTTGATAGGCGTGCTTGTCAACAATAATAATTGCCATTCTGGCTCTCATTCCGAAATAGTCGTTAAAGTTCCATTGATGAAGTCGTCAAAACGTTAGAGCTGTGCAGTCATCTTACATTAGGATGGAATTACAGTTCCTTTGTAATTGGAATTCAGTTTCGATTCCAAACGGGCAACGTGCTGTAAATAGGATGAAAGTAGGGATGAATTTGAAGCTTACAGGGAAAGTGGCAATCGTTACCGGAGCTGCTTCTGGTATGGGGAAAGCCATAGCCGGGTTATTCGCAGTTGAAGGGGCTAAAGTGGTCGTTTCTGATCTTAATTTGGAGAATGCCACCCAAGTGGTGAAAGAAATCAAGGAAAAGGGAGGCGAAGCAATTGCCGTTCAAGCAAACGTAGCGATGGAAGATGATGTGCAACGTCTGTTCAACGAGACGACAAACTTGTACGGAACAGTTGACATATTAGTGAATAATGCTGGTATTATGGATAATTTCGTGCCTGCGGGCGATCTTACGGACGAGCTATGGGAACGAGTTTTCGCGGTCAACTCGACCGGACCGATGAGAACCATTCGGAAGGCGCTCGCCATTTTCTTGCCGAAGAGCGCGGGTGTCATTGTTAACATCGCTTCAGCTGGCGGTTTATTCGGATCACGTGCCGGTACAGCATATACGGCTTCTAAACATGCTGTAGTGGGGCTGACAAAAAACGTAGGCTTTCAGTATGCGAATAAAGGAATTCGCTGCAATGCAATTGCGCCGGGCGGCGTGATGACCAATATATCCGCTTCGTTAACGGCGCCAAATCCTTTTGGAGCGGAGCGCGCGATGGCGGGAATGGCAATCAACCCGCGGGTAGGGGATGCTGAGGAGATCGCTAAGGTGGCATTATTTCTAGCCTCGGACGAATCGAGTTTCGTCAATGGCACGATTATCACGGCAGATGCCGGATGGACGGCATATTAAGATGGATAAGGTCTTGGCTATAACCAAGACCTTATTTATATAAGACATTACAATAACTTTCAATCTTCTTGCCCAGCTGCCTATGCGATCCTAATCGGCGAAAGACTTGAGCCGTTCGTCCTCCGCTTGTAACGAAGACGGCATGTTATTCAGCCCGGTCAGCTTCATCGCGTTCGAGATGATTGCCATCATTTGCTCCCTCGTCATATTGTCAGCAGGGCGGAAGCTTCCGTCCTCGTGCTGGGTGGCACAGTCACGATCAGCGGAACAGCGAAGTACGGCGAGCAACTGACGGCAGATGGTAGTATGGCATCCGCTAGAATTTACAGATGTCGAGAAGCATTGGGCAAAAGACGCGGTTAACGATATGGGTTCCCGGATGATCTTAGAGGGCACAGGCTAAGGATTGTTTAATCCTGATCCCAAAATAACGCGTGCCGAGTTTGCCGCCATATCGTTCGTGGCTTGGGACTCAAATTGGAAACAGGCGAGGTTCCTTTCTCGGACGTAAAAGCATCGGATTGGTATAGCAGCGTGGTCAACACGGCATATTCGTACGATTTGATCAGCGGTTACGGAGACGGTACGTTCCTTCCGAATACGTATATTACTCGGGAACAAGCCATGACGATCATAGCCAAGACGATGAAAATTACAGACTTAAAAGACAAGCTTGCTGTCAAGTCAATAGACGAAATCATTCATCCGTACAAAGATGCAGCTAAAGTCTCCAATTGGGCGCTAAGCAGCGTTGCAGACTGCCTGCAGTCTGGCATCGTATCCGGCATGCCTGGTGCGAAGCTTGCACCGAAGCAGGATATTACAAGAGCTGAAGTTGCATTAATCATTCAGCGACTGCTTCAAAAGTCAGATCTGATTTAATAACCTCTATCCAAAATGGGTTATCCGACAACAGAAATGTTGTTGGATAACCCATTTTTGAATAGAACGATAATCAGCTGAAGCTTTCCGCTCCAACCATCAAATTATTGCTTTACAGGACACCTAATGGTGTTATATGATCAATTAGGACACTGATTGGTGTCCAATAATAAATGGATAAGGAAGATGACTCATATGCACATTCTAACCATCGTTCTACAAAGCTGGCTGCTGTTCTCCATGGCATTTTTTGGTGGAAGCAAGCTAGCGGGAGCCAAGCATCAGATCGAACTGTTTGATTCGATTAAGCTTCCTCAATGGTTCCGGGTCGTTACAGGCTACTTTCAAATTGTTGGATGTATAGGACTCATTATCGGCTACTGGTATCCTAGTGTTGCGGCTTGGACCGGAATAGGGATCGGCATTATGATGCTGTTGGCGTGCCTTTCGCATTTCAGAGTCAAACATCCGATCGGGAAAATCATACCTGCCTTGTTAAATCTAGCGATAGCTATTGCGGTAGTACTCTTATACGCAGACGAATTGCCCCAACTTTTTGGCTAAGACCAAGTGCAGTTTATCTAGGTAGAGAATGCTTGAATGGCATGCAAGCGGTTGGGAGTTCGATTCCGATAGGCTTCAATAATCAAACAATTCAACCACGTTCAGAAGAACACCCCCTATAAAGACATTGGTTATACCCTCTTGGGAAAACCGATGTAAGGATAGGGGGTGTTCTTCATTGTTTCGGATGTGTTTTTTTGTTATTTTATGAAGCCTAAGACGAATCAACCCTTGGTGCAGATTCTGTATGGACGTATCGAAATGAACCGTATTATTCAGAGGGAGTTATCTCCATTTGCTCAAATCCATTAATGGCCTGAAGCATCTCGATAAATGCTTCAAGCTGCCGATTATCCCATTGGGATATGCGTTCGTAAAAAAAGTTCTCTTTATCACGCAGTGCCTCAAACGTTTTTTTTCGTCCAAGCTCCGTGAGAGTGAGAAATATTGCCCGGCGATCATGGGGAGAGCTTTCCCTTCTAACATAACCTAAATGCTCAAGTTGCTTGACAAGACGGCTGACCGAGCTACGGTCCATTGCAGTTGAATCTGCCAATTCCGATGCGCTTGTTGGACCGTGAGCGTATAACCAACGGACGATATGGAAAGCCGCGGGTTGTATTGAGGAATCGAAATGGGCTGAAGTTCTGACATTTAGCGCATGCGCTGCACTAATGAGGGCATTAATCTGTTCGCCGAGCTTTAGCTCCAAAGGCCCTCTCGACATATCTTTATGTTCGGAATGCATAATGGCTACCACCTAACCTAGATTTTTAGAAAAACTCATTCATCATATAGTTGACATATATCAATTAAACGCTATATAGTTGATATATATCAATTATATGATTTTGGCATGACGATGTCAAAACACAAGGAGAATGAAGTTAATGGCAAATCCGATCATTGTAATTACTGGCGCTACAAGTGGTTTGGGGCAGCTCGTTGCATGTGAAATGGCTAATCGAGGCGCTCATCTGATTCTTACAGCGAGGAGCAAGAGCCGCGCAGAAGCAACTGAAAAAATGATAAAGGAGCGGGTGCCTTCAGCTCAAATAAACTTTTTCTTTGGGGATTTGTCCATAATGAAGGATGTCAGACGAATAGCTCAAGAAATATCAGAACAGTTTCCAAAGATAGACGTGCTACTGAATAACGCAGGTCTCCATGCATTTGAACAGCGAGTTACTTCAGAGGGCTTCGCAGAAATGATGGCAGTAAACTATTTTGCGCCATGGATATTAACGCATTCCTTGCGTCATTCCTTGCATAAATCGGGTAGCGCAACAATCGTGAATGTTGCTTCTGAAGCATCTCGCCGACATGGCAAATTTCAAATACCGGAGGATTTGCTTGATACAGCTCCTTTTACTTATAGAGGTTCTTCAGAGATATACGGAAAAACCAAATTGTTAAATATTATGTTTACTGCTGAGCTTGCACGTCAGTGGGAGGGGACGGGAATTAGCGTTCATGCGCTGAATCCAGGTTTTAACGTTACCGGTCTGGGGAGGGAACTTTGGTTTGCCTCGCTGCTCGAGCGTTTGTTGAATTTTTTTCGAATTGGTGATCCGCGTAAAGGAGCTGATATTATGATTCGTTTAATGACGGATTCGAAGTATCAGGCAAGAACAGGGGGTTATTATAATGTAGGATCCGGCAATCTCATCGTACCCATTAATCCTGGAGGAGATAAGGTCATGCAGCGTGAATTATGGAACGAAACAAGCGCCATTCTTCGAGATAAAGGATTTTTTGAAAGCTGATCGGCATTCCAAGATTCTACAACTTCCAAAACAATCGAGTTAGCGGCTTGGCTTGTGAATCTGAAGGGCAATGCGGATGCTGAACGAGTCTGAAAAACGATTGTGATGAAATACCTATTCAGTTGAATTGAAAAAAAGCTCCCTGCATGCAAAAACGAGCCATAGAAGCAATTCTATTGGCTCGTTTTGTCTAGGGTTTGAATGCTACGTATATCTTCAAAGAAATGACAGCCATCCTTGGGCTAGAAGTTAGCACCAGCCTCTTTCAGGCCAATCCTCGCCGTAAATGACTGGACCTGGATTGTCCTTCGCGCTTACCGCTCCCGTAAACGTTAGAAACAGACTGACAGCCAAAAACCCCGTAATCAAGCCTAGTCTTAATTTTCTCATCAATATTTGTCTCCTTTTATATGAATTTGGCGAGAAACCGTTAAAAACATATTTTAACAGGAATAGTTAAATGTTTACTAGAGTTAAATAGACCAGTACTTTAAACCCAGGGCTATAAAATATTTTTGCTGCAAGTGGTGAAAATTTACTATATGGAAGAGGCTCAACGGTGAGCTATCTCCAACTGGTCTACGTATTCTTTCGCTTCTTTAAGGCCAACGCCGCTCGCTTTTCTAAACTCTTTGATGGCTTGAATTCTTTTTCCCGAAGCAGTTAGCATACGCAATCGCTCATCGATATTTGCATGCGAACCCATGGAGAAATTACCTATCGCAAGCCCTTGCCGTATAAGCGCAATCGATTGGCAGATGGAAGTGGAAAAGTTTTGATAATGAGAATGATTATTACTATAATAAGAGAGTTGGAAGGTGCAAATAGATATGGAAGGTGAACAGGATGAGGTTACTGGAACAATTGCCACTATGGAATCATGCGGCTATAAGGGTGCTTGACATAAGGCGATCCATATTGCAGGCGGGCGAGAGCGTTCAAGGGTTTCGTTTGCCAGCGAGTGCATTCTTGTTTGCCGTGACTGGGGAAGCAAGGATTTTTATCGATGGAGCCGAACACCTCGCAGATCGCTGTTACGTATGCCATGCTGGCAAAGGCGCGACAATGGACATTATTCAAGTTGAAGAACCATTCGACTATTATTTTATTTTTTATAAAGCGGCTCTCGTTTTGCCATCGCGCAAGGAATTGTTACATGTATTCAAAAGCAATAATCCATTTCATATGCAATACGGTTTTGCTCCCGCCTATCCGCTGGCTCTCCTTACAAGAATCGAACAGATGCATGCCTATTGGCTGCTCGACGGCGAGCTTGAGCGGTTTCATGTAAGAGCCTTATTTCATCAATGGGTGTATGACCTCCTGCAGCAGCTCCATGCGCGGGAGGGAACAGCTGCCATACAGCCCGATTATGTGAACCAAACGATCCGCTTCTTGGAGGAGCATTATGCTGATCCGATTAGTGTGCAGGACCTTGCTCTAGCTATGCAATGCAATGAGAGAAAGCTGCAGCGGTTATTTAAAGCAAAGCTTCGGATAGGGCCAATGGAATATCTCATTCAAGTTCGGATGAATCATGCTCAAGCGATGTTATTGAACACGAACGTACCGCTTAAGATCATCGCAGAATCGGTAGGTTACGGAGATAGTTATTATTTCAGCCGCGCTTTCAAGAAGCACTGCGGCGTTTCGCCTCTTTATTTCAGGCAAAACCGTCGGATAAGTGCATCCTACATGTCGCGGTATTCCATTGGCTCGGCTAACAATGTCTCTTATAATAATGATTGTGATAATCATTATCAACAAGTTGACGGGGGAGTTATTGGAATGAATCGAAGTAAGAGATCGGTATTGGCGGTTAGTTTGATGTTGAGTGTGATTCTGTTGTTGAGCGCATGCTCGGCCGGAAACAGCGTGGGCAACAATTCGGGAGGGGCTAGTCCTACGGCAGCTTCTACCAATGTTTCTTCAAATACAAACGCGGCACCGACATCGCAGCCAGCGTATCCTGTCGTGATTAAACATATGAAGGGTGAAGAAACGCTGGAGCAGCATCCTTTAAAGATTGCGGTGCTCGATACCAAATTCGTGGATCAACTCGTTGCTTTAAACGAGCAGCCAGCGGGCAGCGTGAAAGCTGCGGCAGATAACTCGGACTTTCCTGCCTATTTGATGGATAAGCTTACGGACGTTAAAGTGCTGGGTACGAGGGATGAACCGAACCTGGAAGCCATTACGGCCATGGAACCGGACTTAATCATTTGTACGGAATTTCAGGAGGAGGTATACGAAAGCTTATCTAAGATCGCACCGACCATTATGCTGGACTTTAACGAGGATTGGCGGGATACACTCGCTACGTTCGGGAAAATCGTAGGGAAAGCAGAAGAAGCGGGTGTCGTCCTCGAACAATATAACGAGAAAACGACGAAGCTGAAGGCGGAATTAAAGGCGAAGCTTGGTGAGCAGACAGTGGCATTGATACGCCCGCGGGATGAAGGCATTCGCATCCACACGCCAAGCCACCGGGCAGCATCCATTCTTTACAATGATCTTGGCTTGTCTGCGCCGCAACAGGTGCTTGATGAGAAAGACACGGCCTATCAAGTTCCTTTAGAAGCGTTGCCGGGTGTAGGTGCGGATCATTATTTCCTCGTACAAGACGATATGTTCAAAGCAATCGTTGAGGAGTTCCAGCAGACGGAAACTTGGAAAAACATTGAGGCTGTGAAGAACAATCAAATCTATGATGTGGATTCGAATGTATGGATTGCTTATTATGGGCCGATTGCTATCAACATGGTTGTGGACCGAGTTGCGGAAGTGTTCCTAGGTACGCCATAATATGACCGTTACACTATCAGCGTCCGAATGGGGCGATTTAGGCAGCAGATATAATCTAACGTCAAGCGATGATGGTTTGCCCGCTGACCGCTTCATCGTATCGAGCGATTTGTTGGATCGGGACAAATGCGAGTCTTACTTGGATCAGCTTGCTGCGGAAATTGGCTCGCCTTCGAGAAGAGTGACTGCATCCATGCTTGCGAAGCGTTATGCTTTTCTAGCCGTTGCCCCTGTTCTTTATGCAATGACGGTATTGGATAAGGGCTTGGAGCTTGCACCGAGCCACTGCCGTTTGGTTTTCCCTAGCGATAGCGAATACCTTCAAAGCAAATCTAGGTTTCCTCATTTGAGCTTAGGCGGTTTGAACGTCACAGAACCAGAGACAGGGAAGCGCGCAGAATGGCGGGATCAAGTGGTGCGTCAACTATTCGGGGAGCATCTGTCCCCTTTATTTCATTCCTTGTCCATGGTTGGACATGTGCCTAGGGCAGTGCTATGGGAAAATGCAATGGTACGGATTATTCCTTTGTACGAGGATGGGTTAGAGGATGAAGAGGATCCGTTCATCTTAATGCGGCTGAATGATGATTTTAAGTATATAACAGAGACGGCATCACCAAGCTTATTCGGGGAACGTAGAAATCCACTAAAGACGTTTATCCGCGGAAAGAGAACCGATTATACCGGCAAACAGGCAGCCTACAAGCGCCAAACCTGCTGCTTTTATGATGAGATGTCTGCGGAATACTGCAGGGCTTGCCCGAAGGCCCATCATTGAAATGCATAGCAAATATTTGAACTCAGCACCCCCTTTGGGGTGCTTTTTCTTCGTGATGCGCTTTGGAATACCTGTCCTAACCGGATTGTGACGATCGCCACTAATCATATGACGGTAATTTGTTATACATTTGGCTAAGAAATTACAAATAGCCAGAAGGAGTGGGCAGGTTGCATAACGAAATGGAAGTAAAGCAATATAGCGTATTGAAAATACTGGGGCTATGGGCTTTAGTCGCCTTGCCGATGCTCGTCATTCGATTTGTTTTGATGCCGATTTTGGCGCCAATCGTCTCTTTTCATCCTGGCATTCTTTATTGGATGCTTATGATTATAGGCATGATGTGGCAGTTTGTATTATCGGTTATCATCTTGAAAAAAGAATTAGGCAATCTGAGCTGGGAGAAGCTGAAGCAAAGATTATGGCTAAGTCATCCGATTCATCCAATAACGCATAAGATCTATAAGCTTGCTTATTCATTCACGGTTCCCATCATTCTCTATGCCTTTTTCTTTGAAAGCTCGGGCTTGTTCGGATTTGTCGAAGAAACGATCAATCGCATCTTCCCGTTCATGGCTCCCAAAGATTATACGTTAATAGAGAATTTGGCTGTTCCTGAATTTATCGGCGCATGGTATCTGCTCGGTATTGCGCTTGCCAGTTGTTTATTTAACTATTTGCTTGGAGAAGAGCTGTTTTTCCGGGGCATTCTGTTGCCTCAGATGAAGGGAGCCTTCGGGCGATGGGACTGGGCAGCGAACGGCGTTTTGTTTGCTGCGTACCATCTCCATAAAATGTCGGAAATACCGTTGTTTATTATCGGATCATTATTTTACGGGTTTCTAAATGCTAAATACCGGAGTTTTTGGCCGGCTGTCATCATCCATGGCGTGGAAGCCATTCCGCTGCTTTTTGGCGTTACGGCGGTTATATTAGGTGTCTTCTAAAAGCGAACGAACCTTGAGGGACGTGCGGATTCATGAAAATTTCAACCGTTCATATATTAAGCAACCGTAAAGCCTCCGCTATTTTTTTCTACGGATTGGCATGCTCATATTCCATCCTGCTGCTGCTTTTTACGGCGATAACCGAGCTTAAGGGAATGGTGATCGTTGCCGTTCTGATCGGACTTTATTTATTCAGACACTCGGGGCTTATATTGAATGATCCCAAGCATCATCCGGTTGCAGCCGTATCTCCGATTGTCGAAATCGTGCTTCTGTTCGTTTTGTTTTTCAGAAACAGCACGGAAATTGAGAGTATCGTATTCGTTATTTTTGTAGCCGATCTCCTCCTGAACTACAAATCATGGTACGCCATCCCGGTTGCTTACGCCGGATTTCTGTTCTACACGTTTTCGTGGCCGTCAGAAGGAATTGATTTGTGGCAGCATCTGCTCAATATTTTAAGCTATACGCTGCTGGTCCTTCCGATCTGGAGCACCAAGCTATTATTGAACCAAAGGGATATCAATCTCCGGTTAAACGAGGCTCTGATTCAAGAGGCGAGAGCGAGAGAAGAGATTGCAGCTCTAATAGAAAGAACAAGGATAGCGGAAGATGTCCATGATACGGTTGGCCATACGCTAACGACCGCAATCATCGCGCTTGAGGGAGCCCAGGTCCTTTTCAACCACAAACCGGAAGAGGCGTATCGGAAAATTCTCGTCGCCAGAGAGCAGTTGAAGCAAGGGCTCGGCAATATCCGCCAGGTTGTCAGAACATTGAAAGCAATGGACGGATCTGTGGGGGATTTAGGACTTGAGCAAGCCATTCTGAAAATCATAACAGATACGGAAAACCAGACAGACGTTCACCTTCATTTGAGGTTCGATGGAGCGATCACGCTTATTTCCCTTCAGGAATATGTCATCTTCAACGTCATAAAGGAATCGATCACCAATGCGCTTAAACATGGGGAAGCAAGTATTATTGAGATTTCAGTCACCGGACAGCAGGAGACGATATACGTAATAGTCAAGGACAATGGGATAGGCAGCGATGCTGTCAGCTTCGGATTTGGCTTGCATGCGATCGAGGAGAGAGTACAGGCTATCGGAGGCCAACTGAGTGTTCAAAGCGAACCGGATAAGGGATTTACGCTTCAAGTCCGGATGCCCATTGCAAGAGGTGAGGATAATGGATAGCGATCGGAAAATGAATATCATGCTTGTCGATGATCAGAAGCTTATGCTCGAAGGGTTGGAAACGCTGCTGTCCATTCGGCCGGACATCGCCATTGTTGGGACGGCCCGGAGCGGCGAAGAAGCGATCGAGCAGTTACGCGCGGTTGTTCCGGATCTCATACTAATGGACATCCGTATGCCAGGCATGGGAGGCGTGAAAGCGACCAAAGCCATTAAGGAACTCCACCCACAGGTGACCATCCTCATCCTAACGACCTTCGATGATGATGAGTATATTATTGAAGCTTTAAGCTACGGAGCTTCCGGTTATTTGCTTAAGGACATTGACGGAGAAAAGCTTGTTCAATCTATCCGTGAAGCTATTTCGGGCAATTTACTGTTAACAGGGAAAGTGGCTCATAAGCTTGCCCGTAATATCCGCCTAACGCAACATCGCGTTGAACAAGCAGGAGAAGAGCTGGAGCTTACCCAAAGAGAGCTTGAATTGGCTAGATTGATTGTAGAAGGATACAGCACCAAGGAAATTGCCGATAAGATCTATTTGTCGCAAGGGACAGTTAAAAACTATTTAAGCGATATTTATGCCAAGATCGGAACGAATGACCGGACGAAGGCTGCCCTTTTATTGAAAAAGCATTTGTTCTAAGGTTCGAATGGGAGCTAAGCAAGCCGTGTTGGAACGTAGCGGTGACAGAAGGGGGCGGTACGCATAAACGTACCGCCCCCTTTTTGCCATTCCTATCGAATTCGAGTACGCATTTATTGGAACTTCTCCGGGAACTGCTTCACAATCCCTTCAGTAAGGGCGTCAGCAAGCATAATAATATGATCTTCCCCTTTGTCAAAGGCAATGATATCCGCTTTCCAGTCCTTCGATATCCTCGCCGTGACCTGATCCGTCAGCAATTGCAAATGGGTGTACAAAAGCTCTTGCAGCTCTTTCTCTGACCAGTTCGGATTGGCGCCGCTTAGGAACTTGGCGATATCGTCGGCGTTCCGGTGCCACTCTGCATTATATTTTTTCAAATCCGCTTGATTTCCGCTTTTTGCCGCATCAACGACTTTTCCTGCAATCAGGATATGCTCCTTCAACAGTTCAGCTAGCTTATTGCCCGCCTCTGCCCCGTAATAAGGCTTGATCGCGTCTCCGATGTCTTGCTGGTTTTGAATCAGTCTCGCCAGTACGTCCTGTTGATCCATTAATCCTGCAAGGGCGCTTACAATGTAACTCCTTGTCCAAATGGTATGATCAATCCATAGCTTTCTCAGGTTTTGCTGAAGCTGTACTTGTTTTGGCTGTAAACATGATCTAGCGTTATGCTCGGTTCCATTAGCGTGCGCGCTTAATGGGGCCAAGCTGAATGCAAGGAACATAAGCAATAACATGGACACTGGGAATCTTTTTTTCAAGTTGATGAACTCCTTTGTAGGTGAACTAGCCTTATTAATGTGGACAAAATCGTCTATTTTATTCCAAAGATGAAATCTAAATTGAATGTGACAAAAATGTAATAGTAGCCCTACGGTTTATCATCAGATTCGTACGACAGCGAGAGCTGCAAGACATACAATTAAGGTGTTGGAGCGGCCTGTTCGGTTGAACGGGCTGACTACAAACTTAATGCGGGCAAGGAGAGATTATGAAGTGAATAAGCATACGATTAAGAATAAGAAGCGAACCCGCCTTGGAATAAGCGTTCTAACGGCACTCCTGAGCATGACTCTTGCAGGCGAAGCTGGCGCTTACGCGCAGCAATCTACATTATCAGATCAGGCTTTCTCCGCCAGCGAGCTTAGCTCCCTCAGAAGCGTTGCTTCGGGGAATTTGACGAGCGGGCCGAAGGATGCCAAAGAAGTAGAGGCATTTCTTGACGCTTTTTTCGAACAAGATGCCATTAAAGAAAAAGCCAGTGCTGCCGTGGTATCTATCGTACAAGACGGGAAGGTTCTCGTATCCAAAGGCTATGGGGTCACTGATCAAAAGTCGAGGACACCGGTCGATGCCAGCCAATCCACCTTCCGAATTGCTTCTATCTCAAAAGTGTTTACGGCGGCTGCGATCATGCAGCTTGTCGATCAAGGGAAAATTTCATTGCAAGATAATATTGAAAAGTACCTCGATGGTTATCAAATAACGAACCCGTTCGGTACGCCTGTTACGATCGAAAATGTATTGACGCATACGACCGGCTTTGAAGTGCGTGAGCCAACAGATGCTAGCTATTTAATGGATTCATCCAGGCATCCGATTTCACTGAAGGAAAGTGTCTTCGACGTATTCCCGCCAGTGGTACGCATGCCCGGAGAGTCATATATGTACGATAATTTCGCATCGAGGCTGCAAGGGTACATCGTGCAGCAGGTAAGCGGAGAGCCTTTTCAGAACTATATGCAGAAGCATGTATTCGGACCGATCGGTATGGCCTCCAGCAGCTTTAAGCTTAATAAGGGATTGGTTGAACGGCTCGTTACTTCCTATGATATGGAAGGAGGCGCCCTGCCCGTATACGATTTCTCGCCAAGCGAGTGGCCAGAGGGCAGCATGGTATCGACCGCCTCCGATATGGCGCTGTTTATGAACACCTTTTTAAACGATGGCCTAACAGCGGATGGTACGAAGATCCTATCGCCTGCATCAGTAAAAGCGATGTCGGCTTACCATATCGCGATACATCCGGATTTGCCGGATATGACCTACGGGTTTGAATCGCCCGAGGCTCCGTCCCATGCGAATGATGAAGCCGTTATTTCCAAAGCTGGCGACATTCTTGGGTTCAGCTCCCTCATGTGGCTGCTGCCCGATCGCAAGACCGGCATTTTCGTTTCTTATAATGCGAATCAGGATTTGCGGCAGGATCTATTTGCGGCCTTTATGGACCATTATTTCGCAGCGGGTAAGACAACATTCGGATCGGATAGCTTTCAATCTCAATCCCAAGACGCACTAACCAAGTTCGACGGCTTGTATTCCGATTTGCGCATCAAATTGCTAACCAAAGTCGAAGCGAGCGGCAATGGGATTCTTACGGTAAGCGATGTTTCCGGAACTCACCAGCTGAAGCAGGTCGATCATTTATTGTTTGTAGATGAACTAGGCAAACCTCTTGCATTCAAGAAGGATGCCGAAGGTAACATTACTTATATGAAATATTCTAATTTATTCAGTTACGCGGCCAAAGTGAGGGTAGATCAGCAAGGTTTCCCTGATGTGCCGGTCGATCATCCTTATGCGAGCTATATTCTGGGCCTGAAGTCACTCGGTTTTTTGACGGATGATTTGGCTAAGCCGTTTTCGCCTGAACAAACCGTCACTCGAGGAGCGTTCATCCATGCGTTTAATGCGATATGGAGCATTCCGGAATCCGAAAATCCTTCCTCCTTCAAGGACACCGAACATTCTGTGTACCGAAAGGATATTCAAGCTGCTGTCGAAGCAGGCATGCTGAACGGGACGGGAAATGGCTTATTCGAACCGGACCGTCCGATTCTTCGCGAGGAAGCGACGGTCATCGTGTACCGCTTGCTGACGGGAACGGGAATTAGAGCACAGGGTTCCACGGCTAAGCTTATGCCGGGCACGTCGGAATGGGCAATTGTCGCCGTCAGCTCAGCAGTGAAATGGAGGCTGCATGGTCCAGAGGTGACCGAATCGAACGGCATGTTCGAATACGGCTCTCGCCGGGCGCTGAACAAGCAGGAGCTGGCGGCGCTACTGTTCACGATGCTGCTCCCAGCATAACGGCATGATTTTATGACCCTGAATGGCAATATAGCCATCTAGACAGAAACCTAGATAGAATCCTAAATAGAAACGCAATGCGGGATCGGGCTCGGCTGATCCAGGGGGGCAATTGTTGCCCCCCTTTTTGCGTGGAAAGAAGGAATGGTATGATGGGACCATGCGAGAGAAGAAAGCGGATGCGGCTTGAAATGGGCAGCATATGAAAGGAAGGGATCTGGCCATCATGGATTTGAACATATTTATTATCGAAGATGATGATGCTATCTATCATTTATTGAAAGAAAGATTGGAGCAATGGTCGTTTCACGTCACCAAGCCGGAGCGGTTCGATGATGTGATGAACTCTTTTATTAACGTGCAGCCGCAGCTGGTCGTCATCGATATTCAACTCCCGATGTATGACGGTTTCCACTGGTGCCGGGAAATTCGCGCGGTGTCGAATGTGCCCATTTTGTTTCTGTCCTCGCGCGATCATCCGCTGGATATGGTAATGGCAATGAATATGGGGGCGGACGATTATATCCAAAAGCCCTTTCATATGGACGTCCTGCTGGCTCAAATCAAAGCGATCGTTCGCAGGACATATGCATATGGGGAAGCAGCCTCCGATCTTATGGAATGGAATGGCTCTATTATTGACATGAAGCGCTGTGTGATCCGCAAGGACGGGCAAGACGTGATTTTAACGAAAAATGAATTTTTCATTCTTGTCGTACTCGTTCGGGCAAAGGATACAGTCATACCGCGCCATGATTTAATTCGCAAGCTATGGGATGATGAGCAATTCGTCAACGACAATACACTGACAGCGAATGTTACCCGATTGCGCCAGAAGCTGGCGGCTTTGCAGCTGGACGAAGCCATTGTTACAAAAAAAGGACTCGGCTATATGGCTGCTACGTTATGAGGGGAAATCACCTGCTGCTCCGTTACTTAATGGATAGGAAGAGCTGGCTTATTTTCTATCTGCTCTCCTTGCTAATCGTGGATTTGCTAATCTGGATCGACACTGGCATCGCGGTGGAGGCCGTCTCGCTATTATATTTAAATACGCTGCTCATCCTGTCCATGCTAGCCTTCCTGGGGTGGCGGTTTCAAAAAGAAACGAAATACGCGCGTGCGCTCGCGTATTCAGCGGAACAGCTAGAAGAGGGTTGGGTTGAAACGCTGCCGCCTGCTTATTATTATCACGAGGAGGCGACAAACAGGCTGCTTCGCTCGGCTGGCCGCTGGTACTCGAATAAGCTGTCAGATAGCCATGCTGCCCGTATCGTCGACCAAGAATACACGACGGCTTGGGTACATGAAGTGAAGTCGCCCTTAACTGCCATGAAATTGACGATAGACAGCGAAAGGAGCAATCCGGTGCTTCGCAAATTGGAATCGGACTGGCTGCGGATTCATCTGCTCATCGACCAGCAGTTATATCTGTCACGGTTACCGACGCTCGAGGCGGATTATGTGCTGGAGCAGGCGGGGATTCAGCAGTTAGCCGTATTGGAGGTGCGTGAGCTGGCTTCGTGGTGCATGGACAAAAATATAGCCATTGAATTTGAAGGGGAAGAGGCTGTTGTGATGACGGACCGCAAATGGTGCCGTTTTATTATAAGGCAAGCATTAACGAATGCGATCAAGTACAGCCCCAAAGGCGGAATGATCGTCCTGTCGACGGCAGCGGCGTCCGATGGGCATGTGAGCTTGCGGATTAAAGATGAAGGACCAGGCATTGCAGGGCATGATTTGCCGCGCATATTCGATAAAGGATTCACGGGAGGGAACGGAAGATTGCAAAATGCGGCAACCGGGCTCGGACTTTACTTGGCACAGACGGTTGCGCGGAAAATCGGTATTCGGCTAACGGTTCAATCTGAGCTGCGCGCAGGAACGGAATTAGGGATAACCTTCACGGTAAGCAATGCGTATGAAGCTGTCCAGAGGTCGTTTTAATGCACGGTTCACGCTGCGCTGGGAGCAGGGATACGTCGAGCGCGTATGACAATAATGTCACGTGAAAGCTTCTGCTTGTCATCTGATACAAGCGACCGGAATGACCTTTTTCTCTAAAATAAAGGCAAGAACAGAGTGGAGGTTATGGAGATGGCTGATCATTACATAAAAAAAACGGTGCTGCATGCCATGCAGATCCGCAAATCATTTGGTGTACGGGGCAATGTCCAGCAGGTGCTAAAAGGAATCGATCTGCGAGTCGCCGAAGGGGAATTCGTCGCCATTATGGGACCATCGGGGTCGGGCAAGTCTACATTGATCAATGTTCTATCTACCATTGATCAAACGACCGAAGGGAAGATATTGGTCGAGGATGTTGACATCTCCAAGATGAACAATGCGGAGCTCTCTCTCTTTCGGCGCAACAAGCTCGGTTTCATCTTTCAAGATTACAATTTGCTGGACACCTTGACGGTCAAAGAGAATATCCTTCTGCCCGTCTCGCTCGGCAAGATGAAGAAGAAAGCAGCGGAGGCTGAATTTCAGGACATTGCTGCAGAGCTCGGCATTTTGGAGATCGCGCATCGATATCCTTATGAAATTTCCGGCGGACAGCGGCAGCGGACATCCGCGGCACGTGCTTTGATTCATGGGCCTTCCCTTGTATTTGCGGATGAGCCAACTGGCGCACTGGATTCAAAGGCTGCCGCCTCCCTTTTGGGGGAAATGGAGCAGCTTAACCAGCAGCGAAGCATCACGATTATGATGGTGACGCATGATCCGGTAGCTTCCAGCTATTGCAGCCGTGTCATTTTCTTGAAGGATGGGATGCTCTATTCTGAATTATACCGGGGGACCAAAACGCGGCAGGCCTTTTTCAAAGACATTATGAATGTGCAGGCCGTGCTCGGGGGTGATCACGTTGACACTGTTTGAGCTGGTCATTCGCGGCATGCGGAAAAATATGAAGCATTATTATTTGTATTTTTTTGCGCTTATTTTCAGTACGACCCTGTATTATGTATTTGCTGCCTTGCAGCATGATTCTACGATAATGGCTGCAACCTTCGCGGATATTCAGTTTGCTTCGTTGTTTCAAGTATCAGGACTGCTGCTGCTGCTAATTGTGGTCATATTCATGATTTATGCCAACCGTATTTTTCTAAAGCGCCGCAGCAGGGAAATCGGTCTCTATCAGCTGAATGGCCTGACGCGCAGGTCCGTGTGGCTGCTGCTGATAGCCGAGAACATATTGCTCGGAACAGGTGCCCTCCTCATAGGAATTGGCATTGGTGCGCTAATGTCACGTCTTTTCCTGCTCATTCTGATGAAGCTAATAGGCATAGAGAGCGTAATAAGCCTTTCGTTCTCACTTACAGCCGCCATTCAAACGGCCATTGTATTTGCGTTTCTGATTGGGCTTACCTTGCTGCAAATTTTATTCAAAGTGTACGGGACATCGCTTCTCACTCTGTTCACAGCGGATCGGCAGGGGGAACATCCGAAACGGCCCCATGCGGCCATTTCCGCTATGGCGGGAATGCTTAGCCTTGCGCTAATCGCGACGGGTTATATCCTTTCCAGCAAAACACCCGGCCAAGAGCTGATTTTGCAAATGCTGGCTATTCTCGTTTCAACGATACTCGGCACCTATCTGCTGTTCCGCGTAACGATTGGCTGGCTGTTCTATCGGTTTCGCAGAAGCAGGGACGGACATCTCGGATTGAAAAACAGTTTATCATTGGCACCGGTTATGCATCGCATGAAGGAGAATGCGAACGCTTTGACGCTGATTACGGTTCTGTCCGCTATGACGCTGACCATGGTGGCAATCGCTTATTCGCTTTATTTCTCGGCCGAAAATGAGTCGCGGGTCATGCTGCCTTACGATTTCATTTTTGAAAATAAGGAAAACGACTCCCAAGCCTTCGGCAAGGAATTGGAGAAGGACGGAATTGAGTTTGTTCATTACCCAGTCGAAGCGATCCGTGTGACAGGCGTGTTTGGCAGCGGTGGTCAGGAAGGACGAAGCCTATTGCTGGTCGCAGCAGAGCAGCTGAAGGAGAGCGATACCAATCGTGTTATCCCGAAGCAAGGTGAGGCTATATGGTATAAGGGCCAGAAGAAAGCCATGAGCACCGAGCAGGACATGGCCGAGTACCCACAAGAGGTTCATATAGGTTCAGGCGGGTTTGACAGCGTTATCCATATTGCTGAAGGAATTGACCGTTATGCGGTTAACTTTCATTTGAACGGGCGTCAACTGGTCATAAGAGAAGCAGAACTGCATAAGATTCGCAAGCGGATGCCGGTTTCATCCGAACAGGAAGCCGTCCGAATAGACACCTTTCAGATTAAACATGAAAGCGGGCGCGCAGCGGCATCGCGTTTGTATGCGAAATATGCCAAATCGTACCCGGCATCAGCTCCCGACTTCTACTCGTATTATCAGGAGTCGCTGCAAAAATTCGGCTTAATCATTTTTATTGCCGGTTTTCTAGGACTCATCTTTCTTACCGCCACGGGCAGTATTTTGTATTTCAAGCAAATGACGGAGGCGGAGCAGGAGCGGGGCGTTTATACGATTCTAAGGCAGCTCGGATTCTCGGAGCGCGAGATTATGGGAGGCATAATTCGCAAACAGCTGTTTGTATTCGCGATACCGTTGGCGATTGGACTGGTACATTCCAGCTTCGCCGTGAAAGCGGCCTCCGCTCTTACGTTGTCGGACATCGCCTTCCCGGCGGCGATGGCCATGGCCATATACACGGTCATCTATTTCGCGTTTGCTATTCTAACCGTCGGCTATTATCGCCGTGTAGTTAGGCTGGCACTTTAGGCGCTACATAGATTTGTCACATTACGCACTCCTAAATCGTTATACAGGCACAAAAATGAATGTGGGAGTGAATGGTATGAAGACGTTAACCTGTATTGTCATTGGAGCGGGATACGCGGGTATCCATGCAATGAATGAAATCCGCAAAAACGTGAGCCAGCGAAACAAAAGCCGGTCTATGAAATTTATACTCATCGACAAAAATAAGTATCACCTGCGCAAGGTCATGCTGTTCAAGCCAGCGGTAGCGGATGAAGATATTTGCACGCCGCTTACCCAGTTGTTTCCTGACGGGGTTGAGCTTCTCCAGGGGACCGTTACGGAAATTAAAGCTACCGAGAATAAGCTGATTATGCATAGCCACGACGATGCCATACAAGAGCTGGGTTACGATATACTTGTCGTTGCAGCTGGCAGCGTGGCCCGCCGTCCGGATGAATCGCAAGGCGGTCTGACGCTTGCTTCGTTGAAAGACGCATTAAACATTCGGTTGGCATGGTCTGCTAACATGCGGCAAGCCGCCAAAGAATTAAATCCGATCGAACGAGAGCGCTTAATGACCATTGCTGTAGTGGGAGCAGGCATTAGCGGTATTGAAACAGCCGCTGAGTTAGCTTATCATGTTCGTACAGATGCCGAGCAGTTAGGGTTGAACCCCGACCAGGTGCGTATCCGATTGTATAATGCGCATGATCGATTATTTTTAGATGGTCCTGACAAGGTTGCGGCGAAACTTGAGGTTATCCTTAAGGAAAACGGCGTAGAAGTCGTGCATAAGCGGCGCGTGCTTCAAGAGGAGAATGGGAAACTTAGCTTATCCGACGGAACAGAGCTGCCGATAGGCTTGTGCGTTTGGACTTTGGGGTTAATTCCCAATCCAATCGTAAAACAATGGGGATTGCCGGTAACGCAAGGCGGATTTGTGAAGATTGACGCAAGCTACCGGGTACAGGGAGCTCGCGGCATTTATAGCATCGGAGACTGCGCGAAAGTGGTTAATCCGGCTACGGGCCAGACGGACGGCATGACCTGCAAGGAAGCCATCCCGCAAGCTGCCCGGCTTGGCAAAGTGGTTGCAGCCGATTTGGAAGGGCATGCTGCGCCTACGCATACGAGCTATATGGAAAGCTTCAGTATCGGTCTTGGACCAAAGAATGGATTGACGTGGGTAAACAAATGGGGGATGGATTTTATGATCACAGGCAAAATGGGCTATCGGATCAAGCAATTGGTATGGAATTTGGGCAGCTCCATCAAATAAACAATCCAATCCTAATAGAAGAGAGCGATGGAATGGAGCACTTATACACGCAGTACAAAAGATTGCTGCTATCGCTTGCCTACCAGCTTACCGGATCGTTCGCGGATGCGGAGGATGTGGTACAGGACGTTTTTTTAAAGGCTTTTGACGCGAAGCCGCAGGGACTAATCGAAGCTCCTCAAGCCTATTTATGCAGAATGGTAACGAATCGCTGCCATGATCTTCACAAATCAGCGACCAAGCGAAAAGAAAATTATTTTGGCGAATGGCTGCCCGAACCGGTGCCTACCTCAACCGACGAAACATTCGAAACGATTGCCCGCAATGAAATGTTATCTTACGGCATGCTGGTGCTTCTCGAGCAGCTGTCTGCTGCCGAAAGAGCCGTATTTGTGCTGCGTGAGGCATTTGGGTTCAGTTTTGCGGACATAGCGGCGGTCATCGACAAAAGCGAGGCAAACAGCAGGAAGCTGTACAGTCGTGCGAAAGGTAAAGTAGGTCCCTTCAATCGCGAAGAGGCGGTTGACCTGGAGTCTGAAAATACAGCATGGGTGAACCGTTTTCTGTCTGTACTCGAGCGGGATGACGTGGATCAGGTAATGGCGATGTTAGGCAAGGATGTGGTGTTGATCTCCGATGGCGGCGGGAAAGTGTTATCTGCCGTTAATCCGATCGTAAGTCCAAGTTCGGTTTCCCGTTTCCTTCTCGGGCTTGTTCGCAAAAATGTGCAGCAAGGCGGAATCTGGACCTTTACGCTTGGCGAAGTCAATGGTCATTTAGGCCTTATTATACATGCAGGGCAAACGGTCGATTCGGTCGTAATGTTCCAAGTGAAGGACGGTCTTATGCATCATATTTATATTGTTAGAAACCCGGATAAATTGAAGCATTTTTCATGAGGGCATCGATAAAGCGGATAGGTCTCGTTACGCTTTCTGTTTAGCTAAAAATAACATCCCCGATAAACCGTCCTTCCGTTCATGCAGCGGGAGGACGGTTTTTTCATTTATGCAGACCTAGCGGCGAATTTTGTTTAATGTGCTTGTCGTTGAAGGAGTACGTACGGTCTGAGGCGAAGAATATCATTGGTGAGCTGCTGTCATTCGTTGGGCGGATAGGGAATGAATGAATTGCGAATGAAGGCGAGAGCATGCTGCGGGAGTATTTTTATGAGGACTTCATGGTTACGGTTATCGTCGCAATGCAGAGAGTGCAGACATGGACGATCTAACCTGCTTGATTAGAATAAGGAGGAACTGTGTTGGAGAAAATGGATTTTTTAACGGAAGCGTATATTGCACAGGCGAACAGATTGCTGCGCCTGCCTCCAACGGTATTGGATGCGCTGTATGAGTCGGCCGTAATTGTACGGGGACATGAAGGATTGCTTGAGCTGCTGCGGCAATGCAAGCTCGATGCTTTATCAGAGACGGATGTTGAGGCATTTGGGGCAGCGGTGGAAGGTTATCCGACGTTTGTGGCGGATCAAGAGACATACCTAAGATCGATTATGGGAGATCATGCAGGCATGTTCAGCGTTATTCTCCTGCTCGGCCTGCTGGATTGGATGTCGGCTTATTATCGCTCAATGGGGATAGCTGAGGATGTTCAAATGGACACGTTGGACGATTTATTGATCTGGATGAAGCATCATTACGAGGAAAAAGGTGCGTGGGGCCTTAGCAACTTAGCCTGGCTGCTTAACCATATGGGAGGGAAGCTATACCGGCTCGGCCGGCTGCAATTTATTCGGAAAGCATTCGATCAAGCTGTTATCGGATTGCGCAATGTTAACAATGGCCAAGTCATCCTCCTATCCGAGCCGGGAATCGCTTATCGCCAAGACGGAAAAGTGGACGGCACGAACGGGCAGTGGGAAGCCGAGCAGGGCTGGACTTCCATTTACGAGAGGGCGCATGACAGATACATAGGAAACCCGATTCTACCAAGCGGCTTCGCGGAGAATACGGCTGTAACGCTATCTACCGACGAGTGGAGCATCGTCATTCAACGGGGGGATTCCGCGCTGGAAATTCACATTCCGGAGGGGAGTCCAATGACGCCGCAGTCATGCAAGGAATCGCTTGCGCGCGCAATTTCCTTTTACCACGATAGGATGCCGGAACAGTCGATTGCCTCGTTCGTTTGCGTTTCTTGGCTGCTAGACCCTCAGCTGGCTAAGCTCGTACCCGAATCCTCGAATATTTCCGCTTTCCAAAAGATGCTTCGCCTGTTCCCGGTGCGCTCGGATGATCGTGAAACGTATGAAAGAGTGTTCGGAACAAATAAGCTTGATCTATCCACCGCTCCTAAAGACTCAGGGCTACGGCGAGCAATCGTCCAGCATGTCGAGAACGGTCACCGTCTCCATGGGGGCGGCGGATTGCTGCTGACGGAAGAGCTCAGCGAGATTTAATAGAACTTGATCCAAACGGTACGTAGAGAGAGACTGAGTGGAGTGAAAGCATGTTTCCCCTATTAGAAACAGAACGATTGTTGCTAAGAGAGATTGCAATGGAAGACGCGGCTAGCCTATTCGCTTGTTTTTCCAATGAAAATGTGACTCGCTATTATGGAGAAGAAACGTTAACTCATATTGAACAAGCAGAAGCATTTATTGATTTTTTCGCAAATAGTTACAAGGACAAAAGAGGATTACGTTGGGGAATTGAACGAAAAGGATATAAGGGGTTAATGGGTACGATTGGGTTTAACGCTTGGTCCGCCAAGCATAAACGGGCAGAAATCGGGTATGAAATTCACCCCGAACATTGGAGAAAGGGCTATACCTTGGAAGCTTTAGCCAAGGTCATCTCATACGGATTTGATGAGCTTGGCCTTAATCGAATAGGCGCCGTTGTTTTTACTGAAAATGAAGCATCCCATCAATTGCTCGCCAAAGCCGGTTTTCAAAAAGAGGGAATACTGAGAGCTTATATGCATCAAAACGGTAAAGCTCATGACACCTGTGTATATTCGCTCCTTAAACATAATCAATAGAAAACAAGCTCCCGTTATGTGCGATTCGCAGATGACGGGAGCTTGTTTTAGTTATCCTATCAAACTTGAAAATGCAGCAGGCGCACCTTGTAACCATTGCAGGTTTGACTAACGTTCTGTAGGATACCGGCCAAACGAACCGCTTCTTTTGTTTGGCCGTGCCATCCCAATCATTTCGTTACAGCACTTGGCCATCTTGGATCAATCGTTCACGCAGTTGTCCGTATTGCACGGCCTGCACGCTGCTGCCTGCTTCGATCGCTAGCGCCGCAGCGGTTGCCGCGGATTGCCCGAGCGCCATGAATACGGGCTCCATCCGAATCGAGCCGTAAGCGATATGAGAGGAGGACAAGCAGACGGGCACGAATAGATTGACGCACTCGGATTCCTTTGGCACGATCGAGCGATAGCTTATCGGATAGGGGGCGTCCAGCCCGATTTGCACGTCGCCTTCATTCACGACGAATCCGTCTTTATTCACATGGCGCTGGACATTGTGCGAGTCCATGGTATAGGAACCCATTGCGACGCTGTCCGCAACGGGCGATCTGAGGAAAAGATGGTTTTCGTTCATTACGAAATCGCTTATCATTCTTCTGGATTCCCGGATATATAACTGCGGGGTCCAGTGGGCGTTATCCGTAAATTCATCCAGCGGAAGTCCCCACTCCTTGTAAAAGTCGCGAATGCCTTCAGGTATGCGCGGATGATTCTGCAGCGTCCAGACGAGACCTTTTTGATAGGCTTCATGGTCAGCGGCGATACATGCTCTTTCCGAATAACCAGCCTCGGGATAATCGTAATTGAAGCCGATGAAGTCGGTTGAAAAACCGTTGTCGTTGTTGGAGTCGGTCTTGCGGTTAGGCAGCATTCGCAATTTGAAAAAGACGGTTTGCCCGCATTCCGCAGCACGAAACATTAACTCGTATTGCCGCTCGTCGTACTGTGCTGGCTTATCGATCATGACGCGATTGCTCGGATCATCGGTTAGACACATGCGGTAGCAGTAGGCTTGCTGGCGATGGTCGCCTTCTCCGTCTTCACCGCCGGCATCCGGATTGACGCCTGGCAGCAGGCCGCTCGCTGGATTGCCTTTCACGACATAGGGATCGATGCCATTCGGCAATTGATTCTTCAAAGCGGTGGCTGTCTGAATGCCATTGTAAGACTCCCCATATACATGGCCCGCTTCACGGCCGGCAGCATAAGAAACTCCGGCAGCTTTCATGAGATCGCCTTCATAAGTAGCATCGATGAACATGCGGCCTTTAATCTCTTTTCCAGATTCCAACCGAATGGATTCGATGCGAGAGGCAGACGTTGCAGCGCCATTCGTTTGCAATAGCCGCTCGCGATAAAGGACCTCGATCGCTTCATTCTCTATCCAATCTAGAAACACGGCCAGCGCTATTTTGGGTTCAAACATCCATACGGGGTTTTGCTGTCGGTACTTCTGCCCAACTTGCTCGTAAAATGACAACGAAATGCCGCCGATTGCTGCCGTCTGGCCGAAGTCGGTATCGCCAAGCCCTCCGCTGCTTAACCCGCCAAGCCGTCCAGAAGGCTCGATGATGACAGAGGTTAAGCCCATTCGTTTGGCCTGAACGGCCGCAGCAATTCCCGCAGACGTTCCGCCGTAAATGACAAGATCGTAGTTCATCGTAAACATCCTCCAATTCGTTTGTACAAATCAATGATTCCAATTGAGTATTAATAGTGGTGGATCTTCGGGGAATGGAATAATTGTGCTAGAATTATTGTATACGAATCCGCTATGCCAAGACGATTAACGAATCTATTATGTTTGTATAAATCTACACTCGAAATCAAAGGGAGGCGATGAGCGCAAATGATTGCACTATTCGGAGCAGGTTTTGATGACCGGGATCCAAGCTGGAAGCGCCAACGATCAAAAACAACGGCATGCGCATTAGCGCTGATCATTTCAGGCAAGCTTGTTTATCGAATTGATGGCGTAACCCTGCAATTAAGCAAGGGAGACCTGCTTTTCATTCCTGAAGGAAGGATGAGAGAGGCTTTCCATTCGGATCAGGATCACCATCAAAAATATTGGGCTACCTTCGTGATGGATGAAGCGGGTGCGGGGATGCTGCCGATGCTTGATCAGCAAGTTCCAATAGTCGTGAAGACGGGGCAATACGAATATATGAAGCAGCGATTCGCGCAGCTCATTCAGCAATGGATGGGCAAGCTGCCCTACTACGAGCCAATAAGTGCCGCTACGCTAACCGACATGCTTGGGCGTATGAATCGCGAGCTGGATGCGAAGCAATACCCGTCTCCAATGCTGAAGATCGTTGCGCGCATTCAAGATTACGTGCTAACCCATTATCGCGAAGACATTCGGGTTGACCATCTGGCGATGCTTGTTGGCCGCTCGCCAAACTATGTATCTACGTTGTACCGAAGGCTGACCGGCAGCTCTTTGAAGGAATATATCCACCAGGTGAAGGTGTCCGCTGCGCGTGATTTGCTGTATCACCATCAGGTTACGATTGGGCAAGCAGCCGAATATGTGGGCTTTTGCGATCAGGCTTATTTCAATCGCGTATTTAAAAAGGTGTACGGGTTTCCGCCGTCGATCCTATTGAAGGAGCGCAACCGTATCATGAAGCCGAAAGGGGATATTTCAATCGAGCAGCATTAAAGGATAACGTTTGAGTCGTATTCGGAGCCAAGGCCGGTCATTTAAACAAGCGTGATGAACGAAACCATTATCATACTTAAGTAGCTATAAACGAAGTGGTGGAGCACCTATACTATTTGCAAATGGAAGCAAGGAGGGAAGTCATGAAAGCAATCATTTGCACGGAATACGGCTCGCCTGACGTTCTAAAGCTCCGGGAGGTCGAAAAGCCTGTTCCCGAGGATAATGAAATATTGGTGAGAGTATTTGCGACAACGGTAACTTCAGGGGATTGCAGAGTAAGAAGCTTCAAAAGCCCGGCTTTGTTCTGGCTGCCCATGAGAGCCGTATTGGGCTTCAGGAGACCGCGAAAGCCGATTCTTGGAGTAGAGCTGGCTGGTGAAGTCGCAGCGATTGGAAAAAATGTGACGCGTTTTAAGCAAGGCGATCAAGTATACGCCTTAACAGGGATGAGATTCGGCGGATATGCCGAATACGCCTGTCTTTCTGAATCCGGGATGGTAGCTAAGAGGCCGGCTAATGTGTCCTGCGACGAAGCGGCTGCCTTGGCATTCGGGGGCACAACCGCCCTTCATTTTTTTAGAAAAGGGAATATTGGCAGCGGTCAAAACGTCCTCGTTTATGGCGCTTCCGGCGCGGTAGGAACCGCTGCTGTGCAACTGGCGAAGCATTTTGGCGCACAGGTTACGGCTGTATGCAGCGCCACGAACATCGATTTGGCAAAGTCCCTGGGAGCGGATATAGCGATTGATTACAAAACAGAGGATTTTACGGAGAAAGGGGAGCTTTATGACCTTGTATTCGATGCCGTTGGCAAGCTTTCGCGGTCAGCTGCCAAAAAAGCCCTTGCTCCCAATGGGACATACGTATCCGTCGAGGGGCAAGGGATGGCAAAGGAGAGAATTGAAGATTTATTGTTAATCAAAGAGCTGGTTGAAAAAGGGGAGCTGAAGCCTGTCATTGACAGGCGTTACCCGTTGTCAGATACGGCGGAAGCCCATAGATATGTGGAAACAGGACGCAAAAAAGGAAATGTAGTCATTACAATCGTCCAATAGGGAGTTCGGCAATCAGGACATCGGCGCATGATCTCTTTGCCTGCTGGCGACGATGAAAGCAGCAAAGATTAGCAGGACGATGCCTGTAAATAAAAAACCTTCGGTGATGTTGAAGGGCAGCCATCCGAGCGTGGAAGATCCGGCAACCACGCCAAGCGAGAAGAAGGCGTAGAAGTAGCCGTAAGCTTTCCCGCGCAGCTCGGCGGGCACTGCATTGATAAGCATCGTATTGACCGATGGGAACAAAAAGGCGAATCCCACCCCATATAAGCCTAAAACAAAGTAAAGCGCCAATGTTGTCGTCGATTGGCTGATCAGCAGCTGGCTAACGCCCATTAATCCTATACCGATTGCCATCGTGTGCGATGAAGCAACAAGGTCAAAGATCCGGTTCGTGGGAAGCACGAAAATAAGTACGGCAATAATCCCGAACGTGCTCATGAGCGTGCCGCTTAATCTCGAATCGTATCCAAGCGTTTGAACGTGCAGGGGCAGCAAATACGCAATGACGCCTTGTGAAAACATTAAGAAAAAGGCACCGCCATAAGCCTTAAGCACGCCAGCATTGAAGAGAGAGCCTGTTGAGGCAGGTACGGCCGTGTCTTTTTCTTTCCGGGCAATGGCATATGTTCTAAGAAATATAGCCGAAAGGACCGAGAGGGAGAATCCTAGCAGGGCTACGCATGTAAAGACGAAGGGCACAGAAGTTTTACTGGCCATTATCCCGCTGAATGCCGGTCCGATTATGGCTGCAAGCCCGACAAAAGTGCCGGTAAAGGCGACTTTTTTGCCCTGCTGGTCATTCATAGTCGTATTGGCTGAGAATGTGAAAGCAGCGGGTACGATTAGACCGGCAACAAAGCCGTGCAGAATGCGAACAAGGATAAGAACGAGCGGTTGATCAACGAGCTGGTAAAGAAGCAGAGCGCCGCTTGACAGCACCAGACCGACCATCAATATTTTGAAAGGCCCAACTTTGTCGGTCAGAATGCCGGATAAAATATTGCCTGCCGTATTGGCTAGCGAATATAGGGCAATTACAAAGCCTACAACAAATGAACTGGCGCCGACGGATGCGGCGAATGTGCTCATGACCGGCAGCTGCGAGAATAGATCGAAAAAAGAGAAAAATACGATGCTGTATACAAGCAGCGCATAGTTGAAGGGCCTTACGCTATATTTGGCAAGCGCCTTCTTCAACTGCCAGTCCAGCAAAAAGTTGCCGAAAGGAACAAAAGCTGCAATAACGGCTGCGGCAGGCCAAAGGATGCTCCATTTCACCCGAATGGCTGCATAAAGAATAGCAAGCGCATAGAAGGTGAAAATGCCGCCGTGAATGCTGCCGACGATCGTTACTGCTTTCTCGATTCCCCATATATATTTCAAAGGCATGGCGATACTGAGCAATACTAATAATGAAATACCATCTAATAGACCCGTAATACGTAAAATGTTGATTGGATGTGCCCGCACTTTATATGCTCCTAGTTTATATTTTGGATGGGAATACTCTATTCTAACATGATATGAGGCGACTAAATACGCCCCGAAATGGGAACATTCTGAGAACTCCTTCTTTATGCGCGAAATTCAATTGCATCATGTGATTTCCAGCCGCTGCTTCTAGATGGTATGATAGGAAGCAGGGGGGACAAGCTGATGAATAATGAGACAACTAACGAGGAAATAAACGGCAAGCAAGAACCGATGTCCGAGGAGAAATGGGCCGAGCTGATAAAGGCTGTTCACCACAACGGCATTATCGCTTTAAAAATGCACTTTAACGAAGTTGAAGGGCAAGTGCTGAATATGGAAGCGTACGGCCCTGTTTTTGTTTTTCATGTGAAAGATGAATCGTCGAATGTATATGCCTGCGGCTTTTTTCTGCGCGAGTTGATCGCGAGATTCCAATCGGGCAACGCACCTGATGTATGGATGTCTTCCTTCTTCACCGATCTGATGGAAATCGAGGGTGGGAAACCGCTTCCGAAGCCGGCTGCGAGCGAAGATGAGGCAAAAGCAATTATCGACAACATTCTCGTACCGCAGTGCATCAAGGCAGTCCGTGAGGAATTTGCCCCTGAGCAGGTACATGCAGGTTTAGCATGGAACGAAGACCACGGTCCGGTCTTTGAAGCCGGCTTCCCAGCTATCACAGATGGAAATAACGTATGTGCAATTCCGTTACATTTATTGCTGACGCATTTGCAGCTGAACCGAGATCCAGCCGAGCTGCTGTTGCAAGGGTTGTACGGTATTCGAGAACAGCATGGTATTGAATAAAAAGATATGCAGCCGAGAAGCCATTCTCACAAACATCCCACGCAACCTTTAAAGGTTGCGTTTTTAATTGCATGCGCCCTTGCCAAACGATTTTGCTGCAAGCCGTTACCACGCAAAAGAAACGTTCCATCGTTGCCCCATTCGGTTCTGTTGTTGACGTCACAGAAACTAGGTTATTATAATCAGCTTATGAACATACCCATCATATCCACGAAATTATATATCCCGCCGCAGAGGCCTAAGACGGTTACGCGTTCCCGATTAATCGAAAGGTTGAACGAGGGTCTTCCTCGTAAACTGACGCTCATCTCCGCATCTGCCGGATTTGGCAAAACAACGCTGGCAACGGAGTGGCTTGCAACCTGTAAACAGCCTGCAGCATGGCTATCGCTGGACGAAGAAGACAATGATCCCGCAAGGTTTTTCACTTATGTATACGCTGCTTTGCAGACCGTAGGGGTACATGTCGGAGCAGGCTTGCTTGCCGTGCTCCAATCTCCGCAATTACCGCCAATCGAATCGATTCTCGCTTCCTTATTGAATGAAATCGCGCTCGCACCGCAGCCTTTTATTTTCGTTCTTGATGATTATCATGTGATTGATGCTCAGCAAGTCGAGCAGGGCCTTGCCTATTTAATCGAGCATATGCCGCCGCAAATGCATATGGTCATTGCCTCTCGACATGATCCTCGCCTCCCTTTGGCCCGGCTGCGCGCCCGTGGGCAATTGACGGAGCTGAGAGTGCCGGACATGAGGCTTACGTCCTCCGAAGCAACCGGATTTCTTACTCAAGCTATGGGGCTTACGCTTTCGGCGGCCCATATCAGCCTGCTCGAAGCGAAGACGGAAGGGTGGATTGCCGGATTGCAGCTAGCTGCGATCTCGCTGCATGGCCATGCCGATGCTGCCGGATTTATTCAATCCTTCACGGGCAGCCATCGCTTCGTACTGGATTATCTAATAGAAGAAGTCCTTGAGCGGCAATCACCGAGCATGCAAAGGTTTCTGCTGTGCACGGCGATCCTAGACCGGATGTGCGGCTCGTTGTGCGCTGCGGTGCTGAGCCATGACCCAGCTGCTCCGCAGCAGCCTATGCTGGAAGAGCTCGAACGAGCTAATTTGTTTATCGTTCCGCTGGACAACGAAGGGCGCTGGTATCGTTATCACCATCTTTTTGCCGATTTGCTGCGGAAGCGGTTGACCGATCATAACTATTCAGCTGACCGTAAGTTCGAGGTGACAGCAGCAGAGCTTCATACACGTGCCAGCGTTTGGTATGAGGAGCATGGTCTAGACCATGAGGCGTTTCATCATGCAGCCGCGGCAGGCGATACGGAGCGGGCAGCCCGGTTAGTAGAGGGAGCAGGGATGCCGCTGCATTTCCGAGGAGCTGCCGCTGCCGTACGGAGATGGTTGGAATCGCTGCCAGCCCAAGCGATGGATGGGCAGCCCTCGTTGTGGGTGACATTTGCATCGGTTTTATTGTTCGATAGTCAGATTAACGGCGTTGAAGCGAAGCTGCGGGCTGCGGAAGCTGCGCTGCGGGAGGCTGAGCCGAGTGCCGCAAACCGGGATCTTGCCGGACATATTGCTTCCATACGTGCCACATTGGCAGTCAGCCAGCATGACGCAGAAGCAATCATGAACCAATCGCTGCTGGCGCTGGACAATCTGCATCCGGGCAACCTGCCAGTCCGAACCGCGACAACGTGGGCGCTAGGGTATGCTTATCAGCTCCAAGGCGACCGTGCGGCGGCGAAGCAGGCTTATACGAATTCCCTATTAACGAGTGAAGAAATCGGGCATTTCATCATCAGCATTATGGCTGCAATCGGTCTAGGCAGCATACAGGAAGCGGATAACCAGCTCTATTTGGCTGCCCAATCTTATCGGAAGGCGTTGCAGCTGGCAGGAGAACCGCCCCTGTCGATTGCTTGCGAGGCGCATCTTGGGCTTGCCCGAGTACTGTACGAGTGGAATGATTTGGCTGCCGCGGAACAGCATGCAAGGCGCAGTGTTGAACTGGCGAAGCAGATTGAACGGACAGACCGGTTCGTTGCCAGCGAAGTGCTGCTCGCACGGGTGAAGCTTGCGCAAGGCGATGCCGCCTCAGCGATTGCTATTTCGGTTAATGCTGCCAAGCATCACTTTGAGCATCTAACGCCGCAGGTTGCCGGAATTCATGTGCTTGCACAGCTCCGCGAAGGCAAATTAGACGAAGCAGAACGGCTGGCTCAGACTCGGCATATTCCGGTTAGCCAAGCAAGAGTGCTTCTAGCTAAAGGGAACACGGCAGCTGCGCTTCCGCTGCTGGAGCGCTTACTCATGGAAGCTGAAGCAAAGGGGTGGCAGGATGATCGGCTTCAGGTCATGGTTTTGCAGTCTGCTGCCCTCTATGTTCACGGCGATACAAGCAAAGCCGTATCCATGCTGCGTGCTACGCTAGCGATTGCGGAGCCCGAAGGATTCATTCGTATCTTCGTTGATGAAGGTCACGTTATGGCAGCGCTGCTCGCAGAAGCGGCTGCCCAAGGGGACATAACTGACTATGTGAAGAAGCTGCTACCCTTTTTCGATGCGATGACCAAGGCGCAGGCGAACCGCAAGCTTAACTCCCGTGTTCGAACGAGACGGGTTGCCGCTCAGCCGCTTGTCGAGCCGCTGAGCGAGCGTGAAATGAACGTTCTTCACTATATCGCTTTAGGCCTATCCAATCGTGAAATAAGCGAGCGGCTATTCCTTGCTTTAAGCACGGTTAAAGGCTATAACCGAATTATTTTTGACAAACTGCAGGTCGAACGGCGAACAGAAGCAGTAGCCCGTGCGCGCGAGCTGGGACTTCTATAACGTAATGGCCAGTTGATCTCCATATCCATACTTAAGTATCTATCCTTGCAGCCATGACGAAGCTACAATTCTCATATATGGAGCAGCTGGAGCGGACCGTGCAGCGAACGCGTCTTGGTCGCTTTGCGCTATTCGGATTAACAAGCATCCGAACTCGCTCGTACAAGGGGGCTACATCATGAAGGCAATGGTATATTCGAAGTATGGACCGCCTGAGGTCCTGCGGCTTCAGGAGATGGCGAAGCCGGTACCTAAGGACAATGAGGTATTGATCAGGGTATACGCCACGATCGTAACCTCGGCAGATTGCTCCTTCCGCAAAAGCGATCCTTTTTTTACAAGGCTATCCACGGGACTTTTCAGGCCGAAAAACACGGTTTTGGGGACGGAATTGGCCGGGGAAATTGAAGCGGTGGGCAAAGACGTGAAGCGGTTCAAGATAGGCGATCAGGTGTATGCATCTACCGGGACCAGCTTTGGCGCATACGCTGAGTACAAATGCCTGCCCGAAGCGGGGGCTTTGGCGATCAAGCCTGACCATATCAGCTATGGCGAGGCTGCCGCCATTTGCGACGGCGCATTGACTGCACTGCCTTTCCTTCGGGACAAGGCTCGGATTCAAAGCGGGCATAAGGTGCTAGTCAACGGGGCTTCGGGATCAGTCGGGACATTTGCGGTACAGCTTGCCAAACATTTCGGCGCAGAAGTGACGGGAGTTTGCAGCGCTGCGAACTTTGGATTGGTGGAGGCGCTTGGAGCAGACAAACGGATTGATTACGCCAAGGAGGATTTCACGAAATCCGACCAGCGCTACGATATTATTTTTGACACGGTGGGCAAGAGCTCCTTCTCGAGGTGTAAAGGATCACTGAAGGAGCGAGGCGTATACCTCTCGACGGTGCCTTCGCCTGCCGTGCTGCTCCAAATGCTATGGACATCCAAGATCGGCAGCAAGCAGGCAAAGTTTACGGCTACTGGGCTTAGGCCGGCAAACGAGAAGATCAAAGATTTAATCTTCCTCAAATCGCTTAGCGAGGCGGGGGTAATTAGGCCAGCCATAGATCGAAGCTATCCGCTGGAACAGATGGCAGAAGCGCACCGCTATGTCCAGCAGGGGCATAAAAAAGGAAACGTGGTCATAACTTTATAACCGTTCAACCATGTCCGGCCTATTCATGTTACCATTATAAGGGTAACTAATTGATATGGAGGGATGGTTATTATGAACGCGTATCATGATGCATCCGATGCTGCGAACCCCCGGGGAGGGCTAAAGCTTGCCGATATTCCTGCCCATGATCCATTCGTTGTGGCAGACGGAGCCACGCAAACCTATTATTTATATACGGGCGGAAGCCCGAAGCTAAGCGGAATGGAGCGTTATGGCGTGCTCGCCTATAAAAGCCAGGATTTGGCGGAGTGGGAAGGACCATATGTCGTCTTTACCATTCCGGACGGTGCATGGGCGAATCCGCAGCACGGTGCTTGGGCTCCAGAGGTTCACGCATACGGCGGCCGCTATTATTTATTCGTGACGCTCCACAATAATGATAGGAAACTAGCCGGAGAGGGGTACGGAGGTTACCCGCTGCAATGGCGCGGCACTGCCGTTGCTGTGTCTGACTCGTTGGACGGGCCATTCGAGCTCGTGAAGGAGAATGCTCCGATTGTGTCGGAACAGTTGATGACGCTTGACGGCTCGCTGTTTATAGATGACGAAGGAAAGCCATGGATGGTTTACTGCCATGAATGGGTGCAGACGGGCGACGGCACGGTGGAAGCCGTTCGGCTGAATGCGGAGCTTACCGACAGTGAATCTGAGCCCGTTCATTTGTTTAATGGTTCGGAGGCGCCATGGGATAATGGCGAACATCCGCCTGACGGCTCGAAGTCCGTGTACGTGACGGACGGGTGCCAGCTGTACCTCACGAGCGGCAACCGGCTAGTCATGCTCTGGTCAACGTACGACAATGGCAGCTATGTCCAGACCATTGCGCGCTCCCAGACAGGCAAGCTGGAGGGGCCGTGGGAACAGTTGGAGCCGCTGGTTTACGACGACAGCGGGCATGGGATGCTCTTCCGAACGTTCCAGCATGAGTGGATGCTCATCCTTCATTCCCCGTTCCGGATGCCCGACTCTAGATGCAAGCTGTACGAAATGACCGATACCGGAGAAACGTTTACCGTGAAATCGTCAAGGCGCGATCTCGATGGAAGTGGAATTGTAAGCGCTACCGATTGAGGTGCGTTTTCGCCGAGGAACCATCTCATTTGAGATGGTTTTTTGCGTAAATATAAGACTTTATGGGTTTCACACGATAAACTATATTTCTATTTCTACGAGAAACGGATACCCTCCTCTTGCAGAGGACGGCGAAGCCGTTTTTTCTTGTTTTAGGGCTCTCATTTATTTTTTTTGTGTAATTCTGTGAAAATGTTAATCCTACAGGCACATTTAGCTGTGTTATAATTTTGCCCAGAGGTAAGCATTGGCAGTTTAGACCAACTTGTAGTGCTGGGAGGTACGCATGATCAGAGAAGGCCGAAATGTTAACAGGCTTATTATTACAATGGTTTTGGGAATGCTACTGCTTTGCAGCGGACCATTGTCTATCGTCTCGGCAGGAGAAGCGGTGCCAGCGAGTGCCGTGACGATCAAACAAAATGGCAAGATCGTGAAGATGACCGATCCTGCGTTCATGCTGAATGGGATGCTATATGCCCCTGCGGCACGCATTGCCGAATTGCTCGGAGCCACGTCGAGCTGGGATAAAATCAATGATGAAGCAAAGATACATACGGCATTAGGCGATACCATTATTATGGGTAACGGAGTACCCGTCGTATATTTTAACGAAGACCGTTACCGTCTGGACGGAGCTCCGGTCTTGAAGGATGGCAGATTATATGCGCCATTGCGCCAGCTGTCGGAATTACTGCACGCTGACGTTCAGCTGAATGCCGAAGCGGATGTTGTGGATTTGATCACCGTACAGCCAGTGGTTATTACGCAAGAATATGGGCTTGAAGACATTAGCAAGGAGCAAGGCAGCAGCAAATCAGAGCTATTGAAGCGAAATGAGCTGGATGGGAAGGCAGTCATCCAGTCCGGAACGAAGCTGAAGGTCGTCATCCCTTCCGTTTTTGACAAGCCGGTTAAGCCTTTTACGGAGTCGGATCTTCAGTTGCTTGCCAAGATTACGATGGTTGAAGCGGGCTATGAGTCCTATGAAGGGCAGCTTGCCTTGGCAAATGTCATTCTTAATCGGGTGAAGAGCGCAAGCTTCCCGGATACGATACGTGATGTCATCTATTCAGGCAAACAATTCCCTCCTGCCCATAACGGCTTGCTGGATAAGAGTAAACCGAATGCAAGCGTGCTGCGTGCCGCGAAGGATGCCCTGAACGGGAAAAACAATGTTGAGAACGCCGTCTATTTCTTTAATCCAAATGTATCCAAAGGCGCTTTCTGGTCAAGTTTGGATGTTATTGTGACAATCGGCCATCATAGCTTCGCAAGATAGGAAAAACCGTTATGGCGAATAAGCCATAACGGTTTTTTGTTTAATATATAAGGATGTATATGTTTTCACCTATACATGTGCTTATCTATCTCCGCGAAACGACTGCTTTTGCCACAGAGGACGGCGACAGCCGTTTACGCTTGAAAGATAGGAAAGTATATTCTTAGGCGATACATGCTCTATATTTCTCGGAATGAATCACGCCGCGCCGCCAAAGGACGGCGGAGCCGTTTCGCCTTGGCGTATAGGAAAGGATATGAGTTTGCTCTTCTCTATGCGTTTCGCCGAAACGGTGGCGTCCATAGAAAGGACGCCGTCAGGCGTTTCTTCTTAAATAATAATGTTAGCAGGTTGCTCTTATAATGGGCATCATTCCCTCATATATAACTATAGAGGGGGGAAAAGAAATGTGGATAACCATGCTCCTGCTGCTCGGCTGCCTGTCTGCTTTTATCGTGTTCAGGAAAAATACAATACCCGTATCGGACGAAACCGGTCATAGGTCGAGGAAGCTTTCCGTGATCATTCCGGCTAGAAATGAACAATTTAATTTGCCTTATCTGCTGGACTCCCTCCAGTCACAAACGTACCAGCCCTTTGAAGTTATCGTCGTGGACGACTTCTCGACCGATAGGACGAGAGAAATAGCGGAAAGCTACGGCGTCAAGGTCATTGCGGGCACTAGCCTGCCGCATGGCTGGACGGGAAAAAGCTGGGCGGTATGGAACGGTTATTTGCATGCCAAAGGAGACGCGTTCGCTTTTTTGGATGCGGATATCAGACTTTCCCCACAAGCGCTAGCGTTGTTAATGCGGGCAAGGGAGCGCTCTAAGGGAGTCATATCGGTCGTTCCGTTCCATCAAACGGAGAAGCTGTATGAGAAGCTTGCGCTCATTATGAATATATTAGGCATATTTGCGTTCACGTCCGTTTTCGAGAGAAGCAATCCTCAAAAAGGCGTTTATGGCTCTTGCATCCTAGCTTTAAGAGAAGACTACGAGGCGATTAATGGGCATGAGAGCGTCAAATCCGAGGTATTGGATGATTTGCTTATCGGATCGAAATTTATGGAGGCGGGCATTCCGGTCACCAATTTCATCGGATATGGCTTAGTCTCCTTCAGAATGTATCCAACAGGCATACGAAGCCAAATCGAAGGCTTTAGCAAAGGCGCTATTTTAAGCACGGGTACGCTTAGCCTTTGGACGGTCGTTCCCATCGCGATTTGGACGATCGGTCTCCTGCTGTCGAATGCGGTATGGCTGTTCATCAATACCCCATGGACGTTGCCGTTAATGATCGGCTACCTCATTTATATGCTGCAATTGTTCTATTTCGCTAAGTACGTAGGCGTTTTTGGCATTCTGATTCCAGTGTTCCATTTCATTTCTTCCCTGTTCTTTCTCATCGTAATGGGTTATTCGCTATATCAGGTCGTTGTACTCGGCAAAGTGAAATGGAAAGGCAGGTATGTCAAAGTAAGAGGCAGGCGGGGATCATGATGATCGTGCTGGCCGCATGCTTCTTTCTTTCCGGCTCCCTCATGTTCTCCTATTGGATCGCTCTGCTGCGCAAGAAAAACCTGAGAGCCGTAGGCGACGGAAACCCGGGAGCGATGAACCTCTGGAAGTCTGCCGGTTATAAATTTGGCGCTGCAGGCATTCTGCTGGACTTTCTGAAAGGCTATCTTCCGCTGCTGTTCATCACCGGAAGTGGTTACAGCGAAGGCATGCTAATCGTTCCGCTTGCATTGGCACCTATAGCTGGGCACGCTTTCAGCCCTTTTCTAAAGGGGAAGGGGGGCAAGGCGATTGCAGTAACCTTCGGAGTATGGAGCGCCATAACGGCGTTCGAGGCGGCGCTCGCCTATGCGATCATTCTCGCGCTGCTTGCGGCAGTGAAACGCTGGCTGTACCGCAGCAAGCGGCACTCAGCGCAAACGGACGGTTTACAGGTTGTCTTTGGCATGCTGCTTCTCTACTTCTATTTGTGCGCAAGGACGTTCCCAGCCGCGATACGATGGGTATGGCTTGGAAATATGGCCATTCTCGTATATACCCATAGGTTTGAAATTAGGTCAGGGCTGAAAAAAGTGCTCGCGAGGGGCAAGTGAGGCAAGTTAAGATACAAGCCAGCAAGCTTGATGATTGTTGACAGCGTAGGATGCTGTTCACCATTGCCGTCGTTAATCTGTGTATCACACGGTCATGGCAATCTATCACCGGGTACCGCCAAGCGGAATAAGGCGCGAGGCAAGAAGCGCATGAAGAATGAACCCAGGCTCAAGCGGCCTGGGTTCATTCTTCATGCGTTTGAGGTTTAAGCAGGTTTGGGTACCGTGCTAACGGTTCTGCGATACACGAGCAGAATATAGAGGATGTCCAGCATAAAAATCAAAACATACATAATCATGAGCAACACTGATTGCGGATCAAGCGCAAAGCAGATGACGGAGGCACAGAGCGTTCCTATCATTTTGAAATAAGCGATTGAAAGGGATTGCCCCTGGAGCTCGTTGGCTAGCAGCAGCTTAATAAAAAGGATGGACATCAATAGATTGATGAAAAAGGCCGAATAAATACCCATTTCGTCATCGAATTCAACCGCGCTCCCGTAATGGAGCAGAAACGAAATGACCAGCAAGCCGGCGACGGAAGCATAGATCGTGCGTTTGGGATAAGGTGCTTTGACATACATAAAATACTGGAGCAGGATGACGCAGTCGAGTAAAAACCAGACCAAGGTTACGATTTGTTGAAGCGGATGAAACGGCATGATGAAAGTAAGCAGGAACTCCCATGTGATGTTGGCGCAAATGCAAGCAAGCGGCATTCCGCAGAACTGATCCTTGAATCCTTTATAAATGACGAGAACGTAGGCAACTGTCCAGAATAAAGCAACTCCGAGAAGCAGAAGAAACGTGACGACTAGCGGCAATTGAAGCTCCATTGGGTAATGACCGCATCCTTTCCGGGCGTGCTTGTCTATGTATATGATACAAGCTATTCGAGTAGACCATGGCAGGAGGGCAATCTACGAGGTTAGGGCTAGTTGTGATATACTGTCTATCAGGTATACAATTACGCGGACGGTTCGTTTTCGGGGGGCAGGCAGTTATGCAAAACAATGAGCATATAGATCAGGAAGAACTGAAGGGTTTCCCTAATGGGGCAAAACTCAGCTGGGGAATCGTGCAGCAGTCTAAACGGGGGCCTAAAGGCGAGCTAAGCATCAAAAAGATAGTGGATGCGGCCGTTGCCATTGCCGACAGGGACGGGCTATCCGGCGTATCGATGAGCAGGGTTGCCGCTTCACTCGGTTTTACGACGATGTCCTTATATAGATATATTGCCAGCAAGGACGATCTGCTTCTGCTCATGCAGGATGCGGTATGCGATGTTCCGATCCCTCCTCAAGAAGAGGAAATCGATTGGCGCGCAAGCATGCGGGAGTATGTGAAGGTGTGCATTGCCGTTTTCTGCAATCATCCCTGGTTTGGCGATATTCCGATTTCAAGCGTCCCGATAACGCCTAACAACCTGCAGATCGTCGATTGGCTGCTTAGGTCCATGCGTGACTTTTCCTTGAACGACTATGAAAAAATGTCAATTCTCCTCCTGCTAAGTAGCTATTCGCGTTCAAGCGGAATCATTCAGCGCGACATGCAGCGGACGATTCAATCGGAAGGAACCCCGGATGCTTTTAGCGGTCTTAGCTACAGCAAGGCGCTTAAGCAGCTGGTTAAGGCAGAACGCTTTCCAAGCTTGCATCCTGTAATCATGTCAGGGGCATACACAGGAGAAAACGAGAGCGAGAATACGGTAGGTGATGATTTCGATTTCGGCCTAGAACGAATTCTTGACGGAATTGAGCACTATCTTGTGAGCAAGCAAAAGCAGCAGCTAGACTGAACGGAATTGGACATGCCAAAAGGGCAGTCCCACAAGCCGGCTTTTGAAATTACGGCTCCCTTTTGGTACAAATATCGAAGTCGAAAAAACCTTCAACTCCACTGTGAAAGCGGCGTTGAAGGTTCTTTGTGCATGTTATGGGGTTGGCCATTCGCCATTAACCTCTGGGTCAATGTTACAGTCAGCCTATCTCCGAGCCGTCTTCCGATGAAAGGCCCAATTAGACCAGATAAGGGAGATTAGAATAATGAATAAGCACCAGCCAATCGCAAACCAACCGCTATTTAGAATGGGGGTACCAGTAAGGAGTCCGCGAATCGTTTCGATGACCGGCGTAATCGGCTGATGGTTCGCGATTCCTTGCAGCCAGCTCGGCATGTTATCCGTTGGGACGAAGGCGCTGGACAAGTAAGGCAGGAAAAGCAAGATGAATCCGTAAGCACTAGCTGAGGAAGGACTGCCGGCAATCAGTCCGATTGCCGCGAATAGCCAAGTGAAGGAGAGGATGAACAAAGCGATGATGCCTATGGCTGCGAGCCATTCAAGCAAGCTTGCGGTCGGCTGGAATCCGACAAGCAGCGCAACCCCGACAACAACCCCTGTTGCGAATAGGTTGCGTGCGAGGCTCGCGATAACATGGCCGGTGACTACGCTCATGCTCCGAATCGGCATAGTCCGAAACCGATCGACGATACCGTTAGTCATATCCATGGACACATCGACTGCCGTACTGGATGAGCCGAATCCGGCGCAGAGCAGAATAATGCCGGGAACGACATAGTTAACGTAATTTCCGGTTGGATCAATGGACCCTCCGAATACATAGGTAAAGAGCAGCATGAGCATGACAGGCAGCATGATCGCCATAATCAATGCTTCAACGTTGCGTAAGCTATGCCGTATGCTGCGACCGATAAAGACGGCATTCGTCGTGGAAAAAGTAGCTCTCTTGATTGGGGTGCTTGCATTCATCATGATTGGGCACTCTCCAATTCTCGGGTAGTGAGTGAGATAAAGACATCATCCATGCTCGGTTTACGGATGCTTACGCGCATATTAGGCGAGAGGCTTTGCGTTAACTCGTTCAAGGTTTGGTTAATGTCCAGCAAGGTGCCGTTTGTAGCTGCGGTGCGGACTATTTCATCATTTTCGTTGCGAATTTCAATAACTTCGCCGCCGATGCTGGACTTTAACGACTTCGCCGTTCCGGTCGCAACTACGCGCCCGCTGTCAATCACGGTGATGATATCCGCGAGCTGATCGGCTTCCTCTAAGTACTGAGTCGTCAGAAAGACGGTGATGCCTTGTTCTTTCAGCTGAAGGATGATCTGCCACAAGGAGCGTCTGCTAGTCGTGTCAAGCCCTGTCGTCGGTTCATCGAGAAACAGAATGGGGCGCTTGACCACGAGGCTGATCGCAATATCAAGCCGCCTTCGCATGCCTCCCGAATAGGTTTTGACGCGTTTTTTAGCGGCTGCTACAAGATCGAAATAGCGCAGCAGCTCATCTGTGCGGCTTCGTGATTCCGCAGCCGTCAAGCCAGAGAGCCGGCAGATCATGCGCAAGTTTTCTTCGCCCGTTAATACTTCGTCGACTGCGGCAAATTGGCCGGTCAGGCTGATCGATTGCCTCACCATTTCCTTGTCGGTAGCGAGATCATAGCCGGCAATCTTTACATAGCCTTCATCCTGATCGAAGAGCGTGGATAAAATGTGGATCAAGGTCGTCTTGCCTGCTCCGTTAGGTCCCAGAAGAGCATAAATCGTGCCGGAGGGAACTTGAATGTCAATTCCGTCAAGCACAACCTGATTGCCGAATTTTTTGCGAAGTCCAATCGTTTCAATGGCGAGCGTACTCATATTTTCCTCCTCTTAAATAGTGTATTATATAAACAGTATATGATGCACTCAGTTATAATACAACTATTCATGAGAGGTGTTTTAAAAAGATCAGAAGGTGCTATAGGCTTGCAAATAATTGCTCCGTTTTCAATAAGCCTTGTTGGCGCTTCTCCAAGCTTCGATTCTCCATGCCGGTGAAGATATACCATTTGAGATTCCGTACTCCTATTTTACGAAAGGTACCGCGGAACATGATTTTGGTTATTGGATTTCCGAAAGCATCTCCGGAAACCGAAGTCGCCACCGATATTGTTTCCATGCTTCGCCAACGGGACAGTCGCAATCTGAGGAGAGCGCGGGATCTCATTCAGGCAGCTTTTTTTGATTAATGCGGAACAATGTATATTGAAAAATAATATTTGTATGAATTTACTAGATTTCTCAGTCATGCTATATTTGAACTCTGTTTGCTTAAAACGCAGGCAGCCAAGTGGCATGAAAGGGGAAGAAGCATGTTGAAAAAAGCAATCGCAATCTGGTTCGCGGCTATACTCGCTATATCAGGCTGCCTTTCTGCTTTCCCAGGAAGTTCGGTTAATGCAGAGAGCGGCAGAACGACCCCATCCGGTATTCCGATTTCTGGCCTGGAAGCTTTTGTCGATCAATACGTGGACGCTTATATCGGCGAATCAACGGTAGGAGCAGCTATTGTTGTTGTCAAAGACCATGAGGTAGTATTGTCAAAAGGGTACGGCTACGCAGACGTTCAGAACAAAGTACCCGTCAGCCCGGAGAACACCGTATTTGAATGGGGATCGATTAGCAAGCTTGCCGTTTGGACCGCAGTCATGCAATTAGCGGAGAATAACCAATTGGATCTTCAAGCGGATATTCGCACCTACTTGCCTGATCATTTCTTGTCCAAGCTCAAATATGACGAGCCTATTACGATGCTGAATTTAATGAATCATAACGCGGGCTTCGAAGAGTATATGTTCGATATGGCCTATCAATCCCCTGGGGAGGTTCGCCCGCTGGAAGAAGGCTTGCGGCTTGCTGAGCCTGCACAGGTAAGAAGGCCGGGCGAGACAGTCGCGTATTCCAATTACGGGACCTCTTTGGCTGGTTATATCGTTGAGCGAATTACCGGCAAAAAATTTCATGAGTATGTAGATGAGCATATTTTTTCCAAGCTCTCCATGCATCAATCGACCGCTCACCCAACGCTAGAGAACCGTCCAGATCTGATAGCTAGCAAAGCAAAAGGTTATCTGCACGCCGGCCCGTCGTCTTTTACGCCGGCTTCATGGAATTACATGTCGATGTACCCGAACGGCGGCAATAACGGCACGGCTGCAGATATGGCTAAGTTTGCACTGGCATTTATGCCGCAAGCCGGCGAGCAATCTCCTCTTTTCGCCCAGCTAGCTACGATCAGCGAGATGCTCTCTACAAGCTACGCGTCTGATGCAGATATGCCTGGCATTGCGCACGGCTTCTGGGAATACGCAGGCGCGAGTAAAGGAGTCGGGCATGGCGGGAATACCATCGCATTCTCCAGCAATTTTCAGCTTGTGCCGGAGGAGCAGTTCGCTGTCGTAATTCTGACGAACCAATCGGCCGAATCGTCTATCGTTCATGGCTTGATGAAGGAGCTGCTAGGGCAGCGGAGCTACGCGCAATCAGTCGAAGAAATGCCTGACCCGCAGGAGCTGGAAGGCAGTTACGTGACGGCAAGGCGACCATACGAAGGCTTTATGAACGTATATGCCTATCTCACGTTGCTTAAAGTGAGCCCCTTAGCCTCCAATGAAATACGGGTTTCGCTCGCGGGCATGAGCGCGGATTATAAGCAGGTAAAGCCTTACCTCTATGAAAAGGTTCGCGGCGATTCTTCGCTTGACGTGTTTATGCAGCTGCACTTCAAGGTTACGGATCATGCTGTTGACAAAATAACCGCTTACACAACCGAATACCTCCCGCTGCCCAAAGCTAAATCGACCCCGGTGCTTGCCGGTTATGCCGCACTTGCAGCCGTTTCAGTGCTTTACTTTGCCGTGGCGCCGATCGTTATGATTATCCAGTCATTGTTGTTTAGGAAAAAAAACCGATTGAAATCGCGGGAGCAAGCCTTATTCGGCAATATCGTTAGAGGGTTAACGTTGGTTGGAACCGGAATTATCGCGAATAATGTTATTCTAGCCCTTCGCATGCTAAGTAATTATGAACGCGCATATTCGGAAATCGTCGTTCACATTATCATGAATGATATATTTGCCGTTTTGGCTGTCTTTCTGGCAGGCTTATTGATTATGTATGGGTACAAAAAGCATCGGAATGTAACGTTTAAAGAAGCTGCTTTTGCAGGGCTATCTGTTATTTTACTGGCTGTTTTAATTGCCTTGCTCGTTATTTGGCAGTTTTATCGTTAAATTTGCGCATTCCTCTTTCGAAAGGGGACGATTCGTAAATGCAGATTACGTTTTGTACAAAAGGTTGTTTGCTTTTTATCCATTGTGTTGATTGTTTGCTTCGATTATATTGATAATTGTTCTCAATACAATCGATGAAGGGGTTTGACCAATGTACAAAAAACACGCTAGGCTTTTACTTCTATGCTTCTTGTTATTATCCGTTAGCGCCTTGGCTGCTTGCGGTTCAAAGGCTAACAACGAACCGGCGGCATCGAATGCGGAACAGCCTACCACTCGCGTATATAAAGATTTCAGCGGTCATGAAGTGACGATACCGACTAATCCTCAAAAAATCGTCATGCTCGGCGATATTCCGGGCGATCTTCTTGCGCTTGGCATTAAGCCGGCGGGCAACGATTGGCTAGGGGAGCCTTATGTTTATAAAAGTGAACTGGAAGGCGTAGTCGATATCGGTTACCCGCATAACATGGAGAAGATTATTGAGCTTGCACCGGATCTAATCCTTCAAGCGGGATACGGCGGGGATGACGAGGAGAAGATTTACCAGGATATGTCCAAAATTGCGCCAACGGTCGTATTCAACCGAGATGCAGTCACGTATGACCGGATTCGCGAAGTGGCAGACATCGTCGGCAAGAAGCAAGTGGCGGAAGATTGGATTACGAGCTATGAGAGCAAGGCGAAAGCGACATGGGACAAAATCGGCCTGAAGCCAGGTGAAACCGCGACTGTTTATCTAAGTCTGGCAGGCGATTTCTATGTCATGGGCCATTTCAGCCTGACGATGTCTTTGTATCAGCCGCAGGGCTTTAGCGCGAGCGAAAAGGTACAGGCGCTAATTGACAAGGCTGAGCCATTCTCGCTAATATCCAGAGAGGTTCTGCCGGATTTTGCCGGTGATCATGTGTTTCTGCTAAGTGCGCCAGGCACGGAAGACGAGAAAGCGGCGAAGGCGCTGATCGAGAGCCCGCTATGGGAATCCATACCCGCCGTCAAGAATAATCACGCTTATCTAGCCAGCATTTCTTGGAACGCCAGTGACCCGATAACGATGGAACGCTTCTTGGATGAACTGCCAAAAATAATGGGCATAGAATAAAGAGGAATGGGCAAGCGATATTTCAACGAAACAGTTGAATCGCTTGCCTTTTTTGTATACAATATTGATAATAATTCTCAATTAGAGGCAGGCATCATATGCAGCGTAATTCATCGAATTCAGCTTTATCGCTCATGTTCTCGCTTGCGGATTATCGGCTCCTGCAATGCGATAAACATCAACAGTTAACAATCAGTTGCGACAGGCATACGATTATTGCTTTTTCTTCGGGAGATGGCCTGTATCAGATTGCGGATACCAAATGGAGCTTCAAAGCGGGTACATGCCTTCTGCTTCCTCCGGGGAGCGAGATGGAGTGGCATGCAGGCGAATTTGGGATTGAAGGTTATGTGGTTTCCTTTGATGCATTCAGCTGGGGTGACCGTACGCCATTGCCGATTGTTGATAAGCAGTGGCCTTACTATCGGCCGCTCATTGGTTCGCCGGCATCCCGGCTTCTCGAGCCGATTAAACAGCTTCGCCCTCTACCGGCGCAAGCAACCCAGTCTGCGAGAATGCGGCAGCTTATTTGGCTGCAAGAAATGATTTGTCTGCTTCTGGAATCGAATGAGCAAGCGATTAAGCTATCGTCTGCTGAAGAGTCGGACAGGCTTCGGTTAACCGTGGGCTATTTGAACGAACATTTCTTAGAGCAAGTTACCGTCGACCAGCTCGCCCAAATGGCGGACATGGGACGTGCGAAATACAGTATGGCGTTTCAGTTGGCGATGGGAAAAAAACCGCTGGAATACTTGAATGATTTGCGGATCGAGAAGGCGAAGCAGCTGCTAGAGGCCAGTGAGCAGCCGCTTCGCGAGATCGCAAGGCAGGTTGGGTTTAACGACGAATATTATTTCAATAGGCGTTTCACCAAAAGGATCGGAATTCCGCCCGGCTTATACGCAAAGCTAAGCAGAACGCCAGCCGTCGATATCGGTGCTGTTCCGTCTGCGGTGCTTCCTTCCGCCAGGTCGAAACGGATCGTTGTGACCGGCTATACGCTGGGGGAGCTGCTGACGCTAGGAATTAAGCCTGTCGGCGCAGAGCTTACGGTTATTGGCAGACAAGTTGTATTCGGCGATCTTCTGCATGGCGTAGCCGATGTTGGGTTGTTGGGGGACCCTGCCATCATAGAGGAGCTTCGTCCCGATTTAATCATATTAGGCAGCAAGCTGCATCGCCATCATGAGAAGCTTGGCTTAATCGCTCCAACTGCCATCCTTGACAGCTATCAGCAGACCAATGCTAGGCTATTTGCAGTCGCGGAATTGCTAGGAATGAACGATAAGGCGTTGGCGTGGATCGAAGGTTATGAGAGACGATGGCAGTCGATGTGGGCGAATAAAGCTTCGGAAATACGGCCTGGAGAAACGGCTTCCGTCGTTCTGCTGCATATGGGAAAGCTTTATGTGATGGGAATGTCGGGCTTCGCGGCAAGCTTGTATCATCCGCAGGGTTTTAAGGCATCGACTGCTGCATCGGGCATACATGCCTGCGGCGACAGTTTCCGGAAGATCGAGGTGGACAACCTTGCGGAATTAGAAGGCGATCGGTTATTTCTGCTTTCGGATCCCCGGGAGATCAATAACAAACATATGCTTTGGTTAATGGATCATCCGAAATGGCAGTCGCTCGAAGCGGTTCGGAAGGGTCGGTTTCATATAGCTGACAGCTCTTGGAATTTCGATGATCCGGTTACGCGGGACCGGCTGCTGTCTGCCATGCCGAGCATTTTGCGCGCTCGTTCCGAAGACGGCGACAACGCCTCGAGCCCTTTGTTCGGCTAATAGGAATAGTAAGGATAACGTAAAACCAAGCTTCGACATGTTGAAGCTTGGTTTTTTGTGCAGCTTTGATTTTTGATATTTACATACGTACAGTATGTATGTTAAATTAGGATGAGAATATTATCTTTTTATAGAGGAGAATGAGAGTATGAGAATACACGGTTTCTATCCAGTTGTTTTGACTAAAAACGTAGCCCAAAGTACTGAGTTTTATCAGAAGCATTTTGAATTCCAATCTGTTTATGAATCGAATTGGTACGTTAGCCTTCGCAGTGGAAACGGTCATGAGCTGGCTTTGCTTTCGGCAGACCATCCTACGATTCCGGAGTCGTATCGCAAGAAAGCTGAGGGATTGATTCTGAATATGGAAGTTGATAATGTAGATAAAGAATATGAGCGCCTAATAACCGATGCGAAGCTATCGCTCATACAGGATATAACGGATGAAGATTTCGGGCAGCGTCACTTCATATTGTCCGATCCCGGTGGCGTGTTAATCGACGTGATAACAATGATTCCTCCTTCGGTCGAAGAGAGCTCCCATTACTTGGACGCAGTCTGGAAGAAAGAGGATTAGGTCTAGGAGCTGCTTCGGAATGCAGCAGAGGAAGTCTGAAGGAGACAGAGGCAGCGAAATGAAAAGAAATAAGCAGGATACGGCGATTACGATAAACAAGATTAAGCAGATTGCTCGTGAGCATTTCACCGATCATGGATATGCAGAATGCTCATTGGAAGAAATTTCAAGAAGCGCAGAAGTTACCCGTGGAGCGTTGTACCATCATTTCAATAATAAAAAAGGCTTGTTTCAAGCTGTGCTTGCATCCGTTCAGGAAGAAGTTGCGCAGCGTATCGAAGAGGAAGCCTCTCAAAGCGGGAATATGTTCGAGCAGCTGTACCTTGGCTGCCGTGCCTTCGTCACGTCAGCTACTGAGCCGTCTAATAGGCGAATCATGCTGATCGATGGGCCGGCCGTGCTTGGATGGGAGGAATGGCGAGAGCTGGACGCCAAGCAATCCATGAGACTCTTGCGCGGCCAGCTGGAACTGATGCAGCAGCAAGGCTCACTTAAAAGCATCCGGCTTGATGCAGCAACGCATTTGCTGTCAGGGGCATTAAATGAAGCAGCGCTCTGGCTCGCCCAGAAAACGGACGCGGAAGAAGCGGATTCGGCTTTGGATGATTGTTTGTATACGCTTAGACGGCTGCTAGACGGCTTGCGTTAATGGTATCGTAATTATTTTCCGTTAAATGAGAAATAAAGCAATAGAAATAGAAGGCTGCCTTTATAGACAAAGGCAGCCTTCCTTGCGCTAAATAAGCGGTTAACATCGTCTTGAACCGAGGGCCTTCACTTTTTTCAGCCATTTTTCCCGGAGCTCCGCGGTTGAAGGTTTGACGGGTCCGAGCTCGGTAATGCGAACAGGGGTAATGCCGCAGAATTGTAGAATGTTTCGCTTCATTACGTTAAGGCCGGCACGTCTGTAGATGAGCCTGTTGTACCAGGAGGGTGTATCGGAGGTGACGATAAGATGCGCGGATTTCCCGGTTAGCAGCTTATCCCATAGGCTGGAATTCTCGCGGTATTTGAAGGCGAAGCCAGGCAAGAAAACCCGGTCGATAAAGCCTTTTAGAATCGCGGGCATTGCGCCCCACCAGATGGGGTATACGAATACGATATGGTCGGACCAGCTAATGAGCTTCTGTGCTTCCAATAAGTCCGGCTCAAGCTCCGTTCTTTGACGGTACCCGTATTTCAAGTTCAACTCAAATTCAAGCTTGCCGAGGTCAATCCTGCGTACCTCGGCGCCGCTCCCCTGAGCGCCTCCGGAATAAGCCTCGGCAAGTGCCGAGCTGAAGCTTTGAGGATCAGGATGTCCGTTAATGATAAGAATTTTCGATTTCATATTTATTTCTCCTTTGTGTTTAGGCTATATATCGGGATGAACGCTGTCCATTATGCTTGTTTTCGATATAATATAGTGGTGCAACCCTACAATTAGCATAAAGCGATTATGCCAATAAATGAATGATCAACAGCGCAGAAATGGTGATGATTCGCGCAAAGGAGGAAAAAAGCTTGAAGAGCCACGGAGTCGCCATCTCAATGGTGTATCCAATCATGAAATCTATAGTCCACAAGGGATTCGAGACGGAGCGCTATTGCAGCTATGCTTCATTCGATGCAAGATTGCTGCAGGACGTGGAAGGGCGAATTGCGGGTGAGGAATTGGAGCGCTTAATGATTGCGGCAGCCGATTTCACGCAGGACGATTATTTTGGACTGCATCAAGGCGCTATGGCTGAATTCGTAGATTTGGGTATTCTAGGTTACGTTATGATGCATTCCGATACGATCGCCGATTCACTGGCTGCATATCAGAGATACAATGTCATTCTTTGCAGCGGTTTCAATCTGAGCTGGGAAGTTATAGGGGATGAAGTGGCTATAAGGTTGTATTTGGAGCATCCGGGAAAGATGTCTCGCCATTGCGTAGAGGATATGGCTAGCTCGCTTTACCGATTAATAGGAAGGCTGAGCAATCGGCGTATTCCGGTCTATGGCATTGCATTCGAGCACGACGCCCCGCCGGATACGGCACCGTATCTTCCCGTATTCGGAATGGTGCCCCAGTTCGGTTCGACGAGCAATGTGATTCGAATGGGGAAGGAAATACTCGATTATTCCGTTTTGTATTCCGATGCAAGATTAAGAAGCGTATTTGAGGCTATTGCGGAAGAAACACGGATCGAGCTGACCGAGGAAAGCGTGTTATCCGAGCAAATTGTGCAGTGGCTAAGGAAATCAATGCCTGCCTTTTTTCCTTCGCTGCGGCAGACTGCCGAATCGTTCGGGACGAGTACACGGACTCTTCAGTCGAAACTAAAGGATGAAAAAACGACCTTCAACGATTTATCCACTCTCGTTCGCAAAGAAATGGCGATGGGTTACCTGAAGAAACGCGAATATTCCGTTGGTGAAATTGCTTATGCCTTGCATTTCTCGGAGCCGAGCGCCTTCCAAAACGCGTTCAAGAAATGGACGGGGTTGACTCCAAGTCAATACCGTACTGCTATGGGCCAAGAGCAAACGAGCAAGAAGTAAGGAAGGAGCCGGATGGCTTGACGAATACAGGGAAGAGAAACGTAACTTGGCAGCAAGGCACGGTCAACCTAGACAATCATGCGTCTTTAAAAGGACATCGCGGCGGTGTTATTTGGCTTACGGGATTATCCGGGTCAGGGAAGTCTACGCTGGCAAGCGAGCTGGAGAAACGACTATTCAGGCATCATATACATACGTTTATACTGGACGGTGACAATCTGCGGCATGGACTAAACAGTGATCTTGGCTTTAGCCGGACAGACCGCAAGGAGAACGTCCGCAGGCTCGGCGAGGTGGCAAAACTGTTTGTTGATGCAGGCTTGGTCGTAATCGTAGCCGCGATTTCCCCGTTTCGGGTCGATCGGGAGCAAGCACGTACATTACTGCCAACGGACCGATTTTTTGAAGTTTTTCTTTCTTGCCCGTTGAAGGTTTGTGAGCAACGAGACCCGAAGGGACTATACAAAAAGGCAAGGGCAGCCGAAATAACGGATTTTACCGGTGTTTCGTCCCCTTACGAGGAACCGATCGACCCGGAGGTTATCGTAAAGACGGATGAGCTGAGCATCGATGAAACGGTCGAAACGATCTGGAGGAAAGCGGTGTTAAGGGGATTCGTAACATAAGGATAGGTCAGGCGATTTGGCGGGAATGGAACGTATTTCGCCGAAAAGCGCAGCAGCGGGGGGCCGATTCCCCTGCTTTAACTAAGCATCAGACCGTTTTTAGAAGTTGCTAAGCAAGTCAAGCGGCTTCTAAAGAAGCGGTCTTTTTTGTGTTCGGCAAGGGAACGCTTATCCATATGATGAGTTAGGAAGCGAGAAAGAAAGCCTTAATGAGGCCGCGGCATTATTAGCAATCAGCCTGTGCGCTCATGCAGCAGCGTAAGCGTAACCGTAATGGCATTGCTGATAAAGGAAGGCTCGGGGCGTGATTTCAGCAGCACGGTTAGCCCGATTAAGGCGATAAGCAGCGATTGCGCGACAGCCTGCGCGTTCAGCGTCTCGCTTAATTCCCCCGAGCGAATCCCGCGTTTAATCGTTTCTTCGAAGAGTGCGGCCAAATAGTTCTGATGCTCTCTAGTCAATATTTCAAACTTGGGATGATGGGGAGCAAGCTCGACCATCGTATTGATACAGAAGCAGCCACGCCGTCGTTCCATGCCGGATTCCTGCGCGACTACCTGTTCAAAATATCCGCGAAACGCTTCCTTTACGGAAGCGCTTCTGCCCAGCTGGGCCCGTGCAGCAGAAGCATGCATTTGCGTGTATTTGCGAAGAGCAGTCTCGAACAGCTCTTCTTTATTTCCGAATGCGGAATAAATGCTTGGCTTCTGGATGCCCATTGCTGCCGTTAAATCGTTTAATGAGGCGGCTTCGTACCCCTTCTCCCAGAACAAATGCATCGCGGCGTCGAGTACTTTATGCTCGTCGAATTCACGGATTCTCACCATAAGCTCACCTTCTTTTCATAACGATCAGTTAATAATGATTTTATGTGAATAGCTTATGATTTGTCAAACTGTTGACTAAATAATAACTAAAACGTATATTAATCAATATCATAACATACCGTTCGGTAAGTAATGAAAAACGATTAGGTTTTAGGGGAGTGTGGAGATTGGAATTTTCAAGTCAAAAGCAAAGCGAGCTTGATGTGCCGCCATCTGGCATGCGGGCGGCTGCGCTGCCGCGCATGCTGACATTTATGTTTGCATTCGCCGCCGGTCTTGCCGTATCGACGATCTATTTCGCGCAGCCATTGCTGGAAACGATGGCGAAGGAATTCGGCATCCCTCATTCTTCAATCGGGATAGTCATAACGGTGACTCAGGCATGCTACGCATTGGGACTGCTTTTACTCGTGCCTCTTGGCGATATGCTGGAACGGCGTTCATTGGTAATCGGCTTGCTGCTGTTGTCCGTCCTTGGATTATTGACGGCAGCGTTTGCCCATCACCTTATGGTCCTGCTGGCTGGGGTGGCAGTCATTGGCTTGTTTGCGGTAGTCGTTCAAGTAATTGTTGCATTCGCAGCTGCCCTTGCTGCTCCAGCCGAGCGTGGAAGAGTACTTGGCATGGTTACGAGCGGCATCGTCATGGGCATTTTGTTAGCAAGAACCTTTGCTGGCGTGTTAACCGATCTCGCGGGCTGGCGGTCTGTTTATTTGGTATCTGCGGGACTGATGCTAACGGTTGCGATCGTCATGCACCGAATGCTTCCGAGGCATCGCGAATACGCAGCCATGCCATTGTCCTATTCGAAGCTGTTGCAATCGATGTACCGTTTATTCATGGAGGAGCGAGTGCTCCGAATTCGCGCAGCACTGGCGTTTCTCTTATTTACCGCGTTTAGTATTTTGTGGTCAGCGCTTGTTCTTCCGCTTAGCGCTCCGCCTCATTCTTTGTCGCATAGCGCGATAGGAGCGTTTGGCCTTGCCGGCGTTGCCGGCGCGCTTGCAGCTGCGCGGGCAGGCCGCTGGGCCGATAAAGGGTACGGACAGCGAACAACGGGAATAGCGCTTGCCGTTTTAGCAGCATCATGGCTGCCGATCGGGCTAACCGGCCATTCCATATTTTTTTTAATTATCGGTGTTGTTGCATTGGACTTTGCGGTACAAGCGGTGCATGTGACGAGTCAAAGCATGCTTATGAATATTCGCCCGGAATCGCGCAGCCGGCTGACCGCAGCATATATGATTTTCTATTCACTCGGCAGCGCGGCTGGCTCCATATCCGCAACGGCGATTTACGCGCAATGGGGATGGATGGCGGTTTGCATTCTGGGCGCAGCCGTTAGCGCAGCGGCTTTGCTTTTCTGGGCTTGCACGAAGCAGTCTGAGTCTGACGGGTAATCGCATAAGCTGTTTTGCGCGCTGTTGAATGCCTCTCCGATTCTTATCTATGAATTAGGAATATTTAAAGTAAACGCTTACTGAAAAACAAGGAAAGAACGGCTATAATAGATCTATCAATCTATCAATCTATCAATCTATCAATCTATCAATCAATCTATCTAACTATCAATCTTCAATCTTCATTCTTCCAATCTTTCAATCTATCTATCAATGAATTAATCAATGAATCAATGAATCAATCAGCGAGTTAAACGAAATAGCAGGCTGATCATCGGAGCATCGGCCAACAAGGAGCGACGCTAATGGAAACGAAACGCAAGCTGGTTCCGGTACAGGAAGAGCCTTGGCAACTGCTCTTTCAGCCGCAAAAGACGGGAAACTATGTGAATGATCATAGCTTGGTAGCGGCAGCAGACGGCAGCTGGCATCTGTTTGGCATAACGAGCTTATCAGAAGGAATTAATCCTGAGCATGAGCGCTATTTCGTGCACGGGTGGGGGAGCAAACTGCTGGGCGGCCTTACGCATGAGGCCAAAACGATGGATCATGGGACGAGGGCATGGGCGCCGGGCGTAATCGGCCATGGAGGCCGATATTTCATGCTGTACGGGCCATCCCCGACGAAGCTTGCGGTATCAAGCGACCTTCAGCACTGGATGAACCATGAGCCGGAGCTGGTCGGAGAACCGCTCGAAGCCTGTCATCGCGACCACATGGTGATGCAGCTAAATGAAGAAACGTGGCTCATGTACGCAGTTGGGGTAAAAGATGGCCGAGGCTGCGTATCGGTCTTCGTCTCCAACAATATGATTCAATGGCGTTTCGTTCAATACGCGCTCTTAACGGAACAGACCGCTCCATTGCGCCCTGCTTGGGGGGCCGTGGAGTCTCCATTTGTGCTCAAGCATGAGGGTTATTATTATTTGTTCATTACCTATACGGATTGCAGCAAGGATAATTACAATGATACGGTTGTGTTCCGGTCATCCAATCCTTATGATTTCGGCACCTATGACGGAGCGGGCGGCGGATCGATGATGATTACCCAATTGTTTGGGCACGGTTCCGAGGTGCTTCTGAATCCGGACGACGGCCAATGGTATATGACAACCTGCGGCTGGCGAGGAATGGGTACGCCCCATGAAGGAGCGGTATCAATAGCCCGTCTTGCTTGGAGGGTGGAAGGCTGTCCGTGATTATGCAGCATGGAATGGATATGGCAAGTGAATTAGTCATTGTGGCATTCAACTAAATAGAAGTGGAACTGAAGTTCCTTGAAAAGCTGGCATCGGACTGGAATATGGAAAAAATGGAAATGATTCAACTTAAATAGAAATAGAGGAGCTGCGCGGTATGCAAAAGATTACACCGTTCCTATGGTTCAATGACCAAGCGGAAGAGGCCATACATTACTATCTGTCTATTTTCAAAAACGGGCGAATAATTAATGTGTCTCGTTATGGCGAGGCTGGCCCTGGACCTAGCGGCTCCATGATGTCGGGTACGTTCGAGCTTGAAGGCCAGACGTTCATGGCATTGAATGGCGGACCGCACTTTCCGTTCACGCCAGCGATTTCTTTATTTGTGAATGCTGAGACCCAACAGGAGGTAGATGTGCTCTGGGATAAGCTCTCCGATGGGGGTACAAAAGAGAAGTGCGGATGGCTGAGGGATAAATACGGTTTGTCATGGCAAATCATCCCGGCAGCGATGGGCAAGCTGCTTCAGGACAAGGATCCTGTCAAGGCGGGTAGGGTCATGCAGGCTATGCTGCAAATGCAGAAGATCGATTTAGACGTTTTAATGGCGGCTTACGAGGCAGATTAAAAGCATGCGAGTCAAATAGCAGCCGATGAGGCTGCTTTTTGCTTGTTGAGCAATCTTCCGGCTTTGTGTACGAATTGTCACGGCGGATACGCTTAATTATAGAGCTTTATGGCCGTTTGATTGGTAGCAAGCTCTTTTTATATTATAATACCTAGTAAGACGCTTCAGATTCAAATGGCTATGTCACGGTAATCATCATATTTATTTATAGATTGGAGCATTAAAATGATCTATCGCAATTTAGAGGAATGTGTCATCGACTTGGAGAAAAATGGGCACTTGATCCGGATTCATGAAGAGGTCGATCCTCATTTGGAGATGGCTGCCATTCATATGAAAGTGTTTGAAGCCGGCGGGCCTGCTTTATTATACGAGAAAGTAAAGGGCTCAAAGTTCCGGGCGATATCGAATTTGTTCGGTACGGTAGAGAGAAGCAAGTTCATCTTCCGGGACACGTGGGAATCGGTGCAGGACGTCATTGCCCTTCGGAATGATCCGATGAAGGCAATGAAGAACCCGTTAAAGCATGTAGGCGCGGGATGGGCTGCCAAAAATGCGCTTCCGTTGAAAAAGTCCGGCGGCCTGCCTGCTGCCATGCACGAAATCACCATTGCCGATCTGCCATTAATCAAGCATTGGCAGGGAGACGGCGGCGCGTTTGTGACGCTGCCGCAGGTATATTCAGAGGATCCGGACCAGCCGGGCATTATGAATTCGAATTTGGGAATGTACCGCATTCAGCTTGATGGGAACGATTACGTGCTGAATAAGGAGGTTGGCGTTCACTACCAGATCCATCGGGGCATCGGGATACACCAAGATAAAGCGAATAGGCAAGGGGCGCCGCTTAAGGTTAGTATTTTCATTGGCGGTCCTCCTGCGCATACGCTGTCTGCGGTTATGCCATTGCCTGAAGGGATGAGCGAGCTCACCTTTGCGGGATTGCTGTCTGGCCGCCGCTTTCGCTACAGCTACATCGATGGTTTCTGCGTAAGCCATGATGCCGACTTCGTCATCACAGGTGAAATTCACCCTGGAGAAACGAAGCCGGAGGGACCTTTTGGCGATCATTTGGGATATTACAGCCTTACCCATCCATTCCCTGTTATGCGGGTACATAAAGTGTATGCCAGGCAAAACGGGATTTACCCGTTTACGGTGGTGGGCCGTCCGCCGCAAGAGGATACCGCGTTTGGCGCGTTGATTCATGAATTGACTGGCAGTGCCATTAAGCAGGAAATTCCAGGCGTAAAAGAGGTACACGCCGTTGACGCCGCGGGCGTACATCCGCTGCTGTTTGCGATAGGCAGCGAGCGCTATACGCCGTACCAGCAGGTAAAGCAGCCCGCAGAAATTCTTACGATTGCCAACCGTATATTAGGAACGGGCCAGCTTAGCCTGGCTAAATTTCTATTCATAGCGGCGGAAGAGAACGAGAAGCTGGACACGCATCATGTCGAGTCTTTCCTCGGTTATATATTGGAGCGAATCGATTTGCGCCGTGATATTCATTTCCAGACGAATACGACGATCGATACCCTGGATTATTCCGGCACGGGCCTCAATACCGGGAGCAAGGTCATATTCGCCGCCGCGGGCGAGCGCAAACGAGAGCTATGCAAAGCCGTGCCCGATGCTTTAATTGATCTGAATGGATACGGAAAAGCTGCTTTGATTATGCCGGGCGTAGCAGCCATTCAAGGCTCAAGCTTTATAAGCTACGAGGAAGCGCTGCATGAGTTGCAAAGCTTATGTGATGCTATTGCGGAGAGAGGCGAGCTGCCTGCTTGCCCGCTGATCATTCTTTGCGATGATAGTGCGTTTATGAGTGAAACGACCAACAATTTTTTATGGGCTGCATTCACGCGAAGCAATCCCTCGCATGATATCTATGGCATCAACAGCTCTTATGCGTACAAGCATTGGGCTTGTGACAATGTCATTATCGATGCGCGCAGTAAACCGCATCAAGCGCCGCCTCTTATTCCCGATCCGACAGTTGAGAAAGGAATGGAGCGCTTGTTTGCGAGCGGAGCAAGCTTGGGCGGGATATTAACAAACTGATGCAGCCAGCAGGCTGCATGCTGTTCATTTAAAAGGGGCTATCCCATAAGTCAGTAGTTTGACGATGTACTATCTATGTTGTTCAGGTTAAACGGCAAACTGCACATTTAACTATTTATCTGGTTGCGATTGCTCAGGGATTCCTTTGAATCAACGAGGAAAGGCTGGAATCCCTTCACCAAAACAACCGCTGTTGCTTCTCCAGCATCATTTATATGCTCCGTTTAATAAAATTTGCTGAAGAAATCAGCAAGAGACCAAAATCAAAAACAAGCGTTGCGGAATAGCCCTTTGCAACGCTTGTTTTATGCGAATTTCTATTTATTTTTGGTTATGCGAGCTGCTTCGTCAGGGAGCGATCCCCTTCTGAGTCAGCCAATTTTATGTATTCTAAGGCCCATTGCAAAAGGGAATAATCCCCTATATCCCTCATAAGCGTACGATTTTATCCCTCTTCTCAGACACATTTCCCCCTGGATTTGGCAGTGAAGCAATTGTATTAGCTGCATGATTTATCTAAAATTTAGGTAACGAAGGGTAAGTCATAGATGCAAAGCAAAGACCGGCATGAAGCAATTAAGCTGCATGCCGGCCATTCTAATGCACAGTCGAGTTACTTCAACAACCATAGAGCAGGAACGTTGGCAGGCTCCCAGGTTGCAATGGCTGTATGGGCTTGACGGCATTCGTATACGGAGCCGTTATAGGTCACGAGCGTGCCGATTGCGTATGTCGTCCCTGCCGACCAAGCAGGAGCCGTAGAACCAGATGCCGTCGTGCCGTTAATGCTGCTAGCTGCCGATTGATTGTTTGCAGCGTCGATTGCATATACGCTGAACGAATAAGTCGTACTGGCAGCAAGGCCGGTAACCGTGTAGGAAGTTGCGGATGCAGGGACGGTAGCGGCCAATGTCGTACCGCGGTAAATTTTATAACCGGTTACCCCGACGTTGTCTGTCGAAGCGTTCCACATCAGCATTAGGCTTGACGATGTCGGAGCGCCCATAACATGCAGACCGCCCGGAGCTGTCGGAGCCTGATTATCAACGCCGCCAGAGGCATTCGTAGTTACCGTGACCGCGTTGCTCGCGCTTGATTCGTTGCCGGCGCCATCCACTGCTTTGACGTTGAAGGTATAAGCGGTATTCGCTGCTAAGCCGGTCGCTTGATAAGCGAGCGTCGTTCCGGAAACCGTAGCAGCAACATTTGCGCCATTATAAATTTTGTAGCCGGTTACGCCTACGTTATCCGTTGATGCGTTCCATGCCAAGGACACGGTTGTAGCTGTTTTGGCAGGGGATGTTAGGGATGAAGGCGCTGTAGGCGCTTGCGTATCTACTGGATTGGTTCCGCTGAAATTGACATCGATGACATTATAGAAGGCGTTAGCCGTGTCAGCTACTTCCCAAACGGCAAGAATGATATGATAACCGCTGCGCTGGGGTACATTGCAGCTGTTGGAGTAGGAGAACGGTGGTTGAGCGCCGCCATAGTTAACGGAACAAAATGGCGTAAGGTCGAAGGAATCGCGTGTCAGCGCGGCGTTCGGATTCCAGTTGGTTTTTGTAATATAGTATTTCCAGCTTGCCGTTGAATGGTTGGCTGTCAGCTTCCAAGTAAATGTATTCTGGCCGGAGGAGAGGTTCACCTTTGCCCAGCGGGTAGCGGATTGCTCATCGAGCTTAGGGAACGCGCCGTTTGCGCTGGCGATCTTGCCGTCAGCAGGACCAGCGGCAGGAAATCCTTTTGGTGCTTCTAGGCTTTGAGGCTCGTAAACGATTGATCCGCAGTCCGTATTTTGACCTGATTTACAAAGGGCTGCGCGGCTTGCAGGTCCTTCGACATATCCATGAGCAGAAGCGAGATTCGAGAATAGCGTTAAGCTAAGCGCTGCAATGAGTGCGATGGCACAGTAAGTAAAAAGTTGTCTAGCCTTCATTTGCTTGAAAGGGATGGTTGTCAATATCATTGCCTCCTTCGAAATGTGGAATTGCCGATTACTGACTGTAGCGACGTAACCAAACGGAAATGATTTTCGATAGCTTAGTAGCTTTGGTTAAAGGGGACATGACTCCTTTCTTCCCAATTTGTATATATAAACTCAAAGAGTTCATACCCGGGTTTGGTTTTAAAGGCAATCGTTTCGGCAGGATAGCGTTCAGGGGAGAGATAGGGAGTTCGTTCAGAATGAGAGCGTCAACGTGAAGGTCTGTGTTCAGTGTATAACATTTCCCGCAGAAATATGAGGGTACTTTGGATTATTTAATCAAATTTGTGATTTATTAGTTCAAAATTATGTATTTATTTTTCATGTAAATGCTTGAAACGAGCGCCACGCTTGAACAGTCAGTAATGTTGGCAGCACAAAAGCTTGCCGAAGCAAGCTCGAATTGGTCTTTTGATTATAGGTCTTTGGAAGTAATCCCCAGCCACCGCATGTTTAAATTGCAGGTGGCGCGGCGCTTTTTCGGTACTCGCCGGGCGATTGGCATACTTCGCGTTTGAACATGTTGTGAAAGGACGTCGCGCTCGAATATCCGACGCGTTCAGCAATCTGCTCAACCGCATCGTCCGTTGTTTGCAGCAAATGCTTGGCCGCGTCCATGCGAAGGCGGATCGTATATTGTATCGGACTCATGCCGGTTGCCTCCTTGAAGAAATGGCTTAAATACGAAGGGCTTGTCCATACCGATCTAGCGATCTCAGCCAGCGAAAGCGGTTTGTTATAATTCTCCGCAATGAACCTCTGGGCAAGTTTAACGGCGTTGTTGCGGTTGCTTTGCTCTTTGGCAGCGGCATGGGGAGCATAATACAAATGTCTGCACAATCGGGCAATTAGAATCGCAAGCTGCTGTTCGGCAATGAGACTAGACTCCGGAGCACCGCTGCTCATTTCCTCATACATCTCGCGAATTAATGTAAGCGCTTCCGATGAGTGGGATGGAATTTGAAATACGGCCGGCTTTTCAGGATCAAGCAAATGGTTATGTGGAAGTCCGGATAGCTGCAGATCGGAGAAGCTCAAGCAGAAAAACTCGATGTCTTCGTTAGGCAAGCTCCATTCCTCATGCCAAATACCTTGCTGGAAGAGAACAAAATGATGTTTTTCCGCTCCATAGCTTTTACCGTCAATTACGTATTTCGCTTGGCCGTCAACAATAAACAACAGTTCGGTCTGATCGGAATGGTGATGCAAGGGGTAATGCATGCCAGGCTGGGCGGAATACGTGAAGTGGGAAATGAATTGTAGCTTAGGCAGCTTCTCCATGATTGATCGATACATGAGAGTTCTCCTTTAGGAAAGCAAGAATGAATAGCTGAAATAGCAAGAAAGAGCATAAAAACCTTTTAGATTATAGGATATAGTAGGGATGTGAAATATGCAATATAAGAAGAGAGGAGATAGTTAGGATGCTAAACTTCCGTAAAAGAAAGCTGTCCGACGAGCGTTTCGAGGCCTGCTCGGTATTTGATGTCAATGGTGATGGCGTATTGGACATCGTGAGCGGGGCGTATTGGTATGAAGGTCCCGACTACGCGAAAAAGCATCGAATCTGCGACATTGCAGAAATAGACGGTTATCACGATGATTTTTGCGATTACCCTATGGATGTTGACGGTGATGGAAGAATGGATATTATTACGGCATCCTTTTGGAGTCTCTCCGTTCGGTGGAGAAGAAATCCGGGCAATACGGAAACGTTATGGGAAACCGTAGAAGCGGGTTCCACGGGACATACGGAAACGCTGCGTTTCTATGACATCGATGGATGCGGAGTTCCAGAAATTTTTCCCAATGCGATCGACGAGCCGCAAGCATTTTTTAAGCTTGTTCGCGATGCCTCGGGCAAGGGCATAGGCCAATTCACGAAAATAGTGATCGGCAGCGAACATGCCGGTCATGGAATGGGCTTTGCCGATATTAACGGAAATGGGAGAATGGATATCGTCCTGCAAAAGGGATGGCTGGAGCAGCCGGAAGATCCTTTTGCCGGACCATGGGTATTCCATCAGGAATTCGATTTAGGTGCTGCCAGCATTCCGATCCTGGGCTATGACGTAAACGGAGACGGGCTTTGCGATCTGATATACGGGGCGGCTCACGATTACGGGTTATTTTGGCTGGAGCAGCAGCTCGGGGCGGATGGAGCTCGCGTATGGAAGAAGCATGCTATCGATTTGGACGGATCACAATTCCACGATATGCAGCTAGCCGACATCGATGGAGATGGACAGCTTGAGCTTGTAACGGGAAAACGTTATCGGGCGCATAACGACGGGGACCCGGGCGCTTTCGATCCAATTGGCCTTTATTACTATAGAATTGAACAGGGGCGCTTTGAAAAGCATGTGATCGACTTTGGGAACGCGGAGGAAGGCGCCTCCGGTGCTGGCATTTATTTCTGGCTGCAGGATCTGACAGGCAATGGGTATTTGGATATTGTCGCGCCAGGAAAAGAGGGGCTTTTTCTGTTTGAGAATCTTGGATGGGAGGCCGGCTGAAATGGATAAGTTGAAGGTGGTTTTTGTTGGTACGGGCGGCATGGGACAGCAGGCACATCTCGCGAATTATGCCGCGCTCGACGAGCTTTGCGAAGTTACGGCGATCGTTGAGCCTCGCCCCATGCTGGCTGCGGCAGTGGCGGCCCGATATAACGTTAAACAGGTCTATCATGATTACGAAGCCTTGCTGGAGAAGGAGAGCTTTGATGCGATTATAGCGCCGCAGCAATACCGAAAGCATAGCATTATCATCCCGGATTTATTGCGAGCAGGCAAGCCGATTCTTACCGAAAAGCCGCTTTGCTTGACGGTAGAAGCAGGCGAAGAGCTTGTACGCATTGGAGAGCAGCAGCAAACGCGGCATATGGTTGGTTACCATAAGCGATCGGATCCGGCAATGGAGTACGCCAAAGCATGCGTTGAGGACTGGAAAAAATCCGGTGATTACGGCAAGCTGCGCTATATCCGTATTTCAATGCCGCCCGGTGACTGGTGGATGGGCGCAGACAAGCCGCTTATGACCGATGAACCTTACCCTGAAGGGGAGTGGGAGCCGTACTCGGCACAATTCTCTGATCAGCAAAACCTCGATTACGACAGATTTGTCAATTATTACATTCATCAGATTAACGCGATTCGGTATGTGCTGGATGAACCCTATCAATTAACGTTCGGGGATCGATCAGGAATTCTATTGGCTGGCGAAAGCGAAAGCGGCGTATGCGTATCCCTTGAAATGGCTGCTTACCATACAAGCATAGAATGGCATGAGACCGTATTCATTGCTTTCGAAAAAGGTTATATCCAAGTCGAGCTGCCTGCCCCTTTAGCAAGGCAGTTGGCAGGAAAGGTGTCGGTCATGACCGATAACGGTCATGGCCAGCCTGTATTAACCCAGCCGATAATGCCTAATGTATCGGCGATGAGAAAGCAAGCAATCAACTTTTTGGCTGCCGTTAAGGGTGCTCCAACGGGCATTTGCACGGCCAAAGAAGCGCTTGAGGATTTGAAGCTTGCAGAGCACTACATTCGACTTATGTCTGCATATTCTGCGCGTTGATCGATATACGGTGCCAATTGGCAAAACCTTATTATTTCGCTATGATGCGGCTCACCCGATGTGATACTATAAGACTAGCAGATCAATTACGAGAGAGTGGGTGCTGGTCGTGGTGTCACAAAGGATGGACAAACATAAATCCGGAGGCACGGGAGCCGAGAGATCTTTATCTAACAGCACAGCAGGCTCCCTGTCATCTGCAGCCGCGCCTATGCAGCAGGTGTCGGGGATGCAGCCAAGCGCACTTCTGCAATTACAGAGTAAGATTGGCAACCGGGGCGTTACGCAATTGATGAAAGCGCAATCGGGCAATCAAGCTCCGCATACGATTCAGAAAAAGGAAAATCGCACCGGCATGCCTGACGGTCTGAAGAGCGGTGTTGAGAGTCTTTCGGGCCTGGCCATGGATGATGTGAAGGTGCATTACAATTCCGCAAAGCCTTCGGGCGTAAACGCACTCGCGTATGCCCAAGGGTCGGATATACATATCGGGCCGGGACAAGAGAAGCATTTGCCGCATGAGGCATGGCATGTTGCCCAGCAGAAGCAAGGCAGGGTGAAACCGACCGTTCAATTGAAGGATGCCGCCATTAACGATGACGCTGGATTGGAGCATGAAGCGGACGTTATGGGAGCGAAGGCAGCCAGGGCGGACAGCGGCAATTAATTGTTCGTTAAACGTGGCCAGTAGATAGAACCGGATCTATTACATGGAATCGGTACATAGGCAAGAGTCTGGATTATGCATGCCGCAGCCAGGCTTTTTTTATGTTTAACCTATTGAATGCCAAGCAATGTTATCCAGACAATGCATAATGTTTCTATGAAAAGAAAATTATACAAATTTATACTTATAAATCTTTCATATGGTATAATTCTCCTATCTTTTTAAAAGGGGAGAACTACTTCGTGAATAAATTATTAGCATTTTGTGTCGCAATGTGTCTTGTTATTGCGATCCTGCCATTGCATGGGGGTTCCATTGCAGCTGCTCAAGAGGTTGGTATCGCGGATGTACAGAAAGATACGATCCTTCTTGATGACGGTTCGATGTGGGTGAGGAGCTTTGAAGGATATCAGTCTAGCAATCTTGGGATTTCGGCCATTTCCGTCAGCAATAACTCCAGTACGGGATACGGATTGACTCGAAAAGGAGAGCTTGTGACATGGGATTACGTTTCGAAGCCTACAATTATTTCTGCCCCGGCAGGCGTTCGCCAAATTTCAAACGGCTATTATTTAAAAGCGGATGGAACGGTATGGTCGTTTGCTGGCAAACAGGATAATAGATTAAATAACGTAGCCATTTTTTCGGCATCTAACAACGAGATGGCATACGTTACAACGGGCGGCGAAGTGAAATATACGGGATCCGCTAAGCCGCTAGGCACGATACCAAACTCCTCATCCATCGTAGCTATTGAAACGACTGGAAAAGGAGTGGTGGCGGTATTAGACCAATCGGGCAAGCTAGTGGTGTTCGATATGTACCATTTCGATACGAAAAGCGCTGCATTGGATATCATTCCTGAAACCTTAACGACCACCGCGGCTCATATTTCCTATACCGGCACCGGAGTGCTGCTTGTCGCTTTAAAGGACGGGACGGTTTGGAAGCCAGGCATGTATAACGATCGCTATAAGTTGGAAACGCAGATTACGGGCATCGGACAGGTTGCGAAAGTATCCGCGTTATCAAACGACAAGGCGTTTTACTTTCAACAAACGGATGGGAAATGGAAGATATTCGAAAATGGGGAAGCGAAAGCTGTGAGCATCCCAGGCGTATCGAGCTTGGAGTTTACAGTCTCGGAGCTTAATCCTTATGTAGGGGAAAGCATCCATGCTAAAATCACCGAAAAATACTCGAATGGCTCTACTAAAGCAGTGCCGCTGTCGCAGGCAACCGTAACGATTCAGAAGCCGCATTTGCTGAAGGCAATGAGTGACGGTACGTTCAAAGTACTCGGAGTAGGCCAAACGAAGGTAACGGTAACGTCAGGCAGTGCAGCCAAAACGCTGACCGTTTCCGCCAGCTTAGGGCAATATTTGACTGGCGCCAAACCAATCAATAACGTTACGTATTTACCCATTCAATCTGTATTCAAAGCGCTGGGGGGCACGTCAGTGTATACTGCCGCTTCCAAAAGCTTTGCTGTCAAAGTAGGCAGCACGACTATCACCTTGAAAACAGGTGATGCAAAAGCGAACGTGAATGGAAAGACAGTCACAATGAGCGGTGTTGTCAGGACTGATAACGGCAGTACATTATTTCCGGCAGCGCTGCTTGTTCAAGCATTAGGCGCCACTTTGAAATGGGACTCCCATTACAAAGAAATGAATATTTCCTTCGGAACTGCAACCATGACGGTACAATCGGCCGAGACGGCAAAAGTAGTTAAAAAAGAAGCACTTGGCAGCTTATCTAATTATATTGGCAAAACGTATTGGACTAACCGATTCCAGGACTGGGAAAGATTCGTCAAGGTAACCATTACGGACATCGTGCCTATGGATCACAATACGTTTGTGATTGTGTTCAAGAAGGCAAACGGAACGGTTATGAAGTCCTATACCATGGAAGACGATTATATCGATTCTGTACTTCATGATGAGCATTTTTTCACGACATATGATCCATATAAAAAGCATAAATGGTCGAGCACGACTTGGTCACAAATCAAAGCCGAGAAAGTAGCGATCGGAATGACGAAAGAGCAAGTGCTGCTGTCATGGGGCAATCCATCCAATACGAGTAAAATAAGCAGCAGCGGCCTTACGATAGAAACATGGGGCTTTAGCAACTTTCAGTACGTAACCTTCACAAACGGAAAAGTGTCAAGTATCTATACGGCCTAATAGAGAAGGCGGCACTAAGAATGATGGGAATGCAGCTTCCCCAAGGAATATCAAGAGATTTATCAGGCCGGTTGCAGAAGCTGTATTTATGAAATGGAAAAAGTGGTCGTACAGGCGTTAAGCCAGCACGACCACTTTTTTTGTATCTTCCGTATACGAAGCCGGTATTTATTATTTTACAAGGCCTTTTTCTTGCTTGAATTTCTCCCACTGCGCTTCTGTTTCCGTCTGGATTTTTTCTTGGCCGGAAGCAATCAGCTTTTCCTTATATTTCGGAAGCTCTTTGGCAGGATCAACGGAACCTGATTCAAGCGCAACCTGATACTCGTTGTTAACGGCTGTGATGTTCGCGATCTCCGCTTTAATCGTTTCTTCGTTTACGCCAAAGCCGCTTGTTGCTGGGACAATCGCGCTTTCATTAAGTGCGATGGTTCTCTCCCATGTATCTGCAGCCTGGCCTGGCTTCAAGAATGCATTGAATTGATTGCCGAATACCCAGTCGCCGTTTGGCGCATAACCGGAATCCTTGATCGGCTCGATGTTTTTATCGTCAACCTTGTTGTAGTGCTTGCCTTCGATGCCGTTGCAAATCAGGTTGTAAAGATAGCTGTCCGTATTTAGCAGGTTAATCAGCATAAGCGTGCGTTCTGCGTTTTTGGAGCCTTTGTTGATGACGTGCATAGCGCCGGCGATGCCTGTGAAGTAGCTGTCAGAGATTGGAACGTAGACGACCTCGTTGCCGCCGTTCACGGCCATTTCCCCAATTTCCCCGCCTGGCTTCGAGGTGAATTCTAGTGTAACAGCTACATTTCCTTTGCCTTTCAAGTCATTGATGTTTTGAATGATTGGAGCATCCTCGTTAATATAGCCGGCTTGGTACCAGCTACGCATATCATCATAATAAGCTTTTTTCTCGTCAAGGATTTGCAGGTTGCTAATGTACTTGAGCGATGCATCGTCTTTAGCGTAGCTAAGCGGAAGCCCTTCGCCAACCTTGGTGCGGTCCGTGAACAAGCCCCAAGAGTTTTGGGCAAGGCCGAGCGGAATGATGTCAGGCTCGCTTTCTTTAAGCGTTTTCAGGAATGGCTCGATATCCTTGTAAGTTTGAATCGTGCTTACATCCAAATTGTATTTTTCGATAAAGCGTTTTTGAATCGCCAAGCTTTTGGATTTGGCGGCAACCTGATAGATGGGGAAGCCGTATACTTTCCCGTCAACCGCAAGCATATCCGGCCAAAATTTATCAGGAATGTTAGCGCGGGCCTCCGGCGCGAACTCGCTGATCATCTCGTCCGTAATTTCTAGGTAAGCGCCTCTGTCGATATACGGCTGATAATTGCCGAGCCAGCCTTTGGAGCTCCATGCCAAGTCGAAGTCTTCGCCTGCAGCCAGCATTGCGTTCAGCTTAGGCTCATACTCGTCGAAGGTAAGGGGCTTAAGATCAACCGTTGCGTTAATTTTTTCTTTCAAATATTTGTTGACCTCATCGTTGACAAGCTTTTGGTCAGGACCTGGATTGGCAGAAACCGGGTAGATAAAGGTTAACTTGGCTTCGGGCAGCGCTGGCTCTTCTGAAGCTGTTGCTTCAGGAGATTTTTCGGCCGCGTTGCTCGGCTCGTTAGTGTTTGCCGGCGTATTGCCATTGTTGGAGCATGCCGCGATCATTGCGAAGCAAAGCATAAGCGCGAAGCATTTAATCAGTAACGCTGTTTTTGTTTTTTTCACGTTTGAACCCTCCGTTTATAAAATGTTTTTTTATATGGCACAATAGTCGCTCCTTAACCTTTCAAGGAACCTACTGTAATACCCTTCACGAAATACTTCTGAAAGAAAGGAAATATGATGAGCATAGGGCCGCCAGCAAGAATAGCCATAGCCATTCGGACGGATAACGTTGGGAAATTCGCGTACGCCAGCTTATCAGCGACCTGGGCAAGCGGTGAATTAGCTAAAAATTCGATTTGTGACAAAATTCGCACGAGCAGCAGCTGCAAAGGAATGTATTTGTCATTGTCGATAAATAACAGCGCATAGAACCATTCATTCCAATAGCCGAAAGAGATGAATAAGCCTAGCGTAGCTAATGCGGGAGTAGCCAGCGGCAAAATGATACGGAAGAAAATCCGGAATTCCTTGGCTCCGTCAACCTTTGCCGATTCAATGATTTCTTTGCCGATTTTATCGAGGAAACCCTTCATAATCATAATATTGAAAGGACTGAGCAGCGTCGGCAGTATGAGTGCGAGCAGGGAGTTCTTCAAATGCAGGTATTGCGTCATCATGATGTAGAACGGGATGAGACCGCCATTGAACAGCATGGTGAAAAAAATATAAAACGTAATCGGCCTGTTGTAGCGAAAGTCCATGCGTGAAATGGGATATGCGGTCATGGCTGTCAGAAGCAGCGAGAGCACGGTGCCGACAACCGTAATCAGTATCGTAACGAGATAACCTTTAATTAAGGGATCCGGCTTCTGGAAAACGATGCGATAAGCCTCGAAGCTCCATTCCTTTGGCAAAAATTGATAGCCGTTCTGGACAAGGCTGTTCTCAGAGGTGATTGATATGATGACCACGAGTACGAATGGAAGGGCAATCATCAGGCAAAGCACGATTAGAAAAACATTGATGACCCCGTTCATCAGGTTGAATTTTTTGGTAGTTGGCATAAATGATTCCTCCATTTTTAAAAGAGCGCATTATCCTTGTCTGTTTTGCGCACCAGATAATTGGCGGATACAACCGTGACCAAACCAACTACTGATTGCAGGAAGCCGACCGCCGCCGCGGAATTAATGTCGCCTAGCTTAGTAAGGGCGCGGTATACATAGGTGTCAATAATATCGGTTGTCGGGAAATTCGGGCCAACGTTGTTCGGTACGAAATAATGCAAGCCGAAGTCGCCGCGGAATATGTTGCCCAGTCCTAGAATGAACAATATAATGACAAGCGGTTTAAGGAGCGGCAGCGTGATCCGCCACATCATCTGAATGCGGGAAGCGCCGTCAAGCCTGGCAGCCTCGTAATAATCGGTACTGATGCCCGTAATGCCGGCATAATAGACGAGCGTAGAGAAGCCTATGCCTTTCCACAAAGAGACGAGCGGCAGGATGAAGATCCAAGGCGCCGTTTCCAAATACCATTTGTGAGGATCTAGGCCGAACCAGCCAATAATCGTATTGAGGTAGCCGCCTTTATGCTCGAGAAAGGCGTTCGTGATATAGCCGACGAGCACAAAGGATATAAAGTAAGGCAAAAACATCGTGGTCTGATAAATCTTGATGAGCTTGCCGCTTAGCTCGTTAAGGAGCAAAGCGAGCAGCAGGGCGGCTACGGTTCCAAGAATAATGTAAGACATATTGTAGAGCAGGGTGTTGCGGATAATACGGACGGCATCCTGCGCTTTGAATAGAAACTCAAAGTTATCGAAGCCGACCCACTTGCTGCCGAAGATGCCTTGATCATACCTGAAATACTTGAAGGCCAGAATGAGCCCGATCATAGGAATGTAGGCGATTACAAACTTGAATAATATGCCTGGCATGGCGAGCAGCAGCAGCTCCCGATTTTTTTTCAAATGCTTCCATTCCGAGCGAAGCCATCCGGGCTTGCTCTGTTTGCTTGCTGCCTGTAGACCCGGAACTCCCGGTTCTGTTTTGGCCACTTGTGATCTCCTCCATCTGATGCGTTCCTGTTATGATGCCAATCATGCCATGAAGCTGGGGCCGTGGGTAGAATAGGTTTTGCGAATTACTGTATTCCAAAGGTGTAAAATATTCGAATTTGTGAATATTCGTAGATATGGCGCCAAATGAATAGACCCTTTGCTCACTGCAGGCAGTGTGCAAAGGGTCTATTCGGCTATAAATAGCGGCTTATGAGATCGATTTCTTCATCCGGTATTCCTTCGGCGTGCTGCCGACCTTGCCTTTGAACAGTCGGAAAAAGTAGCTTTGGTTGGCATATCCGCATTTGTCCATAATTTCGGTTATCGTATAGTTGTTCTGCTCAAGCAGCATCTGTGCATGGGTGAGGCGAACCTCATTAATATACTCCGTAATGGACAGCTTATAGTTCTCTTTGAACAGCTTGCCGATATAGGCAGAGGACAGCTTGACGCTCATCGCGATGGATTGCTGGCTTAGGTTGATATCGGAAAACTTCTGCTCGATAAGCTCTTTCACCGTTTCAAGCATCATTTCGTTCCGTTCCATGTTGGCAGGGCGCTGGCCTTCGCAAATTTTGGCGCAAAGCGACAGGAGGGAGAGATACATCTCCTCTAGCGTTTCCTTCTCCTGCGTAATTTGATGGATATAATCAAGATCGACAGAAAAGTTTACGACACGGTTCTCGTTTATTTCGCTGGCTGCGTTTTTGATGACCCAGGCAAGATTGGATACCGCGCGAATCATATCGTCATATTGGAAGCCCGCGATTAGCGAAAAAGCCTTCTCCAGCTCACTGCCGGCGTTGGTCAGCTGTCCTTTCTTAAGCGCTTCGGCCAGCTTTTTCTCCGTTGCGTCTGGAAGCGAGACCTGCTTGCTAGACAGATTGCCTTTAATATCCTCCGAAGAAATAATAGCTTTATGCCCCTTTACGATCATATATTGGCTGAAACGGAGTGCCTGCGTATAAGCGGTCGACAGAAACGAATAATTGGAAATGACATCGCTAATGCCGCAGGACAATGAAATGCTGTAAAAGCGCTCGATCGTCTCTTGAATCTCTTGGAGCTTCGGCATGACTTGCTCGAACCGACTGTCCGAATCAGCCTCGTTTGGCGACAAAATAAGAACGACATGGTCACCTCTGATCTCGACGGCCTCGCATGGATAGTGGCTGCCCATGATTTCTTGCGCGATGTTGATAATGGCAAAGTTGTACAGCTTGTTGGACGCTCCTGCCATGCCGCTGCCGAAGGCTGAGTACTGATCGATCTTGAGTACGCAAACGAGCAAATGATCCTTGACCGATATGTTGAGATGATGCTTCTCGATCAGATGCTGCATGTCATGGTCGGAGAACAGCTGGCTGTCGGACAAAAACCTGCGGATATAATATTTGCTTACGATTTGCTCGGAGCTGATTTCGCTCAGCTGCTCTGACAGCTTCATATAATTGTCGCTCATAAGCAGAAGCTCATCTCCGGCGCCATTGCCGTCTTGCTTGCCGTCAGGCAGATGGGGCCGGATTCGTTTCAGCATATTTTCAATCGGATTGTACAGCTTATAGGACAATCCTACCGACAACCCGATCGCAAGCAGCAGGAACAGGCCAGAGATCAGCAAGGATTGATTGCGCGTATGGTTTACTGCTCCCATAAGCTTGTCATAGGACTGGATATATAGAATAGTCCAGGCGCCAAGGCCGTCATCCATGAAGGTAACCATTTCCTTCTCGCCGGAAAGCTGCCCTATAAAAAATCCGGAAGAGCGGGTTTCTTCTGCTTTATGAGTTTCTACAAGCGCTTTAACCTGCGTTTGAGCCTGATCGGATACAAAAGTAGCGTGAGGATCAGACGATAGCAAAGTTCCATCCTGTGTTTGAATGTAAATTTCGCCTTGATCGCGGTCGCTGGCTACGTTCATTTTTTTCAGGCTTTCGAATACCCAGTCGGATTTAATGAACAAAATTATGGCGGATTGCGTGCTTGAGAACGGTTTCAGGGAATCCGTTACGATAAAAGCAAAGGTATCGATGCGCCCTGCCTGTTGTCCGAGGCTCATCGGAATGAGGCGGTTCGTTGGCTGCGGATTTTTGCCATCCAGAAGCAGGCTCCTGATCCGCTGGTCGGTTTCGCCGCCGTCGAGCAGCAGGCTGCTGCTCGTGCCATACAGCTTCGATTGTGATTTGTTGTAGATGACCATCGAATGCAGGAAGGAAGAGCTCTCCATAATATTCGACATTTGGCGATGGCCGCGGATCAGATCCATTTTGGGCAGATCATCATTAAACATTAGCGGAATAAGAAAATGGTCGCGATAAACGAAGTTCGAAAGCCTCGTGATGATATCGTTCATGTAGGATAGATTGTACTGAATTTGCGAGAGTACCTTTAAGTTGGACTCCTCTTGAATACTTTTGACCGATTTCTCTAGAATATACGTATTGGATACCGATGATGCAACGAGTACGACTACCATGGAGCCCATGATGGAGATCATGACCCGTTGCAAATATTTTTTGGATTTATAGAATCCGAATACCTTCATCCGATCCAAGCCCCCTGTGTCTACGATCTGTTTATTGCGGACCGATCTTATCGAATTCGATATCGCTCCAACCTATAAGATAAGCGGGAGACTTCGGCTGCAGACGGTAATCAGCCTTCTCGGCAAGCATGAACGAAGGCTCCTTATGAATCGTTTCCTCGTCGTATTTGCCGTTTGCTAGAGATCGCCACTGCGCCCAGTCGTACTCCTCTCTGCCAAGAACGTCTTCGCCGCTAGCGGTAAGCGGCAGGCAGCCCGCTACCTTGCAGGGTGCGCCGTTATTCCAATAAAGGTTGCGGTCTGCAGCTGTGAATCTCACATCGCTATAGTTAACAAAATAATATAGATAGCCTGAATTGTAAATGATATTGCGCGCAATTTCGATATCCTTGTTTTCTTCGTCGGCCATTTCCTGTGATCCGATTGCCGAGATAGCTGCCGGATTCTGAACAATCAGGTTGTTAAAGATCCGATTTCCTATGCCCTTCGAGAAAATAAGCATCCAAAGCTTGCCCTCGCCTGTGCTGTATAAGCGGGTTATGACATTGTTAGTCACAGTGAAATCATCGGCTGCATCATCCAAATAAATCCCGAATCCAAAGGAGAAATGGATGCCGCTGTCATGGAGGTAATTGCTGTGGATGACGTTGCCTCGCCCAACTCCCCAGGCCTCAATCAAGCCGCCGTCCTGACTGTCTGTCATTACCTCCGAAATATCGTTGTAAGCTATGATATTGCTTTTGCTGTGCAGGAAATCCCAATGGTTCTCCCAAGTAACCGGAATGCCATATAGCTCGGCTGGCATCGCTTTATGCCGGAGACCCTTCATGGAGATGCCGTACCTAGGCATATGGGCAATGATATTGTGTTTTATTTGGTTATGTCCGCTCTGGTAAAGCAGAATCCCGCAGCCGTGACCGACGAGCTCGCCGCCATTCTCGATTCGATTATTCGTAATGGCATGGTTACCGTTGGTAAATGAAGCATCGGCGCTGTCGAATGGCCCGGTGCCAGGCGCAAAACCATTCAAGCTAATTCCGATGTACCCGAAATGGCGGATCGCGTTCCTGTCAATCGTTATGTTTTTGGCATAGCGATCCAGATAAATGCCGCAGCTTCCGGATAGCTCAAGCCTGCAGCCTGCGATTTGAATGTGCTCGGCATGATTGCAATAGACCAAGCCCTCGCGATGCGCCTCCTGCTCCACGTTGTCATCCATCATGCGGTACTCCCCGAAGAAATCGGTGCAGGTCAGGCGAAGTCCTGCAAATTGCAGATTGCGTACCGGCTCGTTGGCGCTGCTGCCATTGATGTCGAGCAGCCGCGTGATCGTCGGAGCGATAATAATCTGCTCGTTTGGATCCGTGACGCCTTCCGGAGCAAAGTAGTAAAGCGTGTTCGCAGCCGAATCCAGATGGAATTGCCCTGGCGCCCGAAGGAAGTCCAGGGAGCCTTGAAGATAGTACTGGGAACCAGCTCCGATTGGCCAGGTGGACGGGCTTTCGAACAGCAGCAGCTGTTCTTCAGGTTGAACGGAAGCGACGGGCTTCGTCTCAGAGAACCAATTCCATTCGCCTTCTCCCGGCCAGACAAACACCTGAGCACTCGCCAAGTCATAGTGGGCAGGGAGATCTTCCGAGCGATAGCGGATGCCGCTTTTGTTAGCCAGTTCATCATCAAGGGCAATAAGGCTAGCCGTTTCAAAATAACCGGCCGCGGGCAGCCTGGCCTGCTGAATGCGTTTGCCGTCGGCATACAGCGTGTGGAAACGGAAGCCCGCATCCAGCTTCGTTGACCAAACGCTTCCTTTATACGGGATCCATCCGGTTAAACGTTTGCCGCCAGCAAGAACCGCTTCTTCTCCCGGGAAAGACGCGTAGCGGATTAGGCATCCGTCTCTCCCGGAATCTCTATGGTCAAACCGGAGCGGAGAATCTAGCTCGTATAGCCCGCCCCTAATCAATACTTCTACGTCTTGGTCCATTCCATTTTGGATAAGCCGGCGCGTCTCTTCCTGCGCTTTTTTTATCGTAAGGAATGGTTCCTCTCTTGTTCCCTGCGCGTTATCGTCTCCGTTTGCCGCTACATAATAAATGATGCTCATCCTTAAAGACCCCCTATATAGAAACTGTACATTATAGTTATAAAACCGATGCAGCACTGGGTGCAAGTGCTTTCAAATAAAGTACACTTAATCGTTTTTTTCACAGTAGACTGGTGTCGGCTCCCGTGTTAACTTAACCTTCGATCGACAGAAAAGAAGGATTTCGCTTATGCCGGAGTAGCTTGCGAATGGAGGAAAAGGAAATGACAGATGGAGCAAGAAGCAGACAACATTTCGATGAAGGTTGGTATTTTCACAAAGGTGACCTGTTCATTCCTTACGCGGTTAAAGGGGGGATGACGGGCGGCTTGACCGATTGCGGGAAGCGGGAGGAAGGCGAATGGCTGGACATCGCCTATGTAGATAAGGAAGCCCAGCACATGCAGGAAGGATGGGAGAGTGTCCGTTTGCCGCATGACTGGTGTCCGGAAGGACAGTTCATCAATGATCCCGACATGGGTTCGAGAGCAGGCAGCCATGGCTATTTGCAGGCAGGAATCGGCTTTTATCGCAAACGGTTCACCATCCCGGCGGAGCAGCTAGGGAAAAAAATAGGACTCAGCTTCGATGGCGTTACGGGCAGAAGCACGGTATGGGTGAACGGTCATCTGATCGGCGAGCGTTTCGGCGGTTATACCAGTTTTGCTTACGATATAACCGATGTGCTCCGCTATGGCGAGGAGGGAGAAAATATCGTGCTCGTGAAGGTGGATGCCTCCGATCATGAAGGCTGGTGGTATGAGGGCAGCGGCATCTATCGTCATGTTTGGCTGCAAGCGACTGATACGCTTCATGTCGCACCGCATGGAACCTTTGTAACCACAACCGTCGGCCAAGGCGGAGAAGCCGTCATTTCCCTGGAAACGAAAGTAATAAACGAAGGGGAAAACAGCCGATCAATTACCTGCCGTACCGCCATTCGCGAGCGAGAGAGCGGTCGGATGGTTGCAGAGCAATCTAGCCATGCCGTTCTTATTGGATTAGAGGAAATTACGATAGAGCTTGCGATCAACATGGATGCGCCTGAGCTATGGTCGCCAGAGCATCCCTTCCTATATATAGCGACGACCGAGCTATACGAAGATGGTAAGCTGGTCGATCGGGTCGAGACGCGATTCGGGGTAAGAACGATTGCGTTTGATAAAGAGCGGGGCTTTTTACTGAACGGAAATCATTATCCGATCAAAGGAACGAGCAATCATCAGGACTTTGCGGGGGTAGGCGTTGCCATGCCTAAGGCATTGATTGCTTACAAGCTAACCCTCTTGAAGGAGATGGGCTGCAACGCTTACCGCAGCGCCCACCATCCGCCATCACCCGAGCTGCTTGATTTGTGCGATGAGCTGGGCATGCTCGTCATGGATGAGAATCGGAAGCTGGACAGCTCGGCAAGAGGCATGGATGAATTAAAAGCGATGATTGTGCGCGATCGCAATCACCCTTCCGTCATCCTATGGAGCTTGGAGAATGAAGAGGTGCTCGAAGGTACGGTCATGGGAGCCCGCATACTGCGGTCGATGTCGCAGCTTGCACATAAGCTGGATCCCACGAGACCGACGATGGCGGCGATGAACCATGGCTGGAGCAGCGGAGGTTATGCGGAAGCGATCGACATTGTCGGGTATAACTACGGTCATCGCGGAGCCGACGTGGATGGGCGGAGGAAAAATCCGGACCGGCTTATACTTGGCAGCGAATCCGCAAGCTATACAACGACTAGGGGCATATACGAGGATGACCCGGTTAAGGGCTATTGCACGGAATATGGAACGAATATCCCTTCTTGGGGCTGCAGTCCAGAGAAATCATGGACCGATGTGCTTCGGCATCCTTACCTTACCGGTATTTTTGTATGGACGGGCTTTGATTACAGAGGCGAGCCTACGCCGTACGAATGGCCGTGCATAAGCTCGCATTACGGCATGATGGATACATGCGGGTTTCCTAAGGATGTCTATTATCTGATGAAGGCGTTATGGGTCGATGAGCCAATCGTCCATTTGCTGCCGCATTGGAATTGGCCGGAGCGCGAAGGAGAGCAGATTAAGGCTGCGGTCTACACGAATTGCGAATCCGTAGAGCTGTTTTTGAACGGCAGATCGCTTGGAGAACGGACGGTGAAGCCGCATTACAGCATGGAGTGGGCGGTTGCGTACGAGCCTGGGGAGCTTACGGCAGTTGGTAAAATAGGCGGGTCAGCAGTGGCAGAGAGCAAGCGAATAACGGCGGGTAAACCGCATGCAATTCGTTTAGAAGCGAATCGTACTGCCATTAGCGGGGACGGTGCGGATGTAGCAGCCGTGAGGGTAAGCATTTTGGATATGAGCGGCAACGTGGTTCCCTACGCGGATTCATTGGTGCACTTCCAGGTAGAAGGTGCGGGTACGCTGCTCGGCGTAGGCAACGGCAACCCAAGCAGTCATGAATCAGATAAAGCAAGCAGCAGAAGGGCTTTCAATGGCCATGCGCTGGCTCTTGTGCAGGCAGGTCTTGGCAATGGAAGCATAACGCTTAAAGCAACGGCTGCAGGCCTGCATTCATCGGAAGTAGTCATTGGGGTCAGCGCCGAGTAACAGAAAACAAATGATTATTGATGCAGCAAGAGAAAGGAGAATGGAGAATGGCGGTTGAAGCGATAGAAAAATGGTTAGCAAACGTAAAGGTCGAGGCGTTCATTAGGAGATACGAGAATGCTGCGGAGCTGGAGCAGTGCAAGATGAACTTGGAGGGAGCAAACGGGAAAACAGTAACGGCCGCAGGCGCGGAATGGAGCGTAAAGCTGGATGCAAAAGGCGATCCCGAACGGTTGGAGGGACTAGAGCTGACTGCACAATTCCGATCAGCCGGCTATTCGGAGCAGACGGCTGCCTCGCTGTCGTTTCGCTTCAGCGACTGGTCAGAGCATAACTATGTGCTTGTTCCCGGTGCCGTATATAACGGCAATCGTTTCAACGTGCGCAAGCTGCCTTATGCGCCATGCTGGACCAAGCTTACGGAACGCGGTCCTGACATTCCGACGACGATTACGGATGTTCCAAGGTTATCGGCCGTGCAAGACGAAGCATCAGGGTTTCATTTGCTGACCGGTGATGCGGCGACGCCCGCAATCGGCACATTCGACGAGAAGTCCGGTACGGGCTGGTTGTTTATAACCGAGCAAGCGACGAACCTTGGCGACACCTCCATGCATATGGAGGAGAGCGAAGATCGGCATACTGCCCGAATTTCGTTCCAGGCACCGGGAGTCCGGCCTGACAGGAAGTATGAGATGACGACGACAAGCGTACCGAGCGCGGACAGAGGGCATGATTTCAAGCCTGGCGAGACCGTCGTTCTGAGAGCCAAGGTTTATCGTTTTCCATGCGATTCCGTAAACGGCTTGTTCGAGAAATTGGCTAAGGTTAGGCAGCAAGGCAAGCCGAGTTCCCCGCTTGCGCCAAGTTTGCCGCTCTCTGCTGCATGGGAAGTTCAGGAGCAGAAATATAATGCGCTGAACTGGAATGAGCAGCTTGGCTATTACGCGGTCGGGACCATCGATATGAAGCATCAGGATTGGCAGATTGGATGGGTCGGCGGCGGTATGTCGAGCTATGCGCTGCTTCTGGAGGGCAGTGAGCTTTCCGCGCAGCGGGCGCTGGACACGCTGCGGTTCATGTTCAGCAGCCAGACGGAGTCCGGCTTCTTTCACGGCGTATGTTACAAGGGACAATGGTACGGGGATGAATTCAGCGATGCTCCGGACCGGGACCATCCCGAGCAATGGCATATTTTGCGGAAGAGCGCGGATGCACTGTATTTCATCATGAAGCATTTCATTGCTCTAGGAAAGGTTATGCCTGCATTCGTCATACCTGAAAGCTGGCTTGCAGGTACCAGACGGCTAGCTGATGCCTTTGTAAAGCTCTGGAGCAGCTATGGGCAATTCGGCCAGTGGGTTCATTCTGGAACGGGGGACATGCTGGTCGGCGGATCGGCAGGTGCGGGTATAGCTCCCGCAGGCCTAGCGTTGTATGGTTCTTATTTCAAGGAGAGCGCCTATATTGCGGTTGCCGAACAGGCTGCTGAATATTTCCACCTCCAATTCACGAGGCAGGGAGTCACGACCGGCGGTCCCGGTGAAATCTTGCAGTGTCCGGACAGCGAGTCCGCGTTTGCGCTGCTGGAGTCCTATATGGTGCTGTTCGAAGAGTGCGGTGATCAGGTATGGCTCGCGCATGCGGAGGAGGCTGCGCTGCAGTGCATGAGCTGGTGTGTTTCCTATGATTTCCGTTTTCCGAAAGGCTCAACCTTCGATCGGCTCGGCATCCGCACTACGGGCTCAGTCATTGCGAACGTTCAGAACAAGCACAGCGCGCCAGGCATTTGCACATTGTCCGGCGATTCGTTGTTTAAGCTGTACCGTGCTACCGGCAAGGGGCTATATATGGAGCTGCTTAGAGAAATTGCCGGCAACATGGCACAATATTTGTCGCGGGAAGACCGACCGGTTAAAGGCTGGGATGGCGATGACATGCCGATTGGCTATATGAGCGAGCGGGTCAACATGAGCGATTGGGAAGGACCGGCATACGTAGGCGAGGTGATTCCTTATTCATGCTGGTGCGAGGTGTCTCTCATGCTCTCTTTTGCTGAGCTTCCCGGCATCCATGTGAACAAGAAAAGCGGTTATGTGACTGTCATTGATCAAGTGGATTGCAGTATTGAGGCTACGGGGCAGGATGAATTAAAGCTTACCATTCACAATAACACGAAGTTCCCAGCACACATTAAACTGCTGGTGGAATCAGAGGATGAGGCTAAGCAGCCGCTCGGCCCATGCGCCTCCGTATCATGGAAACGGATTTCCGTGCCTGCGGGAGAAACGTTAGCGCTTATCCTGTAATATTTGCGGTTATTCGAAAAATGTACAGCTGGATTATACATCGTTTGGCGAATTGTACACTTTGATTTTCAGTACGTATTGGTCATGCTGAGAGTAACTGCAGCATTCACTCGGCGAGTCGGCTTATAGCTGGAAGCCTTTCATATGAAAGGGTATCCGGCTAAGCCGGCTTCATCATGAGCAACCATCCTGCCCGTTAGCAGCCATGTCCTGTGAGCGCATGCAATCTGAAATGAGAAAGGAAGATGAATGATGCCAAGCAAGCCCAAAAGTAAACGCATTTCCAAAAATAACAAGCGGTTCATAAGCTTGTTATGTACGGCAACACTGCTGCTGCCTGCATTGCCAATCTCTACCGCTTATGCTTCTTCGTCATTAGATGTAACCGCTTACGGAGCGAGCGGGAGCGATGAGCTCGATGATTTGGCTGGCATTCAGGCTGCCATTGACGGCGCAGAGGCTGGCGATACCGTTGTTATTCCGGCAGGCACCTACTACATATCCGATACGCTCGAAAGCAAATCGGATATTAAGCTGATCGGGGAAAGCCGCGATACGACAATCATCAAATATACGGGTGATTCCGTTGGGTATTTGATATCGTTAAATGGCCGGAGCCATGTTGAGGTGGCGCAATTGACGCTCGATGGCAATGGGAACGCCAATGCCGATGGTGGCATCATCGCCGACGATACGGTTTCAGAGGGCAACGGGGGACATTACCTGCACCACAATCGCATTATGAATATGACGCGGGCCGAAGGTTTTGGTCCATTCGGAATTCTCGTAGCGCATAACGACAATGCGGTCATTACGGACAACGAATTCAATGATATTGGCGTAGACTCGATGTGGGGAGCGGGAATGCGGGTTGGCTATGATTCCAATTATCCGACTATTATTCGGAATACGATAGCGGATACCGGACGCGGCGGCATCTTCCTGAATGATGGCGTGGAAGGCGCAGTCGTCAGAAACAACGTTGTGACCGGTTCCGGGCATACGGATCATGGCTTATCGATTGAGCTTCACACCAATGTAAACCATTCTTTGGTCGAGGATAACGTAGTCGACCACTGGCTAAGCGTAGTAAGGTCTGAGTATAATGCGATTCGCCGCAATACGATTCAAACCGCCGGAGATACCGTTAAGGGCATGGGGCTGGAAATCATGTCCAATCACTCGATTACAACGGATAATCTCGTCGATGGAGGCCAGCAGGTCGGCATGCAGCAATCGCCGGGCACCGGTTATCAATACTGGGGCTTCAACACGATTCAAAACCTGGTAATGTGGGGCATGCAGCTGCAGGGCGAGGGTACGGGGGAGATTGAGCAAAACCAATACTTCTATAAAAATACGTTCCAAAATACGCAAACCGGCCATCCATCGGTCGCTTATCCGGGTTACGACGGCTACGGCGTTCGCATACATGGGAACTCGCGGAATATTACGTTTGATAGCAATATCATTCGCAATAACGGGGGAAAAGCGATAGATATTACAGGCGCGGCAGGCGTCGACCGTATTAGCTTCATTAATAATACGATTACAGGGAACGCCGGCCCTACGATTGAAACCTATCCTGAAGCGGCAGTGGATTTGGAATGGAGCGGCAATACGGTTAGCGGCAACGGGACGGATACGCAGCTGGAGTCACGCGGATTCGCAGATCCGAAGCCGACTGCTGACTTCGAGGCTCCGCTTACAGCCGAGACGGGAGAATTGGTTTCATTCGCAAATGCATCTCTGCCAAACGGCGGCACGATTGTCGAGAATCTTTGGGACTTTGGCGATGGCTTGCCTACAACGGATATTAACCCGACACATACGTATAACGAGCCTGGCACATACCGTGTAACGCTTGTCGTATGGAGCGACCTAGGCCGCGCGAGCTTGAAGGAGCAAGTGATTACGGTTAGTGCTCCGCTTGAGAAGGAAGCGCCGAATGCACCAACCGGACTAACGGTTTCGTCGAAGTCTGACACAAGCATTAGCATCGCTTGGACGGCATCAACCGATAATGTCGGCGTGACCGGCTATGATATTTTGGCAGGCGGGCAGCTTGTAGGCTCCACGACAGATGCCTTAGCTTTCACGGCTTCTGGTCTATCGGCTAACACGGCTTACAGCTTCACGGTTATTGCCAAAGACGCTGCCGGGAATCGGTCTGCGCCAAGCGCGCCGCTGAGCGTTACAACGAACGGCTCGTCGTCGCCGGTTGAGACCACGCCGACGATTCCTCCGATCAACCCTCATCCAGCTTCGTATGCCGTCAAAAATGATGAGCTTGCTTCGTCAAACGGCAATGGCACGGTTACGGTTAAGGTGGAGAAAGGCATTCAGGATATTATCCTGCCCGTTGATGCAAGCACGCGGTTAGGCAGCAATCAGCTCGAGCTTAAATGGGAGCAGATTGCATTCACCGTATCAGCGGACGTGCTGAAGCAGCTAGCCGAATCCGTTGCAGCGGCGGACCGGGCTGACAGCAAGATCGTGCTTTCGGTCAAAGAACTGTCGAAGGCCGAAGCCGATGCGCTATTGGCCAAAGCAAACGGCTCTGCCCACTTGACGGTCAAGGCTGACGGCTCCATATTTGATCTCACATTTGCGCTGCGCAAGCGCGACGGCCAATTGTCGGAGCTATCCTCGTTCACGAGTCCGATTGGCATTCGTATGAAGACGGCTCAGCAACAAAACGGCAGTAAGCCAGGCATCTATAGAATTGCTGATGACGGCAGCTTGTCCTATGTAGGCGGAGAGTCAATGAATGGCGAGCTGGCAGGGAAAACGAACCATTTCAGCAAATATGCAGTACTTACGGTATCCAAAAGCTTCACTGACGTACCGGATTCCCATTGGGCTTCCGATGCGATTCATGAGCTTGCATCCAAAATGATGATTCAAGGCACGAGCGATGCTTCCTTCGAGCCAAGCCGCGAAATAACGCGGGCAGAGTTTACGGTCATGCTTGTTCAAGCCTTGAAAGCGCAGCCGGCGCAGGATAACGACATGCAGCCGCCTTCTTTTGCCGATGAGCAGAAAATAGGCGCTTGGGCGCTTAAGGCTGTTGCGCAAGCGACGCAAGCAGGCTGGATTAACGGCTTTGAGGATGGCAGCTTCCGTCCGCAGGCGGCCATTACACGTGCAGAAATGGCTGTTATCGCGGCTAAAGCAATTGTGCTGCAACCCGTAACGGAGCAAGCAGCGCCATTTGCCGATAACGATGCCATTCCGCAATGGGCGAAAGAAGCCGTGCAGAAATTGGCGAGCAAAGGGCTAATCAAAGGGCGTGCAAACGGTGAATTTGCGCCTTCAGCAGCTTTGACGCGTGCCGAAGCAGCAGCCATGATCGCTAATCTACTGAATTATTCCGAATAGCATTGTAACGGCGACAAATCCCGTCCTTCATCCGAGGGACGGGATTTCTATGTTCATACCAATAATTAGGAGGTGAAACTTGGCCTATTCCTACTTTATCCACTAATACGTAAATTATATAGCGTTAAATTGCATGGATTAGCCAATTGTACAGTTTCAATTACGGAATAGATTTGGCATGATGGCTGTAGAAAGATGCAAGAGTGACGCCTTACTGTACATCGTTAGAAGGGGGAGGCTGGTTGATGCAATAGGTCGCTTTTTGTAAGATACCGCTATACCATTCGATAAGGGAGAGGATGTTTTAAGATGAATTTTAAAACGATGAAATCGAAGCTGCTCGGTATTTCTTTATCTATTGCGTTGGTGCTTCCTATTATTCCGTTGCCAGGCGCTTTTGCTGCAAGTTTGAATGTAACCGCTTACGGTGCGAGCGGTTCGGATGGGGCAGACGATAAAACGGCTTTCCAGAACGCGATCAATGCCGCTGTTTCAGGAGATACGGTATATATACCTGCCGGAACTTATCATCTGAGCGGCGCGGTTACCGGTAAAACAGGCGTAAAGATCAAAGGTGAAAACCGCGATACGACCATTATTAAATCCACCTCTACCGGGCAAGAAAGAATGTTCAGCTTCTATAATCTATCGAATGTCGAAATCTCCGATCTGACGCTTGACGGCAACAGCAACAATTCCGTGTTGTCCGCGGTCGTATCCGAAGGCGGCAGCAATAACAAAATGAGCCAGCTGCGCGTAAAGGATTTTACCGCTTCGGCGGGATTTGGTCCGTTTGCCCTGTATGCGATCGGTTCGCCGAATATCGAGATTAGCGATAATATCATTACAAACATCGGCGTAAACTCGGCTTGGGGCGGTGCAGTAAGAGCGGGCTGGGGCTCTAACTACGCGAAAATACTCAATAACACGATCCATGATACCGGACGAGGCGGCATATTCGCGAATGACGGCTGCTTATACGTTGAGGTTCGCGGCAATAACATTACGGGAACGGGCCATCATACGGAAGGTCTCGGTATCGAGCTTCACACGGATTGCGATTATTCGCTTATCGAGGATAATCATGTCGATCACTGGATTAGCGCCGTACGCTCCAAATACATCGCGGTCCGCAACAATGTGGTTAAAGCAACCGACGGCTCGGTAGGATACATGGGTCTTGAGGTTATGGTCGAGCACGGCGTTACGACTGGCAACCTTGTAGACGGCGGACAGCAGGTCGGCATGCAGCAATCGCCGGGAACCGGCTACCAGTATTGGGGCTACAATACGATTCAGAATATGGTCATGTGGGGCATGCAGCTCCAAGGCGAAGGAACAGGACAAACAGAGCAATATCAATATTTTTATAAAAACACGTTCAAAGACGGACCGCGTGACAATCCGCAGGCTGCTTATGCCGGCTACGGCGGAAATGCCATCCGCGTTCACGGCAACTCGCAGAACCTGACGTTCGACAGCAATCAGATCATCAACAATGGCCGAAAAGGCATCGAAATTACGACGGCTTCTGGCGTTGACCGTTTAAGCTTCATTAATAACACGATTACGGGCAACACGGGAGAGTCCATTGACCAATACCCGTCAAGCGCCGCGAATCTCGAGTGGAGCGGAAATATCGTTAGCGGCAACGGCACGAATACGCAGCTCACAAGCCGCGGGTTCTCGAATCCGAAGCCGGTAGCAAACTTTACCGCACCGGTAACCGTTCAATTGGGATCACCGATTACGTTTACGAACACGTCGACGGACAACGGTTCTATTTCCGAGAATCTATGGGATTTCGGCGAAGGTGTTCCTAGCACGACGGTAAGCCCTAGCTACACGTACCAGAAAGCTGGTACATACCACGTTACTCTCGTGGTTTGGGATAACGAAGGAAGAGCAAGCTTGAAGGAGCAAACGGTTAACGTGAATGCAGGACCGCCGGATACAACGGCACCTAGCACACCGGCAAGCCTAGCTTCCCCATCGAAAACGGACGTATCCGTCAACCTGACATGGTCGGCTTCAACGGATAACGTAGGGGTATACGGCTACGAAGTTTACCGTAACGGCACGTTGATTGGCACAACAACAGGAGTTGGCAGCACGGCATATACCGCAGCAGGGTTGACGCCAAGCACGGCATATAGCTTCACGGTCAAAGCAAAGGATGCGGCAGGCAATCTTTCGGCAGCAAGCAATACGCTGAATGTCACTACGAATGCGCCAGACACGACGGCTCCATCGGTACCGGCAAACCTAGCGTCACCGTCCCATACGGACGTAAGCGTCAGCTTAACTTGGTCGCAATCTACCGATAATCTTGGCGTAACGGGCTATGAAATTTACCGCGGCGGCGTACTTGCTGGAACGACGACTGGCGTGGGCTCCACCAGCTTGACGGTTACTGGGCTTACACCAAGCACGGCATACAGCTTCACGGTAAAAGCGAAGGATGCGGCAGGCAATCTATCCGCAGCGAGCAGCGCCCTTAGCGTTACGACGAATGCTCCGGCAGTAAATACGTACATCAGTGATTTGACGTGGTCATCGGCAACAACGGGCTGGGGCAACGTACAAAAGGATAAGAGCAATGAGTCGCGTACCATTACATTGAACGGCGTTACTTATGCCAAAGGTATCGGCACGCATGCGATTTCAGAAATCACTTATAACTTAAACAGTAACTATTATCGTTTCCAATCCGATATTGGAGTGGACGATGAAGTGTTGGCCGTGAATAACGGCACCGTTACATTCGAGGTATGGCTGGACGGCGTCAAGGCGTACGACAGCGGAATCATGAACGCCAATACGGCAACGAAAAGCATCGATCTAGATGTGACGGGCGTCTCTGTGCTGAAGCTAGTCGCAGGGGATGCAGGCGACGGCACCGGTTACGATCATGCGGACTGGGCTAATGCTAGATTATCCTCCGCTTCCGGCGGAACACCGAATCCAGGCGATACGACAGCGCCAAGCACGCCGGCGAATTTAGCATCGCCAAGCAAGACAGCAACTAGCGTGAACCTGACATGGGGCGCGTCTACCGATAACGTTGCCGTAACCGGTTATAACGTCTATAACGGCAGCACCCTTGCTGGAACGACATCGGGAGCAAGCGCGACATCGATCACAATTTCGGGTTTGACAGCGAGCACGGCTTACACCTTCACGGTAAAAGCGAAGGATGCGGCCAACAACCTGTCCGCAGCAAGCAATTCGCTTAGCGTTACGACGAATGCTGCCGCAGGAGACACGACAGCACCAAGTGCGCCTGCCAACCTAGCATCTCCTAGCAAAACAGACACGAGCGTTAATCTGACTTGGAGCGCATCTACCGATAACGTCGGAGTGACGGGCTACAACGTTTACAACGGCAGTACCCTTGCAGGCACAACAACTGGAGCGAGCGCAACATCGATCACGGTGACAGGCCTGGCTGCAAGCACGGCATACACCTTCACGGTAAAAGCGAAGGATGCGGCAAACAACCTGTCCGCAGCAAGCAATGCGCTTAGCGTCACGACGAACGCCGGCTCTGGAGGCGGTACGGGCAACGGCTTGCTCGGGCAATATTATGCAGGCAACTTCGGAAGCTTGGAGATGGAGCGTACCGATGCCACGATCGATTTCGATTGGGGCGGTGACCGCCCGACCGTCAACGTTCCAGGGGAATGGTTCACGATTCGCTGGACAGGTAAAGTACAGCCGCAATATACGGAAACGTATACGTTCTACACGCATACGGATGACGGTGTGCGCCTTTGGATTAACGGCGTACAAGTCATTAACCAATGGCAGTCTATGAACGGTGAACTAAGCGCAACGGTTTCTCTTACTGCAGGAGTGAAATATGACATCAAGATGGAATATTTGGAGAATGGCGGAAACGCGCATGCATCACTCTCATGGTCAAGCGCTTCCCAATCGAAGCAAATTGTTCCGAATGCGAGATTGTTCCTGAACTAAATGGTAGCGGGCTTTCTCAACAGTCATTCTGAAATGGGCAGCTACCGCTAAGCATGCAACACAGGGTTGAACAAGAACCTTCACCTCCACTTTTATAGTGACGGTGAAGGTTCTTTGTGCCTGTTATGGGACTAACCTACTCGAGTTCATCGTATAGGGGGGAATTTTCACGTGGGCCATGCGATAGTCTGAGTTTAGTCGGTTTGAATGAAGGGTTTAATGCTATCTATTAAAGGGGTAACCGGCCTGCCTAGCAAGTTAACTAAATCATCCGAAGTAGAAGAGGTGTCGATTTTCCGTAAGAAGGGATAGATCCAATGCTGTAGTTCTGGATCTGGATGAAGGGAGATCGTTTTTCCTGTCAGCTTCTGCAAAACGGCAGCCAGCTGATGAAAGGTCCAAGCTGCTGGAGCAGCAAGCTCATAGGTTTTATTCGCGTGTCCGTCTCCGATAAGAACGGCTGCAGCCGCGACTGCGAGATCCTCGCGCACTGCTGAGTTGAACGACCATTCCCCCGGCGGGTAACGAAGCTGCCCCGTCGCGATAGCTTCATGCAGCCCAAGCGAAAGGGCAAAGTCAGTATAGAGTGCATTTCGCAGGAAGGTGTAAGGGATGCCGGATTCCACTACTGCTTGCTCTGTAGCCAAATGAAGCTGCGTCAGTGAGATTGCAGCTTCACCGATAAACGCAAAGCTCGTATAGGCTAAATATTGTACGCCTGCTTTTTTGGCCGCATCAATGACATGCTGATGCTGGCGAAGCCGAACGGCATCATCCTGATTCGAGCTGGAGATGAGCAGGAGCTTGGTAATCCCTGAGAAGGCTTGATCTAACGATACCGGCTGATCATAGTCGGCATATCGAACGTGTATGCCTTTCTCGGCATAGTCAGCCGCATTCGCCGGTTGACGAACGCAGGCGACGATATGCTCCGCGGGCATGAAACGGATAAGCTCATCTATAAGGAGTCGACCCAATTGTCCGTTCGCGCCTGTAATGGCTATTGTCATAAGTCCTCATCCTTTTCTCTTCGGGCCATGTAGTTAAGTCCTGAACCATATTGGCAGAAAGCCCCGTCAGGGCTTATTTAATTTAGACAGCAAACTCAGCAGCATGGCTAATTCCTGTTCATTCAGTTTGCTCATTTTGTCCGTAATGCCTGCCCGGTTCTCTGGCAAATGGTTCAACAAAAGCGTTTGTCCCTCAGGCGTAATGGAAATGATGGTTTTTCTGCCGTCACTGGGATGGCTCGCTCTGTGTATAAAGCCTTCATTCTCAAGCGGAGCAAGCAGCAGCGTAATGTTGGATTTGGTAACGCCAATTTTCTGGGCAAGCATGGAGGGCAGAATCGAGCCGCCTTCCTTCATGATTTCGACCAGGATACGAATTCTTGCGCCGTTTTGCCCTTTGGAATGCCAGTATTTCTCCGAGACATCCACCAGCTTGGCGGTTGCTTCCACCAATGAGAAAAAAACCTGTGTGGGCAGAGGCAAATCATGTACGTAATCTTGAAGGTCTTTCATCGTATTTCTATCACCGCCGATAAGTAGTTAAGTCCTTAACTAAAATAAAGTTACTACGCAAGGATAGATTCTGTCAAGCCATCTTCTAATATAACGGGTTTAGATTTGAAATCATCTTTAATTTATCCTTTAACAAGATTTTGTTAGCTCATTTAAGTCGTTTTGCAAGTATTTGTTAAAGCGTTCAAGCTGTGTCAGGCCTATAGTAGAGGAAGTTGCCGAGCACCAAACCATAGCAGTCAAGCAGATAGAGGAGTGGCTAACCAGTGAATACGAACATGGAGTTTGTTCAACCGCAGAAGGAAGCAGCAAGCTTAGGGCATCGCTTAAGAGCTAGGCTTAGGAATGAAGGCAAGCTGCTGCGCAGAGATTTATTTTTGTATCTATTAGTATTTCCCGGGCTATTATATTTCCTAATTTTTAAGTATATCCCGATGTGGGGAGTGCTCATTGCCTTTCAGGAGTATTCCCCGTATCTCGGTTTCCTTCACAGTGAGTGGGTAGGAATGGAGCACTTCCAGCGATTATTCGCAAATCCTGAATTTTACCGAATATTCAGAAATACGATGGCGATTAATGCTTTAAGCCTAATCTTCTTCTTCCCATTGCCGATCTTGCTTTCTTTAATGATGAACGAGTTGAGGTTGCAATGGTTCAAAAAGACGATTCAATCGATCGTTTATTTGCCTCATTTCTTGTCATGGGTAGTCATTGTAGGCATGAGCTTTCTTATGCTTTCGCAATCGGAAGGGGTTATTAATCAGCTGCTTGCTGCGTTCGGGCATGAGAAAGTCGATTTTCTGACCAATCCTGATTATTTCTGGGTACTGCTTACATTGCAGTCGATCTGGAAGGAAGTGGGGTGGGGAACGGTTCTGTTTCTGGCAGCGATCGCAAGCGTGGACACGCAGCAATATGAAGCGGCGAAGCTGGACGGAGCAGGCAGATTGCGCCAAATGTGGCATGTCACTTTGCCTGCAATCCGCAACGTAATTATCATTCTATTGATTCTTCGTATCGGCCATATCATGGACGTGGGCTTCGAGCAGGTATACCTCATGATGAATGGCGCAGTGTCGGAGGTTGCCGAGGTGTTCGATACCTATGTCTATCGAGTAGGCATCCTGCAAGCCCAATTCAGCTACAGTACGGCAGTCGGGCTGTTTAAATCCTTTATCGGTGTGGCGTTGGTCATATTTGCGAATTGGCTTGCGAAAAAATTCGGCGAGGAGGGCGTGTATTAATGAGCAAGGTTTACAAAACGGCGATTCGGGAAAGCGGCTTTGACCGTGCCTTTGGCGCTATAAACGTAACTATTCTGCTGCTGGTAGGCGCTTTATGCTTGTTCCCGTTCTATTATGTTTTCGTCATTTCGTTCACGACGCCGGAAGAGTACCGCCAAGGAGGCTTGCTGCTATTCCCGAAAACGTGGACGCTCGTTTCCTACGAGTATTTGCTGTCAACCTCGACGTTTTTGAGGGCAACGGGCATCAGTGCGTTTCTGGCGGTCGTTGGTACGTTGTGCAGCTTGATCATTACCTCTTCCTTGTCCTATGGTCTTTCGCGTAAGCGAATGAGGGGCAGGAAACCGCTCATGTTTCTTATCCTGTTGACTACGCTGTTTAATCCAGGCATTATTCCGGGCTATTTAGTCGTAAAAGAGCTCGGAATGATTGACAGTCTATGGTCGCTAATCATACCGGTTATAACAAGCGGTTGGTATGTTCTGCTAATGAAGGGTTTTTTCGATTCAATTCCCGTCGGCTTGGAGGAGGCTGCACGCATTGACGGCTGCAACGACATGAGCGTATGGTTCCGCATCATTCTCCCGCTTTCGCTGCCTTCGCTCGCCGCATTTGGTTTATTTTACGCCGTTTCGTATTGGAATACGTTTTTTAATGCGGTGCTGTTCATTAACGATACAGCCAAATGGCCGCTGCAGATATTGCTGCAAAACATGCTGATCGATTCCTCAACGGCGATGGGAGGGGCGGCTGCCAGCGATACCGGCATGGCAAGCATCCCGTCTGAAACGAAAAAAATGGCGGCTGTCATCATATCCACCATTCCTATTCTTCTGGTATATCCATTCCTGCAGAAGCATTTTGCAAAAGGGGCCATGGTTGGCTCTGTCAAGGAATGAGAGATATAATAAAAAGACCGATCAGGGAGGCAAAAGGTAATGATTAGAAAGAGAAATTGGTTTGCGGGTTTAACGGCTTTGCTAGCTTTAACGCTCGTCATATCCGGCTGCGGGGACAATGGCAACGCAGCTCAGAACAACAAGGGCAGTGAGGGAGCAGACAAGGGTCCGACTGATTTGAGCGTGCTGACGATCTATTATCAGAAGGAACCGCCGGCGCCAGACAACCGGATTTTGAAGGAAGTCGAAAAGCGCACGAATACGAAGCTGGACATCACGTGGGTAACGCCAAACAATTTCAATGAAAAGGTAAACGTAACGCTTGCTTCCGGAAAGCTCCCGGATCTCATGCTTGTTACGGACACGAGTAATGCCGCATTTCAGAACATGGCCAAGCAGGGCGCGTTTTGGGATTTAACGGAGCTGATCAAGGATTATCCGAATCTAATGAAATTTCCAACGATTACGTTTACAAACAACCTAGTTGAAGGAAAGCTTTATGGCGTGCCGCGCGTCCGGCCAACTGAAGGGAATGCCCAGCCGCTGATACGGACGGATTGGCTAGAGAAGCTGAACCTGGCAGTTCCAACGACGATGGATGAATTATATGCGGTTATGAAAGCATTCAAAGACAATGCTCCTGACGGCCAAAAGGATACAGTAGGATTGTCCGGTTACGTCAATCAAGCCGATATGGGTCAGTTTACTTTTATTCAGGAAGCATTTACGGGTACGGGCGGCAAGTATAAAGCCGTTGACGGCAAGCTCGTCGATATGACGTTTGACCCATCCATGCGTGACGCGCTGGAATGGCTGAAGAAAGCATACGATGAAAGTCTCATTCCGAAGGACTTTGCCTTGCTTAAGCATGATCAAGCCAAGGACTTAGTGTATGCTGGCAAAGCGGGCATTTTTCCGGATAAACCGAATCAAATACCAACGATGGTCAAAGAGCTTCAAGCTGCCGGCAAAGCGGATGCCGATTTGGAATGGACACCTTATTTGGAAGGGAATAACGGAAAGTATGCAGCAAAGGGAACCGGCCATTTCGGGATGTTCGTCATTTCGAAAAGCGTTAAAGAGGAGAAAGTTAAAAAGCTGCTTGCATTCCTCGATTACGGTGCGTCCGATGAAGGGCATGAGCTTGCTGCATATGGCATGGAAGGCGAGGATTTTACTAAAGAAGGCGATGATTATGTGCTGACTGAGGCCGCTACTAACGATCTGAGCTTCCAGTTTATGCAGAACATATTTATGAAATATGATAAATACGGGAATTTGGGTACTGGCTTGCCTGCGGATAAGCTGAAACATGAAAGAACACTGATTGATCAAGCTGCAGATGCGAGCGTATCAAACCCTGCATCGGGATTAATTACGGAGACGGGTTCGAAGCTAGGCAGCGATTATGATAAAAAGATTCAAGACTTGAAAACAAAGATCATTATGGGCAAAGCCACGCTTGAGGATTGGGATGCTTTCACAGCTGAGCTCCAAGCGGATCAAACCTATCAACAAATCATTGCAGAAATGAATGCAGCTTATCAAGCAAGAAATAACACAAAATAATGACAGCGCCCTCAACTGCTCCCCGGAGAAGCTGAGGGTATGCTGCATTTGGTTGCCAGGAATGCAAAATGGAACTGTTTTCGGGGGTATGAAATTGAGCAAGAGATGGACGTTGCGGGCCAAAATGGGGATGCTGCGGGGGGAATATTTTCGCAAAAGCTTAGTGCTCGTCCTGCTGATTACATGTATTCCTTCCATTATTATCGCGGCGAGCAACTATGTGATCGGCAAAAACGAAATCGAGAAGCAGGTATTCAAGACACATACGCTCCGGATTGCGCAATTTGCCGATATGATGAATAGTCAGTTCGACCAGATTTCCATCGTAATGAGCCGTTGGTCGAACAATCCGATGTTCGGGAGTTATTTGGAAAATTATACATTTCTGGACCATATCGATGAAGTCCAGGAGCTTATGCAGACGATGACGGTCGTAGGCAGCTCAAGCCTGCTTGTGAACGATGCGTATTTGTTTCTAAACGAGCAGCAGGCGCTTTTGTCGGCAGATGGCATTGAATACTTGGAGCCGAGCAGCTTAAAGGCTTATCACGATGACCTTAGTCAAAACACAGGTTTGTTCTTATCGTATAACCTTGCGATTAGTGCTCGGGGCAATATATCGCCGGTCTCGATTATCTTTAAGCTGCCTTGGCATTCCAAGCATCCGTTTGGGGCATTTGTCCTTGCGATCAATCCGGCTGAAATCGAAAGAAACGTAGCTTATTTGCAGGCGGGCGATAAAGGAACGTCATTTCTGCTGCAAAGGACGGGACAGTTTGTACTTGAGCCCTCTGCGGGCCAAGCGGGGTTGTCGGCTGCTTTGAAGCAGCATGTGCTTGAGCATCATCCCGATCAGGGAACGTTCGCCTTCAAATGGAAAAAAGAAACGTATATCGTCTCGTTTGGCGAGGTTGAGCTTGCTGGATGGACCTACGTAACCGCAACGCCTTTAAGCGAATTGACGGAACCAGTCGTCGTCTCGTCTAGATGGATTTTAATATGCAGCCTTGCTGGCTTGCTGCTTGCCTTGCTGCTGTCATGGTATGCGTCGCTTCGGCTATACAAGCCAATTGGAAGGCTGCTCGCATTGCTTGGCACGGATAAAAACGGTGAGCCTGCCGCAGAGCGCGAAATGGAGTTTTTGGAACAGAAATGGATGACGGTCATGAATGAAACGAGAACGTTAAAGGAGAGGCTACAGCAATCGGTGCCGTCCCTGCGCGAGGGATTTCTGCTACAGCTTGTGCAAGGCCATTTGTATGCGAGCAATGAAGCGAGCTTGAGGCAAAGAATGGATCAACTAGGTTGGCCATCCGAGGATCGGCAATTCTCACTGCTCTTAATTCAATTATCGGGCCTTCATGAAAACGGAGCTCGGTTTCGGGAAGATGACCGGCAGCTTATCTCTTTCGCAGCGGGCAACATCTCCGAAGAGCTGGCTTCGAGCAGAGGCATCGAAGCGAATCTCATTAATTTCCAGGACATGTCCGTCGGCCTGCTGTGCGCAGCCAGCATCCATATGGCCGCGAAGGAACGCAAGGACATGCTGCAGGATATATCGCAGGCTTTAATCTCAACGCTTTCGGATGTGCTAAGGCTTCGCGTAACGGTTATCATTTGTAGATGGTCAGATGAGATCGGCCGCATTCCTGAGCTTCTGGAGCAGACGAGGCAAGCGATCAGCTACCGTGCCTTGCAGGAAACCCACCAGATTATCGCTATGGAGGATCTTATCCCGCTGCCACTAAACGATGCGCAGTATCCATTCGTACAAGAAAAGGAGCTGCTGCATGTTATGCGCCTTGGTCTGACCGAGGAATCGGCCTTGCTTTTTACGGATTATATGAATGAGCTGGAGCGGATCAGCATGCGTGAGCTGAGCGTTCGGCAAGGGCTTTTGCAGCTGCTTGGGAGCGTAAGACATATGCTCATTGAGCTCGGTTTCGTGTCACATCCGCTGTTCAAGGAAGGGAATTTGTATGGCGATCTGTTGGCGTTGCCGGATATACTCGCCATGCGCGGGTGGTTTATGGACAAAATCATTACTCCGTACTTGGATGAGTTCAACCAAGCGCAAAATATAGGCGCTAGACGTGTTGTTGAAGAGGCGGTCCAGTTGCTGAAAAATGAATATATGCGGGATATATCGCTTGAAGAATGCTCGGAGCGGTGCCATACGAGTCCATTTATGCTGAGCAGATCGTTCAAGCAAGTGACAGGCTTTCATTACATCGATTACATTATGCGGCTTAGAATCGACAAAGCAAAGGAGCTTATTTCAACAACGCCGCTGAAAATCAATGAAATTGCGGATAGCGTCGGGTACCAGCATTCGTATTTCAATAAAGTTTTTAAAGGCGAAACAGGCATGACCCCTACCGAATACCGGAAAAAATACAGCCATATCGAATAGGAGAATAGCCAATGACTAGACTTTTCCAAACAAACGAGCTTCGAGAGGTGCAATCGCTGGACGGCAGCTGGGATTTCGTAACAATCGGCGAAGGTGAGGTGAGGTTGAACCAGCTTACTTATACGAATACGCTTATTGTTCCAGGCTGCTGGGAGATGCACCCCGATTTTTTGACCTATAGAGGAAGAGGCGCCTATCGGAAGCGAATTAGCCTAAAGAAAAAAACATCGCTTCGCTTCGTATTCAAAGGCGTGAGCCACACTGGGCATGTCTATTTGGACGGACAGATTCTGACGGAGCATTATAACGCTTATACTGCATTTGATGCCATTGCAAGGGACGTTGAGCCAGGCGATCATGAGCTTATCGTCATCGCAGACAATCGGTTCGGTCCTGATTCCTCACTTCATATTCCGAATGATTATTATACGTATGGCGGGATTAACAGACCCGTTACAATGGAGCAGCTAGACGAGCTTTATATCGAGAGGATCGCATTCACGCCGATCTGGGAGGATGGGAAGTGGAAAGCACGCATTCAAGGCTTTGTCCGTCATTTGCGCGAAGGCGGTCATTCCTATCACTTGCGAATCGAGCTTTGCGGCAGGAAGCTTGAGCTGGACACAAGTTCGCCAATCGAAGCAGGCATTACCAGAATGGAAGGTACGTTTGATTTTAACGAAGCGCAAGCTTGGTCACAGGAAAGTCCGGTTCTATATGAGCTGAAGTCGCAGCTTGTAGTGGACGATGTTGTTGTCGATGATCTGATCGAGCGTGTCGGATTCCGAGTCGTGACAACCGAAAAGGGGAAAATACAGCTTAACGGCAAGGATATTGTATTTAAAGGGGTTAATCGGCATGAAGACCATCCGATGGTCGGTTCGGCTTTGCCGCTTCAGCTAATGGCGTTAGATGCTGATTTGATAACAAATATGGGCTGCAATTCGGTTCGGACAAGCCATTATCCAAACGATGAGCGGTTTCTAGACTTATGTGATGAACGAGGCATTCTTGTGTGGGAGGAGAATCACGCGAGAGGGCTTAGTCTGAGCCAAATGAAAAACCCGAATTTTCACTGGCAATGCAAGCAGGTAAACCGCGAAATGGTGGAGCAGCATTACAACCACCCATCCATCGTCATTTGGGCGATCCTAAATGAATGTGCGAGCGATACCCCGGAGGGACGGGAAATGTATAAGGAGCAGCTGGAGCAAATTCGAGGGCTTGATGGCAGCCGTCCGCTTACCTTCGCATCCCATCATAGGGACAAGGAGCTTTGTTTTGATTTGGCGGATATCGTTTCCTTTAATTTATATCCGGGTTGGTATGGGGATGAAGATCCAGGCGAGCTCTGCGATCTTGCCAGAGAATGGGCAGACGCAAGCGGCGGTTTAGGTAAACCGATGATCATGAGCGAGTTTGGCGGTGACGGCTATTACGGACATCGCGATGCCAGCAGGGTGCGCGGAACGGAAGAGCGTCAATCCGATATTATTGAAGCCAATTTATCCGCTTATACGTCGAGAGAACATATTTCCGGCATGTTCATCTGGCAATATTGCGATTGCAGGGTCACTGAAGGAACGGATTGGCTCATTACGAGAGCGGGTACGCAAAATAGCAAAGGAATCGTTGACCGTTACCGGAGGCCGAAGCTGGCTTATGCGGCCGTGCAGAAATATTTTAAAAGGTAATCGGCATAGTTTTATTTCATATCTACGTTTACCGTTCCATGGGACAAAGCATTAACGTCAAGGGGTCTTATTTTTCCGAGCGACCCGCTAACATTCAAAGCAGATGATTGCATTCATGCATGAGGCATGCAGGCAATGAGCAATCACATGATCTGTACCGCGGATTTATCGCCGGATTCCTTGAAGGGACTTGAATCCGCTATCATTTTTAGGCTGATTTTCGAGGATTGATCGGTAGAACACGCTTCAGCAAAACCATGCAAACAGAAGCTGGATAAGCGATAAAAGGGTACCTTTATACTGGACACTATGAAAATAGTGTTTAGCGAAAGGGTACCCTTTTCAATGATTAGAATAAACAAATTTATGCCTTAGATTACTTTCAAGTAACTATATAACTCCAAAGTGCGTACTTTTTATTCCTCCCCGCAGCATGCACAATGAGGTGGAGACCATAACGGATGAGGAGAGAAAACGTATGAAGGTACAGGAAAAGCTGCCGCGCAAAACGGCACTCGTCGTTGGAGCCAACGGAGTTATCGGGAGGAATCTGATCGATTATCTCGAGCAGCTTCCAGAGTGGGATATTATCGGCTTATCGCGGCGTGGCGGAGACGCGAGAGGTAATGGGAGAACGCGGTACGAAGCTGTCGATCTGCTAAATGAGAGTGATACGCGCGAGAAGCTCGGCCGATTGACGGAAGTCACCCATATCTTTTACGCTGCTTATCAAGACCGACCAACTTGGGCCGAGCTGGTTGCCCCAAACCTCTCCATGCTCGTCAACGTCGTCGATGCAATCGAACAGGCCGCGTCTAGCCTTCAGCACGTCAGCCTAATGCAGGGCTACAAAGTATACGGCGCACACCTGGGTCCATTCAAGACACCCGCCCGTGAAACGGACGCCTACCATATGCCGCCGGAGTTTAATGTCGACCAACAGCAGTTCCTCGAGCAGCGGCAACGGGGAAGCAGCTGGACCTGGTCTGCGCTCCGGCCTTCCGTTGTATGCGGGTACGCACTTGGCAATCCCATGAATCTGGCAATGGTAATTGCCATCTATGCGTCCATTTCGAAAGAGCTTGGTCTGCCGCTTCGGTTTCCCGGCAAGCCGGGTGCCTATAACAGCCTGCTTGAAATGACCGATGCCGGCTTGCTGGCCAAAGCCACCGTCTGGGCAGCCACGGATGACCGCTGCGCCAATCAAGCGTTCAACATCACGAATGGCGACTTGTTCCGATGGAATGAGCTTTGGCCTAAGATTGCCGCAAGCTTTGGCATTGAGACCGCGCCTCCCCTGCACATGTCATTGGACGTAGTTATGGCCGATAAAGAGGAGTTATGGAAGAAGATGGTGAAGAAGCATGGATTAGTGGATAACGCCTATAAGGACGTTTCCTCCTGGCGGTTTGGGGACTTTGTCTTTTCCTGGGATTATGATTTTTTTGCAGACGGCATGAAGGCTCGCCGTTTCGGCTTTCATGAATTTATGGATACGGAAGCCATGTTTTTGAATATCTTTGAGGATTTGCGGCAGCGTAAGGTCATTCCATGAACCATTGCTGCTTACAACGAAACCGGCCGCTGGCATCCAGCGACCGGTTTCTATTATCTAGCGAATTAATTTTCATTCGATCGAGGCGCTCCAGACAAAATTTTGATCTTATCGCCATAAGCGCGCTCGGCATGCCGATCACCCCATCTGCACATGAGATGAAGAATCTCTTTTAGGCTCCAGCCGTACTCCGTCAGCTCATACTCGACCTTAGGCGGGACTTGATTGTATGAAATTCGGTTAATGATTCCATCATCTGCCAGTTCCTTCAACTGCTGGGTAAGCACTTTTTGCGTTACCGCAGGCAGCAAGCTACGCAGCTCGCCGTTGCGTTTCTTGCCGAATGTTAGATGGAAAAGTATAACCTGCTTCCATTTGCCACCGATGACCTCGAGCGTTACCTCGACTGCCGTATTGTATGTTTTCCCCGGTTCCAGCATAGGTTCACATCGCCTCCCTGACCTCTACGATATCGTCTTAATCCTACGGGCGCAAGTATCGCCAATACCGCATTCGTTCGAGTTAGCCGTTGTTGCTCCGATTGAGCGAAGTAAGCCGGGTTATGGAAGGGGGTCACGTTTATTCGCCCTGCACCTGCTGCATGGCACTCCATACATCCCGATAATGCGGGCTGTGAATCAAGCCGATAATGTTGCCGAACGGATCCACCACCGACGCCGTGAACCAATTCACGCCTCGCTCGGTCAGCGGTTCGTATTCCGTGGCGCCGAGCTCTTTCAACTTCTCGAGCATGCCGGCTACGTCATCCACGTGCCAGTAAAGCGTCGCGCCACCCGCCCCAGCCATATTAGCCGCCGAGGGCGCGTACTTTTTATCGATAATGCCGAGCTCGTTCTGATAATCGCCGATCCGGTACTCGATATACGCAGGAGTTTTCGGATTCGGGGCTTGAAAATAGGGCTCCGCTCCGAGAAGCTTCGAATACCAAGCTTTCGCTTCATTCACGTCCTCCGCCCAGAAGCTAACGTTGGCCATTCCTCGTAAAGTCATTGCGTTCGTCATTGTTCATTTCTCCTTTAAATGTTAAATTGGATGGAATATACCGATTGTAGGTGATGTCATGGGTACCGTTTTACAAAAATCCGCATCCGGCTACAAATCCCTCGGGCAACTGGATCCCGCCGGGTTCGCGCAACGCATCGCGTTCGATACGTATCAGCCGCCAGACGGCTTAACGCCGTTCGTCCTCCATTTCTGGACGATTCAATGGAACAACACGCAGGGCCAGCCCTACATTTCCGAACAGGTCATGCACCGCCCTTACGTGGACGTATTCGTTTCCATGCCGGAGTCTGGCATCCAGTGCACGTACCGGAATCGGCGAGACTACGAAGCGGCTGACAGCGGTCGCATTATCGGCGCAAGGCTTCATCCCGGCGCGTTCCATGCATTCTGGAACGGATCGCTGGCGGGTCTGCACAATGGGACGATCGCTTTGCGGGACATGTTCGAAGAAGCCGATCAGGCTTTCGTTGAACGCACGGTTTCCCTGGACGATGCCGCTGCCGTAGGCGCGCTGGCCGATCTCTTGCAAGACCGAAACCCGCAAGACGACCCTCAAATCGCAATCGTGAGCCGCGTTATCGAGGCCATCGAAAAGGATGGCATGCAGACCGTGAAGGAAGTGGCGCAATGGTCCGGCATGAGCGAGAGGTGGCTCCAGCAGCTATTCCAGGAATACGTCGGCATCGGGATCAAGTGGCAGCTTCAAAGGAATAAACTGCTGGAAGCGGCTTCGTCCATTCGCAAATGCGAGGCCCCTAATTGGGCGGATATCGCTTACCAACTCGGATACAGCAGCCAGCAGCACTTCATCTCAGACTTCAAGCGCGTTCTAGGCAAGACGCCGGCGCAATACAAAAGAGAACTCCGCGACACTGCAACGATCATGCGCGATCAAGATAAATGAGCCTCTTCCAGCTTAGCGATCGCTTTCCGCAGACGAGTCGATCGAACGTCTGACGTGGCTGCTTTCAGGATAGGCAGGAACAAGGCATATTGGGCTGTCTTGTCGAGCTTGTGGAATGACTGTTTCGCTTGCGTATGCTCCTCTAGCGCGGCCGCGAGATCCGGTGGAATCGCCGCCGTCTTCTGCGATTCGTACGCGGCATTCCATCGCCCGTCTGCCTTCGCAAGGCGAATCTCCGCGTATCCTGGCTCCTTCATTTGTCCGGTCTCGATCAACTGCTCCGCTTTCTTCACGTTGACCAAAGACCAAGGGCTCTTCGAGCGCCGCGGAGAATAGCGTTGCAAATAATATCGCTCGTCGAATGACCGCCGGTGACTGTCGATCCAGCCATAACAAAGCGCGCTATCGAGCGCCTCCTGAATCGTGATCGACGTGATTCCCGAGCCTTTTTTGGCAATTCGAAGCCATGCCTCGCCTTGCCGGCCGCAATGAGCCGCCAGCCATGACTCCCACTCCTTGGCGTTGTTGAAATCGATAAAATCCATTGCATCCGATGTAGCCATTTGTCGCATGCCCCTTTCCTGCTCGTTTCGTTATTCATCTGTCTACCCTCAGGATACCAACATTCATGCACGGCGTATTACAAAAAACCGCAGCGCACGGCGAAACATCAACAAGCCGCCGAAATCGAGAGCGCGGAGTGATCATACTAAGATTTGCAGCAGAACAGGGCGAATTGTGAGGAGAAATAAACCGCTATATTCGTTTTGGCAGTCACCACCGAAATCAAAGGGGAATAAAAAAAGATGACTCCTGTTCAACATCAGGAATCATCTCTTAAGCGTGGCTTAACATTCATTTTTAGAAGCGCGGCCAGTTACGAGCGACCGCGATAGCTTCTATCTTATATTTATTTCACGGAGAGCAAGCTTTCCGTAATGAATTTAAATTGCGCTTCGAACGTAACCGGATCATTGTACGTGTCTGCTTCCGCATTCAATTGGAATACGTTACCTGCTTTGACCGCAGGGAGGGCTTTCCAAATGGCGTTGTCATACACGATTTGGGGATCGCTGGTATCACCAGACCATGGCGAAGTGAAGATAATGTCCCCTGAGAACTCTGGAAGTTTCTCGAGTGAAATAGAAGCCCAGCCAGTTCCGCTGTCTATCGCTTCCTTTTGTGCCTCAGGCGGAGCCTTGAGGTCGAATTCACCATAAATGATATCGCCTCCGCGGCCGTAGTTATGACCAAAAACATAAAGTCCTTTCGCATAAGGATTTAGAATCGAAACGGTTTTGTCGCCAACAGCGGCTTGAATTTGCGGTTTTATATCGCTGATTTTTTTCTCCCATTGCTCAACCCATGCTTCGGCTTCCGTTTCTTTGCCTGTGAGCTTACCGAAGTCGAGCATTTGTTCTTTATAGTCTTTTTTTCCATATTCGATAGCGACTACAGGGGCGATCTCCTCCAGCTTTTCAATGCCCTCCGTACCATTAAAGACAATGATGAGGTCAGGATTCAGTGAAAGGATTTTCTCGGGAGTCGGTACATCGCCCAAGTTCTCGACGCCGTCGAGCATTCCTTCAAAGTAAGGATTGTTCATTGCATTTTCCTGGATGCCAACCGGAGTGGCTCCAAGCTGCAAAAAATAACCGGTATAGAATGCGGTCGTGTCGACGATCCGCTTCGGATTTTTGGGAACTTGTATGTCTCCGTTGCCAGCTTGGAACGTAAACGTCTCGCCATCACTTGCGGGTTCAGCTTCAGCCGTTGAAGCAGGGGCAGGAGAGGAGGTATTCTCTGTAGCGGTGCTCTCTGACGCGTTATTCTTGGCTGCTTGTCCGCAAGCCCCGAGTAGCAAGGAAAGCATTAAGGTGAGGACGAGCAACGGGTAAAATGATTTGGACTTTTGCAATGAAATTCCACTCCCAATTCTTTGATATTGATAATCGTTATCAATATAGCATGGCGTTAGCGGGTTGGCAATGCTTTTTATGAATTATTTAATCAGGCTTGGCATAATGCAACAGATAGAATATGGCTGTTTTTTGTATTTGAGGCGTATTTATGATACAAATCTATGTGGAATGGGTAGTATATTGCTGTAACGGTGCACATCCAAATACATGTATGGTATGATAGAAGTAACGATTAAAACAGGCCAAAAGCAAAGCTGCCATAATGAAGGAGTTTTTATCTTGAATGATGCGATGATCATGTTGAAGAAAACGAGTCGAACTTTTTATATTCCCATCAGCCGATTGAAAGCAAGTTTGAAAGAAGCCGTCGCATCCGCCTATCTATGCATGAGGGCAATTGATGAAATTGAAGATCACGAGACGATATCCGACGATTTGAAAGTCGACTTGCTGCAGGGCATTCATGAAGCGTTTCAGTCTGCGGACGTTATAAACGAATCTCAGAAGGTGCTTGCCCCTTACGGTGACGTGCTTGCGGACGTGACCATGCGAATTCATGAATGGGCTCAGCTTTGCCCGCCAACAGTCAATGAAGTCGTTTATCGCCATATTGCCAAAATGTCCAAGCAAATGTCGGAATGGGTCCATGTCAGTTGGATCATTAAAACAGAAGAGGACTTGGACAACTATACGTATAGCGTAGCAGGCATGGTCGGCGAGATGCTATCGGAGATTTGGCTATGGTTCGACGGCACGAAGACCGATCAGCACAAAGCAGTCGCTTTTGGCAGAGGACTGCAAGCCGTTAATATTCTACGCAACCGCACGGAAGATTTGGAACGGGGCGTAGACTTTTATCCGGATGGCTGGGGATCGAAGGAAATGATCAAATACACGCGTCGCAATTTAAAAATCGCTGATTCCTATATTGCGGACTTAAAGGGCGGTCCTGCTCTTGATTTCTGCAAAATTCCTTTAACGCTTGCTCATGCTACGGTCAACCTGATTGCCGCTGGCGGAAACAAGCTTACAAGGGATGCTGTTATGAAGCTAGTCGGCAGCATCAATTAATAACGGAATAGAACCCGCGAGGCTTAATGAAATGCACCCCTTATAGTAGACATTGGAAAAGCCCATATGGGGAAACCGATGATACTTTAGGGGGTTTTTTTATGAGGAAAAGAGAACAAATGAATAAATTGTAGTCAGATGAAAGGAGGAAAGAAGCGGTACGCTACGAGGAGTTATCGGATCTTTATCGAGTGAACCTACTATGTGATTTGCTTAAAATTAAAAAGAATATAAGCGTAAGGAGTAGATTATGGAATATCAAGTCTGGGAAATCCACATAACAGATTATCCAGACATATACTTATTGAATCGAGATTTTAACCCCAATCTCTCAAGCTTTACCGAAGAAAAAGTCAAAGAAAAAATTGAAATCATAACTCGGGAGACAAAAGATAAGATTTTTGTATTCGAACTCAACAAGGAGATTGTTGGATATATCCATGGAAGTCGCTATGAGTTGCTTTTTGCCGATCCTTTGATCAATGTTTTAGGCTTTGTAGTAAAAGAATGCTACAGAAATCAAGGTATTGGCAGCAAGCTAATAAATGTTTTAGAGCACTGGGCGCGGGAAAAGGGGTATTCCGGCATAAAGCTGTTGTCGCATCCGAGCCGCGAGCAAGCACATAGATTTTACCGCAAAAGGGGATACCGTTTTACGAAGGATCAGAAAAATTTTATTAAGCCTTTTAATTAGCATCAAATGAAAACTGAAGCATTTCTGGCATCGCCTGTAACGGCTAGGAGCTTTGACAAAGCGGTTGTCCCATAACGGAACAGCCGTTTTTTTGTATGTAAAGAACATATTAAAGCGCTTTCAAAAAAAGTAAACAACGGGTAAGCAAGTAAAGAGTTGCCCATTGTTGCCCATAGATCTATTACATATAATGAAAGCGTATACAATGGGAGCTCCTGGAAGACTATTTTAATTTAGGGGAAATTCACGCATGGAAAAACACGGGAGAAGCCGAGCGTCGAAGGGCTAACGATTCTGTTGCTTGCTTGGCCTTACGATTACTGCCTGCTCGAGCGGCAATGAGACGCCAGATAGGACCGCCAAACCGACGGGGACAACCCAAATCGGGACCTAGAACAACGAGGGCACCACGAATACGGATGAGGCGACGAATGATGGCCCGTTAGGCAAATACGACGATCCGCCGATCGAGGTATCATTCGTACGTCATCAAAGCGACGTGGGGGGGTGATTAAGTTGGTTTTCTTTTTGTAGGCAATAATCATGTCGTCAAATTGCAATGAAAGGGAAAGAGACTAGGAATAAGAGAGGAGTTGTAGGTAATGCGTAAAATAAGATTAGTGGTGGCTCTCTTGGTTTGCTACATTATGGTATCAGGTTTCAACCTACCCCAGACCAAGGCGGAGGCAGCGCCGGAACCAAACGACACGTGGAGGCAGGTCGACCCTGCTGATGTCCAGATTGGCAGAAGCTATCTCATCGTGTCCGAGCACGGCGCGCTTGCAAACGCTCAAGCGACAATCAACACACCCGGCGACGTCACCGGCGACACTCAGATTGGCATGGCGTCTAAGCCCGTGACGATTGAAGAGGGCTTAATCACATCCGAAGTGACGGACGACATGATCTGGCAGTTTGGCCTTGGCGCAAACACTGCGGCGGCATCCGGCGGTCTTGGCGAAGGCCCGGGCTACTATGTATTGAACAACGCTCCCGGCGCAGGCGGAGGCACGGAACCACTGAGAAGGGAATCCAGCTTCAACGCGCAGCATGCGCCCCTCAACACGAACGGCGCAGCCATCAATGGCAACCAGCAGAGCCTGTTGCTGCATGTTCTGGATGAAAAAGAAGACACAGTGTCCCTGTACATTTGGGGCGGGAACAACCAGTTTAACTTTGCCCTGACGAGTACGGAGGACGGCTTCACCGCAAAGAGCAAGGCGACGAGCACGACGAGCGCGGCTCAGCTGCTTGAGCAGATGCAGGAGTCACCGTCATTGCGGCTGTATGAACCGAACGTGACCGTCGGCGTTCAGCACTATGTCATGGCGTCATCCGGCGAGAACGGAAGTATAAGCCCGTCCTCCCTGGCAGGCCATGTATGGGTTAACGATGGCGAAGACGTGACCTTCACGTTAAACCCTGCATTCGGCTTTGAAGTGGATAAGGTCACGGTTAACGACGAAGAAGTGGCTGTTACAGACAACACATACACAATAAACAACGTCACCGCAAGCGGCACAAGCATCCACGTGACATTCAAGCCTATTTCAAACGCAGCGGATTTACCGTTCACAGTGTATAACGACATATTCTCTGTCGGCAACGTCACTACAGCGGCGATCATTGACCTTGGCGAAGGCAACGCGGCAAACCTTGCCGACCTGAGCGCCGACATGTTCACGGCGGCCGCCAGGAACACAAGGCTTGATGGCTCGACCGTGATTTTCGACGGCTTGCGCAATATCACCAGAGTATATGTAAACAATGCTCCCGAGCCGCTTGGCTATACTTCGCCCGCACCGGGATCCGATGACCTCGTAACAGATATACCCGCGAGCGGACGCTACATCATCGTTGAATTTGAGTTCTGGAATGCCAATGGCTATACATCCGGCGCAATGGTTTCGGGCACCTTGCAAAACGCATTCTCGGCGCTCCTCAATTACCGCGTCAACGTGGATCGTGAGATCAAGCTGACAGACGGCACTACCATAACCCCGAGTTTCACTCAGGCAGCAGTAGTAAACCCGACGCTCGACAAGTTTGTCCCAGACAAAACCAATCCGGACGGTACAGGCAGCATGGACATCCTGATTTCGATCGACGAGTCCTGGGAAGAACTCGGACCTCTCCCGCTTTTCATCTACAACCATGGCGGCGGCCGCGGCGGCCCTTCGGGGGACTACTTTGCACCTATGCAAACAGCGAACGGTGCAGCCGTGCTTTCCAAGCGCCAACTGGAGAACCCCGGCATGTACAACGCGCACATCATAGCTACGCAGAACCATTCGAACAATCAGGCCAACAACGAGGCCCTTATGACATACGTGGAGAAACTGGCCGCTGAGGGCAAGGTGGATTTGAGCCGTATCTACATGTCCGGCTTCTCGATGGGCAGCATGTACACAATCGGTTTCTATAACCGCAATCCTGAGTTCCTCGCTGCAATCGTTCCGCTTGCAGGGGGCACCTTGCCAACCGTGGAACAGCTTACAGCGAACCCCGAGCTCACAAAAACTGCCCTATGGGCGCATACACATAAGAATGACGGCGCTGGTAATGCATGGACACAGTATTTCTCAACAGGCGCTGGCGCCAGCGGCTTATATTCAGAAGCCAACGTGAATGTTCTGGAAACCAACCAGGCCTTTAATTTCCCGTACTACGGCTTTGACTGGACGCCGCATGAAACCGAAGCCCAAGTGTTCAGCAACCTTCTCGGCCAATCAAATGCCAGCTTTAGGTATGGCGCAAGCCAAGAAGAGTACGGAGATAAGAACATCTTTGATTGGATGTTCGCGCAGTATAGAAACAAGACTACTAGCTCAAGCACTTTGTCTGGTCCAGCTTTAGTGCAGTTTGGTGATACATTCGATGTGACCTACGGTCTTGAAAGCTTAAAACAGGAAGTGTATGCACAAGACATTACAATCGAATACGACGCTAATAAGCTAGAGCTTGTTGGTCAGCCAGTATCCGTGGATTCTGGGAAGTTTGTTATCGTAGGCACAGACAGCCAAGAAGGAAGCATTCGAATTTTGGGCACTCATTTGAATGACAGCGTAAATAATCCGAATCAGAAGCTCTTTAAGCTTAGCTTCAAGGCAAAGAACACAGCTGGTATTGCGGATATCGCAGTAACGCTTGTCGTGCTTGCAGACGGCGAGGGAGTAGAGGCGGATATTGATGGAGCTACGCATTCAGTTGAGATTCGCAAACCTGTGGTACCAGGTGACGTCAACGATGACGACAGAGTAAGCGTTGGTGACTTGGCTCTAGTTGCGAAAGCTTATGGCAAATCTTCAGATAGCCCAGATTGGAATCAAGTGAAGAAATACGATATTAATAATGATGGAACAATCGACATTGAAGACCTTGCCGCATTGGCTCGTCACATTCTGACTAAGTAATTGAGGTATGTGAAACGCCCCCTCTACTGGAAAGAGGGGGCGAATCAATATTTAAACGCCTTAACGAAACTTTCAATACCTAGCTAGTGGCCATGCATGGCGCAAAAAAAAGAATCCGCAGAGAAAATCTACGGATTCTATGAAACGTAGGTCGGCGACTCTGGTATGGGTGCCCTTACTTAATTGTCGTTAAATGGAAAGTAAACTTTTTTATTAATCATACGAATGGAGTAAAATGTATGATTTAATGATGGTAATCTTAAGGTCATAGCGTTATGTTAACGGGCAACAATAGTTCATTGAAACAGCGACAGACTATTTTCGCATCCTTGGCTATCGCTGTTTCAATTTCTGAGGCCAGGTTAAAAATTATTTTGTGAAGTTTGACATTATTACGATAGAGAATCCACTCGGAATAAAGATACCCAGTCTAATACTTTATTTTGTTTCGGCAATTACCGCTTTTTCTTACCATGGAATTGAAAATCTATGACGTGTGCTTTTCCAATTCAACGTACCGGTCACGACTAGAGCAGCCAAATAAATAAACAAGGAACAGATGATTGAAATGGTTACGCACCATAACTGCAGCATACCATGGCTGGATAGATGGTTATAGGTCAAGTGCCCGCATATTGCCATTAGCATCATGCAGATCCCAACCTTAATATAAGGACGAATACTCCCATAAAACCCGATCGAACTCGAGATGGAAAAAAAGTTCAATAATGTTTGCATCAGTATGCCAATTCCGATGCCGTACGCAACACCAACGATTCCTGTTTGACTGCCTAACACAAAGACTGAGACACCCTTGATTACAGTGGCTAATACGTAATTCCATAATGCAGCTTTCGCACGGCCGAGGCCAAGCAGAATTGCATGAAGTGGGGCGTCGAAATAATGCAGAAAAAACATAGGTGCAAGTATTTTTAAAAGCAGTCCTGCTTCTGGCGCATTATAGACTTGTGTCGTTAGTGGAGTTGCCCATTCGTACAGGATAACTGTCGCTGGCGCACCGATTAGAAGTCCTAATATCATAGCCTGATTCATCCTCTTATGTATGAGCAGACTATTCTTGTTCGCCGTGGCCTCACTAATCGCGGGAATAAGAGCGGTGGATAAGGATTGCGTGATGAAGCTTGGCATGAACAATAGCGGAAACACATAGCCGGCCAGTAGTCCGAATTGCTTTGTGGCTAAAGCTGTTCCTATGCCGTACAGGCCCAGGCTGGTTGTAATAAGAAGCGGCTGGAACGCGTTGTATAACGAGTGAATGATACCGTGGCCAGTCGTCGGAAGTCCGATTTGCAGAAGCTCGCCGAGTGTGCTTCTTCCATGTTTCAGATGGCTCGCCCAAGTCTCGCCCGATACCTTAGATTCACCATATAGTTTATAGCTTGTCATCAGAAATAAGAGGCTTATCGCTTCGCTTACTACAGAGGCAGCCATAGCGCCAGCAGCTGCATAAGCAATTCCGTAAGGCAGTAATAGGTGTACCAGCGCTAGCACACAAGCGATTTGAACCGTATGCTCCAGCACATCAGAAGCAGCAATGGTCTTCATCTGCTGCATGCCTCGGAAATAACCCTTTAATACAGCTGAAACTGCGATAATCGGCGCGATCGGCGTGATCGCTAGCATGGCGTAATAAGCCCGCTGATCACTTAACAGAATAGACGCGATCCACTCTGATCCAAGTAACGATATGGTCGTGAGAGCTACGCTCAAGACGCTAGTGACAGCGAGCGAGACATACAGAATGCGCCTTACTTTCATCCGTTCGCCGCGAACTTGGGCCTCTGCGACCAACTTTGAAATTGCCACCGGCAATCCAAGCTCAGTAATCGTAATAACGAGCGGGACAAGCGGATGCGCCATCATCAAGATGCCGATTCCCTCTGCGCCTAGTACGCGAGCAATATACATGCCGCTGATAAAACCGAGAATACGGTTGATGAAAGCAGCAACTGACAAAACCAAAGTACCTCTCATAAACGAGTGCCCGAGTTGTGACATGACTTGTGTCCTCCTGTTAATCGAATACATAAATGTATTCAAAAATTGGAAAAGCATGCGAACAAGCTCTTCACGCTAGTCAGGTACCGTTGGTGATATCAGGAAGAACCAGGTGTGTACTAGTCTAGGTAAATAAGTTGTAGACTCAGAAAACCAGCTAATAGTTGTCAAGCTGCAGTGTGTAATATGTTTTGAAAACTGCTATACTGTTTTTTAAACACAACAAATAAACCTTCATTGGCGTGAAGGTTTATGGAT
>NZ_JBWDNK010000017.1:0-118364 GCF_056269165.1 Paenibacillus sp. J22R232 | reverse complement strand
TGTTGTCTCTGTTGTCTCTGTTGTCTCTGTTGTCTCTGTTGTCTCTGTTGTCTCTGTTGTCTCTGTTGTCTCTGTTGTCTCTGTTGTCTCTGTTGTCTCTGTTGTCTCTGTCGTCTCTGTCGTCTCTGTCGTCTCTGTCGTCTCTGTCGTCTCTGTCGTCTCTGTCGTCTCTGTCGTCTCTGTCGTCTCTGTCGTCTCTGTCGTCTCTGCGGTCTATGTTGTTTCTGCAAACTACATAGTTTCTGCAGACTATGCTGCTTCTACGAACTACGTCGTCTCTGCGGACTTTGCGTACTGACGTCCGCCGCTCCATTTAAATAGAACTATGCCGCCGACTATAATCAGAACGCCAAGGAGCTTTGCAGGCGTAAAGGGGACCTTTTCCAACCCAAGCCATCCAAAGGAATCCCACAGCAATGCGAAGCCAAGCTGGGAAGACAGCATGATCGAGACGCCAAGCGTCGGTCCCAGCAGCCTAATGCCGTTCACCAAACTAATCACTACGCCCACTCCGATCACGCCGCTGAACCAATACCAGAGCTGCATATGGTGCAGCACGAACATCCCTTTCCCCTCGAAAAGCAGGCCGAGCGCGAGCGAAGCCGCAAATCCCAAGCCCAGCACCAATGTCGTCGTTGCCCACGAGCCCGCCCGCTCGCTCACCTTGCTGTTGAATATCGTTTGTATGCCCACGAGCGAGCCTGCCGTGATCGCGAGCATAAGCCCTGCAATCATGATCCCATCTCCTTATTCGAGCCAGAATGGCTAGCAAGCGCGCTTAACCGTTCCCGGTCTTTAATGTAAATGCCCATTTTCCCGCGCTCCACCATGCCTTCCGCGCATAGCTTCCGAATGACTCTGTTCAGATGCCGATAGCTCGTTCCGATCAGGTTCGCCGTATCCGTAAGGCTTGTCGCGCTTATGTGTCCCCTGAACGCCGAGTCCGTTTCGTCATAAGACATCGAGAGCAAATAGCTGGCTAACCGAACTTCTACGGGGTACATCAAGTTCAAGCTCATGGCATTGGACTTGATAAAAAATTTTTTCGTAATAATATCCAATAAGAAATGGAGCAGCTGGGGATGATGACTGTAAGCCTTCAAGGACCGATAGTGAACGCCGATCATGACGACAGGCGATACCGCCTCGACTGTATTGATGATATCTATCCCGCGTATATATTCGATATCTCCAATGACCTCCAACGGCGTTTTAAATGAAATAACTAATGTTCTGCCTTCCGTTGAAATGTTGAAGATTTTAATCTTCCCCTTCACCAGTACGTACATGTGGTGAGCGGCTTCACCCTGCGTGCATACCAGCTCGCCTTGCTCGAAGCTGCAAAGCGACAGATGAGGCCGCAGCGACGCCGGGAATACCTCTTCCAGATGATAGGCTTGCAGATAACTCGTCAGCTGCGCACTAACTATTATTTCGTTCATCCGACTGTATCGCCTCGCTTTGGGTACATTATAATTTCAAAATCACTACGCCAGCGACCATCATTCCGATTCCCAGCAGCTGCGGCAGCCGTATCCTTCGCTTTTCAAGGCCGAACCATCCTCTCGCATCGATCCAAAAGGTCAGGCATAGCTGGGCGATCAACACCGCTGATATCGTAAAGGTAACGCCCATACGGTGAATAGCCGTCACATTGCCGAAAATGATAACGGCAGCGAACGCGCCGCCTGTCATATAGATTGGCTTTACCTGTCTAAAAGCTTGCCACCGTCCGTCACGGACAACGAGCAGAATAAGCAGTGCCGTCACGAATCCCGTCAGCTGGGTAAGGGCCGCTGCCTGCCAAGTACCGATATCCTGGCTAATCCGTGAATTAGCGACGCCCTGCAGGGTAATGAAGGCTCCCGCTAATAACGCAAACAAACTTCCTTTCATACGCTCTCTCCTTCATTCTTCGTATCTCCATTAAAAGACAGAATGACCGGCGAAGGATAGGACATATGTCCCAAGCGTAAACGGCTGAAGCCGTCCTCTGGCGGCTAAGCTTACGATTCGCGTAGAAATATAGAGAAAGGATAGCGAAATCATATCCTTTCCTATATTTTCAAAAAACGGTTTCCAGAACAATCTCTGCTTGGTTAACAATATACTTCAGCTATCTAATCCTGTATATTTAATAAAAATAAATTGCCCGGAGAGAGGAAGTCTCATGCGACGCTTCAGACTAGGAAGGCTATATATCCCTTTCACCTACAAAATGATGATCCCTTATCTTCTGCTTGTCCTGCTGACTGACCTGCTCATAGGCTATATATCGTATACGATGCTCATTCAGTCCAGAACCGAAATGGCCGAAACGAATATTCGGACGGCTATGAAGCAGACTCGCAACAATATTGAATACCAAATGGATGAAATCAACCGGATGTCGAGCACCCTGTTCACCAGCCTTACCTTCCAGAACGCGCTTCAGAATGCAGGGGATCCGCTTGAGGTCATGCTCAAAATGAGGGATGACATCATTCCCCAGATGAAAGCGCCGCTTCAGCTGTACGGCAACAACATCCGTCTCGCCCTCTACACTGTAAATGAGAAGATGTACGAGGTACCCGGCGACAATATGGAGATGGAGATTAGCAGAAGAGACTATTACGTCCTTCCTGTCAGTAGCATCGCGGATACGGTTTGGTTCGCATCCATTCAAGCCAAGAATCAGGATAATCTGTGGCTTCAACTCGATACGGACAAGAAGCTGGATCATATTTCCCATTTCCGCAAGCTGGTTTCCTCCAGCGGCATGGCGTCCGTGATTGGGTATATCCGCGTAACGGCAAGGTTCGACGAGCTTTTTGGCAACTTCGATACGTTTCCGATCGATCAAGGCATCAGCCTGCGGCTAGTCGATACGACGACAGGCGCAACGCTGTATACCCAAGGCGAGACAGATACGCATTCGAGCGAGCGCAACGAGCTCAGCATCAAAGAGCAAATTACCGGAACGCCCTTCATTATCGAATCGCTGGTACCCCATGCTTATTTGAACAAAGACGCCAGCAGAATGCAGAGAGTAATCGGAACCGTCTGTACGATCAGCTTTTTGGTCATGGCTTTTATCGGTCTTATCGTGGCTAGGCTCTCCGGCAAAAAAATGAAGCGAATCGTCACGCTGGTCCGATCCTTCCAAGAAGGCAACTTTCACAAACGGATCGTGTTCACGGGCAATGACGAATTTGTCCATATTGCCGATTCCTTCAATCAGATGGCTACGAGCATTCAAGAATTGATCAAAAACGAGTATGTGCAGGGCATTCAGAAAAAACAAGCCGAGCTTGACGTGCTTCAGGCACAGATCAGCCCTCATTTCCTATATAATACGTTGTCTACAATCGGCAGTCTTGCCAATCTCGGCGAAGTGCAGAAGGTCACCCAGATGGTGCAAGGCTTATCCAAGTTCTACCGGCTTACTTTAAACGGCGGCAATGTCTATATTTCATTGGAGAAGGAGCTCGAGCAGATTGAAGCTTACCTTGATATTCAGCGGGTCAAATATGCGGACACGTTCAAAGTCTACTTCGATGTCGAGCCCGAAATTTTGCATACGCCGATTATTAAGCTGATCCTGCAGCCCTTTGTGGAGAACATATTCAAGCATTCATGGTTTGGCAAATCAATAGCCATTCGAATTACCGGGAAACGGCTTGGCGACCATATCGAGCTCAAAGTCATCGATAACGGTATCGGAATGAGACCGGATACGCTTAAGAAAATGCAATCGAATACGCTGCAGCCGGACAACCAGTCGGATAAGTATGGGCTCAAAAACGTGGAGGAGCGAATTAAGCTCCGCTACGGCAATGACTTCGGTATTCGCATTGGCAGCCATTACGGAGCAGGAACGACCGTGCAAATTATTCTTCCGATTGCCAATGCGGAAATAAAGGAAGATGGCGATAACATCGCCTGATCGCGGACAACGATGAGAGGAGCACACGCATATGGAAATCAATATTTTACTCGTGGACGACGAATCCATTGATTTGGAATGGCTTCGGCGGCGCGTCGTGAGCAACAAGGCCATGCAGCAGCAAAATGTGAGGACTGCGATTAGCGGCTTCGAGGCGCTTCAGCTAATGGAACAGCACCCGATTGATCTTATTCTCTCCGACATACGCATGCCTATTATGTCCGGAATGGAATTCGCGCGCAAAGCAAAGGAGATCAACCCGCAGGTTCATATCGTCTTTATAAGCGGTCACCAGGACTTCAGCTATGCCAAAGAAGCCATACAATTGAACGCCTCCGGCTACCTCCTTAAACCGGTTGAGGACCGTGAGCTGCATGATATGCTGGATCAGATGTGCGGCAAGATCGAGGAGGAATGGAAGCAGCGCTCCTCCCTCTCGGAAACGCTAAGCCTCGTGCATCAGGAGCTGCTGCTGCGTTGGTTCAAGGAGCCTACCCCGGGACAGGTAGAGGATCATCTACACCGCTTCCTCGCGCCGATCCTTGAGAATGGAGCGACAGTCGCCATTATTGAGGTGGATGATCTAGCTTGGAAAGTCCAGCTTACGACGGAAGAGGAACGGCGAACGTTACTCGCAAGCATCTCCCACTACATCCGTGAATTTGTGCAGGCGAGAAGCCTGGGAACGTTAATGGCGAGCTACGACGACCGTTTCGTGCTGCTGACCACGGTTCCGGAAGAGCACATTAAGGTTATATTAGAACAACTGATCGAAGCATTCTACAAGCAATTCGCCTACTCCATCACGATTGGTACGGGCAAATATACGTCAGAGGTCAATAAACTGCATGACTCCTATCGACAAGCCCAAGCCGCGCTAAGCATCAAATGGGTGTTTGGCAAAAACAGGCTCATCCAGGATGCTTCGGCATGGTCTCCCAAGCAGGCAATGGCTTTGAACTTGGAGAAGAGCGTAGACCGGATGCTTCAAGCGATGCTCGAGTATGACCTGACTACGATCGACGATTGCTTGCTTGAGCTGTTTAACGGGGATCAGCCCTTGACCCAGAAAAGCGACATCTATGATCTTATCATTCGTATTACCTCCAAGCTTCATGCTGATCTTCAGCAAATGAACGAGCATTTGTATGAAATTTTGAAATGGGAGTCGCATCAGCCCTTTATTCTGTTTCAATTTGAAACGGTGCATGATATTTTATCGTGGCTGCGAAGACGGTTTTTCGAATTGTCCGAACTGCTGTATTTGAAGAAGCAGCGGCAGAAACGCAAGCTTATTGATGAGATAACCCGATTCGTCGAGCAGCGGCTCGACCAGAAGATTACGCTGAATGAGGTAGCATCGCATTTCGACTTTACGCCCAACTACTTAGGACAGCTCTTCAAGGCTGAAACCAATACGTTGTTTACCGATTTCCTGATCGATCTGCGCATGAAGCGCGTGTGCGAATTGTTGAAGGACCCCACTCGGAAGGTATATGAGATCGCAGAGCTTGCCGGCTATAAAAACATCGTCTATTTCAACCGGCAGTTCAAGCTGTCCACCGGCATGTCGCCCGGAGAGTATCGCAAGCAGCATAAAATTTAAATTAAACATATGCGACTGCCCGCGTCTGCACAGGACCGGGCAGTTTCTTTGCCCTTATACAGGCAATCGTTGAATTAGTATCGGTTTTAGTTGATCACCCTAATTATGCGGCGCTTTACTATTTCTTATAATGAACGTAGACAAGAGATGAGAGAGGGAGCGCACATGAAACGAAACGGATTTATAAATGATGTAATCAAATACCGCACGATTCTGCTGATGCTGACGCCCGCTGTTTTGTTTTTCCTGCTGTTTGCCTATGTACCGATGGCAGGAATAATCATTGCGTTCAAGCATTATGATTACGCCGGCGGCATTTTTGGAAGCGCTTGGAACGGGCTCGACAACTTCAGATTTTTCTTTGAATCAGGGGACGCTTGGAGAATTACGAGAAATACGGCGCTTTATAACGTCGCATTCATCGTCGTAAATAACGTCTTGCAAATTTTCACCGCGATTCTATTGTTCGAGGTCGGAGGCAAATGGTTTCGCAAAATCACGCAATCCATTTTGTTTCTTCCCTACTTCATTTCATGGGTCGTTGTAGGCGCAATTGCTTATAATTTATTGAACTTCGATATCGGTACCGTCAATTCCCTGCTTAGAGGAATCGGTATGGAGCCAATCGATATCTATAATACACCTGCTTATTGGCCATACATTTTGACGATTGTGTCCGCATGGAAGATGCTTGGTTACGGAACGGTCATGTATTTGGCAGCCATTACGAGCATCGATACGGAAATGTACGAAGCCGCTGAGATCGACGGAGCGAATGTGTTCCAGCGTATCCTGAAGGTGACGATTCCTAACCTTTATCCAACCGTAATCATTCTAGTGCTGCTCGCAGTAGGCAATATATTCAGAGGAGATTTCGGAATGTTCTACAACATGGTCGGCAACAACGGTGTTCTGTTCTCATCCACCGACGTCATCGACACATTCGTATTCCGCTCACTGATTACTTCGAACGATATCGGTATGTCGGCCGCGGCAGGCGTTTTCCAATCCGTTCTTGGATTTACGGCCATTATGCTCGTGAACTACTCCGTTCGCAGATATGACAAAGATCGGGCCTTATTCTAATGGGAGGTGATATGAGATGAGTGGAACTGAGCTTGAAACGAAACCGGTAAGATCACATCAACGGGACCGCCAATTGCTTTCCGTTATCGGTTATATATCTTTATCTGTCCTGGCTGCACTATGCATCCTGCCTTTTATTCTAATTCTATCCTCGTCACTGTCCGAGGAAAGCACGATCGTAACGAAGGGTTATCAATTTTTCCCGAGTGAGTTTTCATTCGAGCCCTACAAAATTTTGTTTCAGTATCCGGAGCAAATATTACGCGCTTACTCGGTGACGCTGGCTGTTACCGCAATCGGAACCGTGATCGGATTATTTTTGACCGCGATGACCGCGTATTGCTTGTCCAGAAGAGATTTCAAATGGCGCAATCAATTCTCGTTTTTCTTCTTCTTTACAACACTGTTCAGCGGCGGCCTCGTGCCTTGGTACCTTCTAGTCGTCAATTACTTGCATATGAAGGATACGATTCTAGCCTTGATTCTTCCGCTGCTGCTCAACGTGTTTTATATCATTGTCATGAAATCGTTTATGAGCAATATTCCAGAAGCGATCGTAGAATCGGCTAAAATAGACGGCGCAGGCGACTTTCTTATTTTCCTTCGCCTGATTCTTCCGCTCTCGAAGCCTGCTCTCGCGACGATTGGACTCTTTCTCGCTCTCGGTTATTGGAACGACTGGTACAACGCCTTGCTGTTTGTCTCGGATGAAAAGCTGATGCCGCTCCAATACTACCTGTACAAAATGCTCGGCAATATGGATGGCATGCGCAAAGCAATGATGGGCTCCGGCGCAGTCGTAACAAACGTGCTCCCTACTGAAGGCTTGAAAATGGCAATGACCGTTGTTGCCAGCGGCCCGATACTAGTCGCATATCCGTTTATCCAGAAGTATTTCGTTAAAGGCTTGACGATTGGCGCTGTTAAAGGATGATTCCAAGGAAACTTGGTTTATCGATAAATGCGATTCATAACAAGGGGGATATTCAAATGGTTAAAAAGAAAAGTATAATCATGCTGGCTTTGATCATGGCAATGGTCATGATCATCAGCGCTTGCGGAAACAAAAACAATAACGCACCTGCTGCTACAAAGACACCTGACGGCGGAGAAACAACCACGAATACGGAGCAAGGCCAAGGCGCAGCGGATACTTCTGAAGCCGTTAAGCTTAAAATGGTGTTCGTAGGCCCTAAACCGGTTGATTACGACTCCGTGTTTGCAGCCATTAACGAAAAATTGAAAGCAAAAATCAATGTAACGCTTGAAGGCGAATTTCTGGATTGGTCCGATTGGGCGCAGAAGTATCCTTTGAAGCTTGCGGCTAACGAAGATTTCGACCTTATCTATACGGCGAACTGGGCTGGCTATAATGATCAAGCGCTTAAAGGCGGCTTTCTTGAATTGACGGAAGACATGATCAATACCTATATGCCTGAAACAGCTAAAGCCATGTCCGAAGTGAACTGGGATCAAGCGAAAGTAAACGGCAAGCTGTATATGGTTCCTCAAAACCTTGGCGAATCCGTAGAGAAGCTTATCCTCTATCGTGAAGATTTGCGCAAAAAGTACAACCTTCCTGCCATCGACAGCCCGGAAACATTCGCAAACTATTTGAAAGCCGTGGCAGCTAACGAAAAAGGAATTACTCCTTTCACCCCGGAAACGGGCGATTGGAAGATGCATAACCTAGACCGTATCCTGTTGAAGCAGCAAAATGACTGGAACCTGTTTGACCTAGACATTCCACTCGGCTTTAAAATAACGGATGAAACAGGCAAAATATTTAATGTCTATGAAACACCGGAATTTAAAGACCTGCTTGTTTATTACAAAGATCTCGCGGACAATAATGCTTGGTCCAAAAACGTTCTAAACAACAAAAACGATCATCAGCAAGATTTCAGAGAAGGCAAAACGGCATCCATCTCCCACAATATGGGTACGCTTGGCTCGCTAATGGCGTTGATGCGCCAAACAAACCAATATGAAGTTGCTCTTGCCGACATTAACCCGAACAATAAGAAATCCCAAGCTGTTGCTACGCAAAACGGGGTATCCGTGCATGCAACGTCGAAGCACCCGGAACGCGCTCTTATGTTTATTGATTTGATGCAAAATGACCAAGAGCTGCATGACCTTATCAATCTCGGCATTGAAGGCGTTCACTACACGGCTGTTGGCGACGAGAAATTCCAATCAACGGACAAAAGCCCGAACTACACTGGCTTCTCCTTCTGGGGCTTCAACTCCCCGCTAAACCGTGATAACGAGTCATTCCCTGAGGAAGCGACTGCTATGCAAAACGGTTGGGACAGCAACGTGTACCACTACCCGCTTGAAACGTTTGTATTCGATAACAGCAAGGTAAAAACAGAAGTGGCCAATGTAAGTAACGTAATGCTTCGATATGCGATTCCGCTCGAGTATGGCGTGATCAAAGACGTAGACAAAGGCCTTGCGGATTTGAACAAACAAATCAAATCAGCAGGAATCGAGAAGATTCAAGCCGAACTGCAATCCCAAATCGATGCATTCCTTGCAGCGAAAAAATAAACCAAAGGAGAGAAGGCGACTGCCTTCTCTCCTTTTATTTTGCCCGCAATACCTTCTAATGAAATGGCCTAGACACTAAACAACCTCTGCACCGCTAAGCAAGCACACGTAGCACATCATCAATCTTTTTGCCATGCGAGAGAACGCCATAATTCATCCAACTGAGATAATCGACCTCATAAACCCGGTTATGAACGACTGCCGGCAGCGACTGCCAGACCGAAGTGGCGCATAGCTCCTGCTTCGCCTGCTCTGTTATTTCGAAGGTCACGAACAAATGATCCGCATCCAATTGCGCGAGCAGCTCCGGAGACAGCTCCGCCCTTCTAACGCCGTTCGTTACTTGCTCGACGAGCGGGTGTGGCGTCAGCTCCAGATCTCTATAGAGGACCGGACCCGTATAACCTCTGTCTGGCCCCGCATACAAAATAATCGCATCCTCGCTTATCCGCAGAAATGCCACAGTCTGATGTCGAATGGCATATAGCTTCTTACGAGCTAGATCCGCTTTGCGTTCATAATGATCGATTACCTCCGTTACCTTCTCTGTCTTGCCGATTCCGATTAAATCGGCGACTGTCCGCAGCGTTTCCTGCCAGCTCTCGCCAAGATCGGGCATTCTGTATTGCGGAACCTTCTTCTCAAAAAGATCGGCGTTCCACTTTTCGGGAAAACCGTATTCCACCATAACAAAATCCAGCTTACAAGCCAAAGGCGCTTGAGGTTCAGTGGTAAGTTCTACGGCAGGAATATGATTAAGCCCCAAATAGGATTGTGTCCCCCACTTCGAGTACGAAACCTGCAATGCCGGCATGACGCCGAGCGCCAACAGAAAATCCTCTAAGAACGGGGCAAACACACGTATTTCTTCGCGGTAGTGACGACGATATTGCCCAGGCGAGAGCCCAACGGTCTGTTTGAAACGCCGATTGAAATAATATTCATTGCCAAATCCCGTATTCTGGGCAATATCGAACAATCGGTCATCCGTTGCTTGCAGCAGATGCTTAGCCTGATTGATTCGGATATCTGACAAGTATTGCAACGGAACCTGGCCCGTTATTTCTTTGAATAAGCGCGTGTACTGCCAACGGCCGATGTTGGCCGTCTCCGCCATCCGATCCACTGTCCATATGTCTCCGTAATGGCGGTGCAGCTGTTCGATCGAGGCCTCTACGGTTTGACGGCTGTTTGCGGCTAGAGAATCCGGGAGGTTATGCTTAAATATATGACGAAGCAGCTCTTGGAAACGAATATGCTGATCGAACAAGCCTAACTCGTCGCTCGCTCCCGATTGATGATAACGATAAAGCCCTTCAACCCATTCGAGCCAATGGGAGAAAGGACCGCATTCCACTTCTCCAATGCATGGAAACGCAGCAATTCGCTGGTCTTCCTCTGCCGGTAATGCGGGTTTGCCGATACGATGCATTTCAAAGGTCAATTTATACCATTCAAGTCCCTGCTCACCTGCTTCGCTTGCAAGCGATATTCCGGGCTCAGCGATGAAGCATTTGCCTCGTTCCAGCGAGTAGGCTGATTTGTCAAGAAAGAGCTTTCCCTTACCCGCTATGATCACTATCATTTGATAGTTTTCATCCTTTAATGCTCTATGCTGCTGCTTGGGGGCAAATTCCAAATAGCTCATCCTGCATAATCGATAAAATAAGCTAGGTGAGATGACCTTTTCTGCTATTTCTTCATTCATAGGTTAACCCATCCTCTTTATGCAATGATAATTATTATCATTTAACCATTATAACGAAAAGGGAGAGAGCACATCAACTTAAAGTTGAAATGCTCTCTCCCTTGCGTTAAACCATGCAGACCTTTCGATTTATTGCAGCAAAAACTTCTCCAAGTCTTTCAGCTTAAGCAGGTTGGCTGAGATAGCCCCAGTCTGCCAGTAGGTACGATCCACTTGGTATACATGGCCGTTTTTGACGGCAGGAACGTTTTTCCAGATCGGATTGTTCATCAAACCATCTATCGCTTCTTTATTTTCGGAAGATGTCCATGTCCCGTTCGAAGTAAGAATAATGATATGATCCGCTCCGAGCTCCGGCAGCACCTCCATCGAAAGGCTATCGATAAACTTCTCCATATTTGCAACCAGCGGTGGCGCAGCTAGGCCTAATTCATCGTACAAAATTGAACCAACAAATCGATTTTTAATGCCCATTAGGTTAATATCGCTCTCATCGATATTTAGTCGCATCACGGCAACGGTTTCATCACCGATTGCTGCTTGCAGCTTGGTTTTCATATCCGCGATTTTGGCATCGTAATCCTTCAGAAATGCTTCTGCCTTCTCAGGCTCGCCGATGAGATCCGCAATCTTGCGCAAAATTTCCGTGGAGCTTCCATTTTGAATATCATCCGTTAATCGATAAGTTGGAGCGACCTTAGAATACTTCTCATATACCGTCGCGTCCGCGAAACCATCCGAAATAATGAGATCAGGTTCTGCCGCAAGCAGCGCTTCAATATCGCCTGTAATGTCGAATTGAGGAGCGCTTAAATTCAAATAATCCTGTTTGCCCCAAGCCGGATGATACCACTGCACGACCGGCTCTACGCCTAATGCAACCAGATAATCCTCCAGATAAATAGCGGCTACGCGCTTTGGCTTAACCGGTATTTCTACCTCGCCAAAATGATCGGTAACGATTCGAGTTTCACTCGTTTCAGGCTGCTCCGCATTCGTGTCGGCAGCTGTTTCCGTTCCAGCTGAATCTGCTTGATTCGTCGGTTCAACTGCCTTTTGCTCTTCTTCCGCATTACCGCAGCCGACAAGCGCCGTCATAACAATCAAAAGCGTAATAATCCCCTTTACCATGGTATTACGTGATTTTACGAGTCTTCCCATTTCCCACACACTCCTATGTAATCGTTAAAGTAACGAAATATAACAGTAATGATTATCATTATCATCTCGTTCGTTACTTATTATATCACCCTCTCCCGACGGCACAATGTCCAATCATTGGCTATTCTTTTATCCAAACGCGTGATACCGGGTAACTTAAGCTTGTCATCAGAACACGCCATTATCATTCGGCGAATTGTCCGGAACCGGCTGTCCTACATCCCATAATTCAATGATCTGGTCATTATCGAAGCGGAAGAAATGAACAACAATAACCCCGGTATCCCCATGCTTTTGTTTAACAAGAGAATGAACCGCCACCATGTTATCCTCTTCGATAGCACGTTTGACCTCAAAGATTTTGCCAGGGTTCTTGGCGGCGTTCTCTTCCATTGCGAGCTTAAGAGAAGCAGCGTCACCATGGAAGTAGGGATTATGATGAAGGAAGTCTGGCGCAATGAACCTCCGATATGCTTCACTCACTTCCCCAGATGCCACAAGTTGCAAAAACGATATCGCTTTCTCTTTGTTGGAAGTCATCCTTGTCGCACTTCCTTTCTTTCATGCATATTATTCTTCTATTTTAATAACATATTTCACGTTGCTGTCAACTTAACTGCCTGTTTACCTAATAAAAATAATGGAGCCTGAGAACTCCGCTGCGCAATAAGTTAAGTTCGCACCATTGGCGCGCTCAATACACATGCATAGTGGAATTATTGCTCCGCACCTGCATGCTGCAGAGCTTCAATCATTTTCTTGTATCCTCGATTCCGAGCATGCTGTAACGGAGTTACCCCCTCTGAATCGGCAAGCTCCACATCAGCGCCATGTTCAATAAGCAGGTTCACAATTGCTAAATGTTTAGCTCCGCCATCCCCAAGAATGATTGCCTCCAAAAGCGCAGTCCAGCCTAAATTGTTCACATGGTCAATACGGATATCGGAAGTGGTCAGCAGCTCCTTAACAATCTCCACGTGACCACGGTCCGCAGCAGGGATTAAAGCTGTCCCGCCAAATCGATTAGTAAGGGTCGTATCTGCGCCCGCAGCTATTGAAGCTCGGACAAAATCCAGTAAGCCCTCTGCTCCAGCGTAAAGGAGCGGATTATCGGAACGATCATTCCTAATATCGATATCCGCTCCCTTTTCCACTAGAAGGTTAAACAGCTCTAGATTATTCGTTTGAACAGCAATCATTGCGGAGGTTCTTCCTTGGCTATCTTGTGCATTAATATTGGCACCGTCAGCTAGCAGATTGGTCATGGAGGATCGATCTCCTTGCTCTGCTGATGCTATCAAAGCTTCATTCAACTTATCCATTTCATCATTCACCAATTGGGCCGTATTCTGTTTCTCGTTGTCAAGCAGATCATTATTGCTCTTCTGACAGCCAGCCATAACAAGCACCAGCATAACGATTATTAACCGCACTATCACAAGCCCATATCCTTTCTCTTAACATGAATTCGTTCCCTATAGCATTTAACTTAAAGTTCCAGCTCTTTTCCTATTTTGGATGCAATGTGAGCCAAAACTTATAACAGCTTATCGTAATGATAGCGAAAAAAGATGAACAGCAAAGAAACCTGTGATTAATATATTCTTAATACCAGATTAACATTTTCTAAATCTAAAAATCTAATGTCCGCAGTAACGACTTGTAAGCCTTTCCCACGATTGCTGTTAGTGAAGGTAATATAATAGAGTTGTATATATTTTACACTAGAATTTTTTGGTAATTTATATTAAGATATTATTTATGGATTGTTAAGCAATCATGAATAGATGGGGAGTGTCGGGATAGAATGAAAATTTTAATCTCTTGGAAAACGCACGCAAAAAAATGGTCGGTCGCACTGCTTGCAAGTACCATTTTGCTAGCGCCTGCAGGCTTGCCTGTGTCAAAAGCGGTAGCAGCTTCAAGCCAAACAGCTGATTCTGCTCAAGGTACGGTGAACAAGCAGGATGCTGCAAAATATCGGATCGTTACTCTAGGAGATTCGATCACAGTAGGCTATGAACCAAATTTGACAGCATTGCCATACGGTTATGTAGAGCGTCTTTATGAGCAAGGTCTTCTAAACGGACGTACAACGGTCAGCAACTATGGCATATCTGGATTGAAAACTGGCGGGCTTAAAACTTTTATCGATGCAATTCAATTAGGCACAAAAGTAGAGGCGGACGCAATTCAACCTAACCTGTCCGATCCTAATGCTGGAAAGCTCGGAGCTAATACGGTACAAATTCGTGAGAGCATAGCTGCTTCCAATCTTATTGTTCTAACCATTGGAGGAAATGATCTCTCCCAATTGCTTACACAAGGTTCAACATTAAATGATCAACAGCTAGCAGAAAGCACAACGGCATTATTGACTAACTATGCTGACAACGTGAATCAAATCATTCAAAATCTATATAAAATCAATCCAGCTGCTGAAATTATTATAGCAGACCAGTATCAGCCAATGCCGGAAATTGCTAACGCAACCTTGTATCCTAAGCTGGTTGAAGTGTCGAAATCTTTTACCGCTACTGTAGATAAACTTGCCGGAGCTTTTACTGCCCAAGGCTTGAAAATTAAAGTGGCGCATGTAGCCGAAGCTTTTTTAGGAAAAGAAGCTCAGTTGACTCATATGATTTCAGATCGTGATTTCCATCCCAACCAATCGGGTTATGAAGTCATCGCTAAGATCTTTGCAGAAACGATCTGGGGATCCCATACCGTACTAACGGCGGCTGGTGGACAAACGATAAACGTGATCGTTAATGGAAAGAAATTAGAAACACCTTATACACCAGTCATTAAAGCAGGCAGATCCTTTATCGCCATCCAAGATATTGTCCAAGTGTTTGGTGCTGCTACCGTGTGGGATGGAAAAACCAAAACGGCAGAGATTACATATGGTGATCATAAGCTGATGGTTCAGATTGGAGCCGCTGACATTCATTTAGATGGTGCAGCAATACGGCTTGATACGCCCGCTTTCTTGAATAAAGTAGGCAAAGAACATAAAACGTATGTCCCGCTTGCGGCAATCGCTCAAGGATTTGGACTCGATGTCCGTTATGCAGAGAAGCTTAGAACGGTGTTTATTAACGCTTAAGCTTCTAAACACGAAAAGAGGATGCATCCTTCATGGATTGCATCTTTTTTTGTGCGCTATCAAGGAGATGAACGGTGTTCGTGGATACTGGTGTTGTACGTTTGATTTGGTCTGCTCGTGCTTCATTCCTTGGACGCGCCTACTCCAACACGCTGAATGTTTTAAACAGGAAATACAGCATCGCCAGAATTGCGCCAAATACGGCGATTGAACAGAAAAAGGCCCACCACGCCTTTTTCCCGCCTGATAGGATTACGCTTAGCAAACCTGTAAACATGGCAAACAATGCGCAAGCCACTCCCAGGGTCGTTAAGAATATAGATAGAATTAACGCAAAAAAGCTTAATAGGTATGTAACTTTTATCATGACTCGCATCATTCACCTTCGTTCTAATGAAATGGGCGTTCTCTACAAATCCTCGTATCCGGCCAGCAAGAAAATAATGACGCTTACGGCTATAAGATGAAAGAGTGAAGCGGCAAGGAGAATACCGGCAACACGCCAATCCTTCATGGATAGGCGAGGATTAAACCGCAACTTGTACATGCAAAAGCCTATAATGTTCGTTATGAGCAGTGATTGCGCCAGCCATCTGGAAACCGTAATAAAAGCAGGCGTATTGTTCACACTCGGGTTTAAAAACCAGCTGAACGGCTCCGCTATCATAGCTAAGGGGAAAATCATCCATGCCGTCACATGAATGGAAAGCGTAAAAACGATATTTTTGATCACCGTAACCCTCCTCGCCAGTTCGTACATCTATGTTTCAAACGTCTAAAATTGGGAAGATGTTACTTCCTTTACATCTGATCTATTATAATTACACTTCTAGCCTTTTGTACAATAACCTCGTCTAGCCTCCATCTTCAGACTGAGTTTAAAGCATGCTCTGGTCCCTACTCTCATAAACTGGATACGGTTAAAATTACGGTAACTGATCAACCATTCGGATATGATTTTGAAGCTATAGAAGATGAACGAAACATGAGTATGCCGTTATAGCTGCGTGACCAAAGTCATTCTTCCGATCGCGATTGCAGCCAAATGGTTTTGATTAGTTAACTTCATAAAGGGTTACCATTTGGTCTGCAAAAGCGAACATTCCATTTCTCCAGAACGACTTTGTTCTCTCCGCCTACGCAGCTCATTCATTAGTTCAACTTATTTAGTTTTGCTTCACAAAACTTAAGCGCATGCTTTCGAAGCGAGTTTTGCTTTACAAAACTTTAAGCTTATGCTTTCGAAGCGAGTTTTGCTTCACAAAACTTTAAGGAGGTTACATAATGCCCGTGTTAGAGGTACGCCATTTGCGGAAAAGCTTTGGTGCGGTAAACGCCGTAGAAGACATCAGCTTCACCGTCGAGGCCGGCGAGGTGTTTACGATTATCGGACCGAACGGCGCTGGCAAGACAACTACGCTGGAAATGATCGAAGGCCTGCAGGTGCCGGATAGCGGCCAGATCGAGTTCGGCGATCTTAGCTGGGTCAAAAACAGTGATCAAATTAAAACCTCAATCGGTGTCCAGCCGCAATCAAGCGCTTTGTTCGATCTGCTGACTGTAGAAGAAAACTTGGATTTGTTCGCAACCTTTTATCCGAAATCCAAGCCGGCGTCGGAAGTGCTGGAGATGATCAACCTGACGGATCAGCGGAACAAGCAGGTTCGCAAGCTCTCCGGCGGTCAGAAACAAAGGCTAGCAATCGGGCTTGCGATGATAAACGACCCGATCCTTATTTTTCTGGATGAACCGACCACAGGACTTGATCCGCAGGCTAGACGCAATATTTGGGATATCATTTTGAAGCTGAAGGCGCTCGGCAAAACGACCATTCTCACGACGCACTACATGGAGGAAGCCGAGAAACTGAGCGACCGCGTATGCATCGTTGACCAAGGAAAGGTCGTTACGCTCGATACGCCCGCCGCCTTAATTGACCGTCTTACGCAGGAGCGTGAGGTTAGGCTTACCTTTATTGATGGTGCCGAAGCCGCGATAGAGACGGAAAAGATTGCGCAAACCCAGTCTGCCGTCGTCCGCACAAGCCGCGATGGGGATTCCCTTCAGCTTTGGACAACGCAGCCTGAAGAAACCCTGTACGAGGTGTTCGGCTTTACGAAAGAGCGCGGATTCCGGGTTGAGCAGATTTCAATCCGTGAAATGAGCCTGGAGGACGTATTCATTGCCTTCACCGGGAAAGAGTGGAGAGATTAGATGAACAATACGAAGCAGTTTTCCAAAATGTTTTCCGCTCAGATCAAAATGATGTTTCGCGAGAAGCAGGTATGGTTTTGGAATATCTTTTTCCCCGTTATTCTGATGGTGCTGTTTATGGTCATCTTCGGAGGCGGCTCAAGCGAAAGCTTCAAGGCGAAAATAGCAATTGTTGATTCCGAGCCGAATGCAGCCTCCGCCATGCTGCTTGGGCAACTGCAGAAAATTCCGGTGTTTGAATGGGAATCCGAGCAGCCGGTTACATTAGAGGCTGGCAATAAGCTCGTCGAGAAGCAAGACATTGATGCACTCATCATACTTCCTGAATCCGAAAGCGCAACGACGATCAAGCTTGTCGTGAACAAAGCAGACGAGCAAGGGGCAACGACGCAAGCTGTCTCAGGCATACTCGATCAATTCATTCAACAGGCGAATTGGACGGCAGCCGGCGCGGCACCAACGTTCAGCCTCGCGAAAACGTCCATTTCCTCCGGCGCGGACGATTTGAATTATGCCGATTTCCTGCTAACGGGCATGATTGGCTTGTCTGTGGCGCAGGGCGGATTGTTCGGCATGGTCGGCCTCGTCGAAATGCGCAGAAACGGCTTAATGAAAAGGCTTCGCATGACGCCTGCACGAATGGGACTTTACGGGCTTGCCGGCATGCTGGTAAAGCTGCTGCTCGGCATCGTACAGATCATTATTTTGACGTTGATTGGCGTGTTCGGGTTCGGCGCAAACCTCCATATCAACATATTCAGCTTGGTTATCGCCTTCCTTGCGGGTGGATTGGTCTTTAATGCGATGGGCTACCTGTTCTCTTCGTTCAGCAAATCCATAGAGGCATATATGGGGATGTCGAACATCGCGAGCATGCTGATGATGTTCCTAAGCGGCGTTTTCTTCCCGCTCGAATCGCTTCCGACCTGGCTGCAGCCGGTTACGCAAATGCTGCCGCTCACCTATTTCGTCGAAGGCATGCGGGATGGACTTATTTATGACTCCGGAATCGCATCAGGCGCATTCTGGGCCGGGATCGGCGTAATGGTCATATGGGGTGTCGTTTCCTTCCTCGTCGGATCGCAGGTTTACAAAGCCAAATCCGTATCGGAAGCGCAATAAAACGCATATGATGATGCAGCAACAGCAGGCCGCGGCAGCTTATCGACTAAGCTGCTGCGCCTGCTGTTTTCGTCTTTTTCCAAAAAATTCCAGCTACACTTTACATTCAGAATGCTTCAGCAAAGACTTCTCCACTTGAATCGTCGTATGCTCAATGTGAAATTCATCCGCGATCTGACTGATCGCTTGCTGCAGCACGGTTTGGCAATCGACCGAATCGTCTACCGTGAGATGGCAGCTTAAGGAATCAAGACCCGAGGTAATCGTCCAAATATGCAGGTCATGCACATCCTTTACTCCCGGAATACGAAGCAGCGTCTTCTCGACTTGTTCCGCATCCACATTGGCAGGCGTACCCTCCATGAGGATATGAACCGTCGACTTAATGATGCCCCAAGCGCTTTTTAGTATGAGCAGAGCGACGATGACGCTAATAATCGGATCGGCAATGTACCAGGAAAATAACGACATCAGAATACCGGCAACGATCGCTCCTACCGAGCCGATTGCGTCACCTAGCACATGCAAATATGCGCTCCGTACATTTAAGTTGTCCTTTACGTCAGCTTTCCGCATGAGGAACCAAGCACTCGCCAAATTGGCAAGCAAGCCGATCCCGGCAATGATCATCATCGTTCCGCTGGCAACAGTCGGAGGTTCGCCGAAACGTTTAATCGCCTCCACCACAATGAACGCTGCAATGACGAACAGAGTAACCCCGTTCAGCAGCGCCGCCAATATTTCGAACCGATGAAAACCGTAGGTACGGCTCGAGGATCTCGGCCGCACCGCGAACCACATCGCTGCTAGGCTTAAAGCGAGCGCTGCTGTATCGCTCAGCATATGCCCGGAATCGGATAATAACGCGAGCGAATTCGTTACCAAGCCGCCCACGAATTCCAGCACCATAATTCCCGCCGTGATGATCAATGCGATAAGCAGGCCGGCCTTGTTGTTTGGTGCATGAGAATGCCCGTGATGGCCGTGCGAGTGCCCATGGTGATGGCCATGGCTGTGACCGCTATGGCTATGTCCTGCATGGCTATGCTTTCCGCTGTTTACTGACTGCTTTTCTGTTTCAACATGCTTATGGCCATGCGCATGGCTGCAGGATTCTCCGTCATGGTTATGCCCGTGCAGCTCATCCCCGCCTGCAGCACCCGCTTTCCTAGCTTTTCCCTCATTTTCACTGTCCGATGGTTTGCTCATCTCATTCTCCCCCGATCCCGATGCCCAGACTCGGTTAGTCTGCTTCCTAGCGGATCTTTTCATTAAAGCTACCCGAATTCCAATAACATATGAACATGTGCTCATATGTATTATATGTAATATTAACATCCGTTGCAACAATTTTGTAAAATTCCGATACATAGCCATCGTCGAATAGCAAAAAGAGACGCAGGTTTGCGTCTCTTTTTACCTTTATTTCAACGTGAGCATGCGCTCGTCATCGCTCCTAGCTTCGAAGCGGCTCAACAGCCTCTACAAGCTTCTCTTCAAGCTCTGCCGAGTAAGCAGCATGCTGCTCCTCGCTCCAGCCAAGCAGCTCCGCCATGGCCGACATCGCCGCTTCTTTCCACTGCTTCACATGGCCGATCCGGAAGAAGAGATCGCCGGTACGGCGAATGAAGAAATCGGCAGGCTTCACTGCCATTTCCGCTTCTATCGAGTAGCGAAGCTGAACGGCCAGCACTAACGGAAGCTTGAACGCAGCCGCCCATTCAGCTGTGGTTTGCGCCAGCTTGAACAATTGGTCCACGTTCGAGCCGTAACGCTCCGCCAAAAACTTCGATTCTTCTGTTGAGAAGCCGAATTTAGGGCCTTCCGTCGTTTTTTTGTTCACGAAAGACTCGAATCCGTTCGAGCCGCCCAAGTCTCCGCCTGACATCGGTATCGATTTCGTATCGCTTTTGGCAAACTGCATGTTGCTTCCTTCCTGCCCACGCAGCTCCACCACTTTATCTACGACGGTCTCGGCCATTTTGCGATAGCCCGTCAGCTTGCCCCCCGCAATCGAAATCAACCCGGAATCGGATACGAAAATTTCATCGCGTCGAGAAATTTCCGATGGCGACTTCCCTTCCTGCTGAATAAGCGGGCGAAGGCCTGCCCAGCTTGATTCGACATCGCCATCTACGAGCTTTAGGTCAGGGAACATGAAGTTGACCGCTTGCAGCAAATAAGTACGGTCCTCCAGCGTCATGACCGGATTGACGGTATTGCCTTTATAATTGGTATCCGTCGTACCGAAATACGTTTTGCCGGCGCGTGGAATCGCGAAGACCATGCGGCCATCCGGCGTATCGAAATAAACCGCTTGACGCAGCGGGAATCTGCTTTTGTCGAACACGAGATGAACGCCTTTGGTCAGGCGAAGCGTTTTTCCTTTTTTGGAGCCGTCCATTTCGCGGATATCATCCACCCACGGGCCGGTCGCATTAATAATTTTGGCAGCCTTTAGCTCATATTGTGCGCCACTGATGTTATCTTTAACCAACGCGCCGGTTATCTTGCCATCAGTGCCGTAACGCAGCGTTTCTACCCGCGCATAATTGACTGCCAGCGCGCCTCTTTCGACCGCTTTTTTCATGACTTCAATCGTCAGCCGCGCATCGTCGGTACGGTATTCCACATAATAGCCGCCGCCCTTCAGCCCATCGCGCTTAAGCAGTGGCTCCTTCGACAGCGTATCCCGGGCGCTTAGCATCACGCGGCGCTCTTTGCGTTTCACCCCTGCCAAAAAGTCATAGACACGCAAGCCGATCGATGTCGAGAATTTGCCGAACGTACCGCCTTTGTACAGCGGAAGCAGCATCCATTCCGGTGTCGTTACATGCGGCCCGTTCTCGTAAACGATTGCCCGCTCCTTGCCTACCTCAGCCACGACACCGACTTCGAATTGCTTCAAGTACCTCAAGCCGCCGTGTACAAGCTTCGTCGAGCGGCTTGACGTTCCTGCCGCGTAATCCTGCATCTCCACGAGCGCCACCTTCATGCCGCGCGCTGCTGCATCAAGCGCGATTCCCGCACCTGTAATCCCGCCGCCGATTACTAGGACATCGATTTGTGCTTGCTGCATTTGCTCCAATACCTGCTCACGATTTTGCGCGGCAAATTGCCCATTACCGAGTTTGCTATTCATTATAATTTCCTCCTAGTTCTTATGCATCTATTGTTCTGCGATAACCCAATCAATACTCGCAAGTAAATAAATATAATAAGGTGAAACGGTTGAAGCCGTCCTCTGGCGGCTAAGCTTACGTTTCGCCTAGAAATAAAGAGAAAGTTGGCGAAATGATATACTTTCCTATATTTTAAGAAAAAACGCCTGACAGCGTCCTTTCTATAGACCCCATCGTTTCGGCGAAACGTATCAACAAAGTATTAAACCCATATGCTTCCTTGTACGTCAAAAAAACCACTCAAACCGCTTCCTGCCCCGAAAAAGGGTATGGAAGCGGTCTTCGTGGTTTCTCCTGATCTCCAACCGTTATTAACTTAGCCGTAGTATACCATAATTATTGCGCAAAAGCCATGGCCGCTTTCACCGCGCGATGCCAGCCTCCGTATAGCTCAGCTCGCCGAGCTTCTTCCATTTCGGGCTCAAACACGCGATCAACCTGCCTAAGCCCCGCCAGCTCCTCGCGGCTTCCCCAGAAGCCTACAGCAAGACCAGCCAAATAAGCGGCGCCTAGCGCGGTTGACTCATTAATAACCGGACGTTCAACCGGTACGCCGAGCAGGTCGCTCTGGAATTGCATCAGCAAATTGTTATTCACCGCTCCGCCGTCCACCGACAGCGATTGCAGCGGCAGCCCCGACTCCTCCTCCATTACGGAGAGAACGTCTTTCGTCTGGTAAGCCAATGACTCGAGAACCGCCCTTACGAAATGGGCTTTGGTCGTACCGCGAGTCAGGCCGAATGCCGCTCCTCTGACATCACTATTCCAATAAGGCGTTCCAAGCCCGACGAATGCAGGAACGACATATACGCCGTCCGTTGATTCAACCTGCCCTGCCAGCCCTTCGGTTTCCGTCGCCGATTCGATTAGTTCAAGGCCGTCGCGCAGCCACTGGATTGCCGCGCCTGCGACAAATACGCTGCCTTCAAGCGCATATTCCAGCTTGCCGTCGATCTCCCAAGCGATCGTCGTAAGCAGCCCTTTCTCGGATACGATCGCTTTGGTTCCGGTATTCATCAGCATAAAGCAGCCTGTTCCGTAGGTGTTTTTGGTGCTGCCCTCTTCATAGGCGTTCTGGCCGAATAAAGCAGCCTGCTGATCCCCCGCCGCCCCCGCTACCGGAATGCAGCAGCCGAACAGCTTCTCGTCCATTTGGCCGTATACCTCTGACGATGAGCGCACTTCGGGCAGCATGTCTTTCGGCACCTGCAAAATGCTTAGCAGCTCCTCATCCCAGCTACGTTCATGAATGTTGAACATAAGCGTCCTAGCGGCGTTGGACACATCCGTTACATGAACCGCCCCGCCTGTCAGGTTCCAAATAAGCCAGGTATCGATCGTACCGAATAGCAGCTCGCCCTTCTCCGCGCGCTCCCGCGCTCCTTCCACCTGCTCCAACAGCCAGTGCACCTTCGTGCCTGAGAAGTAAGCGTCGACAAGCAATCCTGTTTTATCGTGAAATGTCTGGGCATACCCTTCTTGCTTCAGCCTGTCGCTAATGGCTGCCGTTTGTCGTGATTGCCATACGATAGCGTTGTAGATCGGCACTCCCGTTGCTTTGTCCCATACCACCGTCGTCTCCCGCTGGTTCGTAATCCCAATGCCCGCGATCTGATCGGCAGTTACGCCTGTTTTGTCCAATACCTCGGCAATGACCTTCTTCGTGGATTCCCATATAAACAGGGCATCCGCCTCAACCCATCCCGCATGCGGATAAGTGAGCGGCAGCTCTTCGCGAGCCATATTGACGATGGTACCGCTATGATCGATGAGCAGCGCTCTCGTGCTCGTTGTCCCCTGGTCAAGCGACAGCATGTAGGTTTTCATTATTACTCCTCCTTCACCATTACGGTTGGACTTCATCTGCTGCTCTCCAAAGCTCCTTGCGCGAAGTGGTAATCGCTGAGGCTCCGGCATCCAGCGCTTGCTTGACATGCTCCTGCGTTCGAATCAAGCCTCCCGCAATGATCGGAATGCCGCTACGCTCCTTAACCTCACGTATAATATCAGGGATAACACCCGGTAATACTTCAATAAAATCTGGACGGTTCTTATCGAGCACCGTGTAGCTCCGCTCCAGCGCGTCCGAATCAATGAGAAAAAGGCGCTGAATCGCGATAAGCCCATTTTGCTTGGTCCGTCCAATAACGCTCGAGCGCGTTGAAATAAGGCCTGCCGGCTTTATCGATTGGCATAAAAACTCCGCCGCATATTCATCGTTTTTCAGTCCGTCGATCAGATCGGCATGCAGCAGCACTTTTTTGCCATGCTGGCTGGCCAGATCGACGATGTTTTTTATTTGTCCCAAATGTCCGCCAAGCAGCACCATATACGAAAAAGGGGAGGCAAGAACTGCCTCCACATCCTTCAGCTTATGGACTGCCGGCAGCAATTTTTGCCCATTCAACAGCAATGACATAACCCGCCACCTCCAACCACAGTCTGGAGCCTCTTCATGCTAACAGCAGCAGAGCAGCTATTTGCTCACAAGCTTGCCGCTGCTCTCGCGTACTTGAATGCATGTCGGCAATACGATTTTTTTGGCAATTTCGCGTTTGGCGGCAAGTCGGTCCGTCAGGAGCTCGACCGCGGTCTCACCCATATGCTCCATGTGAACCTTGACTGTCGTCAGCGGCGGCTGCAAAAAAGCCGAGATTGCGATATCGTTATAGCCAACGATCGATACATCTTCCGGCACCTTCAGGCTCGCTTCATGCAGGGCGCGGAGAGCGCCTACTGCCATCGAATCATTTTCGATAAAAAAGGCTGTCGGAAGCTTCTCATCTGCAATCGCCTGCTTCATCAGCTTATATCCATCCTCGGAATAAAGATTTTCTCCCGTATAGACAAGTTTCGGGTCGAACAGCCCTTGAGCGGTAAGACGCTCCATGAAGACAAGCTCCCGCTCATCCCGCACCCGCTTCTGATTAACGATATTATGCCCCCCAATATAACCGATAGACGCATGGCCCAGTCCAATCAGATAATCTAGCACCTCCGAAACGGACTTGCGAAGATCGATCACAACCGAGTCGAACCGATTATCGTCAGGGGAGGAATCGACAAACACGATATTGTCCAAGCCGCCCGGGAATCTTGCGATATCTTCCTTCTCGAACCTGCCAATCGCAATGATGCCGTCAAATGCTTCGCCGGTCCACTCTTTCCCGTCCGGCTCTCCGTGCAAAAACAGCTTAACCAGATCGATCTGGCGTTGAAAGCACTCACGTTCTATGCCAAGCCTAATCGCCATATAATACGGATCCAGCATCTCTTCCTGATCGGAGTACCAATTGACAAGCCCGACCCGGTAACGATCCTTGACTGCCACTCCATTGCGCTGCCGCAGCGTCTTGTAGTTCAGCTGCTGCGCCGCTTCGAATATGCGCTTGCGCGTCTCGTCCGCAACAGAGATGCCGGGGTCATAATTAAGCACCCGTGACACAGTCGCAATCGAAACCTTAGCTTTCTGAGCAATATCTTTAATCGTAGCCATACTCCCGTTCCTTCCCGTTAACCGCCTCATTACATTCAATATGCCAGATTATGTGCGCGTTTACAATAGAACAACAACGTTCGGCGGACTCATTCGCAGGTCTATTCCTATAATAAAATGAAACTCATTAATGTTTGACGCAGCATGACTGCACGCAGGCTATCCTCGAAGCCCAAGTAAAATTATACTTTATTTTTAGTAAAAATAAAGAGCGAATTTCCACTTCGATTATTCTACACTTGTTTATACTACAAATAAAAGACTGCCCCGACAGGTAAACACCCTGTAGAGCAGTCTCGCTTCAACCTATTATTCATGCTTCAAGTGCTGAAGCGTTAGTAAAAAAATTTGTTCCACATGATCATCGTCCAGCGAATAAAAGACGGTCTTGCCGACCTTCCTCCGCTTTACGATCCGCATATTCCGAAGCAGTCGCAGTTGATGGGAAACCGCAGATTGCCCCATGGAGAGCACCTGGGTCAGATCATGCACACAAAGCTCTGATTGCACGAGCGCATGTATCATTTTCACCCGTGTCGGATCGCCAAGCGCCTTGAACAGGTCTGCCAGCTCGCCTGCCGTCGTTTCCGGTATCAATTTGCTTCTTACGCTCTCTATGTTTTCTTCCGAGCCTGCGCATGAATCATCGCATGCTGCGGTAACCTGATTATCCATTATCATCCCACCAGCCCTATTTGTCCTAAAGCACATTATAGCATGTTTCGGGTGGCGGGGTGAGCCTTCATCGCACGTCTCTTACCTTGCGCTTCTTACTGCCATTCGAATCGGTAGCTGCCTGAACCGGCATCAATGACGACGCCCGTTTCCGTTTGAGTGACAGTTAGTACACCTACCGAATCTTGAAGCCGCGTTCCGCTTTCGGTTACGCTCTCCTCGTCATACGCAGACGGCAGCTTTATTAAAGCGGTCGTATTCGCCGGGATCGTTACTTCCAGTGAGTGAGCCCCGCCTTCCGCCTTTTCCCATCTCGAACGAAGCTCGCCATATTGCGTTTCAAGGATGCCTTCCGCCCAGTCGAGCCCATCTCCCGGCTGCGGCGCAATAACGCTCCGCTTATAGCCAGGCGCTTCCTCCGTCGTTTGAATGCCAGCCGCAACCCGGTACATCCAATCGCCGATCGCGCCATACGCATAGTGGTTGAACGAATTCATATCCTTGCTCCAGAAGCTTCCGTCCTCCTTGATCCCGTCCCAATGCTCCCAGATCGTCGTTGCGCCTTTCGTTACCGGATACAGCCAGGATGGATAGGTTTGCTGGAGCAGCAGCTTATAAGCCGCCGCGTTCTGGCCGAAAGCGCTTAGCACATGGTTTAAATACGGCGTCCCGACAAAGCCGGTCGTAAGATGGAATTTGCTTTGCTCCAGCAGCTCGGCAAGCTTGCCAATCGCGCGCTGTTCGCCCTTCTCATCGAGCAGGCCGAACATTAAGACGAGCACCTGCGCCGTTTGCGTTGGCACGGCAAGCCTTCCTGACGCTGTTACGAATTCCGCACGGAACGCAGCCACGATCTGATCGTACAGCGCTTTGTATTCGGCAGCTTCCTCCAATCGGCCAATGATCACGGCTGTCTTCTGCACGATTGATACCGAATAAGCGTAGAAAGCCGTCGCAATGAGATCGCGGTCCGTTGCTCCGATGTAATCGCCGGATTTGGCATCGAGCCCCAGCCAATCGCCAAAGTGGAAGCCAGTGTTCCACAAAAATTCATTCTCGCCTTGACGGCGAATGTATGTGACCCAGGCGGTCATGCTATCGAATTGCTCGGCTAGAATTCTCTTGTCACCGTAGCATACATACAGCGTCCATGGACAAATAACGGCAGCGTCTCCCCATGCGGCCGACGAGCGCTCATGATCCTTCAAGACATGGGGCACGACGAACGGAACCCCGCCTTCCTCGGTCTGATCAGCCTCTAAGTCCCGCAGCCATTTCGTGAAAAAGGGCGCAACGTTCGTTAAGTAGGAGGCTGTCTGAATAAACATCTGCGCATCGCCCGTCCAGCCTAGCCTCTCGTCCCTTTGCGGGCAGTCGGTCGGCACATCGAGGAAGTTGCCCTTGAGGCCCCATTTGATATTATGCTGTAGCTGGTTGACCAGCGGCTCCGAGCATGCGAATTGACCCGTTTCCTCCATGTCTGAATGAAGGACTATGCCTGTGAAATCGTCCAACTTAAGCGCTTCGGGAAAGCCGATAAGCTGGACGTACCGAAAGCCTTGAAAAGTAAACCGAGGCTCATAAGTCTCCTTTGCGCCGCCTTTCAGCACGTAACGGATGCTTTGCTTCGCTGACCGCAGGTTTTCGGTATAGAAATTCCCTTCATGATCCAGCACCTCGGCATGCAGCAGCGCAACCTCGGTACCTGCCGTGCCTTCGACCGAGAATCGTACCCAGCCGACCATATTTTGGCCAAAGTCGAGCACGCGCTCTCCCTTCGGCGTCGTAATGAAAGCCAGAGGCTTCAACTGCTCCTGCTTGCGGACGGGTTCATTGATTTGAGGCTTCAATATTGCCTTCGAATGCTGTACGATTTCGACCGCGTGCCAGCCCTCGTCATAACCCGCAGTGCTCCAACCCTCCCGCTCTAGGCGCGCATCATACATTTCGCCGTGATAAATTTCAGACGCCTGAATCGGTCCCACTGCAGCAGTCCAGCTGTTATCCGAAACGATTCGTTCTTCCTTCCCGTCGGAATAAACGATCCGCAGCTCCAGAAGCAGCGCCAACCGGTCGCCATAAAGGCGGCTTTGCTCGCTCCAGCCCAAATACCCCTTGTACCATCCGTTGCCAAGCCAGGCACCAATCGCATTGCTGCCTGCCGCAAGCAGCTCCGTAACCTCATAGGTCTGTGTCTGAAGCGTATGGCCGTAGCTGGTCCAGCCTGGCGTAAAATAACTATCGCCAACTCGCTGGCCGTTCAGCTCCAGCTCATAAATGCCGAGCGCCGTCGCATACAGCCGCGCCTCCTTTACCGTCCCGGACAGCTCAAAGCTTTTTCTCAGCAGCGGCAGCGGCTCAGCCTCAACGGGAAGCAGCTCGAGCGGTGCTGCAATCCAATCCGCCGACCATTCCTCCGGGTGGAGCAGCCCCGTTTCCCAATAGCCCGCTTCCGACCACGGCGACAGCTCACCCTTGTGATTCCAGGCGCGCACATGATAGTAATAGCGCTTGCACGATTCTGCTAGTGGGAAATCCGGCTCTACGAGTACCGACTGGCTCGACTCCACGCGGCCCGACTGCCAGATCAAACGGGTGAAATCCTTTTCTTCGGCAAGCTCGATCTCGTAGGCGCTCTGACTTGTACCCCGCTCCGCGGATTCCAGCTTCCAGCTTAGCCTGGGGCTTGCCGTACCGATCCCCACCGGGTTTTTCTGATATTCGACTCTCGTATCTTTCACTATAAACATATTAGAATCCTCCCCGTATTCATTTTTCGTGTTCGCCTTCCTTGCTTTGCTGCTTTCCTCTATAATTATAAAAAAGCACAGTCATCTATTTGCAGGCAAAACGGACAATATGATGGGGTATTTCGGACAGATTTATTGGCTGTACACTAAATAGGATAGGGAGCGCTTGCAGGATGAACCATCCTTTAGAAACGTACCGCGGCGAGCACTATTTCCAGAACAACCAGCTGCTTTATATTAACCGGGCTGCCGAGAGCATAATGAGTCCTTACCATGATCATGACTTTCTCGAATGCGTATATATTACGGAAGGTGAAGGGTATCATCATATCGGTGATCAAGTGCATAAGGTGCGCAAAGGACAGGTGTTTTTCATCCCGATCGGCATCTCTCACGTATTCCGGCCGCTTTCCTCCAGCAAAACGAACAATCCGTTAAGCGTGTTCAACTGCGTCTTTTCGCCGCTGCTGCTGCATAAGCTTAGTGCGTTCGCCTCCGATTACCGCAGCATGCAGTTCATTGCCGATATGGAGGGCGGGAGATGTCCCTACTATTCCTGCATGGATACCAATGACCAATACGAGAAGCTTTTTCTAGCGATGCACCGTGAATTCGAGCTTCCGCGTACCGGATCAGCGGATTACTTGCACTCGCTGCTGCTGCAGCTGCTCATTATGCTTCAGCGCTCAATGGAGGCGAGCAGCCCTGCGCCTGCTCCGCGTCAAACGGCGTTCAGCCTGCTGCTGAGCGAGCTGGACCAGCATTACGATCAGGAGCTTACGCTCACCAAGCTTGCCATCGTAAGCGGCTGGAGCGAGCGCCATCTGCAGCGTCTTTTCCTGCAATACACGAAGCAGAGCTTTCATCGATATCTCCAAAATGTCCGGGTTCAAAAAAGCCAGGAGCTGCTGCGCGGATCTACCCTCAAAATCAGCACGATAGCCGAGATGGTAGGTTACAAGGATATCCACTCCTTCAATGCCTTGTTCAAAAGATGCACCGGAATGACCCCAAGCGTCTATCGCAAAGAATCGACTGCGGCCGAGAGCCCTGTCAGTTAGGAGGCGGCATGCCCGCATGTTTACGCTGAAAGAAAAGCTCTATCTGCTCGAACTGCTCAAGCAGCAAAACCGGAAACGCTTATTCGGATTCCGCAAAAAGAATCCTTCGCATGACCGGCTCGTTGAGAAGCTGGAGCAAATGGTGCGCAATGAACAGGTCAATCGCGAGCAATTATAACCATCCGCTGCATCCGTTCGCAATCATCGTCAGTCACAGGAGGCATTATGACAGGAAAGACCCATCTCGCAATCGGAGCCGCCGTTGGCGCGGCCGCATCCGTGTATTATCCCTTTACGTTGGAGCATGCCGCTTTATACATTGCCGTAGCCGGGTTCTCCGCCTTATGCGCGGATCTTGACGGCCCAAGCATGCTGAGCGCCAAGCTAAGCAAATTATCCAAGCTCATCCGCGAGCTCACCCTTTGGTCTGGCTTCTTGCTCGCAGGCATCGTTTGCTATTATTATTTCACCGACCAGAGTCCTTCGGCCGTTTACATCGGCGTTGCCGCCGCGATGTTCCTGCTCGGCCTGATTGCCAAGCAAGGCATCATTCGGAACGTGCTTGCCAGCGTCGTAGGCTGCATCGTCATGTACGCCGGATATTACTACCAGATGAACTGGTTAATCGGATTCGGCTTGTTTGCCGCGTGGGTGCCATGGCTCAAGCACCGCGGCATGACTCACACGATATGGGCGGTTCCCATCTGGGGAGCGATCGGCTGGGGCCTCGAGAACCAGCTGCAAACAGAAGGCATCGCAATCGTGGCGATGCTCGGCTATTTATCCCACCTGGTTGCGGATACCCTTACGCCGAGCGGCGTGAAATGGCTTTATCCGCTAACGAAGAAATCATTCAAAATAAAGCTATAGCTCTCTTCTATACGATGAATGGCAAGCGTAAACGGCTGTTGCCATCCTCTGGCGGCTAAGCTTCGTTTCGCGTAGAAATATAGAGAAAGTTGGCGAAATCATATACTTTCCTATATTTCAAGCGTAAACGGCTGAAGCCATCCTCTGGCGGCTAAGCTTTCGTTTCGCGTAGAAATATAGAGAAAGTTGGCAAAATCATATACTTTCCTATATTTCAAGCGTAAACGGCTTAAGCCATCCTCTGGCGGCTAAGCTTCGTTTCGCGTAGAAATATAGAGAAAGTTGGCGAAATCATATACTTTCCTATATTTCAAGCGTAAACGGCTGTTGCCGTCCTCTGGCGGCTAAGCTTTCGTTTCGCTTTTTCGCGTGAAACAAATAAAGTCTTATATTTACAAAAAGGCGCAAGCAAGAGGCTGTTTAGCCGCTGCTTGCGCCTTTTAAATGAAGCATGATGTGCCAGGCTAGACGGTATCCGTCAACTGCCCCCGAATGGCATTTGGAGCCGGCAGCACGTTTGAACGTTGGCTCCACACGAGGCCATTCTTGTCAAATGCAAGCTGGCTCGTAAAGACAAATGGCGTTTCAATCAGCCTCATCGTGAGCTCAAGCGTATCCTCTTGCTCCCAGGTAAAGCTTGCAACGATCCGTTTCTCCTCATCCTGAAGCAAACGCGTCTTCCCTTCTACCCATTCGCCTCGTCCGAGGTTGATCGTATATTCTTTTTCCTTTTTGATAATAACGATGGTTGCATGATTGCTTCCAAAGGATATCGCTACATTGTTCCAATGCTGGTCATTGTCTTCAAGGCTATAGGCGCTGCCAGAAATCGTTTCTTCTAGCCGCGAATCCCTCTGACGCCGCGGTATCGGAAGAGCCAAACGCTTCAGCTCCTCAGCAAGCTTCGCTTGCGCGCTCTCGTCTGGAGATAACGGCTCCTGCCCCATTGCCGGCAGCAAGTGATCCCAAACGGCATCCATGATACCTTGCATATCATTTGTGCCGCTTGTCATTGCCAGGACCGCATCATGCTCCGGCATTACGATGCAAAATTGCCCAAAAGCCCCGTCGCCGCGATACAAGCCATGCCTGCAGCGCCAGAACTGATAGCCGTAGCCTTGCGCCCAATCGCTGGCCCCGCCGTCTCCGTTAGCGATTTGCTTGGACGTTGCTTCATCAATCCACGCCTCAGACAATAACCGCTGATTATTCCATACGCCTCTCTGTAAGTAAAGCTGTCCGAACTTGGCAATATCCTCCGTCGTTATGCTCAGTCCCCAGCCGCCGATCTGAATGCCGCGGGGACATGTCTCCCAAGTCGCTCCTTCAATACCGAGCGGTTCCAATAAACGCGGCTGCAAATAGTCGAGCAGCGTTTGGCCGGTTACCTTCTGAAGAATGGCAGCTAGCATGTACGTAGCTCCGCTGTTATAGACAAAGTGAGTACCCGGCTCATGCTCGACCGGCACTTGGAGAAACGCCTTGACCCAGTTCCCGTCCGCGCTCTGATGCAACCCATCCGTTGTATCCAGCGCATGCCCTGTTCCCATCATCAGCAAATGCCGGATGCGCATAGAGGCCAAATTCGGCCCTGCTTCCACCGGAGCGTCCTCCGGGAAAAACGAGATGACCTCATCGTCCAGCGACAGCTTTCCTTCGGCAGCGGCAAAGCCGATCGCCGTTGAAGCGAAGCTTTTACTGAGAGAAAACAGCATATGCGGAATTTCTGGCGCATAAGGAGCCCACCAGCCCTCTGCCGCCACCTGTCCGTGTCTGAGCAGCATGAGGCTATGCACCTCCAACTGGCGTTCTTTTATTACGTTTAGAAAAGCAGTCACAGCCGCGGAAGAAATGCCTTGTTCCTCCGGCTTGCTTCTAGGCAAATGAAAAGTCGTCTGTTCCATCCTTCATTCCTCCTTCTTATCCATAATTTACTGCAAGTCAAGCGGACTGGCAAGATATTTTGACAGCGCTACCATTTGTTGCTGAAAAAAGTTGCTTGCTGATTTCAACAAATGGATAGGCCGTTGCCGCTGCGATTGAAAAAACGGAAAGGAGTGTGAATAACCGTTTGGGATTGCGAGACCACTTCGGAAATGGATCGAGCCTTGCAGGAAGCTGAAACCCGGCTATAAGATCGCCAAGCTTGGAGGGAAGCGATGCTTCGTCGCCTGCTCATACCCGTAAGCCAGCTTAATGAGCGTAGGCTCGCTAAAAGCAGTCCCGATAAAGGTTATGCCCTGCGGCCCTTTGGTTACGTAACCTTCCGGCGCCGTTATTCCACGCTCTGCATAGCCGCCGGGAACCGTTATGACAGGGTAGCCGGCTCTTGCCGCCAGGTCATCGCCGCCCTCATCGCCAAGAAATAGGAGCGCATCCAAACGATGCTCCTCCAAAGCAGCATCTAGGCCCCGCTTCCCTGCCAGCTCCTTATTTTGCCGCAAGCTATCCGCATATTCCTGCTCTGTCAGCGTCCCGCTTGTTTCCTCCGACGAAACCAGCGTGTCTTGACCGTACTTCAACGCAATCTCTGCATGCTCCTTGTTATAAGCAATCAGCTCCGCAAGCGTATGAACCGGAACCGATGCAGCAAGACCGCCCAAGTAGTCGTTCACATATTTCTTGAACTCATATCGCAGCACATGCCAATCCCACTCCACCTGCTCGCATGCGAGCTCTACGGGGTCGATAATGACGGCACCTGCCGCCTTCAAATCCGCGATAGCCGCTTCGATGACAGCAAGGCGCTCCTCGTCCAAATCCTTGTAGTAAAAACGCGGGATCCCGATTCTAGCCTGCTTCATATATTCCGTGTCCAAGAAGACCGTATAATCGCTGAAGCCATGCTCCGAACCGGTTAACGTAACCTCGTCCCGCTCATCTGCTCCATTGATCGCACCGAGCAGAATGGCTGCGTCCGTTACGGTTCTCGCCATTGGGCCTGCCGTGTCTTGGCTCGCCGTAATGGGAATAATGCCCGCGCGGCTGACTAAGCCTATCGTTGGCTTGATCCCGACCAACGACGTATGGCTTGCCGGGCTTACAATGGATCCCGAGGTTTCCGTCCCAATAGCGGCAGCACCCAAATTCGCCGCAACCGCTGCAGCCGAGCCGGAGCTGGAGCCGCCGATAAACAGCTCCCCCGGGCCATACGGATTGAGCGTCAAGCCCCCTCTGGAGCTATATCCCGCCCACATCGAACCGGACATAAAGTTTGCCCATTCCGTCATGTTCGTTTTGCCCAGCAGTACGGCTCCCGCTGCCCGCAGCTTGGCGGCTACGCCTGAATCCGAAGCGGCGAAGGAGCTGGCTAGAGCTACGGAACCTGCGCTCGTATGCATAAGGTCCTGCGTATCGATATTGTCCTTCAATAGGATGGGAATCCCGTGCAGCAGCCCGCGCACCTTGTTTGCTGACCTTTCGCGATCCAATGCCTTGGCTATTTCAACGGCATCCGGATTCATTTCCAAAATAGATCGAAGCAAGGTATCCTGTACAGCTATACGCTCCATATACAACTGAACCAGCTCTTCGGAGCTGAGCCAGCCTTCCTTCATCGCCGTCTGCATGCTCATTATATCTGCTTCTATGATCCAGTCCTGCTTATTGATTTTCATCGCAAACCTCCTATGGCACCTCGTACTTGCAGCTCTACTCCTCAACAATATCCAGTTTATGGGGGGCTGTCACCGTAACGAATAAGTATAGTTAAACTTTCCCATGAAAAGAGCCGCAGCGTTCCGATTAATCTACCGTTTTCGCGCAAGGCCTCATCTTCTGCACATGCTCCGACAGGTCCATCGTATCGCCTTTAGCCCAGCATGGTACAATAGGCGAAAGGTATCTGTATCGGTACAGAAAAACGGAAGGAGCTTGTCCATGTATAGGTATTTGCGGCTCATGAACCGTCTAGAGGAGCTTATTGCGGCTACTCCCTATAAGGACGGCCATAAGCTTCCTTCTATTCGCACGCTCGCCAGCCAATATGCATGCAGCAAAAGCACGATCATCAAAGCATTGGAAGAGCTTGAGAAGCGTCATCTCATCTATGCCATGCCAAAGAGCGGCTATTATGTAGTAAAAGGATTGAGCAGCGCTGACGGCAGCACAGGCAGCGAGCTGGATTTTGCCCAGACGGCACCTGACCCTGCCTTGTTTCCCTATTTGGACTTTCAGCACTGCATCAACAAGGCGATCGATACCTACCAAAAGGATTTGTTCCTATACGGCACGTCCAAAGGAATGGACTCCCTCGTGGAGATTGTGCGCCAGCAGCTAATGAGCTACCAGGTGTTCGCTGCGGAGCAGCACGTGTTCATCGTATCCGGCATTCAGCAGGCGCTGTCGCTGCTTGCCGCGATGCCTTTCCCGAACGGCAAAAGCCAAATTCTTATCGAGCAGCCCGGCTATCATCTATTCATCTCGTATTTGGAGACGCGCCGCTTGCCGGTCATCGGCATTGAACGCGGTCAAGCGGGACTTGATTTCGACCGATTGGAAACCCTTTTTCGCACGGGGGATATTAAGTTTTTCTATACGATGCCCCGCTTTCACAATCCCCTGGGCTGTTCTTACACCCGCAAGGAGAAGCAGCAGCTTGCCAGACTCGCGGCCAAATATGACGTATATATCGTCGAAGACGATTATCTCGCGGATTTCGAGCAGGACAGCAAAGCAGATCCGGTCTATGCCTACGACAGCTCGTCCCATGTCATCTACTTGAAGAGCTATTCCAAAATCATTTTTCCGGGTCTGCGCATCGGTATCGCCGTCCTGCCCGACAGCCTGACGGAGCCGTTTCGCGAGTACAAGCGGCAAAGTGACATCGACAGCTCCATGCTCTCGCAGGCGGCTCTGGAAATCTACTTGCGCAGCGGCATGTTTGAGCGCCACCGCTCCCGGATCCGCGACCGCTATGCCGCAAGAGCTGCGCTGCTTGATTCGGCACTTACGCGAGAAGCCTCTGCCAGCGGCGGCGCCTTCACTTATATTCGCCCTAAGCAGCCGATGATTCATACGCATATCTTGCTTGAGCCCTCCCTATCCGCAGCATCAATCATCAGCCGCCTGCGGGAAGATTCGATTCTACTGCAATCCATTGAGCGCGACTACTTGCCTTGCTTCCCGCGAATGAATCTGTTAAAGCTGAACGTTACGAACGTGAAAGAGGATCGCATAGAAGAAGGAATCGGGCAGATTGCCGGCTTAATCGCCCGATCCGCCCGCAAGTGACCTTACCATTTCTCGGATACGACCTTCGCCTGCGTGAAAAGAAGCAAATAATCGCGGCCGCCGGCTTTCGAATCCGTGCCTGACATGTTAAAGCCGCCAAAGGGATGAACGCCGACCAACGCGCCCGTGCACTTGCGATTCAAATAAAGATTGCCCACATGGAACTGCTCGCGCGCTTGCTCAAGGCGGCTGCGGTTCCGTGAGATAACCGCGCCCGTCAAGCCGTACTCCGTATTATTGGCGATAGCGAGCGCCTCATCGAAATGCTCAGCCCGTATGAACGCAAGTACAGGCCCGAATATTTCCTCTTGGGCTACGCGAGCGTAAGGATCAACGTCCTTAATGATCGTCGGCTCGATAAAATAGCCGCTGCTGTCGCCAATCTTTCCGCCAAGCACGATCGTTCCTTCGCTTCGGCCAACCTCGATATATTTCAGAATGCTCAAATACGCACGCTCATCGATGACGGGCCCCACGAAGGTATCCTGCTCGCTTGCTTTCCCCAGCTTGAGCTGCTTCGTTCTCTCCACTACCTTCTCGATTACCTCGTCGTAGACAAGCGTATCCACGACCGCTCTTGAGCAAGCGGAGCATTTCTGTCCGGCATAGCCGAAGGCTGAAGCCGTAATCGCATCGGCGGCAAGCTCCAAATCCGCGTCGGCATCGACGATAATCGTGTCTTTACCGCCCATTTCCGCAACGACCCGCTTCAGCCACCGCTGCTCCTGCTGGACGCTGGAAGCCTTCTCGTTAATGCGAAGCCCAACCTCCCGCGAGCCGGTAAAGCAGATAAAACGGGTCAGCGGATGCTCCACCAGGAAATCGCCCACCTCGCTGCCCGCTCCGGGCAGGAAATTGACGACGCCGTCAGGCAAACCCGCTTCATCCAGCAGCTCTGCGAACTTGGCAGCGATAACGGCGGTTGCGCTGGCAGGCTTCAGCACGACGGTATTGCCCGCCACAACAGCGGCCATCGTCATGCCCGCCAGAATGGCAAGCGGGAAGTTCCAGGGCGGAATAATAATGCCGACCCCGAGCGGGATATACACGAGCTCATTGTCTTCCCCGCCGATTGCGACAAGCGGCTGGCGTTCCGCGAGGCGCTCCATCTCGCGCCCGTAGAACTCTAGGAAATCAATCGCTTCCGCCGTATCGCCATCGGCCTCCGCCCAGCTTTTCCCCGCCTCGTATACGAGCCATGCAGAGAATTCATGCTTGCGCCGACGCAGCAAGGCTGCAGCTTTATAGAGCACCCTGGCACGCGCGGATGGGGCAACCTTTTTCCAATCCTCAAAGGCATCCGCCGCCGCAAGAACAGCCCGGTGCGCTAGTGCCGTATCCGCTTGGGATACGATGCCTACGAGCTGATTAACATCGGATGGATTGATGGATTTGCGCTTTTGTATCGTTTCAATCCGTTCGCTGCCGATCTTCAGCAAATATTCCTGACCGAGCTCCAGCTCAACCTTGCGAAGCGCCTCCTGAAAGTCTTTGATGCTGTCCGCCATGCTGAAATCGGTAAACGGCTCGTTCTGGAACGGCTCTCGCATAGACGTTGCCCCCTATCGCTATCGATCGATTTATGCTTTACAAAATTTGTTCTCCCAGAAGCGATCCGATCAGCTCTACCGCAAGGCGAGCCGTTTGGTCATGATGGTCAAGCGCAGGGTTGACTTCAACGAACTCGGCTGAGGTCACGATGTCCGACTGATAGAGCAGCTCCAGCGCAAAATGCGCCTCCCGGTAGCTCAAGCCCCCTTTGACGGGCGTTCCCGTACCGGGTGCCTCAAGCGGGTCAAGGCTATCGATGTCGAAGCTGAGATGGACTCCGTCCGTTGCCTGCTTGAATTGTCCGATTACCTTTTCCATCACGCGGGCGATTCCGAGCCGGTCGATATCATGCATCGTGTAGCAGGCTATGCCTAATGAGCGAATGTATGCCTTCTCTCCAGCATCGAGCGATCTGGCGCCTACTATCGCCACATGCTCCGGTTTTATTTTGGGAGCAATGCCCCTCAGGCCCGTAAGCAACGGAATGCCGCTTCCTAGGCTGATGCCAAGCGACATCCCATGGATATTGCCGGACGGACTCGTGTCCTCCGTATTCAGATCCGAATGGGCATCGAACCAGATGACGCCTAAATTCGCATAATGCTCGGCTAGCCCCGCAATCGTCCCGATCGAAATGCTGTGATCGCCTCCTAGCAAAAGCGGGAATGCGCCGCTAGCTACCAGCTCCGATACGCGCTCTGCTAATTCGCTGCTCATCTGATGCACCTCCGCCAAATGCTTGGCATTGGCCGATTGAAGCGGCGGCGGCTGGGCCGCCGGCCTAAGCTCGCCCGCAAGCCGGTAAGCAATGCTTAGCTCCGTTAATTTGGTCTCCAGCGCCGCAGCCTGCAGGATATGCGCCGGACCAAGCTCTGCCCCCGCCGTCCCGGCTCCTTTCCCGAAAGGAACCGATAATACGGCTACCTCTTTCATCCTCATAGCCATCACTCTCCTGCTGCTACTCCATTGTGGAAAACCGACTGAATGCGTTCAAAAGCCCAATCGATTTCATCGGATGATATCGTCAGCGGCGGCGCCAGCCTGATTACGAATTCATGGGTCTCCTTGCACAGCAGCCCTGCCAGCATAAGCTGCTCGCAATAAGCCCTTGCCGGGACTGACAGCTCAATGGCAATAAACAAGCCGCGCCCTCTAATCTGCACGATGTCCGGATGCGTGAGCGCGGCCAGCTTGCCCATGAAGTAGCTCCCAAGCGAAAGCGAGCGTTCCGCCAGCTTCTCTTCCTCGATCACGGCCAAGGCTGCAATCGCAACGGCGCAGCTTAACGGATTGCCGCCAAAGGTTGAGCCATGCGATCCCGGCTCGAATACGTTCATAATGTCCGCATTGGCCGCTATTGCCGATACAGGCAATACTCCTCCGCCCAGCGCCTTGCCGAGAATGTAAAGATCCGGGACGACCGATTCCCAATCGCAAGCGAATCTGCGTCCTGTTCGCCCGAAGCCGGTCTGAATTTCATCAGCGGCAAGCAGTACGTTATTCTCCTTGCACAGAGCATATACCGCCGCAAGAAACCCGTCGGGAGGAATCCGGATGCCTGCTTCGCCTTGGATCGGCTCAAGCAGCACAGCTGCTGTATTCCGATTCATGGCCGACCGAAGCGCCTTGATATCTCCGTACGGAACGATTCGGAAGCCAGGCGTAAACGGACCGAAGCCAGCCCGGTAGCCCTCGCTCGATGAAAAGGAGGTTACGGTCAAAGTGCGCCCGTGGAAGTTTCCCTCAAATACGATAATCTCCGCATGGTCTTCAGGTATTTGCTTGATCCTGTACGCCCAGCGGCGGACTGCTTTGATCGCTGTCTCAACCGCCTCCGCCCCCGAGTTCATGGGAAGAATCCGTTCCTTCCCCGTATAGGCGGCAAGCTTCGCGCAGAATGCGCCTAACGCTTCATTATGGAAGGCTCGCGACGTCAGCGTAACCTTATCGGCCTGTGTCTTTAGTGCCGCAATGATGCGGGGATGGCGATGTCCTTGATTCAAGGCGGAGTACGCACTAAGCATATCCATATAGCGTACGCCGTTCGAATCCTCTACCCATACGCCCTCTGCGCTGCTAATTACGATCGGCAGGGGATGATAATTATGGGCGCCGTATTGCTCTGCCAGTTCGATATGCGTGTGTGCCCTATCCATCGCCTGCTCCTTTCCGCAAACTATGTTAATATAGCCTTTTTTGAATGTTATGCGGCGGCAGGGTGACAAATAACAAGGGAGCCCGTCCGATCGTTGCAGAATAAAATATTTCTCTTGTGCGGAGGTTGAATGCTTGCTTTAATAATTAGCGGGGGGATTGTACGCGATGAGAAACAAAAAGGTTTTTCTAACGATGCTTATTAGTCAAATTCTATTCGGTTTATTTACGCTGCCTTGGTTTTTTGTGTCATTGATGTCCTTTATGATTTTTGACAACCCGAACGGCGAGAACATGTTTTGGCCGCTTCTGCTGTTCATCTTGAACTGGCTTTATCCCGTGGCCTTAATCGCATCCATTATTATCAGCTGGCTGCTGTACCGCCGCAGCAAAATGAAAGCAGCGGTAACCGTTTCACTGGTTCCGCTGCTTTGGGTGCTTGCTCTCGCAAGCTTATTCCTATTCGTCTAAAGGCTCTCATTCTCAGCGGATTCGAGAAACCGAGACCAGCCCTTAGCTACGTTATCCTGCGCCCATTGCAGATGCTCCTCGTTCTCATACTGCCTGAACGGGCACTCTATGCACAGAATAAGATCCAGATACAAATCATAGAGTGCTCTTCGGCGCAGCTGCGCGGGAGACAGCTCCTTTATTCCGTAGCCTTCCAGAAAACCCGGCGATAAATTAAAATGGCTGAAATAATGCTCCATCAGCGGATCGCCCCAAAGAGCCCGCTCGAAATCGATAATCCCGGATACCTTGCCATCCTTTATAAAAACGTTCCCGTCCCATAGATCCCAATGAATCAGCCTAGGTTCTACGATTTCATCAAGAGCAGACGCCCTGCGGGAAGCTTCTTTGCGGACTGCCGCATAATCCGCAGGCAATATTACCCCTTCTCTTTCTCCGTCGGCAAGCACGCCTAGTAGCAGATTCATGAATGTTTCCCGCCAGGATATGACGCTTTCCTCCGCCGCTGCATACAGCCCAAATCGATCTCCGCGAATTTCATTCAACTGCCGAATATACACGCCAAGCTCATAATCAATCCGTTTCTGCTGCTCCTCGGTCAAGCTTCCCTTTACTTTGTTGTACGGCTCGCCTTCCAGCTTCTCCATGATGAAGTATTCGCAGTCTACGATTGATTCGCTCACGTCATGGGCATATACGGCCGGTACAGGCACGGTGCCAGCCTTCTTCACAAGCTGAAGCACCTCTACCTCCGCTGTCATCAGCCCTTGCTCATAGCTCATCAGCTTCGTGCCTGCTGGCGGCGCTACCTTCACGATGACCTGCTTCCCATCTTCAAGCGTAACGAGATAAGCGGCGTTCGCCCAGCCGTCTGTTAGCTCGACAGCTGCTATCGCTGCTTGGCCAAAGGCCTTCTGCGCGATCGCAGACCATTCCGCTTCGGTCAGCTTTCTTTTCGTTGAGCTCTCCATTCCTAGTCACTACCCTTCATCCATAGTACGGGGGTTGCCTCATTCGACTGTTCTATGACGCTATGCTTTGCCTATTGGACGCGGTATCTCAGCCATGGCCATGATCCAGCATAGTCTCTCAGATTCCTCTGCTTTAACCATTGTCTAGCAGCTGACACGAGCAGAGCGATGCAAACTGCGCATGCCCAATTTTTCGTGACTTGGCTAAGTTATTACTCGGTTTTGTCGTAATGCTCGATACAAAACGCGAGCACCATTTGCTCCTCGTCTTCTTCAAGCTCGAAATCCAGATAAGCATTCGTCGCCCTCGCCAAAAACTCGTATTTGGCCAGACGTGAGCCCGTTTCTTCTAAGACGTAGATCACTCTTAAAGAGATTCCTTCCTCCTGATAAAGCTCATCATCCTCTTCTACCTCCAGATCCAGTACCATTTCGTATCTTTTGCCTGTCAAGATGCCGTATGGATCCTTCACCAACTCACTGCTGTATTCGGTAATCGTAAACATGTTATGTCCGCTCCTTTTGGTTGATTCATCCATCCGTATAGTGTAACAAAAACAGCCTGAAACTTGAAATACAAGTTTCAGGCTGTTTTTCTGCTGCGTGATCTATCTTCTTACAGGCTGCTAAGCGTTTCCGTAAGAACCGGTACGATTTGCGATTTGCGGGAAACGACGCCCTTCAATACCGCTTTGTTATCGGACAACGCCACATTGTAAGCTTTCTCTACGGCAGCAGCTTGAGCGCCGAGTGCAAGCGCTACGGAATCATTGTTAAGTATGTCCGTAACGACCAGCAAGAACAGATCAAGTCCTTTTGTTGCGATAATATCGTTAAGAGCCGCTTCCAGCTCTGCTTGGCGGGAAAGAACATCGTTCGTATCTACCGCGTTTACTTGCGCGATTTCAACCTTGTAGCTGCCCATCGAAAATTCTTTCGCATCCAGGGAGATCAGCTGCGCAATCGTTTTGTCGCTTAGGTCTGCACCTGCTTTAAGCATGTCCAATCCGTAGCTGTCTGCGTCAACGCCAGCGATTTCGGCAAGCTCGCGGGCCGCTGCAACGTCTTGCTCGGTGCAAGTCGGCGATTTGAACAACAAAGAATCAGAAATGATTGCGGACAGCATGAGGCCGGCAATTTCTTTGCGGATTTCTACGCCGTTCTCCTTGTACAATTTATTCAGGATCGTTGCTGTGCAGCCTACTGGCTCAGCGCGGAAGTAAAGCGGCGCGCTTGTCTCGAAATTAGCAATCCGGTGGTGGTCAATAACCTCAAGCACCTGTACGCTATCGATATCGTTCGCGCTTTGTTGGCGTTCGTTATGGTCAACCAGAATAACGGTATCCGTCTCGTCAGCCACGTTCTCGATCAAACGAGGTGCTTGGATTCCGAAATAATCCAGTGCGTATTGGGTCTCTCCGTTTACGTCTCCAAGGCGAATCGCCTCAACGTCAGCACCTAGCTTTGTTTTCAGCTCAGCGTAAGCAATAGCTGATGTAATGGTGTCGGTATCCGGGTTTTTGTGCCCGAAAATAAGCGTTTTAGTCATTTCGAGATCTCCTTAAAGGTTATTTGTCGGCAGAGCCTTACAACGATTAGCGGCTCAGGCTCTTTGGTACATTATACACCAGACGCGTAGGCGACGGCATATTAGAATAAAGAGCGATTACACGATAAAACGCTTATTCAATGAAGTCAGCTCATCGGACATTTCGCGAATTCGCTCTGCCGACGTGCTGACTTCGTCCATCGAAACGATCTGAGCGCCAGAATTCGCCGCAATGCCTTCGAAATGCTGGGCTGCAACTCGGGAGATTCGCTCCATCTCCTCAACGGAGGCCGCTACCTCCTCTGATTCCGCAGATACTTCCTCCGAGGCAGCCGACACTTCCTGCAGCTGCACGTTGACCTGCTCCAGACCGCTTACAATAGATCGGAAAGCCGCTCCGGCATCTATGACCAAATGAAGCCCCGTCTCGACTGACTTCGTATTCGATTCCATATCGGAGGACAGCTTGGCCGTTTGCTCCAGAATAGCGGAGATTAATTCCCCGATCTGGGTCGCCGATAGTTGGGATTGAGACGCAAGCTTGCGAACCTCCTCTGCTACGACAGCGAAGCCCTTGCCGTTCTCTCCGGCATGAGAGGCTTCAATCGCTGCGTTCAGCGCAAGCAGATTCGTCTGCTTCGCAATGCTTGCCATCATGTTTGTAATCTCACCAATCTCTCCCGATCGGCTTGTCAAATGCTTCGTTGCCGCCAGCATGGACGATGCTGTTACATGAATCGTTTCCATTTCGGCCATCGCATGAATAATGAGCTCGTTGCCGCGCTCCGTCTGGTCCATCGTCTCCTGCGCCACATCCGACACAATGGCTGCCGATTCAGTAATGCGAAGCATGCTATGTGTCATCCCTTCAACCGCCTTGGTCATATCCGCTGCCCGCATGACCTGGATGTTGGCCCCTCCAGATGCATCCTGAATGCTCGCGGCAATTAATCGGCTTGCTTCCGTTGTGCTCCTCGCATGATTCGTGACGCCCTCCGAGGTATGGAGCAGCCGCTCCGAATTGTCACGCATGCTGCGAATTACCGTGCGCGTGTTCGTAACGAGCTGATCGAAGGTATGGGCGAGATGGCCGATTTCATCCTTGCGGCTCGTCCTGATCTCTACCGTCATATCTCCTTCCCTAACTCTGGCTACCTGTGAGGTCAGTTTCAACAGTGGACGCGTCAAATAACTGGCCAGCAAAAACACGAGCACGATGCCTGCGGCGATTATAGCGCTTGTCACATAGAGAGTGGCCTTGCGATTATCATCCATCAGCGCGTAGACATTCGTCGCGTCAAAGTCTGCCCCCACGATACCGAGCAGCTCACCCGCCTCATTCTTCAAGGGCACATAAGCAGTTATAGTCGCCCCATATTCAGAATCATTCGTCAACTCGCCGATTTGCGGCACGCCTTCCTCGAACGTTGCTACCATTCCCGGGTATTCGTTCTCTTCGGGATCGCCTAGCGCGGAGAAGTCCGAAGGATCTACGTCCAATGGTGCCCCGTCGACTACATAATAATAAACGGTTTTGCCGTCCAGCTCCGACTTCGCCAGCGTATAGACGTATTTCAAACCGTTCATTTCTCTCATTGCGTTCAGTTGCTCCCGCAGCTTGAAATAGTAGTCGGTTTCTCCCTCTTCCACGCTAAGCTTCGCGAAAGCCTCCACATCCACCAGCTTGGCTGCGTTCTCCGCCACCAGTTGCGCCTGTGCTCCTAACGATCGCTCAACAAGGCCCGTCGACGAGCGATAGATGGTCATACCGAGCACGATCCCAGCAAGCAAAATCAACATGGAGAAAAATAAAACCATTCTCGTCAATAAGCGATTCAACCAAAATGCCCCTTCCCGAATGACAAACTAATGTTGACACTATTTTACAAGATCCGACGGCATTTGTTCTACTATTAGTTTTATAAATGTCCAGCTGATATATGCAAAAAAAAGCTGCCCCTTGCCATCTACGATGACTTTTGGAACAACCTTTTCTAGTTATCTACTCCATCTGTTTCATTGACAATATCTGCTGCACGAATATTACCCAATCTTATCTTGGCTTCCTTTATGCGTTTAACCATGCTTCCAACGTACCAAAGGTGCTTTTAGCTGCTTCAATGACTTGCTGAGCCGCTTCCTCTGAGTCAATCGACTGCTCCACCTGCTCACGAAACTCAGCCCACTTGGCGCGCGTTTCGGTACCGTATGCGTTAAAATATTCCGTGCCTTTGTTTTCCTGCTCTGCCAGGGGAAGAAATTTACGAACCTGCTTCGTAATGATTTGTCCGCCCAGGGTCGAGCCTTCAATGACATACATATAGCCAAGCGCTTGCGGCACCGTATAAAGCTCCGGCAACTTGCTGCATTCCGGCAGGTTCTCAATTTCTTGCAGGCTTAGCCCTAGCGTTTGCAAATCACGCTCGAGCAAAGGAGATTTTGCTCTCTGCCCCATAGCCTCTCCGAATTCGCCCCAGCCTGACAATTGGGCAATCAACCTCTCCGCAGGCTTAATAAAGCCATAAAACTTCTCCAAGTAGCGAACGTATTCGTCTTGCGTCAAGGTTTGATTCATAATGGCTTTGGCATATGGATTGCTCTCGATCTGAACGTGATTCGAGGCTGTTTCTTCGCGCAAACGGGTCATAATGCTCATTCGTCATCTCTCCTTTTTAATAAATAAACAAAATGGGATAATCCATAACGTTAGGCTTGCTTCATTATTAAGCAAATTGGATAACAAATAACTTCAGGCTTGCTTCAATAAGAAGCTAAATTGGTCCTATTTCCATTTCTCACAGCAAGTGGCATATCTTTCATTATAAACGCTCGTATTTCAATACCCAAATAGAAATATCTTATACAACCTTGCAACGCGCGCAGACGGCCTTGTAACTACTGTTAGCCGATGGGTGCCTTCACCCTTCGCTATGCCGAGCCCCCTAATAAACCTGCTCCTGCTCCCATTCCCCGGCAAGCAATTCCGTCTCCGGCAGAGGCAAACGCAAAGCCAGCATGGCTTCTTCCAAAAAGCCCGCATCATACTTGATATCTGCATCATGTATAAAAAAACCGCCTTCAAGCTTTGCATTCTCTTGCTTCAGCAGCTTTAACGTTTGGATATCCTTCTTATATAAAACCGAATCCCATCTTATCTTTTTCACGACACGGCCCATCAGATCGGCAGGAATTCCTTTCATTCGCCCAATGATCTTACCGGCTTGCGCCGGCTCGCTGCGAAGAAACTGATGTACGCGAAGATGCGCCTTCAAATAGGCTACGACAACCTCGCGGTTCTCACGTACCCAGCTTTCCTCCGCAATAACCCCAGCCAAGTAGTCTTCGCCAAGCTCCTCCTGAAACAAAACTTGGCCCGTCCCATGATACTGCACGATGCTCAGGAAAGGCTCTACCAGCATACCGCATTCTACCTGCCTGTGAACGATACCGGCCATCGTTGCATCCATGTTCTGGTGAACGATTTGATTGGGACTGCCGCCGACTGCGCTAAGCAGCTTCGACAAGCGGTACCCAGGGCTCGACTGCGCTACGGTACGCATCTTGAGCTTGGATATATCGGACACCTCGCGAATGTGAATCCCTTTACGCACAACAAGCGAGATCCCGTTCCCACGCGCCGACTTTCCGTCAAAGGCAAGCAGGATAGACTGGAACGACGGAAACAGCTGCGCCATCGAGCTGCTTAGCGCGATGGGATAATCTCCCATGGAGGCGATCTGTACATGTCCGCCGATCATGCCCTTCACAAGCTCCGGCCCGTTGGCGGCATCCACCCATCTTACATCCCTTTTGCGTCCTGGAAGCATTCGCTCCAGCTCCTCCTCGAACCAGCCAAGCTCCTTCATTAAGGCACAAGTCCATACGTGGGCGTAGCCGCTTTGATAACCAATTGTTATCGTCCCTTGCGGCTGGGTTAAACCATGCTGAGATGCAGCTGTCGCAAAAGGCGATTGCTGCGGTATGCCAGAGGAATGAAGCTTTATCCAGCTCTCCAGCTCTAATTTATCGACCAGGATTTCTTTGCCAAGCTTCGTGAAAGGCAGTCGTTTTTGCTTGCGCCATCTGTCAAAGGTCGATCTGCTGACCCCAAGCATATCCATTGCCTCATGTATCGTAAGTAGATTGAGCCGCTTATCGACCATTCAGTGCCCGCCTCCTTTGAATTGCCAAAGCCTATATCGTCATTCAACCTCGTTCATGGTCATTCATCGTCATTTCGTTGACACTTACTCTGGATGGATCATATAGTCAATTATAGAAATTAATCCTTAGTAAGTCTATAGGATTATTAGACATTCAACTTATAGGAGGGTTACGACATGAAAGTATCATCGAATAAAACCATTCATATCATGTTCATTTTGCTGCTGACTTCCGCCTTGGCACTGTCTGCCTGCGGCAAAAAAGAGGAAGCTGTTACAGCAAGCTCATCGGCCGGAGGTGAACCGGAGGTTGCAGAGCTTCGCTATCAAGGCTGGACCGGCTCCGTATCCTTTCCTGAGCTTGCGGAGGATCTAGGCTACTTGGCGCCGCTGAAGCTGAAATATATCGGCAATACCATCAGCGGTCCGCAGGATATCCAATCCGTCGTCACTGGCGATACCGATTTCGGCGGTGCGTTTAACGGAGCCATCGTCAAGCTGATTGCGGCTAAAGCCGAGATTACCTCCGTGCTTGCGTATTACGGATCAGATGAGAACACCTGGACCGGCTATTATGCGCTTGATGACAGCCCAATCAAGTCTGCCAAAGATTTGATCGGCAAAAAAGTAGGCATGAACACGCTCGGCGGTCATCACGAGGCCGTTATCAAAGAATATCTCTACCGTGCAGGGCTTACGCTTGATGAAATCAAACAAGTAACCCTCGTCGTTGTACCGCCCGTTTCAACGGAGCAAGCGCTTCGCGACAAGCAAATCGATATCGCCTCGCTCGGCGGCATTTTGCGAGACAAGGCACTTGAGCGCGGAGGCATCCACCCCCTCTTTAAGGATACGGACTTGTTCGGCGTCTTCAGCGCTGGCAGCTACGTGCTTTCTAACAAATTTATAAAAAAGAATCCGAACGCAACTCGTTTGTTTGTCGAAGCGACCGCCAAAGCGATCGAATGGGCTCGGACTACCCCGATCGAAGAGGTCGTTGCAAGATTCGAGTCCATCATCAATAAACGCGGCCGGAAAGAAGACACTTCATCGGTTAAATATTGGCGAAGCACCGGGGTTGCCGGCAAAGGCGGTTTCATTTCCGACAAAGAGTTCGATACATGGATCAGTTGGTTCGAAGCGGAAGGCTCGCTTAAGAAAGGCCAAGTCAAAGCAGCGGACTTATATACGAATGAATTCAGTCCCTACTTGAATGAAACCAAATAATTCAACCATAGGAGGAGATTGCTCATGACAGCCAAAATCAGCATCCAGCATGTCCAGAAATCTTTTCGCATCAAAAGAAACCTGGGCCACCTCGCGGAAAACACCCAGCCCATATCGGCTTTGCAGGATATTAATCTCGATGTGAAGCAAGGTGAATTCATGGTCATCGTCGGGCCAAGCGGCTGCGGCAAATCCACCCTTCTTGATCTGCTGGCAGGCCTTACGAAGCCCAATAGCGGGCAGATCCTGCTCGATAACAAGCCCCTTGCAGGACCAAACCTTGACCGGGGAATCGTGTTCCAGCAGTATGCGCTGTTTCCATGGAAAACGACGCTCCAGAATGTGGAGTTCGGGCTTGAAGCCAAGGGAATCGGCAAGAAAGAACGCCGCGAGATCGCTCAGCAGCATATCGAGCTCGTCGGGCTCGCAGGCTTTGAGAACCGCTATCCGCATGAGCTCTCAGGTGGAATGAAGCAGCGCGTAGCCATTGCTAGAAGCCTCGCTTACGATCCCGAGGTGCTTCTTATGGATGAGCCTTTCGCCGCGCTGGATGCCCAAACGAGGGAAACCTTGCAAAGTGAGCTGCTGCGAATATGGGAGGCAACGAAAAAAACGATTATTTTCATTACTCACGGCATAGAGGAGGCCGTCTATCTCGGTCAACGCGTAGCCGTTATGACTTCCCGGCCTGGACGAATTAAAAAGGTCATTACCATCCCTTTCGAGGCCCGAACAAGCGAGGAGGATTTGCGCGCTAAGCCTGAATTCGTGCAGCTTCGCCACGAAATATGGGATCTGCTCAAGGATGAGGTCAGCAGGGCCCAGGAGCAAGAGAAAACGAAGACGTTAAACAGCTTCCCAAACGGTAAATCGACTTTGAAAGGGGTGGCCGGCGATGGCTAACAGCAGCACAGGAGAAACGGTCATTTTACGGGAGGGCAAAAGCTTAGAAGCAGTTGAATGGTCATTGGCTAAGCTTCGGAAGGCTTTCAAGTTTTCAATCGTGATTGTGGCGCTGCTTGTTTTCTGGGAGATTGCGCCGCGTGTCGGCCTAGTCAACGTTACGTTCTTCCCTCCCCTCACTGAGGTGCTTCAAGCATGGTGGCAGCTGTTCATTTCCGGGGACCTCGCGGAGCATATGGCAGCCAGCCTGTTAAGGTCGGGCGGCGGCTTCCTGCTCGCCATCGTCATCAGTATACCGCTCGGCCTCGCAATCGGCTGGTGGAAGCCTGTAGCGGAATATTTGAACCCGCTGCTGGAGCTTATGCGGAATACGGCGGTGCTCGCGCTTCTCCCCGTATTCATTCTGCTGCTCGGGCTTGGGGAAACGTCGAAGATTGCAATCGTGCTGTATGCTTGCTCCTTCCCGCTTTTGCTCAATACGGTAAGCGGCGTCAAAAACGTCGACCCGCTCTTGATCAAATCGGCACGCTCGATGGGGCTGACTTCGGTTCGCTTGTTTTACAAGGTCATTCTCCCTGCGTCGCTGCCCACGATATTCGTCGGCATACGCCAAGCAGGCGCCAGCTCCATCCTTGTGCTCGTAGCCGCAGAAATGGTTGGGGCGCAGTCTGGGCTCGGCTACTTTATCCAATATGCCCAGTTCAACTTTCAAATTCCGGGCATGTATGCGGGTATCATCACCATTTCCTTTATCGGCGTTGTCGTCAATTACTTATTGGTGGCGCTGGAGAAACGATTAACGAGCTGGAAACAAACCTATAACGAATAGAAGGGTGCGATCGATATGAGTCAATCGAACAGGCAGCTGCATTTGAATTTGTTTATTATGAACGCGGGACATCACGAGGCCGCATGGCGCCATCAAGGAACGGAGCCCCAAAACATTACGGATATTGAATATTTCACAAGACTGGCTAGAACGGCAGAAGCCGCGAAATTCGATTCCTTGTTCCTAGCTGACGGGTTAGCGATCAACAACAATATCAAACATGGGGCTTTCATCGGACTAGAGCCCTTCACCCTGCTGTCCGCGCTTGCTTCTGTCACACAGCGAATCGGCTTAATCGGCACCGTATCCACCACGTACAACGAACCGTTCCACGTCGCTCGCAAGTTCGCTTCGCTTGACCATATCAGCAAGGGAAGAGCTGGCTGGAACATCGTCACCTCCGGTAGTTCGGTGGAAGCGAACAATTTTAGCAAAGACACGCATCTGGCTCACGGCAAACGCTACGAGCGTGCAAACGAATTTCTTCAGGTAACAACAGGATTATGGAACAGCTGGGAGGATGATGCGCTTATCATCGACCGCGATTCCGGAACGTTCGCCGACCACCGCAAAGTGCGCAGCATCGATCATGTCGGCGATTCCTTCAAGGTGCGCGGCCCCCTTAATATTCCGCGATCACCGCAAGGCTACCCCGTACTCGTGCAAGCCGGATCCTCCGAGGACGGCAAGGAGTTTGCGGCGCAATACGCGGAGGCGATCTTTACTGCGCAACAGACGCTTCAAGACGCGCAGCTCTTTTATTCCGATGTGAAATCGCGGTTAGCCCATTATGGCCGTACGGCGGATCAACTGCTCATTCTTCCTGGTATCTGCCCGATTATCGGCCATACAGAGTCGGAAGCTAAGGAAAAAGAGCAGGAATTAAACGAGCTTACGGTTATTGATTACGGACTAACCCAGTTATCCCATATGCTGAACGTCGACTTGTTCACCTATCCGCTTGATGGGAAGCTCCCCGAGCTGCCGCGTCTTGAAGACATTAACGGCAATAAAAGCCGCTTCCAATTAGTCGTTGATTTGGCGACCCGCGAAGACCTGACGATCCGCCAGCTGCTGCACCGCCTTGCCGGCGGACGCGGGCATCGGACCTTCGCGGGAACGGCTCTCCAAATTGCCGATCAGCTGGAAGAATGGTTCGTGAACGGCGCCAGCGATGGCTTTAACGTCATGCCGCCTTACCTGCCGGCTGGCCTTGAGGAGTTCGCGGCGCAGGTTATTCCAGAGCTGCAGCGGCGCGGTTTATTCAGAAGGGAATACAGCGGACATACGCTTCGCGAGCATTTTGGGCTGGCGCGCCCGGCCAACCCGCACTCGATTGCGAATGCGCCTGAGGCAGCTTCGCAAGCTGCGGCAAGCTTGTAGCGCTTGCGGAATGATTTGCTCTGCGTTGCAGATTCTGCAGTAGAATGACCATGTAATCGCCAACACCTAGGCACCTAGGTGACTCGAACTTCCAGTAACATCTGCCTTACGTTGCAGATTCTGCAGTAGAATGACCATTTAGATCGCTAAACTCACTCTACATAGCAGTTTCTGCAATGAAATCAGCAAATTCTAGTTTGTTTCAGCGGCATTTCCGGTTTTCGTTGTACTTTGTGCAACATAGCTCCTCAGATAAAGACACGTGTGAGGTTTCTATTGCACTTTCTGCAGCGCAACTTTCACGATTGCTCCTACCAATCGGAGTTACTCCGAAAACCTAGTAATGTCTGAGCTATGTTGTGATCTTTCTGTGTTTTTGCTGCGTTTCTGCTGCGTTTCTACTGCGTTGCTTCCACGTTGATGCAGACCATATGAGGCAACTCGCCCCAGTAACGTCTGCATTACGTTGTAGGTAACTCGAACTCCCAGTAACATCCGCCCTACGTTGCAGTTTCTGCAATAGAATCACCATTTAACACGCCAACACCCACTCTACATTGCAGTTTCTGCAATGAAATCAGCAGATTCTAGTTAGTTTCTTCGAGAATTCCGATTTTCGTTGCATTTTGTGCAACGTAGTCTTTCAAATGGCGTCACTATGAGGTTTCTATTGCACTTTCTGCAGCGTAGCTTCCACGATTGCTCCTACCAATCGGAGTTACTCCGAAAACCTAGTAATGTCTGAGCTATGTTGTGATCTTTCTGTGTTTTTGCTGCGTTTTTGCTGTGTTTCTACTGCGTTTCTACTGCGTTGCTTTCACGTTGATGCAGACCATATGAGGTAACTGACTCTAGTAACGTCTGCATTACGTTGTAGGTAACTCGAACTCCCAGCAACATCCGCCCTACGTTGCAGTTTCTGCAATAGGATCACCATTTAACACGCCAACAACCACTCTACATTGCAGTTTCTGCAATGAAATCAGCAGATACTAGTTTGTTTCAGCGGCAATTCCGGTTTTCGTTGTACTTTGTGCAACGTAGCTCCTCAGATAAAGACACGTATAAGGTTTCTATTGCACTTTCTGCAGCGTAGCTTCCACTAGTGCTCAGGCCAAACGGAGTTACTCAAACTACTCCAAATATCAAGAAACACTTGTAAGTTCCCCGGCTGCCATATAGCCAATCGTCTTGTTCTAGAGTGTTTGAAGTGCTGCGCAACAGAGAACCCCCTAACCTTCCGCCGGAAGAGTAGGGGGTTCTCTGTTCTATGCGTTGTTTATGCGCGGAAGCCTTTCAAAAACTGAACGGCTTTGATTATATCCGCCTCTGGGTTCGTGCCAACCTCGCGTTCGATCGTCAAATATCCGCCGTAGCCGATTTCCTGCAGCGCTCGCAGGTATGCTGGCCAATCTACGCCGCCATCACCGAGCGGAACCTCGCGAAACGCCGAGCCTGATTCAGCCATAACCGCGATCTGGTCGTGGTCGAGCGTCACCTCATAGCCGAAATCGCCATACACGTCGCGCGGGTCGACATGACCAAGCTTTACGCCATCCTTTGCATGCGTATGAACGATATAATCCTTCAGCGTATACACGCCTTGAACCGGATCATCACCTGTTACCATGACCATATTAGCCGGGTCGAAGTTTACGGCCACGCCTTTTGTACCGAGCCCGTCCAGAAATGCCTTCAAATGCTCGGCGGTTTCCGGTCCTGTTTCGATTGCGAAATAAGCATTCATATCGTTCGCGAAACGTGCCAGCTCTTCGCAAGCCACATGCATCGATTCGTATACACGACTATTTTTGTCGCTTGGCACGATTCCGATATGAGTCGTAATGATGTTTGTTCCAAGCTCCATGCCCAGCTCCATGATCCGTTTGGACTTGTCGATCTTCGCTTCGTTCTGGGCAGGATCCTGAAAGCCATGTCCGCCCAAATCGCCAACCAATGCCGAAATATCCAGCCCAAGGCCGCCAATATAAGATTTCCATTCCTTGCGCGCCGCAGTCGAGAGATTTGCTGGATCCAGTTCACCATTCACCGCATACATCTGCACGCCGTCTGCGCCAACCTGCTTCGCTCTCAGCAAGCCTTCCTTCACGCCAAGCTGAAAACTGTCCACGATGACACCAATCTTATTCGTAATAATAGGCAAAGTCATTTCCTCATCGCTCCTCCGATTATAGTTCGTTCCATACTCGTTTTACGAATTCAAACCCGAGTCTCGTTCCCAGGCGGCAATCTTCTAGTCCTTCAAATTCAATGGAAATAAAATCATCATAGCCGCTATCCTTCACGAGGCTGAGTACCTGAGGGATCGCAATATCGCCGTGTCCTACAATTGCGCCGCGCAGCCAATTGCCGCTCTTCGATTTGAACCAGCCCTCGCCAGGGTTTTCCGTAGCTGGACGATAGTAGAAATCCTTAACGTGCACCATCGATGCAAGTCCGATATTATTCAATACCGCTGCATAGGGGTTCTCATCCACGCATAAGAAGTTGCCGACATCAAGCGTCGTCCTAAAATTCGGGCGATCCACTATTTCAATAAGCGCTTGAACGCGGTCACTGTCTTGAATGTAAAAGCCGTGGTTCTCTACGCTGGTCGTAATGCCTAGCGGAGCCGCGTAATCCGCGATGATCTGACAGGCTTTCGCAAGTTTTGGCAGCTCCGTCAAGAAGTTGGATATGGACAAGTTTGATGACGAGGCTACGTCATGGCGCATTTTTTTCACGCCTAGCGCCGCCGCTATATCGACTTCGCGCTTCAAACGGGCAATTTCCAGTTCGAATTGCTCATCGTCGAGACCTGAGAAATTCGCTCCTACCGCGTAGTTCGAAAGCTCAATGCCGCTTTCCTTTGCCTGCTTCTTGATTGCTTCTATCAGCTCGGGACTATCGGTTAGATTAAAGCCCAGAGGCACAATCTCGGCATGCTCGCCGCCAATTGACGCAATAAAGACGATAACGTCCTGAATCGTCATTTCTCCGCTTTGGAGAGCACCGTATAAACTATACGTACTAATTCCTAGTTTCATAGACGCACTTCCGCCCCTTTCGCGGCCGACTCATAAATACCAATCAATATTTTCATAATTTCCACACCGTCTTCTACTGGGCTAATCGGCTGCTTGCCCGTTGTTACGCAATCTATAAAGTGATTGATTTCGTTCTGAAAAGCGCTATTGAACTCAAACCCCTTGCTGTCCGTTTGCGGATAGATATTCAGAATCGTGTCGTTCTGCTCCGTTACGATAACGGTTTCCGGATCGATTTCGAACCCGCCTTTTTCACCATAAAGCTTTACGGACGTCTCATTCGACTTTGCATGCAGCGTAAAGCTTACGTCAACTAGCAGCGATGCGCCATTCTCGAAACGAATAAGCGCATTAGCCAAATCCTCAACCGTATTTTTCTCCGCATCGTAATCCGCCGCTTGGTAGAAGCTTAAATTTTTCACATTCGAGCGGTTGCCGAGCTTATGGTACGTATTCGCGCTGACGGATACCGGACGCGGCCGCCCCATCATGTACCAGCATAGATCAATGACATGAACGCCGATATCGATAAGCGGTCCGCCGCCCGAGCGCTCGATGTCCGAGAACCAGCCGCCCGGGTTGCCGAGTCTTCTAAGCGTAGATGCTTTGGCAAAATAAATCTCTCCGAACTCTCCGCGATCTGCCATCGCGCGCAGCAGCTGCGCGTTCGTGTCATAGCGGCGTACAAAACCGACCTGCAGCAGCTTGCCTGATTTTTCTACGGCCTCCTGTACGTTAAGCGCATCCTCAACCGTTTTGCATAGCGGTTTTTCGACCAGCACATGTTTGCCAGCCTCAAGTGCTGCAATACTGATCTCCGCATGGGTATTATTCCACGTACAGATGCTCACCGCATCTATGGCTGGATCTGCCAAAAGCTCGCGATAATCGGTATATACCTTCTCGGCACCGTATTTCTCGGCAGCAGCCCGGGCTCTTTCCTCATTTAAATCGCATACTGCATAAAGGTTGGCATTTGCATTTTTCTTATAAGCATCTAGATGAAGTGATGAGATAGAGCCTGTTCCAATAACCGCGATTTGTATCGGTTGCATTGCTAATCTCTCCTTTAATATCGTTTCGTAGGTTTTGCGTGTCTATACTTTCGTATTATAATGGTTTCAGCGTGCAACTCCATGTAAAGCTGTGCGGTTTGTTTGTACAATTGTGCTATCAGAAGCAAGGAGGAGGAGGAGAATGGAGAAATTCGAAGCGCTGCGTGAGCCAATGGACATGCCAGATCCCCATTTCCCGATTAAACTGCATCGCACCGCCTTTAAAGAGCAAGGCGTAGTCATTTTCCCACATCACTTCCACGAGCATCTTGAGTTTCTCTATATCGTTTCCGGAGAAGCTTCTATTGAATGCGGATCTACTACGATGAAGGCATCCGCAGGCGATCTAATCGTCGTTAACAGCAATGAGCTCCATTATGGAGTAAGCTTATCGCCAGATTTGTATTACTATGCGCTGATCGCCGACATTTCATTGCTGCACAGCCAGTCGGTAGACGCCGCCGAAACGAAGTTTATCACACCGATTATTCAAAACAGGCTGCTGCTGCAAAATTACATCGGGGACGACAGCAAGATATCCTCCTGCATGCTTGCCATCGTGAATGAACTGGAGCACCGCGAGTTCGGCTATGAGCTGGCGATCAAGTCGGAATTGTACCGATTGCTGACCCTACTCCTTCGCGGCCATGTCGCCACCGTGCTCACGCAGGACGAATATGCCGAGCGCATGAAAAACATCGAGCGCTTCGCGCCGGTATTCCAGCATATCGAGCAGCACTATAAAGAGGAGCTGTCCGTAGACATGCTTGCAGCAATGGCTAATTTGAGCCGCTACCATTTCAGCCGATTATTCAAAGAGCTTAGCGGCCATACGGTAACGGAATATATTACAACCACTCGCCTAGGCCAGGCCGACTATTTGCTGCGCCATAGCCCGCTCACCGTATCCGAGATTGCCGTAGCAACCGGGTTCAATGATATCTACTACTTCAGCCGCACTTTCAAAAAACACAAAAAAGTTTCCCCGTCCTCGCTTCGGGGAAACTAATTTTCATAAATCTGCATATTGCTCAGTCACTGAATCGCTGCGGCGATGAGGCTATTTCCGCCCGAAATCCGCTTTGATCTCTCCCCACTCCTCCGTATTCCATTTCACTACCTGATTCGGATACGTATTAGTCTGAATCCACCTCACGGCATCATCCGTCAGCTCCCAGATTTTCGCGGTAGACGCATCACGCTTCAAAGTTGAAGCTACCTTCTTGTTGCGAAGCCAGCTCAGCGCTGTTCTCGAGTCCGTATAGACGGTCTGTTTGCTGCCCTTCTCCTTCAAATACCTTAGCGCATGAACGATAGCAATGAACTCGCCTAGATTGTTCGTCCCGTTCTGAATCGGACCAACGTAGAACAAAATATCGCCAGTCTGCGTGTCCACGCCTTTATACTCAACGGGTCCGGGGTTTCCCCGCGTCCCTACGTCTACCGATATGCTATCGTAATCGATAGATGCAGCAGCGGCTTCCAGCATCACCGTCTGCTTCACGCCGCTTCCGGACTGTGTCGGCGCAGCAGCCTTTCCGCTTCCCCAATGCTTTTGCCAGCCATCCTTGAAGGCTGTGTCCGCGGCCAGCTTGGATTCATAGGATTTGAATTTTGCATCCTTCACACCGCTGACATGCGCTTGGCATTCCGCCCAAGTTGTGAACACGCCTGTTTTTTTGCCAACCCATACGACATAAAATTTTCCTTTTGCCATCTTGCGTATACCACCTTTATAGGAGCAGCCCCGTTAGATTTAAAGCACTGCCGATTTCATTATGTTTAAACACCGCGTACTTTCAAATCGGCAGTCCCAACTCCAACAGACTTCTCTATTCGGCATTGAAATACCTTTATGAATTTTATCATAGTTGGACAGCACATGTGATCTAGGCGCGCCATCAAATAAATTCAGGCAACCGCTGCGAGGCGGCTGCCTGATAATGTTCTCGGTACCTATGCGTTTTAAACGAGTACCTTACTGAATATGCCGTTGAAATAGGCTTGTAGATCCACTTTGATCGGCATGAAATAAAGGCTGCTGTTCGTCTCCTGCGTGTAGGACAGCGCCGCCTTCGAAAAAGCGATATTCCAATCCAAGGTCGGCTCGAAATCCTTAGGGAATACGACTTGATTTCGTTTCTCCCAATATCGCTTCGACGTCTCGGATACGACAGGAGACACGCCCCAGAAGATATCCGTTCCTTCCAACATGTCCGCGTAAAGCTCCATAAGCCGCAGATCAAAAAAGGGCTGCGTGAAAAATCCGTCTACGCCTGCATCGAGCTTTTGCTGCACATATTCGTATTCCTGCCGAATGCTGCTCCGATAAGGATCGATCGCCGAATATATTTTCAAATGCGGATGCTCCCGCTTTAGCTTCGTTACCATATCGATGCAGGTCGTCGGATATTTTTGCTTGGCGCTGTTTTGCGGCTCGTCCCCCGTAACGATCAGCACCTCGTTAATGTGATGCTCATCCAAGTATTCGATTAAATCAAAAGGCCGTCCTGCGTCAAAGTCCATCGCTCTAATATGCGGGATACAATCCCTGTAATACGATTTCGATAAACGCGACGCCTCCCAGCTTCTAAGGTCAAACCTCGTCAAATCCGGGATATTAATCGTATTAATTGCCGGAAACTCTGTTTTTATGAATTGAAGCTCCGCTTTCAAGCCTTCTGAATCTCTCGGTACCAACTCTAATGAAATTCTCACTGCATGAACTCCTTGCTTACGAATATAATAAAAGCCGCATAAAAAAGCCATCATGAAAGTATTGTATAATAATTCATATTATCGAATTTTAATTCAAATTACCAATAAGGATATTAAAAGTAAGCTATCATTATTTTTTATATTTACTTCGCTCTCTTAGTTAGCTCATTATTAGCTACATTAACCATGCATCACCAATTTTACAGTCGGCCCTTATAAAAACAGCAAGGCTGGCGTCCCATCAGTAGACACCAGCCTTTACATAGTGAAGTTTGTATTATTGATTCTGGCATGCACTTTTACAGAGAAAGCTGCCTCCGCATATTTTTCTGGCCACTCCTTTTTCAGCTCGCGCCAAACAGCGGGATGCTTGCGATGTATCATCTCCCCGATGCCCAACAAATCGACTTTATGTTTTTGCGAGAATTGAATATAACGCTCTACTTCCTTGGCGATATGACCGTTTAATGCCTGCTCCCAATTCGCAATGGTTTCGGGATTGATCTTAATATTGTCGCATTGCACGCTCGTCAGGTTTAGATCGGTGAAAATATCAATCTGTATATTAGGGAGCTGCTGCTGGCCGACATTCGGCTTTATTTTCGTCCGGTTGTGGATACTCTCGAAGGTGGCCATCTTCTGTGAGCCGCAGGAGATTTCTTCTACGGATCCGTTTATGCGGTTAGATACTCGAAGATAACCCTTCGTTTCCTGTCCGCGCATAAACCCAATGAGGCGATCTCCTTTGAATGCAAAAAGCCCCTTCGTCTGAAGCAATTGAATCTTATGATCTACCTGGTCCTTGACGATCTCAATGGACGGGATCGTCATATCCTTATAGTGGTTAATGATATCCTCATATACATTAATCAATGAGGCTTGCTTTGTAAGCGCCGTGCTTTCTCCCCCCTCAGACAGTCCTCTCAGCGCCTGCGATGATATGGACACGTTGGGCATCGATACTCTTAATGCTTCATAGGCTTTGCCTTCCATGACATAAATTAGCGTTGAATTACGAAACTGCCTTAACCTTCGAATATCGTCAATTTGCTCATCGATGCCATCCCTGGCTAGATCCGCGCTAAAAATAATAGCCGTCGTATGTCCCCACAATAGCGTGCGATCGGACTTCGCTCTCATAAGCCGTGCAGCTTCGAAAAGGCTGCTTCCCTCGGAAGTCAAGTAGAAGGTATTTTCCTGCATGCCTTTCGGCTGCTGGCTGCCGGTCGTCAGCTTTGCAATCTCTGCAGTCACCCTTACAGCTCCGTTTTTCCCCTTGTCAATGGCGACAGAATGAACGATATGGATTTCGTTAAGTTCCATGCTTCCCTTGCAGCCTGCGGCGATAAAGCAAAGTCCGATCAACATGGCAGCTGTCATCGCTCTACTTACGCGGCTCATGGCTTACTCCGGAACCTATTTCGCTGAATCGCGCGAAAAAGGCTGGGTCTTAGCTTGTTCTGGGAATGCGGGCGACGAACGACTACATCCGTCAATTCATCTAAGCGAAACGGAGCAAGAGGACCTAAGTACGGAATTCCGAAGGAGCGCAGCGAAGCAAGATACGTCAGCAGCATAATAATGCCAACCATGATGCCCACGTAGCCGAGCAGCGAACCAAGCAGCGTCATGCCGAACTGCAATATCCGAATCACATAGTTAATGGCTGTTGGCGGCAGCGTAAACGTACAAATGCCGGTTAAAGCTGCCACGATGACCATAATAGGCGATACGATCCCTGCTTCTACAGCCGCTTGCCCAAGAATCAGCGCTCCAACGATGCTAACGGCTTGTCCAACCTGCTTAGGCATTCGTATGCCTGCTTCGCGCATAATCTCAAACGCGATCATCATCATAAAGCTCTCTACTACAGCGGGGAACGGGACAGGCTCCTTCGCTGATGCGATGCTTTGCAAAAGCGTCGTCGGTACCAATTCATGATGAAATGTAACCGTCGCTACGTAAAAGGCCGGCAGCAGCATACCAATCACACCGCTGAATAAACGAATTAACCTCATGATCGATCCGATATAGTAATTCCAAGCATAATCTTCGCTGACTTGGAACGCCTGCAGAAATACGAAAGGCAAAATCAGCGCAAACGGCGTACCCTGCACGAGGATGGCGATTCTGCCGTCCAGCAGTGCACCGATCACTCGATCCGGCCTTTCGGTAGATTCGATCAAAGGAAATATCGTCCCTCGGTTATCCGTGATCCATTCTTCAATATAATCGCTCTCTAATATAGCCGCTGCCGGTATCTCATCGATTCTTTGGTGCACCTCCCGCAGAATTTCAGGGTTGGTAATTCCGCCGAGAGATAGGATGATAAGATTAGTCTTCGTTAAATGTCCGACCTTGCGAAATTCAGCCTTTAAGTCCGGCGATGCCAGATGATAGCGGACGAGAGCAAGATTGTTCTGCAAAGATTCCGTGAATCCGCTTCTCGGGCCTTTAACGGTAGCCTCGCTTGCCGGCTCCTCTACGCTTCGCAGCTGTACATCCATCGTATCGATGACCTGCCCGTAACCTCGCCCATCGAATAACAGCACCGACATGCCTGCAGCGAGAGCGTCCGCAGCTTCCTCGATCGTATACACATTTGCATCTAGTTGGAAAGCTGGCAGAAGCTGCTTATCCTGCTTATACAAATGAAGCAGCTTATCCAGCTTCCGCGTGTCCGTCATTCCTGCTATGTAACACACCGTCACGGATTGGTTCTCCTCAATGGCAGAATGCACCATGATTAAATCATCCGTTGCTTGCATCCTCTCCAGCAGTAAGCGCTTGTTCTCAGATGCGTCGCTTGTGAGCAAAGTTTTTTGATCATCCAAGGCGTTCACCCGCTTTTTGTCATTTTTGTTTTTATAAGCGCTATGCACAAGAGCAAGCATGGGAGCAAAAGCTGGAACGAGATAAAATACCAAGCCTGCTTGTCATAGAAAGCAGCCAATTCGACCAACCCCCAGACTTTGAAGCGAGCGCAGACAACGAAGCCGACAGCAAGCGGAATAATGAACAAACGAGGCTGCTTGAGCCGAAGAAAATCGGTTAAACCACGGTGGGCTGACCAGAAATACACCGTTATTTTGGTGAAGCAGCTGAGTACCCATACAACGACCAGTGCAGCATCGAACCGTTCGATATTACGAAAAACCCGGATGTTCTGAATAAGGCTGATGCTTGGGTAAGTAAAGGTTGCCGTCGTTTGTCCTCCGAACAGCATGGTGCAAGATAGCACCGACAACAGCATCAGCAAGAGCGTAATGCCCATGGCACCATAGGCATAAGAAGCGGTGCTTTTGGTTCGGCGAACATGCTGCACGATCATGGACACAAACATTAAGTCGCCGAACCAAGACATAGAAAGCATCAACCCTTTCAGCGGCTCCAATAAACCATCCTCGAGGATAGGAAGTAAATATTCCGGATGATATTGATTAATCAGAAGCACGTAGATAGCAAGAAACGTGATGATCGTGACGATGAATATAAGCTCCGATACGCGAGCAAATACCTCTAGGCCGTGATATACGGCATATGCACACATAATGACACCCGCAATTAAGTACCATAGCTGCGGAATGATCGGATTCAAAGCAATAATAAAAAATTGCGAAAATTCGCAGAGCACCCATGTCGTAACGTCTAAGAAATAAAAAATAAATAAAAAGGAAAATAATCCTCCTAGCCAAGGACCTAATACTTTTTTGGATATGCCGATTAGATTTTGTCCGGGATAAAGCTGATTCAGCTTCAAAAACACAAATAGATTAAAAAAACCGACCATTCCACCCACTAGCACCAAATACCATGAGTTACGTTCCGCATAATGAGCCAATGTAGCAGGTGCATACAAACTAGAGGTTCCTATCGTAGCAATAACGATGAGCGACATCATTTGGAAATTGCTGATTTGGATACGCTGTCCCATATCGAACCTCCCTTATCGATGCCTTCAGTATGCGCCGCAATTGGTAAACTATGCATGGCATAGCGGACTAGCAACTTAGGCATAATAAACATGGAGGTAGGAAAATGAAAAAATATATCGTCTCCTTTGCTTTCTCGGCCATTTGGTTCTTAATTGTATTTTGGTTTTTCTCTAACTATTATTGGTACCGTAGAATTGCGTTAGAGAACTGGGGCTTTCTGATCGTAAACGTCATTACTTTATTTCCGGTGCTGCTTGTTTTATTTGTTGCGGATCGCATGAAGCCTGCCAATACCCCTGTCGATCAGCCTGCCGCTAATGCTAAACAAGACCCTAAACCTTAAAATATACGAAGCTCTCTGCCGCTTAACCAGTCTTAGTCACCCGCTTCGCTACTCCGAATAGCTCGAGATTCAGTATAACTTCCTCTCCTACCGATGAATAAGTAACCTTTCCTTCTAGCCCTACTAGGAAAAAAAATACCTCGTCCTGAGCTTCGTAATAAGGACAGATCTCGTATTTAAAGCATCCTTCCTGCGTGAGGTAAAGCTTCTCCTTCTCAAGCGATATGTAAAAGGATGGCTCCCCAGCGCTCTCCGAAGCGTAGCTTCCCAACAACGCGTTGCGACGGATTCCGGCGATCTTTACAGGAGCTTGCACGACCGGGGCTTTTACTTCGTCGCCTAGTACTATTCGTGCGAGTTGGCCCGCTACTTCTGATGCCGGCGTCGTTGACAAATTCGATAATACGATCACGGTCAAATCCTCGTACTTATAATGGTTCATCTCCGAAATAAATCCGTTGACGCTGCCGCTGTGACCAATTATTTTCCTGCTTATGCCACTCCGCTCTTCTTCCTGTATGAACAAGCCATATCCATAATCCCCATGATATGGAGTTATCATGCGTTCATAAGACTGCTCACTGATCTGTCGCTGCGCATGCAGCGCAAGCCCCCATAAATAAAGATCCTCTACGGTGGAGTACATCCCTCCGGCACCGGATGGAATGGACATATCCATAAACTCCGCATGAACGATGCCGCCCCATATCTCATAGCCTGAGGCACGATTCTTCAGCATTTGCCTTGCGTTGTCATTACCGGAATGCATCATGCCCAGCGGCTTCAACAAGACATGATGAATATAGTCCTCATAAGAGCGACCCGACATTTGCTCGATAAGATAGCTGAGGATCACATAACCGGAATTGCTGTAATTAAACTGGGTACCGGGATCGAATTGCAGTGGATGTGCCGAAAACCGCGAGATCGTATCTTTAGTGGTAGAATGCAGCCTCATTAAAGCTCCATAGTTTGCAAAGCTTGTGAAGTTCGGGATGCCTGCCGTATGTGTCAGTAAATGATGAATCGTTATTTGCTCGCCGTTTGGATAGCCAGGGATATATTGGGAGATGGGGTCATGCACACTCAACTGCTTTAGTTCATCCATCATGATGATTGCCATCGCCGTAAATTGCTTGGTAAGCGATCCAATTCTGTATTTGGTTTGAGGCGTGTTCGGAATATCATGCTCAAAGTTAGCCATGCCATATCCCTTGCTAAGCAGAATACGCCCTTCCGAAGCGACCAATACGCTGCCGTTCAAGTAACCGGAATGTGCCAGCAAGCGGCAATGCTCGTCCAATTGCTTATGCAAGAGATCACTGGAAATCAAGCCCGCAGCATACATCTAACCATCTCCATTCCCACTTGTAATGAATGATTGACCTGCAACCATTTCCTCCTTCATTTTAGCAAACATATGTTCCCATTGTAAACATTTCCCTCTCCTTTTAGCAAAAAAAAGACAGCTTTCGCTGTCTCCGCTTCATGATTATTGTGACGCACGGTCACTAGCCTTGTATTCATGTAGTCCTTCGCCTGAATAGGATTGCAAAGGCGAAATTTCGACCTCGTGATCATTCAGCTCCTCTGCCGCAATTCCCGCAGCCTTAAGCCAGCTCCTATGCAGATCCAGTACGAGGCGACGCGCGCTTTGCGGGCTGTCCTCACCCGCCTTATTTTTGACCGGCGCGAATTCCTCTTCGCGCTTGGTTTTGAGCACCGTCAGTCCGGATGCCAGGGGGAAAAGATCGAATATAAACCGTTCAAGCTTATACGCATTCGGTTCAGATGGCTTAACCAAGCTTCCGTTCGCTCCTTTGTATGCCATTTTTTTAGAAGCCATATGATAATCGAGGCGCGCATCAGCATGCCGTTCAATAAAGTCCAGCTTGAATAGATGAATGGATATATGCCCGAGATTATAAAATAATCGCCCAGCCTGATCTCTCAAACGTTTTACGTCATCTTGAATCTCGCTGTATTCCACTACGGCGGGGCGGCCGTTCTTCAAGCATACAATTCCGATTTTCTCATCGGGATCCGTCTTCTCGATCACCTTGGTCGCAATAGGGTTGGATATTGAAGCAGCCAATCCAATAAAAGCGGGATCCGCAGCCTTAATCAGCGCATTATCCACGTTGTAATAGAACACCCATTCCAAGCCCCTTTGCTTCATATCGCCGATGGCTCCCGCTTTACCTAAAGAAGCAAAGCACTCTCCATGGCCGCTTGGCGCAAGCAAAAGCTCATCTTCTGCTGCAAAAAGCAGCTTCCAATTGTGATCCAGCACCGGCATGGTTTGCTGCTGAAAGAAAAAAACATCTTCGGGCGGATAGCCAAAGCAGTCTGCGTCATGAAAAAACATTGCCGTATCCGCGTGATTCTCCGGGCTTGTCATAATATACCAAGGAATGGTTTTTCCTGCCCGAATAGACAGATTAAGAAGCCGCTCGGCTTGCAGCTGGAACAATGATTTCCCCGAAGGGAGCCCGATATCCAGCGTACCCTTGGGACCTTCATGGCCTAATCGGCTTCCTAGCCCACCCGCCACAACGACAGCACCGACTTTGCCCAAGCGCAGGAGCGACCAGCCAAGCTCGACAAGAGCCTGCCGTTCCTTTTCCCCGATATCCGTTTCATTCACATAGGGAATCGGCTCCATTCGGCCATTTAGCGTTTCGCTTAAGCCTGCAGGGCCATTAATGGCTCGACACAATGCATCAAAATCAATATTCCCTAGTTGGGCGGCAAGCTTGTCCTTCGCAGGTCCCTTTAATCGCTCCAGTCGGTCGAGAACATGCTCTTGATTATTTGCCACCAGCCATGATCTCACTTGTTCCATGTTAAGTCCCACACCTATCCCCCCTCATATGACGCCATACGGAAGCTTTCAATAAATTGCTGCGCACGCTGCGGCAGATAATGATCCTTCAGCCAAAGGATCCCGACGTCAGATTGAAAATCAGCATCCTCTATTGCGAGCATTTTGACAACGGTGCTCGGAAACGAGGACATGACCGATTTCGGAAATACGGTCGCTCCAATCCCCCCTGCGATAAGCGACATAATAATTGCAACGCTGGAGCATTCGCATATAATATTAGGCTCGAAGCCGTGCCGCTTGCATTCATTGACCACTTGCTCATGCATGCGCGTCGTCCGGTCCGTCTTCAGCGTAAGAAACGGAAACTGCGCGAGCTCCTTCATGCACAAGGACTCCTTTCCCTCATACGCCGACCATGAGCTTGGAATAACGGCCACGAACGGATCTGACGGTAAAGTCAGAACCGAATACTGCTGCGGGTGCTTCTGCGCTTCAAACGGCAGCCTTGCGACGATGAGGTCAATCGCCCTTTTCTCAAGCTTATCGCCTAAGTAAAAGTGATCGCCCTCCGATATTTTGAACGTGACCTGGGGATACTTTTCCCTAAACAGCTCGATCCGCTTCGGCAGCAAAGAAATACACGAAACGACAGACCCGATAGACAGCACTCCGCTGATTCCTTCGTCGAGTCCCTTCACCTCGCGCAGCGATTCGTCGAACTGCAGCAGCAGTGATTCCGCCTTCTGTTTAAGCAACGCCCCCGCTTCGGTAAGGATGAGACCCTTGCCGTTACGCTCGAACAGTCTGATTCCAAGCTCCTCTTCCATTAGCTTAAGCTGGCGGCTCAGCGGAGGCTGCTCCATATTAAGCAGCTTGGCAGCGCGCGTAACCTGTCCTTCTTGTGCTATAGTTAAGAAGTATTTCAACTGACGCATGTCCATATCAATCACTCCGTTCATCTATACCCAAAAGGTATGGACCTTCAATAAAATAGATATTTTAAATATATCGCATGTAGTGTTAGCATTCAATTAACGATCATTAAAGGGAGATGGGCCACTTGCTTCAATCATTGGAAATCGAGTTAACGAGCAATAAGAAACAGCAGCCAGCAGCAGACCAGCTAGGATTCGGCAATCATTTCACGGATCATATGTTTATTATGGATTATTCGACGGACAACGGCTGGCATAAGCCCCGCATCCAGCCTTATCAACCGATCGTGCTAGACCCTGCGGCAAAGGTGTTCCATTATGGACAAACGATATTTGAGGGCTTGAAAGCGTATAAAACGGATGACGGCCGCGTACTTTTGTTCAGGCCTCATAAAAACATACAAAGAATGAACCGCTCCAACGAGCGCCTCAGCGTACCTGAGCTGAATGTAGACATCGTCATTGAAGCCTTGAAGCAGCTTATCTCCGTCGATAAGGACTGGATTCCGACAGCACCAAGCACATCGCTGTACATCCGTCCATTCATTATTGCGACACAGCCGCAGCTTGGCGTAGCTCCATCGACGCATTATCAATTTATCATCATCATGTCGCCGGTAGGCGCTTACTATACGGAAGGCGTAAACCCTGTCAAAATCTTCGTTGAGTCCGAATACGTCCGCTCCGTTAAAGGCGGCGTCGGCGAAGCGAAGACGGCCGGCAACTATGCCGCTGGCTTGAAGGCGCAGGAGATCGCCAAAGAAAAAGGATATTCCCAGGTCCTCTGGCTCGACGGCGTACACCGCAAATACATCGAGGAAGTCGGCAGCATGAACGTGTTTTTCAAGCTGAAGGGCGTCGTTCACACGCCAGAGCTGAACGGCAGTATTTTGGACGGAGTCACCCGAAATTCAATTATTCAGCTGCTCCGTCATTGGAACATCGAAGTCATTGAACGTCCGATTACGATTGAGGAGCTCTATGAAGCAAGCCGGAACGGCGAGCTTGAAGAAGCCTTCGGCACGGGAACAGCGGCCGTTATTTCTCCAATCGGAGAGCTGAACTGGCAGGATGACGTCCTAATCATTAACGACGGACAGACAGGCGAGCTTTCCAAAAAGCTATACGATACGCTGACCGGTATCCAAATGGGCAAGCTGGAAGACCCGCTCGGCTGGATGGTTGAAGCGACGCCGGTAAGCGTATAACCCCACACACGCGGAACAGATAAGCAAAGCCAGCAGCAAGCGCTGCTGGCTTTGCTTATTTCCGAAACAATAAATCCGCTTCATTCCGCTAACTGGTCGCAGCTCTTCCCATAAGGATCCGGCATAACAAATAGAGCATCCCTTTCATCTGGTAGCCATAAGCATTTCAGTAAAGAATAATTATATCCATTTATTCCATCCCTTTAGTCCTGCTTTTCCGGTAGGATAAACGTATTGAATCAGATAAGGGATGATTAGACATGCTGAACATTACGGCTGTGCATACGGTTTTTCAGAAAGAAGAGCTCTTCCAGGCGATAGCCGCCAGGTATGATATCGGGACACCGCTGCGCAGCCGCTTTATCCTGAACGGCTTGAACGATACCTACGAGGTTCAGGCAACCGCCGGTACATTTATTCTGCGCATCTACAAGCATGCTTGGCGCAGCGAAGCCGACGTCCGGTTCGAGCTGGAGCTGCTTTCCTTCCTGGCAAGTTGGGATATGCCCGTGTCCCGTCCGCTGCTTCGAAAAGACGGAGAACTGCTGTCCAAGCTGAACGCGCCGGAAGGCGTCCGTTATGCCGCGCTTTTCACTTTTGCCGAAGGGATTGGGAAAGTTGACTTAGAAACAAGCAGCTCCTACGGCCGTGCCGTCGCGCAGCTGCATTTGGCCATGGATCAGTACGTACCGACCCATGAGCGCTTCGCACTCGATGCCGATCATTTGCTGCACGAGCCGCTGCGGCTTCTGCTGCCTTTCCTGCATCATCGCCCCTCTGACGTGAAGCTCGTGCAAGAAATTGCCAAGCGACTGAAGTCAAACCTCGAAGGCGCCTCGATTACGTCCTATGACTGGGGAATCTGTCACGGCGATCTTCATGGATGGAATGTGTTTCATGGCGATGACGGCAGCCTCACCCATTTTGACTTTGATTGCTGCGGGATGGGCTGGCGTTCCTATGACTTGTCTGTTTTTCTATGGGATCGCGTGCATGGCAGGCAGGACGGCAGCTACGACGATGAGTGCTGGGATGCCTTTTTAAAGAGCTATTTGGAGGAAAGGCCTATGAGCGAGCAGGACCTCGCCATGATTCCCGTTTTTGTCGCCGTTAGGCAGATATGGCTGATGGGCTTGCATACCGGCCGAAGCCCGGTTTGGGGTGCATGGCAGGACGATGGATATTTTGATGGAAAGCTAAGGTTTTTGTATGCATGGGTGGAAAAGCATCAGCTTTAATCTTAACGGAGCAAATTGTAGCTAACCCCTAACCCTATTTGCTCCATCCCTCTTTCCTTTTTGAATCGCCTGTTTACTTTATAAAAAAGGTATGCTATCTTATTTCTACGCATATAGAAATAACAACCGTAGAAAAAGGTGAAGCCGCCATGTCAGAAGATCATGCGAACGTACGCGAAGCCGTTAAAGTCTATAAAGCGCTTGGCGAGCCTACTCGTCTCAAAATCGCTCTGCTGCTCACAGAAGAGAGAAATTTGTGCTGCTCCGATATCGGCTCCAAGCTTGAATCCGTAGCCGGCTCCACTCTTTCTCACCACTTGAAGCAGTTGACGGAATGCGGACTGCTTAATCTCCGCAAGGACGGAACGTATATCTACTACAGCGTGAACCGCGAATTGGCGAAGAAGTACGCGCCTTATTTGTTGGAGTAATTTTTTTTGTTTACTATTTCTATATATTTAGAAATATAAAATTATTGGAGTGGAGAAAGGAGCAACATCTGTATGTCTAACGCTTGGAAAATTTACATGCTGGCTATTATCAGCTTTCTGGTTGGAACCTCTGAATTCATTATCGCCGGCATTCTAGATAAGGTTGCCGCCGATGTTGGCGTATCGGTTTCGGCGGCTGGCCAATTAATTACCGTATTCTCGCTCGCCTATGCATTCGGTACCCCGATCCTCATGGCGGTTACCGCACGCATGGAACGGCGCAGCCTGCTTCTCTACTCGCTTGGCGTATTCGCTGTCGGCAACTTAATTGCCGTTATGCTGCCTGGCTTTACTTTCCTGATCGTATCCCGGATCGTATTGGCGCTCAGCACAGGTGTCTTTGTCGTCACCGCGTTAACCGTCGCATCCAAGCTGGCACCCGCAGGCAAGCAAGGCAGTGCGATTGCGACGCTCGTGATGGGCTTCAGCACCGCTTTAATCATTGGCGTTCCGCTCGGCAGACTGGCCGCTTCCGTTTACGATTGGAAGCTCATCTTCGGAGTAATCGGCTTGCTTGGACTTTTGGCGATGCTGATTATCGTCACTTCCATTCCCCAATCCGACGGCGAAGCACCCGTTCCGATTCGCAAACAGCTGTCCTTGCTGAAGCAGCCGAAAATCGCTATCGCCTTAACCGTAACCTTTCTATGGATCGGCGGTTACTCCATCGTATATACGTACATCTCACCCTTTTTACTAACCGTCACCAAGCTTAGCGAGCAAGGCGTCAGCATCGGATTATTCGCATTCGGCATCGCGAGCCTCATCGGCTCCAAAATCGGCGGATTCAGTACGGACAAATGGGGGGCTCCGCGAACGCTCGTCAGCGGTATGCTATTCCATACCGTTGCGCTCATTCTTCTCTCGTTTGCCGGGCAATCGCCGGCTGTCGTCTTCCCGCTGCTTATGCTATGGGCATTCACCGCTTGGTCATCCGGCCCAACGCAGCAGTATCACCTAATGTCACTCGCTCCGGAAGCATCAGGCATCATGCTTAGCCTGAACAGCTCTGTTCTCCAGCTGGGCATGGCAGCAGGCGCGGGTCTTGGCGGCGTAATCGTCGAGCAAGCATCGCTCACCTCGATTACCTGGATCGGAGCGACTGGCGTCATACTTGCCGCTGCAACGGCAGCCACATTTTTCGGAGTCTCCCACTCCCGCTCCCGCCGCAAAGAAACGGAGCGCACAGTAGCTGCTCCAGCCAAGTAATGCGTCTACAAACAAGCAGGCCGCCCATCTAGGGCGGCCTGCTTGTTTGTCTTTCCCTTACTCAAAGCGAACAAAGAAGTAATTTTTTTTGCCGCGCCGAAGCACGACGTATTTGCTATGCAGCTTGTCCCCTGTGCCAATTACGGCTTCGGCATCATTCTGCTTGGCTCCGTTAATCGATATCGAACCGCTCGTAATGTCCTGCTTCGCTTGGCGGCGAGATGGCGCTGCTCCGGATTCAATCAGCAGATCCATAAGCGGAAGCTCGTCCCGGCCGTTTATGACTGTCGTAGGCATATCCTGCAGCGCTTCGATCAATTCCGCTTCGCTCAGCTGATTAACATCCCCTGAGAAGAAAGCCTGCGTAATTTTCTCCGCGCTGTCCAGCGCTTCCTGTCCGTGTACAAGGCGAGTAATCTCGCGCGCGAGCTCGCGCTGCGCCACCCGTTTTTCCGGATGAGCCTCGAGCTCCTGCTCTAATGCCTCGATTTCCGCTCGCGAGAGGAACGTGAAATATTTCAAAAACTTAATCGTATCGTTATCCTCGGTGTTTATCCAAAATTGATAAAACTGGTAGGCCGACGTTTTGGAGCGGTCCAGCCAAATCGCGCCGGATTCAGATTTGCCGAACTTTTTACCGTCGCTTTTGGTTACAAGCGGCATCGTCATGCCGTAAGCATCTCCGCCGCCCATTTTGCCAATTAGGTCGAGCCCGGCAGTGATGTTGCCCCATTGATCGCTGCCGCCGATTTGCAAGGCGCAGCCATGCTCCTGATGAAGCTTGTGGAAGTCGTAGGCTTGCAGAATCATATAGCTGAACTCGGTGAAGGAAATGCCAGATGACAGCCGGGAATCAACGGAATCCTTGGCGAGCATGTAGTTTACCGTAAAGTTTTTGCCAACGTCCCGCAGAAAGGTGATCACGTCGAGCGGCGCAATCCAGTCGTAGTTGCTCACCAGCTTGGCTGCATTGTCCGCAGCATCGAAGTTTAGGAAACGCGAAAGCTGGCGCTTCAAACTTTCCGTCCACTGCGCTACCGTATCCGACGTGTTAAGCGACCGCTCCGAAGAGCGTCCGCTCGGATCACCGATCAGACCGGTCCCGCCGCCTACAAGCGCGAGCGGAATATGGCCCGCCTGCTGGAAGCGCCGCAAGCATAGAATCGGAAGCAGGCTTCCGATGTGCAGGCTGTCCGCCGTCGGGTCAAAGCCGCAATACAGCACGACGCGCTCGCTTGTCAGCTTTTTATGTAATTCCTCGCGGTTCGTGAATTGCTGTACCAATCCCCTGTACTCCAGATCCGCCAAAAGATCGTCTTGATTAACTATTGCTGTTTCGTTTGTCATACAGCTCTCTCCTCTATGGTTTCATCCAGCTAGCGCCAAGCCCCAATAAGGCCATAGGATCGCCGCTCGCGGTTAAATCTTCATGCTGCCTGGCCTGATCCTGCGAATCGATTTTCTAATGAAAACATCACAGATGACCAAGGATACGCCTACCAAAATATCGGTAAAGGCCACAAAAATGAAATTAAACGGATATCCGCCCATCCTTGAAATATAATACACCGTAAACGCCAAAATCCCAAGCATGCTTACCGTGAAAATATAGCTTTTGCGCAATAAAAGCGCTAAGCCTCCCGCAATTGCTGCCATTATCGCCGCCGTTCCGAGCGTCAGCAGATTATGCTCCATCTCGATGTTCGTCCGAAACAGCAGCCTGCTTGGGAATACGTAGGAAAAATACCAATCCTCGTTAGGCAGCGCGCGGAACGAAGCTTTGTATACGCTGCTGCCCGCCTTCTCCATCGGTAGATTCGAATGCAGCTTAGCACCCGCTGCAAACAGCTGCACCTCCAACTCTACATTCGGCTCCCCTTCCCAAAACTCGGCAGGCGTCAAATAATACAGGTGGGAGCGTATTTTATGGATAACGCCCTTCTCGTACAGCCCTCCACCCTCCGAATACTGAATAACGATACGTTTCGTTTCGCCAGGACCGAAAGAAAGCGGAAACTGCGTACCCACAGGCGCTTGATTGCTCGTCCATCCCTGATTCAACGTAATCGCTTTTCCGCTAACCGGGTCTATTACCGTATCCGTTGCCTCTGCTTGCCAATTGGCAGGCTTAGCTTCCTGCGCGAGACTCACGGCAACCTGCTCTCCGTTCTCTGTAACAGTCAGCGCTTCTTTGGAGGGTGTCAGGAACAACACCCGAATATCCTTCCGTTCATTCGATCCGTTGTGCAGCTCATAGGAAACCGTAATATCGGCGCGCCCTTTATAATCGTTGATGCTTTTACCGATTTCGAAGAGCACCTTCTCATGAACCAAGCTAACCTTCGAATGCTCATCCAGCTGCAGCAAACCGTATCCTTCGGTAGGTTCATATAGTGGTCCGCCATTCGCGCTGGCCGTTGCCGGTCCCATAAGCAGAATCAATATAGCAGCTACAAGCGTAAACGGCTGAAGCCGTCCTCTGGCGGCTAAACTTACGTTTCGCGGCATGCCGTCCCTCCCATTCCTTGTGATTGGTATGATGGCTAGCGTGATGGCAGCTCCATCCTTTTATTTTAGCATTTCGCGCTCTCGTTGGCATACGTTTACGATCTTTTTCTCCATTCCGCTTGTAACAGAGCTGCAAAATGAACCAAATAAAACCTTGCCATACTAGTGGATAAAACAAATCCCCCTGCGACTCCATTCATAGGAAAAGCAGGGGAATTCCTGTAGTTGTTTTATGGCTTTCTCCAGCTGTCCTTCAAGGCTACGATCCGGTTAAACACAAGTTCGCCGTCTGCCGCATGCTTGCTGTCTACGCAGAAATAGCCATGCCGGACAAACTGGCATTTGTCCTCCGCTTGATTAAGCGCCGCGGCAGGCTCCAGCATGCAGTTCCGCTTGACAAGCAGCGATTGCGGGTTAACTGCACGTACCCAGTCGAATGCTTCATCCTTCGGTCCCTCTTCATCGAGGAGCAAACGATCGTACAAATGAATGTCGGCCGCGGCTGCATGTGCCGCAGACACCCAGTGAATCGTTCCCTTTACCTTTCGTCCCGTGAAGCCTGAACCGCTTTTGGTTTGAGGGTCATACGTGCATCGAAGCTCGATGATCGCACCTGTTGCCTCATCCTTGACGATTTCCTCGCAGCGGATGAAATAAGCGCCTATCAGCCTTACCTCCGACCCCGTCGTTAAACGGTGAAAGCCCTTGGAGGGCTGCTCCATAAAATCCTCCCGCTCCATATACAGCTCCCGCGAGAAGGGCACCTCCCGACTCCCCAACGCTTCGTTTTCGCTGTTGTTGGCTATCGAAAGAAGCTCTGTTTCCCCCTCCGGATAATTCGTGATAACGACCTTTAGCGGGTTGATAACGGCCATATAACCTTTAACCGCGGGTTTCAAATCCTGCCTTGCCGCATGCTCCAGCATGGCAATATCAACCGAGCTTTGCGTGCGGATCATTCCTATTCCTTCGATGAAGCTTCTGATGCTCTCCGGGGTGAAGCCCCTTCTCCTTAAGCCGCGAATCGTCGGCAGCCGCGGATCATCCCAGCCGTCTACGAAGCCCCCTTCTACCAGCTGCCTCAAATAACGTTTGCTCGTGACGACACCGGTTAGATTAAGCCTTCCGAATTCCCTTTGCTTTGGCGGCTCGTTGACCGCAAGCTCTTGAAGGACCCATTCGTACAATGGACGATGGTCCTTGAACTCGTTCGAGCATAACGAATAGGTAATGCCTTCGATCGCGTCCTGAATCGGATGGGCAAAATCATACATCGGGTAAATGCACCATTTGCTGCCGCTCCGATAATGCTCTGCATGAATGATGCGGTAGATAACGGGGTCTCTTAGGTTCATGTTCGGAGAGCTCATGTCAATCTTCGCTCTCAGCACCTTGGAGGCCGCCTTATGCTCCCCGTTTTTCATACTCGCGAACAATTGCAGGTTTTCTTCAACCCCGCGCTCCCGGAACGGACTGTTCTTGCCGCCCTCTGTCAGCGTCCCGCGATAGCCGGTCATCTCCTCCGGCGACAAATCGCATACGAATGCCTTCCCTTTCTTGATCAACGCGATGGCTGCTTCATAGATCTCATCCGAGTAATCCGAACCGTAATAGACATGCCCCTTCGGACTATAGCCCAGCCACTCGATGTCCTCGATAATCGCATTCACATATTTGATATCCTCCTTCAACGGGTTCGTATCATCAAAGCGCAAATGGAAATTTCCGTTATATTTATGAGCGAGGGTATAGTTCGTGTGGATCGCATACGCGCTCCCGATATGCAGATAACCATTCGGCTCAGGCGGAAAGCGCGTGCACATGACACGGCTGAATAGCCCTGCTTCCCTGTCTTCGATTATGATTTTGTCCAAAAAATGCTCAGTGGCAATTTCGTTTTCCCTACTCATCGTAAAACCTCCATAGTTAGGCTAATGGCCGATCATAAAGCTGGTTTCCTGCGAAAATAAAAAAATTCCACCCCCAAGACCTCTCGTCTTGGGGGCGAAATTTGTCGCGGTACCACCCCAGGTTCATTAATATGTCGCCATATTAACCTCTTCAAGTACGGCACCTATGGATGCTTATACTCTAGCTCTATAACAGGAGCTCCCGTCACAGCATCCCCTCGCAAAGGTTCCGCTGTGAGGCTCAGAGACTTGTTTCCATAAAACATTCCTTGCTCCTTTTCAGCTGCCGGAGCTCTCTGTGAAAGAACGGTCTTATTTACTCTTCTCGTCATCGCCTTTTCATATTTGATATAGGTTAACAAATCCGAACCGTTCCCGCAATAGGCGTAGCTTTATTAAGACTGTTCCCCCGTTATCGCCGCGAAAGCTTGAACGTACTGATCATACTTGATTTGCCAGCTATCCTTACGATTTGGGAAAGCGCTGCCCTCTACGAGCGATTGAATGGCATCCAAGCACACATCCCAACCAGCAATGTCTCTCGGCGTATGAGCCGTAATCGTGTGCAGCTTCTCTACCAGAACTAATCGGCAGCCGCCCGGCTCCGGTAGCAATTCGAAACGAACCTGATCCTTGTCCCATGTAAAAGCAAGCACTTCCTGATCCTTAAGTTCCAGAATCGCAAGCTCCTCAAAGCTTCCATCCTGCATATCGAACGTAATCACCCCGCCCTCGCGCAAATCCTGAACGCGAAGCTCCGAAAACCACTGCACCAGCTTGTCGTTTTCAGTCAGCCATGCCCATACTTGCTCGGCCGAATGCTTGATATGGCGTTCGAATCGAACCTGATACCCCTCTATTGCTTGTGTGATTGTTGCAAGCATAACCTTTGTCCTCCTCCATTCCGCATTTTGACGCAACAAAAAAATCCATCAATAACCATATCAACTAGTATAAAATACAAAATAAACCGTTTCAAATTAGAAAGATAATCGGAGCATTGCTCGCTATTCCCGCTCCCACGGACGATGCCAAAAAGCTGCAGCCGAAGGATCGATCCTTCGACTGCAGCTTCTTTATCCATTAATTATTTTGCGTTATAAAATGCTTCCAGCTGGCTAACAACCGCAGCCAGCGATCCGTCTACGCGCGTCTGGCGCTGCTCTTTGTGGAATAGCGACGCGATCTGTTCAGGAAACGTCTGCTCGATGCCGCATAGCTCGATCGCTTCATTGAACTTCGCAGGATGCGCGGTTGCGAGCGACACGGTGATTTCCGAGCCGTCGCCGTATTTGTCAGCCGCGGCAACGCCGCAGGCCGAGTGAGGATCAAGCAAATAATCGCTATCCGCTTTGTATTTCTTAATGGTGCTTAAGCATTCTTGGCCTTGTACGCCGTGAGCGCCAAATTCCGCCTGCACCTTGCTTAGCGCTTCACCGGCAATTACGATCTGGCCTTCTGCTTTGAATTGCTCCATCAGCGTCCGGATTTGCGCGGCATCCTCGCCCAGCACATAATACAGGTACCGCTCGAAGTTGCTTGCTACTTGGATATCCATGGACGGGCTGTACGTGCTGCGGAAATCTCCCGGCTTGTACACGCCTTCCAGTATGAACCGCTCCAATATATTGTTTTCATTCGTTGCCAGAATTAGTTTACCCACGGGAAGGCCCATGCGCTTCGCCAAATAACCAGCAAAAATATCGCCGAAATTGCCGGTTGGCACGCTGAAGTTCACTTGCTTCGCATCGGTCTGTTTCACCACTTGGAAGTAGGCATAGAAATAGTAAACGGTCTGTGCCAATATACGCACAAAGTTGATGGAATTAATCGCAGCAAGCTGATTCGTCGCTTTAAAATCGAGATCTGCGAACAAATCCTTGATCATGCGCTGGCAATCGTCGAAGTTGCCGTCTACGGACAAATTCAGTACGTTCTCTTCCTGAACCGTCGTCATTTGAAGCTCCTGCACCTTGCTGACCTTGCCATGCGGGTGAAGGATGCAAATTTTAATGCCATCCTTGCCTTTAACGCCTTCAATAGCCGAAGCTCCCGTATCGCCTGAGGTAGCTCCGAGAATATGGATTTTCTTATTCTGCTTTGCCGCTACGTAAGTGTACAGCTGGCCCATGAATTGCAGGGCGATATCTTTGAATGCGAAGGTTGGCCCGTGGAACAGCTCCAGCAAATAAAGATCATCCTTCAGCTTGCGTACCGGCGTTACTTCCGGATCGCGAAAGGTTGAATAGCTCGCGTACACCATGTCCTTCAAATCCTGCTCCGGAATTTCCCCATTCGTATAATGCGAGAATATGGCAAGCACAAGCTCTTGATAGCTTAGCTCCTGCCATTCCTTTAAGGTTTCTGCCGAAATAACGGGGATCTCGTTCGGAACGAGCAGGCCGCCGTCATTGCCAAGGCCCATCATAAACGCATCGATAAATCCTATTTTGCCAACGTTGCCTCTTGTACTAATGTACTCCATTTGTAAATAGCCTCCTACATGCGCACCATTATCGTTATTTAAATCATATCATCGTTTTCCATAATAATCGATTCTTTTCACCACAGTATATCATTTTTATTGGTCAAAAATAAACGAAAGGCATCCAGAAATACAGGATGCCTTTCGTTGTTTTATCATTTTATAACGTTTGCTACGATCGTCGCGATTTCGGCACGGGTAATCTTATCCTTAGGACGGATCGTACCGTCCGCATAACCTGCGATAATGCCGGCCTTCGTCAATGCGTCGACCGCTTCCTTCGCCCAGCTGGATACGCCCGGCAGATCGGTATAGGCTTGCGGGCTTGTTCCCGCCGTCTCGGTCAATTTCTCCCCCAGCGCCCGGTACAAGACGACAAAGGCTTCCTCCCTCGTCATCTCCAGATTAGGCTTAAAGCTGCCGTCCTGGAATCCCGTTACCACTCCCGCTTCATATAATCCTTTAACGTACTTGCTATACCAAGCCGCAACCGGAATATCGCCGAAACTCGAATCTCCTGCTGCGGTGTCCAGATCGAGCAATCTGTACATAACGGCCATGAACTCCGCTCTGCTCATCTGCTTATCCGGCTTGAAGCTGCCGTCTGGGAAACCTCCAAGTATGTTTTTATCGGCAAGCTTGTTGATAGCCGCAGTTGCCCAGTGCCCTTCGGTATCCGAGAACACCGGTTTTGGTTCTGGGCTAGCACTTGGGCTTGGGCTAGACACAGACGGCGACGTCGGCGTTGGAGTTGCGGTTGCATCCGGTGTCGGTGTTGGCGATGCGGTGGCCTCCGGTGTCGGCGTTGGTGTTGGTGTCGCTTCTCCGCCTGTCTCTTCCTCTTTCTCTACGGTTACTGCCGCTGTTGCGGTATGCGCCCCGTCTACCGAAGTTGCGGTAATAACCGCCACTCCATTCGAAGCCGCAGTGACCATGCCTGCGTCGCTTACTGATGCAACGGCGTCATTCGAGCTTGACCATGTAACCTCCTGATTGGCCGCGTCGAGAGGCGCGATCGTCGCGTTTAGCCGTTCCTGCTCTCCTTCCTTAAGCGTAAGCTCGGTTTTGTCGATGGAAACGCCTGTTACGCGAATACCAAGGCTCTTCGCCACGATAATCCAGCTAATTTGGGGATCGGAGCTGGACGTGCCTGCATTCGCCGAACGATGTACGGTAAGATCAAGCTTTCCGTCCGCGATAGCTACATCCGCGTAGCTGAGCACGTCTGTTGCTGCCGTAAAGACATAACCGCTTGTCTTGACATCCCCGTTCACAATGATATCGGCAATGCGTTTGCCGTTTGAATATTGAGACCACGGATCATAAAGGCCGACATAAACCTCGTAGTCGCCGTTCTCTAGATCAAAGCGATAAGCAAGATCATCCCCAGCATTCGCTTTCAAATACCTAAGCGAGCTGAAAATATCGCCGCTGCTCGTACCCGAGGTCAGCGTGTTATCCCCGATATAGCCCCAGCTTTGGCTGTTCTCCGGATCATATTTCTGGTCGATTGTTTCACCGTTCAGTACTTTCCCCGCTCCCATGAGCGCAATCATGTCCAAATAGTCCGCGGTTGCCGCGCCGCCTGCGTTTACGAAATAAGCGCTGCTCTCTGGGATAACGTAAAGCTGGTGCTCGACTTTCTTATTCGCCAGCTCCGTCAGCGTACCGTTTACGCGTACCGTTCCTGGCTTTTGGAATGATTCGGGGCTTACATTCCAAGCAATCGGCGTATTCTTAATTGTTCCGTCTGACAGCGTTACGTTGACCGTGCTCGGGAATACAGGAGCTTTGCCAATTACCGTGCTTGTTGGCAGCACCGTATTAACCGTCACCTTGCCCATTCCTTCGAGCATTTCAAGCGTCCACTCGTCTTGCCAGCGGATCGCGATTTCGTCATTCTGGCCGAATTCGATTGGCAGCCAGACGTACCTGGAATTAGCCAGATCATTCTGGTTCCAACGGTCACCCATGTAAATGAATTTGCCTGCGGCTGCATCAACCGTAATGACCTGCGTGCTTTGCGAGCCGAAAGTCGTAGCGCTGCCCGGCGCCACGTCGCGCATCGTCTTCCACGGTCCCATAATATGGTCAGCGACCGTGTACTTGCCGACATTCGGAGCCCAGCCAGTTGCGCCGGACGTAATCATATAATACTTGCCTTGGTATTTGAACAAAGCCGGAGCCTCGCGCTGGGCAAGCGGGAATACGCGTACATAATCGACGCCGTGCACCGCTTTATACTGCGTATCCCGCTGGACGTTGCCATCCTTATGCCATCCGACGACATCCGTATAGGATTCATTGAGCTTGGAAATGTAGATCGTTAAGTTTTCCTCGCTTGAATAAACCAAGTATGCCGTGCCGTCATCGTCTTTGAACAACGTCATATCGCGAGCCATTCCCGGCTGGCTTGGCTGGCCATCATCGGTTGCGCCCGCAGGCGCTTGATCCATCCGGTTGCTCTCCTGGTAAACAAACGGTCCCAGCGGCGAATCGCTAAGCGCATAGCCCGCTTCCGCTTTCGCGTAATTGGCCGTAGATGTCGCGCTTGGGCCATCCGTATGCATCCACATGACGTATTTTTTCGTCAAATCGTTGTAAATGACTTTCGGACGCTCGATAATCCGATCTGTGCCGATATCGTTTAGAATGTCTGCTTTATCGGTACGGCCCGCATACAATTCAGATATAAGCGGATCATTAATAAAATCATCCGCGGATCCGATCGCAGTCAGCGCAAGTCCATGATCCTCCCAATTGTACAAATCCTTGGACGAGTAGACCCTCACCCCTCTAGCTGGCAAGTAACCGAACGTTTTGTCCTCGCCATACCAGTAGTAGGTTTCGGTTTCCTCGTCGTACATCATGCCTGCCCCATGTGCCTGAATGAGCGCGCCGTTCGTATCCCGCCACACTGCGCCCGGCTTAAACGAAGCGTTCGGCGCGTTGATCGCAAGCTCGGCTACCGCCTTCTTCAAAGCGGCAATTGCCGCGATGATTTGCTCCTGAACAGCAGGCTCCGTCACGTCGGCATTGCTTTCGAGCAGTGTCTCACTCAGCGACTTGCTTTCCTGAATAACCCGGTTCAGCTCCGCAAGACTGTAAGGCGTGTAATCCGTGTTCGCCAATTCCGCTTCAGCAGCCGTAATTCGGTTATCCAACTCCGAAATCGGAATGGTAATATTTTGTCTAATGATTAAATAACTAATGAGAGGATCGTTATAATTGCTAAGCGCCGCAGCAGAAGGACCTTGAATGCGTACATTCAACAATCCGTCCGTTACGCTAAGCTTCCTATAAGTGACGACCTTCTCTGCGCCTTCCGCGCCGATGGCCAAGTCTCCGCCCGAGACGTTATTTCCTTCTATTAGGAGATTAACGCTGCGTCCGCTCCAAGGGTTGTTGAAGCCGAACGTTACGTCATATTCGCCTGCCGGCAGCTCAAAATCATAGGCCAGCGCTTTATCTCTCACCTGCGTGCCGTTATAGTATCGTACTGAGCCTGATTTGGTCGATGCGTCGCGCACGTTCGTTCCGCTCGTTGTTGTAACCAAGCCCCATGCCTTGGTCGTGACGGGATCAATCCCGTATACCTGCTCCGTCACGGAGCTATAGAGACCGAATTGATCCGATCCCTCTACGGTCGCAGGGGTCTGGTCCCCCGCATTGACGAAATAAAGAATGTAGTCGTTATCTTTCAACTCCTGATCCGTGAAATCAGCGGCTATGGCTGTCGTTGTACCCTGCTCATCGTTATCTGCATATGCAGGCGTCCATGATGACAGAAAGGAAGCAAGTAGGGAGCAGCATAACGCCAAGGACAGCCATTTCTTCTTTTTAAACAATCGTATTCCTCCTTCAACCTTTTTGATCGCTCGTATTGATTACGCTTTCACTTTGGCTGTTGAACGTCATCACGAATGATAACGAAGATGAAACAGCGATTCAACTGAACAATGCGAACGAGGGTGAACTCCCGAGAATACGTCATATTTCGGCCCCTGAAACGCCATAATGTTCACTCAGGTACGATATATTCACAAACCAAAAAACGCTGTTCGCATCCAGGTGAGAGTTAGGCCGTACCTTTTCGTTTGGAGTTATCCGCATGGATCTGCGCGTCTCCAAAGCGAATTATCGAAGAGAGCATAAACCTCCCCATGCAGCAGAAAGAAGATAGCCGCATGGTCGCGGCTATCTTTCAATTCCCCCTATGCTGCCGTTTGAAGCTGCTTAGTTCGTACCATCATTTACGATTAAGCCGAAATGCGCCGCAAACGTAATCGCCTGTGCCGGTGAAATGATACAGCGCCTTAAGTCTTCCAATCCCGCGCCAATGGCGTTAAACTCGCAGCTGCTAATGTCAACGCCGCCCAGCTTCGTTTGCGAGAACTGCGCTTGGTCAATATTGGCTTCCTTCAAATAAAATTGCGCGATCGTCATATTGGAGAGATCCGCCTTGGCCAACGACGTCTTCTCGAATTTCACGCCCTTGGCATTCGTAAAGCGCAGCACCGCGTAATCCGCGTAGCACTGCTCGAACCAAACGTTGCGCAGCGTGGAGCCCGTTATATCCATACCGAGCAGCTTGCAATTATGGAAGGAAACGCGGTGCAGGATGACCTCGCTCAAATCGATATTCGATAAATCGCAGTTTACGAACCGAACATCGGTAAACTCCGCTTTGCGCAGGCTCGTCCCGCGAAACACTACGTTTTGAAACACGACTCTATCGAAGCATGGCTTATACGCCGATTGATTATGAATGCCGCAATCCTCTATGATGCTGTCGCTAATTTCATGCTCGTCCGCCCATTCGTAATCGGGCACGTCAAGCGCCGTAAGACCTTCTGGAATCTTAGGCAAATCAAGCTTTTTTTCCTTGCCGGACATGGGTAACAACCTCCTTCTGAGGCAGCTTTTTAGCTAGCCGCTCTTCCTAACCTACATTATATCGGATAAAACTCCGCTCATGCAGGCTCATTAGATGGCAATTCCATGACGTTCGCTTTGCGGCTTGCATCCATATCCTTGATGACTTATTAATCCTCCCCATCTATAATGAAGAAACTAACACGTCACAATACAATTCAGACTTGGGCAGAGCCGTTCAGCTCAATGGTTGGGTTATAGTCATAGAGATACGGAGGTGCGCGATGAAATACGAGATGACATTGGAGCAGCGCGACCGCATCATGGGGCAGCTATCAGCAGAGCAGCGCCATTTCTTGCACCATGAGCTAGTTCGCGGCAGAAGAACGTTGTTTGCAAGGCAGCTTGCGCGTAAAAAATGTCAATTCATTCCCGATGATGCGCAGTTCGAGGACATCGAATCCTTTATCGAGGAGTGGGACTATATCGGGTTTACCGACAGCGGCGAGGTATCCCCACTCACCAAATGCGAATGCGGGCGCTCGCTGCGCTATCAGCATCAGGTGCTCCATGTGCCAACGAATACCATTCGTTATTTCGGCATTGAGCATTTGCAGCTTCATACCGGGATTGACGCGAAGGCTATCGCCGACATTATGAAAGGCTTCGACGTGCTTGACGGGGAACTGAACGAGGTACTTAGCAAATACCAGAATGGCTGGCAGCTCGGACAGCATCTGTTCCTGCCGCTTCCCGAGGAGCTGGAGGTGCCGCTTGATATCCAGGCACAAATCGACGCCAAGCTTCCGCTGCTCGATCGCCAGCTTGCCCGTATCCGAAGAAGGCTGCACGAGCTTGATGTCGTAAATAGAAAAAAGCGGCTTGCGGCCGCTTTGACTTATTATGACGCGCCAGCGCATATAGGCGATGACCCCCGGGAACCTGAGTTTATGCAAATAACGGATACAGCGGGCGATCCGCCACCGCAGCCGTTCACGGAAGCAGAACCGGAAACCGTACAGGGCTCCTTCCTCTTTGGCGAGGAAGCCGTGCAGCAAGGGGCTTTCAGCTTCGGAGAATCCGATAGCGGTCAGGCCGCTTTCGTGTTCGATGAACCGGCAGGCAGCAAAGGCGCGTTCGTCTTCGACGAGGAAGCGGAGAGCCAAGGCGCTTTTCTGTTCGATGAACCTTCCTCCTCGCCTAGCCAAGATGCCTTTGCATTCGAGGAGGCCGGCAGGAAGCTCGGCGCCGCCATGCGGAGAGAGACAGAAACAAGCAGCTCGGACGCCAAACGTTCCAGTCCGTTCTATCTGCCTCCTGCGGCGCAAAGCGTCGTGAACGACGCTCTCAAATACGGACGCATCAGCACGCTTGCCATCTCCAACTTCCTCATCGAGCAGAAGCTCGTGCAGGATACGCGAATGTCTACCGGCAAGCCTGCGATTTATATTGCCGTCGCTGCCCATATGGACAAGCTTTCGGCAGAACGCCTTTGTGAGCTCACATCCAGCAACTCCGAGGATCGCGTGTACGAGAAATTATAATTAACCTTTGACAGCCGAGCCGACGGTAAGCGCGTTCTCAACCTGCTCACTGAACAGGATGTAGATCAATACCGTTGGCAGGCTCGCAATGGTCATTGCCGCGCCCATAGCGCCCCAGTCCGTCGTGAATTGCCCTTGGAAGAACAGCAGGCCGAGCGGCAGCGTCTTCAAGCTTTCCTTGGTAATGAGAATGACAGCCATCGTGAACTCATTCCATGAATTGAGGAAAATAAAGATGACCATCGTTGCAAGCGCAGGCTTAATGATCGGCAGCATGATGCTGAAGAACGTCCGGTAAATGCTCGCGCCGTCAATGCAGGCCGATTCTTCCATTTCAATCGGAATGCTGCGGAAGAAGCCGTAAAAGACCATGGAAGCAAATGAAATGTTAAAGGCGATATACGGAATGATCAACGCTCCGTAAGTGTTAGCCAGGTTCAAGTCCCTCACGAGAATCGCGAGCGGGATCATAATGACTTGAATCGGAATAAACATGCCCACAAGAATATACGTATGCGCGATTTTGCTGAACCGCCAGCGCAGCCTTGCAGCCGCATAAGAGAACATAACAGCAAGCAGAATGGCCCCCGCTACCGTCGCTACCGCTACCAATAAGCTGTTCACGAAATATGAAGGTACATTGTATTTCGACCATGCTTCCACGTAATTTTCGAACCGCAAATGCACAGGCGGTCCAAACGGATTCGTTACGAATATTTCATCATTGTTTTTGAGGGAATAAAAGATCATCCATACGAGCGGATACACGGACAATATGGCGTACAGCCATAAAAAGATTTGCATGCTCGGGTTGTTTTTTCTAAGCTTCATCATCCAGGTCATCTGGGCACGCCTCCTCTAGTATGAAATGCGTTCTCTAGCAATCAGTCGGTTAATAATAAGCGTCGCGATCAGGCATTCAATGACGAGAATTGCCGCCGCCGCGCTGCCATAACCAAACTCTCCTACTCGGAATGCAGAACGATACATGAGATAAGTGAGCGTATAAGTCGAGGTTCCTGGTCCCCCGCTTGTCATAATATACATATTGGCAAAGGCGTTCAGCCCGCCGGTAATCGCGAATACGAGGCAAAATTTGTACGTTTCCGCCATCATGGGAATGTTGATCTTCAGAATGGCTTGCAGCTTCGTTGCCCCGTCGATGCGGGCAGCTTCCATATATTGTTCAGGAACGGACTTCACGCCCGCAAGCAGAAGGGCAAAGTGATAGCCCATATACTGCCAAGCATTAACGAACGCAATGGCGATAATTGCTGACTTGCTGCTCGTAAGCCAATCCTGCTTGTATTCAAGCCCAATTACTTCGAATATTTTGTTGATCAGCCCATATTCGCCGTTATAAATAGACAGCCATAGCTGGCAAACGACCGTAATCGAAAGCACAACCGGTATGAAAAAGCTAATGCGCAAAATTTTGCGACCTTTGAACTTCGCGTCAGCTACCGCAAAAGCAAGAATGGATCCGATTCCGATCTGGGTCACCGTAATGATTACCGCGAAGATTAGGCCATTCTTAAGGGAAGTGAAAAACAAGCTATCCTGAAACAATCTCGTGTAGTTGTCGAACCAAATAAAAGTGCCCTCCGAAAGTCCGTCCCACTCATACATGCTGCGAAAAAACGTCTGGACGATCGGGTAAAATACCATCACGGTGTATAAGAGGAGAGCAGGCAATATAAACAAAAGTATCGCTGTCTTGTTCCCCAGAAATTTGTTCATTTCATCACTTCCTCTGCAAGTCTGACTATCCGTTCCAAGCTGCGTTATGCCGTTAGAGAACGAGAACCCACTCCGGTTGTTGCTTATGGGAGTGAGTTCCGCCTCGTGTACCCTTTATTTCATTTCATCCGTTTGCCGCTATTTCGCTGCAGGGACGGCCTTGCTCACGTCCGAGATGAACTGCTCTGCGCTGTATGCGCCGGTCATCAGGCTTTGCGAAGCATCCTCGATCGCTGCTTTGAACTTCGCATCGGACAAGCCCCATGCGAATGAAGTCGTGCTTGTGATTTTGGCGATATCATCAGACAGCTGCTTCATCATCGGAGGATATTCGGTAACGATCGCTTTTTCTACCTTCGTGGAAACGAGAGGATTGGCGCGCTCCGTATATTTGTACTCCGCATATTTGAGGGAGATGAATGCGGCTACCTTAGCCGTCAAATCCTTGTCCTTCGTATCCGGGTTTACCGCATAGCCGCCTGGGCCGCCGCCGCCGCTGAACGCGTATTTGCTAGCTTCGTAGTTCGCTGCGTCCTTGCCCGGGAAGTACATCCAGCCTGCTTTGTCTCCGAGCTGCTTCGTGGATTCGGCAATTTCCCATTGCCCGTTCAGGAACATCGCCGCTTTGCCTTGGTGGAACAATGCTGCTGCTTGGTCATAGTTGAGGTTCGTTGCGCCCTTAGGAAGCATGCCCGCTTTCACAAGATCGATAATTTTATCCGCTGCTTCTTTGTATGCCGGATCGCTCACGCTTGCCTGACCTTTATCAAGCTTCAGGATGCCCTGCGGCTCGTTGCGCGTGACGAACATGTCGAACAGTGCAACCGTCGGCCACTTCTCTTTGGCGAAGATCGACATTGGCGTAATGCCTGCCGCATTAAACGTTGTAACTGCCGTCATCAGCTCGTCGTAGGTGGTGGGAACCTTTACGTTGTTTTGCTCGAACAGCTCTTTGTTGTAGTAGAGCAATACGAATTCATTGCCGGCATACGGGAAGGCATACGTATGGCCATCGTCCGCTACGAGCGTGTTCATTGTGCTTGGGAACATTTTGTCCTTGAAGCCAAGCTCATCCACGTAAGAGTCCAGCTCAAGAATGTTGCCGGATTTTTTGAAGGTGGTAATGATATCAAGACCCGCTTGGAAAATGTCAGGCAGATTGCCCGTTGCCGCGTAAGTCTTTAATTTCTGGCCGTCATCCTGTGCCTGCACTTCAAGCTCAAGCTCAACGTTCGGCATTTCTTTCTTCAATTCCGCTACCGCGTAATCGTAAGGAAGCTTCGTATCGTCATCGGCATACTGCGCATAAATCCGAAGCTTAACCGGCTTCGCGTCGTCCTCCGGTTTTGTTTCCTCCTGCGCGGCGTTTGTCGCCGTCTCTTTGTTTCCTTCATTAGCCGCTTTGTCGTTCACAGCTTCATTGTTGCCCGCGGAGCCGCAGGCTGCCAAAAACACCATGCAAAAACTCATCGCCGCAATTGCAAGCTTTTTCATCGTTTGACCCCCTAAAGTTTGTTCTAGCCAAAGCTTTCTGATCACGCTCTTTACATTTCTGAGTATAAGGAAAACAACGAAGGTTGATAATGAAGAAACTGCGTGCTTTTGGTAAAATCCGCAGGTTTTCGCAATAAAGAGCCGCTAATGGCGGCTCTTTTCGTACTCGCTTGGGGAATATCCGTAAAACTTTTTAAAACTTTTACTAAAATACCCCGAATCGTTGTATCCAACCTTCTCCGCAATGTCCGTTAACCGTACGTTATTGCGGCTGAGCAGCTCCTTCGCCTGCTGCATCCGGTATTGCGTTAAATAATCGCTGACCGTAATTCCGATCTCCTTCTTGAATACCGCCCTCAAGTAGCTGGCATTAATAAACACATGCGATGCGATCTGGTCCAGCTGCAGCGCGGGGTCCGCATAATGGTGCTCCATGTAGGCCTTCGCTGCTTTCGCGATTTGGGAAGAGCGGGTATTGCGATGCTTGCTATTGTAAGTTACCGCCTTGCGGAACAGCTCTTTCAGCCAATCGAAAGTCAGCTCAGCCGATTCCAGCTTGCGAATCTCGTTATACGGAAAGAACTGGTCGCCGAAGCAGTCCTCGACAGGATGGCCGGACTCCTCGAAGTAAGATAAATTCACCGATACGAGTCCCATGCATATGACATAAATATAATCGATAGGCAGCCTTCGCTCCCGTATCGTCTGGAACACGTCGCCTAGCTTCCGCTCAATGGCTTCCCAGCTGTTCAGGCGCAGCAGCACAAGCAGCTCCTCGTTCACCTCAGTGGGATAAAAAGGCTGGTTGCCGCTGCTCGGCAGCTGCTCCCCATATGCGATGACCCGGTCATTGCCGAGCACGAACTTGTTCTGCAGCGCTTCAAGCGCTTCGAGGTAAGAGGAAGCTACTCCCTTGAAGCCGTCCTTGCTTCGGCCAACGCCTACGGTAATCGTGAACTTCAAATATTTTTTGATGAGAAAGCAAAGCTTCTTGTAGCCCTCAAGCATCGGAATTTCGTCTGCAAGGCCTCCCTGGTGGCGAGCCAGCGCTACGATTCGTCCCTCAGGCCCGTTGAATATCAAATAATTGCCGCTCTCCTCCATCGCCTCGTTCAGCACATTCGTGACCGCATATTTCATCAGCAGACGGTCGCTGGCCTTGCTCCACTTGCGGTCCATATGGTCGATCTCGATACAGGCCGCGACATAGAGACCGGATTCCGCATACACGCCGAATTGCTGCAGCCGCTTGATGGTCTCCGATTCCGTGAGCGCGTACTCACGGCTTATCAGCTGGCTGAGAAAGCTCTCTTTCATCAGCTCCGTGTTCTCGCGAAGCGTAACCTTCTCCTCCTGCGCCTTTTGATGCTGCTGCCTCAGCTTCACAAGCGTGAGCAGCAGCTCGTCCTTGGAGAAAGGCTTCAGGATGTAATCCTCAACGCCAAGCTTAAGCGCTTTGCGCGCATATTCAAATTCATTATGCCCCGTAATCAATACGATGCTGATCTCCGGATATTGCTCCCGCAGCCGTTCGGCCAGCTCCAGACCGTCCATAAACGGCATCGTAATATCGACGAGGGCGATATCCGGCTGTTCGAATGCAACCATCTCCAGTGCCTCTTGGCCATGCTTGGCTTCCTGGCTAATAACGAAACCGAGCGTTTCCCAGTCCAGCACCGTTTTCAAATAGTCTCGAAAAATAACCTCATCATCCACGATCATTACTTTCTGCATCGCTGCTACCGCTCCTGTTCTGCTTGATAGGGAAGCTCTGCCGTCACCGTCGTGCCGAGCCCGCTCTCGCTCTCGATTTGTATGCCATACGGCTCGCCGAAGTAAAGCTTTATTCGTTCATGCACACTGCTTAGACCATAACCAACTTGCTGCGAGCCGCCCATGCTTGCCCTTAGATCATGGAGGCGCTCCTCCGCGATGCCCGCCCCGTCATCCTTCACAATCAAGACAACCTTCTGCTCCTCGCGCCTAGCCGTAATCGTAAGCTGTCCAAACGTCGCCTTGTTCTTCAAGCCATGGTAGATCGCATTCTCCACCAAAGGCTGAATGGTCAGCTTCGGAATCATGCTACCGAGCACCTCCGGCTCGATGTCCATCTCATAATTGAAGACGTCGGAATAGCGGATTCGCTGAATGGACAAGTAATCCTTGACGCTCCGCAGCTCCTCCTCCAGCCTGATCTGATCCTTGCCTTGGCTGAGGGCAACCCGGTAGAAATCCGCGAGCGCCTTCGTCGTGCGCTGCACGTCCCGAGCCCGTCCCATCTCAGACAGCGTATAAATCACATCGAGCGTGTTATACAGGAAATGCGGCTTGATCTGCGCCTGCATAAGAGCCAGCTCATACTCCCGCTTCTTCTTCTGCTCGGCGCTGATGTTCGCCAGAAGCTCCTTGACCCGCCCCATCATCGTATTGAAGCCGGAAGCGAGCAGACCAATCTCATCGCCGGAGTTCACCTCGATCTGCTGGTCAAGGTTCCCTTCTTTCACCTTCTTCATATGGCGCGACAAGTGGACAATCGGCTTGGAAATGACATTGGACAGCAGTCGTGCAACGAAAAGCGCGATAACAAAACAAACGAGGCCGATCAGCAGAATCAGCTTTGTAATCTTTCTCGTATCTTCCGTTAGCAAATCGTAGGGCACCTGGGAAATCAGTTTCCAGCCCAAACCCTGCATATCGCTGCTGATCAGCAGCATATCGCCATCCCGTGACGACTGGGCCTTCGCTCCGACCGCGCTTTTCTGCACCCATTCCAATAAGGATGGCTCCGTAATCGGCTGCAGCACCTCTTCCTCCTGCTTAGAGGAGACGATGCGCCCAGCCGTATCCGCGATATAATAAGAGCCTTCCTTGATCGAGCCGATATCCTCATACACGGCAGACAAGGCGCTCTCCCTAATATTCAGAACGACGTAGCCGAGCAGAACGCCCGTATTAATATTCACGATGCGCTTGCCAAGCGTAAGGATCGGCTCCGTTTCATTATTCACGAGATAATTGCGTTTTTGCATCGGAAACCAAATATTCGCTCCGTTTGATTGCTGCAGCCGGCGAAGCAGCTCACTTCCGGCCGCAAGCTCCTGCTTGCTTTCCATACTCGTATTGGAGCCGAATATATGATAGCCGGGATCAATGAACGCGGCTGACTCCACATCGGGAAATACGACCAGCGCGAAGCTTAGCTGATTCGTGATTTTGGTATAAAGCTGAAGCTCCGACATTCGCCCTCCTGCTCCCGACTGGTCCTCGACCAGCACCTTATTCATATTCAGCGTTAGCATGTTCGCCGCACTGACTGCATTTGCGAGCTTGCCGTTAATCTGGGTAATGATCAAGGATGAATTATCCGATACGCTCTTTACCGTTCTCTCCACGATCGCATTCGTATAGATCTGGTTGGAGGCAAAGCCAAGCACGAACAAGGGAATAATAATAAGCGGAACATAGACGAGCGTAATTTTGTTGCGGATTAATCGATTGCGGAACCATTCGAACCGTTTCAGCCGGTTGTATACATTCACTAGATGCCCCCCTAAGCAGGCTAAGCTTTTTTTTACTCATTTTACTAAATAATATACGGCGAACGTAAGCGCTTAATCAATGGTAAATAAAAATAAGGACTGCCCCTTAGGTTGCGATCAACCTTAAAGAGCAGTCCACATTCGTTATTAGCTCGTTAAAACGGAGGATAGATTAAAGATGATCTGCGCAGCCTCTGCCCTTGTTGCTGTTGCAAGCGGAGCCAGCGTCGTGACGTCTTTCCCTTGCATAAGCTTCATCTGAACCGCGAATCGCAGCTCTGTCTCTGCCCACTTATGAATGTGGGCGCTGTCGGAGAAACGCTTCAGCGTATCTGTTTCGTCCGCAAGCTCTGCTTCGTGATGGACTTGATAAGCATTGTAGATCATGACTGCCATTTCTTCTCTCGTAATCGTCGCTTGAGGAGAGAAAAGCTTGTTGCCCGAGCCTTTCACGATACCATGCTGATAGGCAGTGGCTACCGCGGAATAATACCAGCTGTTCCCGCTCACGTCTGCAAATGGATTAGCCGCAGCTTCAGTCTGCTCTTTAAGGCCAAGCGACCTCACCAATAACGCGGCGAACTCGGCACGCGTCACGTTCCGGTCCGGAGCGAACTCGTCTCTCGTTATGCCGGATACGACCTGCTTGCTTGCCAGAACCTCGATTGCCCTATGTGCCCAGTGCGCAGCAGCAATATCGGTAAAGCTCTTCTTAAACACCAAAACGCTATACGTGCTGAAATGCGCGAGCTCGGCTGTGAGCGTGCCCGTCGCTGAATCATACGTGCTTGGAAGCAGCTCCGGATTGCCGGATGGGTTCCAGTAATAGATGCCCGCAAGCGCAGTGTCCATGCCCGCGGTTACTTTAAGCTGGAGACGAACCGGCTTCGCGAACGTTAGGTTCAATACCTCCGTGGATTTATCATTGCGGACAATGGATAACGTCATATCCGTGAACGCTCCGGCAGCTTGCAGCTTCCCGCCCATGGCAGACTCTGCTTTCTGTATGGCAGCTGTTTGGGCAGCATCGGTAACTGGCGTTAACGTCCATGCCAGGCTGGTGAGATTCGTCATGTCTACCGATTTCGATATTTGCTCCAGCGTCTCCAGCGGGATACGCAGCGTGCTGCCGCCTGGAGCAGCAAGAATAAGCGGCTGCTTCGTTTCGATAGCTTGCGTTAGTTGCGCCTTAGTCGCCGTAATCTGTTCGCCTTGCTTCTCAGGCTGAACGACGACTCCGCCGCCGGTATCGCCGTTGTTGCCGCCGCCAACCGTGTAGCTTACGCGTTTTAGCTCCATGCTTTGATCCAGCAGCGCAGCTTTCAATACGACGGTGTAGCTTCCATTCGCAAGCTGCGGGAGATCAAACTCGCCTTCAAAGGACTCCGAAACGCCAGTCTGAATATATTCCGCCTTGCTGTAGAGCCGTTCATTCGTTTTGGCATTATACAGATCAACAACGACGGGAACGTTAAGCTTCGGATTCATCTCCTTCACGTACGGCGAAGATGGGATATGATCCTCGTAGGCCGCAATCGCCTCCGTGCCGGCAACCTTGTACGAAATGACCGTTTGCTCGTTTGCTTTTGCGACAGCCAACTCGCCATGCAATGCGCCCGCTTGCACGTTCGCGCTCTTGAAATGACTGCTGTGCTGAGCGAAGGATTTGCCAATGGTAGCCGTATAGAACAGGCTGTCATGCGCGCCGTCGCGAATTTCCGAGTAATGCGCAATTTGGTTATCCACCAAGTATTTATGCAGCGTATTGACTGGAACATCGAAACGGTAAACATCCAAATTACCGGAATCGAAATAGATCGAGTATCTTTTCAAAGCATCGACCGGATAGCTCTTGGCAATCGTAATCGGGTTCTGTCCCGCGTTCGTGCTGTTCAAGGCACCCATATGGCTGACAACCGTAGAGAATAGGTCTGGATATTGCAAGCCGATGACGAAAGAACCGAAGCCGCCCATAGAAACGCCTGAAGTCCCTCTGTAACGGGCATCGTCAATTGTACGGTATGCTTGATCGATATACGGAACCAAGTCTTTGGTCACCATATCCTGCCATTTGACTCCTTCTTCACCGGTGCCGTTCACCCACCAGCTTGATCCCGAGGAATCCGGCATCACGACGATCATGTCTTTCATATCGCCTGCTGCAATGCCATTGTCCAGAATTTGATCCACCTTGTCGATGGCATAGGATTCGCTATCGCTGTTGAACTGATGAAGCAGATAGACGGACGGATAACGCTTATCCGGCTCAGTCAGATAGCTTTTTGGCAAATATACTCTAAACTTCACGTCGCGTTTTGCGCTTTCCGAATAAAACGATTGGATGAAAAATAGCTTTTGGTTGCCTGTTTCCTTTAATACACCGCTTTCATAGCTGTAATACTGGGCGATCTCGCCCTGCTGCAGCGTCTCCTTCGAACCATCCTCGCGCGTTCCGAGTAGCTCAATGTTAGCCGAATACAAATAGCGGCCGTCTCGCTCGAATACGTATGGGGCATTTACCGCTGCATCAATCGATTTAAAGTCCGCCATCCACTGCGCCTTCCGGTCCAGCAGCGCGAGCTTGTTTAAGCCGTTCTCGAAATAGCTGTTCGACAGCGTATCCCGATACGCCTGAAGATCCTTATTCACCAGCGTATTGAACTGCTTCTCCGCCAGCGCGTTGACTGCGTTAATGACAGCCTGGTCCGGCACATTCGATGGCAGCTCGTTAGCCTTCTGAAGCGCCGCCTTCGAGTAAATGCCAACCGGGCCGGCATACCAGCCGCCTCCGCCGCTCTGATTGTAAAGCCTGATCGCTATCGTATTCTTCTCGCCGCGCTTCAGCAGGTTAGACGGAATCGCATATACCCGTGACGCTGCCCAGAAGGAAGCCGTATAGACGCCATCCTTGAAGCCTGTCTCGCCAACGAGTTGGCCGTTGATATACGTCTGGTCCGCGTCATCCAGCTTGCCTGCAAGCAGCGTCAGATCTTTCTCCGGGAAATCAGCCGGCACGTCGAATTCCTTGTAGTACCAGGCAGCTCCCGTATAGTTGTTCAAACCGCTATAATCGCCAAAGCCGTCGGTCCACCAATCTAGACCCGGCTGTACCGTCCGCCATGCGCTGCGATCAAGCTGCGGATTCGTGCCGTCGATTGCCGCCACGGGATAATTGTCTTTAATAAACAGCCAATCTCCGAGCAAATCGATTTGCGTGTCCTCCGGAAGCGTTCCCGTTGGCGTTATTTTAATCAAAGGACGCTTGCCAAGGGAGAACTTCGTGCCAAGCAGGCGGGCATCTACCGAAACATTGTAGTTTTTATCAGCGCCCAGTGCGGCTACAGGAATGTTAAAGCTGCCCGTATAGCTGCTTTGATTCGAGCTGGTCACCACATTGCCTAGCGTCGTTCTGTCTGTATAGACAATATCCCCTTTAGGATTCTCAACTTTGAGCTGAACATCGAGATGGAAGTCAGAATTGCTTGGATTCGTGTACACGGAATTCGTAACCGCTGTCCGGTTCAAGTTAGCGGTGAAGTCAACTTTTACTTGGCTGTCGCCAAGCTGGATCGCTTGCGGGGTTGCCTTGAAGCTGCCGCTGAGCAAACCGCTTGAGAAATTGCTGCTGTGCATCATGAACGAACGGTTGAGATACGTTAAGTAATAGTCGCTCGAATGGCCTCCAGGTCTTGTCTGATAGCCATGAGCGATGCTCGTTGAGCGGAACTGCGCATGGATGTCGTTCGTCGAATCAACCGCGTAGGTAAACGGGTCGTCCGTGCCTCCGTCAAAGTAATACTGGTATGCCCGAAGCTGTGCTGCCGTTCTCGCTTTAATCAGCTCCATCGGCTTCAGGTCGGATACTTTGCTGCCAAGCGCGCCCATATGGCTCGCAATCGAGCTAAACAGCTCCGGATGCTTCAGACCGAGTACAAAGGCACCGTAGCCGCCCATGGAAACGCCCGAAATCCCTCTGTATTTAGGCAATGCGATCGTGTGGTAACGCTCGTCGATGACCGGAATAAGGTCATTGGCCAGCATGTCCTCCCAGCGGTCATCGCCTTGATTGACGAACCAGCTGTCACCGCTCGTGTCGGGCATGACCACGATCATCTTCTGTATGGTTCCTTCTGCCATAAAACGATCAAGCTCAGCATCAATCCTGTCGTTCTCGAATTGCTGGCTGGAGCTTCCTTCCTGATGGAGCATATACACGGTCGGATATTTTTGATTGTCATCGCCGTAGCCCTCAGGCAAATAAACACGGTATGTCATTTCTTTGCCAAGCGCGGCAGAGAAGTAGCGATCCACGTAAAATCTCGGCTCTGCTGCTGCGCTTGCCGATGCATAAACCGGAATGCCTGCTATTATGATCAATACGGCAAGCAGCATAAGCTGCACTCTTTTCACTTTCATTCTGAACATATGGTCCAATGTAATGCCTCCCTGATTTTAAATTCGTTATACAGCCCGGAATTTGCCCATTCCTACCGCTCCTTTCGCTTCTCCGGGCTCCATGCCTGTCAGCCTTCGCTATTCTGAAAGCGATTTCATATATTCACGAATCGAATTTATCACATATTTTACTAAAATTCAAACATTTTTTTACCAACTTTACTAAATGGATACTAAAAAAGCGCAAGACGATAGGCGTTTAACCTGTCTTGCGCTTTTTGGTATCTCCCCGTCTGCAAGGTATTCGGAGAATTACAGACCGGCAGAATCGACACGCGCAACAAAGCCGACCAGGAATACGTTCCCAGCCGGCCTTGGTCTTGCTTTTGTTAAATAAATGATCCCTTCATCCTTGCGTGACCGGCATCATGGCATGGCCCTGAAGCCTATCCTTAACGGCTGACGGCCATTCGTCCCATGCACCGTATTGCGCCAGCAGCGCAAATGCCCACCTGTCTATGCCAAAGGCGACGCAGCCCGATGACCACGGCAAGCCAGCGGGACCCTTGACGTCGAACGGCTTGCAGAGCGAGTCCCCCATATGGTTAAAAGAAGCGATGGAGAACGTGCTGCGGGCCGGCGTTTCCGCCAGCAATTCATATTTCATAGACGCCATCTTCTGATGTTGGATTTTGAGCGCGTCTTCCGAGAAATAGAACGGATCATTCGCCGTCGTTAAGCTTCCATGCAAGCCCAGCCCGACAAACAACGACCAAATTTCCTGCATCCACCAGCCTCGTTCCTCCTCCACGAAATCCGAATCTCCGACGAATACGGCTTCCCTCATGCTGAATTCGGTTAACCGGTGGTTGCCCACCCTCCACTCCGCCTCGTGACGGAAGCAATTGCCCATCGCGGTAAGCCGCACAGGCTCATCCAGCACTTGCCCGGACAGTTCGGCATAACAGTGAAAGCATACCGCTGGCGCCAAGGCATGCCGGCTTTGCCTTGCGAGCGCAGCGGGGTCCGCAGCCGTTTTGACCTGCCTGAGCGTGTCATACCGATGCGGAAACTCGCCCACCACGAACAGATTTTGCGGGAAAGACCGGATATAACCGCATTTCTCCAGCGTGTCGAGTCCAATCATGGAGGGGTATCGGCGCAGTCCCGCCCCCCTACGGACAGCCATCTCTTCGAATAACCGGTCGAGCAGCGCGATCAGCTTTACCGCATAATCGCGCTTGACGCTTCCGTCCGCCGCGTAAGCTTGCTGCAGTGTCTTCTCGCGGCCGGCATCGAAGCTCCCTTCCGAAATGCCCGATCTGGCGGGCGTTTCCTTAATCGTCCTGCTTCCAAGCGTGCGGATCCCCCGTTCCTCGGCGATCATCGCTTCTACCGTCGCTGCAATCGCCTCGCAGGACTCCATGCTTACGGGTTCAATGACAACCTCCATCAATTCGGAATTCCAGTCGCAGCCGCGGACGCCTTCAATGCTGTATGCCAGCTTGGACATCAGCGATTCTGCCTGGTTTGCGGTCAGTATGCCCTTGCATGACAACCGAATTTTCTCCACTATAAGCGCCTCCCTTATCATACATGGGACGATGATGCGTCCCTGCAATGGCCTTATTCAATAGCTCCTTCTCCAGCCTTGCCCCTTCGGACAAAAGGGAGGATACCTTCGCGATGCTCCTCTTGTCTCCGCTCACCGAATATTTGAGCAGCACGCCTACCGCGATCCCATGTCCTCTCTCCACCTCTGCATAAGCCGATTCGAGCGATGCGTCCCGCAGGAAATCGTGCTCGAGCATGAAGCGGAGCCTTCTTCGCATGAGCTTTTTGTGCTCCCACAAAATATGCAGCAAGCGGATATCCACCACGTCCCGCTCCTGCTCAATCCCCTGCAAATATTCCTCAATACGGTCGTATACCTTGATCCCGTACGTGTTTTCCATGCATAAGTAAGTGGGCGGCTTCCATCCCCTGACATAACGGTCCATCGCGTCCACGGCGGACAACGAATCGAAGGCCGTATTTCTTTCGTATTGAAAATACGTTTTCGGCTTAAAGGACACAGACATCACGCGCCGGTCAAACCAATCGCTGTCCGGGTCGGCAGCCGCGTAGGCAGCCTCCATCTCCGCGAAGGAGCAGGACGCCTCAATGTATTTCCCTCTCCGCATATTGTCCGCGATATGCAGCCTTCCCGCTGTCTTATCGTAGCCGTAAATAAACATGTCGTGATTGTGCGCATGCCTGCCGTAAGCGTCGGATTCCCGAATATGCGACTGATCGGCCAGCAGATACACGTACTGCCCCATATCGATGGCATCGATCGCAAATTGGACGATGCTTCCGTTCCATTTTTGCGCTACGGTGTCCCGGTGCATGAATTGAAATTGGAGCCACGGGCAGTCGAACAAAAGCGGGTCAAAGAAGCCGTCCTGTTTGTTGGTATAGTCGATTTTGCGGAGCGACCCGAAATAAACGAGTTGAATAAAGTTGTTGTACACCCACGGGAGCGTCTCCTCCCGGTTGCCAATCATGCAGAATAAATGGGCGATGTTGGGATACGTCTTGTAATCGTGGTCGTGCATGGGCAGCCGTTTCGTTGTCATGACGTCATCCTCCTTGTGTGGATTGTCCTAACGAACACCTCTTGCCTAGACCGCTGAGGCCTGCTTTCTGGCGATGCTTGCGGCAAACTGATCGATGGTGGCGAAATAATCGATGATCAGCTCGTCATCGTCGAACGCGATGTCAAAATGCTGTTCGATGTGGACAAGCAGTTGAATCATTCGAAGCGAGTCCACGCCCATATCGCGAATCTGGGCATAGATATCCGCATCGAATTCCAGAACCGGATTTTCGGTCATTTCCGCTATCTTTTTCTTCAAATATTGAACCGTATCGCTGCTCGCGGCATGTATGGACATGGGGCACACTCCCGTCTATTAATTGTTTCCTTCGCCTCGCCCTTTTTAGCTATAATAGCTATATCTGGAATCCGCAGCTAAGTGCCGGCCTCATGATGTTGGTTAAGGGGGATAATTCATGTTAGAATGGCAGATTTCCCGGTTCATTCCGCTAAGCTTCGACCGCTTCCAAAATATCTCCCGGAATGAGTGGACAAGCTCCGGCTTTCAACTGCTATGGTCGCAGCAGCAAAGCTTCTCTTGCGATGTCGGCAATTCCATACAGATCCTGGCGCCTGGCCAGCCGCTTCTGATCGCGCCTCTGCAGACCGTCAGGCTTGCTTCAGATGAGTCGCCTGCTCTCCAGGCAGCAGACTTCCAATTCCCTTCCCTTCTTGAATTAGACAGCTTCCCTCCATCGCTGAAGGGTCACATCAATCCGCTCAGCAAGCAAATATTGTTGCAGCTCCAAGCCTATCAGCTGACTATGGCTGGGGAGGATATCGTCGCGCGCGTGCAAGTCAGCAGCCTGCTGTTCTTCATGCTGATGGAGTGCTTTCTTCTGCCGGACAGCCATTCCGCCCTCCCCCAGGCGGAGGAAATACGAGAGTCCCCAACCCACCCGTCCAAAGCCCATAAGCGCAAAAAAAGCAGTCTGCCCATCGTATATGCCGTCCGGTATATGCGCAAGCATCTGGGCAATCCCGATCTCTCGCTTCAGGAGATCGCCAGCGCAATCGGATATAATCCCAACTACTTCTGCCAGGAATTCAGCCATATTTTCGGCGTGTCTCCCATTCGGCATCTGAACGAGCTGCGCGTAAGCAAGGCTCTCTATTACTTAGAGAATACGGATACTCCGGTCAAACAGATCTGCGAGCATGTCGGCATCCGCAATCCCGGCAATTTCACCGGCATGATTAAAAACAGGCTTGGCATGACGCCCATCGAATACCGGAGGCGATATCGGGCGAAGACGATGGATCTATGAGACAAACGGTCCGCTCTTTTATCCTTCTTAGCGGCCTGACGCAGGATTCAGCGCGTGCGTACAAGGCCGTGCCTTGATCCAGGCAATCTCTTCGGATAAATAGCGGTAGGGATCGCTTCCGAACCATTCCAAAGACAAGGAGGCTGAGGGCTCCTCGCCTTGGAGCAGTGAAAATACGGCTTCATAGTCGACTGCGCCTTCCGCCAGCGGAACCATGCCTTCCCTCGTCCCGCCGGGAGCATACACGTTGTCCGGCGAGAAGACGGCAAGCTCGTGGCGGCTGCGTACGTTTTTGCAGTGGTAGTGCATCGTCCATGGGGACAGTCTCTGATACGCGTTCGCGATATCGTCGCCTGCTTCCCACAGGTGCAGGAAATCCAGGTTCACGCCCAGCATCGGATGGTTGACCTCCCTAACCAACCGCAGCGTTGACGCCAAATCGTCTGCCAGCGTGCCGGGATGCGTCTCGATGACGGTGCGAATGCCGTGTTTCCACGCCAGCCCCGCCATCTCCCTCAGTCTGCTAACCGCAAGCCGCCAGTCCTCCTCCCGGGACTGGCTACTAGACTTGTGCCCGGCGAATATTCGGATTTTGTCGCTTTCGAACATGCGCGCCAACGCGATCAAGTCTCTCCATTGCCGCCAAACTAGAGTGTCATAAAGCTCCTCCGTCTCTGCCAGCAGCGGCACGTAACCGCTGATCATGACAACCTTGAGCCCCCTTCGCCGCATGCCGAGCACGGCACGGGCCGCCTGCATCGGCATGCGGCGGGCCATGGCCGCGGCATGCGCGCCCCACAGCTCAATCCCTGCGAATCCGTTAAGACCCGCGAAATCAAGCAGCTCCGGGAACGAGACCAGCTCATGGCGGAACGAAATGGAGCATAGATGAATGTTCATCACTCAGACCCGCCTCTCGCCGCCAAATATTCGAGAAGCTCAAGCTCCGCAAGCCGGGCTCCCTCCAGCTTGCGCAGCAGCCCTTCCCGAAGATCCCCTGCCGGACGGCGTTTCCCAAGCTTCGCCAGCAGCAGGTTCACGTTCATCCAGCCGCGCTTCACATCTTCCGCTCTTCGGGCGCCTTCTGCCGCTTCCCGTTCCGAGTACGCTCCAAGCTCCAGGTAGCTTTGCCATACGAGACCACGCATCCGGATCAAGGCGGAGAGCGCGATCATGTTCTGCTCCGCCCACGTTTTGCGCCGTTCTTCTTCCCAATCGGCACTGGCTGCAACATCGGCGCAAAAGAGTTCGAAGGCTTTGCCTGCTTCCTTCCGGTAACCGTTCAGAATCGCAGCCGACTCCTTGCGCAGCGACGCTTGCCGAGAAGGACGGCTATAAACAGCGTCCCAAGCCAGCTTGCAGTACACCAGCTCATTCCTTCGCACGCTGGCGTGCGAGAGCTCCTCCGCTGTCATTATTCCCGCGTAACCGGCTACCGGGTCGACGATGTCATAACAGCCCTCCCCTTGTCCTTCACTCCGCCTATGGAGCAGAATGCTATGGTAGAAGCCTGCCGATTCGAAGCCCAGCATGGATTTCGGGAAAAATCGCAGCCTGGAGGCTCTGCATAATACGATCGCCATTCCGCCTTCTGCGAGCAGCGAGCTTACCTCCTCGGCGCTCCCCGAGGTGAGGTAGAAACGGATTCCGTATTCGAAGCGCAAATCAATCCACTTCATGTTCCGAACGGACATCAGCATGCCGTCATAATATCCGATATGCCAGTAGCCCAGTAGAAAATAGCGCGGATCACCGCCGGAATGCGATATCGCCGCTACGATGCATGATGCCGTGCATTCCAGCGCGGCTAGCCCAGCCGGGCTTTCGGGACGATAAACAACAGTAACCATATCCGTCTGCCTCCTCCCCAATAGTTAGATTGAACGAGATTACGAAATCAGGACACATGGCTGACGAAGGGATGGCACTTCCCGCTGACGGGATGGGGCTGAATCTCCTCTACATGCTCCACGGCGATCCGCAGTTCGTCTGCCAGAAGCACCTTTTTAAGCAAATTCGCCAGCTTGTCCGCCGCCTCTCCCAGCTCCGCGCCGCTGCTTTGGCTACCTGCAATACGGAGGCGGAATTCATAATGCGTCTCCTGAACGAGCTGGAACTGCCTGACCCCAAGATCCGTTTCCAGCCACTCGTAGAATCCGTCAAGATAACGCAGTACGGCGGACTGCACCTCTCTGCCGGGAAGCTTGATGGAGGATTGCCGGAAAGGCATCAGCGTAAGGATCGGCCCGCCGATGCCTTCGTCGCGCCTGACTCTCCCCATGTCCCCTGTCCTGTAGCGTAGGAAAGGCAGGCTGTTCATGACGAAGGAAGTAACGACCAGCTCACCCGTGTCGTCTTCGGGGACGGGCTGCAGCGTGACCGGGTCCAGCACCTCTACGTATACGAGCGATTCGTCGATGCGAAGCACGCCGTCCATGCCTGCGAAGGCGATAAGCCAGATCTCCTCCATGCCGTAATAGTCCAGCATCGGCACGCCGAAGACGCGCTCGATCTCCCTGCGCTGCCCCGGCTGCGCGTATTCCCCCCAGTTCTGCAAGGCGACGAGCGAGTCAGCGATCGGCAATCCGTTCCTTTCCACATGCATGGCAAGCTCGTACAGCCCCGAGCAGCGCCCCTGAATCAGATGCGGCTTTTCCTGCATCATCCGGTTGCCGTACAGCGTTACCATCCTGCGATCCGCTAGCAAGGCGTTGCCCAGAAGCAGCATGCGTCCGTTTGTCGGCACGCCGGCTCTTCTCCGGCTCCGCTGGATCGCTAGCCCCAAAGCCCGCTGCTCCTCCCGTGTCTTCACGCAGCGGAAGGGCGTGCCCGTGCTGCCCGAGGTATGGGAGATAAGCAACGGTTCCCGGGAGGGAAGCTCAAGCAGCTCCCGATTGGCGTTGATCGTCGCCTTGTCCATGACGGGCAGATCGCGGAAGGATGCGCCGGCACCTTGAAACCGCCGATAAAACGGATATTGCTCGACCGCCGTAGCCACGGTCCGCTCCAGTCGTTCCGCCATCACGCTTCCCGTCATGACGCCGCCTTCTCGCGAACGAACGCGACCACGGATTCCACCGTAACGAACACATGCGGCTGCAGGTCCTCGGCGTCGGTTTCGAAGCCGAACCTCTGCTCCAGCAGCGTAAGCAGCTCCAGCACATGCAGCGAATCCAAATACAGGTCGTTCAGCAGCGAATGCTCCAGCCGAATGTCCTCCGGCTGCCGCCTCAGCAGCCCCGCCATAATGTCAATGACCGTCAACTGCAACGGAGATTTCTCTTCTTCCGTAAGCATCGTACCCCTCCTCTACTTTTTCTTGAATGGCTTTCCGGTCCAGCTTGCCCGTCTTCGTACGGGGAAGCGCCGGGACGATCATAATGTCCCGGGGCCTTCCCGAGGCGGGAAGCCGCTCCCGGCAATACTCGAGCAGCTCAGTAACGGCTCTGGCATCGTCATATTCGGATACTCCCTCTTCCAGGACAACAAACGCGAAGGGGCGGCTTCCCGTTGCCGCGTCAGGCATGCCTCCCGCGGCAGCCTCTGCAACGGCGGCATGCGACAGCAACACGCTCTCCAGCGTTTCCGGATGGAACAGGTGGCCTGCTACGTTGAACGCATAGTCCGATCGGCCGGTCAAATATAGGCAGCCGTCCTCGTCCAGCCATCCTTCGTCCTTCGTTCGTAATCCGAACGGCGTCAATGCCTCAGCCGTTCGCTTTTCGTCGTTGTAGTAGCCCAGCATCACGTTATCTCCCTTGACTACGACCTCCCCCGTCTCGCCCGGAGGACATGGCTGTCCTTGGCAGTAAATGGCGAGCTCGACGCCGGGAACGGCCATCCCTGCCGAACCGGGCTTGGCTGCGAGCCAGCGCGTGGGCAGATACGTCACTCGCGGCGATGCCTCCGTCAGCCCGTAGCATGGCATGATGTCCGTCTCCGGCAGCCTGCTCTGCATCAGCAGCAGCGTATCGGGCGGCATCGCCGCACCGACGACGATCAGCTTCCGCAAGCTTCGGCAATCCTCCGCCTGCCACTTGGCGGATTTAGCAAGCGGCAGCATGACAGCAGGCACGGTGCATAGAAACGTGGGCCGATGCTCCCGGATCGCAGAAATGAGCTGCAACGGATGGGTCAAGCCTGGCGCGAGAGCAATGTTCATTCCCGCATGCAGCGCAAGCAGCCATTCGCCCGTTACCGTCGAGCAGTAGCCCAGCGACTTCGTAATGAGCACGCTGTCGCTTTCCCCCAGCTCCAGGCTTTGCATGATGGACCGGACGTTGGACCACATATTGCGAAGGCTCAGCATAATGCCCTTAGGCGTGCCTGTGGAGCCGGAGCTCATGAAGATGAACGCCGTATCATGCGGCGGTATATACCGGCGCGTTCGTTCCGGCAGCCCGTGCGCCCGGTCTTGCGTCGCCGGCATCAAGGCTTCATCGGTTTCACCGTTTACAAGCAGCCTTCCTTGTCCCGCAAGCGAGGCCCAACCTTCCGGCTGCCGCGAAACAGGGAGCAACGACGGGCTATAGAGGAAAAGCTCGGCCTCCAGCCCGTCCAGCAGCGCTGGTATTTCCGCGAAGGCGGAAGCCGCATGAAGCGGGGCCGGTATGCCATCCGCCAGCGTAACGGCCATGATGGCACGGAAGCAAGCCGGGGAAGGCGTCATCCAGATGGGCGCGATAAACCTTGCCGGAAGCCTCAGGCTTCGAAGACGCTCCGCCATAAGCAGCGCATCCCGGTAAAGCTCGTCGAAACCCATATAGCGGCGTACGCCATCCAAGTCGTAGAACATGCCGCGATCCGCTCTCGCGGTATCCTGCAGCCACTCGGCAAACGAAATCGGTATCGTGCTCATGCCGGCAACTCCCTCTTGGACAATTCGAGCGGCAGATCCGAAGACAGTAACCCGTCTTCGAGGTTTTCCGCTTCCGGGATACGGCTTTGGCGACTAAGCATCGCAAGGTAAGGCGCGCTTCCGCGCTTCAACAGCTCGGCATGACTGCCCTTATCCGTCACTTCCCCCGCTTCCATTACATAGATGACGTCGGCCTCTTCCACGGTTTGCAGCCTGTGCGTGGACATCAGCGTCGTTTTCCCTTTCATCAGCTCGGCCAAAGCCTGCAGCACCTGTCCCTCCGTCCCCCGATCAAGCGCCGAGGTTGGCTCGTCCAGTATTAGCAGCTCTGGCCGCTGCAGGAATACTCTGGCGATGGCGACCCGCTGCCGCTGTCCTCCCGACAATCCGTCGCCCCGATGGCCCAATATCGTAGCCAGCCCGGCGGGCTGGCTGTCGATCCATGACCCTAAGTCCGCCTTGCAGGCAGCCTCGTAAATCTCCTCATCCGTAGCGTCCAGCCGTCCGATCGCGATATTATCGCGGATGCTGCCCGCGAACAGAAAGCTCTCCTGGAATACCACTCCGATCCGGCGATTGAGAAACTCCCTTGACCATGCGGTATGCGGCACGCCTCCAAGCCGGATTACGCCGTTCTCTACCGGCATGAAGCCGAGGATCGCGCGGAACAACGTGCTTTTGCCCGAGCCGCTTCGGCCGACGAACGCGGCCGTCTGCCCCTCCTTCAGAGCAAAGTCCACGCCGTCCAATATCATCCGTTCCCCGCCTGCAACCGTCAGACCCGCAGCCTCGACAGACGGCAGCCAAGGTTGTCCCTTCGCTTCTGCCGCAACGCCTTCCCGGGGCATCGGCTCCTCTGGCGAGCAGAGAAATTCCTCGATTCGCTTCATGGCCACCTCTCCGCCCTGGAGCTCCCCCACGAAGTGGTTCATGGCCTGCACGGGTGCAAGCGCATTGTTTAAATATTGAACCAAAGCGACGAGCATGCCGATCGTCATCGTTCCGTCCAGCACCCTGCCGGAGCCGAAGCCGTAGACGACCACGACGATTCCGCTTACCGCGAGCGAGCCTGAATATGCCGACAGTACCCGGTACAGCGTATCCTTTACGCTAGCTCCCACCAGATTGCGGTAGCGGGCTTCGTTTCGTTCCCGCTCCCATCGTTCCAGTCCGTGAACGCGAATCTCCCGCGAGCCCTCGATGCTTTCGTACAAATACGTGCCGATTTCCTCGTTGTGCGCCCTGACCGCGCCCGTGTGGCGCATAATGAGCGAACGGAACACCCGGGGAATCGCCAGCAGAATGGGGATAACCGCGAGTGCCGCTAGCGCAAGTTGCCAATCGAGGTAAAAAATGACCGCGAGCGCGAAAATCAGCGTGTACCACTGGGTGAGCAGCTCCTTGACCACATGGTTCAGAAAGTTGCCCATCGTTGCGGTGTCCATGCCCATCAACGCAGAATATTTGCCTGCGCCATGCCGTTCGATCTCGGCCATCGGCAATCGGCGCAGATGCGCCAGGATAACTTCGCGCAGGTCCAGCGTATGCCGGATGCCCAAGTACCGGAACATGGCAGCTTGAACGGTCCCAAGCAGCATGGAGCCGATCGCGAGTCCTCCCGAAGCGAGCAGCAGAGGAGCGAGCAGCTCCCTTTCGCCTCCCGTCAAAACCCGGTCGATCAGCATCAGGAAAAGGTACGGCTGCACCAAGCTGCAGGTTAGGCTCAGCAAGGCACAAGCATATGCTGCTGCCGTGAGCGGCCAACGAATGCGGACATAAGGCGCCAGACGCATAAACAATTTAATGCTCTGCATAAGCGTTCCTCCCCGCATAATGGCTAGCAATCGGTTTGACGAGCGGCATCCATTCCGTAAGAGGCGTCTCGGATCGAGTTGTTACGATTCGCAGAAGGGATTGCTCAAGGAATGGCAGCTGCCGCAAATGCTCCAGCCGATACAGCCTTCCCAGCTGCGGCAGGCTTTGCCCCATCATCGCGACGACGTTCATCTGCTCCGGTTCGCTGATTACCGATGCCGCGGCGAGCTCGGCCTCCCGGACGACTGCCGGGAATATGTTCCGGTAGTCATACCTTTCCGCCGATGCCGCAGCCTGCCGGGACATGCGTCTCCGCAAGCCGTCGTCCATAAGCAGCGACAGGACTGCTTTCGAAGCCTGGCACTCGTCCACGACAGGGCTTGGCCCAATCCATTCGCAAGGAACCAGCAAGCCATCCTCCCCGTCGTTCACTACGTCGCGGAACCCATTCCAGCCCGCGCAGACGACGGGTACTCCCCATGCTTTCGCTTCCAGCAGGTTGTAACCGAACGTCTCTCCGGGATCCGTCGAGACGTTGACGAGCACATCGGTTTCCGCGAATAAGGACTCCTTGACTTCCCCTTCAACAGCGTTTGCGAAAATAACGTGACGGTCTAATTCAAGGCTCGAAACCAACCCTGTGATTAACGCTTCATAGCCTTCGATTTGCGCCCTATCCCTCCCGGTATACTCCCCTGCAACGGTCAGTCTGGCATCCGGCATTGCGTCGCGCACGGCAGCGAACATCCGCAGCAGCAGCTCAATGTTTTTTACGTCCTCCAGCCGCCCTATGGACAACAGTCTTCGCCCGTTCCTTCGTCCGAGCGCCTCCTCTACCTTGCTCCAATCTCTTCGTTCTATAGCCAGCGGCATAACCTTGGCCAGCCGGTAGCGAGGAGAAATTCGGCACAACGCGTCCTTGCTGCTCGGCGTCGAGCATAACAGAACGTCCCGTTCGCTCAGGAACGGGGCAATGCCCAGCCATTGCCGCAGCCAATGCTCGGAGGCCACCGAATGTGCGATAAACAAGAAGCCCAGATCGATGCCGCCCGCTGTCCTGCCCATGAACAGATAGGGGACAAGGGCCGGAATGTTCAGATACAAGGTCTGCACGTCATAATGATTCCGCAGCTCCAGAAGCCCCTCCGACATACGCCGCAGCGACTTCGGCCACTCCCGAACGAATCGTTCAACCGAGCCGCCGAAGAGACGGTACAGCATAAGCGGGGGAATCGGCACCAGCTCGGCATGCTGCCCCAAATAACGGACCCAATTGGAGTCGATTGCCCGCTCGTTCACCATTCTCGCCGAGCCGGAGGAATAACCGATACGGAGCTTCTTATACGACCCGCTCATGCCCTGCCGCCTCCCATCGTTCGAATAGCGTCCATAACGCGCTCCGAATGTCTCGCTCCAGCTCAGCCAGCCTAGCGAGCTTCGCCCGCGCATCGGTCAGCTTGGCATGGTTGCCAAGCACGCCGAGCCTCACGATGACCAGCACGATGTTTTCCCATTTGACGAGCAGTTGATCCAGCATTTCCAGAACCGGTGCCCCATCCCCGCCGCCTGTATCTGCCAAATAACGGGCCGCTTCGCCGAGACCCTTCCAGCGCTTCGCAATGACCCCCACTTGCCCGATACTGGCATACAGCTTCGCCGCCGTATAGTTCGGAGTACCGTTCTCAATGTGGCGCAAATAGTCATCTACGCCCTGTATCAACGGACTCGTACCCCTATCGAAATGCATGCGGAACGCCTCTCCCGCAACAAACCGGCTAGGCTCCGATGCTTTGTCCAAGCGAATCGTAATGCCTGAGCTCAGCCCCCCGCAAGTAAAGGCTTCGTAAAGCACCGAACGCGTGACCTCCCCCTCCCAACCGAAGAAAGGATCGACCGCACGCAAGCCGCCATCCTGGCCATGCTCCACGATGAGCATATGCGGCATGTGCTTCAGCCCGTAGCAAATCGCGGAATGCGGCATGTAATACAGATCAACGAGCGCAATAACGGATACCGTCTCCCCCGCCTCCGACAACTCTTCCTCCAGCCGCGCGAACTTCCGCTCCTTCTCCCATTCCGGCTCCAGCCAGCGAGTCAGGCACGGTCCATATAACTGCTCGAACCGCCGCAGGTCGATATCGGGATCGATCTCCTCCGAATAGTAGGAAAACCCGTCTTCACCCGCAATGAACGGAGCATTCCAGACGCCTAGGTAGATGGGACGCGGGTCCATACCTGTCCGCTTCCGAACAAGGTGAGCCAAACAATCCAATAAGCAATGAATCGGCGGACCGCTCATGCGGTACCCTCCCCTCTTTTGGCGCGTATGCTGTCCGCCAGTCCCCCCAACGTCCCGACGACCTCGGATCGCAGCTCTCCGTCGGGTAGCGACAATCCGTACCGCTGCTCCACGCGAAGGATTAGATTAATCATGACAAACGAGTCCACGCCAGCATGCTCCAGCAGGTCATTCTCACCGATTCGTCCCGCAAGCCCAGCATCATCGATTAGCTCCGCAATGTCTTCCCGCAGGCTATTCATAATGCCCTCTCGTTCTTCTTCCCGTTCCATGCCTGCCATTATCACTCACGCCCCCCATGCTCGTATCCGGTTCCTTCTTCACATGACAACGGGCCGTCAGCTTCGATAAGCAGGAGAAGCAAGCGCCCCTTTTAGCCCTTCCACAACCTCAAGTACCGCTTCCTCATTCATGCCGATGTGCATGGGCAAGGACAGTATGCGCTCCGAACAGAATTCCGCGATCTGAAAGTCTCCCTGCTTGTATCCTAAATAGCGGAACGCCGGCAGAAGATGTACGGGAAGCGGATATTGCACCGCGGTCAAGATGCCTTTCTTCTGCAAATAACGCCGAGCGTTGTCCCTTGCCTCCGCAGGCAATCTCACCACGTACAGATGAAACACATGGCTGTCATCGCCTCGGTGCGCAGGCAGTACGATTCCGTCGACCTCGCCCAAATAGCGTTCGTAAAGCCCCGCTATCCGCCTGCGATGCGCCGACCATTCGTCCAGCCGCTCCAACTTCAGGCTCAGCGCAAGCGCCTGCAACGCATCCAGCCGGCTGTTGTAGCCCGGTATGTCATGCGTATACCGCGTCTCTCCGCCGTGATTGCGCAGCTTTCGAACGGTCGACAGCAGCGATTCATCCGAGGTGACGATAGCTCCTCCGTCGCCGAGCGCCCCTAAGTTTTTGTCCGGATAAAAGCTGAAGCAGCCCGCATCGCCCCTGCTACCTGCGGGCATGCCGCCAATTCTCGCTCCCGCAGCCTGTGCGCTGTCTTCCACAATAGCGATACCCCGCTCCCGCACAAGCGAGATCCATGGCGACATATCCACCATCTGACCGTATAAATGTACGGGAATGACGGCTTTCGTGCGTGGAGTCAGCTTCTCCATCAGACTCTCCGGATCGATGAGATAGTTTCCCAAGTCGCAGTCCGCAAGCACTGGCGTCGCTCCCGTATGATGAATCGCCTCGGCGGTCGCGACAAACGTGTTGGCTGCCGTGACTACCTCGTCTCCCGGCCCTATACCGAGCGCCTTGAGCGTCAGGAACAGTGCATCGGTTCCATTGCCGACGCCAGCCGCGTGCGACGCTCCGGAATATCTGGCGAATGCCCCTTCGAATGCCGTGACCGGCTGCCCGCCGACGAAGACGCCCTTCGCGGCCAATTGTCCTGCTGCGGCAAACCACTCTTCCTTAATTTGTTCAAATTCCAACTGCGGTCCCGCGAACAATATCCCCATACATTCCCTCCTTGTTAGACTGCTCCCTGCGTAAGCGGCTTATCTCCGGCAGCCAAGCGATGCCCGGAATCTCCCTGTGCGGCAGACGCTCTGATTTCGTCCATGACGATCATGCCTTCAATGGCCTCCTCCAACGTAACGGCAAGCTCTCCCTCTCCGGAGAGCTTGGCAGCGAACGAGCCATAAATATGGCGCACCGCGTCCATGTCTCCCCGATAGCTCTTCTTGCCGGAAAATGAAGAGGGAAGGGTGCTTGGCGGCTCGTTCGCCAGCTGCAGGACGGCTTCGCCCTGCCCTGTGATCCGGAGGGTTCCAAACTCCCCTCCGACGATCCACTGCGGATCAGCCGCGTGGGAACCGAAGTGGATGTTAAGCATAAGCAATATGCCGTTATCCAGCTCAAGATGGGCCGTTACGCAATCCTCCGCGTCTCCCTTTCCGAGGCGCAGGCGATGGATCATCGCTGTCATGCTTGTCCGACTTCCGAGCTTGAGATGAAGCAGCTGGTCGATCAGGTGAACGCCCCAATCCAGCAGCGCCCCCCCGCCATAGGCGCTCTCCTCCCGCCAGGAAGGCCGGAACGACTGTACGCCAAACGAGGCTCCGGACCCGAATTGATGATGCCGCCGTTCAACGAATTGGATCCTGCCGAGCACGCCGCTCTGAAGCACCTCATTTAGGGTTGCCATCGCGGGGTCGAACCGTTTGTTGTGAAATACCGTGACGATCCCGCCATGCTTATGGGACAGCTCACGCAGCAGCATCGCTTCTTCCGCGTTGACGGTCACCGGCTTCTCGACGAGCACATGCTTGCCGCGGCGCAGCACCTCTGACGCAATCGCGTAGTGGCTGCGCGGTGGCGTGGCTATCAGTACCGCGTCCGTCTCGCCGTCCAGAAGCTCATCGAGCCCCTCCCAAGCGGTCAAGCCTCTGCGCTCCGCCAGCTCCCGCCTTTGCTGCGTCAGATCGAATACGCCGCAGATGCGATATTCCTGCATTTTCCTCAGAAGCGGCAGATGGGTTAGCTCGACGATGCGACCAAATCCCGCAATCCCCAGGTTAACCTGCTTCATCGGAGGGCGGCTCCCGAAATTTGTAGGGAAATAACAAAATCCGTCAAGCTGCCGACCGTCGCGAACACGCTGGGATCGACGTCATCTTCGGGAAAAGCCACTTCAAAATATTCTTCTATATACACGGCAAGCTGCAAAATCATAATGGAATCCAGATTCAAATCCTCGTTCAGCCTATCCGTTTCGTTTAGCTCAGCGGGGGCTGCGACATCCAGCTCCTCCGCGATAACCTTGCGGAGCCCTTCTACAATGCGATTGCGTTCCATTATTGTTCCTCCTCCCATTTACGAAGCCATCTTCTGCTTATTTTTCCCGACGACTTGCGCGGGATTTCATCCACGAGCCGCACGGCGCTCGGAACCTTGTAGCCGGGCAGCAGCTTCGAACACTCGGCCCGGACCGCTTCCGCGCCGATCTTACCGTCGGCCACGATCATTGCCTTAACTGTCTCCCCGCACACGGAGTGCGCAGCTCCGTACACGACCACCTCCCTCACGCCATCCATTCCGGCAATCGCCCTCTCCACCTCGCTAGGCATAACCTTCTGCCCCGACACATTGATCAAATCATCCAGCCTGCCCAGCACCCGAAGTTCGCCTCCTGCCGTTACGGCGCCGATATCCCCCGTCCTCACTATCTGCGTACCGCTTCTTGCCACGAGTTCTTCCGCGGCGCCTTCGGTTGAGGCCGCGCCTTCGCCATGCTCCGCCGGTAGACTCTCCGCTCTGACATGCAGATGGGCCAGCGGCCGCCCCGCCTCGTCGGGCCGCTCCGGCCCTGCCTTAAGAGAGATGCAGCCGACCTCGGAGCAGCCATACTGCTGCCATACCTCGCCCGCCGTCACCCTCAGCCTCGCCAGCATGCTTTCGGTCAAGGGAGCACCGGAGGTGATTGCCTTCCGGTAACGAACCTCGCCTTTGCTAAGCGAATCCATGAGACCGTATAAGAAAGGAACCGCATAGACGATACTGTCCGGATTATCACGGATATGGCGCAATGCGGCTTTCGGATTCCGGGTTTGGACGACATGCGGGATATCCTCCCTCGCCCAAGCAGCCAGCACGCCCGTAATAAGGCCGTATGAATGGGACACCGGCACAAGCACAAGCGGAGGTTCCCCGCCTCCCGCTGCAAGCGCGCTATTGTAGCTTAACGTTTCCCATGCTATATCGGACCAAGCTCGGCTGATTAGCTTCGGATCGCCGGTCGTGCCCGAGCTGAACTGCAGCAGCGAGGGCTCAAATTGCCTCTCTCCCGCTGCCGCAGCCCTAATGATCGTTGAGCGGCTTGCACCTTGTCCCGGCACCCTGAGCCCGTGCTCCGGAAACTCCAAAGTAAGCGCTTGCAGTGGCGCGTCTAAAAGCAACGCCCGGCAGCCTGCATTCGCCGCCATCGTCGCCGCTTCGTCGGCCGGCGTGTCTCCGTGAAGCAGCAGCGCCGAGGCATGATGCTCGCGGAAGTAAATGACCGCAGCCAAAATATCTACCGGATCACGCAGCCGGATCGCGTACCGGTGCCCTTCGGGCGAGCGGCATGGCCCCAGTTCCCCGATTACCCGCATCCGCGAGGCGAACTGCGCTTTGCTCCAGGTATTGCCGTCTACTTTCAGCATGGGATCCATCGAGCAACAACTCCTTTTTCTTACGATTCTAGGGTTGTCTACCTTCTTATTCAATATATAATTCTTCAGAATGTGCGCCATTTTTCAGGATTGGCGAGGCGTCCCGGATACAACCGACACCTATCGACGGGACTTCCCATTTTTCGATCGGATATTCGATTCCGTTTTGCACAGCCAGCCATGGATGCCAGCGCATCTTGTGCTCATTTGCGCACAAGAAATCGCCTACGCAGTCCTTAACAGCGAACATGCATGCAATGCGTCATTTTTTACCATAATAACGCGAACAGCAACAATAACGGTTTTAGTTTCGTTGTTATTATTTGAAAAACAAAATAAACGACACCAAGGAGATTAAACAAAATGAAAAAAAACTACTTCGCTTTTATGCTCGTTATTGCGCTAGGATTGGCGCTGACTGCCTGCTCGGATGCCGGCTCGAATAATACCGCAGGCGGTAACAGCTCAACGAATAAAGAGCAAGCCGCCGTTACGACGAAAACAACCAAAGAAATCGTGGACGGCATGCTGGCTACCATCGAGCAGCCTGCGTTAATCGAAATGACCGGCGATATGGTGAAACAAATGTTCTATGTCGACCCCGCGCTGTTGGAAGAATATACAATCATGTCCCCGATGATGAATGTAAAAACCAATGAAATTGCCTTATTCAAAGTGAAGGACGCCAAGGATATCGCAGCCGTTGAAGAAGGCGTGAAAAAACGTGCCTCCGACGTGCAAAAAACGTTCGAAACGTATCTGCAGGATCAATATGAAAATGCTAAAAACTATAAGCTCGTCACGAAAGGCAACTACGTATTATTCGTTATTTCCGAAGAAGCTGATCAATTCCTTGCTGCCTTCGATACGTATTTCGAGCAAAAATAACAAGTATGGTATTCAGCAGCCTACTGTTTCTCTTTCTATTCCTTCCTGCCGTGCTGCTGCTCTATTTCGTGTCCCCATGGCGAATCAAAAATCTTGTTTTGTTCGCGACAAGCCTTGTCTTCTACGCATGGGGCGAACCCGTATACATTGCAATCATGCTGCTCTCTACGGTTACGGACTTCAGCTTTGGACTGCTGCTCAGCAATCCGAAGCGCAGCAGCCCGCAGCGGAAATGGATCGTTGTCGCCTCGATCATCGTCAATTTAAGCTTACTTGGGTATTTCAAATATGCCGATTTCCTCATTCAGAACGTCAACGGCTTGCTCGGCACGCAAATTCCTTTAACCGAGCTAGCGCTGCCAATCGGTATTTCCTTCTATACGTTTCAATCGATGTCCTACATTATTGACGTCTATAGGGGAACGGCCAAAGCACAGCGCAACTGGCTCGACTTCGGCACCTTCGTCGCTTTGTTCCCTCAGCTTGTCGCGGGACCCATCGTGCAATATTCGACGATTGCCGAGCAGCTTCGCCATCGTACCGTCAACACAGAGCTGTTTGCGGAAGGCGTAAGGCGCTTTATTATCGGATTAGCCAAAAAAGTACTGTTAGCGAACAATATTGGCTTATTGTGGAATACCATTTCCGGCACGGGTGCAGATACGCTTCCCGCCACTACCGCTTGGCTCGGCATTATTGCGTTTGCTTTTCAAATCTATTTCGATTTCAGCGGATATTCGGATATGGCGATCGGGCTCGGCATGATGTTCGGCTTCCGTTTCAATGAAAACTTTAACCGCCCCTATACGGCCCAAAGCATCACCGACTTTTGGAGGCGCTGGCATATATCGCTTAGCACCTGGTTCAGGGACTACCTATACATTCCATTAGGCGGAAACCGCAAAGGCCCTTGGAAGCAGCTTCGCAACATTATGATCGTCTGGCTGCTCACCGGGATCTGGCATGGGGCAAGCTGGAACTTCCTGCTTTGGGGCTTATATTTCGGGGTCGTGCTCGTTTTGGAGAAATGGTTCGCGTTGAAGCTTCTGCTGCGAATACCTGCTTGGGTCCGGCATGTCTATGCGCTGCTTCTTATCCTAATCGGCTGGGTATTTTTCGCCTTTGAGGATTTACCGGCGATGGGTGCGTATTTTGCCGCCATGTTCGGCATGAATCATCAGCCTATGTGGAACAATGAGTCGCTGTATCTGTTATATACTAACGCTATTTTGCTCGTCTTATTGGTCATTGCGTCTTTGCCGCAGCGCCGGGAAAAACCCGGTTTGAGGCCGGTCATCCAGCTTGGCTGGCACGCGATGCTTTTCTTCATGTCAGTGGCTTATTTAGTCGATGCTACATTTAATCCATTCTTGTATTTCAGGTTTTAACGAACATGGAAGGAGGCTGTTCCCATTGAGCAGGATCGCGGATCGCGTATACGTGTGGGGCTTCGTCGGCCTTTTGTTCACAATGTCATTATTGTTCTTTCTATTGCCGATCCAAGCGTTCTCTGATGTGGAGAACCGTACGCTGCAAAAAGCGCCTAAGCTTACCTGGGACAATCTGTGGTCCAAAACATTCTCAGACGAATCGGAAAGCTACGTTACCGACCATTTTCCATTCCGCAACCAATTTGTGTGGACAAAGTCTATGCTTGAGCAGCTGCGGCTCCAGCAGGAAAACAACGGCATCTACAAAGGGACGGACGGTTATCTATTCGAAAAGCTAAGCGCGCCTGCTTATGCGGAAATAAAGGAATACGCCGCTGCGGTACAGCTGTATGCGCAGAATCACCCGAATGCCAATATGACGTTCATGCTTGTCCCCACCTCGATTGGATTGTATCCAGAGCGGTTGCCATGGCTCGCTGAGGCATATCCGCAGGACGAGGTCAATCGCTTTATCGGCAAACAGGTGCAAGGCAGCATGGCCTTTATGGACGGCTTTGATTTGCTCGGCAGCGCAGCAAGCTCTGACAAACCTATTTATTATAAAACAGACCACCACTGGACTACCTATGGCGCTTATCTAGCCTATGCGGCATATGCCAAGCAGATGGGCTGGACGCCGGCTGCCGAGAGCGACTTTGCCATTGAAACGATTACAGATTCGTTTCTTGGCAGCTACCATACGCGCAGCCAGTTCAGCGGCGTGAAGCCGGATTCCATTGAAGCCTATAAGGACAAGAGCGGCATCCAAACCGAAATGTATATTGCCGACACGGACCAAACGGTCAACAGCATGTACGATGCAAGCTTTTTGGCGAAAAAAGATAAGTATTCGTATTTCCTTGGCGGCGTTCATGCGCTAATGACTTTGCACAGCGATCTTCCCGCTAACCGGGTTCAGCTGGATAAGATGCTCGTCATTAAAGACTCTTACGCCCATAGCTTCCTGCCATTTCTGACACTGCATGTGCGGGATATCCATGTCATTGACATTCGCTACTATAACGGCAGCATCAGTGACTATATGGCGGAGAATGGCATTGAGGATGTACTGATGCTTTTCAATACGACAACGTTTATTGGCGAGCGCAACCTGCTCAAATTGAAATATTAAAGCAAACAGCGGCAGCCTCGGTTTTTTTTCCAAACCAAGACTGCCGCTGTTTTGTCGGTCAATGCTTTCCTATTTGGCCTTCTGCTCCCCGTACGTTACTCCGCTAACCGTGCTTCCGTTTTCGATAAGAAATGGTCCACTGCTTCAATGATGTCTATGTTCATCCGATCGGCTAAGATTGTCAGCCACCAAATGCACTCGCCAAGCTTATGCTCCAGCTCCAAGGCGGGTTCTCCGCTTTTTGGCCAGCGCCCCTGCTGAGACATCGTCAGCCTCCCCACCAATCCGGCGTCTGTCAAAAAAGCCAACGCATCTTCTTCGATTGTCCATTCCGTTCCATGATGCGCTTTTTCCAAAGCATGATATTTTTTTCTAATTTGAACGGAACGTTCAACTGCTTCCGTGAATGCCATCTGCTTCATCCTCTTTCTTTTCTATCGTAAAAAATAGGAATGCTGAGCGAACATACTCACTCTCACTCCTATCTCCAATATACAACTCTTAATAAGACAACTGTATGTCATATTATAAGAAGAAACGCCTGACGGCGTCCTTACAATAAAAGCCATCGTTTTGGAGAAACGTATAGAGAAAGCTTGAACAAAATCATAGCCTTTCCTATGCGTCAACCGTAAAAGGCCGCCGCCGTCCTCTGTGGCTAAAGCAGTCGTTTCGCTGAGACAAATAAGCGCATTTATGTGTGAAACATATAAATGCTTTTATATTGAAAAAGACTAGCCATTATTCTTCGCGAAAGGCTGCCAACCGTTAGCCTTAAGTTTCGCGATATACGATTCTACAGGTATGTTCTCCAACTCGATGACTAGCGGAGACAAGGAGACCCAGCATTCATCAGAGGCATAATTCATCGTGATTTTGACCACTTCGTAGCCATTGTGATAATCAGGGTCAAAGCCTGGATCATGGATGATATCCCCTTGCATGGGACGATGGGCGGATTCGAATGTTTTCACGAGCGATGCGTGGACATTACTCTCATATTGCTGGGTAACGGAAGAAACGAAAATGAGTAAATTTATTTTCATAGCAGCCCCTTCCTTTTCCATTTATTTAAATAGTTTATCATTATTTTTTAATGGCCGTTACGATTTTTGAATAAATCGATCTAATCTCAATTACGAATAATAGTTTGTCGAATAATGGCATAAAAACAACAATGTTTGGAAAATGTTCAGTGAAGTTTTGATATACTGCAGCGTATGGTTTCAAGCAGTCAAATTCATTGAAGAGGTGAGCTACTTAATGTCAGGCATCCAGCGTTCAAGAGCACTTGCAACGAAAACAACAACCGCATTTCTCAGTCTCCTGCTCCTTTGGAGCATCCTGCTGCCAGCTGCGGAATACGCAGGCGCAGAACCGAGTCCCCTTCCTCCTGTACAGGATGATTGGATTCCGATTGATGGAGGAGATTCTGTCAATTACGATTCTAATCGTTCCGCACGCGACCCACAATTAACGGAATGGAACAACAAACTCTATGCGATTTGGAACGAAGTGTACTTCGATCAAGATACATACACGAATGCGAGTCAAGTGAGAGTCAAAACCTGGGATGGGCAGCAATGGTTATCGGCTGATGACGGCGCAGCGCTGAATAGCGACCCAACTCAAACGGTTATGAATACCTCTATGGCTGTATTCCAAAACAAGCTCTACGCGATTTGGAGCGAACAAGATCCTAATTCTGGCGCGTACTCCGTCCAGCTTCGAGTATTCGACGGAACGAGCTGGGCACCGCTTACAGGTGGAGCGCTTCTTAGCGGCAGCGGGAGAAGCACGACGATTATTGCTTACCAAGATCACCTGTACGCTTCATGGACTGGGAGCAACGGAAAGCTGCAAATCAAAAAATTCGACGGGAATACATGGACAACAGATGCTGCTGATATCGCCTTAACCGGAAGTGGCGAAGCATTTGCCCCACAAATGGCCATCTATTCCGACAAGCTTTATTTGACATGGTTCGAATATGCTCCAACGGGTACTCATATCGCCGTATTTCAAAAATCAGGCAGCTCCGCGTGGGCAAATGTTTCCGGTTCGACTGGGATTAGCGAAACAAACTTATCCGTTGCTAGCCCGGTGCTGGCCGTATTTAAAGATTCCTTATATGTGCTTTGGAGAGACGGCAAAAACAAATATCTTCAAATGAAAAGCTTCGACGGCACAAGTTGGACTACGGTTGGCAGCGGAACGCTTGATCCCGCGATCGTAAACAATGCGCAGAATCCGCAAATGACCGCTGATAATAATCAATTAATAGTTACTTGGGTGGATATAACGGGCTACGCGTTCCAGATTAAAGCTTTGAAGTTCGATGGCGCGAACTGGGTGCAAACGAACAGCGGGATTCCCGATACGGAAACCGGCGGCTCACCATATGTGCTTGTTAACAGCGAAAGCGGAATGTATCTGAGCTTCGTAACCAATGGCAAGCTGCGTGTCTATAAGCGAAACATTCCGGATGCACCTGCTTCTCCTGAAGCTCCTACCGGCTTAACAGCCGCCGCGGGCGATGGGAAGGTAACGCTGAATTGGTCTATAGACAGCAGCATCACAGGCTATCAGATTTATAAGGGAACGGCTAGCGGCAACTACGGAGCAACGCCTGTAGAAACGGTAGACGGAACGAGCGGCACCTACACAGTGACAGGTTTAACAAACGGCAGCAGCTATTATTTTGCCATTAAAGCCATTAAAAATGGGCTAGAGAGCGACTATTCGCAGGAAGTGAAAGCTTCACCGGGCACCATCATGCCGTCAATAACGGATGCCTGCGCCATTAGATGGATGACAGACCGTGCAGACGCACAACTAACTTGCAGCACGGATACGCTGCAAGTAGGTACCGCCGTTGAACAAGTAAGCGGCAGCCTTCAGCATAAGACGCTTGAATCCACGCTCTCCTTTGATCTTTCAGCTATGAGCGGAGCTCTGATAGATGCCAAGCTTAAGCTGTTTATTACGAACATATATAACACGACTTCGAACGCCGGCTCCCCTACGTTGAAGATCTATAAAGGGGATGCCAACTGGAAGCCTCAGGACGGAGTGGCGCCTGAACGGACATTAATCGCGACGGAAGCCCTTGCCAATTTGAACGCTTCCGATTGGCAAACGATCGATATTACTTCATTGGTAGCGGATAGCATCAGCAAGCAAGAGAACAAATTAGTACTTATTTTTGTAGGCGATGAACAGGTAGAAGCTGAACAAATGTCATTTTTTAATTTCCTTAACCTAAACGGCATGTATCCTTCTCTTGAGCTGAACGTAGACTACAACCCTCAGCCAGTTCCCGCACCTGATTTGACGGGGCTTAGCTGGACAGCGGGCGACACAGTTGGCACGACAAAACTTGCAACCGCAAGCGGAAGTGAAGCCTTGAAGTACATCGTAGCGGCA